>NZ_JBEBMO010000022.1:0-1046 GCF_043196495.1 Halobacteriovorax sp. XZX-3 | reverse complement strand
GCTGTCTCTGTGGTGTACTGCTCTGTCTGAACACGGATACCTGTTAGGTAGTACGAGTGAATGTATGGTAGCGAGATGTTACCAATCATCACCTCTGGGTACTCATAGGCAAAGTCCACGAATGACGAGTAGTTCACACGGGTCATGTTAGGTACGTTAGCCCAGTCAGCAAAGCCCCAAGGCTGGTGCTCAGCAATGAAGTTGAACTGCCCGTTCACACCATCATCATACGATGCGAAGTAAGCCAGTCCATCTACACCTGTAGTAGTCACAGTACGTGTCACAGTTACAGGGTCGCCTAGTGTGTCAGTGATGACAGTGCCATCTGTCTCAGTGATAGGTACGCTCACCTCAGCACGAGTGTTCACCAATCGACGGAACGGAGCATGGAGCAATGGACCACCACTCACTGTGTGTTTATAGAACCCACCAGTGTCGAGGTTAAGCACGAGCACTAACTCACCGTCAGCCTTGTACTCACCGTTGCTGTCCTGCTTGTTAGGCACAACCCAGTACACACGGTTCTCATCGTTGATGAAAGTACCTTTCACATTCTTGATGATGTCACGGTCCAGTGAATCATAGTATTCATCAATGGTATTCTCAGTCAGGTTGTTCGATGTCAAATCACCGAAGTCATTCACACCGATGGCAATGATGCCTCGCTCTGACCAGAACACAATCGCTGTACCAATATCAACCACACTCTGTGGACTGTTGAACTCTACCGATGCCACCTTATCCAAGGTGAAGTCAGTAGCAGTTGCACCACCACCTGATGTACCACGGATAGCCCATACACCATTCGTACAAAGCAATAGCAATCGCTTGTTGAACTCGACCATTGTGATAGGTGCACCCATACCCACTGGGTACATGGTGAATCCATCTGTTGCGATGAGGTCGTTAATCTCCTCAGCCGTAGGGTCTGCGTCTTGGAAACACTTAGGGATGTTGTCCAGTGATGTCACAAGCTGGCTGACAAGGATACGAGTCTTACCATTGTGGTCACGGTCCCCGAAGTACACGTGTCCATTGTGGTAGCC
>NZ_JBEBMO010000021.1:0-1064 GCF_043196495.1 Halobacteriovorax sp. XZX-3 | reverse complement strand
GTCTCCACTAGCATCTCTTGCCACGTTAGATGAGTGATGCCATCTTCTGCCATGACACCGTCTGGGTATTTCTTCTGGTACTCGGAGGCTACGAACTTAGCCATGTCGTACTCAGTGATGAACTGCTCGATGGCTTTAGTAGCTGTCTTGATACCGTAGCCACGGCATTGCTTGTCACCGGACAACCCCTTGATGTGGTCGATGCGGTCGCCCATTAGCATCTGGATGTACAGGTTACGGCACGCTTGAAGCGGGGTGACGTAGAAGATACCTTCCTTCAACTTACCAGTGTTGCATTGGTAGCCTGCCACAGTGCGCAGGTCTTTATCACCGGAGAACACAATCACTCTACCTATCTCGTTACGAGCTGTAGCAGCAATGGAGTCATCGGCTTCCAGACCCTCACACACATGAGCATGGAACTTGTCCACCATGAAGTCACGGATGTCATCGTAGTAGACAGGCTTCTCCATGTTGTCACGGCAACCCTTGTACTTCTGGATGGTTGCATCATCATTACGCCACAGTGTGGCACCTTTAGTAAGGAACCACTTCTGCGGAGAGTGACGGGAGATAGCAGTGATTTGTTTCTTCTTGTTCTGCAAGATGAGACGACACTTGTCGAACTCCTCTATCCAGAAATGAATATCCACATCTGCTACCTTCGCCGCGAACTCAGGATGCTTCTTGCAATACTCGTTGAACTTAGACTTCTTACTCCACTGCCCCAAGAATTTACCGTCCTTGTCGTATGCCAACGGTTCTCGGTGTTCAACAGAGAAGCCTGCTGCGTACACGAACATGTCAGCATCCACTAAGGAACGGCACTCCTTGAAGGGGAGCTTGTCCTTGACTGGTGTATCAGTCAGTGGCTCTTGTATATCTGCCATGTAAGGCAGTGGATTGATTAGCATCTAAGCCTCCATAGCCTCGTCAGGGTCTACACGCTGGAAGCCCATTGTTTCTAGCAGGTCATCAGTCACTTCAATCTGATTGCCTAGCTCTAGGGCGTACATGTAGTTAGGGTTCAAGCCATGAACGTTACCGTCTTGGCTACCTTGACG
>NZ_JBEBMO010000020.1:0-1135 GCF_043196495.1 Halobacteriovorax sp. XZX-3 | reverse complement strand
TGTTCAAGAGCTAGGTCTAATAACTTAGCCCTTGACTTGCCAGTGAGTGTCTTCTCAATCTGATAGTCAGGCTCATCTGTGCCTCGCTGTATCATCTTGATTACGTACACAGTAGGCATGATGCACCCCCTAGTTGAAGAAGACTAATTGATACGGGTCGTACACATCGTTGCCTAATTCGCGCTCATGCTTGAGGTCTTCGGCAGTCATAGTGTACACGCATTCATCCAGTTCAGAGTACACTTTGTACCCACCACTGGCTGATTCAAACAACACTTCTAATACATCGTAGCATTGCATAATTATTCCTTAGCGTGAGCACGCATCTCGAATTGATTTCATTAAGTCCACGTCAGGGTCGGGAGTGTCAGGCTCCCACTGTTTGACCTTGGCGTGAGGTTTGTTACCGATACCCCATGTATCAGACTCAGTGGTATCAGTTACTGCATTAGGTTTCTTGAGCATGTAATTCTCTAGGTCTGTGAGTAACTGGTGTCCCCACCCAGTGACGGCACTATCTTTGTTCTTACGAAGCACATCAATAGCACGCTGGTAGTCGCCTACATTTACATAATAGACTAGGTTATCAGCTTCACCTTTATCTGCACCATACATGATACGCTCACCACTACCACAGACATACACGCAGTCACCATCAGGTGTCTCTAATGTCAAATCGTCAGGGTCTTTGAAGGTCCATGCACTGACTATAGGAGTAGGCGCAGGAGGCACGGCTTTACTAGCAAGCTCGGCTTCCAATGCCCTGTGTACATCATGACCTACCCTAGACACGCACGTCTCCCATGCTCCCCACATAGCGAGGTTAGGTCGGTTGATAATGCCGTTGAGTATGGAGTAGGCAACGTCCCATTCATGATTGCTCATAGCCTTTGTGTACTCGATGGCTAGGTCTAGGTCATCAGTGACAAAGTGAGGTGTATTACCACTCGCAGTCAAGTGAAAGCACATGTAAATGTTAGGCTTATTCTTGTGTGTCAGAGTGCGATAGCGGTAGCGTACATGTTCAAGTTTGATAGCCATGTTATGCCTCCACTAATTCAGCATCACACGCATGACGTGAGATGAGTACACATTCTTGCTCGAATACTTTGCACATATCACGGGCAATAAGTTT
>NZ_JBEBMO010000001.1:566568-2166374 GCF_043196495.1 Halobacteriovorax sp. XZX-3 | reverse complement strand
GATTCAGTTACGTCAGATCTTTCAAAAACCGTTTAAAACTTATTTTGGATTTCTTCTCATCTTGTTTGCTACCTAAGCAGCAAATCTTTATTACTTTATTTGAATGTTAAAGAGCCTCTTGAAATAAATGGTGGACATGACAGGAGTCGAACCTGCGACCCCCTGCGTGCAAAGCAGGTGCTCTCCCAACTGAGCTACACGCCCACAAGATAACTCATCATCTGTTTTAAGCAGTTGATTTGTTTCGTTCATCTCTCAAGGTGAAACGTAATTTATGTGACCTCGTTTCATATGTCAACACTGTTTTTTCTTTTTTTTTACTTTTTTTGCATTTTTTTTAATTTCCTATCATAATTTCATTATGCAAAGGAGAATTTCAATAATGACTATTGTAAAGCTTGTAAGAATCTCACTATTTCTATGCATCTTTTTAAGTTGTAGCAAGAATAGCGATATAAAAACACAGGAAGAAGTATCGGACAAAAAGGTTGATGTCTTTAAAATAAATGTAGATCGTACTGGATTATCTGAATCTGAAGGTATTATTAAGACTTCACACGGTAATATTACCTTTAAATTCTATCCTAAAAAGGCTCCTAATACGGTTGCACGCCTAATTCAGTTAATTCAAAGTGGTTTTTATGATGGATTGGGCTTTCATCGAGTAATTCCTAACTTTGTAGTGCAAACAGGGGATCCTACAGGCACTGGTAATGGCGGTTCAGGCAAAAAAATCCAGGCAGAATTTAATAATATAAGTCATGTTGCTGGAACAATGGCCATGGCCCGTACTTTAACAGATGAAAATAGTGCTGATTCTCAATTCTATATAGCACTAACAGCACTTCCTCACTTAGATGGTAAGTATACTGTCTTCGGGCAAGTAGTAGATGGATTAGACATCTTAAAAAAGATTAAAGCCGGTGATAAAATTATCAGTATTGAATACTTAGAATAAGAAAAACTTTTTTTAATTTTAAAAGACCTGCAGTTTGCAGGTTTTTTTTTACTTATTAACTTAGAAATCATCGCTAAAATTTAGAAAAATTAAATTGCTCTTATCACTTATATAATGCAGACAAAACCGGCTTTAAAGCTATTACAAGTAATATAAGATAATGTGTAAGCAAAAGTACTTTTACAAATAATAGTTTAACAAAAACAATCATTACATTTTTTATTTCTTCTTTACTAAAAGAGAAAAAATTTAAAACTAACAAACACACTTTCTAAATATGTTCATAAATTAAATAATTTATAAAGTTAGAACTGAATAATTTCTCAACCACTGTTTAGGCATGGAGATAAAGGAATGCATTCGAAAGAAGAAGAAGAAAGCTTTTTATATATAAAATTAAAATTAACTTTATCAATTGCAACTCAAGAAGAGCTAGCAAAAGATTTCAGTACATATTTTTTGATTTTTTTTCTGATAAAGAATTAAAACACTCTAGTTGCTTTTAAAAATTTCTTACGATTGAAAATCGTCTGGGTTATGGCGTCGGTGTGTTTGTAAACAACTGTTTCGTTTTGGGGAAAGAAGGAATAAGGGCAAAAGATTTCTTGTTCAATTTATTTAAAAAACTAAAAAAAAAGCCTGCATATTCTGCAGGCTTTTTTTATTTTCCATGTCTTTTTTTATCTTTTGTATAAATGAATGTTTTTAAAATCAGGAGCCCAACAATTAAAAATCCAATGATCCAACTTGTTTTCGCAGTAAATTGTCCATCTTTTACTGGTAATGGCTCTTTAGTTGGTACTTGTTGTGTAGTCGTATTCGTGTTTTCAGACATACAAACTCCTTTGTGTCTAATTATCTAAACATTGATTCTAAAATAAGCACAGTAGCATAAACACCTGCTGAAATTGGAATTGCAGCAATAAAACGTGTCCATTTAGTTTCTTCATTTAAGTGCATAAAGTAGTAAGCAACTAAGAAAGCTTTTCCAAGAGCTAAAAGTACTAAAGCACTATCGCGATAAAACTTTGCAATATTTGTCATACCTGGAATGATTAGTTCCACAGCTGTTAAAAACGTCAGTACGAAGAAAATGAAAATATATAATTTCTTGTGTGAATGATGTGCGCCTTCAGCCATTTTATTCTCCATTTATAATTAATTAATTTTTTAAATACTGTTCTTTGTTAACTAATAAACCAAGATCAATCATTAGCTTATTAATATCTTTACTTGTTGAATCGTAATACCCTCTGATTTTACCATGTCCATCAACTAGAACAAGTTTTTCAGAGTGTGCAATATCAAGCATTGTTACCTTTTCACCGTTAACATTGGCCTCAACTTCTTGTAATTTTCCCATCTGAGTACCGAAGCCATCTACTATTGTAGATTGCATATCTTCAGTCTTTCCAGTTAAGAAAGTCCAAATATAAGGATTTGCTTGATGTTTTCTTGCATACTTAAATAGTGTTTTAGGATTATCCGTTTCAGGATCAACAGTAAAAGATACAAGTGCAACCTTTTGCCCAAGTCCTCTTACTCTCTTTTGAATCTTTTGCATTTCTTCCGTTAACCTAAGACAGCTAGACGGACAATTAGTGAAAATGAAGTTTGCTATATAAACACGCCCTTCTAATTCTTTTGATCCAAATGTTTTTCCAAAACTATTAGTAAGTGAGAAAGCTGGTAATTGTTTCATGACTGGAAGTTCAGGAGGTAATTCTCTAAATACTGATTTGAAAAAAGGTACTGAGAAGAAATATAAAACAAATACTAACCAAAACGCTTTCTTTGAGACAAGCGTTTCGATTAGTGAATTTGATCTTTTTATACCTAAACTAGTCATTATTTAACTCTGTTGATTCTTATTGATTCTTAATACGATCAAGTAACTCTTTACGAGCTTCTGTGTCTTTTAAGTTCTTAAGATACTCTACGTAGTGAGCAACTGCCCAGATTTGATCATCTGTAAGTGTTCCTTTCCAAGCGGCCATTGCTGTTCCACCAACACCTGCAGCTAAACGAAGAGCAATTTCTTCAACTGTATCTGCCGAACGAATCGTATTCCAAGTAAAATCAGGTGGAAGTGATTTGAATCCCCACTCAGTTTCTTGAAGCTTTGATTGATAATCACTATCAGAGAAATCACTCGCGCTCATACCAGTAAGCTTCGCAAGCTCATCCTTAGGAACGTAAGCTCTGTGACATGACCAGCACATTGCATCTGCGTGATAAACTTTCTTACCTTCTTCAATAGCAGACTTAACGTGAGCTACACCGTAAGGGTTTTTACCAAGAGTAACTTGTTTTCCAAGTTCCTTATCTTTACCTTCCCATACTGATGGAGCAAAAGTTTTAATGTATTGAACAACTTCAAACATTTGATCTTCAGTTAGATCCCATGGAAGCATTGCCGTACCATGAAGACCCTTCTCTAAGATTTTGTAGAAGTGCTTATCGTGTGGAAGAGTTCCCGCTTCAACTTCTCCAAACTTGAAGACACCTTTAGTAAAGTCACGTGGTGGAACTTTCATTGCCTTAGCTGCAACACCTTTTCCATCACCGTCAACACCGTGACAAGGCATACAGTATTCAGTGTAAATTTGCTTCCCTCTATTAAGAACATCTTTCTTAACATAGAGGCCACCTGCGAATACTTTATCTTCTTTGAAGTGGTTTTCCTGGCAAGAAACCAAAGATAAAATTGTAAACATTGCTGTTAAAGTTAATGCCATTTTCTTCATAGCTATCCTCTTAAAATACAAACATAACGATAAACATTACTAACCAAACGACACCTAAAAAGTGCCAAAACTTAGATACATTCTGTACCCAAGTTACTTTCTCCATACTGTAACCTTTCATTGAAACAGGAAGAAGAAATAAAAGTGCAATTAAACCTAAAACAATATGCGCAGCATGTGTCCAAGTAAGTGCATAAAATAAAGATGGGAATACTCCGCCAGAAGCTTGAAGTCCCATCGCTGCCATTGAGTTCCAAAGTTGCCATTGAACAAACATGAAACCAAGACCTAATAAATAAGTTAATGCGAAATAAACTCTCATGGCCTTAGTATTGTGCTTATTGAATGCAGATTCAAACAGCACTAAAGCAACAGAACTTAACGCAATTATTATTGTACTGACCATAGGGAGTGTTAGAGGAATTCTCGGCATTCCCATTGGTGGCCATACATCAACAGTTAAACGGTAAACAGAAAAACCAAGTAACATCGTAGCAAAGAGCATTGTAAATGAAACAAGAAGCACAATCATCGCGATTGATGATGTGAGCTGTTTTGCTTCAAAATCTTTGTTTGTCATTACTTGGTTCATTCTAATTATGCCTCAACTATTTCTTCAGTTTGATATTGGAAATCCTTACCTTCTGGAAGATTTGGGTTTCCTAGTTCGTGTGGTCCACACTTAACAACAGGAATCTCTTTAAAGTTATACACTGGTGCTGGTGATGGTATTGTCCACTCAAGAGTACCAACATTCCAAGGGTTGTCAGATACTGGCTCTTTTTCTTTCTTAAAGAAAATTGTGTAAACAAAGTTGATTACGAATGGAATTTGTCCAAGACCCATTAGTAGTGCAGAGTAAGTAACAAATGCATTAATTGGGATTAGTCTTTCCATAAATTCGTAAACAAATGGGTTATAAAGACGTCTGTGCATACCTGCGTATCCAACAATCATCATTCCCATGAATACACCATTTAGACCAATCATTGTGATCCAGAAGTGCACTTTACCCCAGAATTCATTCAGGAATTTACCAAACATTTTTGGCATCCAGAAATAAATTGCTGCGTATCCACCAAGAAGTACAGAAGCTGCCATCGTATAGTGGAAGTGACCAACAACAAAGTATGTATCGTGTAGGTAAAGGTCAGTTGTAACAGTTGCTAGATATAGACCTGTTAGACCACCAAGACCAAAAACGAATACAACACCAAGAGAGAAAATCATTGGCGTATCAAACTTGATTGATCCTTTCCAAATTGTCCCTAACCAGTTTGCAAAGAAAATTGCAGATGGAATTGAGATCGTCATTGTAAGAGTCATGAAAGTTTGAGTTAAAAGTGGACTCATTTGAGTCGTATACATGTGGTGACCATATACAATTGTTGAAAGAATTGTAATCGAAGTCATAGAAAGCGCAGTTGCTTTCGCACCAAATGCTGGTTTTCTAGCGAAGAAAGAAAGTAAGTCAGATACAATCCCCCACGCAGGAAGAATAAGGATATAAACTTCAGGGTGACCAAAGATCCAGAATACGTGTTGGTAAAGGATAGGATCACCTGTTCCTGTTGTTGCAGCAGCACCAGCAAGGAAGAAAGTTGTTCCAAATACACGGTCAAATAATAGAAGTAAAAGACCTGCACCAAGTACTGGAAGGAAAATTGCGTTTAGAATAGCTGTTAGCCATAGACCCCAAACAGATAGTGGCATATCAAAGTATCCCATACCTGGAGCTCTAAGAACGATAACAGTTGTAATATAGTTAACCGCACCCATCGTTGAAGATACACCAAGAAGGAAAAGAGCAAGAGTCCAAAGAGTTTGCCCGGCCCCTGGTGAACCAATTAGCGTTGATAAAGTTGGGTACGAAGTCCAACCACCTGCTGCAGCACCTAGTGGTAAACACAGAGAAGCAACAAGGATTAACGCTGATGCAGCTGCAATCCAAAAAGAAAGCATATTAAGTAATGGGAAGACCATATCTCTTGCCCCAATTTGTAATGGGATAAGATAGTTTCCGAACGCCCCAATTAGAATTGGCGTAATTGCGTAGAAAATCATGATCGTACCGTGCATAGTGAAAAGCATCGCGTACGTATCTGGTGGAACAACTCCTCCTGTTGAAGGGAAAAGTAAGTTACCTAGAATTGGGAATGCCTCTCCAGGAAACGCTAGTGTCCAGCGAATCATAAGGGCCATCATCCCACCTAAACCTAGACCAATGATTCCGTACCAAAGAAATTGTTTTCCGATCACTTTGTGATCATAAGAAAAAATATACTTTGAGATGAAAGTCTTTGGCTCTGAGTGAATATGTTGCTCGAAAAATGCCATTTTATATTCTCCTAAAAGTTATCTTAAAATTAGTACTGCCACTTCCAACCCCAGAATAATTCAGGGTTTTCAGGGTCATTCTCATGAATAGCTTTCTCTTGAGCTTCCGCAATCCAAGTTGCGTAGTCCTCAGCTGAATAAGTAGTTAGAGAAGCTTTCATTCTGTAGTGATATGTTCCACACATTTCTGCACAAGCAATATCCCAAGTACCAGCTTTAGTTGGTTCAAACCATAGACGAGTTAAACGACCAGGAATTGCATCAACCTTACGACGAGCATTTGGAAAATATAGTGAGTGAATTACATCTTTTGAAAGTACTTGAATAACAACTTTACGACCAACAGGTAGTCTTAAGTCATTTAACTGAACAACATCATCTTCTGTGTTGAAGATATTGTCTGCACCAGCATATCTAAAGTGCCATGCCCATTGCTGACCAAGCGCTTGAATACGAAGTGGATTCTCGTCCTCTTTTGGCCACTTAGCAAAAACATTTACATAATCCTCATTCGACATTCTTGTAATGTTCATATCGATTCCAAGGAATACCGATAGACCAATTACAGTCGCAATGATGATATGAATCTTCTTGTTCCCATAAGTATAATAAGGCTTTGGGTGTCTCTTAGCTGAATAAAAGTAAGAGAAACCAAATAATCCTGCACATACTAATGCAAAGAAAAAGAGGTTCATGTAAGTAGTGTAGCCAAATAACCAATCGATCAAGTGACCGTGCACAGAGATATCTTCAGGTGGTTTCATTCTTTCCCAAAGACTCATCTGCTTAGAAGTTGTACTAACAACTGTAGCTAAAACAGGTGTCAAAAATCCCATAGACCTTCCTTCTATTGAAATACTTTATTAATTTGAATTGATAAATTTTAACCCTTTTTTATAACATTTTCCACGATTTAGCTAAGGAAAATCATCAATGATAGCAAGAGTGGTAAATAGATTATAGAACCCCAAAAATATTGTCGGGCCCAAGCTACGTAACTCGGCTCATCATGAATAAAAAAACTTTGCAAACTCTGCGCAAAAAATAGCCCATTAACTACTAATGAAGCGATAAAAAAGTTCCAAGAATTGAGACCAAAGAAATATCCGGCACTACTAAATAAAAACAACAGTAATGTCCAAAGAGCAATACAGATCTTCATTTTGGCAATTGAGTAGTAATGAGGATAAACCTTAATATCACCTTCCGCGTAATCTTGTTTATGGTAAATCGAGATGGCCATGAAGTGAGGAATTTGCCAAATAAACAAAATACCAAACAATAAAATTGCTAGACCATCAATTTCACCTGTCACAATTGTGCGTCCCATCACAGGAGGAATTGCCCCAGGAAGTGCACCAACAAATAACGCAGCAGGACTAGTTCTCTTCATCGGAGTATAGACATAAAGATAAGAAAAAAATGCCAACGCACCGAGTAACGCAGTAACTTTATTTACATAAATATAAGTTAGACTAAATCCGAGAATAAAAAGCAGCCATCCTTGAACAACAGCATAAATTGGTTTTATTCGTCCTGCTGGTAAGGCGCGATCTTTAGTACGAACCATATTGGAATCAACTTCAATTTCCATATAGCAATTAATTGTCGTTGCAGACATGACAATTAAAATTGAAAAAATAAGTGCATTAATCAGATAGAAGAAATCAACATATTGTCCAGTAAGTAAAATTCCTGAAATAATAGTCGAAACAACGAGTAGACCAAGTCTTGGCTTAGTTAAGCTTAACAAGTCACTTGCTACAGTATGCTTATAACCACCAAAAAACACTTCCTCAAAACGCTTGAACCACTGAAATAAGAAAAGTAAATTTAGCGTAATGATAATTGCTAATAAAAGATGAAGTACTTGGAAGTAAGTAGTATCAGTTAGTAAGAACAATCTCTTTGCATTAAATAAGTGAACTAAAAATAGTCCAACTAAACTTCCAGATAAAAGAGAGAATTGTTTAAATGCTCTTCCATGTAATAAAGTAATTGTTTTTCTTATACTAAAGAGAAACGCTAGTAGTACTACTAGAAACAGGACTCCTAAATACTTATGAAGAGAGTGTATTTGTGCTGCTACAGTAGTAGGCCAAAAGCGAAGGCCCTCTGCTGTTTGGCATAGGATATTAATATTATCCCCTACTCCACACACATCTTTTGTTGCAGTTTGATGAACAATACCACCAAAGAAGAACTGTCCAAATGCAATTAGTAACATAATAAAGACAAGATCTTTCGACGAAGGTGAATACCCTTTTAAATTCAGTTCTTGTTTTTTGATAACAGGATAAAATTGCTGAGAAAAGATTGCGATATAAGCAAAACTTAAAATTAAGTGGAAAACACTGACAAGAGTTGGAAGCTTATAAATGAAGTTAATTCCACCCAGTAGCGACTGAAGAATTAAAAGAAATAGTCCTAAACGAACAGACTTTTCTTTTGGATGCTTAATAAAAAGAAATGTATTTAAAACAATGATAATTCCAGCAAAAACTCTATGTAAAATTGGATATATTGATGACTTATCAACAGTAGCTGCATAACAGATTGGCCAAGAAGTACACTCTAGGCCAGTGAAGTCCGCACTCACTAACCCACCAATGACAATTAAACCTAAAGTTAATAATATATTGATGAAGGCAAGTGTACGATACATTACAGTTCCACCTCTTGAGATTTTTTAAGAATGATTAATAACTCATAAATAAAGTAAGAAAGTAAAATAGCAAATAATAAGTGAACTGGCTGAGCAAAGGCTGGAAATGCTAAATAAGCTAAGACTACTCCTGCTGTAATGACACCAATTAACACTAACATTATTGAGATACACTTCTTTTGTACAAATGAATTGTCTTTGAACTCTTCCATGATTTTTCTAAGAGTATACGAAAATCCAAGAAGTACTAAGATTGAGAAAGAACGGTGAATATAAAAAATCATATCAAGTCGTTCAACCCAATTTGTCCTAGCTAAATTCGGCTCTGTATTAGTTATCAAGTCAATTTGCTCTCTAACTTGAGTTCCTAAAACGATTTGAATCACAACTAGTCCCACAAGAACCCACAAGAAGTCTTTGTAGCGATCAACGCAGTGTTTGCGATGAAATTTGAGTTCCGTTACCTCATATTTTAAATGGGCAAGCGCAAATGCAAGAAATATCGCGAGTAACATATGAATTGTAATAACAGCTGGATGTAGATGTGAACTAACGACCATTGCTCCTACACCACCATTTAAAACGACTAGAAACAAGGCCAATCCAGAAAGCCATACAACCTTCTTATTATCCTTCTTATAAGCAAATGATAGTACTACTAAAATGATCGAAGCAATGCCAGTCCATACACCGGCCATTCTGTTGAAGTACTCCGTCCATGTATGTACAGGATTGAAAATAGCAACAATGCGACCAGGCTTTGCAAAACGAGTTTGATAATCAGCTGGAAGTTGATCAACACTTGTAGGAGGAACAATTTTACCGAAACAAGTTGGCCAATCAGGACATCCCATTCCAGCTCCGGTGCTTCTTACCATCCCTCCAATGAGAATAAGTGCAAAAACAGTGATTATGACTACAGGCAAAAACTTTTTGAATCGTAATTTTTTAGAATTTTCCATTTCAACTTCAGCTTGATTTCAACTTTCTTAACCCAACTAGAAATATGAATAATTTTCAATTTCAAAGTGTTGGGATAGTATTTCTATATAGGAGTCAATATGCACAAAAATCACGGTCCTGTCTATTATGGTGACTATTTAGAACTGAATAAATTACTCGATACACAAAATCCTCTCTCTAAAAAATATGGAGATGTAGCACACGATGAAACACTTTTTATAGTCGTGCATCAAGTATATGAATTATGGTTCAAACAAATACTTCACGAACTACACTCGATAAAAAACATTTTCTCAGTAGATAAAGTTGAAGAATCATTGCTTTCAACTGTTTGTTCAAGACTTGAGCGCATTAAAAAAGTTCAAACTCTACTTCTTGGCCAATTAGAAGTGATGGAAACAATGACCCCGATGGATTTTCTTGAATTTAGAGATTTACTTGTCCCTGCTTCAGGATTCCAAAGTGTTCAATTTAGAGAAATTGAAATTCTGCTTGGACTTTCGACAAATCAAAGGAAAGAAGTTGATCGTGAATATTTCCTTGGAAGACTGAATGATCAAGATAAAGAAAGGCTTTTAAAAATTGAAGCTGAGTCAACATTATTTTCTGCTCTTGAGAAATGGCTAGAAAGAATGCCATTTACCTTTAACGAGGAATTTGATTTCTGGAGTGAGTATCAGGCATGTGTTGAAGATATGTTATGTGGTGACGAACTTACTGTCCTTGATAATATGGCAACACTTCCACCTAAGGCGCTAGAGATACAAAAGGCAAACCTTAAAAGTACACGCGATACATTTGAAACACTTTTTAATTCTGTAGAATATAATAAATTAGTAAAAGAAGGAAAAAGAAGGCTTTCTCAAAAAGCGACTCTAAATGCCCTCTTTGTTCTTCTTTATCGAGATGAGCCTATCCTAACACTTCCATATACTGTTCTTGCACACCTTATGGATATCGATGAGAACTTTACGACTTGGCGTTATAAGCATGCACTTATGGCACATAGAATGTTAGGGACTAAAATTGGAACAGGTGGATCTTCAGGTCATCAATACTTAAAAGATGCAGCAGATAACAATCGTTCATTCATCGATCTTTTTAATCTATCAACTTTTATTATTCCAAGATCGCAGAGACCAATTTTACCTGAAAAGTTAAAAACAGCTATGAACTTTAATTACAGAGATTAGAATGTATAAGAAATATTTTAAAAGATTTCTAAACGCAAACGAGGGCAAACTTCACTTTGCTGCTCACTCACACCACTACTGGCCAGATGTCACTAGAGATGCACAGATCAAGTACTGGGATGATAGCGCTAAATATGTTGATGAAAAATGGGGATTATTTTTTTCCAATGAGTTTGTCGAATTACAAAAGAATATTGCAAACGTTTTAAATATTTCTAAACCAGAGCAAATTACATTTGCACCGAATACACATGAGCTTGCTTATCGTATACTTTCAGCTCTTCCTAATGGAGCAAAAGTCTTAACAACTGATAGTGAGTTCTACTCTTTTGATCGTCAAATCAATCGTCTTTCAGAAGAAAATATTTTTGATGTAACTAAGATTGAAAATAGTAATGATAAAAACTTTATCGATAGATTTATTCAAGAAGCAAATACTGACAAATATGATCTAATCTTTATTAGCCAAGTATTTTTTAATTCTTCTTTTGCTATTAAGGATCTCATCTCATTTGTTAAAGCAATCAATTCTAAAGCTGAAATTGTAATTGATGCCTACCATGCATTTATGGCCCTCCCAACAGATCTAAAAGAAATAGAAGATCGAATTTTCTACATGGCCGGGGGTTATAAATACTGCGGATCAGGAGAAGGATCTTGCTTTCTGATATCACCAAAAAATACAAAACTTACGCCAAAAAATACTGGTTGGTTTGCACAGATGGGAGACCTGACAAATTTTAGTGAAGATAAGGTTCCATTTAGTAATGATGGTTTTAGATTTGCTGGATCAACCATGGATTTCACGGCAATCTATCGTATGAATGCTGTTTTAAATCTATGGAAGAATGAAAAGGTAACTGTCCATGATATTCACTTACACGTTGAAAAAAACCAAGCTGACTTTCTGTCTGGAATAAAAGGGACAACTTTAGAAAATAAAATTGTAACAACGGCCAATAGAGGACACTTTATCGCTTTTATTTTCACCACAGCTTTAGAGTGTGAAGAGTATGCCAAAAGTCTTAAAACAAAGAGAGTTAATGTTGATTACCGCCGAAATATTTTGCGTTTTGGCTTTAGCATTTATCAAGATAGTGATGATATAATTAAGCTTATTAAAATTATTAAAGATATTGGTTAGGGAAAAATGGAAGAGAAGAAAAAGCAATCACAGGAAGAACTTCAATCAGGAGCGTCTAATAAGAAGGGTCTTGCTAAGGTTTTAGAAAATATTTTTAGAAAATATCAGGCCATTGGATATATGGCAGCGATGATACCTCCAATTATAGTTTATATTATTTGTATTACTCTAGGATTGACTCCTGGATACATTTTTTTAACTACGGCATATGAAAATGTAGCAGGACAACACTTCATTATTCAGGCCCTAGCGATGTCATTTGCATTTGTTATGTCTTATGCAGCCTACGCTTTAACTCTAATTTTTATCGTACCATTCTTTAATTGGATTTATCCTCTGAAGATGAAACCATTTAAAGGGAGTTGGATTTCTCTAGAAACTCTTCCTTGGTATTATCACAATGCTTTAACACAACTAGTACGCTATACAGTTTTAGATTTTTTTCAAGCAACTCCGATAATCACTCTTTTTTATAAAATGATGGGAATGAAGATTGGAAAAAATTGTGTAATCAATACGACAAATATTTCTGATCCATGTCTGATTACACTTGAAGACTATGTGACAATTGGCGGCTCTGCCACAATTTTTGCTCATTATGCTCAAGCTGGTTTTCTAGTTATTGCGCCAACAGTTATTAAGAGAGGTGCAACAGTTGGATTAAAAGCCTCGATTATGGGAGATGTTATTATTGGCGAAAAAGTTGTTGTTTCACCACATGAAGCGGTACTTCCAAAATCAAGACTAAATGCAGAAGATAGAAAGAAAGCAAAAAAAGAATCTAGTAATTAAGATATTTTAAAAAGAAAAAAATCATTACACCAGTTACTGAAACATAAAGCCAAATGGGTAAAGTCCACTTTGCCCATTTCTTATGGCTTTTAAAACTACCAGTCAAAGCATTCCAAAGAGTAATTAAAATCATTGGCAACATAACAATGCTTAATAAAACGTGTGAAATTAGAATTGAAAAGTACACAGGCCTTACAAAACCTTGCGCTATAAATTTCGTATCCCCATGGAAGTGATGATACAGAAGATATGAAACAAGAAAGAGAGCGGAAGTGGCAGTCGCCCCTGACATACATTTAATATGTGCAGAAACATTCTTATTTTTAATAAATCTCCAGCCTACAAATAATAATGTCGCAGAAATTGTATTTAAAGCAGCGTTTACCATTGGAAGATAATCTACCCACCATAACTTAACTGCAGCTTCTGGTTTGAAGTAAATAAACCAAACGAGAAAAAGTGCAATTAGACCACTTAAAATAAAAAGTAATGTATAGATGAAATTACTGTTGTTCTTCTTCATGAATCTTAGAAGCTACTGAGTTTTTTCTATATTTGTGAATTGTTTTATAAAGAATAAAAAACGGAATATAGATTAGACCAATGAAAGTCACAAGAATCCAAACTAACCTAGCATCCTTTGGATTATCCATAGATCCAGCACAACCAGGACACGCAAAAACGTAGTCTGAAAATAGTACTAGAATTAATATGCCAATTGGTAATAAGAAACTTTTCATATAATTGCCTTATATACCTTTCGGAAGGCTTAGTCCATTATTTTAGGTCAAAACAAAAAAGGCCCTACATAGGTAGGGCCTTTCTTACAACATATTGTTCACTAATTAAATTAAGTAAATAAATGTAAATACTAGAATCCAAACAAGGTCAACGAAGTGCCAGAAAAGACCACACACTTCTAGAAGTCCATAGTCACCTTTGTCAAAACGTCCCTTAAGAGCAAGTACGTACATATAAATAAGGAATATTACACCTGAAAGTACGTGAAGCCCGTGGAAACCTGTAATTGCAAAAAATGTCGAAGAAAATAAGTTATTACCATGCTCATATGTTGAGAATGTCATCCCCATATCTGACATAAGGTGCATATACTCATATGCTTGAATACCAAGGAAGATAACTCCACCGATAATCGTTGCAAGTAACCAACCTCTAATTGCTTTCGGTTGTCTCATCTTTACAGCATCAATCGCCATAACCATTGAAACAGAAGAACAAATTAGAATGAAAGTCATAATCCCTGAAAGGTGTACTCCACCAAGAGCTTCTACAGGGTTTGGCCAATGCTTAGTTGCACGAAGTACAGCATAAGCAATTAATAAGCCTGAAAATGACATGGCATCAGTTCCAAGAAATAACCACATCCCAATTTTATTTGGACTCGCGTGTCCAAATTGAGGGTCATTTGGATAACTAATTACACCGTCATGAACTAAATCTTTTGTATTAGCATGTCCTGCCATTTATAAACTCCCGTTATCTCTTTCCAGCTTTCTTAGCTTTTGGTGAGTAAAAATCACTTCCTAACTCAAGTACATACTTAGTAACTGCTTCGATTTGTCTCTTAGCATCACCGTCAAGAAGTTCTGGATCCGCAGCCTCTCCTTCTGGCCAGAAAGAAGGCATTGTTGTACCAGGCATAATCTTATCTGGACCTTCAAGCCACTTCTTAATCCAACTCTTTCTTAATCTTCTCTTAGCAAAGTGAAGATCTGGAGCAAGTGCAGGATCACTATTGAATCCAGTTGTGTGACATGAAGCACATGCTAAGTCGTTAAATAATTTAACAGCAGCACGTCTTTCTTCACTACTTTCCCAAACAACTTTTTCATTTTCATCAAAGATTGGTTGGTCAGCTTTTACACGGAACATATCAACAAGTTTTTCTTTTTCTTCTTTACTCATGTTGAAAGAAGGCATTCTTAACTTAAGCCATGGACGGATCTCATATACATCACCAAGGAAGTAATGGAACCAATCAGCTTGTACACGGTGCCCTTGTTCAACTAAACGTGGAGGCGCTTCGTTTACATCATCGTAAATTTTCAGCATATCACCGAACTCACCATCGATTTGGTGACATCCAATACAGTTAAACTTAACAGCAACTTTCATACCTTCATTTGCAACAGTTTCAGCAGCATCATATCTCTTAACACCTTTAAGAGGAATCTTCTGATCAACTTGACCGATAAGAGCTGTTGTAATTAGAGCAGCATCTTTCTCGCTCATATGGAACTGAGGCATTCTTAGTAGATCTTTAAATGGTTTATCAACACCATTGTCCCATCTTCTTGGGTTAAGTAGGTGCGCTTTAATCCAAGCTTCTCTTGAGTGCTCAACTTTCTCATGAGAGAAACCAAATTGAGTTAGAGGCTTAGAACCAATTTTTGAAAGTTCTGGACCAATTGGTGCACGATCTTCAAAACCTTTAATATTGTGACATGAGTAACAACCATATTTACCGATTGAACGACGTCCTAATTCCATTGTTCTTTCGTGGTCGCTCATTGTCGCAAGCTTAGCTTTTGCAACTTCAACAGTATCAAAAGCAGAGAAGTAAGTTACAAGAATCTCATCTCTTGCACCTTTATCCATATCTGCAAACTTAAGCTTTTCAAATTGATTATTTTTAAGGCTCATTAGGTATGCAGTAATATCGTTAACTTCTCTATCAGATAGTCTGAAAGAAGGCATAATTGTATCTTCTTGGAAGTGACTTGGGTTTTTAAGCCATGAAGCCATCCAATTAGCATCTTTAACTTTAGAACCAATACCATCTAGGTAAGGACCTTTATGAGCATCAACTTTTTGAGACTCAAGTGCAAAGTCTTTAACACCGTGACAAGCAAGACATCCGATTTCACCAACCAGTTGCTTACCTTTTTCTTTATTACCACCAGTGTATTTCATGAAAGGCTTATAGCTTTCAGACTGAGCGTAAATAACTTCAGCGATTGCGTTTACTTCAGCGATATTCTTTTTAACAAACTCTGGTGAGTTATTATTATCGTTATTAAAGAACTGAGGCATTTTTGCATGCTTATTAAATGCTTTTGGTTCCCAAACCCAATTCTTAAAGAAATCTTTATCAAGCTTAGCAGCTATTTTCTCTAAACTAGGACCTGGTTTTCTCTTATGCTCCCAACCTTCAATCTTGTGACAAGCATAACAACCAAATTTTTCAAGAGCACGACGACCTTCATTTAAAGTAGTCGCTTGTGGAATATACTGAACACCACTGTGACATTTAACACATCCAGCTTCGTAATCACCACGTCTTAATTGTACGATAGGTACTTTGTGTGGCTCGTGCCAGTTGTACTTAGCAATCCAATCTTGTTTTTGTTCTTCTGTTGCAGGCATGTGAGCAGCTGCATTAAAGTCATTAACTCTATGCCCTTCACCACCGTGACATGAAGTACAACCAAAGTTCTTCATTGGGTGCTTACCATTAGCTCCAACCATAAGGTCTAAGTTAGGGTGAGTCTTATGTGGGTTTGGTTGATTTTCGTAACCTGGCTTATCAATAAATGTGTGACAAGTCATACAACGATCAACTTTTGGTACGTGTTGAAAGAATCTATCGTCAGTAATATTTTCTAATACTACTTGTTGAACCTTAACAGTTGGGTCCATGAAATCGATAAATGGTAAGTTTCTCAGTGCAAATACCGGAGTAACTTCTTTTCTCTTCTCAGCACCCTTAAGTAGCTCTAGACGACCAACAATACCGTTCACTTGCTTATTAATAGCATCAATATCAGTATTAAAGTCAGCTAGCTGTTTCTTAAGGTTCTTTTCTTTATCTTGAAGAGCTTTCTTCTTATCAGTCGATTTTGCAAAAAGATCTTTCTTCTCTTGAAGTTTTTTAAATAAAGAGCCTGCATTCGATGCATGTTCTGCGTGAGCAACACCGTAATTAAAAGCAAGTGCAGCAACGTCTGAGTTTAGACGACCATTAACGATCTGCTCTTTTTTAATATCTTTAATTACTTGGTTAAGCTCTTTCTCGATAGCAGCAATATCTTTGCTCTTAGCTTCAACTGATTTCTTAGCTGCCGCTAATTCGTCATTAAGAACTTTAACTTTTTCAGCACTGATCTTTGCTTCTTCTTCAGCAATATCTTTAGCAATTTTTTCTTTTTCAATTTTCATTGCTTCGATTTGAATTGCTTTCCAAGGTCTCATGTAATCATCTAGGAAAACCCATATTACCGTGACCAAAAGAACCAGTGAAAAGATCGCGAAGATCTTATTCAGTTTTTTCATATCATAGGCCATGCCTGGCTCATGTTTCTTTGACATTTTTATATACCCTTTATTACTTCTTCTTTAAGTATCTTTATATATCTATATCCAGATTCGCTTATAGGTTAAGTTCCCACTCTGGCAGAGCGATAATATACTTTAAGCTAAATAGCCATCTAAGAACCATCTTAATTGGTAATGAAGTCATACCAAGTACAAGAATGATGAAAATATAGTATCTAATCTGACCAGTGTTTTCGATAATCTTCTTCCCGTACTTTGACTTAGCAATTGCAACAGGAAGTACACAACAGTAAACAAGAGTTAGGATAATACCCACAATCTCTCTAACAACGATATTTGAAGGCATTGGAGTATTTAGCCACTTAAGCCATACAAATTCTGAAAGGTTTACGTTGTACTCAGAAACAACCTTGTGAAAGTCCCAGAACTCAAATGGTCCATAGAATGTCCAGTTTGGACCACGTAAGAAAGTACCAACGATAATTAGGTACATCCAAAGTACGATCCAACCATATAAGAATCCCCACATAGCGATTGGTCTTTCTTTAATTGTGAAATAACCATTCCCTTTTGGGTTTGTGTCAATATATGGAATTGCAATAAGACCAACAAGAATTAGACCTGGAAGTACAACCCCTGCCATCCAAGGGTCAAAGTATACAAGCATTTCTTGTAGACCAAGGAAGTACCAAGGAGCTTTCGCCGGGTTAGGTGCCCAAGTAGTGTTTGCAGGTTCTTCTAGAGGAGCTTTAAAGATAATCGCCCATACTACTAAGAAGATTGTCGTACCGATCATACACATTAACTCAGTAAATACTAAGTTAGGCCATACCCATACTTTTTCTCTATTTTCTGGAAGTGCTTCGATTGGGCACTCACCATTTTCAATTCTCTTGTCATTCTCTGCTGCTCTATAAAGTGCATACCAAGTAAGCCAAGCGATAAGAACGATAATAATGTTAATTGGAATATTATCTGGCCATAGGATAATTGCTCTAAAGTTTGCATCCATACAAAACCAAACTGTAATAGGTGCAGCAGCAATAAGTGCCCATTTAGCAAATTTCTTGCTTCCTACTACACGATAGTACTTCATCATGAAGAAGAATAGGACCGTCGTAATCGGGAATGATCTAATCGGATCGGCCAGCCAGTTTATAAGTTCTTTCATTTATATATCCCTTTCTCTCAAAATATATTTTCTAAAGTGGAGCTGAAATCCCACCGTCTTTTCTTACACGCCAGAAGTGAACTGCAATTAGAACACCAACAACAAGTGGAATGAATACACAGTGAAGAATATAAAATCTTAGTAGTGCTGGTTCCCCAACGAAACGTCCTGCAAGAAGCTGGAAACGAACGTCGTTTTTATCAGAAACCATCACGAAGTCACCAATTTGAGCTAAAGCTGCACCTGGACCACCATGACCTAGGAAAGGTGTTGCTTTTGCCATGTTCGAACCAACGGCAATCGCCCAAATCGCTAGCTGATCCCAAGGAAGTAGGTAACCAGTAAATGATAGTAGAAGAGTTAATACTAAAAGGATAACACCAACACCCCAGTTAAATTCTCTAGGTGGTTTATATGAACCAGTCATAAATACACGGAACATGTGAAGCCACACAGTAATAACCATGGCGTGAGCACCCCAACGGTGAATTTCACGCATAATCCCTAAAGGCACGTGCTCTTTAAGTGCGATAATATCGTTATATGCGTACTCTGCAGTTGGTCTGTAATAGAACATTAAAAGTACACCAGTAACAGTTAGCGCTAAGAAAATGAAAAATGTAAGTCCACCCATACACCATGTATAACCAAGCTGAACCCCTGATTTTTTTAGTTTGATTGGATGTAAGTGTAAAAACACGTTACCAGCTACGACAGCTGCTCTGTTTCTTGCGTTCGTTGGAGGCCCGTGTCTGAAGATCGATTTCCAGACCTGAGTTTCTCTAATGTAATCAACAACACCTCTTTTAGCCATTGTTATTCCTTCCTATTTATTAATCTAAATTAAACTTTTAAGTAACTTTGTGGATTGTCCCACTGACCTTTCTCATAACGATAAATTTTTGTTTTATCGACAATGATTTTTCCTTCAGCATTTAGTGAGATTTTATATCTCTCTAACGGTCTTGGAGCTGGACCTTCGAAGTTGATACCATTTTGGTAGTAACCAGAACCGTGACATGGACATTTAAATTTTAACTCGGCAGGAAGCCAGTTAGGAACACAACCTAAGTGTGTACAGATATTTGAAAGAGCGAAAAGACGTCCTTCCATTTTTACAATCCAAACACCGTAACCATTCTTCCAGCGCTCATCTACACCTTCTTCATAATCGTTAGGACGACCAGCGACGAAATCCATTTCTGGTTCAAAGTTAACGTTTGGATACGTGTAACGGAAAATTAAAGTTAAGAATCCTGCTACCGCAGAAGTGAAGGCTACCCAACCAACAGTAACAAAACTAAAGAACTCTCTTCGGTTTAACTGTTTTTTTACATCATCAGACATTTTAAAAAACCTCTATTTCTAATCATAAATACACAAATTTAAGTCACGATGACCCAATTTATGATTCATAAGTTATTGCAAATTCATTTTATACTTTGAAGGATGTTATCACTATTTCAACGAATTTAAAACTTCCTTTGCAAGACTAACTACTTTTATATCTTTCTCAATATTAATCATTTTCTCAACGCTCGGCGCCATCTTTTTCCAATTCGCTCTCTTTAACGCAGTGAGTACATTAAATTTTAGACCACTGATCTCCTGAACCGTTAACTTCTTACCTAAAGACTCATCATTTAGAGTAAGAATTTCATTTACAGTAGGGATCGCTTCATCACTCTTATATGCGATTAATGCTGTTGCTGCGGCATATCTCACAGAGAAACCAAGGTCGCTATTTAGCCTCTTAATAAATAAATCTTCTGTACCATCAACATTATGAGTAGCTAGAGTCAGAATTGTTACCTGAACCATGGCCGCGTCATTCTTCTCAATAAAGCTTTTTACGATGCTCCAATCAAATGAAATACCTTTAGGCATTTTTGATAGTGCAACCATCGCATGAAAATTAATTTCTGGATTATTTGTTTGTAGAGCATGCTCAAGAACAGGAAGTCCCCCTTCATGTCCAAGAGCACCAATGGCCACGACAATGAAGTCACGTGTTCTTGGGTCTACTGTCGTCTTATAAATATCTCTTAGGTTTGTTACTAACCAAGGGATATCTTCTTCTTTGACTGCTCCAGCAGAGATAACTTTAGAAAGCTCTAGTGCTGCAATCCACTTATTACCAAAGGTTTTAGACTTCATCTCGTGGACAAGGTCTTTATAAGAGTGATCGTTAGAAAGCATCTTAGTCACACCAAAAATGATCAGTGCTCCTACTAGTACGATAGCAATAGGAACCATTAAAGAGCCCATTACCGGATTACTTTCGAGTAGTTTTTTATCTAACTTAGTGTTCTGATTTTTCTCGCTCACGAAGAAATTGCCTTATAGTAAATGTTTTATTAAATATGGGATAAGAATTAGCAAATTAGAGTATAGTTGACAATTATAAAAGGTGAAATTATGGCCTATCTACTTAGAGGACTGATCGTTATCATGGTTGCTGCAATTGGATTAACAACTTGCGTAGCACTAGGATTTATTGATGTGGGAATTAGCCACATTAAATTGGCCATTCCAGCCTATCTTTATACAATCTTCGCACAAGCATTTGTGATGTTTTATTTCATCGGTGTTTCACGCCTAGTTAATAACATCAATTTAATAGTGACTAGCGAACAAAATTTAAATGAGCTTTTTGATGAAGCACCAGGTGATTTAACTCCTTATAGAGAAAAAGTTAAAAGATATGTTCACAAAGCTGACCTTGCAAAGAGACAAACTATTCCTTGGACAATGCTAATGATCATTCTAGGAATGATTGCATTCTTTCTTGGTGGTGCTCACGATACGAATATGGTTGAAAAGACAACTCACTCTGGTGTTGCATATGGGTTCATCGCTTCAATGCTGATTGGATTTGTTAGACAATGGTGGTTCCTTGGTCAGACTCATCAACTACTTCGTGAAGTAAAGACGCTATTTAGTATTCCAGATGGGCAGATGTAGATCCTTCGCGACTGTTTTCCAAATCGTCGGCCCTTGAGACGAACCGTCGTGTATAAATACACTCCTCTCGAATAATTTTAAAGCTAAAGATTAGTGGGCTAGCACCGCAAACAATAGATTGGCCTTAGCCAATCAATTTTGCGGATGCTTTAGTATTCCAGATGGACAAATGTAGGGTGCCATTCACCTAATTTCTAGATAGCCTTAAGCCAAATAAACACCTTATTTTTTCCAGGTGGGTTACGACGTGTTCGAGTTCTTGATTCGTAAATAATTACGGAGTCATCCCCTTTAACTTGGGCCATAAATTCTTTCAAGTAAGATCTTGGAACATAAAGGTTGTAATAGAAACCACCAGGTACCGCTAGCCCAGGCTTTACATTATCAACTTGAGTTACTTGATAGAGGTCGAGAAGTTTACCAAGACGTTTTCTCGTATCATCAGTATCAGCGGAGTTCATCATAACACGATAAACTTTTGTGTTACCGTAACGACTATCACGATACCCACCACCTTTAATATCTTCTTCAAATGAAGACTGCTCTCTATCTGCTGACGAAATATCACGCGGAAGTGTATCAATAGAAGTTAGTACAACTTCCGATTCTACTTCATCACGTTCTTCATCTTCTAAAGTTTCCCCTAGGAAGTTTTCAGTATCATCAACATTTTCAATATCTTTAATATCTAATTCAAATTGTGCAATTTGCTCTTGATCAGCAATTGTTTCATCAGTGAACTTTAAACCTTCATTTTCCCAACGAAACTGAGGCTCGTAAACACTGATCTTATCTGATAAGTATTTTTCATAAGTTCTATTTGCAAACTCAATGGCCCACACAAGAAAAATTGCGATCCCAATGAAGGCAAAGACTTGAGCAAGGCTCTGCATTTTCGCACTTAAATTATCTCTAAGTTTTAACCTTGAGATATTAAAAGTTGTTCCACGAAAATCCTTCTCCATTTTTTTTACAAAATAAATCCACTCTTGATAGAGAGTAACTTCCATCGAAGTTAAAATTTCGTGATTATGGCTTCCTGAAAATGTCAGATCAACACCTAGTTCGGTAACTAACTTATTGGCACTAAAATCACGATTCTTAGAAAGAATATCGTTAATTGTGAAATGCTCATTTATATAATCTTCATGCTGAGGAAAAACCTCGACAAAAAAACTACGCAGTAAAATTGAAGTATCACGCTCACTTTGGTGTAAATTTTTAGCAAGCTCTTCAATTGAAATATCTCGAGAAATAAAAACAAAACAAATAAATTTATCCCTAAGCCAAGTAAACCAAGACTCAAGTGGACCTACGTGAATATTGTCGATGATATAATAAAATCTTTTTGAAATTTCAAAAAGAGTTAAGTCTTCATCAAAGAATACATCCCAAAAACGTTCAAAATCTTCACGGTACTTTCCTTGCCAAGTAACATTTTGGATATCCAGGCAAAGCCAATCGCGAAAAGATGCATAATCATGATGAAAAAACTTTAATTCATCGTTAATATTTTTCATTTAAACTCTTTTAATTAAAATACCAATTCCTTGGCCACCACCGATACAAGCACTCGCAATTCCATACTCCTTACCTTCACTTGCAAGTTGATTTGCCAAAGTAGTCGTAATACGAGTTCCAGATGCCGCAAGAGGATGCCCTAATGCAATCGCTCCCCCCCAAATATTAACCTTATTTATATCTAGGGCAAGCTCTTTCATACAAGCAAGTGCTTGAGCTGCAAATGCTTCATTTATTTCCACAAGATCAATTTGATCAAGTTCCATCTTATTATCTGCTAAAAGTTTACGAATTGCCGGCACCGGACCAATTCCCATTATCGTAGGGTCAACACCAACGACTGCACCATCAATAATTTCAGCAATAGGCTTTAACCCATGCTCTTTAACAAAGTCTTCACTTGCCACAAGTGCAACGGCCGCACCATCAACAATACCAGAAGCAGAACCTGCAGTAACAAGTCCATCTTTTACAAAAGATGAGCGAAGTTTATTCATATCTTCAAGAGAAGCACCCTCTCTTAAATGTTCGTCTTTATTAACTGAACCTTTTCTAATTTCTACTTCACATATTTCTTTTTGAAGTTTTCCATCCTCATAAGCTGCAGTTGCACGTTGGTGTGATAAAAGTGCGAATTCATCGCAGTCCGAACGAGACACCTCATATTTTGAACCAAGATTTTCTGCAGTTATCCCCATAGGGCAACCTGCATGTTGATCAGTTAGAGCATCAAGGAGCATATCAACATTCTTCAATGATCCGTATTTCGTACCAAAACGTGAACCATAAGTTAAATGAGGAACCATCGACATATTCTCAGTTCCACCAGCAAGTACACAACTTGCTTCTTCTAATTTAATTAGACGAACAGCATCGAGAATTGCCTGAATACCCGATCCACATAGTCGATTAATAGTAATTCCAGGAGTATTTTCAGCGCAGCCGGCTTTTAAAGCGAGATGCCTTCCCCCATACATAGTATCTGTTGATGAAGGAACAACATTGCCCAGGATTACCTGATCAATTAACTCGGCCTTAACACCTGTTTCACTAAGTAGTGAATTTGTGGCAGCAACAGCTAAGTCAACTGGCTTAATATCCATTAAAGAACCACCAAATTTACCAAATGGTGTTCGTTTTCCACCTACTAAAAATACGCGACGGCCTTTATTTAAGGACATATTTGCCTCCATTCACTTACAGTTAAATACTTACTAAAATATATTAGGACGCTTTTATGTCCTAGTCAAAGAAGAGTAATTTATGTCAACAGAAATCAATCGCCAACAGCTAGAGAGATTCAAACAGCAAGAGTACAAGCGACACTCCTATCAACTAAAGAAGGCAAAGCTTGAAAACTCTCAGGAGTATCAGAAGACTGAGAAAAAGCATCTTGCAGACCTAAAAAGACTCAACAAACACTATGAAACAGAAATTAAAAGTGTTGAAAACAGTACAGAACTTAAGTTAAAGCAAATTAGAGACAAGCAAACTGAACTTGTTAAAGAAGAACATGGTCGCATGGAGCTTGAGCTTGAAAATATGAAAAAGTCTCATCAAGCCAGAGTTGCAGAACTTAAAGAAACTCATGATAATCAGATCTCGCAAATGAATGAGTCCCACAAAGACACGCTTGAGCAAGCACGAGAGAAATACATGAAAGAAAAAATGAAATGGGAAGAGGCTTAATCTCCCAAAGGAAAGTAAATGGAAGCTAATAAGCAAAATGGTGGTGTATTTATAAATGGAAAGGCTCAAATTATTGAGATGCTGAAGTTTATGAATGCGGATGAAAGGGCGACTCTTTTGAAAAATATTCAAATGAGAAATCCTACACTTGCTAAAGAACTTTATGCTGAAAGTATTACTTTCGATACGATCTATGCACTAGATGAGATCGACTTAAATCAAGTAGTTAAATTTATTAAGGCACCAGTGATTGGTGTTGCACTTAAAGAATGTGAGAAATCTTTTCAAAAGAAAGTTCTTACAATTTTACCTAGAGAAGCGGCAGAAGAAGCCTACTCTTACCTAGTTAAAAATCTTGGTGCAAATGAAGCACGCGATATTCAAAGAGCAAGAAAGCGTGTCACAGATACTATTGTCGCCCTCAACAACAGAGGACGACTAAGTCTATAAATCACATTTATAATTAATTTTACGATCATCGATTTGGGGGCAGTTCTTAATATTGCCCTCAAATTCTGCCCTCAACTCTTTTGTATTTAACTGAAGATCTAATAGCTCTATCTGAAGAAGTATTCCATCCTCACTCAACTGATCAAGACATTTTGCCTTAATAGAATATTCACACTTGGCAGGGTTTATCTTAGCAAGATTAACAAGAGCATTTTTTAGTCTCTCATTTCCATTGGCCTTCTTCTCTATCCAGCTATCAATATCATCGCGAACTCCATTTGAGTTAGCATCAGCTCCACCATGCCAATCATTATTATTGCCACTACATCCTATTAAGAACGCACAAAGAAAGAATAACGATAGTCTATTCATTGATTAACTTCCTAAATTTAGCTTCTACTTCATCAGTAAAAACAAAGTCGCTACTTTTAGTTGTATCGAATATTTTATGTTCTGCTAAAATATTAATAGCACTATCAAGACGATCGATTGTTGTGTTTACAATTTTTTTAAGCCACAGTTCATTTGAGTCGATAATTTTTGAAATTTCTGTAATTGGAATTGGGACGACTTCAACATCCTCAATTGTAAAACAAGACTCATCATAAACCTTACGATTGATTCCCCCCGAAACACCTAAGAAATCACCTTTCTTATGAGTACCAGTTGGTACAAGTCTTCCACTTTGTTCTTTTACAGTTAAAAGCGTTCCTGACTTCACAAGGAAGACAAATTCAGCACTTGCACTTTCTTTAAAAAGTAGGCTTTCAATCTCAACCTTACTCGTTTCATACGCGGTAAACGTCATCGATCTCTCCTCTAAGTGCCGTACCATAACGAAGTCCATAAGTTGAAAAATGGATATTCTTCGCTTCAATCTTATTTAGAATAGTCTGTGCACAAATCGCTCCAGACTGTATTGTTTTTGATCTTTTTCCGAGAAAAGCAAATTGTTTTCCAAGAGCTTTCGAATCTACTAATTGTATTCGATCAGTACTTTCATTAAAATCAGCTAATGAAATTGAATATTCATTAATAGCTTCCGCATTATAAGAATCTTCACCAGAAAACATTAATGCTAAACTAGTAAGAGTTCCAGCAACACCAATAACATCCTGTCCAAGATAAGATTCTAGGTTAAAGCTTTCAAAAATTTCATCTATTTTATTTCTTAGTTGGCCATCTCTAATCCAGTCATCAACTCGAACTGAACCAATTGGTAAAGAAACCGTTTCAATTATTTCAAACGGCTTTGTCTTTATTAAAATTAATTCACTAGAAGCTCCACCAACATCTAAAATAAGTTGTTTTTTGGATTTCTTCTTCATCATTTCATTAATACCAAAAGCAGTATAGAAAGCCTCTCCTTCTCCAGATATAATTTCAATATCCAAATCAAGTTCAGACTTAATTCTAGAGAAAAAATCAGGTGCATTCTTAGCAACACGAGAAGCTTCTGTTGCAGTAATAATAATATTTTTGCAACCTAATCTTAGACATTCCTCTTTATACTCTTTTAAAGCTTTAAAAGTATCTTCCATTGATTTTTCTTGAAAAACACCTTCTTTATCTAAACCTCGTCCAAGTCCTGTAATTGTAGAAAACTCTTGAACAATTTCCTTTGTATCGCGATCAATAACGAGCAAAAGTGTAGAGTTCGATCCGATATCGACCGAAGCAATTAAGTTTTTAGTCATTTTTAAAAATACCCTTAAATAATTTTTTAATTTTGCCTTTATTTTTTTGAAGGACTTTATCTGATTCTTTCTTTAATAAATTTTTTGCGGCACTCTTTGCTAACTCTTCGAGAGTATATTTATAGTCAGTATTTAGCGCATACCCAATACCTTCTAATCGGAAAGGAATTTTAGCTGTTCCATAGTCTCTATTCAGATCATGCTTTAATTCTTCTTCATTAACAACAACCGCTCCAAGTAATTCACCTGGGGCCTTGAAATCAATTTTCCCATTGCCTTCTAAAGCATATTTTCCTTCATCTAAAATAACCTTATAACTTTTAAATTGATGATAGCGATCGTCTAGGCGTCCATTGAAAGATACCTCATTAATGTCACCGTTAATTGTAATATCTTTACTCGCTAACTTATCAAGCTTCTGAAATAAGTTTCCAACGACCTTACCTAAGTTTATTTTATGCAGCTTAGCTTCTTTGATATTTAAAGCGACATTGAAGTCATACTCTTTACCAATCATTTTACCATCTAAATTACCCGACGCTTTACCTTCAACTGATTTAACAATACCTTTTGGAATAAAAAGAGCAGCGCTTACAATATCAACGTCAGTGAATGAAGCTTTTAGCTCAGTCGTTTTTCCCTTTTTATGAATCTCAGACTCAAGGTTCAGATTCAAAGGAGCAGTTCCAAGTTTAAGCCTATTTGTAGAAATACTTAATTTCTTTCTATTTACACTTATACCTAACTGACCATTAATCGGTGATTCACCTAAAATAACATTCGAGAATTTAATCTTTGATTTTACAGGATAGTTTGAAAATACCTCACCACTTGTACTAGAAATATCAATATCAGTATTCTCATCTTTTTCTTCGACATCTCGAACCGTTTTATGTTCCGGCATCTTTTCTTTAATTTCTGTCGGAATTTGAATATCTTGTAAATGTAAATTCACTGTAGAAGTTTTTAAATAATCGAAACGGTCAACTCCTAAAACAAAAGGTGTAGACTGACCTACTTTTACAATACCTTCCAATAACTTCAACTCAATTGCAGATCGGATTTGCTTGCTATTGAGATTATTTTTCACATTAACATTTACAGGAATTCCAAGTGCAACGAGATTGCTATCAACTGTCGTTGTAAGACTTGGGAATAGCTTCTCATTTTTCGAAGTGATGCTTCCCTCAACTCTCAGATTGCCATCTTTAATTTTAACGCCATAATCTGCAACGTTTACAAAATAAGAAACAATATTTTCAAGATTACTTTCTAAATTTATATTATGTAACTTTAATATTCCCTTTTCTAAGTCGTAGTCTAATTTCGATTTCATGAACTGATGTTCTTCCAGAGCAACCACAACCTTTGAAGACATCAATTTCTTTTCAACATCACCGTCCATTTTTACAGAGAATTTTTTTAATGGCTTAACAATTAAATTCGACTTTATATTATTAATATCAACTTCGGCATTAAAGTTCAGTTTTTTCTCTTCTAACCATCTGTCTAGTACCGTCTCTCCAATAATGAGAAGGTCAAATGATGTTTCATTTGTTTTTCCTTTAGAAAGAATGAAGTGAGACTTAAGTTCAAAAACAGAAGTTGTATTAAAACCAATATCTCTTAAAGCAAGTTTTTCAATTTTTACTTCACCAAAACCACTATCTCTTAATGCATAATTTGCATTAATATTTGTTACGTTAAAGTTTAGTGAGGCGTCAGAGAAAAAACTTAAGACGGCCAGACCAGGGCCATTATCTTCACTTTCTTCTTTTTTCTTGATTGATTTTTTATCTTCCTGCTCAAAGCTTACAACTGCTTTTGAGGCAAAAGAGTTTTCCCAATTTGATCCCTTCTTAAATTCTATATAGCTAACTTTAGGATTATCAATATTAACAGAAATTGTTCCGTAACCCATTAACATCGTCCAAAATGGAATCTCTATTTGAAGATTTTCAAATGAGCATAGAGGTAGTTTTCTTCCACCATGAGGATAGAGAATATCAACTCCTCTAATATTCACTTTAGAGTTAAGGCCTAGGGAATAGTCTAGAGACTGCGTTAAAACTTCCGCATTAGGTAATGTTTTTTGCAGCTGTGTTGTAAAGGCTTGTCTAATTGCATCTGGTTTTAAGTTTCGTTTAGCAACAATTAAAATAATTGCAGAAAAAACAATTAGAAACGCTAAAAATAAAAAAATTATTTTTAATGGTGACTTAGTTTTCACATACCCTCCAATGGTATTTTAGATTAAAGTCAGTGGCGCAAACTTTGCCATAAATTTCTTTTGTGCACCGTCATTAAATTTAATCGTTACCTTTTCATCTCCTGAAGGTCCGATACATTCTAAAACCGTTCCTTCTCCATAGAGAGAGTGAACAATCCTTGAACCCTTAGGATAAGTTACTTTTTTTGCACTTATACTTGGCGATTTTTCAACTCGGTAAACTGGTTCATCATCGTAAACTGGATCGCATAGATCGTCCCAATCATCATCCATTGATTGTTGGCGTCCACCACCTAGCTTTTTCCATATATAAAATTTATTCGGTATTTCTTGGATAAATCGACTGAAGCCATTAAAGCGTAGCTGACCAAATAACATTCGACCTTGGGCAAATGTAATATAAAGTCTCTTCATCGCTCTTGTCATCGCAACGTAGAAAAGTCGACGCTCCTCCTCTATTGCTGTTTCTCCATTTTCAATCGATTGATAACTTGGAAAAACAGTCTCTTCAACTCCTGTCACAAAGACATATTCAAACTCAAGCCCTTTTGCTCCGTGAATCGTCATTAAAGAAACTTCGCCTTGATTCTCTTCTTCTTGTCCAATTGCTGAGTTATCAAGAGTTATCGTTTCTAGAAATGCTCCGAAACGTCCGTTAGGGTTCTGATCCTCAAATTGTGTAAATGCACTTCCAAGCTCTTCAAGGTTTTCCATTCGAGCTTGAGACTCATAGTCCTTTGCAGCTCGAAGCATTTCCCAATAACCAGATTCATAAAGGAGCTTTTCATAAACGGTCTCTAATGCTTCCCCCTCATCATGAGCTACTTTAGCTTCAGTAATGAGATGTACAAATTGAGACAGTGAAGACTTAACTCGAGACGAAAGCCTTATATGTTTAAAATCTTCTGGGTTATCCACAACTCTATTCACAACTTCCCAAAGAGAACTATCTGACTTAATCGCCTCCTCTTCAATCTTTCTTAAAGTTGTGGCACCAATTCCACGAGTTGGTACATTGATAATTCGACTTAATGCTAGCGAGTCCTTGTCATTAACAAGAAGTCTAATATAAGCAATTAGATCTTTAATTTCTTTTCTTTCGTAAAACTTAATCCCACCAACAACTCGATATGGGATATTTGATTTTCTAAGTGCATCTTCAATTTGTCTCGACTGAGAATTCGTACGATAGAAGACGGCCATTTCATCGTAATTGACTCCATCTTCACTATGATGATGGATTAATTGTTCAGCGACAAAATCAGATTCTTCTCTATCACTGGAACATTCAACGATCTCAATTGATTCACCTTCTGGATTATCAGTCCACATACTCTTGCCTTTACGCTGAGTATTTCGTGCAATTACAGCTCCTGCTGCTTCAATAATATTTTTAGAAGAACGGTAATTTTGTTCCAACTTTAAAATTTGAGCATCACTATAAACTTCTTCAAAGTCTAAGATGTTTCGAATATCCGCTCCACGCCAAGAATAGATCGATTGATCTTCATCCCCAACAACACAAATATTCCTTCTTTTCTTTGCTAGTTTTGTGACTAGGTCGAATTGGGCACGGTTCGTATCCTGATACTCGTCGACAAGAATATAACGAAAACGCTCTTGATATCTTTCGAGTACTTCTGGAAATTTTTCAAATAATTGAATAACACCAGAAATAAGGCCACCGAAGTCAGTGGCGTTAGCTTTGTGCAACTCTTTTTCGTATTCAAGATACATATCGTAGAAAATATCATCACTTTCTACTTCATAATCTTTATCTGAAATATCACGATCAGGATAATGACCGTGATTTTTTAGGTCTTCAATAAAATATAAAACTTCAAATGGAGAAGTTTCTTTTTGCGAAATTCCACGTCGATTTAAAATCGCTTTAACAACACTTTTTTGCTCACTAGTATCATAAATCGTAAAATTTCTACTAAGGCCTAAGTAATTTGCCTCAGACCTTAGCATCTTTGCACAAAAAGAGTGGAAAGTAGTAACTTGAAGAGCACCAACATCACAACTTACATCACGTCCGACACGATCTCGCATTTCTTTAGCGGCTTTATTTGAGAAAGTAAGTGCCAATAGTTGAAATGGAGAAATATTCTTCTCTTCCAAAAGATACGCAATCTTTGTAACAAGAGTTCTCGTTTTTCCAGATCCTGCACCAGCAAGGATCATCATTGGTCCATCAATCTCTTTAACGGCTTGACGTTGTTGAATATTGAGGTGGTCTAACTTCATTAAAATTCCTATTTACTCTTTTCTTTTTATTCAACAGTAACTGACTTTGCCAGGTTTCTTGGCTTATCAATATCTGTCCCTAAATTCTTCGCAATATAATAAGCAAGAAGTTGGTTTACTACGTTTACGTAAAGTGGTGCCAAGTCTCCAAGCCCATCAAAGTCTAATTCAATATAGTGATCAGAGATCTCTCTTAAATCTTCCTTACCTTTTGGACCAATTGAAACAATAAGACCTTTACGTGCCTTAATTTCTTGAATATTCGAAACTGTTTTTTCAAATAAATCTTCACCGACTAGGGCAACGTTAACTTTCTCTTCATCAATAAGAGCAATTGGACCATGCTTTAACTCACCTGAAGCATAACCTTCGGCGTGAACGTAAGCGATTTCTTTGAGCTTTAGTGCTCCTTCTAGGGCAATTGGAAAATATGCTCCACGACCAGTATAGAAGAAACCTTTATACTTATAAATTGCATCAGCAATATCTTTAATTGGTTTTGTATTATCTAAAAGTTGCTCAACTCTTTCAGCAAGAAGACTATAGCGTGAAGAAAGAGAGTTTCTTAAATCATCAGACATACCACCATTAGAAATAACTTCTGAAAGAGTCTTTCCAGTTAATACTTGTTGAGTAAATGCCTTTGTTGAAGCAACACCAATCTCAACACCTGCGCGAATCATAAGATTCACATCACAATCACGATAAAGAGTAGATCCTTCAGTGTTTACAATTGAAAGTGATTTCATTCCTTTCTCTTTGCACATCGTTTGCGCAGCTAAAGTATCTGCTGTTTCACCAGACTGAGAGATGAACATTGCTAGTTCATTTTGGCTAAGAATTGGATTGCGGTAGCGGAACTCACTTGCAACTTCTGTAAAACATCTAATGCGATTATTTGATTCGAAGTAATCTTTAATTACAAGACCAGCATAGTAAGCAGTACCACAAGCTGTAATACTAATTGCATCCATTGGTAGTTTAATTGCTGACTCTAAACTCTCTTTTCCTTCACCTTGAAAGTAATATTGAGTTAGAGAACGAATTAACTCAGGCTGTTCGTGAATTTCTTTAAGCATATAGTGCTCAAAATCACCTTTAGATGCAGGATCGTGATCGATCGTTTGCTCTTTTGACATATAACGATGAGTCTTAGATCCATCAAGCTCATAAAAATTTAAAAGCTGATTATTTTTTACACTTAGGTGACAAAGAACATTATCTTCAGGGAAGTAAATTCGAGTGGCCATACCAGCAAGAGCATATGGATCACTTGAAACAAATACTTCAGAATTTACTTCATTACTTCCACATACTAATGGAGCACCTTTTTTAATCGCAAAGATTTCATCTGTTTCACGATTTAATACAACAAATGCAGAAAATCCTTCAATTCTTTCAAATGATTTAATTACAGCTTCTTTGATTGGAGTACCTTGGCGTTTATGAAAAATTAAAAGCCCAAGAAATGTTTCCGAGTCAGTTTCTGATTCAAAGTAAATTCCATGCCCTTTTAACTCATTTCTAATTTCATTGGCATTTTCAATGATTCCATTGTGAACCATTGCAATTCCATCTTTTGTTGAAACGTGTGGGTGCGCATTGTAATCTGTTACACCACCGTGAGTGGCCCAACGAGTGTGCCCAATACAAGATCTTGCATGAATATCTTTACCTTCAAGCTCAGCTTCAAGGTTTCCAATTTTTCCTTCTTTTTTATAAACGAGAAGCTCATCATTTTTGCTGATGAAACTAACTCCAGCTGAATCGTACCCACGGTACTCTAATCTTCTAAGTCCTTCTAGAACAACGTCAACTGAATTTGATGGCCCAAGATGCCCAACAATTCCGCACATAGTCACTTCCTTATATGTTTAAAAAATACTAATTAAAGAAAGATACCATTATGCGGGCGAAAATAAAATTTTTGCGGGCCTATTTGTCGCTTTTTTTCCTAATGAAACGCCTTGCCATTCCTTCTTTCGTCTCTTGACGCCCTCTGGCAATTGCAAATGATCCATCTGGCATACTTTTGCTAATTGTTGAACCTGATGCAACATAACATTCTTTACCTATCTCAATAGGTGCAATCATTTGTGAATCTGATCCAATAAAAGATCCATCACCAATAATTGTTTTGTGCTTATTGGCCCCGTCGTAATTACAAGTAATGAAGCCACAACCAATATTTACATTGTCGCCAATTTCAGCATCTCCTGCATAGCTTAAGTGTGAAACAGCTGACTTTTTACCAATCTTAGATTTTTTTATTTCGACAAAGTTTCCAATTTTTGCACCTTCACCAATATCACTTCCTGGACGAAGCTGCGCCATCGGTCCAATTGAAGCGCCTTTTGAAACTTTTGAATCTGTAATATATGAATTGGCCTTAATAATGGCTCCATCTTCAATGATTGAATTCTTAATTGTTACACCTTGCTCAATCACTACATTTTTTCCAATCACTGTTTTGTCATCGATAAAAGCATTTTGATAAAGGTGTGTTCCTTGTCCAATATTTTTAGAATAACAGTAAGTATGCGAAGGATCTGTGAAACGCACTCCCGCTTCTAACATCAGGAAACGAGCAATTGAGCGCCTTAGATAAATATCTGCATCTGAAAGTTGAATAAGGTTATTTACACCTAAAAACTCACGAGCATCTTCAAAAAGAAGTGGAGTTACATTGGCTTCAGGGTTAAAGGTATCTGTAAGGTAAAACTCACCTGACTTATTATTATCAGAAAGATTGAATACATGATCCATTAAATAAAGTGTTTTAAAAATATAAAGACCCGAGTTAACTTCTGTCACAAGTCTTTGCTCTTCAGTTGCATCTTTTTCTTCAACAATCTGAAAGCCTGTCCCCTTACGAATAATTCTTCCGTAACCTGTAGGATTACTTGCTGAAAAAGTTGCACAAACTGCATTTGAACCTTTCTCAATCTCTTCAATGAGAGCGTTAATTGTTTCTTTTGTAATTAATGGTGTATCTGCACATGTCACAATTGTATAATCGTAGCCACGAGAGTTTTCAAAATCGTTCAAATAAGTCTGAACGGCATGCCCTGTCCCTAATTGCTCTTTTTGATAAACGTAATTTATACCTGTAAAGCGTTCATTAACATGTTCTTCAACAAGTTCACGTTGATGACCAGTAACTAAAGTGATATCTCCAAAATCTTTAAATGTTTCGATGACATAATCGACTAAAGTATTTTGGTGTAAAGGTGCAAGAGGTTTTGGAATATCCATTTTAAGTCTTGTTCCCTTACCTGCAGCTAATACAACTACCGCAACTTTCTTCGTTGTCTTCTGTGACATATTAAAACTCCTAATAACCGACTATATCGGTCTCTTTTCACTCTATGCGATTACAACACATTAACTAAATCATAGCAAAAAAATCAGTTAAAAAACTCAAAAAAATCACGCATTTTCGCTCTTTTTATTAAAGAGTTTTTTTTATTGCCCGATGTTAATTAAGAACAAATTGCCTATATTGCGCCGACCTGTTGGAGGAAAGATTTATGGTTACAAATTACGAGGGTGAGAACATTGAGTTTAAGGAAGAATTGGCCCTCTTACCAATCCGAGACTTAGTTATTTATCCATTTATGATTTTACCTCTATTTGTTGGTAGAGAAGCATCAATCAAAGCTATTGACCACGCTATTAATCATTCAGATCGTCTGATTCTACTTTCGAGTCAGAAAGATATTGTTGCGGAACATCCTGCACCAGAAGAGATTTATGAACTTGGTACTGTTGCCATGATCATGAGAATGAGAAAACTTCCTGATGGAAGAATCAAAATTCTAGTTCAAGGTTTATCAAAAGCTAGAATTACTTCATTTGAACAACAATCACCTTTCTATATTACTAAAGTTGAAAAGGTTGAAGATATTACGACTGATAGCTCTAATATTGCAACGACTGCACTTATGAGAACTATTAAAGAACAACTTGAAAAAGTTATTCAACTCGGAAAAGTTCTTTCTCCAGATATCTTAATGGTTCTAGAAGATATTACAGATGCCTCAAGACTAGCGGATTTAATTGCATCAAACTTAAATCTACACGTTTCTGAAGCACAAACAATTCTTGAAACATTAGATCCAGTTGATCGCCTACACGCAATCAATGATATTCTAAATCGTGAGTTAGAAATCCTAATGATGCAACAGAAGATGAAGACAAACTCTTCAACTGAAAGTGCAAATCAAAGAGATGTATTCCTTAAGGAACAGATCAAGGCAATTAAATCAGAACTTGGTGATGGTTCTTCAGAGCAAGATGAATTCGCAGAATTCAAGAAAAGAGTTGAAGAAGCAGGTATGCCAGAAGAAGTTCTTAAAGAAACGACAAAGCAACTTGCACGTCTAGAGAAGATGCACCCAGATTCATCTGAAGCAAGCATCATGAGAAATTATATTGAGTGGATGTGTGACCTTCCATGGAGTAAAAAATCTGAAGAGCATATTGATCTTGACTCAGCTCTTGAGATTCTTGATGAAGATCACTTTGAACTCACTCAAATCAAAGAAAGAATTCTTGAGCACCTAGCAGTTAGACAACTTAAGGGTGATGATATGAAAGGACCAATCCTATGTTTTCAAGGTCCTCCTGGTGTTGGTAAAACTTCACTTGGGAAGTCAATTGCTCGTGCTACGGGAAGAGAGTTTGTAAGAATTTCTCTTGGTGGTGTTAAAGATGAAGCAGAGATTAGAGGTCATAGAAGAACATATGTTGGAGCAATGCCAGGTCGTTTTATCCAAGCGATGAAGCAAGCAAAAACAAACAACCCAGTTGTTCTACTTGACGAAATCGACAAGCTATCTGGTGACTACAAAGGTGATCCATCTGCAGCTCTACTTGAAGTACTTGATCCTGAACAAAATGTAGAGTTTAGAGATCACTACCTAAACGTACCATTTGATCTTTCAAACTGTATGTTTATTGCGACTTCAAATATGCTTGAAAATATTCCAGGTCCATTAAGAGATCGTATGGAAGTAATCAATCTATCTGGTTACACAAGAGAAGAAAAAGTTGAAATCTCTAAGAGATATATCATTCCAAAGCAAATGGATGAAAATGGTATCAATGATGAGCACGTAGTATTTACTGATGAAGGTGTTGAGAGTGTTATCGAGCACTACACATCTGAAGCGGGCCTTCGTAATCTAGAAAGAAGAATCGGTACACTATGTCGTAAAGTTGCAATGAAAATTGCAAAAGGCGATATGGGAAAAACACACATCGTGAAAGATACTGTTGTTAAATATCTTGGTCCACCAATCTTCGTAAAAGAAGATCACAAAGATGAGGATGAAGTTGGAGTGTCAACTGGTCTAGCTTGGACATCTCATGGTGGTGAAGTTCTTTACATCGAAACTACAAAGATGAAAGGACAAGGACTAACTCTTACAGGTCAACTTGGTGACGTAATGAAAGAGTCTGCAAAAACAGCAATTAACTACATCAGATCACGTGCACTTTACATGGGAATTGATGAAGATATTTTTGAAAACCACGAGTTTCACGTACACTTACCAGCTGGTGCCACTCCAAAAGATGGACCTTCTGCAGGTATCACGCTAGCAACTGCCCTAGTATCAAATTGTACAGGCGTTCCAGTAAGCCGTGATGTTGCAATGACTGGTGAGATTACTTTAACAGGTAAAGTTCTTCCAATTGGTGGACTAAAAGAAAAAGCATTAGCTGCTCTTAGAATGGGTATCTCAACAGTTGTTATCCCATGGGGCAACAAGAAAGATCTTGTTGATATCCCTGAAAACCTAAGAGAACAGATTAACTTTGTTCCTGTTAAAACAATTGATGAAGTTCTTGATATCGCTCTAGTAGATTGGGCAGGTTACAAGAAAGAAGTTCAAATGAAAAAAGTGGACGAAAAACATCAAGAAAAAAGAAAAGCAGGCGTTGCCGCTTAAATAATGAGGGCCAACAAGGCCCTCTTTTTTTTTATCCAACATTAACTTAAAATGGAATGTATATGGGAAAAGAAGAAATGAAAGTAATGATTGTTGATGACTCTGAGATCTCTAGAACTTCTGTTAAAGATATTTTAGAGCAAGAAGGATATGAGGTCGTTGGCTGTGTTGGAAATGCACAGGAAGCGCTAAAACTATCTTTTGACGTTTCGCCAACTCTATTTATCATTGATGTTATTATGCCTGAAATTAGTGGCCTAGAACTAGCTGAATCAGTAGCAAATAACTTCCCTAATGCAAAAATTATGATGATGTCTTCACTTGATATTGAATCTGTTTGTATTGAAGCGATTTCATCTGGAGCGCAAGACTTCTTAGTAAAGCCATTTAAGCGTGAAGATCTACTTAGAGCAGTTGACAAGTTGACTCACGACATAGCATCAGAAAAAGCGAGTTAATTTAATGTTTAGGTTTTTAATTTATTTCACAATTAGTTTTCTTATTTTAGCTTTTCCAGTTTCTAAAAGTTCAACAGTATTTGATAGTGTAAATAAACCTTTGAAGCCTTATACTCAAAAAGTTTACTCAACGATAGCTTTTTACCTAAGTACTAGCCTTAGTGAAGGTAAAGAAATAACTGTAAAGCTATTCAATAATACTGCAAAAAAAGTGGATTATGTTAAACGAGAATCTTCTGGGTTTGCGAAGCCTGTCGCAAAGAAAGCTCAGGACCTCGACGCTCTCGATGATTATCAACATGGTGAGTACACTGTTGAAGAACGTGAGGCCCTTTTAAAAGTATTACGAGAAAGTGAATAGATTATTGATTGATCGACTTTGACTCAGTCTCTCTTTCAACTGTCCCACCAGAACTCGCAATTAACTCATCAATTTCTTGCATTTTTTGTTTGAGGTTTAGTCCCCTCGTTTCACAAATAGAATCATCAGATGTATTAGTCGATGCTTCTTTTACTCCGGCAAACACCTGAGCTGATAGTAGTGTTAGTACAGATAATAAAAATAACTTTTTCATAATACTTCTCCTTTTGTAGTCACTATATTCAATGCATGATGTATGCCAACAAAAGGGCTCGTGTTTTCAATAACTTAAACACTAGTAAATGTATAAGATGTATACGTTTTTTCGTTGCTGTCTAGATTTTTAACACTTACCTTACAACCTTAAGTATCTTACCCGAATCAGTCGTTAAATAGAGCTCTCCGGCCGGTGAAATAGCTATCTGGCGCATCCTTTCTTCAAGCTCCTCAAGATAGCTTTCTTGTGCAATAACCTTATTACCATCCATTTTAAGCCTTCTGAGATGCTCACTTCCCAAGGCCGCTAAAAAGATATCTCCTTGCCATTCCTTATATTTATTTCCTTCATATACAACCATACCAGATGGCGAGATACTTGGTGTCCAGTGCACAAGGGGCTGCTCCATTCCCTTCTTCTTCTCTTCACCAATGCTTGGGCCCCAATATTCTTTTCCATATGTAATTACTGGCCATCCATAATTAAGCCCAGGTTTTACTAGATTGAGTTCATCGCCACCACGCGGCCCAAACTCACAGCTAAAGACATCTCCTTTCTGGTTCATCCCAATGCCCTGTGGATTGCGATGTCCATAACTCCAAATTTCTTTTAGGGCACCACTTTTATTCTCAAATGGGTTTCCTTTTGCAGCACTACCATCAAAATTTAAACGAAGAATTTTACCATTATGATAAGAGAGATCTTGTGCATATTTTCTTTCTCCGCGATCTCCTACAGTCATAAATAAAAAGTTACCTTTAAATAATAAACGTGAACCGAAGTGGCGAGTCGTATCACTTATAATCTTAGTTTCTAAAAGAACTTCAGACTTTTTCAGTTGAGCATTAGAGTATTGCGCACGAGCTAAAGTTGTAACAACGGCCCCTTTAACTTCAGAAGAATATGTGAAATATGCATAGGACTTATCACCTATTTTTTTATAGACAATATCTAGCATTCCACCTTGGCCACGGGCCTTCACACTAGGAGCGAGTAAGTCTTTTGTTTGTTTAGTTTCAAAGTTATGATACTTGATCTTTCCACCTCTTTCAGTGAAAAGAATTTCATTTTCATTGATAAAAGTAAGTCCCCAAATAATGTCATTTGTTTTAAAGACTTCTTTTGCAGCTACTTTAGCTAGGGTAGTAATTGATAAAAAACAGCTTAAGATTAAAATAATTGTTTTGAGACTTTTCATAGAAAAAGTCTAGCATGTTAGAAAGATTACGGAAGTAAAAACATATTAAAGTCAAATTGATTACTAGACTGATCAACTTCGATTATATCTCCTCCACCTATGGATTCTTCATGGCGACTTATACGGGAAGAGAACTTCAATCTTTTAACTTTTTCGTTAGCAACTCTATAGTCTGTGGATGAATGCATTTCGTCATATTCAACAACATCTCCAGTCCTAAGGTCTAGAATAATATTTAGTGATTCATTATTTTCATTTCGAATAATGAGCTCTGGGTATAAACTATGTTTTGATAATTCAGAAATAATATTTTCTTCTAAACGATAAGGAGGCTGTCCTCCATATAAACGAATAGAAGTAACATCACCTAAGATCTTCACGAAATCTGAAATCGCGCCATTCAACTTAGTCCCACTATCAAGATGGGCCAATATCGATTTTCCATCTGCATTACTCATAACGACAGCAACACAAGTTGTAACTCCATATGTCTGTACAAATGAATGCCTCTGCGAAGATGTATAGATATATTCTCTTTGAAAAACCTCAGGGATATCAGCACGATCTAAAATAGTTAGTGCTAAAGAAGAATTAGCAAATATAAGTGAGCTTACTAAAAGAATATAAAAATGGGCCATTTTCATGACCCTATTATACTAATAATTAATATAAGTTTTTGAGTATTGAAAAGCTTTCAGTGACCGTAAATTATTAAGACAGTAGATTCATAATTTTACGGACAAATGAAACCTTCTTTTCATAAGGAGGGTAACGTAGATCATTTTCTAAACAAAAGCTTCTCTTCATAACGGCTTTTTCATGAGAGAAAAGCTTAAATGAGAACTCACCGTGATATGCCCCCATTCCTGACTCACCTACGCCACCAAATGGCAGCTTTTCATTTGATAAGTGTACAATCGTATCATTAATGACCATTCCACCACTGCTAATGCTTTCAATAACCTTTTTCTTATCGCTATTAGAATCAAGAAAAGCATAACAAGCAAGTGGCTTATCATAGCTTTTAACAAACTCAATTGACTCATCTAAACTGTCAGAGTTGATAATAGGCATAATAGGGCCAAATATTTCATCCTTCATAATTGCACTATCTTTGTTGGCCCTTACATAAGTTGGAGAAATATATAATTGTCCCTTATCAACATCTCCACCAATAACAATGTCGTCTTGATTGATCAGAGATGAGAGTCTATCAAAATGCCTCTCATTAATAATTCTACCATAGTCACCACTTTGTTTAATTTCATCACTATAGAATTTTCTTAAATATTTTTGGGTCGCTTTGAGAAAAGCTTCTTCATCTGATTTTTTTATAAGAATATAATCTGGAGCAACGCAAGTTTGACCGGCATTAAAAAATTTCCCCCATACAATTCTCTTAGCAGCTAAATCGATATTCTTCGTTCCAACTATCGCTGGTGATTTACCACCTAATTCGAGAGTTAAGGGTGTTAGAAACTTGGCCGCTGCCGCCATCACAATTCGACCGACATGACCATTTCCAGTATAGAAGATATAATCAAATTTTAAACTCAATAGCTCTGTTGTCTCCGCGACACCACCTTCAATAACTGCAGCTATCTCACTATCTAAAGCGTTAGTTATAATTGTATTAATTATTTTAGAAGTGGCAGGCGCTAACTCTGAAGGTTTAACAATAACTTTATTGCCTGCCGCAATTGCTCCAATTAGAGGAACCATGGCCAATTGAAATGGGTAATTCCAAGGAGCGATGACTAAAACTTGTCCATACGGTTCACTATGTATAGCACTTCGAGCAGGCATGAAAGGAAGCGGAGAGAAAACCTTTTTAGGCTTCATCCACTTTTTCAACTTTTTCTTTATGAGCTTAATTTCATGTAAACAAAAATCAATTTCAGAAAGATAAGACTCAAATGCACTCTTGTTTAAGTCAGCTTTAAGTGCAGCTAAAATATCCCTCTCACGGGCCTTTATTTCAGCTTCTAAAGCTTCAAGGGCACTGATACGGTCATAGTAGTTTAAATTTTCACGCCCTTTCTGAGCACAATATGCAGTCGTTATATTATTGTCCATAAATGTATTATAGCTGTATTTGAGGAGTTCAGGCAAAAAAAAGCCTGACTACGTGGCCAGGCTTTTTAAGGAGTTGAATATAATTGTTTGAGTTAAATTTTATTGTCCAATCGATTGAGTTGATGAACTTGATGATGTTGGTGCTGCTGCTGGAGCTTCCGCTTCTACACTTGCTACACTATCAGAGCTTGCATACATATCATCACAGCTAGTTCCTGACTCATCTAATGCAAATACATTTGTTACACTTAATAGAAATAAAAATACTAATGCTAACTTTTTCATAATTTCCCCCATTATGGTTTTGTTTCTTTGCTATTTATAAAGCAAGGAAAATGCCAACTTTTCGGATGTCTTTTTAAGTAGTTAGAGCAATAGAGGGTGTAATATTTTGTACAGTGTTTAGATTTTTAACAAAAAAAGGCCCGTTTCATAACGGGCCCTTTAGTATAAGATAATAAATTTAAAATAATCTTATTGTTGATCAGATGTAGTTCCACCTGGTGTTGCCGGCACTTCAGATGAAGATGGTATAGCAGTTGTAGGTGATGTATCTCTGTTATCTAAGTTAACTTTTGGACACTCACCATCTTTTTCACCAGTAGCCGCACTTTCTGCAGCAAAAATACTAAATGATCCAAGAACCAATAAAAGCGTTAGTAGTTTCTTCATATATCCCTCCAATTACATATTTAGGTTTACACCAGCAGGCTTAACAATTGCTAAGAGTGATTGGAAGGCCTGAGTAACTTGTAAGGCCATCTTATGTCCTGCTTTCGATTCTACTTTTAGAATCTCACCGTAGTTATCGTATTTAACGTTGATCTTTCCTACTTTATTCATAGTAATCTCAACTGGCTTACCTTGAGCATTGTATTGAAACTCAAGAGCTCTTTTCTGCTTAGTCTTTTTATTTAAATCCATCATTTTTGAAATACGACCTTTAGAATCGTAAAGTAAAACAACAGACATACCTTTAGAGTTATTAGCTTTCTTAAGGTTACCCTTCTTATCATAGTCAAACTCTGTCCAACCACGTGGGTTAACTACTTTAGTAATCTTCTTAAATTGCTTGTGATACTCAAGCTCTACAAAGTCACCTCTTGAAGAAGCCTTTTTAACAAGTAGTCCATCTTTATTATATTCAAAATTAGTTACGTGATTTCCTCTCTTAATCTGTTTTGGAAGAGAACAACACTCTGTATAAATCGTCTCTGTTTTAAGTCCATTAATTACAGTAAGGATTCTGTAAGTATAGTGAGATCCGTCTGGTTTCTTCTTGATCTCGTACTCATAACGATTTACAACTTCTTTCTTAGTTGGTGATTTCTTTGCTACTAAAGTCCAGTAGTGGAAATCAGGGTTTTTAGGATTACTCTCATATGAGTACTTAATTACTTCACCACTTCTCTTTGTAAGTTCTTTTACAAATTGAGTTTTCTTTTCATAAGCAATCTTTTGAGTTGATCCATCTTTATAAGTAATAAGAGTCATATTATGATTAGCATCGTAATCATACTTGAAATGATTCCCTGAAATATCTTTTGCATCTACTAAGTTATAATTTGTGTCATAAGTATAAGTCGTCTTTTTACCAGCACCAGATTCTACTGATTTCACAAGACCATTTGGATACCACTTAAAAAAGATTTGCTTGGCCATTGAGTCCTTGATTGACTTTAGTGAACCTTCTTTCGTGTAATCAAGATTAACAACATATCCGTTCTTATCTTTTACTTGAATAAGCTTACCTTCTTTATCAAAGTGGTTCTCTTTTCCATCATTATACTTTCTAATATAACCTTTAGCTGTCTTTACGACTTTTTGAAGCCCGCGAACATTTGAGTATAGTTCAGTTCCCACTGCAAGGTTTGAAGATACATTGAACTTTTTAGCATATGCTTGTCTAAGTTCAGCATCATTTGTAAGCTTCGTAACAAGAGTCTTTGCAACTGTCGTCGAAAGAGAAGTTTTCTTTCTCATCACATCAACGATTTTCTCTGCCGCTGCTTTAGGATCTACAGCCTGTCTTGGAGTGAAACGAGTCTTAGCACCTGAACCATTCTCGTGAACTGTTACAGAACCATCTGCTGAAACAACTAAGAAAGTTTCATAATCAGAACCCCAACCATAACCAAACCACCCCTTTCCAGGAGATTTAGAGTTGTACGTTCTTTCAACAACTAGGTCATTCCCACCACCAGGTACGATAATATCCGTGTACGTAATGTAGAAATTTCCGTTTTTCAGATTTACACCAGCAATCGATGCCAGTGAAAACAAACATAGTACTAATAGTTTTAAACTGATCCTCATGACTTGTATCCTTATTTAGTTAAAGAATCTTCATTCTCTCCATAGGCATATCGGAGGCCTTTAACTAAAACTTAAACATATAATAACTTTATTCTTTAATTTTCACTATTTTAAGAATGAAGAAGGTTCCAACACCGTCTAAAACACAGGCGACTACAAATAAGACAATCCCAATGGCCGAAGAAAACATCTTTGGTAGCAGAGTTGGATCATTTGCAGAGAAAATAGCTAGAATTACAAAGGGCATGGCCGCAATTGTGAAGCCCTGAAACTTTCCCTGGGCCGTGGCGGTATCGATTTTTTGCTTCAATCTAATGCGTTCACGAATAACAGTGACAATAGTGTCAAAAACTTCAGCAAGATTACCACCGGTTTCGCGTAAAATATTAACACTTGAAACGAACATATCATTGTCTTGAGTAGGAATTCTTTCTGCCAAGTTTTCGAAGCACTCCTCTAAAGTTACCCCAACTCTGTTCTGCTGCAGGATAATATTAAACTCTTCAGAGATAGGAGGAGGCATCTCATCAACAACCATACCAAGAGCTTGAGGTACTGATAGACCTGCTCTAAGACCATTTGAAAGCAGAGTTAGACCATCTACCATCTGGTTTTGATAAGCTAAAATACGACGATTAACGAGGTAATCAACAACAGGTTTAGGCGCCTTAAATCCTACAAAACCAACGATTAGGCCAAGAAACGCTCCACCACCCCAACTTCCAAATAAACCAAAAGTAATAAGAGTTAGAGTTCCAAGTCCAAATGACAATGCTAGGAGTGCATACGTAACATGATCTGGCTTAACGTCGATAAAAAGTAATTCAAACTTTTCTAAAATATATGTTCGAGTACCAAATGTTTGTTTTTCAATTAAATCAAAAATACCAACTGAATAGCGATAACAAAATAGAAAGAAGATTAAACCAATAAGTCCAATTAATCCACTTCGTCCTATTTGTTCAATAAAAAAACTCATTTATACCTCTATATCCTAAGCCTTCTTCTTCACAGGTGGTGCACCATTGCCTGGTCTTGGTCTAGCTTGAGGCTGACCCGGTCGTAGCCTTTGTTGTCCCTGCTGTGGAGGTCTCTTATTTGGAGGTGGTGGTGCTTTCTTATCAGCGTTAGCAGGTGTGGCCCCACCACTAGCACCAGGAGCATTCGAAAATAAACCACGAGGAATATTGTAACCTTGCCTTTCAAGGGTTTCGATAAACTTCGGAATAAAACCAGTCGCCTGATGGGAGCCAATAATTTTCCCGTTCTTATCGATATCTTTTTGTTGAAAGAGAAAAATATCTTGAAGAGTAACAACCTCTCCCTGAATCCCACCAATTTCAGTAATATGTGTAATCTTACGAGAACCATCATCCAGACGTGAAGCTTGAATGATCAAATGAACTGCGTTGGCAATCATTTCACGAATTGCTTTTGGAGTAAGACCAGCTCCCGCATATTGGACAAGTGTTTCAATACGTCCAATACACTCTCTTGGATTGTTTGAGTGAACTGTCGTTAGAGAACCATCGTGCCCTGTCCCCATAGCTTGGAGCATATCCAGTGTTTCACCACCACGACACTCACCGACTACAATACGCTCAGGACGCATTCTTAGACATTGCTTTACTAGACAACGAATATCAATTTCTCCATCGCCTTCAAGTGAAGGAGGGCGTGTTTCTAAACGAACAACGTGCTCTTGAGGAAAACTAAGTTCAGCAGAGTCTTCACAAGTAATAATACGTTCATTGGCCTGAATAAAACTTCCCAAAATATTTACCAGTGTCGTTTTCCCGGAACCAGTACCACCAGAAACAATTATATTCTTATGTCCTTCAACAGCGATACGTAAGAAGTCCGCCATATTCTGAGTGAAAGAACCGAATTGAACAAGGTGTTTATAAGTAAGTCTCTCTTCAGGGAATTTACGAATTGTAATACAGCATCCGTCAATTGCAGAAGGAGGAATAATTGCATGAACCCTAGAACCATCATGCAAGCGGGCATCAACGTATGGAGTCTTTTCATCAATACGACGACCAATTGGAGCAACAATTCTTTCAATAACGTTAAGAACCTGTCTATCGTTTGAAAAAGTTACTTTTGAAAGCTTAACCTTTCCATCTTCTTCATAGTAAATCTTATTAGGTCCAACAACCATAATTTCAGAGATTGACGAATCAGCAAGCAAGTCCTCGAGAGGCCCTAGTCCCAAGGCTTCATCTAGAATTTCTTTAACAATGCTATTCATATCATCGCGATTGTTTAAGATGCCTTTTGTATCTTCTTTACCAAGTAAATCAATAACAACTTTCTTAGTCTTTTCTTTAAGAATAATTTTCGCTTTCGGATCGTTATCATCATCTTTAGATAGATCCATTTCTTCAACAAGACCTTTATGAATTCTAAGTTTTAGATCTCGCCATCCATTTGCAGCAGCTCCAGTTGGACGCTCTTGTTTTGTACCAACATCATTAGGTTTATTAAGCTTAGCCAATTGACTAAGAATTCCCTTTCCATTGATTGTACGAACTAACTCTGTGACACCTTTAGCAAAAGCACTATTTTTAGCCGCCAGCATAACTGGTTTCTTCTGATTAATGGCCATTGCACAAGTTTGTTCATCTTTTTGAATTTGAGCTAAAACAGGGCGACCAACAGATTTCCCGGCCACATCAGCAGTTACAGGATGACCTTTTTGCGCCTGATTAAAAACAAAATGAATCATTTCTTTAGGAAACATCATTGTTATTAATTCTGAAACAAGGCGCTTAGTCTGATTTAGAGCAAGAAGGTCTGGAGTTATCACAACTAAAATCATCGTTGAATGCTCTAAAGCCTTTGCAGTGAGATCAGTGATTTCCGTTCCAACGTCAATAACAGTGAGTGGATACATGCTTTTTACGGCTTTAAGTACCTTACCAGCTCCATCAACACTCATCCCTTCAGTCGCTACAGGATCATTTGGTAAACCAATATAATGAACACCACTTGGGTGCATATTTACGAATGGCTGAAAAGTTCGTGGATCAATATTTCCATTAAAATTAAAAAGATCTTTTAAGTTCTTATTTGTTTTAATTCCAGTTAACAAATTCAAGTCACCACTAGCTCTTTGATCGAAATCAAGAAGTAATGTCTTAGATCGCTTTTCACCACTGAAAGCAAAAGCTAGGTTTGTAGCAACTTGGGATTTCCCTACGCCGCCTTTACCACCAATGACTGTAATAATATGACCTTCGGCCACTATGGCCCCCTCTTTCTAAATTTTCTTTTAATATCTTCAGTACCAGTTGAGGCACTCTCAATAATCTCAGGAGTGATAAAAACAACAAATTGCTCCTTAGATTTTGAAACATCTTTTGAGCGTACAAATGAGAACAAAGAAAAAACTTGTCCTTCTTCACTTCCATCACTACCAGTTGTTGAAACACCATCAGGTGGGTCTTTGTCATATTCGGTAGCAGTTTTATTAATTGAAATACCACCAACAACCGCTGATTCACGAGACTTAACAATAATTTTCGTATCGAGATTATTAGTTTGTTTATCTGTTCCTTGAGAAGAAGAAACACCAAGAATAATATCTAGATTAATTTTTTCTTCTTGTAGAATCTTAGGTGTTACATCTAAGTTAAATCCCGCTTCGATAACTTTTGCTTGTTGGAACTCCCCAGTACCAACCGCAACGTTCCTCTCAGAACCCTTAGATAACTTTGCCTTTTCACCATCTTTAGTGATCACCATCCCAGATTGAACAATTCGAGCATAACCAGCTGCTTTAGCAGAACTCAGTTTAGGAAATAGTTGTGAGATTGTTCCACCAAAACTACCAGCTGATGAAGTCGTTACTGTTCCACCATTTTCAGTACGTCCAAAAACGATCTGTCCACCTGTTGTTCCAACGCTTGGATTCCATTTAAATCCAAAGACACGATTATAATCTTTTGAAAGCTCAACAAATTGAGCAGTTATTTTAATAAGTTTTGCGGCTTGAGGTGGCTGAGGCTTTCTATTGATGGCCAGAAAGTTTCTAATAATCTCACCCTTATCAAGTTGCTGAACAGAATCTGTTCTTCTAGCTAAACTTTGAATTCTATCAGGTAAGTATGTCGCCGCGATTTTAACAGCAAGGTTACTTTCTTCTTCTGAGTTTACAATTCCTTCTAATAAATATGAATTATTAAAGAATCTAACTGTTACATCTTTTAAGTTATTTCTTCTTAGACCTTCTTGCATTTCTCGAGAAATAATTAAATAAGTCTGTGGTGAAACTTCAACAAGGTTCTTAACATCTGGGTAATCTTCTAAAACTTTTACAATTCGCCCAATATCTCCAGGAACAATAATCTTTCCTTCAACAAAGACCTTACCACCCTTCAAGTTTATTTCTAAACCTTCAATTGGTCCCAATTGTTCTTTAATTTCTGCAATAAGCTTTGACTTCTCTGTTGCAGTAACAGTTACAAGATAACGCTTTTTAATAGCACCTAAGCGATCTCGAACAGTAACAGAAGTAATACCAGGTGCTTCACCTTTTAAAACAAGCTCACTTGTTCCCGCCGCAGTATTAACTGGTTGTACTTTAAGAATTCTTTGATTTGCAATTTGTACACTTCGAGATGTTATTGTGAAATCAATTGGTAAAACTTTATCAATACCAAGAACTACCTCTACTTTTTCTTCAGATACCCCAATACCAGAAGAGGCCTGCTGAGCGCTGGCCGTTAATGCAAATATAAATAGAGTTAAGTACGTTAATATTCTCATTAATTCTTTTTCTTATATTTTTCGTTAAAGAAGGCCCTTGCCTCATTCTTATCAGTATCCGAAAGAATATCGTAGAGTCGAGTTCCTTCGATCATTGCCTTCTCACCATCATTAATATTTCTTAAAGTCAGAATTGGTTTATTTGGTTGGAATACATAAAGATGCGCAATCTTCTGAGCTTGAAATGGACTAAGCTCTAACGTTACTGTTGTATAATTAGAGTAAGTGTTAAGTTTCATTTTTCTTACAACTTCCTCTGTTTTAACACCAATTAGAGGAATATTATTTGAAACACTCATCCCTGTTGAAAGAACACGAACATCTTGAAGGATTGTAACGATTTTTTCTTGATCTTTTCTCGCTCCACCTGTGTAATCAATCGGTGCTAGAACATCGACACGATCACCAGGACGAATAAGCTTTCCTACTGAACTTCTTTCATCAACTTGGAAAGCAATTGCACGCATCCCCACTGTAACTTCTCTTGAAAGACCTGTACTCTCTCCAGGATATGTTACACGTGGTTTTGTAATTTGCTCGCCTTTTAGAATTGGAACTGTCGCAATTGTATTTTCAATTTCTTTTACTGTTTTAAAACTTCCAGGAGCTAAGAATTTCTGTGGAACTGTAATAATTGAAACCTTCGTTTCATCCAGTAGATCGAACTCGCGAATATCTTCTTTAGCAACAAGAACAGAACTCATTGTTCCATACTTTTTAATCAAAGCAGATTGTTGATCTTCGATATAAGTGTGGACCATAAACATGGCAACACCTGCAATAATAAGGGCCAGCGTAAAAGCTCTAGTATTCATAAAACATCCTGTTTTACTTCGTTAAGTAATCACTTAATATTTTAACAAAAAACAAGCATTTAGTTACAATGAGGCATTTTTGGCTACTTATAGCTACAAGAAGTGACCGGTGAAAGGATAGTGGCATCATTGGCCCTAAATAAAACATCACCTGGTTTAGTGAAGGTCTCACCACAGACTCCAAACAAAGTGAACACCTTAATACAATTTGTATCCTCTGGATCACCTGCTTCTTCGCAATTTTCATCTTCAGCTGCGGCCCAAGGAAGAGTTGGAATTTTAAAGCTTGATGAAATCGGTGTACTATTAGATTGTAGTGTTTTATTCCAACCAATCATAAAGCCTCCAACCTCAGTGAACGTCCCACTTAAGCTTCTGATATCATTTCCACCAATTCCATCAGAGTTTCCTTTAAGAATATAAAATGTATATGTTCGAGTTGCTTTATTCTGATTAATCGATGCATTGATTGAGTTGCCTACTGTAATGAGCATCACAACCATATAAAGAAGAATTGGAATAAAAATCATCGCCTCAAATAAGGCCTGTCCTTCTTCATTGTTAAATATTGTTCTTTTCTGATCTGCACTCAAGTTAACATCCGTTATCATAGATCGTTGAGTTCGTACTTGAACAATTCCCATTTCCTAGATCAGTGGCAACCTCAGAAAAAGCTCGACAAACCTGAGCAAGACACTCTCTTATCGTAGGCTCTTTTCCTAGAAACGATTCAATTCGAAAGTCTAAGTCAATATCACCTGTTAATACCTTCATGACAGAGAATTTTGTTTTATAATCTAGATACGTTCCACTTAAGAACCACTGGTTTGTTGTTTTTGAATTAAATTTTATCTGACAATCAGTGCCGCAATTAACAACATTATATGAGTTGAAAACTTCCGTTGCATTTTGACGTGCAAGAGAGTCATTTTGAATTTTATTATCTGCAACGAGATACGCTCGTGATGCCATAAAATTTGCATATTGAAGAAGATAAGTATTTGTATAATTAATTGCAATCTTTGCAAAAACAAAAAAGAAAGCGATCACAAAAGTAAAAGTTGATAGGAACTCAATTGTCGATTGCCCATTTTGATTTCTTATCTTCTTATAATTGCTCATCATAAATTCCTACAGGAGAGAAGAAGTGAGACCTTCCTTCATCATTATTATAATAGAGAGGATGAACTGGATTTCCATAAGTTTTTCCATATGAATCGACACTACCTTTATCACCATAGCGAGCTGAGTATTCCATAGAGCGGGCCAATGTACCAAACATGCCCTCTCCAATCATGCCTTGAAAACCTTCACTTTTGAAGACTAGCATTGCAAAAGATGTCACAACAACAAAAAGTAAAATATACTCTACTGTCGATTGTCCCCTTTCATTTAAAAGAATATATGCTTTTTTATTTTCCATCCTAGAAATATCCATGAAATAAGTATAACAGGGGCAAACGCAAATTTCTTCCCAAAAATCTTTTTAATCTGAACGATATTACCTTCTTTAAAAGCCTGAATAATAAACTCAAGATTTTTAAGAATATTCGTAATAAAAACTGAAAGCCCGACAATCACTGTTACAACAGAAAGGGAGATCAAAGCTTGATCTTGATGAGCGACTGGAATTAAAAGAAATAAACTAGCTAAATATTTCGAATCACCACCGCCCATAATTTTTAAAATAAAAAGTAAAAAACCTGCGAGAAATATCCCTAGAGGGTAAAGAAGTGTTTCAATTCCAATAATGTAGTTATTCGGGAAGAACAATACGAGAACTAAAAATAAAAAGATGTTTCCAATTGACCATACGTTTGCAATCTTTCGAGATTGAATATCGATATAAGAAACATAGAGTAATTGAATAAAGATAAAAACATAGACACTAACGGGCACTCTAACCTACCTATCTTGGTTTACATATGGTGAATGCCAACAGCCATTAGGACACGAGCCTGTTGCAAGCTCCTGCGATAAATGGAATGCAAAACTTTTAAAAAAGCCTGTAGTATAAGCCCCTATTCCCCTTGCCATTGCAATGGAAATACCAGCAAAGAATGCTAAGATAAAAATATACTCTATTAAAGCCTGACCGCTTTGAGACTGACGTGACATACTTAATATTCTACATTAAGTATGCAAAAGGTTTTGGTGAGAAAGTTTTTCCTCCGCTCTCTAGAGTAGAGTGCTTGATAGTCGCATCAAACTAAAGAGCGGAAGAATTAGTTTCCTTGTAGTTCGCGAAGTAGGTTATCTGTGTTCCCGAAAACACCATCAGTAAGAGTTGTAATACCCTCTGATGCCTTTTCCTTAAACTTCATAACAAGCATCGCTGCAACAGCAACAAGTAAGATATACTCTGTTGATGTTTGACCTTCTTCGTCTTTTAGAAACGCTAGCAAGGTTTTCATTTCATACTCCTTTCAATCGCCCCCATTCAGCGGGGTTGAAACTTAAATAACTACTTGAAAGTTTCGGCAATAACTGAGTAAAGCTTTAACTTTTCTTAATAATATTTTAACACTTCGCGCATTTGGTTCAAAAAAAAGGTGTATTTGTTCATAAGTATCTGTAAATACTACCGTCAAGTGCTTTTAATTATGCCTATTATTGTTGCCGTTTACGTTTTTCGGGTATAATTTATGAGTGAGCTAGATGGGCACCAAATAAAGTTGTTTCGCCCTACAAAGCTTAGAAAGGAAGTGGTCACTGGTCACGGTGAGCAGGCCCATGAATCAGTGGGAAGCCTAAAGTGATTATCACTACATCCCCCTGTCGTACGACGGGCGGAAACTTTCATCGCTCATCTAGCTCATTCACACTGCCCTTTCCATTGCGCAATCCAAAAAATTCTTTTCAAATCATCAATATCTAGTAGAATTTAAGTTATGGATATTACAAAATTTGAAAGAAACACGGAAGTATCAACAAAATGGATCGAAAATCTTGCTCTCGAAGAGATCAATATGGACGAGAGTGGTGTTGTAAGTTTTAACGACCACTTAAATCCAGCATTCCAACTTGAAGAATCTTCAATTAACTTCATGAATAAGCTCAGAGATCTTTTTGAGATTTATGTCCATAAATTCAATGAATACCGCGGTGATAATAATACGATCAAAATTTTTAAGATTGCTAATACAATCAATGACTTTATGATCTATCGCAATTCACTTCGTCTTATTTTTGCAAGAAAATCAGATGATCTTATTTCAATTGGCTTCTTAGCGAATGGGAAAGACATCTTTAGTGCTAGAACTAATGAATCTCAAGTTCATGGCGGTGGACATCTTCACGAGATCCGCGCACACATCGGGCCATTTAATCAAATCACATGGCGTTTTGAAAATGAAGTTGTTGATTGTGATGCACTTGTAAGACACTACTTAAGCGAATTTATCAAGCTTTCTGCGCGCTAAGAAGATTTAGATATAGTTAATTGTATCCTTAGACTCATGTGCTTCCTTAGCATCAAGGCCTACCCGTAACTTTTGAGCTGAATATTCTAAAGACTCTTCTACAGTTGGTAGACGCAAATGCAGATAGCCCTCAGCATTAGTGATATTCATATTAAAATTTAGAACACCTGAACTATTATCTCCAACCTTTGCTGAACTCATAATTGGATATGGCCATTTGGCCGATGCAATCAACTTTTGTGGTTCTTGAAATTTTTGACAATACAGTTTTCCAAAAGAATAAGTCGACATAAAATCATTTGAACTAATTTGTAACAAACGATTCTTAAGACCTCTTTCGATGCAAATTTTGATAACCATTCCAAGGTAGTCAATATCGAGAAAGCCCGTTTTAATATAGTCATCAAGTTCAATCTCTTCTCGTGCATGAAGCTTTGCTTGAATTTTCTCAAAGAGATTACGACGAACGTGTACACCGCCTCTTCCATATAATCGACAAACTCTAAAAACTAAGTAATTTAGAGAGGATTTTTGAATATAAAATTCCGCAGCCGCCTGAGTCTTGCCATAAGTAGTAGTTGGATCAGGAATATCTAACTCAAAATTTTCAGATGATTCACCTGAGAAAACGAAACTTGAAGATAAATAAATAATTTGTGATTTATATCGCTGACAAACATCTGCCACAGTAAAGAGTCCACTTGTATTTAAAGCATCCGCCCTTCTCTCACTTAGTGCACAATCCACAATTGAAGATAAACCTACCGCATATATTGTAATGTCTGGTTTAAATGTATACATGATTAACTGAACTTCTTGCTTACTGTGAACATCACATGGAACAGTTGTTATGCCATCAATAGAAACAGGGTTCTTATGATAAGTACCAATGATTTTGTAGTCTTTCTTTAAAAAGCTTGCAAGTGATGAGCCCACAAATGAAGAAATACCAAAGATTAGAATTGTCTTGGTTCTTTGTTCAGTCATGATTCTATTATATAGGTAAGATTTGTTTTTTGAGAAAAAAAAGAGGAGGCAACTATGTCCTATTCAGGACCATAGTCGCCTATATGATTAGTTTATCCGATTAGTTTTAACGCCACATTTGGCACTTGGTTTGCCTGTCCAAGAACAGAGGCTCCCGCCTGAATTAAGATATTGTTTTTAGTCATGTCGGCAGTTTCTTTTGCCACATCAACATCTCTAATTCGCGATTTTGCCGCACTCAAGTTCTCATCACTGATCCCCAAGTTATTGACTGTTGATGTGAGTCGATTCTGTAACGCACCCATACTGGCACGATAACCGTTGACTGCGACCAACGCATCGTCAAGTTTTTGAAGAACTGCTTGAGAGCCTTCTTTAGTGGACACACTATCTGAGGCAAGTCCAAGTGCTGTGATTGTAGCATCTGATCCTGCTGCATCGTAAGTAAGTCGATCAAGCATTGGATCATTGTGAATCCCAACTTGAAACTCGAGCTTGCCACCTGTTCCATCGAGTAGCTGTGTTCCGTTAAAGTTAGAAGATTTTGCGATTCTATCAATCTCTTCTTTAAGCTGTTGGAACTCGATGTCTGAAAATGCTCTTTCAGTATCCCCAATCGTGTCAGAGGCAGTCTGTACTGCAAGCTCTCTAAGACGAATGATGATATTTGAAACTTCATTTAATCCACCTTCTGCTACCTGGACAAGTGAGATTGCATCGTTTGCGTTTCTCTTTGCTTGCCTCATACCTCTGATCTGAGCTTTTAAGTTTTCACTAATTGCCAGTCCAGCGGCGTCATCTCCAGCCTTTGTAATACGTTCACCTGAAGATAGTTTTCTTAAGTTGTCCCCAACTCTTTTATTTGTAAGTGACATTGCTCTTTGTGCTGCGATTGATGCCACGTTTGTATTAATTCTGATTCCCATGATTAGTCTCCTTTAATCATCATATAAACCTCCTGTTTGATAATTGAGCATCCAGCTCAATAAATTCGTTAATAATTAAATAATGCTTCTACGGATAAACCAATCATTCCTCTATATATATTTGCCAAGCAATCAAAGGTTGCAGTCTCTAATTGCCGTACATAACTTATCCAGTAGTATGCATATTATTGACTCCGTGTTCTTTACTCTAAATTTTTCTAAACAATGCTAGTGCCATCCGGCGCTGTCAGGGATTATTACCCTTGAGCAGCAGCCTGGATTAAGCTTAGTGCACTGTTTGTACTAGTGTTCGCCTGAGCAAGAACCGAAGTACCGGCAGTCATTAAAATGTTTTGTTTTGTTAAGTTTGCAGTTTCTGCTGCTACGTCAGTGTCTCTTACACGAGAGTTTGCCGCACTTAAGTTTTCAATCGACGTTGCAATATTATTTACCGTTGACTGAAGTCTGTTTTGAAGGGCACCAAAGTCCGCTCTAATACCAGATACAGAGATAATCGCCTGATCAATTGATGATAGAGAGTTCTGTGCAGAAATCTTATCAGCAACTGATGCTAAGTTAAGACCAAGAGCTGCTACGTTTACGTCAGCTGATGATGCATCAAACGTTAAACGATCTGATATAGGGTCATTACGCGTACCGATTTGGATATCAAATACTGCACCTGTACCGTTTAGTAGTGGTACTCTGTTGAATTCTGTTGAGTTAGCGATACGATCAACTTCAGAAGTTAATTGTTCGAATTCTACGTTTAGGAACTTTCTTTCAGTTGCTCCAATAGTATCCGAAGCTGCTTGTACTGATAGTTCTCTAAGTCTAATTAGGATATTTGAAACTTCCCCTAAAGCACCTTCAGCGATTTGAACTAGTGAAATACCGTCTTCTGCGTTTCTTTCAGCTTGTCCAAGACCTCTAATTTGAGCCTTTAGGTTTTCAGAGATTGCTAGACCTGCGGCATCGTCACCCGCTCTGTTAATTCTCTGACCTGATGATAATTTTTCTAGAGATTGTTGCATACCAAGACGTGTTCCACGTAGGTTTCTCTGTGCGTTTAGAGATGCAACGTTCGTGTTAATTCGTAGTCCCATTCGATCCTCCTTGACTGGGTACCGACAAGATTCCTTCCTGTCAGTCAGCTGAAATCCATACAGCTGTACAATTGTTACACCACCTTATCGCTCCAATTTCTTAACTCTTTAGAAAAAAATTGTATATTTCTTATACGAAACTTTTTGCCTAGTTAAGAATTAACCTCAGTGTTTATGGGGCTTTTGAATTCTGGATAATTTTATTCAAGATTTTATTTGCAATTAAATGTAAAATAAATCGACATGATATTTACAACTCTAGAACAATATTCTCATTTAAAAAATGCTCTCAATAAAGAAATTGAAAAGGCTTTTCATTATAAAGATGAAAACAGCTTTAATACTGACTTCTATCAACTAATGAAGGAGAGCAATCATCACAATTGTCATCTGCTTCTTGATGATAATGAAAATATCGTCGCGCATATTGGTGTTAGACCAGTAACACTACATTATAAAGGGCATGAGTTAAAAACATTATTACTGGGTGGAATTGTTACTAAGGAAGAGTTCCAAGGACAAGGTCATTTTAAAGAACTCTATAATCACATAAAGAGCATCTATAAAGATAACTACTCTCTCGTCATTCTTTGGAGTGATAATATGAGTGTCTATAAGAAGCTTGGCTACACTCAGTTTGGATTAACTGCTGTAATTGGAGATACTCCAGTAACAGAAGAGAAAATACGACAGAGGGGTTACTGGCCAATTAATATTCAAGAAATTGATAAAGAAAATTTAGAAAAAAAATATAATAAATCTTATAAAGACACCATCTCAATTCAGAGATCTCTAAAAGAATGGAACGATATTAAACAAATATCTTCAATGAAGACTTTTACAAACGATAATGGCGATTATCTATTCTTTGAGAAAGGACAAGACTTAAAAGGAATTATTCACGAGTGTTCTTTTTCAAATAATAGGCAAGAACTTGAGAAATTTAAAGGACTTCAACTATTAAACCCTACTCCACTTGATGAAGAGTCTTTTTTTATTCATCTAGCCTGGGGTAAAATTATTAATACTTGTGAATTTTCGAATTTTTTAAAGGCCATCACTAAAAATGCCGTGTCTATTTCAGACTTTAAGCCAGATTTAGATAAGGTAACACTTACTATCAACGAAGAATCTTTTTTATTTAAAAAAGAAGAACTTTTACCACTACTTTTTGGACCAGAACAAGCCATCGAGCTACAAGAGTTGATTCCTCAAATTTATATTACTGGAGCAGATAGTATTTAATTTCTGTGCTTCAAAGTCCCATAGCCAATTGCTGATATTGAAAGCACCCACAAAATTATAGTAAGAGTTGGGTAATCGAGTAATGCACCCTTATAAAGATCTTGTTCAGAAACAAATGACTTCCCAGCAAAAAAGAAAACACCGCCAAGAACATAAAATGAAAGTAATCTCACGCTACTGGCAAGAGATGCAATTGGTTTCCAAATTCCTTTGTGTCTAATTTTTACTGCATAGTTATTCTTCGCAAATTCTTTGAGAAACCATTTAAGATGTCTTGGAACAATTCGAGACGCACTTAAGACATCCTTAGCAATCCACATTCCATCTTCAATAAAGCTATCAGTAGAGAAACTATCTCTAATAATATCATTGATATCTCCTTCTAAAAGACTAAAGATATCAAAATCAAGATCTAACGATTGACCTACTCCATCGAGTGTTATTAGAGCTCTAAAGACAACAAACCATTCACTAGGTAAGAAAATATGATGTTCTCTTAGGGTTGTGATGATCGAACTAATAATTAACGAGAAATTTGTTTGTTGAACTGTTAGTCCAATTTGCGGACCAATTGCATTCTTAATATCAATAATTAATTTATCAACATCCGGTACTGTTTCATAGATGGCAACATCCAAGAACTCATATACTAAGTTTTCGAAGTTTTGAGTTAGAATTGCATAAATAATAGCAATAAAATTTTGACGAGCATTTTTAGAAAGATTTCCAACTAGTCCAAAATCAATCAGAGCAATCTTTCCATTTGGAAGATAGAAGAAATTCCCACCATGAAGATCTGCATGGAAAAAACCTTCATTTAGAAAACATCGCATAAAAATTTTCACACACTCATCTAACTTTGAATCAAGCTCTTCTATATGCTCACTGATTTTTTCACTATCACTAAATGGAATTCCCTCAATAAGCTCCATGACTAATAAATCATGGCAAGTAAACTCTTTATATATTTTAGGTAAATGAAAAATTTCAGAGTGATCATATTTTGCAATTATTTTCTTAAGTTTTTCACAATTAAGTGCTTCTACATTGAAATTCAATTCACTTTGAAGGGAGAATGAGAAATCCTCTAAAACTTTAGAAAAGCCTAAGAACTTAAAATCATCTGCTGCTTTTTCCGTTTGTGTCGCTAAAAAGATAAGTATTGAAAGGTCTGTTTCAATAATGCGATCAATACCTGGCCTCTTAACTTTTAAAACAACTTTCTCACCTGTTAAAAGCTCTGCTCGGTAAACTAAGCCAATAGAAGCCGTTCCAATCGGTTGATCTTCAACACTTCTAAAAACATCTTCAATTTTTTTTCCAAGTGATGACTCAACATTTTTCTTTATTCCAGAAAAAGGGATTGGTTTAACTTCATCTCTTAGCTTTTTCATATGCTTAATGAAGTCTTCATCAAAAATATCTTCTCTCGTACTTAAAAGTTGTCCAAATTTTACAAATGCAGGACCAAGTTCTTCAAAGCAAAGTCTTAAGCGATAACCCATCACGTCTCCCCATGAATTATCATGGACAGATACTTTTTGAGATTCTTCACTCTTTCTAGGAAAAACAAAATTAGGAATTATATTAATTACGTTTTGAGAAACAAACTCATCTAGGCCATTTTTAGCAAAAACAGTAGCGATTTCCCTTAAACGAGAAATATTTCTAATTGTTTTTGTTATTTTAAAACTAGTCGTTATTAGGCCCACATAATATCCTTTAGAAAATATCTATTATTTTATCACGATAGAATCAAAAGGTGCATAGCCCTATTGCCAGAAAAATGGTAAAAATAAAGAGTGAAAGAATTTATTATAATTACATCGCTTTTATTTTCTCTAGTGACTCATGCAAATGATGAGACTTGCTCGCGCATTGCAGTAATTAATCAACAAGAAATTCTTATTGACCCAAGCTCATCTTTAAAAGGTGAAGGTCTTCGCTACCATCTTGAAAAAGATAAAGTGGCCCTAAGTTATCTAAATGATTATCAATCGCTACAAGAAGATATTTGGCGTCCTGCAATAATGGGTACTGTTGGATCAGGCCTTATCCTATCGGCTTTTCTAACAAACCCAAGTTCAAATACCAGGAGAAGTCTTATTGCTTCTGGTACCGTCGTTTTAATTCTTAATTACTTATTAACGAAAACAATTCAAACAAGTAATGAAGAGTTACTCTATAAGAGTATTGATGAGTACAATAAGAGACAAGAGCCAAAAATTTACTTGAAGTCTGATGACCAAATTAATACGCCCGAAGTTTATATAGAGAAAAGCTGGAGCTTCTAATGTTGGACAATAATGAAATCACTTGCCATGCGTGTCATAAGGCACTAGATCTTGAACCTGGACAAAAAATCTCATTAAAAGAGGAGTGTCCATATTGCTACGCTAGTGTTCATTGTTGTAAAATGTGCAAGTTCTACGACATTACAGCATATAATGAATGCCGTGAATCAAGTGCTGATCGCATTGTAGAAAAAGAAAAAGCTAATTTTTGTGACTACTTCGTCCTTAAGGGAGCTGGAGATGGTGACGATAGCAAGAATGATATTCTTGCCGCTGCAAACGCATTATTTAAATAAAGGAATTATTAATGGCAAATCCAATAACAAAACAAGGTTACGATATTATTCAAACTGAGCTTGACCACTTGATCAAAGTAGAAAGAGAAGAGCTTAAGGTAACAATTGCAGAAGCAAGAGAACTTGGCGACTTGAAAGAGAATGCTGAGTACCATGCTGCAAAAGAAAAACAAGGTGTTGTAGAAGGTCGAATCTCTCAACTTCAAGGTATCCTTGCACATTGTGAAGTAATTGATCCAAGTACGATCAAATCTGACAAAATTGTTTTTGGTGCAACTGTTACTATTTTAAATATCGAAACAGACGAATCACAAACGATTAAAATTGTTGGTGAGTCTGAATCAGATATGAAAAAAGGCTTAATCTCTTACAATAGCCCACTAGGTAAAGCACTAATTGGTAAAGAAGAAGGCGACGAAGTTGTTGTTCGTGCACCAAAAGGTGATATTGAATATGAGGTGGAGAACATTGAGTTCAAATAAGGATATCCTATCTACTCAAATTTCTGATCTCTACTCAAAGCCTACCAAAACTTTAGAAGCGCTTAATAAAAAAAATATATATACAATCAATGATTTGCTTTGGCTGATGCCAAGGCGAATCGTTAAGTTACCTGAGATTGCAAATTTTCAATATGCAAATATTGGTGACTTTTTTAGAGGACGTGGAACGATTGTTTCCATGCAGGCCAAGCCTAATTTTAAATCAAGAGGAAAAGGACGAGCGGTTCTTTTAAATATTGCTGTTACAGTTAAAGATGATCTTAGTGATAACTATATTACTCTTAAATGGTTTAATGCCTATCAATCGATTCAAAAGAAACTAGAACAACTAAAGCATCTTGAATTCTTAGGTGTCGTTTCTGTATTTAATGATTCGTTACAAATTGTGAATCCAGAGCTTTTTGAAATTGGTAAATCAGATTCCGAAAGTGGTTTACGTATTACCTACCCTACAATTGAAAGTGTTAAGTCTCATCATATTGAAAAGGTTTTCGATAAATTACCAAATGGATTTTGGGACAAAATTCCAGAAATAATCCCAAGTAATATTCTAGAAGACAAGGGCCTTCTCTCTCGCAGTATGGCCTTTAAATACCTACACGGAAGAGTTCCATCTAATGAATGGAGTCAAGACAAGTTTGATCAAGCAAAACGTCGAATTATTTATGAAGAATTTATCTATGATCAACTAAAGATCAAATTACGAAAAAATAAGAGAACGGAATTATCGAGGAAAAGCCTAAAGATTAGTTTAGATCAGATTCAAAAAGCAAAATCGCTCTACCCCTATCAGTTAACTATTGATCAAGATAAGGCTTTAGATGATATTGTATCTGACTTTTCAGGAACAACGCCAGCGATGCGATTAATTCAAGGAGATGTTGGTTGCGGAAAAACAACAGTTGCCGTCGCCTCAGCATACTTAATTCTTAAGACTGGTGGACAAGTAGCACTCATGTGCCCAACAGAAACACTAGCACTACAACACTTTCGTGAAATTGAAGAAATTCTTGGAAATGAATTTAAAGTGGAACTTTTAGTTGGAAGCACGAAAGCCAGTGAAAAGAAAAAGATTAACGAATCACTAGAGAGTGGAGATTGCGATATTGTCATTGGCACACATTCTTTATTTCAAGATAGCGTGAATTTTAAAAATCTTGAATTAGCGATTATTGATGAACAACATAAATTTGGTGTTGAGCAGAGAATCAAGCTAATGAAAAAAGGTGAAAATCCTCATTGCTTAATTATGTCCGCTACACCTATTCCACGCTCTCTAAGTTTAACAAAGTATGGCGATCTCGATATCTCGATAATTAAAACAATGCCAGGAGGTAGAAAGGGGCAGAAAACAAGGATTGTTACAAATGCCAACTTAAATAACTATTTGAGTTTTGTAAAAACAAGACTTGAAATGAAAGAGCAAGCTTATATCGTTGTTCCGGCCATTGAAGAATCAGAAAATGATGATATCAGAAACCTTGAACATACATACGAGCTATATAAACAATACTTTCCTGAATTTAGAATTGCTTACTTACACGGAAGAATGTCTCCAGATGAAAAACAAGCAGCTATAACAGACTTCAAAGAACATAAAACTGATATTCTAATTGCGACCTCTGTTATTGAAGTAGGTATTAATATTATCAACTCCACTATAATGGCGATTCTAAGCCCTGAAAGATTTGGACTAAGTAGCCTCCATCAAATGAGAGGACGTGTTGGAAGAGGAAATAAACCAGGCTTCTGCTTTCTTGTTACTGATAGAGAAATAACTCCTGACAGTATGCAACGACTACAAGTAATCGAAAAATATACTGATGGCTTTAAGATTGCGGAAGAAGATTTAAAAATACGTGGAGAGGGAGACTTATTTGGTCAAGAGCAATCCGGAGTTGTGACGCAAAAAAGATTGGCCAATATTGTACTCAACCAAGATATCCTCTATGAAGCGATTGAAGATATCAAAAAATACCCTAATGACTTTGATTCCATCATAAATTTTATGAACCATGATGAAAAAGTTTTCACTACGATTTAACTTAGCAAAAAACTCAGATCGAGTATAAAATAAAGCTATGATTCATCTTAAAGTATTAAAAACTAACGATCTACTATCTCTTGGAGAATATCAATTTCAACTACCAAGAGTTTATATTGGAAGCTCGGTTCACAATAATCTAATTATTGAAGACAAAACATTATCAAAAGAGCTTGGTGTTTTAAAGTCCATCGGCCATCACTTAGTTTTTGAAACAAGCTCAGCTTACAAAGTAAACTCTAAGTCAGTTGAAGGAATTATAAGATTAGAAAAAAATGATATTCTTGAATGCCAAGGTATACAGATACAAATAATAGAATTTCAAAAGAGTGATGAAAATGACTTTCAGGACTACTATAAATATCTTGAGCGTATTAAAGAAGAAGATCCTGCAAAATACGACTTTATTCAATCACTAGAAGAACATTACGTAACTTTAACTGGAAAATATGACAATGACCTCTTGGAGAAATAAAGCGAAGTATCACCAAGTTGATGAGACAACTAAGATTCAATATTGGACAAATATTGAAAACTTAGATGAAGAACATAATCAAGTTATTGTTTTTAACTATGGCCTTGTTTGTAATGTAAGACACTTTGTTTACCAAATTGATCACTTCGAAAAGCTTGGCTATAAAATACTTCTTCATGACTACAGAGGACATTACAAGTCAGAGACGACACAGGGAATTGAATCAATTACCTTCAAAAATATTATTAATGATATTAACTCATTAGTTCGTGCATTAAATATTAAAACAAGTATCCATATTGGCCACTCAATGGGAGTGAATGTAACACTCGACTATGCTCATAAATATCCTGAAGAAGTACAAAAAATTGTATTAATTTCTGGAACAATCTTTCCTCCTCAAGATGTCATGTTTGATTCTAATATAATTGATATGACTGAGCCTTATATCAAAGAACTTAAAGATAGATGGAAGTCACAATTTCAATTTATTTGGAAAAATGTTTATCGCAACCCTCTTGCAAGTGCATTAGTCTGGAATGGTGGATTTAATATAAAGAAAACAAATATTGAATTTGTTGAATACTATATGAAGAAACTTGGTGAACTTTCACCTGATATCTTCTTCCAACTCCTTGATCAAATGAGAGATCAAAAGATCATTAAAGAACTTGAAGAAATTAAAATTCCTACGCTAATTATTGGTGGGGATAAAGATAAGGTGATTCCAAATTATCTACAACAAATCTTACATGATAGCCTTAAAAACTCCGAACTATATATCATTAAGAATGGAAGCCATGTTCCACAAGTAGATTTTCCCGAATTCATCAATGAACGAATCGATCTATTCTTGGACTAAACCTTTGTGAATTAGAAGTTTTTTGAAAACACGATTCATTGCATAGATTCGTTGTGCTTTCTTATATTCACTGTGAGACGCCTCGCCTTCAGAATTAATTCTATAAGAAGTTTCATCAACAACTTGAACTTCAAAAGGATAGAAAAATCTAATATCTCTAGCAAGAGAAGAGAAGTCTAAACCTAGTAATTCCTTTGCAACTGCCGAATCTTCCTCTTTGGCTAACTTTCTTAACTTAAAGAACTCTGCCAAAAAAGGATTCTTATATTTTATAAGTTGGCGACAAGTGAATTGAACAGAACGATACTTTGTAGAAGAATGGAGATTATTCTCATTCTTTAAATTATCAAAGCTACATTCATCAATCTCTCTATTGACTGCTGACACAAATCTTTCTTCAGAAAGATTGTTTCTTAAGGCCATCTTCACTAAGCTTGAGTACTTAGTTCTAAAATGACTAATATCAAAGATTGTATTTAGAGATCTTGATGGCTTAATATTGTGAGGAGTAATAATATAATTACGAATCAAAAATTGAATCACTTTTAAAATATCTAATTTATTCTTCGTAACTAATCGTACTCCTACTCTATCAAATAATTCTTCCGCTACGTTTTCGGCCTTGTGGAGTAGCTTAATAATTACACTATCACGTGACTTCTTAGACTTTGTTTCAAAGTCCACTAAAGGAATTGAAATCTCTCCAGACTTTAAGAAAAGATTATTTTCTTGGTCGCGGTGAAGGTAGCGATAAAATTTATCAAATATTTGAGTTTGAATTTGATTAAAGTAGTTAGAACGTAGGTCTTTGTCTGCATGCAGAATTGTGTGCATTACTTTTAAAACAATTTCTGCCCACAATTGTTCTTCTACAGTGTGATCCGAATTACCAGTTGCCATTAAAAACAGGCCACTTATATCAGTAACAGTATAAAGAGAATTAGGTATCTCTAAATCAAGACCATCCGGTGTTCCATCTTTTAAAAAGTAACGTTTAATAAATTGGACGGCCTCTTGAAAATTTCCAAATAACTCCGCCCTTGAGACTGGATCTTCAGTATCAAGTCCGTAGCCTTTTAAGAATTTATTTACTTCTGTAATGTCATCTAATTTAGCTACAAAGAAGTTTGAGTCGAGTGCTGATTTACCACCAACAACAACATCAATTACATCCCAGTCAAAAATATAATTTTTTAAATAATCAGGTCGATTCATAAAGTTACTTTGTTCTATCGTTGAGTAATGCTACCATAAGCCCATGAAGACAGAAAATCAGCTAAAAAATACAAAAAAACTGACATTAAAGTCACTAACTGACTTAAGAATTCTATTTCTTACTTTTTTTGGAGCAGGACTAGCTCCTAAGGCCCCTGGAACTGTTGGAAGTTTAGTTACAATTATCCTTCTTTATTTTATCGGAAAGCTTAATGCGCCATTCTTCTTCTTCATTCCATTTCTCTTAATACTTACAATAGGCGCAGTGTTTATCACTGGTGTTATTGAAAAAGAATATGATTGTGTCGATCCTTCTTGGATAGTAATTGATGAAGTAATCGGGATTTGGATTGCGTCATTTTTTTTACAAGATCAAAGTTACGTAAGTTACGTAGCTATTTTTGCCCTATTTAGACTTTTCGATATCTGGAAAATAGGACCAGTTAAATACTTCGACAATCGCAAAGACGCTCTAGGAACAACATTTGACGATATCGCAGCGGGTCTTATGGCCGGAATCAGCTACATCCTTACTTTTAAATTGTTAGAATTTATCTCTTGACTTACGCAAAACTTACGCTAAAAATATTAATAAGCGAAAAGTAAAAAACTGGAATTCAGTTTTGTTGTGTTCATTAAATCCCCGCACTTAAAGGGAAGTTAAAAATACCGCTTTTTGCATTAGCTGATAGAAGATAAATTTGATAGAACTTATAAAAAAACACGGAGAGCTTATGGCCACAACATCTAACGAGAACAAGCAAAAAGCATTAGACCTAGCACTTTCAACAATTGAAAAACAATTCGGAAAAGGTGCAATTATGAAACTGGATACTGAAAATGGTCCAGAAAGAATTCCAGCGATTCCAACAAGCTGTTTAGGACTAGATCTTGCACTTGGTGTAGGAGGTGTTCCAAAAGGTCGTATCATTGAAATCTACGGACCTGAATCATCAGGTAAAACAACACTAACTCTTCACATTGCAGCAGAAGCGCAAAAGCAAGGTGGTACTGTAGCATTTATTGATGCTGAGCACGCACTTGATACAGTTTATGCTCAAAAGCTAGGTGTTGATATTCCAAATACACTTATTTCACAACCAGATAGTGGTGAGCAGGCCCTTGAAATTACAGATATGCTTGTACGTTCAGGTGCTGTTGATCTTCTTATCGTTGACTCTGTTGCTGCACTTACTCCAAGAGCAGAACTTGAAGGAGACATGGGTGATTCACACATGGGTCTTCAAGCAAGACTAATGTCACAGGCACTAAGAAAACTTACTGGATCAATTAATCGTTCAAATTGTACAGTAATTTTCATTAACCAACTTCGTATGAAGATTGGTGTTATGTTCGGAAACCCAGAGACAACAACAGGTGGTAACGCACTTAAGTTCTATTCTTCAGTAAGACTTGATATCAGAAGAACTGGTGCAATTAAAAATGGTGACGAAGTAATCGGTAACAGAACTAAAGTTAAAGTTGTTAAGAACAAAGTAGCTCCTCCATTTAAAGTTGTAGAATTTGATATTATGTACGGACAAGGTATTTCACAAACAGGTGACCTACTAGATCTTGCTGTTGCAAATAATATCGTTGGCAAAGCTGGTGCATGGTTCTCATATAATGATGCAAAAATTGGTCAAGGGCGTGAGAACTCAAAACAATACTTAGCTGATAATCCAGAGATTGCATTAGAAATCAAAAATAAGATTCTAGCTCTTCACGGACTAATCGAAGGTAACACTGTAGTTGATCAAACAACTGGTGAAATTATCGAAGATGAGCCAGTAATTGAAGAAAAGAAAACGAAGGCAAAATCTAAGTCTAAAAAAGTAGTACAATAAACAAATATAGCCCCTTAAGTTTCTATCCTATCGAATGATAGATATTAATATTAAGGGGCGCTCTTTCTAATGACTCTCAAAGAAACCATTGAAAAACTACCTCTAGACGACTCAGAAACGAAGTCTGAAGACATTCGCTCGTTTAAAAGAGCTTATCAATACTGCATCTGGCTTCTATCAAAGAGAGACTACTCAAGATATAAATTATCTCAAAAATTATACGAGAAAAAATACACTCCTTTCATAGATCAGCTACTAGATTTTCTAGAAGAATCTAAATATCTTCAAGAAGAACAATACATTCGTACACGTATTAAAACATTTATGTATAAAGGCTTAAGTAAGAGAAATATTCTCAATAAATTAAGGGCCGAACGAGTCGAACCTAGTACAGAGCTGATTGATGAATTATACGAAGAGTATCGATATACTGAAGATGGTCAACTAAGAGAGCTAATTAATAAGAAATTGCGTTCTAAAGGCGTTTCGGCCCTCGAAGATTTTAATTTTAAGCAAAAGTTGATACGCTTTCTTTTGTCAAAAGGACATTCATACGACAAAATTAATACTGAACTTAAAAATGTCCAAAATGATGAGGAAAGTAATGAGCAAAACTCCCCTTTTTAATTTTATTCTGATTATTCTGTTACTGCCTCTAGTATCTTGTAGAGTTGATAAAGATGATAAGAATACACTTCGATTTCCACTAACAGAATCGATCTCAACAATTGACCCCGTAAATGGCTATGACTCTGTTTCTATGTCAGTTATTTATCAAGGTTATGAACAATTATTCGAATATCACTATTTAAGAAAACCATTAAAGCTTGTGCCTCTTCTTGCTGAAGAAATGCCACAAGTTTCAGATGATGGACTTACATATACTATTAAAATCAAAGAAGGTGTGCAGTATCATGACCATCCTGCTTTCAATGGTCAGCCACGTTTTGTTGAAGCTCAAGACTTTATCAACCAAATTAAACGCCTTGCCTTTACTCCATATAGAAGTAATGGTTGGTGGCTCTTCGACGGTAGAGTTGTCGGACTTAATAAGTTTAGAAAAGAAGTTGGAAGTGATTTTGATAAGCTTCTATCTACTGATGTCGACGGACTTAAAGCAATTGATAAAAGAACATTACAAATCAAATTAATTGCACCATATCCACAAATGTTAAACGCTCTGGCAATGAGTTTTACTTCACCTATGCCAGCAGAAGTTATTAAGAAAGAAACATTTCTTGATGAGCTCATTGGTACAGGCCCATATAAACTAGATAAGTGGTTTCGCGGTTCAAAACTCTTTATGAGCCGTTTTGATAAGTATCATAAATCATTCTATCCAGGAAAAGGTGACCGCTTCGCTCATAGTAAGAACTTACTTACTGATGCAGGTAAGAGAATTCCATTCATTGATAAAATTGAATTCCATATCATTAAAGAAGCCCAAACAAGATGGCTACAATTTATGTCTGGGAAATTAGATTTCCTAAGAGTTCCAAAAGACAATTATCACTCACTTGTATCCCCTAGCGGTGAACTTACAGAAGACTTTCGTGATAAGAATATCACTCTTGATATTTTTTCGAGTTTCACATACTGGTGGTTCTCATTCAATATGAAGGATCCAATCGTTGGAACAAATAAGAATCTAAGGCTTGCTATTGCACATGCTGTAAATGTTGAGAAGTATATTAAAACTTTTACAAATAATATTGGATTAAAAGCTAACTCAATTTATCCTCCAGGAATTCCTGGATATGATCCATCAAGAAAACTTCCATATTCTTATAACGTAGAGAAGGCCAAGGAATATCTAAGGAAGGCCGGATATCCAGATGGAAAAGGACTTCCAACTCTTGTTTACGATACAAGAGCATCTTCTACAACTCAAAGACAACGAGCAGAGCTTCTTAAACAAGATCTTGAGAAAATTGGAATTAAAATGAAAATCCAATTGAATACTTTTCCTGCGTTCTTGAAGAAATCAAAAGAAGGTAAATTACAAATATGGCTAGATGGTTGGACTCTTGATTATCCAGATAGCGAAAATGTACTACAACTTTTAACAACGAAGAACCAAGCTCCTGGACCAAACGTATCAAATTACTCTAATTCAGATTTTGATAAAAAATTTGAAAGTATTAAAGTAATGAACGATAGCGATGAGAAATATCTACTTATGTCACAGGTAGAGGATATTGTTCTAGAGGACCTTCCTTGGGTACTTCTGTACTACTCTCGTGATTATATTGTTTACCATAACCGACTAAAAAACTTCAGATATAACGACCTAGTTGTTAATAAAGTTAAATACTTAAGACTAAAGTAGTTAATAAGCTTGTTATTTTGGGGGAATATATTTCCCCCAATTTCCGTTAAAAACGCCCCTATCATTTTTTACCTCATTTTTCCGAATAGTAGATCAGTATGCTTGCAAAGTGTACTACTGCAACAAAGGAAGTAATGAATGAAAACTCTTGCACATTTCATACTCGTCATCATCGGAATCCTATTTCAAACGCAAGTTATCGCGAATGGCTACATGATCTATTCTGTGGAACATGAATTACCTATGACCAATGACGTACAAGAAATTCAAAAGAACTACTATGTGAACCTTGGAGAAAAACAAGGTATAAAAAATGGAACGTTACTCGATGTATACCGAGTCGTTATTTTAAATGATCCATATGACCGAGAGAAGCGCTACCGTCATAAAATGAAGGTTGGCCAGCTCGAAGTAATTCATCACGACTCAGATACTTCTATTGCGATTACTAAGAACTTTAATGACAAAGATAGACAGCCAATTCTAGATATTCCTGCCTTTATGGTTGGTGACCAGGTTAATGTAAACCTTAATTAGAACGCTCATGGAGCAGAAATCTTCTTTCTTTTAGAAGCTCTATCTGCTCTTTAATCGCCTTTGTCGCCTTCTTCTGTCTTCTTATTATATCTTCATCTCCACCTTGCTCTTCTAATAGCTTTAAAACTTTAGCGGCCATTCCATCCGCGATTGCAAGCTTATTAGACATTTCGTGCAGAAACTTCCTTTCTTCTAAGGCCAGTTCGACTATTGTAGAATTATCCATTATTCACCAAAATATTTATAACTTAACACTTCACCAAAAAGTGTCTTTGATTCAATTTTTATAATATCAATCTTAAAAATATAGTAACCAATTGCCAAATCACATGGACCATTTTTAAAAATTAAATCAATTTTTCTTAATATATTGCCTGCACAGACGCCACTGAACTTTCTTTGATAATGTTTAACAGATTTTGAGACGGCCTGTTGTTCAATAAATATAAATAATTGCTTCTTCATATAGAATGTAATTTGCAAGTAAAATGCTCAACAATTGCAACCTAAGTTACTTAAATCACGTGAGACATATTCCTGTATTTCTAAATATTTTAAATATTTAGGCCCAATCTCTAGACAAAAACAGCGCTTTGTCCTATAAAAATAACTTAAGTCACATTTAATTTTTCGGAGTGCACAAAATGGCAAGAATTACGATTGAAGACTGTTTAGAAAAAGTTGAAAACCGTTATGAGTTAGTACACCTAACAGCTAAGCGAGTTAAGCAACTAAGAGATGGTGCAGACCAACTTGTTAAAAGTAAAAATAAAGATGTTGTTACAGCACTTAGAGAAATTGCAGCTGGTAAAGTTAAGCATGCTCCAGTAAGTGAGTACGACTCAGACGAATTCTAAGTCGAATTCTAATTTGAATTTAAATTTTTTCATATAAGAAAGGCCCTCCATGAGGGCCTTTTTTATTACTTAAACTTTGGCTTAAATTTTGGAATCGCAATTTTTAGAACTTCATCAAAATGCGCAACCGGATAAAATTTCATTCCCTTTCTATGTCTTTCAGGAACTTCTTTTAAATCCTTCTCATTATCTATAGGTAGAATAATATTTGTAATACCAGCTCTCTTAGCTGCTAATACTTTTTCTTTAATACCACCAACTGGAAGTACCTTACCTGTAAGTGATAACTCACCAGTCATTGCAAGATTACTCTTAATTGTCACATTATGTGCAAGAGAATAAAGGGCCAATGCCATTGTAATACCTGCTGAAGGACCATCTTTAGGAGTTGCACCTGCTGGAAGGTGAAGGTGAACTTCTCTTTCAGAAAGGAAGTCTTCCATCTCATCTTCTTCATTTTCATCAGAAACTTTTCTCTTTGGTTTCATCTTGAAATACTCATCCATTTCATTTTGAAGAAGTTGTTTAACATAACTATAAGCAAGGTTAGCTGACTCGTTCATTACATCACCAAGCTGACCAGTTAACTTAAACCCTTTACCGTTTAATGAAAGAGTTTCGATATAAAGAATATCTCCACCATAACCAGTCCAAGCTAAACCAGTAGTCATACCAGGACAAAGCTTCTTAAGGGCCTTTTCACTTTGGTAGCGAGCAGTTCCTAGAATATCTTCTAGCTCCGTAGGTTTAGGATTGAATACCTTATGTCTCTTTGCCTTAACTTTTTCAAGTGCAGCACGACGACACATTTTAGCAATCATTTGCTCCATAACACGAACACCAGGCTCACGAGCGTAGTCTTCTATAAGCTTCTTAAGAGTAGCTTTTGATAAACTGATGTCTTTCTTTTCTAAACCATGCTTTTTAATTTGCTTTGGAATTACCCATTTAGAGGCAATTGAAAGCTTCTCTTCCATCGTATAACCACTAAGTTCAATGATTTCCATACGATCTAACAATGGTTCTGGAATATCACCAATGTAGTTTGCTGTAGATATAAAAAGTACTTTTGATAAATCAAAAGGAACATCTAGATAATGATCGATGAATGTATGATTTTGTTCTGGATCTAAAACTTCTAATAATGCTGAAGCTGGATCACCCTGAAAAGATTGTCCAAGTTTATCAATCTCATCAAGCATGATTACTGGGTTATTAACCTCAACACGTTTCATTGCTTGAATTAAACGACCTGGCATCGCTCCAACATAAGTTCTTCTATGTCCTTTAATCTCTGCTTCATCTCTCATACCACCAAGAGAGAAACGATAGAACTTACGTCCTAGAGATTCAGCAATAGATTTCCCCATAGATGTCTTACCAACACCTGGAGGACCTGCAAGACATAGAATTGTTCCATCAAATTGTGGCTTAAGCTTACGAACAGCTAAGAACTCCATGATTCTTTCTTTTGCTTTTTCAAGGCCATAGTGTTCTTTTTCAAGAATCTTTTGCGCCTTATCCATATCTACATAATCATCAGTAGACTTAGACCAAGGAAGGTCTACAATCCAATTTAGGTATGTACGTGTTACGTTATACTCAGGAGAAGAGTCTGGAATTACTTCTAATCTCTCTAACTCTTCATTTACAGACTGAAGAACTTCTTCAGGAAGCTTTGCTTCAAGAACTCTCTCTTTAAGCTTGCTAATATCACGGGCCTTATCATCTTCTTCAAGCCCAAGCTCAGATTTAATTACTTTAAGCTGTTCACGTAAGAAGTATTCTCTCTGATACTTATTTACTTTATCGTTAACTTCGTCTGAGATTTTCTTTTGAATATCTGCAACATCTTTTTCACGCTTTAGATAAACAAGTAGTTTTCCAAAACGCTTTTTAACAACAAGAGTTTCTAAAAAGTCTTGAGCTTCTGGAATATCAAGTGATAATGCAAAGGCAACTAAGTCAGCAAGTGCACCAGGAGAAGAAGAGTTAATCATTGCAAGCTTCATCTCTTCGTTGAAGTATGCGTTTACTTCACTAAGCTTTTTAACCTGATTAATGATAGAACGAGTGTATGCATCTAGTTCTTCATCTTCCTCTAAAATATCATCAAATACTTCATACTTTGCACGTAGTAATGGTGATTGTTCATAGATATTAGATGCACGATATCTCTTAATACCGTGAACTAAAACGTTAACTGACCCATCTGGCAGCTTTAGTCTTTTTACAACTTTACAAAGAACACCTACTTTATAGATATCTTTTGAAGTTATTTCTCTTGAATCAAGATCTTCTTGAATCGTAGGATCAATCTCTCCTTCTTCATTCTTAAGATCATTTTTAACCAAGTTAAGTGCAAGGTAACCACTCTTGATTAGATACTCATCTAATTCAGCAGTAAACTTGTCTTCAGTTAAAATAATTGGTGCAATCATTCCCGGAAAAATCGGGCTATTCATAATAGGTATGATTACAACATCTTCAGGAAATTTTTCATCCCCTGCTGAGTCTTTAATTTGCACGTTGTACTCTTCGTATTCATTCATAATAAATCACACCTACTTTTTAATATCGATTACTAATCGACCTGGATTTTTTAATGTAAAAACATCAATTGAATGTTTTCCATCGATAACAAGTTCTGCAGAGAGTGTATCGTCTCCTACAGGATAAAAATCAACTTTCTTCACAAGCTTAGAAGTTCCAAATGAACCAACTTTCTTATTAAGTTTTGTTTTAAAAAAATCTACATAGATCTTATTCTCTTTTTCTGACTTATATCCATAAACTCTTGGAGCTTCATTTGTTTCAAAGTCGAATACCAATCTTTCAAATCCTCTTGAGCTACCATTTCCATGACGAATTGATTTCAAGACAGAATTGGTATTACTATTTGTCGAATGAAAGATTCCTTTGTTAAAAAAGATTGATCTCTTCTTATCCGGAATTTTGCGAATTCTTTCGTTTAATAAATCTTGTGAATAGGCCTTGTGACCCAGTGAAAAAACTGTGATTAACAAAAGTACTTTTAATAGATTCATATTTACCTTCCATGGGATAATTAGTTAAATTTTACTAAATTGCGCGTCAAAAATGAATAGTAAATTTAGATAATTAGACTTTTGATTTTCTTAACTGTGCCGCACCAAGTAATCCAAAAAGAAGTGCTAACCAATAGATGTGAATTTTATATTCGTTTGATTCTGAAGAGTCGTTGAGTGAAGCTATTTTTCTTCCACCCTTTTTCTTATGAAAAATATCCTTATCAGTTCCAATCCCTTTTAATCCTTCGCCATAAATACTGCTGATCCACAGATTAAATGTACTGAATGAATTTGAACCAAACTTTGGGTTATCAGGAAATGCTTGAGAGATGACTGCTTCTTCACCACTTCGTCCAATTACATTATAGACACCAAGTCTTTCATTTAGAGGATAAAAGTCATATTCGCCTTTTCTCAAGAGTACGATATAACGGCGACCTTCAACGAAACGAGGTCGTAATTTATTAGGATACTCAATCCCCTGCCAAGTCCCACCATCGTAGACAAAGCTGAAGGAATTCTTATTCATCAATTGTCGACTTCCTAAACCTACAGATTTTTCTAATTTAAACGAGACATTCGTAACAACGGAGCCGTTGCTTAACTTTTTAGGGAAGCTTCCCTGATAAATTCCCATAATAATCGCATTTGATTCTGAGAGTTGCTTACTCAACGGAATTTGGAATAACTCTTGTGCCGAAACATTCACAGAAAAAAGAAAAGAAATAGTGCACAACAAGAACTTTAACATACTGTTCTTATCGGATAATACTCTTAATACTTTAGCATTTTAATCAAGCTCTATCGTATTGAAATTACTAAAAATTTCATGGTTATCGAGTAAAATTAGCGTATTCCCCTGTCTTGTTAACCCCTCAAGTAATTCACAGATTGAATTCAGTTCATTAATTGATAATCCGTAAGAGATATTCGTTAGAACAATAACAGAATTCTTTACCTTCTTATCAATGGCCTTAAGAAGTTTTACACGCAAGCGCTCTCCACCAGATAGCGACGGAATGATACGATCAAGAGTTAGGTAATCGAGATTTAATAACTTTAAATATTCAATTGTTCTCTTAATTTTCGGCGTCGTTGGAATTGACTCAAACAAAGTTGATATGGGTGTTTTACAAGCATCAATAATTGTATATTTTCCATCAGTGATAGTTGCGTAGAATTTTTTTAAACCTGTTCCACCACACTCATCACAATCGAATGTTACATCTTCAAGAAATTGCATATCTATTTCTTGAATACCCTTTCCTTCACAAACAGCACATTGTCCTAATTTACTATTTTTAGAAAAGTGACCTTTTTCTAGTCCAAGTGATTTTGAGACAGGTAGCTTTGAAAAATAGTTTCTGACATGACCACTTAAATCGAGAGCCGTTCCAACAGTAGAGCGACTTGTTGATTTTTCAATCCTTGTTTCATAAATAAAGATATTTTCAATCCCCTCAGGATAACTTAAACCATCTATTTCATAAGAAGTTTCAAAGTCATATTTTTCATTAAAGATATCTTCATTTAACTCATTAAAGAGTGCATTAATAACAAGTCTCTTATCAAATGAATCCATCTGAGTTTTCACTTGATTAATTGTACCGACTTGAAATTTGATCTCATTATATCTAAAGCCTTCAAACTCAATATTTTTAAAGATAATCTCCTCATCAGATAGAGATTTTTTAGAAACTTTCTTTTTAACTGTTTCTAGTTTCGGAAGTTTATGAGCAACAACTTCACCACCTAAATGGCCTGCTCCAGGTCCAATAACAATATTATGGTCACTTCCTTGTTGTAAGACTCTACTATGTTCAACCATTACTACAGTATTATTTGAAGATAGTTTTTTTAGAAACTTCAGTAAAACTTTCTGCTCTTCAGAATTCATTCCAAGACTAGGCTCATCAAGTACAAACAATGAACCACTACCTTGAAAACTTAAATAGCGTACTAGAAGTGATTTTTGATATTCACTAGTTTCTAGTGATTTAAGTTTTGTCATCAAAGGGAATTGCCCTAGACCTAATTCTATTGCAATTTCTAACTTGGCCAATATTTTTTTTACGATCGTCTCATTCTTATCCACGAATATATTTTCATATAGCTCTTCAATAGTGAGAGATAAACATTCTCCATATGAATTTATATTCTGTAAATTTCCACGGTGATGAAGTGCACTTGGGGAAACCCTTCTACCTTCACATAAGTGACAACACTTTTCACTCTGAAGTGATCTCAAAAAGATTCTAGCAGAACGCTTGTATCTTTTTTCTTCAAGGCCATAAAGAAAGTTTAAAACACCATAAAAGCGTCCACTTCCTTTCATTAAAATATCTTCGATCTCCTCTTTAACATCGCAAAAACGACTGTCAGGAGAGATGCCTACTTTTTTAATTTCTGCTACAAAGTATTTATAATGATCATTATATTTTGAGTATTCTAAGAAAGTTATTGCACCATCTGATATTTTTTTCTTTGGATATTTAACAATTTTATTAATGTCATAACTTAGTGTCGATCCATAACCCTTACACTCAGAGCAAGCACCAACACCATTGTAAGGAAGCAAGTCACTAATCTGACGTGCACTTCTCAATTCTTCTTGCGAACATTTAGGGCAATAAGCGCTAGTGTTTAAATTGAAGTGTTTTAACAAATCTTGACCTGCAAGAAAAACACTTAACTGAGATACAGCATTATTTTTTATAAGCTCAGCCCACTTTTTACGAAATTGATTCATACTCTTCGGTTTAATTCTAAAAATTTCCCATTGAGAGTCTTCTTTATCAAATTCTCGAATAGTTGAAGTTTTAGAATCAAAACTTCTAGCAGGCATACCATTAATATTCTCAAGATAATGGTCTTTGCCAATAAGAACATGAATGACTTTACAGTCATCACTCACGGATTCATTAATTTCAGTCTCAACTTGTGAAAGTCCATCAACAAACTCATCACCATGGATCAAGCATTTTGTGGAAAAAGGCTCAAAATATAATTGGGCCAATTCGTAACTAATCTCTAACTGGTCGGCCATATTTAATCGCGAACCAACTATTGGATTATTTTGTGCCAAACTCCAAACAGGAAGCACTGGTGAAATACTATCAACTTCTGCACTTGTTGGAACTCTTTCAAAAAAATTCATTGAAGAAGGAAGTGAATTTAAAAATCTTCTCTTAGACTCATTTGCCAATGTATTAAAAACTAAAGATGACTTTCCTGAACCGGATACACCTGAAACACAAGTGATCTTATTAATTGGAAATTCAACATCAATATTTTTTAAATTATTAGTTCTTACGCCTTTAAGCTGAATGGATTTTGCCATAAGGATTTATAGCATAGAAGAAAAGTTTTTGGTAGGCCCATGAATAAACAAGGCCCACAAAAGTGGGCCCCGCATATATTCGAAAATATTGTAAGATAAATCTTAACGCTTCGAGAATTGGTACTTTGCTCTTGCACCTTTCTGACCAGCTTTTTGTCTTTCAACTTTTCTTGGATCTCTTGTAAGGAATCCAGCTGATTTAAGCTCGCCTCTAAGTGCAGCATCAATCTTAAGAATTGCTCTTGCAACACCAAGACGAACAGCACCCGCTTGACCAGTAGTTCCACCACCAGTTACGTTGATTTTTAGATCATATTTGTCTGCAAGCTTAAGTAGGTTTAGAGGTTGGTTAACAACGTATCTATCTGTACCTTTTGTGAAGTACTCTTTGATATCTCTATTATTAACAACAACTTTACCAGTCCCTGCAGCCATGTAAACTCTAGCAACTGAAGATTTTCTTCTACCAACTGCCTGTGAATCCCAAGTTTTTCCTTTAGCCATAATAATAACCTCTTACTAGAATTTGTATTCTACTGGTTTTTGAGCTTCATGTGCATGCTCAGATCCAGCAAAAACCTTAAGTTTTGTTAATTGTTTTCTACCTAGAGAATTCTTAGGAAGCATACCTTTAACAGCGCTCATAAGAATCGCTTCTGGCTTTCTTTCTAATTGTTCTTTAGCAGTTCTTTCTTTAAGTCCACCAGCATACCCTGTGTGTCTGTAGTAAACTTTATCGTTCCACTTATTCCCAGTAAATCTAACTTTTTCTGCGTTAATAACAACAACAAAATCACCAGAATCTGTATGAGGAGTGTACTTTGGTGAGTTCTTCCCTCTTAATACATTAGCGATTTCAGTTGCTAAACGTCCAACTACCATATCAGTAGCATCAATTAAGTGCCATTTTTTGTCAGCGTCTGCTGGCTTCAACACAAATGATTTCTCAGTGTACATAGTAACCTTCCACTTTAATAATGTTAAAAATCAATAAAACGTAAACGCATCATCAGAATAAAATGATTTGTTTACAACACTTAAGGACCTAAAGGCCCATAATTCCGTTGTTTGTGGGGTAACGGGTTTCGGCAGATATTAAACAATTTGTCCCAATAAAACAATGGGAAATTGTTATTTTTTTGGCCATGCGTAATATTTTCTTCGGCCATAAGGCACTGAAAATACGTTTTTTATTAGAATTGGCCAATTGTGATGTGAAAACGGCCAAAAGAGTCGCCCCCGATGCGATCTAATTTCACTCCGTAGTCAAAATCTAGAGAGCCAATTGGTGTAAAAAACTTGAAGCTCATACCAACAGATTTCAGTAAGTCAAAATTATCAATTTTATCAACAAATACTCGCCCTGCATCAAAAAATACAGCAATAGCAGAATAGTCACCAATATAATATCTTGGCTCCAGTCTGAAGTTTACAAAATATGCCTCACCTCTAACTGTTGTGTCATTAATATAACTACCGTCATTAAGTCTTCCACTCTCTAGATCGCTATACCCACGCAAATAATCACGTCCAATTAAACGAAATACCTTTAATGGAGGAATATAGCCTGTAGTCATTGGTTTTCCATCTGAATCAATAATTACATTACCGCTACTATCTTTAACGATGTCACTAGAAAAGTTATGTTCATATCCAAGTGCTATTGAAGTCGCTAAAGTAATATCACCCATAGGTATATAGTTAAAATTTCTAACAACTGCCTTATGGTAATCAATCGTTAAATCTTCACTTTCTTGAGAACCTAAATAAGGATTAGCAAATTCCCAAGAAAAGTTAAACCATGAGCCCTTCTTTGGAAGTGTTTTATTGTCTCTAAAATCTAAAGTCAGCTCAGGTCTAATTGCACCAATAATATACTTATCTTCATCAATAGCATCCGTTGCATCAAATTGCCTGATATTATCAAATTCATATGTAAGACTCATCGATAAGACATCAGAGAATGTCTTTATAAGTTGAGGTGAAAAACTAATAATATCAGCGTCAAAGTCAGAATATCTTTTCCTTTCATATCGTGCAGTGGCCTTAAAAGTTACCTTCGAATTAAATAGATCGTAAAATAAATAAGGCTCTACATATTGAAACTGTACTAGCCCTTCTAAAAGCTTTCTAGAATCCTGTTTTCTACGGTCATCAAGATATGAAAAGTCAGTTCTCCAGTTAGTCTGCGCCTTGAAGATAAAAGAACGGTTCATTCCATTAAAGTTGTTATACGAAATAGTTGAAGAAAACTTTAGACCAAGATCAGTACGAAAACCTGGGGCAATTTCAGCAAGCCCAAAATCCTTTTCAGTAACTTTGATAACAAAGTTCAAATACTTTTCAGTAGGAGAAATTTCCTCTCCAACAAATGAAGAGATATTTACGTTCGAAAATAAGCCTAACTCTCTTAATCGTGCAATAAAATCATTCATCGCCTTTGGTGTAACGAGATCACCACGAACAAGAGGAAGCTCTCGTCTAATTACGACGTCCTTAGTTGCTGAATTACCTGTTACAATGACATTCCCTAAGTAAGTTTTTACACCTAGGCCAAACTTGAGATTAAGTTCAATTTCATTAGTTGCTGAGTTAACATTTACAATTTTCTTAGGTCGCTTTTCACTATAAGAACTAAAATAATAACCTCTAGTCTTTAGAGAGATTAGCGCATTTTTCAAATCTTCATCTATATGTACAACGTTGAATGGCTTACCTATTTTATTTTTTAAAACATCTTCTATAAAATATTTAGCCTCTTCATCCTCAATGCCCTCGATATTTATCTTACTTAAAATATACTGTGCACCTTCCGAGATTGAAAAAGATACTACTGCAGCATCGCCACCATCTATAAAGTCAACTTTAGGTTTTTCTATATTTACAAAAATATATCCATCTTTAACGTATAACTCTTTTATTTTTTCAGAAGCATTTTCTAGTCCTCTTTCATGAAGATAGTCTGCTTTGAGTAAGTCAGAGTCTGTTTTATAATAAATATTTCTTAGTCGTTTATTGTCTTTATAGTGATTTCCGTTAAAGTTTACTTGTGAAACTGTAACCTTTCGACCTTCATTAATCGTGAAGTATAGATTTAAAATATTATTTCCATTTAAATCAAATCCCTTCGCTTCCGTAAGTTTAGACTTTGCATAATAGTAACCATTTTCACGATAGAAATTTACAATATGTCGATTGAGAGAAATATCATCAAATCTTCCCTTATTGTTTTGTATATACTTCTTAACATGAGAAAGTAGATCATTATGATTGAGTCGGTAATTATTATGAAAATTAACACCAAATCTAGAACCAAGTTCGATATTAAAAATTAACTCATAATTCCCATTGTTCAAAACTTTAAGTTCTTCTTTTACACGCGATAACCAAAAGCCATCCCTAATAAGCAGAGTACGATACTCCTGCAGCATTTTTTTATAATTAGTAAAATCTAGAGAAGTACCTCTTATACGATGCCAGAACTTTTCTGACTCTTTAAGCTTCACGCCAAATAAACCATTAAGCCTAATTTCTTCTAATCTTCTAATTTCATTCTTCAAAAGATTTAAAGTAAGCTTCACCCCTTCTTGATTTAACTCTTTAGTAATGGTGCCTACTTTAGAACCTTTTTTAAAGTATTCCTTACCGATTGCCTTAAGTCCCTCTTGTGCAGTTGTCTCATCAAAATAGTCACCTTCTTTCAAATTAAAATCATTTTTTATACGACGATTAAGAACAGAGTCTGTTCCCTTAACATATACTGATAAAATTCGAGGCTTAGTCTCTACAACAATATTAAGTCGCCCTTTTTTAACTTCATAAAAGAATGTTTTATAGTATGGCTTTGCTAGTTCAAATTGAATCACTCTATTTAACTCCTCACGAGTTAAATCTTTGCCTTCATACTTTTTGAAGCTTTCGATAATATATAAACACTCCTCACGTCCAGTACAATCAATATCAACATTTTTGATATTAATTGATTCGGCTCCAAAAACTGGAGTGATTAGAAGAAAGAATGTGGCTATCAATCTTAGAATGACCATTTGTATTTTATATCGGCTCCTACAGAGCCATCTGTCCCTTCTTTATTGTTTGTATCATCTTCACTTTCAAAAATTCCTTCAATCGAAAGTTTGTCACTTATGCTGTAATCAACATTAATTGATTGCTTATTACTTTCACTATCAAAAGTATTGGAAAACTTTAAATTAATATTGTCATTCACTTTTTTCGTTATCTGTAGTTTAGTAGCAGTTTTAACTGATTGCTCAGATTTTGTAGCTTCTTCAATAGGACTATCCGAACTTTCAGTAAATTCAGGTAATACACTCAATTTCAACCCGAGTGCAGCATCTAAACCTTCGTTGATATTAAGTTGATCAACTAAAAAGGTTCCAATCCCAATTGTTGTTAAGTTTGTTCTTTGACTATCTTCTAAGTTCTGTGAGAAGTCTGAAGTTACACCTAAAGTTAATAATGAGAAGATATTATCTCTTGAAAGAGAAGGGGTTGATTCTAGATTAATAGAGATATCATCTACTGAACCAGTTATTCCCATTTCAATGTCATACTGACCAATTGTTGAATTCGCTAAAAGGTTTAATGTAATTGGATCCATATTCTCTTCTTTAGTAAAGTACACAACTCCTTCAGAAAGAATAAAATCATTTCCTCTAAATTTAAACTTACTAAGACCTGGAACAATGATAAGTTGACCTTGCATAGCCGGGTTTGTGAACTGGCCATCAATATGTAAGTCTCCCGCAATTAGTAAATCAGCTAAGCGGTTTCTTAAACGGACAGTTTCCTTTACACTTAAATCAATATCGAGATTAATAAGATCTGGAATTCCTCTTTGATTTTGAGTGATATACTTACTTAAACTTTTATTGAATTCAGAGGAAGATTTAAAATCATTAAATTCGTTTTCAATAAGTCCACCATTAACAAATACACTTCCTTTAATTAAATAAGGAAAACCTCTTCCACTCAGAGTTAAGTTTCCATCTGTATTAACGATAGATCGAGATTCAACTTGATAACCTACATTTGTATAATTTGAAGTTATATATACTTCAGGAAACGGAAAATTAGCCTTAATGTAACCAGAAAGATTAAAATCTCCTGAACCAATTTCGCCACTTAAATTATTTATTAGGATTTTTTGATCACGGTATGCACCAACTCCATTAGCATTTGATATTTCTAACGGAACACTTTTAAGCTTTAATCCAAAATTAGAAGTGCTAAGAGAATGTGATAGGTCATATTTTTTTCGATTACCAACAATAATCCCCTTTCCTTTGATTGATCCTAAAATCCTTTCAATCTCACTAGTAAGTAATGTTAGATAACTTAGATTAATATCTAACTCTTGAACTAATTGAAAGTTAGTATCAACATTACCACTTCCTGACAATTGATAGTATCCTCCGGATCCACTGAGAGAGAGACCTAATTGTTTAATTTCAGATTGTTCTATCTCTATTGAAGTTGGCCTTCTTAAAGTTAAGGATCTTCCATAATTACTTATATGAAACTGAGTTAAATTCATGATAGAACTGACGGGTTTATCAGGATTGAAGTCATAAGACAGTTGACCGCTCATTTGTACAAAACCATTAAGCTCGTTGTTAAAAGAATTGTGCTCAGAAATAAATGCAAGAGATGGTTTAATATCAGGCATATCAACTGCATAATTCAAAATAACTTTAGGTTGTGATTTACTAAAATCTAGCTCACCATCAATATGTATTCCTTGATTAAGAATATTAGTATTAAAATTAATGATCTTATCAATGAATTCAAATTCTAACTCAGAAGCTCCAATTTCTTGGTTTCCGATCTTGGTTTCCGTTAAATATGCGTTACCTTTTCCTTTTAAAACACCATTTCTTTTTGCATCAATACTTGCAGAGAAATAACCATTATACCCAAGGCCAAGATCACGATATCGATATAAATCACTTAATTTAATTGGAGTCGTAATAAATGAAATTTTTTCGAATCCATTTTTGAAATTGTAAACAAAGTCAGCGGATGCACTTGAACGATTCTTCTTTATTATTGCATTTTTTACTTCGACTTCCCTATTCGAGACAATTAGTTCTAAAGATATATTGTCAATAGGCTCTTTATAAGCACTTACTTTATCTGAATCTATTTTCAACTTAGTTACTAAATTTGAAAAATTTCCAGATAGATTTACATCAGCATTAAAAACACCTTCAAGTGGTGTGGTATATACCTTAACATCTTCCCATATAGGTTTAATATTTCTATGTAGAAGACTTAGGTCAACACTCTTCATTTTAATATTTAAATCGACATTTTCTTTTTCTAAATTTACGACACCATAAATATTAGACTGTCCATTTGTTGTATTATTTAAACTATCAACATAAATGATATTTTCGTTAATTGAATACTTAAGATTTGCTTTGGATTTCTTCTCAAGCAAGAAACCAAAAACATCAACATACTCAACATCTGATGAGTTCACATCAATTACAACATTATCAGTTCCCTTTATAGAAATATCAAAGTCGCCATGTCCTTTTGCAACCCCAGCAATTTCACCACCAAGATCTGATATCGAGAAGTTCTTTGCTTTAATATCAAAGTCAACAAGATTACCTATTACTGAACCTTTCCCATTTAACAATGAATTATTAGTTTTAGCATTAACACTTATATTAAAATCACGTCCTGCTACTATATTTAAGTTCTCTAGGCTAATGTTAGAAAAATTTATAATGTTATCACTACTTGGTCTTAAAGTTAAGTTAGTGATTGAGATAGGACTATTCTTAAAGGTATCGACTAAGACTTCACCAGAATTATTCATTCTCAATAAAACCTTTCCATTAGCTCGGCCCTTTAAAAGGACAAAATCCTCGCCTAGAAAATATAAAATATCATTGAGATGAAGATTAGTTGTTTCAACAACGACATCATTATCAATAACTTTGTCAGAATTAAAATTTAACACTAATTCATCAGCTACTTTAACTTTTCCACTATTCACTTCACCAGTGAAATTTCTAATCGTTAACTTGTTATTATGAAAAGAGTGTTTCGTTTTAAAAGAATCAAGATTTACATAATCAGAATGTATATTACTACCATTAGTAAAACCACTAACGTATATATCCTTCTTATCAACAGCACCTGTGATAGTCGATTTCCCTTCTATTACGCCATCAATATTTATATTGTATTTTCTTTTTATGTCCTCAAAACTATCAAAGTTTATTTTGTAATCGATATCGGAATGAACTTTCTTACTGCTAAATTCATATTTTCCTGATCCGCTAATTTTAGAATCTTTAATGAATATATATCCATTTCTGACACGAATATTGTTTTCAACAATTTCAGCGTCAAGATAAAGATTATCGACTACAGCACCTTCCCACTTAACATTTTCAATATCAAGAAGGATGTCATAACTATACTCAAATGGACTAAGTGCTAGGTACTTGATCGGTATATTTAATTTATTTTCAGCAATATAAAAATCAGAGTTTTTAATTTCAATCTTGTTAATTTTAAAAGGTAATTGGTTAGTAACATTGGAAAGAGTATTAAAAATACTTACTTGAGAATTATCATCTTCACTCTTTTCTAATTTCTCTAGAACAACATAACCATCACTAAATTCAACAGAGTTAAATCTTATATTTGATGAGAAAAGACTTAAAAGAGAAAATGCTGCTGAAACATCCTTTACCTGTACTTCAAGTTCATCTCTTACTTTGAAATTAACATCCTCTAAAATAGTTCGAGGAGGGAAAAATCCACCCGAAACTCTAGTGAAAGAAAGAGACATATTTGAATCAATGATTACATTTTTATTAATATACTCTGTTAGTAATGTTGATACATATTTTGACTGTATAAAACGCCAGGCTCCTACCGTGAGAAGTCCAAAGACAAGAGTAAATATAATCAGAAATTTATTTACAAATCTCATCTCTTTAACATTACCTCAACATTCCTATAGCCTGGACTTAAACGATTAACAATAACTGCCATAAAGAAAGCTCGTTCATTATTTCCAAGTCGCTTATAAGCTGCAGCCATTTCAAATAGAGTATTTACATATTCAGTTTTAGACTCACAGCCATCAATTAGTTTTTCTCTTAATTCTACTAACGATAGCAACTCATCTTTCCTATTTGGAGGTAGATACAACGCCTCAACATAATCCCTGTTAAATACGTGCTCTTTCGTATTCTTAGTATGTTCTTCTATACCTGTATAATCTTTCAAATAATGATTAATCGCTCTAATCAAATCATTATCGTCTGAACGTTTAACATAGTTGTATAAAACATCTTGAAATTCTTCAGACTCAAAAAATAGAGGAATGATCTTGAATAGGGATTCAATAAACATCAAAGGATCTATTAAGTTAATATCATTCACTAACCTTTTTCTAATGGCCGATATTTGAAAATATATTTCAGGGTTTTTAACAGCAGTAATTGTTGTGATGATATTAGAGATATCTTCCTTTAACTCTTGGCCACTTATTAATTTAATGTACGATAATAAATCATTTGAATATGTAATATCAAAGTGCGTGAATATTTTTGTTAATTCATTTAAGCGATTAATTTTTTTTCTTTTTATCAAGTAAGTAGTGAGGCTACTAATTTCTAAAAATAATTTTTGAACTTTTCCAGTGGAGTGAAAAAATAAAATTTTTGAGAGTGAGTCTAGATAAAAAACATCAATTGAAGATTGCTCTTCATTATCAATACGATTTGATTCTAAAAAAATAATAAGCTCTTGAGTGTTACTCATTACCTTTTCAAATTCATATTTTGTCATTTCGGTTGTGTTATTTGACACATTTCCTCTGGTATATAAATACAACTAACTATCTAAAATTATTATATCAAATAATTATTTTAATTAATGTTAAGCGTACTTTTTACCACAGAAAGACATGGATTAGAGATAAGAAAAAAGGCCCTTTAAAAGGGCCTTTATATTTAAGAAATTATTTGTTTACACGCTCGACGTAATCACCAGTTCTTGTATCAATTTTTAGGATTTCCCCTTCTTTGATAAATAGTGGAACGTTAACTTGAAGACCTGTTTCCATAATTGCCTTCTTTAATCCACCTTGAGCTGTATCACCCTTAAGACCTGGGTCTGTTTCAGTTACTGATAACTCAACAAAGTTAGGAAGTTCAATCGAAATTGGTTTACCTTTATAATATAATAGTCCTACTTTAATACCTTCTTGTAGGTAGTTAGCAGCATCATCAATGTATTCAGTTGCAACGTGAATTGTTTCAAAAGACGATTGGTCCATGAAGTTAAATCCATCAGGATCATTGTATAAATACTCTACTTCTTTTTCTTCTAGATCTGGCTTAAGAGCACCAGTTGCTACACCAGACTTGAAAGTTCTTTCAATAACTGCACCTGTTTCTAGGTTTTTGATTCTTAACTTATAAAAAGCTGAACCTTTACCTGGGTTAGTGAAGTCACATTTAATACAAACATATGGTTTGCCATCGATTTCTAGTTTTAAACCTTTCCTAAAGTCGTTTGTCGATATTTCCATAAAAACCCTTTAAATTAATTGCGATAATATTGCTAGGAAGTAACCTTTTTCTTTTAAACCTTCTATCACAGCTGTTGAAGATTTTGCAGTAATTTTATTCTTTCTAAACTCCTCTCTTAGGTTTGTGTTTGAAAGATGTACTTCAATTACTGGGCATTTCATTACGCGCAAGGCGTCTAAAATAGCAATACTAGTATGAGAGAAAGCTGCTGGGTTGATAATCAGCGCTTTAATATCACTTTCTGACGCAGCATGTATTTTCTCAATGATCTCTTGCTCACCATTAGATTGGAACCATTCAACATCAACTTTATGCCCGAACTGCCCGAGTTTTTCATTGGTGTACTTTTCAATGGCATCAAGATCAAGTGTGCCATAGATAGATGGTTCTCTTTTTCCTAATAAATTTAAATTAGGACCATTAATGACTAAGAATTTATCCATTTAAAACTTCGCTGCTTCTTTTCTTTAAGTATGATTCGAATAGCTCAAAGGCCATTGTCAGTTTTTCCAGTTCTACTTTTGGTTTTTGCTCTAATTTCTTAGCTGTCGATTCAAAAGCGGCCATTAAGTCTTCACGGCCCTTACTCTCACTGATCTCGTCTTGTCCCTCAAGCTCAAGTAGTCTATCTTGGATACGTTGATCTTCAGGATTTTCAGCTAGCGCACTGTTAAGAACTTCTATCGCCTTTTGTTTTGCGCCTTGTTTTAGATAAAGGTCAACTAGAGTATGGCTAAAGATTTGTCCTGGTTCACTCTTAGGTTTATCTTCAACGACTGGCTCTTCTTTAACTTGTGGAACTAAACTTAAGGTACTCCAACTTTCTATTTCATCATCTAAATTCGATATATCAAAAGTTTTTTGAGTTAGATCTTCATTTTCAATACTGTCAAAATTATCATATTTTACAATAAACTCAGTTGCTTCATTATCCTTAGGTGAAATAAAAAGAACTCTTTTATATGTATTTAGGGCCTCAAGGATCAAATTCTGTTTAAAACAAGAATGAGCAAAAAGTTTAAGAAACTTAATATTATCGCCATTAATAGAAAGTTGTGGCTTTAATACAGTGTAAGCTTCTTCAATCTCTTCCCTCTCTAATAATAGCTGGCCATAAACAATAATAGCAGCAGAGAAGTTAGGATGATGAATTAGTCCTCTTTTAAGTAAAGCTAATGCTTCATCATTCATTCCAACTTTTCTGTATATTTCGGCCAAAGGAGCAAAGACCTTCGATCGAGGGTCTTTCTCCAATTGACTTTTATATTTTGTGATTAGATTATTGTAATTTTTCATCTACAAGCTACTTGTTAAACCTGCACGTTCTTGATTAATAACTCTCGGTGTAATGAAAATAACAAGTTCTGTTTTACTTACCTGTGGATTATACGGAGTTCTAAATAGCCAACCGACAATAGGTACATCCTTTAAATAAGGAACACCAGAATGCGATTCAATTTTAGAATAACTATAAAGTCCACCTAGAACAATTGTTGATCCATTTTCAACAAGTACATTTGTCTTTACCTGTCTTTTAGTTTTATCAGGTGGTGCTCCCGCTGCTGGTGCAGTACCAAATTGCTCTTTAGATAGTTCTACAATTAAATCAATTGCCCCATCATTAGCAACCTGAGGAGTAACGGCCAAACTTAGCTCGGCAGTTGTCTCTTTGAATGTAATTGTAATATCTTCACCAGTCCCTTCTCTTTCTTCAAAAGAAGTTGTGTCTGTCGAAATAATTTCTGCTTTTACGTTATGTTTAGTTACAACTCGAGGAGAAGCAATGATCTTACCTTTTGATTCACTTTCTAAAAGTTGTAACTGAAAATTTAAATCAAATAAGCGTCCAAATCTTGAGATTGTAACACCAAGTAAGTTCCTTGTGTTCTCACCAGTTGTTGGAGCACTTGAAAAGCTTAGCCCCGGACCAGAAATACTAGTCGAACTGGCCGAACCTGTTAAATCTGTAGAAGTTGGTATTTGTCCAATTGGGTCATATCCAAAATTGAGTCCATTCTGCAGACCAATTTGTTTTTGATAACCTTCGTTAACTTCAACAATTTTTGATTCAATAAGAACCTGTGGAGTTTGACGATCTAGAATATCAACGATCTTTGCAATTTTTTCTGTCGTCTCAAGAGTATCATTAATGATTAAATTATTAGTTCTTTCATCAGCAATTAAAGAACCTCTTGCAGGAGTAACATAGTCCTTTAAAAGAGTCGTTAAGTCTTTAGCTTTAGAATAAGAGATAGGAAGAACTTTAGTTACGAGAGGTTCTGCTACTTCTTTGATTTGCGTAGCTTCTCTTTCTTTTCTTTTCTCTTCTGTTGCTTGAGCAAGCGTCTTAATCGTTAGAATTGCACCATTTTTTTCTGCTACTAACTTATTAATAGATAAAACTGTATCGAGTGCCTGATCCCATGGAACATTTACTAAGTTAAGTGATAATGGTTTTAACTCAGCAACATCATTTGTCATAATAACGTTGAAACCTGAGGCATCCGCAATAAGATCAAGAATGTCATTGATCTTCATATCCTTAACATTCAAGGAAATCTTATTACCAACATACTTTTTTTGCCCTGAAAGAGTTAAGTTTTCTAAGATATCTTCCATGCTTTTAGATTTTGGCTTTAGAAGTCTTTGACTCTTCTTTTCTTCAGCTGTTGTTAAAGCACCTTCTTCCTCTTTAGAACTAGCAAATGCTCCGTAACGATTTTCAAATATGATACTTGCAAGGTTTCCTGAAGTTTGAAGTTTAGAGCGAACATTATCTCTTAATTGTACGACGACTCTAATATCTTGAGACTTCCCTGGAGCCTTAAAAGCAGAAACAAATACTACCGAACCTGAAAATTCAGAAGTATCAAAAGCTCTAAGAACTCTTTGAGTGGATACTGTATTTTCAATATCAATAATGACTTGTTTGTCTTTAACGACTTGGAACTTTTTAATTTTGAAATCGTTCTTATCAAAATTGAAATTCAAATAACTTAAATCGTCTTTCTGTTGAAAATCAATTTTTGTTAAATTTGCTGATAGTGCAAGAAATGAGTATAGAATTGATACTGCAATAACTATTTTTTTCATTTTTACTCTTCCTAAGTAAAATTATTATATTTTTATGATATCACAAATTGAATTTTATAAAAGTATTATGAACTACTCTGATAAAGGAAGTATTGTTTCCAAGTACTCTTCTTCATCGTATACATTAATAATTTTCTCAACTAATACTACCCCACCAGGCAGAATTGCTTTTACCTCAACTTGATCTGGGCCGATTTTCATACCTTCTTTTATGATTACAGCTTGAGATAATCCTTCTTCTTCAACTTGTTTTATAATCGCTCGTGGATCTTTACCTAAAAAGATACCTGTAACTCTTAATCGATCAATACGAAGATGATCTGTCGTAAGCTTATTAGAGAAACCAGTAAACTTTTCTCTTCTCGCTTTTTTGTTTCCCATTTTTTTCTTATATTTAACTTTAAACGGGTCTCTAATATTTCTTCCGGAACCTAGTTCAACAGGCGCTTGTCCTATTGCTAAGAAACAAAATAAGCATGCTAATATTAATTTGCTCTGATTTTTCAATTCTTATTCCTAGTTCTTTTCTTTCTCGCAGGTTTTTTCGATTGTTCTTGTTTAAGTTTCTGCTCAATTTCTTCAATACCACGCTTTTCTCTATGGTTTTGATTATAAATATAACTCTCAATCGTAGCGTATAGATTAATTATTTCGTAACGAGACTTATTTGTTTTTGTAATTTTACTTAAATTAATATCTCTAACATTTAAAATTCTTTCTTGTTTAGAAATGTTTTCTAGTAAAAGTAAGAATTGTAGATATGTCCCTTTCCCTGAAAATGTATAATATTTCGTAATATAGAAACCATTTTCTTCTTGTCCGCTTGGATTAATTTGTACATCTTTGATCTTTAAGCTTTCTCCGAGCTTTTTGATTAAGTTAATACTTTCATTATCACTAATATCTTTAGGTAGACGTCTTTGTGTCTCTTCAAGTTTTTGAGCAACTATTTCAATCTCTTCTTTCTTTTGCTCAACGTCTCTTTCGTAATCCTTAAGTTTTTTTAATTCTTTTTTCTTCTTACTAATTCTACCGTTTACAATATTAACTTCTTCTTGAAGACTTGCTCTTTCAATTTCAACTTCGTTGTACGCTTCATAAGCCTGGAATGCGCCCCAAACGATTAAGATTAAATATAGCTTATTAATTAGAGATAGCATTACTCAAGATCTCCATATGATTGGATTTTCCCTTCAATTGAAAAACTTTGTAATGTAACACTTTCACCGTAAAGCTGATCTGAAGTTTCTTTAAGTTCTTTCATACCAAATGTTTCAGAAGAGTAGCCATTTCTTGGTATGAAATACTCAAGTTCTTTAACGTTGTTAATAAAGTCCCCGACCGATGAAAAAGATATTGATTCCCCATCAATCTTGATAACTTTTTTGTCGTCAATTGTTAGAGAGTTAAACCAAATATCATCATTCAATGATCCCGAAAGTCCTCTTAGTACTTTATATGGGTTAGATTTATTAGACATAACTTGCGCTACAAGTGCTTCTCTACTTTTTAACTCTTCAATTCTTTTTGTAAAAGCATCCATAACTTCAGTTAAAGAACCAAATGAATCAACTTCTTTTTTTAGTCTGTTAAAGACTGCCTTTTGCTGAACAATCTCATCACGTACATCTTGATTTTTATTTTTAAAACCTGGAATTAGAACAGATGTAAGTCCGTAATAAACAGCATAACCAATAAGAAGCGATTTCTTATTTACCTTATTAAAATCAACACCAAGAATTACTGGTAGCTCTAAAGGTTTCTTTTTTTCTAATAAGTTTATTTCTATCATTTTGGAAACTCCCTAAGGGCCAATCCAAATGAAACAACACCTTCGTGGGCCATATCATTTAATTCATCATCATCGAAATCATTTTCATTAAATTCGATTTCATTAAATGGATTCAATACATTAACATCAACACCAAAAGATGATCGGATTTCCTCAAGTAAATTAGGTAATCGCACTGAACCGCCAGTTACTGTAATATTCTTTAAAGAATCATCAGAAGTTGCATTAATATAAAAGTCATGAGCTTTTTTTAGTTCGTTAACAAGAGTTCCATTAATCTCATTAATAATCATTAACACATCATCAGGAACACCTTCACCAGATGACATCTTCTTTAAGTCTTCCGCTTCTTGAAATGTTACCCCTAATTGTCTCTGAATCTCTTCTGTAATACTCGCGCCACCAATAATGATTTCTTTAACAAAGACTGGAATACCTTTTTTAAGGACGATAAAAACAGTTGCCTGAGAACCAATATCAATTAGCAATGTCGATGGAATTAGAATTTTATTTATATCTGTACTTGAAGTATTTTCAAATATTTCATCTTCTGACTCATCATCAATATCTGATGATAAATCCTCTTCAGAAGCTAGCTCGTAGATATTAGTAATCGCAATAGAGCACAAATCAACGACTTTTACGATCTTACCTAAGGATTCAATTATTGTTTTGAATGATTCAAGGACATCTTTCTTTACCGCACAAACAATAACATCAAGACCACCACCCATGTTTTCACCGATGACATACCAATCGATATTACAGTCCTCAACCGGAAATGGGAGGTATTGCTCTGCTTCCCAAATTACTTGATCTTCAAGTTCTTCATCATCTCCACCGGCCAATTGTAATTTTTTAATTACTGTATTAGGCCCAGATAGACCAAGGCAAATATAGGGCTCTGTGACTTTCGCTTCTTTAAAAGCTTCTTTTAAAGCTTCTTTTAGAGCTTCTTCATCTTGAATTTCATCTTCTATGATTGCAGCTTCCGGAAGTGGAACAGATGCATACTTAACTAATTTATAAGTATCATTCTTGGTAACTATTTTAGAGACTTTTACTGAGCTTTGACCAATGTCAACACCAATAAGTTCTTTAGGAACTAAACCTAAAGCTTCCCTAATTTTAAATATAACATCCTGTATATCAATATTCTTCTTCATCCGTGACCTATCAAAGTATTATTTTATTATACTCTGCACAGTCCAGTCATTTCAAGAAGTTATTTAAAACAACAATGCGCCCAGCATCATTTTAAAGGTACTTGGAAAGTAGATTTGAATAACGGCCACAATAATAATAAATGGCCCAAATGCTATTGCCTGGTCTCTTTTAATAACTTTGAAAAGTAATAAAGGCATCATTAGCAAACTTCCTAGTATACATGAAAAGAGCATATTATGAATAATTCCTAACGGACCAAGATAAATTCCGAGAACACCAAACAGCTTTATATCACCTCCACCCAGGCCGATGACACCTTTAATTTTATAAAATAGGTAAGTAATTAAGTAAGGTACTAAAAATCCAATTAATCCACCTAGAACCCAGTGCTTCCAATGATAAAAAAATACGACATGGATAAAAAAGATTATTCCCAAATATACATTAATTACATCTGGTAATATTTGATGACGTACATCAATGACAAAATGAACAAGGAGGCAACAAGCAACAGTAAAAAAGAATAAATAAGAAGTTAATCCATGAAGACTTATTTCGCCTCCAAATAGAAATAACGATATAGTTGCCGTAAGTAACTCGATAACTGGATATTGAAAACTAATATTCGTCTTACAGTTAGCACACTTCCCTCTTAAGCCAATGAAGCTTAAAATTGGAATATTGTGAAACCACTTAAGTTGAAAGCCACATTTTGGACAACGTGAGCGATCGATAAAAAACTTTTCATTAGTAGGTAGTCTCAAAATGAGAACATTTAGAAAACTTCCTATCATTGCTCCAAAGATAAACGCATATATTTTAAATAGTAATATCATTAGCTAAGCTCTTTATTTTTGAATACGTATGCATTTATAAAAGAAAGCACTAAAATATAAGCAAGCCCATATAAATAACTATTCATGATATTTTGATTTGACACAAGATTTGAATTAAATACGAATGGCTTATAATTTAATAAGTTTAAATCTGGGAGTACTGCTTTATATATTCGCAGTATTAGTTCAAGTCCTTCTCTATCCTTTACAAAAGATAAACTTGAAATATGAGTTATTGCATGTCCAACAAAATAAATAACGACAGTATTGATAACACTTAGTGCACGTGAAGTTATTAAACTAAAGAAAAGCACAATCAAGAAAAGTAAAATTGACTCTAATATTCCTAGGAATAGTGAATTAATTATAACTCCATCAAGAGCACCACCACGTAATAAGTAAACTATTAACGAAGTTCCAAATATTACAAATGAGCTTAAAACAAGAATAGACGAGACTCCTAAGATTTTACCAAGTAAAAACTTAACTCTCGAAATAGGTCGAGACAAGGTTATATATATAGTTCGCGATTCAATTTCATCTGACAAAACATTTACACCAACAAAAATTGCAAGAATATTTGCTGCCAATGAAGCTCCCCCTAAACCAAAGTCTATTGAAATTCTTAAAACGTTTCCATAAGAGAATTCTGAAGTTATATAACTTAAAGTTAAGATAAAAAGAGCAATCCAAAAAGTAAGATAGAGCACTCTACTCTTAACAATATCTTTAAATGTAAACTTTGCGATTGTTAATATATTCTTCATTTGTTTAACCGATACACTATTTCTTCTAACGACGAGCTTTCTCTATTTAGTTTTAAAACATTTGATCCAGCTTCAATTAATTCTAAGATTTTTTGATCTTTCAGATCTTCATCTACCACTAATTCATGATCCTTATCTCCATCATTGTACTTAATGATAAATTTATTACTTGTATTTTGTGATACTAATTCTTTAATCGTCCCGTTATAAATGATCTTACCACTCTCTAGAACAACAACATCGTGGCAAACTTCTTCGACATCATTCACAATATGTGAAGAAAAGAATACACCAACACCCTCTTCATTAACCTCTTTAATAACGTCTTTAAATTCTTTACGTCCGATTGGATCTAAGCCTGAAAGTGGCTCATCTAATATAATAAGTCTTGGATTATGTAAAAGTACTGAGACAAAACCTAGTCGTTGTAACATCCCTTTAGAATAGCCTTTAATCTTCCTGTCTAAAGCGAATTTAATCTCTAACTTAGTCGCCCATTTTTCAATATTTTTCTCAATCTCTTCGTTCTCAATTTCTTGTAGTTCTCCACAATAGGTTAAGAACTCATAACCTGTTAAATTCTGATAATAGTATGGTCGCTCTGGCATATAACCAATTAACTTTCTTACCTCATCTTCAGTCCAATCAATATTCAAAATTTTAACCGAACCAGTGTTCGGCTTAATGAATCCAAGAATAATTTTGATTAGAGTTGTTTTTCCTGCACCATTAGCACCAAGAAAACCAACGATTCGTCCAGCATTCAGTTCAAAAGTTACATCTTGTAATGCTAAAAAATCTTTATTCCAAAAATCTTTCTTAAATGATTTTGATATATTTTCACAAATTAACATAGAAGCCTTTTTATTTTTTTTAATATTAGTATAATCAGATATGCTCATGAAGAAAACACAACTTACAAATAAATTGATTCCTTTGATCCTATTCATACTTTTAATAGGTATTAACTATAATCTCTCATTTAAAAAACCAGTTAATCCTGAGTTATTTACTACTTTAAATAGTGATTTTATAAAAATTGTTTCATTTGGAAACTACCGTTTTATTTCAAGCTACTATTGGACAAAAACGCTTCTTGACGCTGATATTGAACACGTAAAGAACCAAGAGAAGTCATGGCTATATTATAGGTTTAAACTAATTGCTGATTTAGATAGAGAGTTTTACGAAAATTATCTTCATGGTGGTATCTACTTATCAATCATTAAAGATGATATTTTGGGAGCGGAGATAATATTCAATAGAGGTTTACAGGTTTTTCCTAACGATTACAGACTTATGTACAATGCCGCCTTTAACTATCACTTTCAACTCAAAGATTACGACAATTCCCTATTAATGTATCAAAAGATTCAAAAGACACCTTATGCTGTAAACTTTGTAATTCTCCCAAGATTAATTGAAGAGGCTAAGAATAAACGTAAGTCTAAACAGTCTCACCTCCAACTCCTTCAATTACAATTGAATAGAACTAAAGATATAAAAGAACGAGAAGTTTTAATTAAGAAAATAGAAGAAATAAAAAAGGCCTCAAATTAATGAGGCCTTCTATTTTCAAGATTATTAAATTAAAGATTAGTAACCTTTATTAATCTCTCTAAGTACTTTGTCTTGGTCAATTGCCCATTTACTAGCTCTAGCAGTTGTAATGTTATCTGTATCAATATAGCCAATTGCTCCAGCTACAAAGTAACCACCTTGAGCATCAACACCTGGAGCAGTTTGTGAACCATTCCCCATGTTTGAAACAGCGATCGTAGAAATGTTAGCAACAGTTGTTCTCTGTCCACCAACCTTCTTAAATGCAGGTGCTCCAAATTCGATATTCTGACAAGTTCCGCCGTTATCTCTAACAATTTGGTTTGGTGTCGAGTTAGCAGCACTAAATCCGATTGAATAATAGTTACTTCCACTAGTTGGAGTAGATGAATCCCATGCACCATTTGGAGATACATAACCAGCATCACCTAAACATGTACCGAAGGCATCATAATCAGTTTGGATAGCTGTCATCGCTGAGTAAATTGAAGCTAACTGAAGTTTCGCTTCAGAAGTTTTCGTTTTCGCTTGATACTTTTTAAAGTTTGGAATTGCTACCGCAGATAGAATCCCGATGATGGCAACAACGACCATCAACTCAACTAGGGTAAACCCTTTTGAGTTTTTCAACTCGTTCGTAAATTTCATGTCTTTTCTCCTCGTTAATCTAATTTAGATAGATTAATTTAAATAACTTTAAGAACTTAGCTAAAATTAAGATTTAACCAGCCCTATAACTACCTTACGGCATATTTAAGTTAAAAATTAAATCCCAATAATATCAATGCCTTATCTTAAAACAATAAATAATTTTAACTACTTTTTTGCCTCTAATCTTAGTCAATTTAAGTATTTATGCCCCCGCTGACATGAACATTGGTAAGTAAATTGCTATAAGAACACCACCAATAATTCCACCAAGAACGACAAGAACTAAAGGTTCTAGCATTTTTGTTGCTGCAGTAATTGCATCATTAACTTCATCTTCAAAAACAACAGAGATCTTTGCCAGCATTTGATCAATGGCCCCTGTTGACTCACCAACCTTAATCATCTGAGCAACCATTTCTGGAAAGTAGTCAATCTTAGTTAATGGTTCAGTAAGAGTTTTACCTTCAATAACTTTCTTTCTTACTTCTTTGATATCACCAGAGATAACACTATTATCAATTGTTTCAACACAAATTTCTAAGGCATCGATGAGTGCTACACCTGAACCAAGCAGTGTTGAAAGAGTTCTTGAAAACTGAGCTAAACTCCCCTTAATAATAACAATACCAAAGCCTGGTACACTCATTGAAAACTTATCAAATACAATTTTTCCTTGAGGTGTTTTTATGAAGTAAGTTAGAAAAATTAATAAAGCTATTCCACCTAGGATCATCTTGCCAGAGTATTCACCAAAAAATTCTGAAGTATCAATTACAAATTGAGTAATCCAAGGGAGCTCTTGTCCAGTGTCCGCAAGCATTCCAGTAAACTGAGGCACAACATAAGTAATTAGTCCCCAAACTACTAAAGCACCAATACCTGAAACAATTAATGGATAACTCATAGCTGATTTAATTTGTTTTTTAATCTTCTCTTGCTTTTCTAAGTGCTCTGTTAGTTTAGAAAGAATCTCATCTAGAATCCCTCCAACCTCTCCGGCCTTAACAAGGTTACAGTAAAGGTTATCAAAGCCTTGTTGCTTACGCATACTTTCGGCTAGCGTATTACCTTCTGAAACATCAGTCGCAATATTTTTAACAGCATTCTTTAAAGAAGGATTTTTCTCTGATTTATAAATAATCTCAAGCGCCAAAATAATAGGTACACCTGCATTGATCATAATAGACAATTGCTTTGTAAAGTTCATAAGCTCGGCTGCACCGAAAGCAGAACCAATACCTTTTTCAATTAACCATGTGTTAATATCAAATTCTAAGATCGAAGGTGGAATAATTTTACGTACACGATTTCCTTGGGCGCGAAGTCTTTTCTTAGCGTCCTTCTCATCATTGGCCTGTATTTGACCGTTGGTCTTCTTTCCGTTTTTATCTAGTCCTTCCCATTTATAAATTGGCATATCTTACTCTATCTCTCCTTAAGACCTAGTTGCGGCCCAAGTTCTTCCGGATTCGTTGAATACGACATTGCTGTCTCTGCATCAATTGCCCCTGAATCAACATGTTTTTTAATTGACTGATTCATTGTCGTCATACCAGTCTTATCTTGACCAATCTGCATCTGAGAATAAATTTGATGCATCTTATCTTCACGAATTAGATTTCTAATTGCCGGTGTAGGTCTTAGAATTTCTAAACAAGCGACACGTCCTGGTTCATATGTCTTAGGTAAAAGCTGTTGTGAAACAACACCTTGTAAAACAAATGAAAGAAGCGTTCTAACTTGATCCTGTTGATCTGAAGGGAATACGTTAACGAGACGGTTAATTGTTTGCACACATGAGTTAGTGTGTAGTGTTCCAAAAACCAAGTGTCCTGTTTCCGCAATCGTTAGAGCGGCTTCAATTGTCTCAACGTCTCTCATCTCCCCGACAAGAACAATATCCGGATCTTGTCTTAAGAGACCTTTTAAAGCATTTTCAAATGAATGAGTATCTCGTCCAATTTCACGTTGGTTTACAATACTCGTTTTGTGAGGATGGACGAATTCAACAGGATCTTCCAGTGTCACAATATGCGCAGGCTCCATTTCATTTAATCGATTTATAAGAGCTGCAAGAGTCGTCGACTTACCAGAACCAGTAGGCCCAGTAACTAGAAATAGACCATTTGAAACATCAGTCATTTCCATTAAAACATTTGGTAAGTTAAGTGCTTTAAAGTCAGGAACAGCACTTGGAATCAAACGAAATACTGCCGCAACTCCACCTTTAGAATAAAAAATATTTGCTCTAAAACGTGCAAGGCCTTTTATCCCAAATGCAAGGTCTAGCTCTAAATTCTTTTCAAACTCATTTCTCTGTTCTTCAGAAAGAATTTGATAGATAAGTGACTTACTTGAGGATGCATCAAGGGCCGGTAGTTTAACTCTTACAATATCCCCGTTGACTCTCATTGCAGGAGCTGTACCAGGAGTTAAGTGCAAATCGGATCCACCATTATCAACCATCAGCTTAAATAACTGTTGAATCTTCAAAGACTCCGCACTCGTGATAGCACCTGTTTTTGTTTCGGTTTTAGTTTTTGTTTGCGTATTATCGCTACTCATCTATATCACCCATTTATATTTTTATAATTTATCAACACTTGAGTTTTTAATTGCTTCCGCTAAAGTCGTGACACCCTCTGCAACCTTGGTTAATGCAGACATTCTTAGAGTTTTCATACCGTCAGCTATAGCCTGTTTTTTCAAATCATCAGAAGAACAATGCTTTAAAACGAGGTCCCTTGCAGCAGGAGTCATTTCTAGAACTTCATAGATTGCGACACGGCCCTTATATCCGGACCCATCACAAAACTCACAACCTGTACCATGATAGACTTTTAAGTTCTTTGCAGAATTAGGAGTAACTCCACATGCAACAATCTGATCAACAGTTACGCTTTCATCTATAGTCTTACAATTTTCACAAATCTTTCTACATAACCTTTGTGCAACAACAACATTCAACGCACCAGTTACAAGAAATGGTTCAATTCCCATATTTAACAATCGAGTTACCGTTGAAGGCGCATCATTCGTGTGAAGCGTAGAAAGAACCATGTGGCCAGTAAGAGCGGCCTCAATAGCAATCTCTCCAACTTCTTGATCTCTAATCTCCCCAACCATGATGATATCAGGGTCTTGTCTAAGAAAGGCCTTAAGGGCCCTTGCAAAGTCTAAACCAATATCTTTTCTAACGTTAACCTGATTGATACCTTCCAAGTTGAATTCACAAGGATCTTCTGCAGTGGAAATATTTTTTTCTATATTATTAAGTTCTGATAGTGCTGAATAAAGAGTCGTCGTTTTTCCAGACCCTGTTGGTCCAGTTACAAGACACATTCCATATGGCTGCTTAATCCCTTCTAAGAAAACTTCTAGCTGTTTCTTTTCAAAACCTAACTTAGTCATATCAAGCTGTAGATTTGATTGATCTAGCAGTCGCATTACAACCTTTTCTCCAAACAATGTTGGAAGTGTTGAAACACGGTAGTCAATTGGATTACCATCAATTTCAAGCTTAATACGCCCATCTTGTGGGATTCTTCTTTCAGAAATATCTAACTGTGAAAGAATTTTCATTCTAGAGACAAGTGGTAAAAGCATCGATTTTGGAGGTGCTGCATATTCATGTAAGGATCCATCTAAACGAAACCTAATTCTAAAATTATTTTCATAAGGTTCAACATGAATATCTGAAACCTTTTTAATATACGCTTCAGCGAGTACCTTATTTACGTAAGAAATAATATCTTCTCCGATATCTTCTTCTTTAACATTATCGTCACCAGTAGCTTGATCAGTTCTAACTTCTCTAACCGTCTCAAGTATTTCATCAATAGAGGCTTGAATATTTTGATATAAAGTTTTCCAAGCTGATAATGAAGTAAGAACAAACTCAACGTTTGATTGAATTTCTTTTTGAATCTCTGCTCTAATTTCCACAAGAGAGGGATCAAAGATTGCTAAAGATAAAGTACCGGACTGTCTTTTTAAAGGTACGATTCGAAACTTTGTTGCGACACCTTTTTTTACCAACTGAAGTGTAGAGCCAGGAACACGAGTTTCAGAGAGATCAACATATGTAAGCCCACTTAACTCTGCAATTGCTTTTGCAAATTTAATATCATCGAAGAAATTAAACTTTAACAAATCGAGTTCTGAAACCACACCTGGGTTTTTATTTGCGGCCAAAGGCACCAAATCTTTTCTTGGTACCATACCCGTTTTTGAAATGACTTCTAGAAATTCTTTTCTTATCACCTTACGTTATCCTAAGATTAGTTTCTTTAAATATTGAATACTTAGATACACTAACTATTTACTATTTATTTACTATTATAACGTAAAGTTCCAAAATTTTTTTGCTGCTACGGCTTGTAGGTAAAGAAGTTCACTTCCATCTATATAAGTGAGTTTATTGCTCAGAAAAGAGTGATGAAATGGATGGGAATAGTTCATATCCCAGAAAATAGACTTAGTTGATAACGATAAATTAAATTGAAATTGACGAGCACAACAGTTGATAATCAATAGATTATCTAGTTCTACATATTGTTCGTATTTAACTGCATTAAGGTCACCATCTTTTCGCCTAGAAAATTGATGATAGCTAATATTTAGCTCTTCAAATAAGACCTTAAACATATCCGTCATTGCGCCATCACCAAGCATGACGATATCTTTCTTATGATATGAATTATTTAATATGATCTCCTTGGCCGCTAAGAAGTCCGTATTTGTGCCATAAAATTGTGTACCATCAAATTTAATACAATTTATCGCCCCTATTTTTCGAACACTCTCTTCTAGAATTACATCATTTAAAAAGTGTTTCTTGTATGGCGCTGTAATCGAAAGGCCTTGTAACGTTTTAAATATATCTTTAAGGCAAGGAATCTTATCTTCAGAAGAGACATCTAAAAGACTATATTCTACCTGACCACTGTATAATTCATCATAGATTTGTGGTGACTTTGAGTGTTGAATATCTTTTCCCAGTAAACCAAGCTTAAGCATTAAAATATTCTCGAGTCTTTTCTACATCAAGCTTTATTTGTTCAATAAGCTCATTAACTGAAGAGAATTTTTTTTCATCTCTTAGCCTCTTTACAAAAGAAACTTCTAATTCATTTCCATAGATATCATTATCGAAATCTAAAATATGTGTTTCCACAAAAACGTTATTACCGTTAGTAAATGTAGGATTGTGGCCAATATTTGTCACAGAAAACCAAGTTGATTCACCAAATTTCGTTTTAGTTATATAAACACCATTTTTAGGGTAGCGACGATAGCGATCAAGTGCTAAATTTGCAGTTGGAATTCCAATCTGACGACCTCGACCTGCTCCTTTGATTACTCGTCCGCGAATAAAGTATTCGCGCCCTAAATATTTAGCAACGCTTTCAACATCACCGACAGATAGTGCATCTCGTACGATCGTACTTGATACTTTATCCCCTTCAACATCGTAAGAGCATAGAACATTAACATCTGTTACTTTATCAGCACAAAATTTCTTAACAAACTCATGGTTCCCTTTTTTCTGAGCACCAAAGGCAAAATCATGTCCTAAGTATATTCTTTGTGGTTCAACGTGATTGAAAATATATTCGTTTAAAAAATCATCTGGTTCTTTCATTGAAAGATCTCGATTAAATTCAATTTCAAGAAGATAATCAATACTTAATTCAGATAGAAGTTCTCTTCTTTCCTCATAACTATTGATAAGATAGTGTTCTTTAGGGTTAAGAATTTCTACAGGATGTGGAGTGAAAGTGATAACAACGAGCTTTAAATTAGCTTCGCTACACTCACTATAAATTTGCTTAATAATTCTTTGATGTCCTCGATGTACACCATCAAAGTTTCCTATGGTTATAGCAAAGTTATCACATTCAATATCTTTTAAACTTTTAATTATTTTCATTATTTGCTCTAGCTAATTCTTGCCAATATTCTTTTTTATACTTAAGAGGTAACTTGGCTCCCTTGTATTCATTTTTTCCAGCATTATCAACCAAGTCATTAAAGTACTTTCGTGCCTCAGGAGAGACTCTCATCCCCTTAATACGATCATTTAAACTATCACCATGCACATCTGGTGTAAATGTCGTGATATGGTGAAAAATATTAGAATAGTTAAATTCTCTTTTAAGATTCTTAAATGGGTCTCTATCAAAGAAGCGAATGTAAGGAAATGCTGTTAGTGCAATTACAAAAGCGGCGATCCCGATTAAAGAGTAATTAATAATGTCCCACAAATTCCTTTTCTTAGAATTCGTAAAAACAGGGGCCATAATATTTCCAGAAACAACAGTCTTCACTTCGGCAGGAGCTGTCTGCTGAACTTTCTTAACAACGTCATTAGTCTCATCAGAAGCTATATTTGAAGCCGCAGAACCGGAACCTATGATAATCAATGGATCAATTGTTAATTCTGTCGTTTCAAAATTCCCTGTTAGTGGGTTAAATGTAGATAGTTCTATTTTCCTTTCCGATACGAACTCTGCCCTCTTCGCTAGAAACGTATAATCAAAAACTTTATTTTTAACTAAAGCTGTTTGTTCAATCATTTCTGCTCTTGTTTCGAAAACTTCAAACGCATCTGATGTTATCAAGCGAGGAGCATCAAACTTCTCTAAAGCGCCATCACCACGAATTTCTAAACGTGCCTCAAGTACGTCATTTACGACAATCTTACTTTTATTCAGGCTTAGGTTGAAAGTATGTTTACCAACTAGACCAGTAAATGATTTAGGCATATTTTCAACAGGTATAGGCAATGCCTTAATCTTAACTCGATCACTCCTTAACACTTTAGTTTTTTCGGAACCAGTACTAAAGGTAAAGGACATCCCAAAGGCATTCCCACGTCTACTTGTATAATCGGGATGTTGAAAACGTATTTCAACTGGATCTATCGATAAGTCACCTGCTTTTTCAGGATATAGTACACTTTTATACAAAGCGGCTCGTTTATAAATTTCTCCCTGAATACTTACACTTTCAACCGAAGATCTTGGTAATTCAAATCTTTTTAAAAAGTTCTTTTGAACAGGGAATTTTACAAATTCAGGATTTGAAATCTGCCCTTTAAAGTAAATGTAATAAACCAAGTCGATCTTTTCACCTACATATGCCTGTGTCTTATCAACTTCAGCACGTACAAAATAATCTTGCAATCTTGCTCTTTGACTAAGAACTCTAACAGTTAATGATCTGTGTTTCACAACTTGGGCACCAAAATCAACTTTAATATCTCTAATAACTGCAGAACCTGTTTTAATGGCCCTCAGCTCATAAACATAGTTATAAACTTTCTTTTGAACCATCTTACCGCCAGCAAAGTAACCCTTTATCATAAGACGGCTTGCATCGTTCGTATTATCAGATACGATTTCAGCATTATTCAATTTAAAATTAACATATGGTTCAGTCTCTCCTTGATATTCAAAATTTATTATCAACTTAAAAGAGTCTTCTAACGATACTTCTGATGAACTTACCTTAGCTGTTATCGTTTGTGCTAGCGAAGAAAATGTTAACAAAAATAAAACTATATACTTAAACATTACCAATCCTTACGATTATTACCATCTGAGGTTGAATCAAAAAGTTTCTTTTGCAACTGAGAGTCATCATTCATGATTTGTTTGAAGACACCATTTGCCTTTCTCATACGCTTCTTTTTCTTAGCTTGATCTTCAAGTTCTTTCCATTGTTGCTGCTGAGTTTTTTGTTTCTTCTTCTCATTTTTATTTTGATCACCTTCAGACTGTTGTTTATCTTTATTTTTATCTGAAGAGTCTGATTTCTTATTGTCCTTATTATTTTTAGAGTCCTTTCCTTTTTGACCCTTGTCTTTTTGATCTTTATTGTCTTGTTGACCTTCTTTTTTCTGTTGGTCATCATTATTATCTTTATTCTCGTTATTTTCCTGATTATCCTTATTTTCTTTATCTTTCTTTTCTTGTTGCTTCTTTTTTTCTTCTTCTTTCTTCTTCTGCTTGTCTTGTTTTTGCTTTTGTAGGGCAAACTTAATTTGCTCCTTAATGACTTGCTCTAATTCTTTATTGTTTGAGTTCTTCTCCAATATGTACTTATACAAATTAATAGAGTCTACGAATTGATTATCTTTCAAAAGTGCAGTTGCATAATTAAATAGATCTGCCGGTGCTTCATCTTCATAATTCTTTAATGTTTCATTATAAATTTCTGCAGCTTGCTTTTGCCCCTCTTTTTGCCTAAGAAAAAGCTCGGCCAGTTTCAACTTCTCTTCTTTAGAAATATTACCGGCCCTCATTTTATCTACAAGTTCCTGCTGTAAGGGATCAACTGGAGTTTCTTCATCGTCCTGAGCAAAAGTATTAACTTCAGGCAAAATAAAAAGACACATAAGTAAAACTAAGACAGCTGGTTTAAAAGTTCTAAAGCGCCCAAGTAATACAGAAAACACATACAACAAGATACTTGAAACAATAAGCCAATATCCTAAAACCGGCCTAGACCTCAAAGTTCCTTTTGTAAAAGAATTTAAATGTACATCCTTAAAGAAAGCCAATATTTCTTGCGTCGGTAAACTATATGATTCAACAAACCATACTTTTGCATATTTTGACTTACCGACTAAATCTTCAAAAAATTGTTTATTCATTTTTGATATAATTTCAACACCATTAAACTTTTTATATCCGAAGAAGTTTCCACGTTTTCCACGCATTGGAATTTTTCCACCTTCTTCAGTTCCTACGCCAATAATAGCAAGGCTGATTTCGTCTGGTATTTCAACATCAACACTTCCATGCTCTTCACCATCAGTGATTAAGAGGATATTTCCTTTAGAAAAACCTTCACTCGTTTTAAAAAACTGAAAAGCTTCTTTAAGAGCAAGACTCACATTAGATCCACCTTCTGGTGTTGCGCTCAGCATACTTCCTAAACGTGACTCTAAAATATCAACATCATCAGTAAAGGGTACAATTTTTCTTTGTATGTCAGAAAAGACACTTAATGCAATCTGGTGCCCATATGCATTTTTCACAAGATGTTTAGCAATAATTGCAGCTTTAGCTATACGATTAGGTCTGATATCTTCAACTAACATACTTTGCGAGTTATCAATTAGAATAAGTGTACGTTGATTAGGTATATTAGATTCAACAAGTTCCTCCGGCCCTCTTAAGTCACCTAAAGATAAGGCAAAACCTAAAAATGCTAACGCATATAAGAACATAGATAGCTTAGAAATAAAACGCGAATCAAAATTCCATACTTGTTTAACAATCTTGAAAAATTTCTTTCTTAATAAGGTAAGAAAAAATATAAATATAGCGACTACTATAATAGATATAATCAATAGCTTTGTATTAACAAAATCCATTATGCTACTTCCCTTAAATATAATCTACGAGTACTTTCAATTAATATCAAAAGTAAAACGCCAGCAAGTAAGAACTTGTAATAGTCCTCTTGATAAATAATTCGCCCTTTAATTTCAAGGCCCTTTCTTTCCAATTTATTAATTTCAGAAAGTACCTCATTCAAAGATTCATTATCAGAGGCAACAAAATCTTTTCCACCAGACATCTCAGCTATTTTTTGCAAAGTTTCAAAGTCCATACTTTGACCAGGCATATTTTGATATCTCATTCTACCAAATGCATCACGACCAACTGGTAGTTTAGCATCAGGATCACCACCAATACCAATTGTGTATATTTTAATGCCAAGCTCTTTAGCTTTTTCTGCTGCCTGCATCGGTGACATTAATCCGGCATTGGCACTACCATCAGTCAGTAAAATTATAGATTTGTTTTCAGCAACACTAGTTTCAGATCGTGCTAGTGCAAGCCCTAAGGCATCCCCAATATTTGTGCCTGAGCCTAGAAAACCAATATTAATTTGTTCTACCGATTGTTCGACTAATTTCAAATCAGTAGTCACAGGAATTAGTGTAAAAACTTTATCTCCAAACATAATAATACCGATGCGATCAACAGGAGATAGTTCAATGAACTTTCTTATTTGCCCTTTTGCCGCTTCCAAGCGATTTGGCGGGAAGTCCTCTGCCAACATAGATCTAGAGACGTCGACTACAAAATAAATGTCATTAATCTCTTTCTTCACATTGCTTTTACCCATTGGAGTTTTTGGGCCCATTAATGAAAAGCTTATTAATGCCCAAGCACCAATGGCCATTAGAAACAGCAACCCTCTTAGAAATGACGGCTTTTTCTTTAAGCTATATTTAGGAGGTAAGATAAGTTCACCTTTTTTAAAAATGGCAAAAAAATCAGCGCACCAAAAGAGAAAGCCAATAACTCCAAAGATGAATAAGTACTTATTATGAAAGATATAGTTACTTAACAACGATATTCTCCTTTGCTTTTTCATGGAGAGCTACAATTGCTACATCATCTTCAGGTGTCCAAGCTCTTTTATATTGAACTTCATTTACTTTATTCAAATAATTTTTAAAGGCTTCGCGGTTTTCAAATAATTCAAAAAAAGAATCCTTCTCACTATATATAAGTTCATGCTTTTCACGTGTATCAGCACTTTTAAAAGTTAAAACTCTTTTTTGCCAATTTTGATGCTCTCTTCTTTTTTTTGAAAATTGTAGATAACCATATATGGCCAATCCAAGAACCATAAGAACGATAAGAAGATAAATTGAATAATCTAAAATCGATTTATTTTCGTTTAGCTTTTTGTTAAATACAAAAAAATCCTGTTGTTTAATTGTAGTATCTTGAAAACTAATGTCTGAAAATGTAACCCCTAGGGCCATTCCTCGATAATCCCAGATTTTTGGAAACGAATCTTTTGGTGTAGCAATAAGTACACCACTGGCTTCAATAATATAATATTCTGGATTAGCAGCTAGGAAATACTGTTTATTAACTTTTGATATTTTAATAATATCAGCAAAATCACGTGATAATAAATGAGCCTTTATATCTTCATCTACTATGTCATTTATTGGATAAATAGTTAGCTTAAAGTCTTTAATTTCACCAACACTCCAAACATTATTCTCACTATCAATACTTATCTCAATTTTGGTGTCTAAAGCTAAGGAGCTAAATGACATACAAATTAATAAAATTGAAAAGAATGCATAAAAGAAACGTGCTTTCACTACAACATCTCCTTAACAAAGTCTTCTAAATAGCGATCCCCTACATTTATATCTTTTAAACGAAATCCAAAATCTAAAACTTCCGCCTTTCCTTTTAATCTAGTATCAACCTTACCACTACCTTTACCAGCGATACGTCCAACAATAGAGAATCGAAACTCATTAGAAGTATCGAGGGGACAGAGCAAACGAAAAGCATGAACATGTTTACGTGCAGTTAGTCTCTTCAGGGTTTCTGGAGATAAGAATTCATAAAAGTCACTTAGAATAACGACTTCTCTTTTCTTATAAAATTCACGAACTAGTTCGGCATCAAATTTAGCGAAATTTCTTTCTTTTTGAGAAACCAGATATTCAACATCAATCTCTCCGGCTTGATTAATAACATTCGTTTTCCTCAAGGCGTCAACAAACGCAACGAGACCTGCCTCTCCTCTCTTTTTTTGAACTCTTAAGACTCGATCATTCAAACAAATAATTGTCTCTATATAGTCATGTGTTTTTTCTGAGAGTAAATAAAGTAACGATATAATTTCAAAAGCTGCTGCAAGCTTAGACTTTCCGTTGTGTCCGATAACCATACCGGGACTACAATCTAAAAGAATTGTAATCTCAACATTTCTCTCTTCTTCAAAAGTCTTAATATATGGAGTATTTGTTTTTGCGACCATCTTCCAGTCAATAAAACGAACATCATCACCATGAACATACACCTGATGTTCCTTAAACTTTAATCCCGTTCCTCTGAAGTGAGATTTAAGCATACCAATAGAAAATGAGTTTGATCGTTTGAACAAACTATTTTTCATATTTTGAACAATTTGATGTACTTCAAGTGTCTTCATATTAAATCATTTTCTGAGCAATCTTAACTGCTAAGTCTCTCGGATTAATTCCATCAATGGATGCTTCATAAGTTAAAATAATTCTATGCCCAAGCACTGAGGCAACGACTTTCATTACATCATCTGGTGTAACGAAATCACGTTGGGCCATAAAGGCATTAAAACGACCTAGTTTCTGTAGCCAGATTGCTGCACGTGGAGAAGCTCCTGCTTGTACAAGTCCTTTAAAATCAGGAGAAAAATGCTTATCTCCAGGTCTGGTTGCTCTTACAATTTTAATAATTAAATCTTTCATCTTATCATCGACGTATACTTTATCGATCTCTTGGCGAATCGATAGGATATCGTCGGTTGAAAGAAAAGAGCCTAGGTCTTGCTTTACATTTTCTAAATCTAAAATAGATTTTTCCGCTTCGAAGTCAGGATAATTTACACTAACTTTCATCATAAAACGGTCTAACTGCGCTTCTGGAAGCGGATAAGTTCCTTCCTGCTCAATTGGGTTTTGTGTTGCTAGTACAACAAATGGGCTCGATAACTTATGAGTAGAGTCACCAATTGTAACTTGTTTTTCGGCCATGGCCTCAAGTAAAGCTGATTGTACCTTGGCAGGAGATCGATTGATCTCATCCGCAAGTAAAAGTTGTGTAAAGATTGGACCAAACTTTGTAGAAAACTCTTCCTTTTGTTGAGAGTAGACCATCGTTCCAACTAAGTCAGAGGGAAGTAGGTCAGGCGTAAACTGAACTCTTTTGAAAGTTAAGTCACATAGCTTACTCATTGTAGAAACAGATAAAGTTTTACCCAGTCCAGGCATCCCCTCAATTAAGAGATGTCCTTCGCAGACTAAAGCCGCAATGATACTATCAAGCATTTCATCTTGACCATAAACAATACGTTTGGCCCTATCTAAAACACTATTAACCTTCTGTCTTGAACTATCAGTCATTTCTTTCCACCTTATATGCTAAATATTTTATGTAATTTGATTTTGATTCTAATTTGCTAATTGGATGATCTAGTCCTTGTATTCCTGTGTCAATTAAGCGGATTGATAAATTATTCTTCTGCGCACTACGAGCTACACATTGATCTAGTTCATTCATTGAAATATTTTGAGTACAAGATGCAGCAGCAAGAATTCCACCCTTGTTTATCATTTTGAATATTTTTGTATATAATTTTTCATAGCCACTTATAGCAGCCTTTTTGTCTTTATAACTCTTACTAAAAGCAGGAGGGTCACAGACAATTACATCGTAACTTTTCCCTTCACTCACTTTTTCATCTAAGAACTTAAATACATCATTACGAGTAAAGTTTCCTCTGCCACTGAAATTATTAATTTCAAGATGATTATGTACAACTTCACTCATATTAGCTTGGTCAACAAACTCAACATTTTCAACACCAGCTCTGAGAAGGTGTAATCCCCATGATCCCACATAGGTAAAGAGGTCTAAACCAGTCTTATAATTCTGTCCTGTTCTTTTAATTAGATCTTCAAATTTTCTTCTATTTTCTCGGTGGTCGTAATAATAACCAACCTTCTGCATTAGATCTTTCTTGATTTGATATTGAAATTCTGTTTCTTCAATTTTTATAACATCTGGTAATTCATCACTTTCAAAAACAGGAAGCTCTTCTATATCTCTATATTTCTTATTATCAAGAAGGATCACTTCTTTATCTACTAAGCTTTGGATATGTGATTTTATCTCGTTACGAAAGCCATCCATTCCAGCTGTATTGATTTGTAGAATTGCACAGTTCTGATATCCATCGAGAATAAGTCCAGGCAGTCCATCCTCATCTCCATAAATTAACCTAGCATTTTTACCATAACCAATTTCATTTCGATAACGAATCGCCTTTTCAATTGTTTTAGAGATGTAATCCCATGGCCCTAAAGTTGAATTCAAGACAACGACATTCTTTTTTCTTGTCGAGTTTGGATTCACAAAGCCAATATACTTATTTTTCAAATGATTGAAACTACACCATTCCCCCGGACGAAAAGAGCGTAGAGAATCCTCAATATCAATTTCAGATAAATGGATAACTTTACTTTCAAAGTAAAGTCTAACTTTTTTATTAATTTCTATTTGTCTCATTTATAGGCCTATAATCTTTTTGGCTTGCCCAGTATTAATTTGATAATTTTGAATCTTCAAATCTAACTTACCTAGCTCAACCTTTTTATCGCCAGTTATGGCATACGATACTGCTTCGATATTACTAGGTAATCCGAAAGTACCAAATTTTTCATATTCAATTTCAATTTCTTTGAGAATTGAAGAAGCACCTCTTCCTTCAGAAATTGATATCTGTGAAATAACACTTTTCCCTTTTGCCCATGATTTTTTTGAATATGAAAAAGAAGTCTTTGTATGCAACTGTGGACTACTTGATTCAATCTCTTTAATTTGTCCACTTGAATACAATTCAATACTCAAATCTAATAATTCTGCTTGATCCTTCACTCGTATGAATCGACTATTATTTTTAGGATCCTTCTTAAATGCACTCATTTCTAAAGGAGTCGTTAGATTTTTCGCTAAAACTAATTCTACGTAAGGTTTAACTTTTGCAATCAAAGTCTGCTTTAATAAATCAAAACCTTTTTCAGGTAACCCTTCAACTCTAATTCTAATATTGTTTGGATATACCCAATAAACACGATAGTAAACATCATCAGGCTCAAGGGCCGTATTTGCTCTTACATACTTTTCAAGATTAGGTTCTCGAATATCGAAAAATAAATCTTGAATCTCCCCTTCTAATGGAGTGTAGGTTCTTAATTTGTGATCATTAAAAATACTACTATTGTTAGAAAATACAGATGTGACAGAAAGTAATAAAACAACAATTAGGGATAAGTTAAATTTTAGCATAATATGTCCTTTTAACTTATTTTAAAAGGGACACAGACCTTTACCAACTAGTTGAAATTATTTCCTTCCAATTGACTTTAGGTAAAATCAAATGCTTTTCCTTCTTATAAATAACTTTACCTGCAGAGCCCTTAACACCTTTTAAATTCTCTACCTGAGTAAATATAACAGGTATTTGATCAGCACTAAACTCACTGTAATCAGCTAGAATTGAAGCAACTACACTATATTTATCAAAATCAAAGCCTTCTAAATTCTTAACAATAACGTGAGCACTCTTATCTCCATCTATATGAAACCAAATATCACCCTTACTAGACCATTTACTTCGGATATAATCATTTCCCTTAGTATTTAGTCCAACAGCAATTGATATCTCATTCCATTTAAAAATTGAATGATCATCCGACTTATTAACTTCCGTATTTTTGGGTGCTACTTTCTTCCAAACTGGTACATTCACTTTTTCTCGAACAAATACTTCCTTCTTGGACTCAATTTCTTTAATAACATCAGCAAGACGTTTTTCAAGAAATTCCTCACCTTTTCGCAATTTCTTAATCTTCGTGAAAAGAATATTCTTCTTTTGATAGTAACTAAGGCCAAAATCAAACTTAGCTTTGAGTGATTTATATTTGAAAACGTGTTCATTTAAATCTAATTCATCGTTAATTAATTTCTTCTCAAGCTCATGTCTAACCTTACAGTTTTCAAGGTCTTTTTGAATAAAATTTTTCTTACGCAACAATTTTTTATTATAAGTTGTCTCTGCTTTTTTATTAAAAACATCTTCTTCAGCTAGAATAAGCTTTTTTTTCTTAACATCTTTTGTATCAAGTTGTTTTCTTCCTAATTCATTGAAGATGTCGAAATAATTTTCAAAATCAAAAACTTGCTTCTTATTCGATTGCCATGGAGAAAAGTGAAACTTCTTCCCCTCGTTTATATAAACATAACTAAAGAATAGTTGTCGTCCTTTCCAGAAAAGCAAAAGGTTACTCTTATCGTAAAACTTGAAATTTAAGCACTTATCTTTGGTATCAGTTTCAATTTCAATAAGTCGACTATTTCGAATATTAGATCTTAGAAATTCTAGAAACTGATCACGTGTAATTCGATATTCTGAAGGAATCGATTGAATTGAGTCCCAAATACCACAATGCTCTCCTCCTCTTCCAATTGTAATGCAAAGATTCTTTCCTCTAAGTCTAAGCTGTAATAATACGAGCTTTCCCGATGAGAAGATTTTTTGTATTCGAGGATTTGTTGAAGCGCCATTTTCAATTAATTGATCATTAATTCTATCGACATTTCGCCCTAGCTCTGAGAAATTTAAATTCATGAATAATCCAACAATTTTGTCACAAACACTGAGTAATATTGACTGGAGCAAGATAGCTTCTGAAATAATCACCCACGCAAGATTTCAAGTTAATAAAAATATTATAGAACATAATCCAAAGATATTCGAATCTGAACAATTAAGTGAGCATTTTTTTGACTTAAATGAGATTATTAAGAAAATTGATGAGTCAGGTAGTTTAGGAGACTATTTTTTTAGTAATTTGAGAGATAGTGAAGAAAATCACAATGCCCTAAATTACATCTCTAAAGGTGGCGTTGCGACATTAGATCAGCTTAACTTTCTGGCAAATACAATTGAAAACCTTTTTTCAACCAAAAGAGTCCTTAATTTTAGCCACTATCGAATTTATCTAGATGAGTTAGTGAATAAAACTCAAAGGCTAAAGCAGAAATTTATCAATCCATTTAGAAAGTTTGTCGATGCAGACGGCAGTGTTCATCTTGAAAGACACCCTATTATCGCACCACTTATCCAAGAACAATTAGGATTAGAAAAAAGAATTCGAGAAACAATCAATTTTATTCTTAAGGATGAAGACATTTCCAAGCGTCTTCAAATGGATACTTTTGATATTATTAATGAAAGATTTGTCATTCCAATCAGAAGTGACTCTTATAGAAGTGATCTAGGTAGTATCGTTGCAAGGTCTTCAACAGGTAACACACTTTTTGTTGAACCAGTTGCAACGAGAAAGATGTCTAATGATCTTATCGAAATAAACTCTAAAATTGACTATGCCATATCACAAATATGTAAAAATTTTTGTGACCTAGTGAATAACGATCTTTCAACAATGCATGATGTGTATTCATTTTTTATAGAATTAGATTATACATATACATTAGCTAGTTATTCACACGCGAAAAGTTTTTGTTATCCAGAAGTTAGTATTGATGGTTCAACAAACTTGGTCGATTTTTATCATCCACTAATTGATAATTGTGTCAGAAACACAATCGAAGTTGATAGTGAGAAAAGAGGTATTATTATCTCTGGTCCCAATACAGGTGGTAAGACAGTATCCATCAAAAGTATTGTTATTGCCCATTTATTCCTAAAACTTGGGTTATTCATTCCTGCGCAAAAAGCAAAGCTACAATATAAAAGTGATGTATTCTACTTTGACAGCGATTACCAAGATTTAGAAATGGGACTAAGCTCATTTGCGGGAGAAGTTCAGGTAATCTTATCAATGCTAGAAAATATTCAAAATGATTCACTTATTGCTGCAGATGAGATTTTTAATTCGACATCTTCAGATGAGGCATCATCACTTGCTTATTCAATTATTAATTATGTTACAAAAGAACTTGGATGTGATGTTCTTATTTCGACACACCACCAATTACTTAAAACCAAAATCCAAGAAAGTGAAGAATTTATCTCGGCCCATGTAGGTTATGATTTTGATAATAATACTCCTACATACAAACTAATCATTGGAACACCTGGTTCATCAATGGCACTAGAGATATTTAAGCGACTTAGTAAGAAACACAATATTCCTGAATTTATTTTAGATGATGCTAAAAAAATGCTTGATACTAAATACGTTACTTATGAAAGGCTTCTTCAAGATCTATCTAAGAAACAAGAAAAAATCAGCAAAACACTTAAAGAAAATATTCAGCTTAATCATGAACTTAAGAATCAAAAAAAATCTCAAGAAGGTATTCTCTTCTTAGAGAAACAGAGAGCTTATGATCAATATGAAAAAGAAATTAAAAAGATCATAAAAGGTCTTAATGATGTTAAGACTAAAAGCTTAAGTAATGAAATTTCTACCTTAAACAAGCAATATGAAAGACTTAAACCAAATAGAAATGAAAGGCCAAAAGAAGAAAGACAAATTGCAACTGAGATAAAAGTTGGTTCTCGCTATTTTTGCGACCGTCTGAATTCGACATGTATTGTTTCTGAAATAAAAGGTAAGAATTGTGTTGTTGAGGTTAATGGAAAGAAAATTTCTGTTCCAAAGGCTTCCCTTTTTGATCAACAAGGTATCAACAATAAGAAGCCACAAAAAGCAAAAAAAGTTGAAATTAATGTCTTTAAGACCATTAACTACACTACAGAGGTTAATTGTCGTGGGATGCGTTTAAGCGAATTCCAGCAGAAAGTTTTTTCATGCATTGATGATCTAAGAATGGGACATATTCCCTATTTAATCATTGTACATGGCCATGGCGATGGTACATTAAAGAAATGGCTGAGAAATGAGCTTAGAAGACAGAGAGATCTAAATTGGTCACCAGATGAAGGAAATGATGGTGCAACAAGAATCGATCTTACTCAATCGACTTAAAAATACGCTCTGATTTTATATTCATTTGACCAGTATAGCTATCTTGCATCATTGAGAACCAAACGAAGAAGGCGCGTCCTCTAATATTTTCAAATGGTACGAATCCCCATGCTCTAGAATCAGAAGAGTTGTCGCGATTATCTCCCATTACGAAATAATGGCCTTTTGGTATTTTTGTTGCGGGATAGTTTAGCTTATAGATATTATCCATATCTTTTTTAACAACAAATGTTTTCTCATTCATCTTAGTTTCAAGATAATCGTAATTATCGTTGAATCTTGTTGCAATTAATTTTTCGTTTATTGGTTTACCATTGATATAAATCTTCTTGTTTTTAATCTCAATAGTTTCACCAGGTAGTCCAACGACTCTTTTAATATAATTAATTTTTGGATCGTTTGGATATTTAAAAACAATGATGTCTCCACGTTGAACATCATTAGTTCTAAGTAGATATACAGGGTTTGAATTAACCCCACCTAGGGCAATATCAGAAAAGGGTAGCTTTATGCCATAGCTGAATTTCTCAACTAAAATAAAATCACCTATTTCTAGTGTCGGGATCATTGAACCAGAGGGAATTCGATATGGCTCATAAAAAGAAGATCTAAAAACCAAAAGAAATAATATTATTAGAAATGAGTCTCGACTCATCCTTAGAAAACTTTTCTTACGACTAGCAATTTTCTCGTCTAAAATATCACTCACTTAATTCCTCGATAATACTTTGAAATAATTTCTTGCGCCAACTTAGTCGATTTCACATACCATTTCTTATAGTTAATAATCATGACACAAACAGAGATACCCTTATCGTCTAAATTATTTTTCGGTTTAGCATAAGATGTAAACCAATCTCTTTTCCCAAACGGAAAACCACCTGTAATTGAACCAGTTTTACCGCCTATCTCGAGTTTATTAGCAATACGTCTACTCATGTATCTTCGAAAAGTTCTTCTTGCAGTACCGCGTTTAATCGTTCCTTGCATTAGTTCAGATAGTTCTTTAGCAGTATCCTGGCCAATAACCTGATCTTTACGAATTTCGTTTTGCCAAACCTTTTGATTCTGTTCATCAACTAAGTCAGTTGCCAGTCGTGGATATTGTAAAATCCCATCATTAGCAACAACACTTGATAGTACAGCACAATGAACCGGAGAGATTTGCGTACGTTTATTAAAGCCCGACGCTATTTCGGCCATTGCATAGTCTGTTTGAGGAATTTCAAATGTCGACTTGGCCAAGTCAATTTCTTTCATTAACTCGTCATTAAAGCCAAGGCGCTTTGCCATCTCCTCTAACTCTTCAGGAGTTGTATTATTAATTGCAGCCTTTCCAAAAATTACATTATTAGAATATGCAAAAGCCTTATCAAAAGATGTTGTTCGCTGCCAACGCGATTTTTTATTCTTTAACTGATATTTATAAAGAGTCGTTCCGCGACCACGATATTTAAACTTATCATGAATATTAAAATCTTCATTATTAATAAGATCTGCACTTGTAACAATCTTAAAAACACTTGCTGCCGGATGTGTCCCAGTAAAAGGAAGAAGGTAATCAAAAACCTTTCCTTCTCTTGTAAATCCAATACTGACTAATAGATTACCGTTGTTATTATCCATAACAACAATAGCTGCTTTATCAGGACGATAATAACGAAGTCGTTTTCTTACAAAGCTCTCTAATTCAGGATCTGTTGAATAGTTCACTTTGTAAGATTTCGAATTATGTGAAATTGTTTGTTTAAATGGAGTTTTAGGATCTAAAAGTTGGCTTGAGAGGTAGTGCTTCAATTGATGATTATCAATTTCACTCGCCTTTGGCTTAACTTCTATTTTCTTTTGCTCGTCTTTTCCTACTAAAAAATATCCTATTAAAGCGAGCGGAGCTAAAACTAATAAATACTTATACAAAAACCTATATTTGAACACCTTTATAGCCCTTACCAATCACAAAGAACTCCTTACTAACCGAACGTGTAGATTTCGGCTTTAGGAAATGGAATTCTTTAAAAATACTTCTTTGTGATTTTAAAAAGACTTGGGCCTCATGGCCATCAAATACTTTAATTACAAAGTTTCCATCTTTTTTTAAAAAGACATCAAGATGTGCAAAAACTTGTTCAATTAAATTTAAACTTCTTAACTGGTCTACAGAGCGTACACCAGTAGTGTTTGGGGCCATATCAGAAATCACAACATCAAATTTGCGATCAAAATCAAGCTCCTCCACAGTTGTTACATCAAAAATCGACTTTTCAAAAAGCCTGACATTCTTAACTCCTAAAAGTTTCTTATTTACTGGCTTGATATCAATACCCACTGCAAAGCCTTCTGGCCCAATCTTCTTGCTCGTATACTGCATCCAAGAGCCTGGAAAATAACCTAAGTCGAGTACATTATTACCCTTTTCGATAACCTTATACTTCTTATCAATTTCTTCTAGCTTATAAATAGAGCGGGCCAAAAAGTTTTCTTTCTTAGCCTTGTTGTAATAATAATCTTTTACTTTAAACGTCATTAACTAAACCTTATATCTGATATTAGACCAACATTATTCAAAAAACTGAAAAAGTCGCTTTTTGTAAGTCCACGACATTTTTCTTACATCTGAGCGCGAAAAAAAAATTTCTTTTGTGAAAAAACTTATTGACTCAGGTTTTTTACTAACATTATTAACAGAGTTATCCACACTTGACCATAATGCTTGGTTATTTTTCATTAATTTAACTTTTACTAATGAAATGCCTTATTTTCAACACTTTACCTTAGATGTTGCGATGTGATGACAGGTTTTGACAGGTCGCAAGTAAACTTACCAACAAAAAAAGCTAACTTATCCACATATGCACATTTCAAAGTGCTTTTAAAGCTTGTCAATAATATTTTTCGAATATCTGAAGTAAGATTTTGAGGGATGGATTTCCCTTATGCTCAAGGCACAATAATAGTTATTTCAGTAAGGTAGAGGCAGTTACTCGGAAGTAACCATGAATTCTAATTCTTCACTACCTGCTAGGATCGCTCCATACTCTTCACCATCATCATAAGTAAATGAACTAGCTATCAGCTTGATACTACTATCAGCTGGGTCGACAAATACAAATGGATGTGAAGTGGCCGCGTCTTTACGCATTTTGTAGGAATCAGAAAACTCTTCAAACAATTGTCTTGTTATATGAGACTTAAACAGATGAAACTCCCTTTCATCGTTAACGTTAATTAAATTATAAATTAATTCTCATATAAATAAATAATTTTAAGTCCTAGGATTTTAGTCAATTGCTCCGATCGTTCTTAATAGGATTTTAACTCGTCCTTCAAAGTGTGAGTCCAGTAGACAGATAATAATATAAACCGCGTATATCATATTCCTAGAGCTTCTAAGCCCTCTGATTTTCTGGAAGATAACTTCGATAAGTAAGACACTAAAAAATGCCAATAACCACAGTATAGAAAAGTCCTGAAATGTTCGCGAGCTAAAGAGAACGTCAATTAGAAGGAGGCACAGAATAGAGATAGCAACCTTAATGGAAGAATCATGCGAGATATTTAGTATTTTGTGCTTCTCACTTCGCGTTTGCCCTAAAATTTTATACATAAAAACTATTAGGCCAAAAATTGAGAGAATAAAGAATGATTTACGAGACACGAGCCTCATTATCTCTGCAGAAATTATGTTTACACTTTCAATCATTTCGATTGAAACGGTGCTCGTTGATAAAAAGAACAGAGAAATAGAGAGAAAGACTCCCAACAATGTATATTTGAAAAATTGTCTCTTATACCATGCAGTTTCCTCTTTGAAGAAAACAAAATGGATTAATAGGAGTTGAACTATTAATAAGATTATATTCGACTTATCAATAACTGTTCCCCAAGCACCTAGCAGTCCTATAAACAGCCCTGAACGGTACGTAGAACTCTTTGTCGACCAGAGTGTAGACCATACCCACACAACAGAAAAAGTCGTTAAAAGGGTAAATCCGTAGTTATTTGCAAGTATCTTTGAAAATGACCAAGAAGAAACTAACGCGAATACTCCAAGAAGAGATAGTCTCCTTGAAACAAAATTTCGAAGAAGAGCGTAGAAGGTCATCAAAAATAGAGACATCGTTACAAAGTAAAAATGAATCGACCATGATAGATTTAAAAGCTTTGGATACTTACTAAATGGAATATAGTTAATTGATATAAAGTTCCAGAATGCTCCTGAGACTCGTTCACTTGGATCAAAGAACAGCCTTAGAGAACTTGTCGAAAATAAATTCGGCAACTGAGGTAGCGAAGTAAAGAACATAACTACTGTTAAAAATAGTACTGTCTTTTCAAACTTATCAAGATAGCGATACTCATGGAAGTTAGTCGAAACCGACTCCTTAATGATCTTTCCTCGCGTAGGCCATGAATAAAATAGCCCCATCACAATCCACGTAAGCCAAAAAATATTGTAACTCCACTTGTGAGGCAAAAGGCTTAGCAAGTTGAAATAAATGGCCATAAAGAACATCCCCATAAAAAGTCGATAAACGACTCTATCGATGGATGAGTTCACTTTGAAATATATCTTTAATCGGTGGTCAATTTCCTTTCCCAGTAAGAACCACTGAGAAACAATAAACATTGAAAAGAAAATCATTGCGATAATTTGCCAAATTGGCTCGAGATTAACTTCTTTTTGCAAATAGATTGGCAATAATAAGAATGTAAAATATGTAACTAGTCGAAATAACAAGAATTTTGTCTTTTCAATGTAAATATCCGACTTTTTCTCTAAAGTTTTCACAGTAATACCCGATAAATTTAGTACAAAATCCCAATCCCAAAAAAATTACTTTCTCGAAAAGTACCCGCCCACAAGGCGGGTTTTTTATTTTCAGGGATTTATCTATTATAGCCCCTAAAACATCAAATGACGAAGAGGCCTTGCCTAGAAAATTCTTCCACTAATGATGCGACGGAAAAAAAAGCTCAAGTGTGATAAAATCAGAGTTGGAGACAAGTGTGAAAAGGATTTTCACATCTAAAATCAGGAGGATTTTTGTCGATAGCAATGGGCTCCATTAACACGGGACTTCCAAAGGATATTGTTCAGCAAATTATGAAAGCTGAACGAATTCCTATTCAAAATATGGAAATGCGTAAAGGTAAGATCTCTGACAAGAAAGCACTTGTCCAAGAGCTTACGTCCCTAGTTGAAGGTATGCGTGGAACCCTCCTCCAAAACGGTAGTGCCAGATCTCTAAGAGAATTAAGTGTTATTGGAAATGATGATATCGTAGGAATTACTGCGGATAAGAACGTTGCGGAACCAGCAACATATCAATTCGAAGTTAAACAACTTGCACAGAAGTCTTCGGCCATGACATCTGGTTTTGCTGATCCAGATGAAAGTTATATTGGTGTTGGGTTTATTCAATACTCACTACCAAGTGGCGATACAAAAGAAATATACGTAGATGCTGACAACGCTTCATTAAAGTCAGTAGCAAAACTAATTAACAAAGATGAAGAATCAGGACTAAGGGCCAGTGTTATCAATGACGGTTCGGAATCAGATACACCTTGGCGTCTAATCCTATCGCTAAAAGATACTGGTGATATTAACAAGGCAGAATTTCCACACTTCTATTTCGTAGATGGTGAACAAGATTTTTATATTGAATTTGAAAGAGAGGCCCAAGACGCTGTCGTTGCACTTGATGGTTTTGAAATCGAATTACCTGAAAACAAAGCGGCAGAACTAATACCTGGTGTAACTCTTGATCTTAAAAAGGCAAAGCCTGGTGATGAGTTCACTATCAATATTAGTGAAGATGCTGGAAAAATTGGAGAGAAAGTAAAATCTCTAATTGATCAAATTAACGGTGTATTCTCATTCATTAAACAACAAAACACAATGGATGAAACGACTGATACCTCTCGAACTCTAGGTGGAGATATTCTTCTACAATCAATCGAATCTCGATTAAGAAGTGCAATCTTTAAAGATATTCCTCTTAAAGACGGAGGGACTTCTCGTATCGGAGAACTAGGTATCCAATTTTCAAGGGAAGGTTTACTTGAGTTTGATCAGAAGAAATTTCAAACAGTAATGGAGAAAGATTACGATCATATTGCTGAAGTTCTAACTGGTCGCTACGAAGACGGTACAAAAACTAATGGATTCATCGATAACCTCAAAGAAACTGTAGGCCAGCTTCTTCAGTTTCCAAATGGTCTACTCTCTTCAAGAAAGAGATCACTAGAAAATAATATTGAAACAATTGATAGAAGGATTGCTCAAAGAGAGAACATGCTTCAACAAAAAGAAAAGAACTTAAAAGATAAATTTTCACGCTTAGAAGGAACCATGTCTAGGATTCGTTCACAAGGTGCAGGCCTTGGCGGACCTCAGCCGATGGGATAATTAAGGAGAAGTAAATGAGTTACGGTTTAGGTGCCTACAAACAAACATCTGTAAAAACAGCAAGTAAGGAGCAAATCCTACTTATGCTTTATCAAGCTGCTATTAAAAATTGTAAAAAAGCAATTGAAGCAATTGAAAAGAAGGACTTATCTGCGAAAGGACAATTTATTGGAAAGCTACAAGATATTATAATCGAGCTTAACAGTAGTTTAGACTTTGAAGTTGGTGGAGATGTGGCCAAAGAACTTTCATCTTTATATGACTTTATGCTTTTTTCAAGTACACAGGCAAATATCAAAATTGACAAGGAACCATTAAAAGGAGTCCTTGAAGTTTTAACGACGCTATATGAAGGTTGGCAAGAAGCTGTTAAGCAACTTAGAGTTGAGCAAAAGGCTAAATAATGAACACAATAGAGATCTTTAATAAGATCACTAGACATTTAGATTTACTGGGACTTCTCGTTAACTCTACAAAGTCTATGATCACTTCATGTAACAATGGAAGATTTGACCTCGTTGATAATATCTCTGAAAATAGAGAGCGACTGATTAATATCATTCGCCTACTCCAAGATGATATTGAAGCTGAAATTCAGAATAATAAAGTGATTTATCCACAAGAAGATATCGAAATCTTTAAATCTTGGATACAAGATGTCACGGAACTTGTTCATGAAAATCAAAAGCTTGATGATGAGTGCTTAAACCTACTATCACAAGCAAAAGAGTCAACTACTAAAGAGATCTCAACTGTCTTCAAAAAACGTCAACAATTTCAGGGCTACAACCTGAACAATGTAAAAAACAGGTAATACTAGACCAGTTTGCCCCCTTAATCGAAATTATAGTATAATATGGTGGAGCTCTAGGAAAGAGCTTCACTTTATATAAAGACCATTGGGCCTTAGGACGAGGAAATTATGGAACTAGCAAAAGAATTAGTACAAGCAATTCCTGCAAAATCACTTTCTTTCTTAGATATACATTCGTACGAAATTAAACAATCACGAAGTAATTTAAAGGTACCTGTTATTAACGGCGTACACCTACATTCGAATTACCATCCTGCAAAGGAAGCTAAAAAGCTAATCGCCAATATCGAGCATCAACTTAAAGAGAATAAGAATTTATTAATTTTAGGTTTAGGTTTTGCCTACCACGTCTATGAAGCATGTAAGCTTCTTGAAATATACCATGGTCAAGATTATAAAGTTATTGTCATTGAACCTAATGAGCAAACATACACAGAATGTATAAAGAACAATTTATTTCCAAATAAAAACATCGAAGTATATGCCACTGATGATGTGGCGAGTATCTATAAAGAAAAGAATGTCGCATCATTTCTTTCTCAAAAACCAACTATACTTACTCATGCTCCTTCATTCTCTCTTTACAATAAGTTCTACAAAGACTTTTTAGATTTTGAAGCGAGTAGCAAAATCGGTGACTGTATCGAGCATATTAAATCAAGCGAACTTAAGTCCCTACTCTATAATGCTGATCAAGACTTAACAATTGATCAACATATCGACAGAGCAATATATCAAACAAATCAATTTAAAAATAAAAATGATTTTTTACTCCTGGCTTTTGATGCCGTAATCAAGCAAGGTTAAGAGGAATAGATGAAAGATATACTAATTATCAACTTCAAAAGACATGGTGACATTTTTCAAATGGGACGACTTGTCTCATCACTAAAGAACAAACACCCTGAAGCAAATATAACGATTTTAATTAACAAAGAATTTGAAAAGTCTGCTGAGTTACTAAATGGTGTTAAAAATATCATCACACTTGATAGAAAAAAGATTGTTAGCTACAAAAAAAATAAGATCTATTCAAACGGCTTTGCTCTCGATGAATTTGGTAAAACGATAAAAGAAATAAATAAAAGTTGGAATTTAGTAATAAACTACTCTAACGATAGAATCTCAACGAGTTTAGCATCATATATAAACAAAGAATTTAAAGGTATTCAATTTGACCTTAACTGTAATGTTAAATACTCAAATGAATGGGCAGTTGTATTTAATGACGTACTTACACAACAAAAATATGCTCCACTAAATTTCAATGATTGCTATCATAAGATGGTTGGAATTGAAGAAAACAACTCATTCAATGCCCTACACGTTTCAAATGAATACAATAAGGTATGCCATCAAAATTTCTTAAAAATGAGAAAGGCCGAAGGAAAAATCGATCCTAAGCTGATAGCTATTCAACTAACAGCATCAAATATTAATAAAATGATTGAAAGGCAAGAACTTATCAATCTTATTAACAAACTTAATGCACAAGAAGATACGATCCCATTGCTAGTGATCGCTCCGTCATCAGACGAAAGATCTTATGCTAATAAAATCAATTCCGAACTAGACAAGAAAGCTGTAACAATTGAAGCACAGTTCAGTGCTCTTCCATCAGTGTTAATCAACTGTGATCTTTTAATTACACCAGATACAGCAATAAAGCATATGGCAGATATATTAGATGTTCCAACAATTGAGCTTTCAATGGGTCCTTCACCATTTCTTAAACAAGGAACAACAAATTTAGAAAGTATGATTATCACTCCACGAATTAAAGATCGCGACTTTGCTTATGGCCCAAGTGCACACACGGAAAAACAAGTTAGAAATAATGAGATCATTAAAGCTGAAGATATTATTTATGTACTTAATAAGTATTTCCTAAATAAAGAAGAACAATATCTACAAAACACTGACATATCGATCTATCAAATCAAACACGACGAATTAGGTGGTTTTTATAAAAATATAGAAGGACGTATCGATACAGAAATAGAGCTTGAAAGGTATCTATCAAGAGATTTCTTATATCGAAAAATAGAACGAAAAACACTTTCTGGACACGGTATTGTCGAAAGTGACTTAAACTTTACGTCCAACTGGCTAGAGCAAGCTCAGGGGGAATTAATTAAATCCTCACGTCATGTGTTAGCAGCAATTAAGGCAACACTTGCACAAGACACGCAAAAACTACAAGCAAAGTTAGCGGATATTAATTTATATATAGGTCATACATCTGATTACTGCGCACTTCCATTTTTATTCTACAGAGCAAAAATTAATAATATCGAAACACCGACTCTATCAGAAGTAGAGCATATTTTAATCGCTTTAAAAAATGATCTACAAATACAATTTGAACAAATTAAAGAAGTATCAAATTTAGTAAGAGAGAGTCGTAGTAGATTACGAGAAGAATCTACAAAGGAATTATTAAATGAATCAAGATCATAACAATTTAAGGACTGAATTCTTCAAAGAACTTGAAAGAATTCAAGAGAAACAAGTCAAAAGAGAAAACTTGAGCGAAGACGACATGGCCTTTTTATATCTATGTTCTGTCCTAGAAGAAGAATAGGAGAAGTCAATGAACGCCTTAAAAAACGAAGCAGATAATAAAAAGACCATTGCAATAATTCAAACAACAAGAATTGGTGATCTTCTGCAAACATCTCATGCCGTTAAGCTACTAAAAGAAAATCATCCCGAATATAGAGTTGTCCTAGTAGCGCGTAAAAAATTTGCTACACCGATCATGTTCTTATTAGAAAAGGTATTTGATAAAGTTGTAACAATTGAGCACAAAACAGCAATGTTTGGAGCTGACAATGTGAGAGAGGCCCTCTCTAAATTAAAGAAACAACTTAAAGAAATTAATGAACAAAATATCGATGTATCAATCAACCTCGCTTTTTCTAAATCTGCGACATATCTACATTCGCTAATTGAATCAAGTAATAAAGTAGGTCCATACTTCAATGACTTACATGAGAGAGTGATCACAGACAGATGGTCACAATACCTTTACTCAACAGTAATGAGAGGTGATCTTAACCCATTTAATCTAGTTGACCTATTCTCTTCAATCATTGGGACAACAAAGAAGCTCACTCATTTAAGTAATAAAGATTATTCAAGTGAAAAGAAAACAAATTTATTAATTCACCCATTTGCATCAAATGAAAAAAAGATGTGGAAAGCGAACCGATGGGTTGAAGTTATTTACCAAACATTAAAAAAGAATGAGAATGTAAAAGTATATATTTGCGGCTCTAATCAAGATCAAAAATCAGCAGATGAAATTTTAAATTCCGAGCTAATTAGGCCATTTAAGGATCGTGTTAATCTATGGATTGGTTTAGATCTAAAAGAACTATATTCAAAAGTCGATAGTTCTTTTTTATTCGTGGGCCATGATTCAATGATTGGGAATCTTCTAAGTTTCAAAAACATAAAAACTTTAACAATATCCCTAGGTACTGTTAGGCCACATGAAACAACTCCTTATGCTCTAGACAACTACAACCTAGCGCCTAAAACAGAGTGTGCTCCTTGTTTCCCAAAGGATGAGTGCACTGAGTTCAAATGTCACAACGATGTTCCATACAACATTACTCATCAATGTATTGGACAGTTATTAAATAATAACAAAATTAATATCGAGGAATTAAATAGCTCATGTTCGTCTCTCTCTTTAAGTAGAGTAAAGCTTTATCATTCTGACATGCTTGATAATGGAGACTTATATATTAGAGAATCACTACATAAGGATCAAGATGCAAAAGAAGTTATGCGAAATTTCTATCACATTGCGTGGACTAGCATTTTTACTGAAATTAACACTAGCATGGATATCCCTTCTTTTAATATTCAAACTAAAGCACAACTAAGTTCACAGTCAAAAGGTATTGAAACATTATATGAGCTGTCAGAATTTGGTAAAAAGTACTCGCGATACATAATCGAAGAAATTAGTAAGAATACACCAAGCTTAGAAGAGATAAAGAAGTTTTCAGCAAAACTAGATGAAATCGATCGTCTTAGTGATCTTGTATCGACTTCTTATCCACTATTAGCACCAGTCATAGACTTTGCGAAAGTTGCTAAAAACAATCTACAAGGAAATAATCTTGTAAAATTATCCGAAGCTGCATTCTACACGTATAACGAGATATCTCTTATGTGTAGTGTCCTTTATGAATTTTTCGAAAAATGCTCACTCATTAACAAGTCCAAACCAGAGGCAAGGGAAAATATATGATCACATTAGAACTAGGAAACGATAGCTTTTCTTTAGATGGAAATTCGATTTCCCTTAGACAGGCCATAACAGCAATTGAAACAGATGGTATATCAGATAATGAATCAATCACAGCAGTTGTCATTGAAGGCAAATCTTTTTCAATTGATGAAGTTGGAGAATTATTAGACTACACGCTAGAAGAGCTTGGCTACCCTAGTCTACAAATTAAGAACTCTTATGAGTTGGCTTTTGAAGCATTGGAAGATTGTAAAAGATATATTGATGAATTAGTTGATAAAATCTTAATTACTACAGATGAGTTCAATAAAGGAAATATTGATCAAGGGAACTTATTTTTTGCAGATTTAATTGAGTTACTCGATCTATATGTTCACTTAATTACGAGAATTCATGCTACGGCAAGAAAAGCAAACAAGAATTTCTTCTCAGATAAAGAAGTAATTAAGAATCTTGAGATTCACCTATTTTCTGTTATTAAAGCACTTATCCCAGCACGTGAAAACAATGATATTGTGATGCTTTCTGACTTGCTAGAATATGAACTAATAGATAATCTTAAACAGTGGAAAATCAGAGCAATACCACTCATTCAAGAGTCAAAGATAAATTTTTAAATATTTATGCAGATAAAGCTGTCTTGGATTCATTATTTCAAGACAGCAATTTTTTAACTACCTCAAAAAAAAATTCTCAACTACAGATCGTTAAATATAATAAAGATGAAATTGAATTAAAAATCAATAGTAAGAAATTCGTTCTAATAAATTCGACAGATTTTCTTTCTGATAAAATATGTGATGCAAAAGAGCTAACTCTACTACCAAGCAAAGAATTTCAATTTAAAAAGAAAGATAGTATTCGATCATTCCTAAAGGCACTTACAAATGCAGATGAGTTAAATGGATTTAGCTCCTCTCAAATGCTCATTCATCAAAAAGGTACTACTAATATATACTCTATCACCTACAAAAATGATGAATATTATGAGACTTATCAAGAACCTACTTTTTTTAACACTTTATTCGCAAAAGTTAGAAAGAGTAAAAATAAGTCTTTTGATCAAAAAGAGTTACTTAATAAGGATATACAATTAGACGGACATTTCTTAGCAAAAGAATTATCGTTTCGTGACTTTAACTTAATTATTCTCCTATCACGTAATGACCTATTCCCTGTTGCAGATATAGACAGAACAAACTTCGACAAGTTGATCATTAAATCTATTCCTAAGTTATTTAATATAATAACTGTAGAAAGTAGCAGGCAATCAAAAATCGAAAGAGATAAAATTCTCTCTAATTTCCCTATCAATTCTTTTGTTATTGAAGATGACGGAGTTAAGATCAATCAAATCGGTATTGAAGATCATCAACAAGACACAAGCTCACTTCATCATGAAAGAATTCTACTAATGGGAGAACTCTTAAACACGCTAAGGCATGAACTCAGTAACCCACTTTTTGGAATTGATCTTTCTCACAATCTTCTAATAGAACAAACTGAAGACTTCGATGTAAAAGATACACTTTCGCATATATCAAACAGCGTAAAAAGATCACAAGCTATTATTCAAGAGTTTTCAAATTTATATAAGGATGATGAAGAGTTCACTTCAACATCATTAAAAAACTTAATTGCTGAAACAATCATTTTAACAAAATCGGAATCTAGATCCCACAAAGTTAATTTTGACATGAGCAATGATATTGAAATAATGACTAACGGAACATTATTAAGTCAGGTTATATTTAATTTACTTATTAACAGCTCACAATCACTTAATGTTAACAATATTGCAAACTCAAGAATCGATATTAACGTTAGTGAAGTTAATAATAAGATTTTGATCGATATAATTGATAATGGGCCTGGAATATCTAAAGATATAGAAAACAATATATTCAATCCGTTTTTTACAACAAAAGACACTGGAACAGGACTAGGCTTAGCAATTTGTAAAAATTTAACTAAAAAGATTAATGGTGATATTTATCTCATTGAATCCGAAGAAGGCGCCCACTTCCAAATAAATATTCCCAAGGTAAATCATGAAAATACTAGTTATTGAAGATGAGCTTCTGATACAGAAAACTATTGTAACTCTACTTAAACGAAAAGGGGTAGATGTTATGTCTACGGCCAGTGGAAAAGAAGCAATAGAACTTATCAAAGAACACAATTATGAGCGTATTATTTGTGATTTAATGCTTCAAGATATTACTGGTTTTGATATAATAGAAGAATCCAAAACTAAATATAATGAATCAGAAATATCAAAGATTTTTTATATTATTACTGCATACAGTTCTGAGCAAATTGTTCAAAGGGCTGCAAGTTATGGTTGTAAAGTAATACAGAAACCTTTTGATGATATAAATAACTTTTTAAATGAAGTTATAATTGAGGAATAAATGGCAATAACAAACAAAGTAGCAATAATCTTAAAGCCAAAAGTAGTGACAGAATTTTCAACTGTTCTACCAAACTTAACAAATTGGCTAATAAGAAGAAAGGTCGATGTCTACTTTGAAAAATCTCAAGAATCACGCATCTTAAAAATATTCAAAAACAGCCAACCTGAAAATTTTAATTTCATCAATCGAGATGATATTGCTAAAAAATGCAAAATATTAATTACGCTTGGTGGTGATGGGACCTTAATTGGTGCAGTAAGAAGTAAAGATATTAAAAAGGTGAATATCTTTGGAATAAACATGGGTAATCTTGGATTTATCGCTGAGTTTGCGAAGCACGATTTCTATGAAGGTCTTGAAATGGCACTGAAGGGAAAATTAAAAACTCGCAAAGTTCAGATATACCAAGCTGAGATTACACGCCCTGGACACAAGAAAATTAAACTTAACTTTATGAATGATGCTGTTATTACTAAATCTGGTATTTCAAGAATGTTTAATCTTGAACTAGAGGCAAATGGCGAGAGTATATACAACCTAGCAGGAGATGGATTAATCGTGAGTACACCGATTGGATCAACAGCATACTCACTAGCTGCGAATGGACCAATTCTACACCCTAGTGTTAAAGGAGTTGTCCTCACTCCAATTTGTCCACATGCCCTAACCCATAGACCGATGGTTCTACCAGATAACGAAACATTAAGTATTATTATTCCACGTGGGCAAGAAGACATTTATCTTACTATTGATGGACAAAAAGAATTTAAGCTAGAGCCTAAAGACGAGATTCAAATAAAAAAATCTAGAAGTAGTCATGTTAACTTCTATATTAACGAAGAAAGAAATTACTTTAGAACGTTAAAAGAGAAGTTTAAATACGGAAGAAGATAAGATTAAATTAATTCTTCAAAACTATAATCATCATTGATAATTAAAAACTTATTTGAAGCTGGTACGTATCCACAGTTATAGTATGAAAAATTCTCAGAAACGAATTCATCTTGATAATGACTATGGCCACAGATAATTATATCGACATTGTATTCTCTTGAAGCAATTTCAGCGCTCTTTCTAAACTTATCGCGAATTCCATCATTCAATTGTGTTTGACCATATCGTTTTTCATTTCTTTGTCTACTTTTATGAGAAAGGTAATCCCCAATGGCCTTTACGATCTTATAATTGAATATATATTTTGAAATAAGCGCTAAAGGGTAACTCCTAATAAAGCCACGCCATACTCGGTAATTGAAATTTTCAATTTCTATCTCATCACCATGGCAGAATAAAACTTTTCTTTCATTCACAATTTCTACAAATGGTTTAGTTTTTACAATAATTCCATTATCAGTTAGTAAGTCTTCAATATGAAAATCGTGATTTCCTTGTATATAGAAAATTGTCGCACCTATATCTTTAATTTCCTTGATACGTTTAAAGAACCAATCGTATTGCTTTTCATACTCTTGGTAGCTTCCAACCATTAAGTCAAAAATATCACCTAGTAAATAAATACGATCATTTTCATTGAAATCAATAGATAGAAATTTTTTAAGAAATTCAGAATTTTTTTGATCCCATTTCACGTGGACATCAGAAATCACATAACAACTCATAAAGTAATCATATAGGATTAGCGCAGATAATCAAAGTAGATCTTTAATAAGATTATCACAACCCGCTTGAAGCTTTTTCACATGCTTTCGATATTCGGGGTTATTATCAATTGCAACTGCAATTCGATAAGCACCGTATGGAAATCTTGAAATCTGATAAGGTCTAATCTTCTTTTTATTTACAACATGGCCTTTCACATGAATTTTTTCTTTCGCAAATCCTACCTCAAAATTTAATACCTCATTCTTATTACTAAAGAGCTGTTCATATTGAGATGCACCCAAGACAAAAGAAATCCCTCCTTCACTTATATCGAAGATTTCATATTTTATATTTTGAAAACAACTATAAAGTGGAATCAAAGGCTCAAAGCGTTCATGTTCACGTCTCTCGAGTCTCTTCTCCTTTACTGGATACGAGATCTCTAAGCTATTACCATGTGATGCATTTAACTCGCTAATGAATATTAATTGTAAATCTGGAATATAGAACTTTAATAGTCCTGGCCCTCGAACAAAGTGGGCCAAGCTATCTCTTAAACCATCTTCGATTGTTAAAAAGATTTGTTTGGCAAAGGCATTAAGACTTTTTATTTTGGCCGGAAGTCTAACAATATTATGATCAATAACGTCCCAGACAATAACTTCACTGTTTTCATTTATTGATTCAATAATATCTTGTTCAAACTTCTTTGTGCTCATTTGTCTCTCAACCTTAACATACTTCTTTCTCCTAAAAAGGCGGCCTTGGTCTCTCCTACACAAGGCCGCTTAATTATTTAAGAAAGGAGTGGGGGCAGGACCCCCATATTTATTAACCTACTAATCTAAGTGCTGCAGAGTTCAGATTATTAGCCTGTGCTAACGATGAGATACCTGCTTGCTTAGCAATATTAGAAGAAGCTAATTGAGATGACTCGAAGGCCACGTCAGCATCCTCAATTACAGATCTAGACGAGTCTAAGTTAGTCGCTTGAATCTCAAGGTTATTAACCGAAGATTGCAGCCTTGACTGAATCGCACCGAGATTCGCTCGTTGCTCTGATAAACTCGTAATGGCCTCATCCACGTTCTCCATTGACGATCTTGCATCATCTTTAGAAGAAACGCTTAAACCTGAAATATTCAGTGCGGATGAAGTTGCATTTGTTTGAGAAGGGTCATATTGGATTTGCCCACTATCGCCAGCAAAAGTACCAACCTGAATATCCATCTCGGAACCTGATCCATTTAATAATTCAATCGATCCATACTTTGTCGACTCAGCAATACGATCAACTTCTTTAACCAATTGCTGATATTCTTTATCAAGGAAGCCACGTTCAGTATCACCAATCGTATCCGATGCGGCCTGAACTGATAGCTCTCTCAATCTTACTAAAATATTACTCGTTTCATTCATGGCACCTTCAGCAGTCTGAACCATTGAAATACCATCATTTGCGTTTCGAGAAGCCTGACGTAAACCCTTAACTTGTGCTTCCATATTCTTAGCAATCGCTAAACCGGCAGCATCATCTGCGGACTTATTAATCCTCTTACCACTCGATAACTTCTCCAAGGCCTCCCCGGAAGCTTTACCTGTTTGTTTAATGTTTTTCTGCACCATTTGCGCAGCGGTATTAGTTGCAATACGTAAACCCATTTTTTTCTCCTTTCCTCACGTCCTACTTAAATAGCTTTCAGACAAAATTAGTGTTCACAAATACCTGTTCGTTACACTCGGTTAAATACTTTAGTTAATCCCTCAAATATTTGGAAAAAAGTATATAAATTAACATAAATTCAATAGGTTAGAAGTTAAGGTATCAATAATAAGTACTTAAAAAGTGGATGAAAATCGACATTATTTTTTGCCACTAATAAATGATTAGGATCATATTTTGAAATAAGATTTATGAATATAATTAGAAATGAGCGATTCTCTCTCCTGAGTTTCTGCTCTTTCAAGATTCTAGTGGGCCACGTGAAAACGTGGTCTATTTATTTAAGCTCAATTTTTCAAAATGAAACTATAAGATAAATGAATAAGGGCCTTCCGAAGAAGGCCCTTACTTTTAGATGTTGCTTTCGATTTAGATTTTTACTTAACCGATCAGTCTCAGTGCAGATTGGCTCGAAGCGTTTGCTTGCGAAAGTACCGAAGTTGCAGAGTTAGTAAGGATATTCGCCTTAGCTAAGTTTGCAGACTCTGCTGCTACATCTGTATCTCTGATTCGTGAATTTGCGGCACTCATATTTTCATTAGAGATTTCTAGGTTATTAATTGTAGACTGTAGTCTATTTTGTAAAGCCCCTAGCTCCGCACGTCCACCAGACACTGATGTCATCGCCTTATCAATAGCCTCAAGGTTAGTCTGAGCGTCACCTTTTGTAGCAACAGAAAGCCCACCAATACCTAGGTCTTCTGTCTTAACTGATACTGCTGATGGCTTGTAAGCAATTCTGTCATTAGTTTCATCATTATATAAACCAATTTGGAATTCCTTATCGTCACCTTCACCATTAATTAGTGATGTTCCGTTAAACTGTACTGACTCTGCAATTCTATCAACTTCTTTAGTTAGTTGTTGGAATTCTTTATCAGTAAATTCACGTTCAGTATCACCAATTGTATCTGATGCAGATTGTACTGAAAGCTCTCTTAGACGAACTAAAATATTTGATACTTCGTTCATCCCACCTTCAGCGATCTGAATCATTGAGATACCATCACCCGCGTTTCTTGCCGCTTGTTGAGTACCTCTGATATTCGCTCTTAACTTTTCAGATATCGCAAGTCCTGCAGCATCGTCACTTGCCTTGTTAATTCTTGAACCTGATGAAAGCTTGTTTAAAGACTCATCTTGTGTTCTCTTAACTTGACCTAGACTTCTTTGTGCTGAAATTGACTGTGTGTTCGTGTTAATTCTTAATCCCATTACTATTCTCCTCGAATAAGCAACCTCCTTGTGTAATTTGCGTTGAAACTCCTTGTCTCAACAATTTTAAATCCCAAACAACCAGACCCATCTGGTTGCAATACCCATAACGGTTACTCGGAAATATTCTTGAGAGAAAAGTGGAAGTTTTTTTACTTTTTTGGACGCAGTATTTGCTACGATGACAATATGATACCGAACAACTCCGACCGACTACTAAAGGAGCTCAGGAGAATCAATTACTTAAGAAACAAATCGTTCAAATCAAGCATATACTGGAGCATTTCACTCGGTGATTTAATTTTATAATCAATAGGAAATCTATTTTTTAATGAAGTATTAATAAATGCAAAATCATTATTAGCAACATAGTGCTTACTTCTTAAATTTGATAATTTAAAATTACAATCTTGAAATTTTACAACAACTACTAATCCAGATTTGAGAGTAGCTTTAATTGTTTTTAAAATTTGCGAAAAAGGAATTTCAATACTAGATTCTTCGTTAGAAATAACAGCGTAATCTTGATGTAAATGTATATACACTTACGATCTACCTTGAATCTTTTCGATTAAATTCGTCGTAGAATAGCCGTCTTCAAAGTTTAGACTTAGCACTTGTCCACCATTGGCCGTTACAATATCATGTCCAACAATTTGCTCAATGGCCCAGTCACCACCTTTAACTAGAGTATTTGGTAAAACAGCATTAATCAATTCATACGGCGTATCTTCATCAAAAATAAAAACCTTATCAACGGCTTTTAAATTTTCAAGCATAAATTGGCGATCATTCTCTGGATTAACAGGTCTATCTTCACCTTTCAAACGCTTAACGCTGCTATCTGAATTAAGTCCAATGATAAGTACATCACCGAGCTTCTTCGCTTCATTTAAGTACATTAAATGTCCACGATGGAGAATATCAAAGCAGCCATTAGTAAAAACAATTTTTTGCCCACTAAAGTTAGCTTCAACATAATCCTTTGCTTCTTGATATTTCATTACTTACTCTTTTTTAAACTATTTCCAAAGAACTTCTTATCAAGTCCTAGAATATATGGAAGACCTAAAAGTGGAATTGAAATGAATTCAAATAAAGTTCTTTCAATAATAGTATTAAATGCTGCTTCATTAGAAAGCTTTGGTTTTAATCCACAGATGTATTGACCAAAAGTAGGTCTATAAACTGATGTTATACGATAGATAATATGAATCAGTACAAATAAAGCAATCAAAAATCTATAATTTGAATTTTGAAGTGTGATTTCAATAAATGACTCTTGAGGTAGGCCACTTACTAAAAACATTGCAGCTAATGTGACAGCAAAAACAACTAAAGACACACTCATATCAATTATGTAAGAAGCAAAACGCCTTGCAATTGAAACATCTTGAGCTTTACTCTTAATTTCAATTTCACGATTTACTTTAGGAATCTCAGACTCAGTTCCTTTACGATAGAAAGCTTCAAGTTCTGATGGAACACTCATTTCTTTTTCACGGCCAAGAACTTTATTAAAGTTATTAACATGTGACTGAGTTGGTGTAACTTCAACTCTGGCACTTTTCAATACTTCTTTACTTGCTCTTCCATGGTGAAAGCCTAGACCTTCATTAATTGGCTTAAATGGTATATCTTCAATTTCAAAGTCTTCAAATTCTTCGAAGTCATTTAAATTTATTGGTTTCTTATTATGTTGTGTATCTAAATTCATCCCTGAGCCCTCTTATAATAGGATGACACATTTTTTATTTAACATCAAATTTTCCAAGTACATAGCCCACAATTGTCAGTACTGCACTTTCCGTTTTGAGAATAGGTGTCGCTAACCTAAGGCCAATTACATTATTCTCTTTAAACATAAGTTCTTCTTCACGGTTAGAGAGACCACCCTCCGGTCCAATGATAATTAAAATACGTTTATCTTTGATGCTTTTAATGTCTTCGATATCATTACCATTTGCACGGGATAATGTCGTTAGGAATATATAATCATACTGATGGAAGATCTCAAAAAGAGCATCTAAACTAGCAGTTTCATGATGCACAATCGGCATATAAGGATTATTAGATTGAATTAACGAGCTTTCAATTACAGAGCTAACACGATCAAAGTTCTTTATTGACCAGTTAGAATAATCTGCTTGAAACGGAAATACTTCAGAGATACCGACTTGAGTTGCATTCTTAAGTGCGTTTTCAAAAGCCTCTCTTTTTGGAAGACCTATTGCTAAGTCGATATTTGAAAACTTATCTACTTTCTCAAAGGATTTTATTTTAAGAGAAACTTCTCTCTTGGTGCAATTTATAACTTCACTTGTATAACGACCACCTTGACCATCAAGTAGTAGTACTTCATCGCCTTTTTTAACTCTTACGACTTTAATTAAGTGGTGGCTTCGATCATCTGAAAAGCTTAGTATTCCATCAATCGATGGAGAAAGATCATCTCGAGTATAAATAGCACGCATGAACTACTCCTTTCTTAAAAGAATTGCAGACCAATCACCTTTAGATAATACATCAATTTTCTTCAAAGACTTATACTCTTCAATTACATCATTAACTTGTTCATTTAAGATTCCAGATAAAACTAAATAACCATTATCATCTAGGGAATCTAGGAGTACTTCCTTTTCTGAAACAAGAACATGCATAAGTATATTTGCAAAAACTAACTTGTACTTATCATCAAGATTAAAGCGTTTACGAGCAACTAGTCGATGTCCATTTAAGCGATCTTCATCTAAATTAAGTTTTAAGTTTTCATGACAATTATCAAGTGCTGCTGGATCAATATCAACAAAGTCTACGAGCATATTACTCTTTTTGATTGCACCAATACCTAGAATTCCAGATCCACATCCAAAGTCTAGACACAGATCTTTATCCTTAAATGAATCCTTAACGGCCATAAAATGTTTCAAGCATAAATAAGTTGTTTCATGCTCACCTGTACCGAAGCCCATTCCAGGAATAATATAGATATTGTTATTATTTGATTTGTAATCTTCTTCTTTAAACCATTCAGGAATTACACTTAGCTCTGGAGTTACTTCAATAGGTGCATAGTGCTTTTTCCAAACTTCATTCCAATCTGAGTATTCCTCATCCTTAACTTCAATAGATAAGTCCATACCTTCAATCGCTTTAACAAAATCATGGGCCCTATTAATGTCACCTTGGAAGAAAAAGTAATTAAACTTTTTCACATCTTGGTCATCTGATATATCAACGACTTCATCAATAACAGATTCTGGAACATCTCCACCAGAATAGGCTCTTTCTCCTAAAATTTCATCAACACGAGCTTCTTCCATTGAGAATTCTTCAATCCCATCAACTTCAAAGTCATTAAGGGCGATTTTATTTACTTCTTCACATTGTGAGCTACTTTGAAACTCGATCGTAACAATTTTAAAGATTTCAGTTTTTACAGACATTCTCAATTTCCTTTAAAACTAGAAAGTTTCCATTTGGATAAATCTCTTTCAGTTTTACACATTTACTCATCACCCAAATAACATGCGGGTGCCATAAACTAATATATGGGTATTGTTCGTTTACTACAATATTGGCTTTTTTATAAAGAGCAACTTCCTTCTTCTTATCAATAGTTTGCTCTGCCTTTACAATTAAATTATCGAATTCTTTATTATCAAAAAAGACACGATTTGCACCTTTTGGGGCCATATTTTCAGAGTAAAAAGCGAACTTAAGCATATCTTGACCAGTAAAGCCGATCCAACGCCCTAAATAAAGATCATATTCCCCTCTTTTGACTCCCCTAAGAAATGTTCCCCACTCCTGAGGGACAACATTAACAACGAGACCAAATTTTTCGAATTCATTCTTGATAATTGTAACAAGTTCTTGTTGAAACTTATTACTACTAGTCTTCCAAGTTAGAGAGAATGTCTTACCTTCTGGGTCGTACCAAACACCATTCTTCCTTACAAAGCCCGCTTTTAAAAAAAGATCATAAGCGAGTTTAGGATCAAACTCATCGACGGGCATGTCTATATAGAAACTCTTAAATGATTTTGCGAACAGTCCATTAGATGCAACAGCATTATTTTTAAATTTATACTCTATAATTTTGTTACGTGGAACGAGATGGCTTAACGCCTTTCTAATATTCACATTTTGTAGAACACCCTTCTTTTGATTTAGTCCTATAAAATTATAATCTGTTCCCAAAACCTTTTGAACATTCACATCACTATTCTTTTCTAAGTAGTTAACCTTACGAGGTGAAATATTAGCGACAGAAAGATCAATCTCACCTTTAATAAGCTTCAAAGAAAGGGTTGTTTCATCTTTAACGACAACAAAATTTAAATCATAATGACCTTTCTTAAGTGACTTCAAGTCGATTTGTAGTGGAGCAATTTTAGTAATCTTATAATCACCTGCTCCTACAATATCGACCATTTCAACCTTATCGATAACGTCGTAATTAGGAATTTGAATAATTTTAAATAGAACTAAGTTGGGAAGATGATCAAGGCCAAAACTTTTATAAATTAATTCGAATGTTAATTTATCTATAATCTTAACTTCTGTTATATTTCCAAATGCGAATCTAAAAATTGATTTGATCTTAGCCGTTTCTGTGAAATAAAAATGAGACTTTTGAACATCTTTAGAAGTTAATTCTTCACCATTAGAAAATTTGAGACCAGGCTTAAGTTTAAAGCGAATCTTATAATTATCCTTTGTGCGAAATTCCTTGAATGATTCACACAACTGACAAATAGGTTGCATATTACTGTCAAAGTCGATTAGTGATGCATTAATAAGACGATTGATATTTTGCGAATTTGCATCAGTTGAAAAAAATGGGCTTAAGCTATTAGGTGATGATGAGATTGCGACATTAAGACTCGCTCCGTAAACCATTGAACTTAGGAAAGAAATTAGCAAAATAGATAAAATTCTAGACATCGAATATCCCTGACGAATGACACAAATGTAATTATTATAAGATTATCACCTCTTTTATTTGATGTGAACTCAATCTGTGATAAGTTACTGAAAACATTCAAACAAAGGTCATCTATGAAGCTAATTGGAATCACTGGTGGTTCAGGTTCAGGAAAAACTACTTTTGCATCAAAGGTAATTTCTAAACTACCAAAAGAGAAAGTGTCAGTTCTATCAATGGACTCTTACTATCTACCAGAGCAACCAAAAGAGCATTATACGAAATCAGGACGACCAAATTACGATCATCCCCAAGCATTTGACTGGCCTCTTCTTCAACAACATATTACAGCACTGAAGAATGACGAGTCGATTGAAGTTCCAAATTACGATTTCAAAACGAGTAATCGTACCGCTACAACAACGACTTTAAAACCTACACCAGTTGTTCTCTTTGAAGGAATCTTCACACTTTTTGATCAAGAAATCAGAGAGAAATTAGATATACGTTGTTTTCTCCATGTTGAAGCAGATATTCGCTTCACAAGAAGACTTAATCGAGATGTTGCAGAAAGAGGTAGAAGTTTAGAAAGTGTTATCAATCAATACTACGATAGCGTACGTCCAATGTATGAAAAGTTTTTAGCACCTCAAAGACAATATGCAGACTTCATCGTTGGAGAAGAAACTGATGTTGCATCTGAGATATTAGCTGCAAGATTACTACAATTAGTTGAACACAATAAAGAATTCGAATTATTGCTGAATTCGACAAAAGGATCTTAATGTCTAACTTAAATATTTCACCTCTCGGCGGAGTTGGACAGATTGGTTCTAACGCGACTTTAGTATCATATAAAAATACAAACCTGATTATCGATAGTGGAATTCTATTTCCTTACGAAGACTGTTTTGATATCAACTACTTGATTCCAGATTTAAAAAATGTTGAAGTTGAGATTGATGCTTTAATTATTACTCACGGCCACGAAGATCATATTGGTGCGATCTCTCACTATATTGAAAGATTTCCTGAAGCAGAAGTATATGCTCCAACTTTCGCAAAAGAACTAATTGAAGATAAATTATCGTATTTGAATCTTTCAAAAAAAATAAATCGCTTAGAGAGTCAATTAATTCTCAATGAAATTCAAATAGACATCGTCCATGTTAATCACTCTATTCCAAATACTAAAGGGATTCATCTTGGTATCAAAGAAATCGATACTGGAGTGCTTTTTATTTCCGATTTCAAGTGTGATTTTAATTCGGAATACGAGGAACCGATTGAATTAGAAAAGATCAATCTTCTGTCTAAGAAATTTAGTAATAGAATTGCAATGCTAGATTCTACAAATATTACAAGCAGCAATGATAGAACGACATCAGAGTCAGAACTAAAAAAAGACTTATCCACTTTTATTTCAGATGCTAAGGGACGAGTATTTATAACTTGCTTTGCTTCTAACATTCATCGCCTACAAACTATTTTCAATATTGCTCAAGAACTCAAATTGAAAGTCGTTCCCTATGGTCGTTCATTACTTAAGTACACACAAATTGCTAGAGAATGTGAAATCTTCAATGATCATGGACTAGTGCGTGAAGTTGAGTCAGTAGCAGACTTAAAGAAAAAACATATTATTCTTTGCTCAGGTAGCCAAGGCGAGTTCAGAGGAACAGTAAAAAGAATTACAAGTACAAGTGATAAGTATTATAAACTTAATGAAACCGATACTTTCATCTTTAGTTCAAAAGCTATACCGGGAAATGAAAAAAAATTAGCTCTTCTTTATAATGAAATTACAGATAAGGGTTGTGAAGTCATAACACATTACAATGGAATGATTCACGCATCTGGCCATCCTGGTAAAGCAGATCTTAAAGATGTATACGATCACTATAAACCAACGATTGCTATTCCAATTCATGGGGAAACATATTTTCTAAGAAAGCATTGCGAATTTATAAAATCAATCCTTCCTAATACACAAGCTATTGAGATTAAAAATCACGACTGCATTTCATTTACACAAGATGGTAAATTAAAAGTTAATCGTTCACAGGAGATTCCTCCAATTTTAATCCACGGCAATAGAATTGTTATTGAGCGCGAAAAGATTTCAGAAAGAAGAAAAATGGCCACCCTCGGTACAGTCTTTGTCTCTATTTCAAATAATAGTCTAAAACGTTCAAAACATAGAGTTCACGTAACAACAATGGGGATACCTGAGGATTCAGATCAAATTAGTCAACTACAAGAAATTTGCTTTGATTACTTTAACGAAAATGGAACGATCGATCAGAGAACAGAACGCATCAGAGTAGCGGTAAGAAGATATTTTCAAAATATACTAGGATATAGGCCTCTGGCCATTGTTCATATTTGCTAAGTCCATTAAACTAATAACATGGACAATTCAGTTATCATCATTGCATTACTTGTAATCATTGCTATTGCGCTATTTATGCTCATTGGGGTATTTGCATTCATTGCTTTTCGCAAAGAAATAAAGAAAGAAGAAACTCAAGACGGAAAGCTAACTGATAAAATTAATAATCTCTTAGAAAAAAACAAGCCTCAAGAAAAAATTCTTGGTCTTTGTAGTATTTGTGAAAAAGAACTTGTTGAAAATGATTACTTCAATGTTGATGCTCTTCACCTATGCCGTGAACACTTCAACTTGTACTCAAAACACGAGTGGGTATCTATCACAAACGAAAGAACAACTAGTGAAACACCAGAAAAGGGTGTTTATATTTATAATTTTAAAAAGAATACTTGGAATAAACATAAAATCCCAACTTTCATCTTATGCGAGTACAAAATTGATGTTGAAAGTGACTTAATTGAAACTTATGTACAATTGCACGTTCAAAAAGAAATTGAAGATGAAATGAGGGAGAGATTGAAAATAGAAAAGTAAGGAAGTAAAAGTGAACGATCTTGAAATACTAAAAGGCCAAATTAATCAGATCATGAAAGAGAATAAACCAAATATTGTCTTTGATTCTAAACATGACCGCTTAATTAGAGAATGTGAAAAGGATTTAACATCAGCTGGTTTAAAACAAAAAGTATCTTATACTATTGATGCTTTAATGCCTGAAAAAAGAGATGTGAAATTTGGTGGTGGTCAATTTAGTCGTTGGCAATATGAATTGAGCTGGCAAGAATGGGAAGGAAACTACAGACTTGTCTTAAGAAATATTCCGCATAATAATTCAAAACTCTTAATTAAGCTTCCAGAAGATTTTAAGGCCGATACAGCAGAGCTGTTAGAATCATTCAAATCAAATATTTTAAAATCAAATTCATTATAAAAAAAGGGCCCTTACGGGCCCTCTTTTTTGATGTTTCCATCAAATATACTTTGGGGGGAATCCTATCGCTCTACTTGGCGAAAAGTTTCAGTTCCAGAAGGTTGTTGTGTTTCTTCTTTTCTTAAGTATGAAGGAGTATCTAATTCATCTTCATCAAAATTGATAAAACCTAGTTTTTCCGCAATTGATTTTGGACGATCTGATTTCTCAGCAGTATTGTTCCCAGTTAATACTTTCTCATTGGCCCATGGGTCTACTTCAGACTTTGAAGCTTCATATTGAGATGCAGCTTCTCTAATTGAATCAGTAAGACTTGGTCTTTGAGTCGTTTCTAAGTTATCACCATCAAATGAGTGAGCTCTTGAACTTTCAACTACTGTATCTTGTACAAGTTGTTCACGTTGAGCTTCCATTTGAATCTCTCTCATTGCATCTACCTGTGGGTTAGATTGAACAGGAGCTTCATGGTAAGCAGCTTGTTGCATAGCAGGTTGAGCAACTGGTTGCTCATAAACTGGCTTTTCTTCAACAACTGGAGCAGCTGGAGCTACAGGTGCTACATATACTGGCTTAGACTCTTGAACAACTGGTCTTCTAAGTTCTTGTTGAGGAGCTACATTAACAGCTGCTTCACGACCACCAAGACCAGTAGCGATTACTGTTACTTTGATATTATCTTCAAGCTCATCATCAACTACAGAACCAAAGATTACTTCTGCATCTTCATCAGCTGCTTCCATAATTAAAGTAGCTGCTTCATTTACTTCATGCATAGTCATTGAAGAACCACCAGTGATGTTAATGATGATACCAGTTGCACCATCAATTGAAATATCTTCCAGTAGTGGTGAAGAGATAGCTTCATTAGCTGCTTTAATAGCTCTATCTGGACCTGCACAAAGACCTGTACCCATTAGAGCAAGTCCTTTATTAGACATAACAGTTGAAACGTCTGCAAAGTCAGCATTGATATGACCAGTAGTATTGATAAGGTCAGAGATACCTCTAACTGCATTTAAAAGTACTTCATCAGCTTTCATGAAAGTTTCTACTAAAGATAAGCTTTCACCTGCTAATTGAAGAAGTCTTTGGTTAGGAATTGTAATTAGTGAATCAACATTTTCCTCTAGAGTTTGGATACCAGTTGATGCTTGTCTCATTCTCTTCTTACCTTCGAAGATAAATGGTTTTGTAACAACACCAACAGTAAGAGCACCAAGCTCACGTGCAAGTTTTGCAATTACAGGAGCTGCACCAGTCCCTGTTCCACCACCCATACCGGCAGTGATAAATACCATGTCAGATCCCTCTAGAACCTGGCTTAGCATTTCATACTCATCTAGAGCTGCTTTACGACCTACTTCTGGGTTGGCCCCAGCGCCAAGACCTTTAGTTAGCTCAACACCTAGTTGTACTTTTGTTGGTGCTAAGTTTACAGCAAGTGCTTGTGAGTCAGTGTTAGCAACAATATATTCAACACCAGTTAGACCGGCCTTAATCATTGTGTTTACGGCATTACAGCCACCGCCACCAACACCAACAACGCGAATCTTCGCGCCTTCAGTTAGTTTTAATTCGTTGTTGTCAGAAATTTCGAACATAAGTTCCCCCTTATTTAAAAAATTTCTCTGAATACTGATTTAATAGATCCTGATAACTTACTTACAATATCTATTTGATTAATATCTTCTTCCTCTTCTACTTCAACTTCTCTGCCTTTTGAGGCTTCAAGTAGAAGACCTAATACAGTTGAAAATTTTGGATTTTGCATAATATTTGTCATGCCACCAAAAGCTATTGGGAAACCTATTTTTAGTGGTCTCTCTAGAAGATACTCACCAATCTCAGGCATTCCCTTAATCATGGCACCACCACCAGTAAGAACAACTCCCCCACTGATTTCATCACCAAGATTTTTTTCTTTAATAATATTTTTTATTAGATCAAATAATTCTTCCGCTCTTGCACCAAGTACGTTTGCGACTGTGTGCAGTTGTACTTCTCTTGGCTTAGTTCCAGAAATCCCTTGAACTGTAATGTGAGCTGATTGATTAACTTGTTCTGGAAGAACAGATCCGTGGTTAATTTTAATTCTTTCAGCTTCTGCATGAGGAATCTTAAGTGCTACAGCTAGATCATTTGTGAAATGATTTCCACCAACTGGAATTACCTGTGTATGAACAAGAGCACCATCTTTCCATAGTGCAAGATCTGTTGTTCCACCACCGATATCAACTAGTAATGTCCCCATTTCTTTTTCTTCAGGAGAAAGAACTGATTCAGAAGAAGCAATTGGTTGAAGTGTAACGTTTTCAACTTTAACACCTGTATGCTCAACACACTTTACTAAATTTTGAATCAAAGAGATTGATCCAGTAACAATATGAACGTGTGCCTCTAGACGAGTTCCACACATACCAATTGGATTTTTAATACCAGTTGTATTATCAACTTTATACTCTTGTGCAATTACGTGAATGATTTCGCGATCACTTGGCATTACAACAGCCTTTGCTGCTTCAAGTACGCGATCAACATCATCTTGAGAAATTTCATTTCCTTTAACAGCAACAACACCAGAACTATTGAAGCTGTAGATATGACTACCAGCGATTCCAATAGTTGCGCTATGGATATCAACTCCTGCCATTAGCCTAGCTTCTTCAAGCGAGTTATGAATTGAGCGTACTGTTTTATCGATATTTACAACACTGCCTTTCTTTAAACCATGACTTGGATGTGTACCAATACCAATGATTTCAAGCTCAGCTTTACCAGTGTTTTGATTAGAAATGTTTTGGATACCTACGATTGTGCAGACTTTAGTTGTACCAACGTCTAAACCGACAACGATGTTTTTTTCTTTCATTGAGAATCCTTTCTCTAGTTTTTCTTACAGAATCATTCTGTTAATAAAGAAATCTAACGGCAATTTTTACCGCATATAATGAAATTTTAGAATTAGTCGTTGAACTTGACAACAACTTTTTTGGAATTTGTAATATTTATCACAGATGGAATTTTCTTTTTCTTGTTCATATAACCAATGATTTGAGTCAACTTTTCAACTTTAAGAGGCCATTCATCTTTACCCATAAAGACGCTCGAAGGCTTTCCTTTAATTGAAAGAATCATCGTTAACTCTTTATCATCACTAATGATAACTTCAGAAATTAACTTTCTAAAAACAAGATCAAGATCTGCAATAATACGAGTGATATTTTTCTGAACAGTCTTATCCATTTCCCCTACTGGGATAGCAAGGTATGGTAGAGCATAATTTAATTTTTTTTCAGTTCTTAGAAGTATCTCATAAGTAGGATCAAATAGTTGACCATTTTCAACAAGAATTGCTTCATAAGACTCCATCCCATTTTCTTTATAGATTTGAACTTTCATTAATGGGGATGGACATTCGTAGATAAAGTTTAGCATTCCTTCCATTGGATCATACTTAATAGCGTAATCTGATAAGAAATGTTTTTCTTTCAATTTATCTGCTGCAATAAGATTCTTCATACTTCTTAAAGAACGATTCTTTTCAAAGTCTTTCACTAGTTTCAGTGTAAGTGTTCCAGCAGCACGTGAAGGACATTTACCAAAAGCTGTCTTATATTTAATCTTCTCCATAGGTTGAGAGACTGCTAATGCAGATCCACTCAAAAGAAGAAAAGAAATAATTGAAATAGCTTTTTTCATTAAACATCTATCCTGACTTCAGGCTCAAACTTTAAACCGTAATTGAGGTAAAGCTCATCCTGAACAATTTTAATAAGTTCTTTTACATCGCTGGCCGTGGCTTTATCGAAATTCTCCATAAAATTCCCATGGAGATTACTTACTCGTACGTCACCAACCTGTAATCCTTTCAAATTAAGTATATCAATAAATTGTCCTGCAGTGCAAGTTCGCTTATCTCCAACGATATTTTTAAAGACACTTCCACAAGTTTTTTCCTTTAATGGCTGTGACTTATTTCTCATTAGTAAGTAGTTACGAATCTTTTCTCCAAGGTATTTATCTTGCCCATTAGCAACTAGCTCGACTTTATAAACAACATCACCTGGCTTTAGAAAGTTGTTTTGACGATAAGAAAAACTATCTTTCGTTACCTCATGAAGATACTCATTCCCCTCTTTATCAATATACCAAACGCAGGCGATGATTTCACTAATCCAGCCAAGGCCTGTGCCAGCATTCATAAATACGGCCCCACCAAGAGTTGCAGGTATCCCTGTTATAACCTCCCATCCTTTGTTACCAAATTTTGAGGCATGAGAAGTTAAGCTTGATAACTTCACTGACGCAGGAAGAATATAACTTTCTCTATATTGATTAAAAATCGCACGATCATAATCAAAGTCTAAATTAATTATTGGATTTACAATTCTCTCATTTAAAAGTTGGTTAGCACCAAGACCTAAAAGCATATAAGTTATATTTTTAGATGTAAGTGTTCTTACAACTTCTTTAAGGGCAACCAAATCCTTTACAGTAATTAGGTCACCTTTAGACTGAAGTCTCATCGTTGAATATTTTGATAGATCTTTATCTATCTCAACTTCAATATTTTGAATATTACTTAGGATATCTTCAATCTTATTCATTGCGATCGTTATCTAAAACCCATTCTCTAATCACACGGCCAATAGAACCAGCTCCCAAAGTCATAATTGTCGAATTCTTATTAGACTTAATAATTGTATCTAAATCTTTAAGCTCAATATTCTTTGCAAGTCCAGGGTGAAGACGATTAATATCTTCAACTAATCTTTCTGAAGTAATTCCTGGGATAGGACTTTCACTGGCCGGATATATTGGACACATATACAATTCATCAACATCATTAAAGCAATGTAGGAATTCATTCCAACAGTCTTTAGTTCTTGAAAAACGGTGCGGTTCAAAGATCGCAATCTTCTTATGTGATCTAATTTCTTTTAAAGTATTTAGAGTGTTAGCAATTTCTGTTGGATGATGACCATAATCATCTAAGATTTCCACTTCATCTGTTTTATATAATAACTGGAAACGACGCCCTACATTTTCAAAGCTTCGAATTGAGCTTCTAATCATGTCGACAGGAACTCCCATTTTATGTGCAATAGAGATAGCCCCTAGAGCATTTTGAACATTGTGCTTACCTGGAAGATTAATTGTGAAACGTCCAAGATTTTGCGACTCAACAATAAGATCAAACTCAGAGCAAAGGTCAGACATTTTAATATCGACGGCCCTGTAATCTGCTTCTTTTTCAATTCCAAAAGTAACAATAGGTTTTTTAACCTTTGGCACGAGACTCATTAGTCTCTTGTCATCTGCATTTAAAGAAGAAAGGCCATAGAATGGAACTTTATTAATAAATTCTTCAAAGCTATCCATTAATACATCTTCACTTCCATAGTGATCCATGTGATCAAGATCGATGTTTGTTACGACAGACATAATTGGATTTAGCATAAGAAATGATCCATCTGATTCGTCCGCTTCTGCAACAAGATACTCACCAGTACCAACTTTTGCATGACCAGCAAGATTGGAAACAATACCACCAATTATATATGTTGGCTCATAGTTACTGGCCTGTAAGATCGTCGCTAAAAAACTTGTTGTCGTCGTCTTGCCATGAGTACCAGCAATTGCGATTCCTCTTTTAAGTCTCATAAGTTCAGCTAACATCTCAGCTCTTCTCATAATAGGAATTTGTTTTTCACGCGCCATCTGCATTTCTGGATTTGTTTCGTTAACAGCAGATGAGTAAACCACCACAGTAGTATCCGGTGTGATATTCTCACGCTTGTGTCCGATAAATACTTCAGCTCCTAGACTTCTAAGTCTTGCAACATTTGCTGATTCACTAATATCTGAACCTGTTACTTTATAGCCAAGGCTTAGTAGAATTTCAGCGATACCGCTCATACCAATTCCACCAATTCCAATAAAATGCACGCTAATATTTTGAATATTAATATTCATACTTGTTCCTTTTCACAAGATTACTTCTTCTAAATTTAGCGCATATATTGGCTATTGTTGAGAAAAAAACGGCTTCTCATTTGATATCGATCGTTGACGTGACACACAAGAGAAGATTACACCGATTGCAATTAGATTACTCATTAGAGATGAGCCTCCATAACTAACAAAAGGAAGGTTTAAGCCTTTAGTTGGAAGAAGTCCTAAAACCACACCCATATTTAAACATGCTTGAACACCAATGATAAAAATAATGGACATGACCATTTTCTTAGCGATGTCGTCTTTTAAAGTTAAGGCAAGCTTAAAACCAATATGAGTAAAGGCAATGAAAAGTACGACAAAACCTAGAACCCCTAAGAAACCAAATTCTTCACCAATAACTGAGAAAATAAAGTCGTTATGTGCTTCTGGAAGAAAAAATAATTTCTCCAAACTATTGCCAATTCCCTTTCCAAAAAAGCCACCATTAGCAAACCCAATCCATGATTGAATTACCTGAAAACCACTTCCTCTTGGATTGGCCCAAGGATCAAGAAATGCCATTAAACGCTTAACACGATAAGGCTGAGCAACGAGAATTAGCGCCGAGAGAATCGTGCCTGTTACGCCCATGATATAAAAGTACTTTCTATTGAAGTTTGAAATGAAACAAGAAAAACCCATTCCTAAAGCACAAATAAAAAATGTACCAAAATCTGGTTGTAAAAGAAGTAGTAATAAGACTAAGCCTATATTTGCAACGTACTTTAGTCGATTCTTTAAATTTAGCTTTTCATAATTTTCAAAAAAGAAAAGAGACATCATAAGGATTGTGTACTTTGCAAGCTCTCCAGGCTGAAGAGATCCAAATCCTAAATTGATCCATCGGTTGGCACCTTTTGCAACAACCCCTAATCCAGGAATAAAAGTTAGAACTAATAGAAAAGCGACCACAAGATTTAAGTGAAATGAAAACTTAATCCAAAATTGATACTTCGTCTTTGCGACAACATAGGCCATTGCTACGCCTACTAGTGCAAAAAGTATTTGTCTTGAAAAGAAGTGAAGACTTGTACCGTAAACTTCTTTTGAAAACATATAAGATGAAGAGTAAACCATGACAATACCAACACCAACGATAATTGATGTGATAATTAAAAAGAGTTTTCCAAAACGATCCGTGTTTTCAAGAGTGTTCATATATTCATAATATATGAATTTTGAATTCGATGCAGTATAAATATAAGAAACCGTGCGTTAGATTACTTGATGTACATCTGAGCAAATTGTCTTATTGAATCAAATCCACGCTCATCAAAACAAGTATAGGCGTTGAATGGATCCAGACCTTCTCTTTGAATGATACTTAAAACGCACTCTCTTTCTTTTTTATTTTTAACTAATGCCGCTACTGTTACGTGAAAACTATTCACACTACTGTGGTAATACTTGGCCACTTCACGAATACTTGCATAAGTCTCTGCGCTCTTCACATATGTACAAGCATTAAACTCAACTAGGCTTAAGGCCCTTCGATTGTCTAAAATATCTGTTAAGCATTGGTACTGATACTTTGTTGTAATTTGCGAGCATTGTTTTTTAAAACGAAATTGATTGTACTTTGTTAAGCGCTTATCAACTAGATTTTCACAAACTTTTACATAATTTGGATTAGCTTTGATTTGAGTAGTAAAAATAGAAACAAAAATAAAAAATAACAGAACCTTCATGACGAGATCATATGACTTAAAACTTGTTCTGTATTAGGCATAAAAAAAATGCCTGCATAAAGCAGGCATTTCTATAATTATTATTTCAAAAAATTACAATTGATAAACAAGTTTTTTGAAGTAGTTCCCACGCTCTTCGTAATCTCTAAAGAAATCCGTAGCAGGGTTACCTGGTGAAAGAATAATCGTGTCACCAGTTCTCGACTTTTGATAAGCAAATAGAACAGACTCTTCAAAAGATCCAACAATGAAAGTTTGTGGGTGCTCACCAAGAGCACGGTTCATTCTTTCTTTTGCCTCACCAACTAGAACAATGATTCTTGTCGTTTGGATTAGCTCATCAGTGAATGCTTCATACTCAAGTTCTTCAATGTCTTTCCCACCAGCAATTAAGATAACAGGAGTTTTAAACGCCTTAGTTGTCTCAACTAGTGTTCTCATATCAGTAGCTTTTGAATCGTTATAGAAAGATACACCGTTCTTTTCCATTAAGAATTCAATTCTGTGTGGAATTCCTGGGAATTTTGTTACACATGTTTGAATTGCTTCATCAGAAAGGTCTAGTGCCTTACATGCAGTGATAGCAGCTAGTAAGTTTTCACGGTTGTTTTGACCAATGATTCTCATTTTCTTAACAACAAATTCTGAGTGGTAATTGATATTTGAATGGATACGACGATCGTGGAAGTGCGTTCCTTGAATCTCTTCCATTACACCAAGCTTAACGAATGACCTTCTCGAGTACCAATAAGTTTGGCAATTTGCATTTCTAAAGAAGCTATTATTTGCAAGCTTATCGAAGTTAACAATTAAAGTGTCATCAGGAGATAAAGTCTTAATGATACTTAGTTTTGTTTCCATGTACTCACCCATCGACGTGAATTGTCCTTGTGGGTAAGTATCTGCGATATCAGTAAAGACAACCATCTTAGGGTGGAAGTCTGTTAGACGTCTCATTTGTACTGCTGAAACTTCAACAACTACGTAATCGATTTCATCTTTGTTTGGAAGCATTGAATACTCAATGAATGGACTTTCACTTGTTCCACCAACGAATACATTCTTTCCATCTTGTCTTAGAGTAAATCCAATCATGTGTGCTACAGTTGTACGACCATGAGATCCACAAACAGCGATGATTGGCTTACGGCAAAGCTTATTACCAAGAGCGAATTCTGAGTAAACCTCTTTACCTTCACGTCTTGCAAGCTCAAGTTGTGGCATATTCGGATCAACCGATCCAGAGTACACAACAACGTCTGCATTAATAAAGTCATCGTCAAGGTGTTCACCAAAAGTCATTTCAACTGCTGGCTTAATCTTACGAAGTTTCTTAACTGCTTTATTGAGATCGAAGATAGGTTTAATATCTGTTACTCGAATATTACATTCAAGACGATTAAAGAAGTTTATGAGTCTGAAACCAGTTTTTCCAATACCTACGATTAGAATATTCTTGTTTCTAAATCTATCCATTAATTACCTCATCTTCAAAGTTGCGATTGCTAGAATCGCTAAAAATATACTTATAATCCAAAATCTAACAATTACTTTTGGCTCGGCCCAACCGAGCAGCTCAAAGTGATGATGTATCGGCGCCATCTTAAAAATTCTCTTCTTGCGAGTTTTATAAGAAGCAACCTGTAAAATTACCGAAACTGCTTCGGCAACAAAAACACCACCAATAATAACAAAAAGTAATTCACTTCTTGTCAGTACGGCCATTGTCCCTAGTGTACCACCTAAGGCAAGGGACCCCACGTCACCCATAAAAATCTGAGCTGGGTATGTGTTATACCATAAAAATCCAACGCCTGCACCGACGATTGCAGCACCAATGACAGCTAATTCACCAACATTTTCAACGTACGGCACAAAAAGGTATGATGCGATCTCTCTGTGACCTGTTGCATAAGCAATAAAGCCAAGAGTTGCTGCAGATGTGATAATTGGACCGATGGCCAAACCATCTAGACCATCCGTTAAATTAACGGCGTTACTCGAGCCAACAATAACGATGGCACCAAAGATAACAAAGAAACTCATCAAATTAAAAACTGGCCCCTTAACAAAAGGAACGAATAGTTGTGTATCAATGACATTAAAATGGACCATTGCAAATACTGCAATAAGCGCTGTTGCAAATTGCCATATAAGCTTACCTCTGGCCGAAACACCTTTTGTATTTCCTTTAGAGATCTTTGCATAATCATCAATAAAGCCAAGAACAAAATATGATGCTGTAACACCACAAGTGATAAGAACTGGAAGAGAATTAAAATTACCAGTTATTAACAGAGTCAACAGAATCGTACCCAAGATAAAAACACCACCCATTGTTGGAGTTCCGGCCTTTTTTAAGTGAGACTCTGGTCCATCATCACGAATCACTTGTCCAAACTGCTTTCGTTGCATGAAGCCGATAAAGTACTTACCCCAAATAACTGAGATAACTGTCGCGAGCAAGAAGGCCACAACTGTTCTAAATGTGATGTATTTAAAAATATTAAATGCGAAGAATTCATCCCTTAAGGGATAGAGGAAATGATACAGCATGTAATCACCTGGTTTTTAAATTATATTACATAGTTATATCTATTAGCCTCTCTAGTTGTAAAGAACGAGAAGCTTTTAAAAAAATATAATCGTACGAATTTAATACTGATGGCCAATTTGGGATGAAATCATCAAGATTTTTAAACGTTTTAGACTCGCCGCTATATCTATTTGCATAAAATTCTGAAAATCGTCCAATAAAGATAGCATCCTTAATCTTTAAATCATTTAAGAGCTCTGCTATTTCTTCATGATGCTCTTGGGTCTTATCCCCCAACTCATTCATGTCACCAATTACAAAGATAACATTTTTTTGAGATGGAACTTGTTTTGCAAACTCTGTGATCGCTAACTTCATAGAAGTTGGATTTGCATTGTATGCATCTAAATATATTTTTGAATCATTAACATTAATCCACTGTGCTCTTTTATTTTCTGGCAGCCTCAGTTTTTTAAGTTCATGAAATAAACTTAATGAAAAAATATTTTCTAAAATAAAACAGGCAGCTTGAACATTCCAGCGATTGTATGATTCCTTAATAAACTCACTTTCAAACTCACATACATTATCTGAAGAAACAGGAATAATCTTATCAGTAATTGCAAGTGTTGCTAGTTTTTCATCTTCCATATTTAAGAAGAATTTCTTCCCATGATCTTTTACCCAACGATAAAGAGCAGACTTCTCTTTCAATACTCCATCAAGATCAATAAGGAATTCTGTGTGGGCATGGCCAACATTTGTTATATAACCATAATCAGGTTGAGCTATTTCACAAAGAACTTCAATCTCACCAAAATGATTTGTTCCCATCTCAACAATCGCAAATTTGTGATCATCTTTAATTGAGAATATTGTGAGTGGCACTCCTATATGATTATTTAAATTTCCCTGAGTACAAATAACTGCATCATGAAGAATAGATTTTGTTAAGGAAAACAATAATTCCTTTGTCGTTGTCTTTCCATTTGAACCAGTTAGTCCAAAAACAAAACCTCCATTACTCTTCCATTCAGTAATTCTATATTTTGCAGCTTCTTGGAGAAATGAAAGGCTGTCATTAACAAGAAAGAAACATGTCTCAGTGTATTTATTTGAAAGAGTTTTAATTTGTTCTTCTCTCTCAAGCGAATAAGTTAGAACAATCGATTTCGCGCCATTTTTAATGGCATCCTCTATAAAGTCATATGCATCAAAGCGCTCACCTTTTAGAGCTACAAATGTATTTTTTCCATTAGGCATACGCGAGTCAGTTGATAGAAGAATTTCACTATCTAAATCCTTACCAATCTTTTTCACTAGACCAGTGATTTTATTAAAATCTGAAATTATCATAATTCACCTAATGCACTCTTTACTTCTTCTATATCACTAAAGTGGTGTTTTACACCCTTAATGTCCTGATACTCTTCATGTCCCTTACCTGCAATAATCACTGCAGTAGGACGTTTATATTCTCTTACATATTTATGAATTGCTTCTTTTCGATCAACAACAACATCGACTTCGCTTTCATTGCCCTCAAGAATATCATTAATAATATCTGCAGGTTCTTCAGTTCTTGGGTTATCACTTGTAACGACAACCTTGTCACTAAACTCAAGTGCTGCTGCAAGCATCTTTGGACGTTTTGTACGATCGCGATCGCCACCACAACCAAAAAGAGTAATAATGTCATAAGAGGCAAAATGCTTTTTTGTTTCACGACAAATATTTACAATAGCATCTGGAGTATGTGCGTAATCGACAATAAATACACTATCGCCTTTTCTAAAAAGATTAAATCTTCCTTTTGGTAAAGATAGCTTTATATTTTTATTTAACTTAATACCGCAAGCTCTTTCACATAGAGCAAAGGCAAGCTCTAAGTTATCTATGTTATAGCTGAGGTTAAATTCCTCACCATATAAATTCTTAGTCTCTGGGGCTAAATCAAAATCTAACTTATCTTGGAACTCATTTTTTTGTGAGCGCGGTATGATAAAGCTTGTATCACAATACTTAGCAAGTTTTGCTTTGGCATTAAAGTAAGATTCCATTGTTCCATGATAGTCGAGGTGATCTTGAGTAAAATTAGTCCAACCTATCGAATCAAACTTCATTTTCTTAACACGCTCTTGCTCTAATGCGTGAGAACTAACTTCTAAACAAAAGTAAGTAATATTTTTTAACTTGAAAATTATTCTTCGTAGGTCAATGAAAGAAGGTGTAGTAGCTGATAAGCTCTCCATGATTTCACTTTCATTTTTAACGACACCTACAGTACCAATACAACAAGCATCTAAATTATTTGCATTCAAAATTAACTGGCACAAATGAGCAACCGAAGATTTTCCATTCGTCCCAGTAATACCAATTAACTTCACTTCACGATTTATAGGATATAGCTCTTCTACAAGCTCTTCTTGTAATTTATAAAAATCATTATCATCTACTACGAGAGTTGTAATATCTGAGACTTCTCTATTTGTTATAACAAGTCCTGCACTTCCTTTTTGATAACGCTCACGAAAAAGGGCCATAGCCTTTTCATTGTCATGAATACGATAAAAAGCAATATCACAAGGTTTTGCTTGATCAAGATTGGCAGTTAAGTCGCTTAGACCTTTTAATATTATTTTATATTTTGAGATTAATTTATTCATATGTTGGTGGTGCGTACTTAAGCTTTACAATGACTTCTCCATCGCGAGTACTTCCGGCTTCAGGTGATTGTTCCCTAACAACACCAACTCCGATATGACTTAAGTCGATTTCTAACTTTTGCGCCAGTGCCATTGCAGACTTTTTATCAAGGCCCACAAAATTTGGAACTGTGCCACGTCCAGTATAGCGCTTAGCTGATTGAACCCTCTTTACAGAGTCGAATGCAATATCGTTCTTATAAGCTTCATTCTCAGCTAGACCTTCAAATTCTTTATTTTTGTAAAGTAGGTATTCAGTTACTTTTCTAAAGACCGGTCCTGCGACAGAGTTTCCATAATATGATTTACCACGCGCTGGTTTATCAACATATGAGTAAACGACAAACTTCTTCTTAACTCCTACTGGAAAGCCTAGAAATCCAGGAATATAACCAGTATAACGGCCGTTATTATCAGCTCTTTGTGCTGTTGATGTTTTTGCAGCAATTTTAAAATAAGGAATTTTTCCTTTTCTCGCAGTTCCTCTCTCAACAGTATTTACCATCATATCTGTTATGGATTTTGCAATCTCTGGTGGTAGAACTCTTTTTGACTTAACTTTCTTCGGGTCATCAACTTTTAAAATTGTAGGTTGAACATAAACACCATCATTTGAAATTGCTGCAAAGGCTGCAAGCATTTGAATTCCAGTTGTAGCAACGCCTTGTCCGAAACTGATATTACTTAATGATAGAGGCGATACATTTTTATCGTCTGTAAAAATTCCACGTGACTCAGCAGGAAGTTCAATTCCTGTCTTCTCACCTATTTTGAATTCATTTAGAGTTTTCTTTAATTTTGGAAATGTTAAATCAAAGGCAATTTTAGTTGTTCCAATATTAGATGAATACATAAGAATTTCTTCGACAGAAAGCCATTCAAATTTCTTTCTTGATTCAGCTTCTTTAATAATATGATCTTCAACTTTTAAACGGCCTTGTTCGCAGTAGTAATTAGTATCGGGACGAACAACCTTATTTTCTAAGGCAGAAGCTAATGTTAGTACTTTAAGTGTTGAACCAGGTTCAAACGGATCACTAATAAACGCCAATTTACGATCACTACTTTTTGAGTCACCAACATCATTAGGATCAAATGTAGGATAATTGGCCATTGCAATGATTTCACCTGTTTCGGCATCCATTACACCAACACCGCCACGTTTCGCATCAACATTCTCTACGGCTTCTTTAATGGCCTTTTCAGCAACCGCTTGAACTTCTTTATCGATCGAAAGATAAACATCGTTTGCTCTTTCCGTTGGGATATTTTGACTTACATATCTTACTGGACGACCTTTATTATCCTTAAAGTATTTAATAATTTGTGGCTCACCTCTAAGTTCTTTATCAAATCTGTGCTCAATACCAGCAAGCCCATTATTGTCTAATCCAACAAAACCTAGTGTTTGAGCAGCTAACTCATGGTTTGGATAAATCCTCTTTGGTATCTCTTCAATATAAATACCCTTAAGTTTTTTAATCGCGGCAACCTGCTCTTCTGTTAACTTAGATTTTCTAGTAATCCAAGTAAAACGATTTCTCTCAAGAGCTTTCTCAGCTATGCCCTCTAATTCCATTTCAGGTAGAATGGCCTTCAATTTTTCATAAACTTTCTTATCTGAAATATTCTTAGGAATTGTGAAGATAGAATATGTTCTAATATTGATAGCAAGAGGATTTCCATTACGATCATAAATATGGCCACGTCTAGGAAAGACTTTTCTCTCTCTAAAGAACTGCTTCTTAGATTGTGATAATAAATGTCCGCGATCGACTACTTGAATACGAAATGCTTTCACAAGTATAGCAACAAATGCAATTGTGAAAATTACGTATATAACTTTTAATCTGTTCTTTAAATTATTATCACTCACTATATTTACTTCTTAGCTGGAACAACAATAATTTGATGCTGCTTCGGCTGTGCTAAGTTATAGTTACGGGCCATCTTTCTTAAATTCGATACAGATAGAAGTCTAGCTTTTTTAGCTTTCAACTCTTTGCCCTCAACTTTAATTCTCTCTACTTCTTTTTTAACTGTTGCGATTTCATAGTTCAGCTCTATCCCTTTCATTCTAAAAAGAACAAATAAAACTGTAATCACAACTAAACTAAGAACAATTGGTAAACCTTGTGAACTTAAAACTATTCCTTTTAGCTTTGATCCAATACCATCACTCTTAGATTTTGTTCGACTCATCCTTGAGGCCATTTAACAATCTCCTATTGTTACTCATTTTCAATCTTTGAAAACTTTTCGTATTTATTCTTCGATTTCTTACTCACGACTCTTTTAAGAATTCTAAGCTTAGCACTTCTTGATCGAGAGTTTTCAGCAATCTCTTCATCACTTGGGATAATTGGCTTTTTAACTTCATTTTCAAAAAGCATTTCTCCAAGTCCATTTTTTTCATAATCTTTAAAAAGTTTCTTCACTATTCTATCTTCTAATGAATGAAAACTTATAATTAATATTCTACCACCAATCTTTAATAATGGTAGCACCTGATTAATTACATCGGTTATTACATCAAGCTCGCGATTAACTTCGATTCTTAACGCTTGAAAACATTTTGTTGCTGGATGGATACGACCAAATTGTAATTTCTTCGGATAACAATCTTTAATCAATTCTGCTAACTGAAATGTTGTATTAATCGGGCCATTCTTGTCCCTTTCAAGGACAATTCGTTCAGCGATTCTCCAAGCGTATTTTTCCTCACCATAATCTCTAAAAAGATTTGCTAAGTCTTGGGCAGAGTATCGATTGATAATATCTTTAGCGGTTTGAATACTGTCGTTATCGTAATCCATTCGCATATCAAGCGGCGCATCAACACGAAAAGAAAAACCACGTGAGCCTTCATCAAAATGGTGAGAAGAAACACCTAAATCAAGAAGGACACCATTGAGTCCGCCATTTTCTTTTACGAGATCAGCATGGTTGCCCATGACAATATTTTCAAAATGACAAAAGTTTGAATCGTGTAAGAAGAGTCTGTCCTCAACACCGTTTTTCTTAATTAATTCACGTCCATTTTTTAACGCATCAGGATCTTGGTCGAAAGAAATTAACTTGGCCTTAATATCTCTTTTTACAATTGCTAGTGAGTGGCCTCCGGCCCCAAATGTGCAATCAGCAAAAAGTAATTGATCATGTTCTTCACTATCTAAATAAAGATAGTCGAGACATTCTTTTTTTAAGACCGAATAGTGCTCTTTATATTCATCAACCATTAAATAACCTTATTTTACAACTAGTTAGCAGTTACAATTTACACGAAAAAAAAGTGAACAAACTTTTATTATCTTTCATTTATTTGACTTGTATACACTACCAATGCCAAAATTTTACATCTAGCGCAAGGAATTTAAAAGAACTATGAGAGATACTGATTTAATTTTAAATAAATATATTGAATCAAAAGTTTTAGATTTTAAGAATCGTGTTAACGCATATAACGCTAGAAAAAATTATTCTAAAAGCTTCTTAAACTCTGCAAAAGAATTAACTAAATCAGATCTACTTGAAAGATTTAATTTAGTTAAGAATAATCTCTCACCTAATGAAGCACTTAAGCTTATGCGAAATCTTGTTACCTCAAGTGCTTGGATTAGCTTTTCAACTGCTCGTTATATTCATTCACTGACTAACTTCAAAAGCTTTGATAATAAATTTGATTTTGATAAGGTCAATTATCGTTTCTTCAACGATTTAAAGGCACGTAAACCAATAGAACTTACAGATGAAGAAATCTTTAAAATAATCTACAACGAAGTAGAATATGCAAAGTATCATCCGACATATATTTCTAACCTAGACGAGCCAAAGACGGATATTACTATTGTTCTAGTTCCAGGAGTATTCAATGAGTTATTCTCTACTCCTTCATTCGAGAGAGCATGTCAGCACCTGAAAATGAATTATAATATTAAGTATTATACTCCAGAAGTTAACGGTTTTGATAATTGCTTAAAAAACTCTAAGTCACTGCGTGATCAAATCTCTCAATATGTAAGTGAACATCCAGATGAAAAGTTGTGGTTAGTGGCATTTTCTAAAGGTGGACTAGACTCTCTTCATTACTTAACAGAATATAGTAAAGAACAAGACTCGATTATAGGACTTTCTACAATTGCTTCTCCTATCTTGGGATCAAATTCATTTAATAAGAAATTTATTAAAACGCTGAATCTTATTCATAATTTCTCTGATTCAAAACTCTATCAACTCATTGATGGTAAAAAAGATATTTTAGCAAAAGAAATGCAAAAATCTCTCTCTTCAACTTTTCGAAGGCCATGGATGAGAAATAATCACGAAAAACTAAATCCAAATTTATTTTATACATCGATTGGATTTTCTTCAAAGTGGTACGAGAGTCATCTATGGATGATGTTAATGAAAATGTTCATTAGAAGTAAAAATGACAATGACGGAGTTGTTGATACGGAAAGTTCTTTATTTCCCTACTACTTTGAACGAGGAATTAAGCTAGGTATCCTTGATGGCCACCACCTCATTGGGAGAAGATCATCTTTCTACTGCCAAGAGGCACTAATCGAAGCTCATATTCACTTTTTAAAATATAAAGGGCTACTCTTTTAAGCCGCCCTTTAAATTCATTAGTACTAATTTTGACATTACTTTTAGGGTTTCGAAAACACCCACACCCTTAACTGCAACAGCATCAAATGCTGGCCTCTCATCGGCATTAAGTGTTTGATTCATATCTTCTACTGGTGTTACGTTTGGTAGATCTCTCTTATTCCATTGAAAAACAATTGGAATTTGATCAATATCGTAACCCTGTTCAGTTAGATTCGCTTCAAGACTTTTTAATGATTCAATATTAGCTTCCATTCTCTCTAGTTGAGAATCTGCTACAAAGATCACACCATCAACGCCACGAAGAATTAACTTACGTGAAGATTCATAGAAAACTTGACCAGGAACTGTATATAAGTGAAAACGAGTTTTAAATCCTCTTATTTCACCTAAATCAAGTGGTAGGAAATCAAAGAAGATTGTTCTCTCATTTTCAGAATCGAGAGAAACCATCTCACCTTTATTTCCACCAGCAGTTTTCTGATATATGTATTGGATATTCGTTGTCTTACCGCCAAGACCTGGCCCGTAATAAACGATCTTACAATTAATTTCCTTCGTATTGTAATTTACAAAAGACATCTGGCCCCCGTTATCCTAAAACGCCTGCAAAGAGGTCATCGACTTCGTTATCACTAATATCATCAAATAGAAAAACCTCATTTGGATCACTATCCCCTGATAAGTGTGCTTCAATAAATTCTGGAAGCTTCGATTCAATACTTCTAATTCTTGATTTTAACTTGGCCGGATTATCGACATCAAAATAGATAAGGCTTAGATAAATATCATCGAAAAGTCCTGAGAGCTTTGTTATATAAATCCCTTTTGATGAAGTCGCATAATTAAATCTAAATTCATCTTGTGTTTCTTCAGGGATAAATTGAGAAAGAACTGAACTTGCCTGCCATACACCAGCAATTAGTGCACCAGCAGTATCACTATCGAAATCAGTTTCAACGCTTTTAAATGAATAAAGTGGTATTCCATCTTGTCGACAGACAATCAATCCACTATTTACAAGAGAATCTAGTCCACTATATTCTCTAAAAAACTCTTGAATAACGACTTCAATGTTATCCATAAACCTTCCTTACATTTTGGTTTTATTTTCTAATGCCTTAGATATAGTCATTGTATCTAAGTAGTCGAGATTCCCTCCCATAGGAATCCCGAAGCCAATTCTATCAACATTAACTTCGTCTGAAAGTACTGATTTTATGTAACTACAAGTAGCGTCCCCTTCAACAGAAGGACCAATAGCAAGAACCACTGATTTGATTTTTAACTCATCAACACGCTTTTTAAGCTTATCAATATTCAGTTCCGCTGGACCAACTCCAAGCAGAGGATTAAGTACTCCACCTAGAACATGATACAATCCGCGGTATTGGCCACTTCTTTCAATGGCCATATAATCTGTAATAGACTCAACAACACAAATCTCTGTTGATTCTTTACGATGAATATCACTACAAACTGCACAGATATCTTCATCCGCAAAAACGCCACATTGATTACATTTTTTTAATTCTGCTAATTCATTTAGTGCGATTGCAAAGTCGCCTAACTCTTCTTTAGTCCACTTAGCTAGGCTGAGAACATGTCTTAGAGCACTCTTCTCACCGATACCAGGTACTTTAGAAAATGAATCAACAAGATTATTAATTCTTTCAGGTAGTTTCATTAAGTTATAGCCTTAGAAAAGTCCTGGAATGTTTAGACCGCCAGTTACCTTACTCATTGCATTCGAAACCATATCTTGAGACTCTTTAATAGCCTGGTTAACAGCAGTTAAAACAAGATCTTCAAGAGTTTCAACATCATTCGGATCTACTGCTTCAGGATCAATTTTGATAGCTTGAATTTCTTGCTTACCAGTAATTGTAATTTTAATAGCTCCACCACCTGAAGATACTTCAAGCTCACGCTTTTCAAGTTCTTTTTGAAGTGTACTAATTTTTTGCTGCATTTGTTGAGCCTGTTTCATTAGGCCTTGCATTCCCTTTGCCATTTTATTCTCCGATTTTATTCATCTTCATTTAAGATAATTTTATCAATTTTAGAATTAAATATTGAACTGGCCAATTGAAGCATTTCATCACCTTCAATTTCCTTTCTTTGATTTTGCTTTTCAATATTTTCATTTTCTATATTAATTTCAAACTTTGATTTAAAGTCTGTCTCTTCTGCTTTTTTCTTTTCAACTAATTCAATAGAAAGATCGATATCCTGAACTTGAAAATAACTTCTAAGATGCTCTCTTACTTTTTCAAGTGTTTCCTGATTATTCATATGATCGTAAAAAACTTTTGCGCCAATAGGATAACCAATAAGAAGTGATACCTTTTCGAGCTGAACAACAAGATCGCCAATTAAGTTACCTTGTTCCATGTTGGCACCCATTACTGGTGATGTCTTTGCCAAGTAAGCAAGAAATCCATCCCATGTTCTTGGACCTTCAATAACAACTTCCTCAACGGCCGAAACTTCATTAATTTCTTCGGCTTCAACGACTTCTTCAGTTGATTGTTCTACTGGTTCTATAGGATCATCAAAAATAATCTTATGAGGTTTTGTAACTTCTTCAACTTTAGGCTCTTCAACTATTATTTCAGCCTCAGATTCTATAACTTCAATTTTTTCTGGTTGTGGTTGTGGCTGTGTTTGAACTTCACTAGTATTTACTTCATCAGCTTGGGCCACAACTTGGGCCTTAGGCTTTCCCGCAGTATCCTCCACTTGGGTATCTGCAATAATTTGATGTCTTAATGCTACTTTTCTCATCGCAAGCAGAGTTGCATCTGTTGGGATGATTGATTCAAGCGTCCAAGTAAAATCTTTAGCAAGTGTCTCATAAACCCAGTAAAGCTCTGCTCGTGTCGTTTTATCAAAAATTTCACCATCAACTTTTGATAAAACTCGTGATCTATCATTGAAATCTTTAGCAATAACGATTGAAAAAAGGTTTTCAAGAATTGATTTCACAATATTTTGAAGTGAGATATTCTGTGAAATCAATGCACTAAACATATTTGTTAACTCTTCTACATTACCAGAAAGAGTTGAATCAATTAGTGTTTTAATTGAGCTAAGTTTTGCTATCCCTAAGGCTTGAGCAAAAATATCTTCATTAATATCTTGGCCGTAAGAGAAACTTAAAACTTGATCAAATAGAGAAAGAGTATCTCTAAAAGATCCGTTCCCTAATTTTGCAAGTGTTTCAATTAACTCTGAATTAGCAAAAGTAATATTTTCAAGTTTTGCAATATTAACAATGTGAGACTTTAATTCCTCAACTGTTGCATTAACAAAATCAAAGCGCTGACATCTTGAAAGAACAGTTCCAAGTAACTTTTCAGGCTCTGTCGTTGCCATTAAAAATATGGCATGTTCTGGTGGTTCTTCTAATGTTTTTAAAAGTGCATTGAAAGCACTATTAGAAAGCATGTGAACTTCATCAATAATATAAACTTTATATTTTCCACTAGAAGGAAGATAAGAAATATTACTAATTAACTCTCTAACATCATCAACACTATTATTAGATGCACCATCGATTTCAATTACATTCATCGAAGCTGCAGAATCAAAATCATGACATGCATTACATTCACCACATGGATTTTGGTTTTCATCACGAGCTTCACATCTTAATGCTTTTGCAAAAATTCTTGCTATTGTTGTCTTACCAATTCCACGAGTACCAGAAAAAATATACGCATGACCAAGTCGATCTTCTCTTAAAGAATTAACTAAAGTTTTAACAATATGTTCTTGCCCAACAAAATCTTGAAATTTTGCAGGACGATATTTTCTGGCCAAGACCTGATATGACATTGAGCACCATCACTTTATATGATTTTAAAAATTTTACTTGTTAACTATAGGAAAAATTATAGGTATTGGAAAGGGGCAGCCGATACAAACACAATGCAACAAAGGTTACCGTTGCTTCGTTCCCGACCTGGCGGAGTTAGCCCCGCTGCATTTGTCTGACCGGCTACCGTCCTTGAATATAATATTTATCTTAGCACGATGTCAATGAAAGCTAGTATTTAATGATAATCGTCTCACCTTTCAGACTCACTGAGTCGGAATTAATGAACTTCATAACAAATTTTAAAACGAATTTTGTTGCTGTCATACCAGCAACACGGGCCCTATCAACTTTAATACGTACTTCTCGTTGATCAGGATGGACATCCAATTTACCAGCGGCCTTAAAATTAAATGTGAAAACAGATTTCAACTTGGCCTTCATACTAAAATGACCATTTGCAACAGTGATTTTCAAATCACGGATACGATTCTTATCTGACTCGGCCTTATCTTCACTAATCTTTTGAATACTGAAATCAGATCTTCTCAGACAGCCTTCATAAATAGAGACTGCATCAACTTCTTTATCTGTTGGCTCAATCTTCACACATCGAGCTTCTATTTTTGTGAAAGTGAACTCACCTTTCTTTGTTCTTGCCTCTAGCTGGTTAGCAATTAGACCAAGGTGTTCTCTCTCAAAATATACTTGGCCATCAAAAACATTAAACGGCATTCCTTCTCTTAATAACTTAATCTCTTTCCCGGCAATTCGTGACTCTTCTAGGCAGCCAGCAAAAATTAAATCAATATTAAAAGCATTAATATTAGGATCTTTATAACAGTTAATATTAATATTCTTAAAGTTGATCGAGCTATTTAATAAATTACCCGTAGCGCTTTGAGCGTCAATGACTATGCTATCTTCAGTAAAGGCAACTTCTTTTCCTCTAATGTTTACATTCGATTGACTCGTACTATTTTGCTTAATTTCGACAATTGCAAATTCCTTACCTTCAAGAGGTTTGATATGCATATCTTTCAAGCAAATCTCATCAAGCTTAAATGTAAACTCATCACTCTGACATTTAATATCAACATCTTTGATATCAAAAAGGAATTGATCAGCACCAATGCTTAACTGAGGTCCATTAGCAAAGAATCCAGACTGCGCAAATTCAATTTTCGCTTCCTTTGCATAGATCATGTTAAGAAAATCAATTTCTGTAAACTGAGGTAGATGTGTTGTTAGGTTCAAATTATCTTTTTTGAAATTGATTCTGTTATTAAATAAGAAAGTATCAACTAAAAATAATTCCCCATTTTCAGCTAAATCAAATTCCACTGCATCATACTTAATATAAACATCTCTAGCATGGGCCTTTCCACCAAGAAAATCACTTCCAATTGCTCTATTAAGATTGATTGAATCAACCTCAAAATACATTGAATTTGCCATGCACGAAAGTGCGAATGTTGCAGGTAAGAAAAATTTAAACATATGTTATATGTTCGATAAATAACGTCAGAATGTAAATACTAGAGATTTAACTTTGACGCTTTCGATAAGTTTTTCGACGTAATTTAAAGAAATCCGATAATACTTTCGAGCATTTAAAGTGCTCGACACCACCGATGATAGAAAATTTATGATTAAATCTTTTATCTTTTTGAAAGCTATAGCCAAGTGATACAGAACCAGCTTTTTGATCATAAGCACCGAAGACAACATTTTTGAAACGTGCCTGTAAAATCGCATAGAGACACATCGGACAAGGTTCAAGAGTTATATAGATAGTACAATTAAGTAATCTCCAATCCCCCATTTTTTCACTTGCTTCTTTAATGGCAATTATTTCAGCATGCGCTGTTGTATCTTTTTGCTGCTCTTTTAGATTATGGGCCCTGGCAATGACATTATCATTTTCATCAACAATAATTGCTCCAACAGGCACTTCTCCGGCCTTGAAAGCTATTTCCGCTTCTTCAAGTGCCAAATTCATATTCCATATGTGAGATTTAATATTCATGATTTAAATTTTTTGTCTTTCTTAGCTTTTCGCTCAAAGTTCCAGTACTTCTCTAATTCGCCGTATCGACGACGAGAATCTTCATCGGTATTGTGGAACCTTACCCCGTAAGTATATGGCCTACCAATTGAATGTTGTCTCTTAGATACCACCTCAACACTTAAGCGTCCATCAATGCTTGTTGTGAATGGCTCGATTTCAAGCTTTTGACCAATTTTCAAATCATCAAATAAAGTTAATCCACCTGCTTTACGTCGTAAGTCTACTAACCTTCCTTCAATCCCATCTAAGTCATCGCAATATACTTTAGTCTTTAAGTCATTACGGTATCTAAAATCGTATTCCCACCAACCAATGACAGGATAGAAAACAGGTGTATATAAAGAAAAGCAGAGCACACCTAATAGCATCAATGACATTGTATAAAGAAAGAATAGTGAAAAATCATTGTAGTAGTATAGGGATCTTAAAATATAAAAAATAATAAATAGTCCTACGACGACACTTAATGTCCAAAAAGAATAGTGAACATTTTTTTGCATGCGATAATAGAGTCTATATAAAATTACAGAAAAAATTATTCCAAATAAGGCAATAAAGTTAAATTGGAATTTGAAGAATTCATATCCTTTCGCTAAGAAGAATAAAAACATGTGTAGCGAAAATAACGCCTGAACTTTATTAAAATCACTTTTGATCGATAGCTTACTTATACTTATTAACATTGTTCTATTTTAACAAAATAGGATTATTTGATAATTAGTGGAACTATTTGCTTAGCTCCTTTTTCACGAGTAAATTTATAGCCTTTGCCATCAATCTGAAGTTCATATTCACCAGGGGCCAAATTCAAAGGATACATGTAAATATGATCATAAATACCATACCAAGATCGTAGGTCTGCCAATTCAGATTCTTGTATTGCTCGATTTCCGGCTGCATATGCTGCACTAGCTGATAAGTAAGCAATCAAGCTACCGTTGTTATAGAGACTACGATATGTTTGATAAGCAGAAGTAAGAAGCGCAATATGTTTGGCGGCAAGCCTTGCACCAACCTTGGCTTCTAATAATGCGACATCATTCTTAAGAGAACTACTTAAGACTTCCGACGTATTTGCCATGAGGATCAATTCACCATTATCTAGTTCTTCACCCTTTGAGTTTTTAATATTAATCTTTTTAGGCGTAGATATATCTTTTGAATCTATTTTAGGAAGTTCAAAGTAAATTTTTGGTTCTGCTCCTCTTGTAAGAGCAAGCATTTTTAAAGAGAAAGAGACAAAATCGTCCATTCCTTCATTATTAGAAATATAAACTCCTACAGGCAAACCAAGAGGAAAATCATATACCTTGGCAGTCTTTTTAATTACATGTCCATTCATAATGATAAGATAAGTATTAAACGATTTCTTACTATTGAAAAAATCTTGTGTACGCTTATAAGTTTGCGTCTCAGTTATATATTTCGATAATTCATCTTGAGAAACTAAGTGAAGTTTCTTGTAGTCTTCCTGATATTTCTTATAAGAGGAATTAAAACTTGGATAAAGACCCATCTGTTGTACTAAATCTTTTTTTCCAATCATTTTGAAATTGTTAACAATTGATCGATCCTTTGCTCTATCATAAGTATCATGAACAACAATACCCATGAGATCGATAAAGGTTGATCCTTTATAGACTGCACGACCTCTATTTTGGGCTTTGAAATTTTCAATATAGGCACTCCAATCTCTTAACGTTGAAACCATTGCCTGTTGATGAAACCTTCTTTTATTATCAGAATCAACTTCTTTGCTTTTCATATAGTGAGCAAGGATTTCATAAAATCTAATATTGGCTTGCTCAAATTGATTTGGGTAATAAATATCTGTAGCTTCACCAATGAATAGAGATTCTACTTTATTAGAGATACTAATTTTATAGAGATCATTTGCAATTTCTTTAGCATTGTTCAGATGAATAAGAGCATTGTCATAATCTTTTAAATTAAAGAAAGCAATTCCAAGCTCGGCCTGTTTTAAAAAACGATCCTCATCTCTTTTATAGACTTCACCTTTATTGATTTTTTCAACAACTGACTTGTAGTCATTCTTAGAATATAAAGAAGAAATTAAATCTCCTTCATTCCTTACTTTTCTGGCTGCACATGAGACAAATAAAATAAGGAATGAAAGAATAAGAATTCTATTAAAATAGGCTTGCTTCAACTAATTACCAACCTACTTTAGATTTCTCAGAGTATTTATTTACACGGGTTCTTGTTCTCATAACTTCAACACCTCTTGAGATATCAGTCATTCGAATATTCATCGTATACTCTTTTAGAGTTTTTCCACTTCTAGAGCGTGGTTGCATTCTTACATTACCAAAAATCATAATATCAGCACCAGCTGCATTACCAATTTTTTTAGCTTCTGCAGGACTTACCATACCGTCATTTTGATATTGAATTTCTTTTAAAAGAGCTTCACGCGCAGACGCATCAATTAAAATATACTCACCTGACTCACTTAACTGAGTTAAGAATTCATCTGAAATGTCATCTGAAGGAAAGTATGGCTCAGCAGTTTGATTACTAAATTCAGCAACAAACACCTTTGGACGACGACCTAGCTTTAATAAATAATTTTTAAAACCTTTATGTTGTTTCATTTTTTGAATTACTGTTTCAACTGAGTTTTCAGTGTCTCGAGTAACCCATGCATCTGTAATTTCTAATGACTTCTCATCTGAAGTATCACCTGAAACACGTTCTGCTTGAAATCCCCCACAAGAAGCTAGTGCGAAAAGCATTGTTAGCGTTAAAATCTTTTTCATATATCCTCCATTAAATTTTTAAATCTACAAAAATATCAGGTATATCATCTGCAAGTTCATCAACAACCTGTTTGATAATTGCATTTTCAGAACGGCCTGTCTGTGTATACCTTTTTGTAATATTCAATTTTCCTTTTCTGAAATTAATTTCTAATGTTTTCTTTACGAAACCATCAACGTTTAAAAACTCGTCGATAAGAGCTATCGCAATATTTAAACGTGTCTCACTTTTTCCAGAAAATACATTATTCTTATTCAATTCACTTATTAACAATTTATCAACTATTTCAAACTTAGGTTGTGAATAAATATGTAATGTAATGTCTTTCTTAGATCGAGAGTCATATTTTTTAATATTAGATTTATATTTATCCACTAAAGTCATCATATATAATTCTAATTTTTTAATGACGCTATTATTGGCCCTAATCTTAGAAAAAACTAAATTATTACCACTATTATATAGCTCTTCATTTTCTTTCTTAAGATCTGAAATATCACTTCTCAATTTAGAGATAAACTTCTTCGTGTTCAACCCCATCAGGACACAATAATATGAATCCTCATCGACAAAGGATTCTATCATTTCAACGCCAAAAAGATTCTCTGAAACTTCTTCACTTACAAAATCAGAATATTCACCTTCATCTAATTTGCCATTAGAACTTTCTATTGAGGTAAACTTAGCTTTTACTTTAACTTGAAAATTTTTTGCTATTTCAACTCGTGCATCTTCCGTAGCTTCTTTTTCACTAAGGCCACATGTCTTCGCACATAGAAAATCCTTTGGACAAGACTTTATTTGTCCAAATGAATATAGACTTACAAGTGATAGTAATAAAATTTTATTCTTCAAATTTCTGTCTCAGCTCTTCTTTGTGTGAATCTTTTGCAACAGCAATAGCTTTTTCTTGAGCATAACGAATCGCTCTTTGTAGCGTTTCTTCCTTAATGCCAACTAAAGAATAACAAGCATAGTATGGATCACCAATTAACTTATCATCTTTCATTTTCTGTCTCTTTTCCCAATACTGTTCCTTAACTCTAACACCAGATACTTTAGTTCTAATTGATTGAGTAAGAGTTTCAGAAAATGTTTTCACCTCTTGAGAGTCTTCATCAAGATTTGTTACTTCAGTATAATCGTTTGCAATTTCTTGAGAAATTTCAGAAGCAATTACTGCTGTCGATCTTGCTGTTGCTGACTTAACACAAAGTCTTCTATTTCTATTTTCTGATTGAGATAAGAAGTAATGATAGTCTTTATCACCTTTGTAATTGTCAGTACTTTCTAACCAATCAGGTTCAATTTTGTTTGAAGCATTTAAGATTTTATAATCAATTTCAAACTCTCTTGCCTTCTTACCAGAGGAACAAGAAAATAAAGTAATTGATATTAAAAAGAATGATAAAATTTTTGTCATGGTATCTCCCGAAAAAATAGCCTTAGTAGACTTTTCTAAGTCAACTAATTTTACTTTACGTTGAGATATAATCAATGAAAAATTATTTTAATAATTCCTTAACGGCGATGTGACTGAGTAAGAAGCCTACTGTTCCTGTCATGTATGTTGCAGTACCTAGACCACCATCACAATCAAGCTTTAGTGCAGCTGAAGTATTATCTAATTCGCACTTTTTAATCTTCTTAGAAGGCTCTGGTGAATATACACATTGAACTTTTGCTTTTGAGCGGCCTAGTGGATAAAGATGTTTCTTTTTTAGCTCTTGCCTTACTTTACGATAAAGCATGTCTTGTTTTGTTTTAGATAACTCAGCGACTGTAATCATTGTAGGATCAACTTTGCCACCAATGGCCCCAGAACTTACAATTTTGACTTCACGCTTATAGCATTCGTTAATAAGAATTGCTTTCTCACGAGGGGCATCAATTGTATCAATAATAATTGATGGTGATTCTGCAAAAATCTTTTCCATATTCTTTTCATTGAAAAAGCAATAATGGCAGACGACTTCACAGTCTGGATTAATAGTAGCGATCCTCTCCTTAAGAGCATCAGCTTTCATCTTTCCATAATTTCCATCATGAGCATGTAGTTGACGATTTGTATTTGAAACACAGATATCATCAAGATCCACTAAAGTGATTTTATTAACACCGAGACGTGCGATAGATTCCACACACCAAGTCCCCACTCCGCCAAGGCCAATAATCATAAAGTGTGAATCTTTAATAACAGAAAAAGCTTCCGTTCCCAGTAGGGCGGCTATTCCATTAAATCTTTGTTCGTGATTTGACATAGGCTTGTAAAAACAGGTGCTTAAGAACATGGCGCACTCGGCAGGAGTCGAACCTGCGACCTTCTGATCCGTAGTCAGACACTCTATCCAGCTGAGCTACGAGTGCGCATGTAGAAGTATTTATAGCCCCTAACTGCTCATATTGTCAATGCGTTCTTGCATTCAGGGAAATAATTTGTCAGAGAGGGCCAAATCATTGGACAATAGCCTCAATTTATTAATTATTTACAGCTATTTTACATGAACAAATTTCTAATTATATTATTAATACTTCCACTTTTTTCATTCGCACAAGAAAGTAGTGAACTTCAACAATCACTCGAGAAAAGAATAAAGGAAGATGAGCATTCAAATCATACGTCTTCCCTAGTTACAGCACATAGGCCAAATTACATTTTACCAATCACCTATATGCACGATCCAAATGAGGCTCCTTATCCTGTAGATGATGAATTAAAAAATATTGAAACAAAGTTTCAACTAAGTTTTAAATTTACGGTCCTCTCGCAAATTTTTGGTTCGAAAACTGATTTAGATTTTGCCTATACTCAAAAATCTTTCTGGCAACTTTATAATAAGAAAAATTCGGCAGCTTTTAGAGATACTAATTATGAGCCTGAACTATTTATATCGTTTGAACCATTTAAAGAAGATTGGCGTATTTTTAAAAATTACTACCACTTTGGTTTTGTTCATCAATCAAATGGTAAAGACTTACCACTATCTAGAAGCTGGAACAGAGTCTTTGCTACAACATTCTTCGAATGGCAAAAAACTCTTTTTATGCTTAAGGTGTGGTATCGCATAAATGAAGAGCCAAAATCAGGGCCAACCGATTATACAGGTGATGACAATCCAGACATTACTGATTATCTTGGCTACTTTGAGCTTACAGGTATTCATAAAATAGATGGGCATACACTTTCTTGGATGGTTAGAAATAACTTAAAAAAAGATAATAAAGGTGCCTTAGAAATCGATTGGTCTTTTCCATTACCTGAAACTCGTCTTAAAGGTTATGTACAATTTTTTACTGGTTATGGTGAGACACTAATTGATTATGATTACAATATGACTCGCATTGGACTTGGGGTCGCATTTACAGATTGGTTATGATGAAAAAAATCTTAGTTACAATTTTATTCTCTACTTTTACTCTTGCGAGCAACTATAAGCCACAGTACTGGGGTATAGGTTTCGGTTACAGAAATGCGGACATACCATTTAAAGTAAAAGATAAAAAAGTATCTGATATTATTCCACTATTCTTTTACAAGCGTGGTGACTTTCATCTTGACGGGTTATCTGCGCACTTCACTTTCTATAGGCCATTAAAAAATCTCAATATTAATTTAATGTCCCAATATCGCTTTTTTGACATACCAAAAGATAGTCAAAATACGATTAGAAATGCCGGTTTTGACTATGGTCTCGAAGCGCAATATGAACACTCAAAAATGTGGAGAACAAGTGCTCAACTTCTAGCAGATCATTCAACAAGAAGTTACTTAACGTTAAAAACTGAAGCGGATTATGTATGGAAAAATGTATTCTTTCGCCCATATGCTTTTCTAACATTAAGAAGTGCTGAATTTAATAATAAGTATTATGGACTAGATGTATCAAGACCTGGGACAGGTTATGAAATTGGGACAGGTGTAAAAGCCGCCATTAGAGTACACAAAGACTTCAACATTCTTACTCATGTAAAAGTAAGTACTTTGGATAATGAAACAGCAGATGCTCCAACTATTCGCAACCAAGTAAATACTGAAACCTTTTTAGGCATTGGCTTCATGGACCCTCACTTAATTCATATGAATGGTCATGATATTTCAAAGCGCACTAAGCTAAAATCTAAAACTTTTGTTAGAGCTGCTTATGCAATGGCCACTCCATCAAACCTAAGCGATATCCTTTCTTTTCATACGGCTACTGATAAATATAATAATGACATGGTTTCTTTTGCCTATGGTATTCCAATGGCCGATAAGTTTCTTGGATCAGATATTCCCGTTTATCTACTGCCACAATATGTTGGTCACCTTAAAAGTGAAGTTCAAGAAAGAAGTAATGAATTTGCATTAGCAGTAAAGATCTTTATTCCATTTCACTGGCCGATTAACTGGCGTCTTGGTTTGGCCGAAGGTATTTCATATGCTGATCAAATTACCTATATCGAAGAATTCGATATTTCAGGAAAGGGATATCGTAGTAGTAAGTTCATGAATTACTTAGATTTTTCAATCGATTTTAGCTTAGAAAAGGCCGGCCTTAAACATACTTGGCTAGGACTTATGATTCATCATCGCTCAGCAATTTTTGAATCATCATCTATGTTTGGAAGAATTAAAGGTGGCAGTAATTACATTGGAACTTATATTCAACAAGATCTATAGAATCCCCGAAGGTTTAAATTAAAAAAGTTGAAAAACTCAATGATTTCAATAATCTCTATAGTGGAAAATTCTTCTTTCCTGACTATTATCAGTAAAATTTCGCTCTAGAAACATGATATTCATCCGATAATGAGTGCATGAAAAATATAAACTATGTATTCACTCCATTATTTTTATCGACCACTATCACAGGGCTTAGCGTTTACTACAGTCAGATTAGTCTAACTCAAGGACTTGCTTTCTTTAGTGCACTTATTCCTTTCACAATCTTTGCAGTTAAAGAAAGAAGAAAGCATCGAATTAATCTTCAATCATTTGTACAAAAGCTAGATTACTTACAACGAAATATCGTTGGAACGAATGCACAGTTTTTTGAATCATGTGAGCAACTAGACGAAAGTACAGAAGAGCAAGCAAGTGCCGTTATTCAAACAAGTGCAACGAGTGATGAAATCAGTGCCATGATTACTAAAACGACAGGATCAATTGACTCATTTGAAGCAAATATAAAAGAGATCAATGGACTAATCAGTAGAAGTGATCACTCTCTATCTAAACTTGAAAAGAATATCCAATCAAGTTTAACAACAAGTCGTGATATTACTAATTCTCTTAGTGATATCGTTGTGAATCTAAATGGATTCCTATCAACATTTACTGACGTTGAATCAAAAGCAATGCTTATTAATGATATTGTTTTCCAAACAAAACTACTTTCATTCAATGCTTCGGTTGAAGCCGCACGTGCTGGCGAGCACGGAAAAGGGTTTTCAGTTGTAGCGGAAGAAATCGGTAAGCTTGCATCAACTAGTGGAGAAAGTGCTGAGGCGATCAATGCGACTCTTCATGAAGCACAATTAAAACTTAATACTCTAATTTCAAATATTCAAGAGAACAGCAAAAGCCTTAACGAAAGGCTTGATCAAACAGCTGACTCTTGTGACAACACACTTCAAGAATTTAGACACAGTTTTAATCAAACTAATGATGAAACAATGAAGATGAACGAGCAAATTCAAGAAGTAACAATTGCGGCGAAGGAACAGGAGAATGGTGTTATCGAACTTCGTGATGCAATTCACGCAATTAATAACTCGACTCAAAGAAGTGCACTTGTTGTATCGCAAACACTAAATCTAGCAAATACAATTAGTCAGTACCTAGGTGAACTTTCGGGATCTATTAATAACACTAAGAAAACACAAAATATTACAATTAACGAAAACATTGAATTAATCCCTTGGGAAGATAAGTACAATATTGGAATTTCAAAAGTAGATGGTGAACACCAAGAATTACTACGTAAAATTAATGGCCTTATTAATTCAATGAATACTGGTAGAGGTATGAAAGAAGCTTTCCAGACGCTTAAAGAATACACTGTGTTCCATTTTGATGAAGAAGAAGAATACATGTTAAGCATTAACTACCCTTCTTATGAATCACATAAAAGGGTACACGAGAAACTTCTATCTGCCGTAGCACGTTTTGAACAACAGCTACACAATGGAACGCTAGAAAAAGATAAGCTAGCAAGTTTCTTAAAGAACTGGTTATTTACACATATTATGGGTATTGATACTAAATATGCAGATCATGCGAAAAAGCAGCGAACGACAAAGTTCGCTGCCTAAGCAAAATTAGAATTCGGGATAAAAAACTTTCGCGAATCGAGAATAGTTTTCAAATTGAGGCATATGCCCTAGGCCATCTAATTCAATCAATTTTAGCTTAGGGTTATTTTTCTTTATGTCTTTACCAAGTTTTTGATATTGACCAAGTTTTCTCTTCACACCTTTTTTCTTCCACCCTCGACCTGGACCAGTTCGGTCACGAGTTCCTAAAATTAAAACTGTTTTTGCTTTAATTTTTGGAAATTTAACAACAATATTATCATTGAATATTGGCCCGTAAGTTAAAGCGGCATTCCAGGCAACAACATCATAATCAGGACCATTTAGCCATCCTTTAAAAGGAGTCAGAAGCTCTTCATAAGAATCGGCCCAAGTGCCATCATAGTAGTTTTTCTTTTGATAGTTTCTCGCACCATCAACTGTTTTATTTTTTTCAATATTATAAAAGAAGTCAGGATCTTTATATTCAGCATAATCCAGATAGGCTTCAAGACCGATTGGATTTACTAGAATAATTTTTTTAATGTCTCGATACATTGAACCCATATTTACTGCAAGCATCCCTCCCATAGAGTGACCAACAAGAGTATATTTTTTTACGCCTATCGATTTTAGTAGATCATGAGTGTTCTTTGCCAACTGAGGAAAGCTGTAGCTATAGCTCTTTGGTTTAGAGCTTTTCCCAAAGCCAATTTGATCAGGAATGATAACTCGGTAACCTTTCTTCACAAGATCATTTGCGACTCTCTCCCAATAAAATCCTGCAAAATTTTTACCGTGCAGAAGTACTGCTACTTTATGTTTCGAACTTCCTATATCCATATAACGCATTTTTAGCTTTTGCCTTTGTGACGAAAGTTCAAAAGTCTTTACAGGAAATGGATAGCTAAATTCAGTTAATTCAGCGTCAAAGCTCAATTCATTTTTTGTATTAGTGGAACAAGATACAAGAAACACCGCTAGAATTAGCGTAGTTATAATTTTCATTTTACATCCTTTGTTAGCTTTCTAAATTTTAAAAATGACTAACAAGGATGTAAACCCATCTAACAAAGAGTTAACAAATCAAATGTTTAACTCGGATATTAGATTCGGATACCAAATCCTAATGATGACTGGAGCTCTTCTTTATCATCAGTGAAGATAACATTTACACCTGCATTTAGTGTAAATACATTCATTAGATTTATCGCAAGACCTGTACCAGCGTATGGATTAACATAGGTAGCAGGCTCTACAATCGTCGTTACACCGGCTTCTGTTCTTTCGTACTTACTATCTCTAGCATGAGCACCAGCTCTCAAATACCAATTAAGTGCACGTCCAAGATTAAATGAACTTCTAAGCCCAAGCATATAATTTGTCGATGAATCACTAATATCAATACCTGAATCAAATGACTCATCTTCCTTGGCCTGAGTTACCTCTGCTTCAAGTGATAGGTACTTTGGTCCATAATTAGCTCTAAGGCCATAAAACAGACGACTAGACGTATGAGGAGTAGGAAGAATTTTTTGTACACGCTCATATCCTACAACTGGTTCAATTTCTAGATTGCCACTTTTAAAGCCACCAAAACTTCGCCCTTGAGCAAAAGTAGAAAGAGAAATAATAATTGTCAGTACTGCTAATAATAGTTGAGTCTTCATGAGCTTATTATCGCATGTCTATAGGGGCAACGTATCGAAGGGGTAAATTTGGCCTAACCTTAAATTTAGGCACAAAAAAAGATCGCTTTTGCGATCTGATAATAATTGGGAATTTTAAAATGGCGGAGAAGGCGAGATTTGAACTCGCGGTACCCGGAGGTACGACACCTTAGCAAGGTGCTGGATTCGGCCACTCTCCCACTTCTCCATTAAGAAAAAAAGTGGCGGAGGACACAGGATTCGAACCTGCGGAGCTCGCGCTCAACGGTTTTCAAAACCGCCGCTTTCGACCACTCAGCCAATCCTCCGCAAAATACAAATATTTTGCATTCGTGAGATATATTATTAAGATTCTTACACACATTTGTCAACGCTTTAATGCATTTATTAATGCAAGAATATTTTCCCTGTCTCTTGCAGCTGGGCTAAGCGTCAAATATCTCTGAAATTTATCAATCGCAAGGTTAGGTTGACCTAGCTCTTTATAGAGAAATCCCATCATCTTATTTAAGTCCGCATCGTTCGGATTAAGCCTGTTAGCGCGCTGAAAGAACTGTAGCGAGGGTACAAACTCTCGTGTTTGAAACGTTAGCTTACCCATTGAAAAGATCGCATCAAAGTAGTTCTTATTAATCTGGATTGCCTTAGATAAATTCTTTTTGGCCTCCTGAACTTTTTTGCCTATTAAATAAATTTCTCCTAGTACATAGTAACCAAATTCAGAATTAGGATGCTTTTCAATTTCAACAAGTGCTGCTTTCTCTGCTTCTTTAAACTTTCTCTGGCTGAATAAAATTTTAGAACGATAATAATTTATTCTAGGATATGTAGGTAATCTCTTTTCTAAAATATCGATATGTTGATTAGCAAGGCCAAAATTATTCATATGAATATAAGTAATAATCAACTTCTCTCTTACAAGAAGATTTCCAGGCTCATAGACAAGTAACTTAATAGCATTCTCTACAAGTTCTTTATAATTTCTTTCAATTTCTGAAACTTCTACTAAGTAAGAATAAAGTGCACCATCTTTCTTATTAAGACGATCTAGCACTTCTTTCATTTCACGATAAGCTTCATAGTTTTGATCACGATAGTAGAAGACAGCAATTTGACCATATAACTTTGGATTATCTCTATGCTCTAATAATTCTTGGCGTAGATATCCAATAGCAGTTGTAACACCGTCTGTTTCATAAAGGACCTTACTATTTAAAATCTTATAATCAATATTAGAGGGATTCAGTCCCATCGCTTCATTAAGGAAAATCTTAGTTTGTTTGAATCTCTTATTCTTAAAAGCAATTTTGGCCATTTCAAATTGAGCAACATCACTTAATGGGTTAACTCTTATGGCTGCTTTAAATTTATCAAATGCCATTTTATCATTTGAAATAAGATTGTAGTAAAGACCAAGTAACATATGAAATTCAAAGGTCTCTCTAAACTTCTCACTTGTTGAAAGTGCCGATAATAAGCGTTTGGCCTCATCCTTCTTATAAGACATTATATTGGCCTTAATAAGTGCGTAGTTGATACGTGGGTTAACTGGATGTAATGCTCTTAGCTTTGTAAGCGTCGTGATAGCAAAGTCAAAATACCCTCTTTTAACTTGCAACTCTGCTAAGTAGAGTTTTGCATCAATACTTGTTTCATCTAATGAAACAGCTCTAAGGGCCAACTCAAATGCTCTATCCCAGTTTAGAAGAGCGACTTCGTCCTTAGATTGTCTAATTAAGACTTTAATCTTACTCGTTGAAATAACCTTCTGTGTAAGATCACTACCTGCAACATCCAAAGTTGCTAGTGTATCGCGTAGAGATTCGTCATCATATATTTTTAATGATTGTTGAAAAAGCTTAGTCGCACCCTGGATGTCTTTATTATAAGCTTTAACAAAGCCCATAAATTTTAAACCCTGAGCAAAATTATAAGGAGATCCACCACCGTATTTTGCAATCAAAATTGATGCAATCTTATTAAGCTCCCCCATCTTTTCTAACTCTAAAAGTAAATCACCATAGATGATTAGAAATCGATAATCACTTTGAAATTTAGACTGATTCTCTGTAATAAGCTTTAAGGCCTGGGTACTATTTTCATTTAAAAGCAAATAATTAACCATCGCATCGATAGATTCGACGGTTCTAATTTTTGCGTTAAAAAGCTTATCATAGACAATCTTTGCCTTTTCAAGCTCTCCCGCCTTAAGTAGATAATTTAGATAAATTGAAAATAGCTTAATCGATGGTTTATTTGATTTTAAATAATTATATCTTTCTATTGTAAATATGGCAGTTTCATACTTTTGAAAGTAAGCATAGAATTGAGCTGCACCAATTACAACGTCAATATCAGATAAGAGCTTCGAGTCTTCGATTCTAATCAACTTCGATAATACTTGTCCCGCTTCAAACTTATTTTGAGTATCAATTAGTAAATCACTATACGAATGTATTAGTTTGCTTATCGCCGGATTACCTGAGAACTTATATCGAAGTGAAAGATTAAATTTGTTTGCAGCACTGATTCTGTTTACGAATCCATCTTTTTTAAAAAAAGCCAAACCTTCTGTATAAGCAATCTGAGCCTTTTGAGGCTGTGCGATTTCAGTTGCAACAGGAAAGGAGATTTTTGGAACAACTACTGTCTCAATTTCCTTCTTTTCTTCCGGCATTAAAAATATAATGGCCACGACCAAAAAGAGTGCAACAGTAAGGTTTCTTTTCTTATTACTTGTTACTGTTTTTTTCTCGGCCTTCTTCTCGATAATTTTCTTTTTAGGCTTCTTTTTGAGTCTACGCTCTTCTTGCATAATCTGAAGTTCAATATCACTATAATCTTCAGTTTTTGTAGGAAGCTCTTCCCTCTTAAGTTCTGCAAGATTAAACATCTGTGTTGCAGCATCTGCATCTACGATTTCTTCAGGTTCTGGCTCCGGCTCTTTTTCTTTGGATTCACCTGATTCACCATTATCATCATCTTCGTCATCAAGATCAAATTCATCTTTGAAATTATTGATGACAACCGTCTTTGCGATATCCTCATCGTCATCTGCTTGCTGCTTTTGTTTTTTGAGACTTGAAATATTAACAAGTACTGTTTTATCAATTGCAGGAGGCTCTTCCTCTAATTCGACTTCGTCTCGTGCTTCATCTTCAAGCTCTTTTTTCGCTTTAAATTTTTCTTCAATTTCCTGATAGTCGATATCAATATCTTTATCTTTCGAAAACTTGAATTCATTAAATGCGGTTTTATCTTCGCCTATTAACGTATGATGTTTTTGCTCACTATCTGTTTGAGCATATTTCACTTCTTTTTCTGTCTTATCTTTAACTTGTGTAGGCTCTTCTATTTTTCTGAAAAGATCACTAAGTTCTGGAATAGCATTTACAGGGGCCCAATCCCCTGTTGGAAATTTTTGGAATAGACACGAATCATCGATTGCATCTTTATGACCCAGCTCAATTAATTCGGAAAATACAAAGGGGCCCAAAACCTTATTTGCTTTGGTTTTGACACGAAACTTTATCATGCCTTTATTATCCTAAGTATATGAAATTAAATCAAATATAGGCTTTGCGTGGACTATTTTTCACAATACCAAAAATATTTTGCCTGTAAGCTAGCGAAATAATCAGGAATATCGTTGAAAGTAACTGTAAATTCGTTAAATAATCAATATGCAAATAAACGATATGCCCAATAAGAAATAGATAAGCTACATGAATAATGCTCATGAGCTTAGAAACTAGTGGTGAATAATCAACTTTATTTGCAAAAACTAACAAATATACGACTAGAAATAACTGATAAAAACTATCAAGACCAAAAGTCGGTAAATAGATGATTGCACTTGCTAAACAAATCGACATCAATTGAATCGCTTGAAAGCGAGTATCTACTTTAATAAAAGAAAAGATAACTTGCAGACTTAGAAATAGAAGATAGAAATAAGGACTAAGCTCAATATTTAAACCAATAAATCTCTCTAATACTGAAAGACAGAAAATATACTGTAGAATCGATAGATAAGGACGATTCTTCTCTTTAGGCATTAGTAGTGCCGTTGTTACGACAATCAAAATTTCGTAAAAGAAGTTACCCAACTCTACGCCTTGAAATTCTTTCACAAAGAAATAAACAACAGCAATTACAATCCAAGCAAGTATATAAAATAAACTATGCTCGCTTTTTTTATCTGTATCGAAGAAACATAAAGCCCCTAAGAGAAGAACAATATCCGTAACACCTGTAAAATTCCAAATATTAAAAAGTGAGAACCAAAGGAGCGTAAAACCTTTGAATAAAGATCGAAGATCTCCCTTACTATTAAAAAAGAAAAAAGAGAAAGTTACGGCCATTACAGCGAAGTAGCTTCTTTCTGTTGAAGAAAAAACATAGTCTTTAAATAAGAAATAGAAAACACCCAGAAATATTACTGATAGTATTGAAGTTCTCTGCTTCTCATTAATACCAGAATACTTTTCTAAAATTGAATTTAAAAAATATGTTACAGGATAAAAAAGTAGTAATGAATAAAAACTAGCTTGCATGGTTTAACTCCACACTCTTATTACAGAACTCGACAAAAATTGAGAGTAGAACAACTAACGGTATTAGCTTCGCTAGTCCAGTAAGAAATGAAAGGGATAAAATAATCGTTAGCATCGCTATATTCGATGTAATGATAAATTGTAAGCGATCCTTATATCCCTTAATAAATTCAGATAGGCCGAGTAAACTTAAAGCCGTTAATAATAACGGTAGGCCATGAACTTCATTTAATAATAAAATAGATATCGCAAGGATATTAATTGAATTAGTAACGCCTTCTCTGAAGTGAAGAAAAACTAATAAAATTACAATTAGTGGTATTACTAACAAAGACGTACTTACAACATAATCAGAATAATTAATTAAAGTTAAATATTTTAAGATGAAAAGTGATAAAAAAACACTATCGTCTTTAGAGAAAAATATGAAAATCAAAGATGATATGACAAGCGCGTAAAAAAGGTAATAAAACTTATCTTTAAAAATTAACAGTCCTAATAAATTTATAAATAAATAAGCTAAGAACTTAAAGTTATGTAACTTAGCAATTGATAGTAGCGACATTGATGCCAGTACAAATGTTGCCAAGTTTGCTGCACCAAATGTGACAAAGGACAACGGTGCCATCAGTGTTAAACTTAATGAATCTGACTTTCTCATTAAATATAGAGTAAAAAGCGCCCCAACCACAGGAAGAAAACCAAAGTTTATCCCTAAACTTAATCCTGAAAAACCAGTGTAATACATTACGCCACTTAAGAAGAAGCACAGAAGTGTAGAAAGGATGATCGAAGTCGCAAATGTTAGATGATCTCTATTTATTCTCATTTAGTTACCACCTGAATAATTAATACTAGAAAATAAGTGGCCATAATTATCATGCTTAATGCTCGTACACTACGATATGATAGAGCAAATACGCCCAAATGCGATTTTTGAATATTAAACTGCTGCTTAGAGCTATCCTTAAGAGCAAATACTCCATCTAAAAATGCAAATCGCTTTAAGTTACCTAAATTAATTTTTGTTCCGATTAAAGAAACACTAACCGGTAATTTCGATACAAACCCAAACACTATAAGACTCAATATAAGATAAGAGCTAATCGCATAATAAATAGAAGTCTTATCAACCTCACCGATGGCCCCTTGAAATAAAATTAAACCGAATGAAATTAGGCTCATTGTTATCAAACTATAAAGAAACTCAAACCATTGTAATCCGAACTTATTGTGTATTGTTGAATCCGTATTCAGTAATAAGATTATGATGGCAATAACAAAACTCAAAATAATAATTGTTAAATTTTGAATAGAGAAAGCTAATGTGAGTAAACCAACTATCCAGATCTGATCAAAAAGCTCATAAGAAAAGTACTTTTTTAGTACTTCTGACTCTAAAACTAATAGATTCTTTGTTGTAATAAGTGACTTACTTACGTAATAAAAAACTATAATCGACATAAGTAAGGTTTCTAAATTCAATAGTACCGCTATGATTGAAGAAAGTAAGAAAACTGTTTTAAATATAGTTGCCTTACTGATTACAGTTATAAATAGTAAAATCGACAATGAAATCAGAAAAACATTAAGCGTTGGAGATATATGCTGAATATTAGAAAGCAATAACACTGACATGATCACACCGTCAGTAATTGCAAAATCTTCATCGCTTGAATGCATAAAACTTAAAAGTAAATATACTGTAAATAAATACTTAAAAGATGTAGATTTATCAACCAAAGTTAAAAAGCAAATAATTGCAATCTTCAAAATATCCAAAGAGCGATATTTTAAATCAGGCTTGGCAAAATTAAATAAACTACATGCACTAAAACCAATTATCTTTAGATTTATATCAACTGGCAGAAGTAAAACTGCAAATGGAAGTACTTCATAAACCTTACGTTGCCCCTGATCAATAACTAGATATGAGAGAACGAAAGGTATAATTGTATTGAAAAAATCAAACTCGACACCGGAGAAGAAATAAATAAAGTTCAATAAAATAGGAAAAATACTAATAAATGCTTTTCCATAATTATTTATACGATTACTAAAGTGTAATCCTATTAGAGAAAGGATAAATAATGAGATATTTATATAAATCATTTTAACCCCTGCCTTACTTTAAACTCTTTAAAAATAGAATTAATGATTAAGAAGATTGGTGCAGAATAAATAAAGATCATCACACCATCTCCTAAGCTAATCGACTCTTGTACTCTTAAATCGATCAGTAGTAGAAAAATTGTGATAATAGTAAAAAGAGAAAACAGCTTCTTAGTAAATCTCTTCGTAAAAAGATAAACGCCAATATTTATAACAAATAAAATTGAAAGAAGTGAAAATGGATCGATATTATGCATTCTTATCTCCATCTAAATTTACAATTGATAAAAATGCTATAAACACAAGCAAAACACTAAATTTCAGTAATATTGTCCAATCAACATGTGTATCGACATTAAAGTTATTAATGGCCCCAATTAAACCACCTGAACTTTTAAGGTGATAAATATTAACAGAAAACACACCTAGTATAATTGTCGTAAATAAAAAGTACGGTAAGTATTCAAAACGCTTAAAGCGTACTTCTGAGGTTGGAAAGCAATATTCAATAACACTTAAGATTAATATAAAAAGTGATAAGAAAATAAATAAGAAATACAATAATACCGTTGAAGATACTCCTAGAAAATTTAGAAGTAACATCGTAAGAGATATTGGATAGATAATCATTGTATATCTCTTTCTAGAGAATGCCGCTAATAAGAAAAATATTATAATTAAGATATTAAAATACATTGAATACCTTTGTTATACATAGAATCATAACAACCACTAAGCTATAGACAGTTCTACTTCTCGCACTAAGAAGTATTGTCGAGTAATCTTTCAAAGGCTGAAATTTTAAATATGTATTACTTAAAATAATTAACACTGCCTGAAAAAAGAGTACAAATAACGTTAAGACAAAATAATATAGTGGTACTGAATCAAACTTAGCTTTAAATAAATGTGACCAATCACTATTAGTAAAAGTTAAATTGATAAAGAATAAAGTAACTAAACACTGATATAAGAGTCTAACGTAAGAACACTGTATGCTTATATACTTCTTATCTGAATAAATAGTGCCGGCCTTAATAACTTCAACTTCAGTAGTATAAAAAAGAATTAATAACGGTAAGCTGAAACAGAGTTTTAAGAGAAAGATATTTGATTGAATCAGGGAATAAACTAATAATAATATGCTTAGGATAATTGCCTGAGTAAGTACAATTTGTGTTTTTTCAATTATTTCTGAACGAATAAGTGATAGCCTAAATCTGAAAATACCTACAAAAACTGTAGTTGCAATAATTAGAGCATAAAAAGGCAAGATGTAGCGTATTTCATTAGTTAATAAGAAATATGCACTAAGTGTTTGTCCAAAAATAGCTAAAAACAAAATAACTATAAAAGAATTAAAACTTAGAGCATCAACTCTTTCAATATTGTGAGTTGAAGCTAAGTACCTCTTTAAACTTAAGATCGGTAGTATCTCTTTTGAATTAAGAAGAGAACCCATTAATTGAATAACGATAAGCCATAGTGGCAAAGTAATAATTAGTTCCAAGAACTATCCTCTTTAATTTTAGATAATTACAAAATTAGTAGTATTAAAATTGTAGCAAGACCAATCAATATTGAATACGCTTCTTTGTAAAAATCTAGGGTTTGAGCACCTAGAATCACTACTGTAATCATGGCCACAACTTGAAAGACAATAAGAAGTTTAAAAGTAGCTTTAAGTGATTTTAAATTAGATTTGGCCAGATGAGACTCGCGATTAAGTTTCTTAAATGGAGCCTGGGCCACTTTAGGTTTGAAAAACAAGGGGTAGCCTAAGACTACCCCAAGAATTAAAAAGAAAATTAAAGATGTTAGTAGTACTAATTCCATACTACTTAATTAGGAGCAATGCTCCGTTAGCAAGAGCGATAAGCTTTTGCCAGAAAATACCAAGAAGTACAACAGGAAGCGTGTAAGCACCGATTACTAGTTGGTTTACGAATCCTAGGCCACCAATTTGCTCATCAGACTCAGCATCTTTAAGAACCATTACACGAACAACTTTCATGTAGTAGTAAAGAGAGATTACAGAGTTAAGAGCTGTGATTACCGCTAGTACGTAGAATTTCTTATCAATAATTGCAGCTAGAATGTTGAACTTAGCAACGAATCCAGATAAAGGAGGAAGACCTGCTAAAGAGAACATTGTAATAGCCATAGCAATTGCCATAGCCGGATGCTTTTTAATAAGACCAGAGAAACGATCGATGTGATCATTACCGTAGTGATCTTGAATAAATGAAGCAACATAGAAAGCTACAAGTGTCATAAATAAGTAAGTTACAGAATAGAAAAGAATTGCAGTCCATCCTGATTTACCAAGTACGATCGCACCAAGCATCATTACACCAGCGTGTGAGATTGAAGAGAAAGCTAGCATTCTCTTAATTGAGCGCTGACCGATTGCTGATACGTTACCAACTGTCATTGTAAGAGCAGCTACAATACTTAGAAGAACTAACCAAGAGTCCTTAAGAACACCAACATCACCACCAAAGAATACTTGAGTAAGACGAGCAAATGCTACGATACCTGCAAACTTAGGAACTAGTGAGAAGAATGCTGTAACTGGCAGAGGTGAACCTTCGTAAACATCTGGAGACCACATGTGAAAAGGAACACAAGAAATCTTATAACCAATCCCTACAAAGAAAAGTAGAAATGAAGGAATAAGAATTGCTGTTTGCTCAGTTGAAAGAGTTGTTAGCATTGGCATAAGTTCAGAGAAGTTAATCGTTCCAAGTACACCAAAGATGTGACTCATACCAAATAACATCATACCAGCTGTTACACCACCATATAGAACATACTTAAGACCTGCTTCAGTTGAACGTTCATCGTTCTTCTTAAGAGCGGCCATTGCATATGAAAGTAGTGAAAGTGTTTCAATACCTAAGTAGAATAGAAGCATATTGTTTGCAGAAGCTAGAAGCATCCCACCGACTAAAACTCCCATTGCAAGGATTGTGTATTCAGCTTTAGTTCCTTCATAAAGATCTTTTGAAATCTTAGAAAGATAAATAACACCAGCTGTACTTAGGATCATTACGATCTTTGCAAAACCTGAGAAGTGATCAATAACTAAAGACTTAGTAAAAATTTGTGTTGGCTCAATACCAAGTCCTTTGACTTGATAAATAAGCGCACAAAGTAGTCCAAGCATTGAACCCCAGTAAAACATGTTCTTTGAGCTACCTTTTTCATCATTTCCGTAAGTAGCTTCGATGAGGATTAAGGCCCCCATCGTGAAGCATACTAAAAGCTCCGGAATATAATGTGAGATACTCGCTAAATAATTTAAAGCCATCACTTCACCTATTGACTATTAAAAAGTCGCTAATAATGAAACTAGTTTACCTACAGAAGCCTTCATCATATCTAGTAATGGAGATGGCCAAATACCAAATAGGATTACTGCGATACATAGTGGAACCATGTAGAAGATTTCTCTAGCATTCATATCTGTATAAGATTTGTTTTCTTCAATAACTTCACCAAAGAACATTCTCTTGAACATCCATAGAAGGTAAGCAGCACCAAGAAGAAGACCAATAACTGCAAGAACAGTAATTGTTGTAAATCTATTGTAGATCCCTAGGAAAATTAGAGCTTCAGAGATGAAACCTGAAAGTCCTGGAAGACCCATTGATGCGAACATCGCAATGATGAAAACAATCGAGAATTTTGGTAATTGTGTATAAAGACCACCAAAACCTTTAGTTCCGTCTGGTCTAACGATCCATCTGTGGTGAGATCTTTCATAAAGAATACCAATAAGAAGGAACATCATAGCTGTTGAAGTACCGTGGTTGAACATCTGAAGAACAGCACCGTTCATACCTTGAACTGTCATAGCAGCAAGACCTAGCATTACGAATCCCATGTGAGAAACTGAAGAGTATGCAACAAGTTTCTTAACATCTGTTTGTGCCATTGCACAGAACGCACCGTAAATAACGTTAATTAAACCTAGCCATGCGATAGCATCTGCAAAGTAAACAGAAGCTGATGGGAAGATTGGGAATGCAATTCTTAGGAAACCATAAGTACCCATCTTGAGTAGTACACCGGCAAGGATAACTGAGATCGCTGTTGGTGCCTGTACGTGAGCGTGTGGTAGCCAAGTATGGAATGGGAAAACTGGAACCTTGATTGCAAAACCGATGAAAAGTGCTACGAAGAATACTTTTGCAAATGGAAGTGCCATACCAAAGATATTTACAGTTTCGTTTACAAATTTACCGCCTGAAAGCGCTAGAATATTGAATGAATCAACACCTTGTCCTGTTACGAAGTATAGTGCAACCATACCAACAAGCATTAGGATTGAACCAAAGAATGTATATAAGAAGAATTTAACAGCTGCATATTCTCTGTTCTCACCACCCCAAATACCGATAAGGAAGAACATTGGGATTAGCATTACTTCCCAGTAAACATAGAACAGGAAGAAATCCATTGATAAGAATACACCGTAAACAGTTGATTGAAGCATTAGTAGTAATGCAAAGTATCCCTTAACTTGCTTTTTAACTGTCCATGAAGAAAGGATACAGATCGCAAAAAGTAGCGAAGTTAAAAGAACCATTGGTAATGAAATACCATCAATTCCTAGGTGATAAAAAATGTTAAACTGTGAAATCCAAGAATGTTTAATTGTAAACATTTCTTGCATACCTGGCACAGTGTTGTCGAATTTCATGTATAGACAACCTGATAAAACCAGCGTGATCACAGTATTAATCAAAGACCATACTCTAATTGCCGTCTCTTTCGTCTTAGGTAATAAAAGTACCCCAAGAACACCGATCATAGGCATCCACAGAATCCAACTTAATAGATTAGAATGTGCGTTCACTGTAACTCCTTAATTCTCTTATAAAGCTAAAATATAACCAAATAGTACTAAAATAATCATTGCGATGTAGAACTGGATTTTCCCGTTTTGGAAAGTTCTTAAGATAACGTTAAATAAACGTACACTTGCACCAGTACCATCTACCATCATTGTGTCGACAAATAAGTTATCGAACCACGCAGAAACTCTCATAATAAACTTCGTAACTGAAGCCCAACCATCAACGGCGTATCTGTCATAGAATCCCATGTCAAACTTAGCTAATAGGTTGTTAAATGGAAGTAGTCCCTTCTTGATGAAACCACCAATATAAAGATCATCCATAAAGTATTTATTCTGTAGAGTTCTGTAATAACGGTTAAACGAATTAACCCAGAATCCTGGATTCCATTTACCCCATAGGTACATCATCATCGCGATGAACACACCAGAAAAAGCAATCACAATCGACATACCAGCACCAATATAGTGAACCTGGTGAATGTGGTGAGCTTCTTCCTCAGAAAGTCCGTAAGTTGAGTCGTACTTAGAAGTTGTAAATGTACCTTTTTCACGTACATCAATTTGTCCAAGTTGCTCACGCTTATAATTTTCAAACTGACCTTTTTTAGGTTTTTGAATTAAAGTTTGGAACCACTCATATTTTCCGTTTGCTTTATCTGCAACTTTAACAAAACCTTGTCCTGTTAATGAACCAGAGAACCAAACACCAAGAGTAAATACCGCTAGGATAAGTAGAGGTACGTTTCTGTTCCAAGTAAGCTTTTCTTCATGACAGTGATCGTAAACTTCTTTGTCTCTTGGCTTACCGTGGAAAGCAAGGAACATCATACGACACATATAGAAAGCTGTAAGAAGTGCACCCATGAAACCAAGAACTGCCGGAGCAATCATTACTGGTGAGTGAAGTGCCTCAATTAAAGCATCTCCTAGAATTCTATCTTTCGATACGAAACCTGAGAAGAAAGGAATACCTGCAATTGCAAGAGTACAACACCACATTGCAATCCAAGTAAATTTCATTTTATGTCTTAGACCACCCATTCTTGGCATCTCTTGTACGTGAGCATGCGTGTGGTGATCGTGAAGTGAGTGAATTACAGAACCAGCAGCTAGGAATAAACATGCCTTGAAAACAGCGTGTGTAATCAGGTGCATGAATGCAGCATTATATGACCCAACACCAATACCAAGTACCATGTAACCTAGTTGAGAGATTGTTGAGAAAGCTAGTACCGCTTTAAAGTCTGTTTGAACTAGTGCAATTGTTGCAGCACCGAAAGCAGTAATACCACCGATATAAGCAACAAGAGTTAATAGTCCTCCAGCATCAAGAAGCGGGTAAATTCTTAATGAAAGATAAACACCAGCAGCAACCATTGTCGCAGCGTGGATAAGTGCAGAACATGGAGTTGGACCATTCATCGCATCTGGTAGCCAAACGTTTAAAGGGAATTGCGCTGACTTACCAATTGTTCCCATAAAGATACAGAAACCTGCAAATGTTGCTAGAGGGATACCAAGTACCGCCTGACCAGCTAATCCACCAGCATCGATTGCTTTATATAGGTCTACAAAACTTACTGAACCAACAACAGTCCAAAGAGCAACAATACCTAGAAGGAAGAAAACATCCCCTACTCTTGTTGTCATGAAGGCCTTAACGTTAGCAGCACCAGCAACTTCTTTCTCGTAGTAGTGACCAATTAGAGAGTATGAACAGAATCCCATAAGCTCCCAAAAGATAAATACTGAAAATAAGTTATCTGAAAGTGCAAGACCAAGCATTGCAGAAGTAAAGAGTGACATATAAGTGAAGAAACGACCGTTTCTACCGTAGTTCATGTCATCTTTCATATACCAAGTTGAGAAAACGTGGATAAGTGTAGCAACGGCCGTAACCATCATAAGAAGTACAGCAGTCATGTTATCAATATAGATACCCATGTTTACTACGAACTCTTGCCCACCACCAGTTAGGTCAAACCAAGTGAATACTTTGTGAATGTGATAATTAGCAGAGTACGTTCCGAAAACGAAGTCGCTAAAAATTCTCCACGCATAAATTGTCGAACCTGCGATTGCTGCACAACTGATTGCTACAGCTGTTCTAGTAAAACGTGAAGCGATAAACGCATTTATCACGAAAGCAAAGAACGGTAGTAGAACAATTGGAGCAATACTTGAAATCGTATAATCCATTTTTTTCCCTTATATCTCTAATTAACTTTTTAGTTCAGTTGCATCATCAATATGAATCGAATCTTTAACTTGGAAGAAACGAATCACGATTGCTAAACCAACGGCCGCTTCAGCAGCAGCAACAATAATAATGAATAGTGACATGATATTTCCGTCAATATTCTGGTTTGCGTATCTTGTGTACGCAGCAAAGTTAAGAGCAGCTGCGTTTAAAATTAGCTCAACACCAAGAAGGATCGCGATAATATTCTTTCTCGCTACCATTACTGCAATACCTGCAAGGAATAAGAAGAAAGAAATTAGTAAGTAAGAAGATAAAGTCATCATTTTTTTAATCTCCTTGGTCTAGAAATTACTGCAGCACCAACAAGTGCACCTAAAAGAAGGATTGAAGAAATTTCGAAAGCTAGTACGTGATCTGTAATTAGCTTAGTTCCGATCTCTTCTACTGTTGATTGCATATCTTCCAGTTGCACATGTTTTTGAATTTTAAGTACAGGTGCTAGGATTTTCATTAATACAAAACTGATTACAAGCATCATGATTGCTGCAATAGTGTATGTTTTAGTTGTTCCCATTGCTGCTACTTTCTTGATCCCTAGCTTATTGTAAGCTTGTTCGATCCCACCAGTTAACATGATGGCAAATAGCATGAGAATTACAACACCACCTGCATATACAACTAATTGAGTAGCAGCTAAGAAGTCAGCTCCTAAAGTTGCATAAAGACCAGCTACTCCAAAAAGAGTAAGTAGTAGGTAGATACATGCATGCATTAAATTTTTTGAAACGGCGACAAGGAATGCTCCTATAACTGTAGCCGCTGCTGAAATTAAAAACATTGAGTTAATAAACATTTCAAATATCCTTAAATATTAGTGTCCGCCCGCACCAGCAGATGCAGATGCGATTACTTTTCCAAGAATTGCCCACATAGACTTACCGTTAAATAGGTAAAGCCATACAGCACAACCAATCATATTAAATAGTGCAATTGGAGTTAGATATTTCCAACAAAGTACCATTAGAGAGTCAACTCTCATTCTTGGTAGTGTCCATCTGATCCAAATTACAACGTAATAAAGAGCAAGAGTCTTAGTTACGAAAGATCCAAGTTGTAAAAAGTTTCCAATTTGCTTACCGATCATAGGGTGAGCTGAAGGAATAAGTTTATTTACGAATTCACCTGAACCAAGACCGAAAGGAACTTGATAACCACCTAGGAATAAAGCAGCACAAACACCACAAACAACGAAAACTTCGATGTATTCTGCAAGTGCAAAGAATGCAAACTTCATACCTGTAAATTCAGTGTGGTAACCAGATACAAGTTCTGATTCCGCTTCAGGAAGATCAAAAGGAGCTCTGTTTGTTTCAGCAAGTGCACCAATAAAAAGTACGAAGAACCCAATAAAAGTAAATGGGTTATGAAGAACAAACCATTGGTGTGGTAATCCACCCTGAGCTTCTGTAATTGTTTTAAATGATAGTGAACCAGTCATGATAACAATTGCTAGAATTGAAAGAGTTACTGGAACTTCGTAAGAGATGATTTGTGAAGCACCCCTCATACCACCAAGCATTGACCATTTAGAGTTAGATGCATAACCACCAAGGAAAATACCTACACCTACTAATGATGAAACACCTAGTAAGTAGAAAACACCAACATTAAGGTGAGTTAGAGTAAATCCACTTGAGAATGGTACAACAGCAAGTGACATGAAAACACCTACTAACGCTAGTAGAGGTGCAATGTTAAATAAGAACTTGTCCGCATCACGTGGAACAACGTCCTCTTTAAGAATCATCTTCACACCATCAGCTAAAAACTGAAGAATACCAAAAGGACCAACACGGTTAGGACCCTGTCTCATTTGAAGGTCAGCAGAAATCTTTCTTTCAGCATAAGTACCAAGACCACCAACTGTTGCAAGAGCACCAACGATGATTAATGAGAAAACTAAGAAAAGTAAAAACGTTACGATTCCAGTTGCATCAGTTCCTAAAAGTTTTGATAGTGCATCCACGGCCATTGAGTAGCCTGGTGCTTGTGATAAATACGATACAATCGTTGAATTCATTATTTATCCTTTCCATTAATATTTGCTTGGAAAGATTTTACCCAATCAAGGTCACCTTTCTTCCAGCAATAAACTAAACCTAAACTTAAAATAACAATGAATAGAAGAAGTGATCCAAGAACTGCACCACCCTGTCCGATGTCGACAAAGTTTTTATAAACTGTTGCAACAGGGAACATTAAAGCTCCTTCAACATCAAAGATTAAGAATACTAGAGCGATAACATAGAAACGTACGTTAAAGTTAGACCACGCAGTACCAGTTGGTTCCTCACCACATTCATATGGCGTAAGTTTCAATTCTGTTGGATTATTTGGCCTTACAAGACGACCGACAAGTAATGTTCCAAAGAAAGCGACTACTGCTACAGCGGCTAAAATTAACACCGGCATATAGACGTCAAAGTTTTGCGACATCGATTTATCTCCATGTATAAGTAAAGTAAGTTCCCAAATATTACACGATTACTAGCACTTTGGAAATAAATTGGCCCCTCTTTTTTTGAGTAATATCTTCTATTTAGTAACGCATGGGCCAATGCATAAATTCTTTGTTCTCACTATATTTTATGTTAAAAAACGACATGGATTTATTTGCACCACTACGCACAAAACTAGAAAGCTGGTTAGACACTAGGCAACACGACCTTACCATTGACGGTATTAACAGGGAGCACTGGGCATTTGCTAAGTTCTTGTTACAAGAAAAAAATGGTAAAATTAATCCATCGAATTTATTTATTTTTGAAGATTATGATGATGCAGAACAATTCTATGAGCTAGTCAAAACAAGCTTTTCTAAAACAAAACTTGTTTTCTACCCAGGACTAGACGCGTCACCATATTCCGGAATGTTTGCGTCAGAAAGTGCACAACTTGCCCGACACTCAGCATTAGAAAAAATAATCCGTTCAGAAAATAAAGAATTAATAGTTATCACTTCAATAGAATCTCTTGGACTAAAAGTTCCACCAGCTAATTTCTTTAGCGATACAAAAATTGAAATTAATGAATCTGATATAATTTCTCCTGACGAGTTAGCAGGAAAATTAGTTCAACTTGGCTACAGTTCTTCTTTCACTGTTGAGGAACAAGGGACATTTTCTAAGAAAGGTGAAATCTTTGATATTTATCCAGTTGGTCATCATCCAATTCGAATTCATTACTTCGATGAAATGATTGAAGAAATTTATGAAATTGATAAAGAAACATTAAAGACTATTAAAGATAAAAAACTTGATTCAATTATTATAGCACCTGGGCCAACTATTTTTTGTGAATCTCAGTATTCAAATAATCTAAGAAATAATATTCCGCGACCTAGAGCAAATCAAAGAGAGTTATTAGAAAAAAGAAATGATATCTTCAGTAAGCTTTCAAGCGGAATGCTTTTTGAAAATCATCCGATTTATACACCACTCTTTTTTAATACAGAAGAAACTCGCACACTACTCGATTATATAGATGATAATTGGCTAGTTTCAATTTTTGATCGCGATAATGTAGAAGACTTCTATTCTAATTATTGTGATGAGCTAGCTAAAGATTTTGAAGACTGTGAAGAATTACTTCCTGAACCAAAATATTTTTATGACTTATCAACAATTGAGCGACTGAGAGATATTGCTTGTCTAAATCTCAACCATTTAAATATTACTGTTAACCTTGATAATGACAGTAATATTGTCGATCTAGGATTTAGACCTTTTAAATCTTATATCTCTTACCACGATATTAATTACTTAGTTAAAAAGGAATTTTTAACAGGTCTTTTTAAGCATATTAAAAGTGAATTTAAATATTCTGGAAAAATCATTTTCACTATTCAAAATGAAAATTCACGCAAAGAAATTGAACACTTAATTGAAACATTTGAAGTTGATGGTGAAATTAAAAAACGAATTGAGTTTGTACCATTTAAATTAAGTGAAGGCTTCTTCTACCCTAGTGATAAATTACTTACTATTTCAGATAGTGATCTATTTTCAATTAGAAGAGATAAGGCTAAGGTTTCAAAAATTCACGACTACGATCTCTTTGCAGAACAACTTGCTTCACTAAAAGAAGGTGACTACGTCATCCACTCTAAGCATGGTATTGGAAAGTATTTAGGTTTAGAAGCAATGGACATTGGTGGTTCTAAAACAGACTATTTGGTTCTTCTTTATAAAGGTAATGATAAAGTATTCGTACCAATTTATAAGATGAATCTAATTCAAAAGCATGCTGGCGGCGAACTTAATGTTAATGTCGATAGCTTAAGAACTAATAAGTTCTCTGCCCTAACTTCTAGAGCACGTGAATCGATTAAAAAGTTAGCTTTTGATCTTTTAAAGCTTCAAGCAGAAAGAGCTTCCGCTAAGGCTTTTCAATTTTCTCCTCCAGATCATGACTATAAAGAGTTTGAGCTTTCATTCCCATTCAATGAAACGCCAGACCAGAAAAATGCCATCGATTCAGTAATTGATAAAATGCAAGCAAGTACAGCGATGGATTTTCTTGTATGTGGAGACGTTGGTTTTGGTAAAACAGAAGTGGCCATGCGAGCGGCTTTTAAAGCAGTACTTGATGGAAAACAAGTAGCAGTATTAGTTCCAACAACGGTTCTTGCCCTTCAACATTATAATTCTTTTGTTAAACGCTTTGAAAAGTTTCCAGTTCGAATTGATTATCTTTCACGTTTTAAAACTGGAAAGGATGAGAAAGAAACAAAGGAAAAATTAGAAAAAGGCGAAATTGATATTATCGTTGGTACTCATAAACTTCTTGGTAAAACTATTCGTTATAAAGATTTAGGTCTTGTTATTGTCGATGAAGAACAACGCTTTGGTGTTGGCCATAAAAACCAACTTAAACTGCTTAAGTCATCAGTTGATTTCTTAACGTTAACAGCAACTCCAATTCCTAGAACGTTACAATTATCTTTCTTAGGACTTAAGGATCTTGCACTAATTAAGACGGCTCCTCCAAGAAGGCAGTCTATTAAAACTTATGTTATTAAAGAAGACGATCATACGATTCAATCGGCCATTAATCGTGAATTAAAGCGTGGTGGCCAGGTCTTTATCGTACACAATCGCGTTCAAGATATAGAAAATTACACTGCATATATTAGGGAGCTAGTTCCTGATGCAAAGATTGTTTTTGCTCACGGACAGATGGCCGAAAAAGAACTCGAGTCTCGAATCTCTGCTTTCTATAGTGGTGCTTACCAAATCCTTATTTCAACGACTATTATCGAATCTGGAATTGATATACCAAATGCAAACACAATGATTGTTGATCGTGCAGATCGCTATGGACTAGCGCAGCTTCATCAACTTCGTGGAAGAATTGGTCGATCAGACAAGAAGGCTTACTGTTACTTTGTCGTTCCAAATAATCGCAATATAACTGAAGTAGCGGCCAAAAGACTAAAGGCACTACAAACTTATGCTGACATGGGAAGTGGCTTTCAAATTGCAAATTGTGACCTTGAAATTCGTGGTGCAGGAGATATTCTCGGTGCTCACCAATCAGGACATATCGAGGCCATTGGTCTTGAGCTTTATATGGAACTTCTTACAGAAGCAATTCAAGAACTTCGCGGTGAAAAGAAAGTTATCACGAAGGATATCGAAATCAATACACCGTTTGCAGCATTCATCCCTGCTCACTTTATTAGTGAATCGAGTGAGCGCTTAAAATATTACAAGCAACTATCTAACTCAAAATCGATCGATGAAATTACTGCATTGAAAGAAACAATCTTTGATATCTATGGGCCAGGCCCTGAGGAATTTAATCAGCTCATTGCTATTCTTGAGGCACGCTCTCACCTTATGCCTTGTGGTGTAAAGTCAGCACAATTAATAGACAATACTATCGTATTTCAATTTGATCAGAATATGGTTGAAGCCAATGAACAGCTTCGAAATAATATTTTAAATAACTTCTTAGCAATGCCTCGAAAATATCGTTTCACACCGGACTTCAAGCTAATTTTTACGAATAAAACGACAATATCTCCGAGTGGATTAGTCGAGTTCTGTCAGGAAATTGCGGAAAAAATAGTTCCATCTTAGTGAAATTTATAAGTTTTTAAGAATTTTTGGTACAATTAGATATAGTTTAAGAATTTGATTTCGATAATTTGAAAAGGATATCTATATGTACGGTAAAATCATTTTAGTTTTACTACTTGCACTAGGACTAGAAGCTGCACCAAAAAAAGTTGTAGCAGAAGTTAATGGTCAGAAAATTACAAAAGAAGAGTTAGATCAAGCTTACTTATTAAATAAGTATGTTGTTTCTGATGATCCTGTAACAATGAAGAAAGTGCTTACAGACCTTATTAATAAAAAATTAGGTGTGGAAAAAGCAAAGAAAGCAAAGTTAGATCAAGATCCAATTGTTGTAAGAAAGCTTGAAGAAGTAATATTCAATGCACAAGTTTCAAAAGATCTGGAAGGAGAATTCCAGAAAATTAAGGTAACTGATGCAGATGTAAAGAGATTCTATAGTGAATTCCCAGAGTACCGTACAGCTCATATCTTACTAAGAGTTAGAGTTGCTCCTTCAGAAAATGAGATTAATGCTGCTCAAAAGAAGATTTTCGAAATTCATGAACAAGTTACTCAAGAGCCATCTAAATTTGCTGAACTTGCAAACAAATTCTCACAATCACCAAATGCTCACACTGGTGGAGATGTAGGATATCAACCAGCTTTCTTTATGGCACCTGAGTATTTTGCGGCCATCAAGGGTAAGAAAGACGGATTTATCACTCGTCCAGTACGCACACAACTTGGTTATCATGTAATCAAGGTACTTGGTGTGAAAAAGTATGAAGATATCAATCTTGGCGCTTACAAAAAGTTTGTTTATGACAGGAAGCGCGATAAAATTATCGAAGATTATTTCGCAGGCTTACGTAAAAAAGCCAATATTAAAATTTTAGACAAAAATCTAAAGTAAATAAGATTAAATAATTTGCACAAGCCTCATGGGCACGATAAATTATTGTTCTATATATCGCACATATAAGAACAGTAATAAGAGGTGTTCATGAGGCTTTTTCTTTTTTTGGCCCTACTTTTTTCAACATTAAATCTACAAGCAAAAAATACAAAATTATTAGATAAAATTACGGCCGTTGTTGATGAACATGTCATCACAAAGTCGATGATCGAACGTGTTAAGAAATCGCTTCCAATTCGTCAGAATATTTCTCCTTTCATTTATAAGAAAGAAATGAAGTATACAGACAAGGAAGTTGCTGATCTTATCATTAGAAAATTTATTATTCGCTCTACTCTCGCAGAACAAGGTTATGTAATTTCAGATGCAACAGTAGAGAAAGAAATTAAAAGAAAAGAGCAAAGACTAGGTCTTAGTCGTAACGATCTAATCGCATTTCTAAAAAAGTCTAATACGAATTTTGAAGAGTTCTTCGAACTAAACAAAGAGGCCATTGAATTCAATCACTTTAATTCAGTTGTTATCATTCCATTAATTTCTGTAAGTGAACAAGAAATTAAAAATGAATTCTTTAAAGAAAATGTAAACAATAAAACTGTTTCATACCGATACACATTAGTTGACTTCTCTATTGATGAATCAATCGTAACAAAGAAAGACTATGCAATTTTTAAGAAGACAATGGAATCTTTTCAAAAAGGTGGGCCACTACCTAGCAAGTATGGATCTATTGAGACTTCAACACTTGGAGATATCACAGCAGATGGTTTAACTGCAGACTTACAAAAGCTTCTTAATAAGACACAAGAAGGGCAATTCACACAACCAATCAATATGATGGGTGAAACACATATTTTCTATGTAAAAACACGCGACGTTGTTGAATCTTCTCTATTTCAAAATGCAAAGAATAGAATTAGAGCGCTTCTATATGAATCAAAAGCGAAAGAAGTTACACAAATGTGGTTTGAGCGTGAAAAAGCTAATCACTACGTAAAAACATTATAAAAGAAAATGATCTATGTTACTGCTGGCCATGAAAGAGGAATAGGACTTGAAGTTTTTTTAAAAGCTTGGAGCCTTCTTTCATCAAGTCAGCAGGAAGAATTTCACCTCTTTGTTGGTGATGAATTCAAAAACGATCTACCATCCGAATTAAAATATACACTTGTTCAAAAACCCTATTCTCACAACGCACTAGAACAGGCTTGTGACCGATGTGGACCAAATGACATTCTCGTAACAATGCCTACAACTAAGAATGAACTTTTCTTTGATGGCAAACCTGTTTCAGGACATACAGAATACTTTCGTAAAAGATATCAAAACGAAAATCTCGTGATGTTCTTTAAGTCATATGATGCAAATGTTTTATTAATTACGGATCATATACCGCTTAGAGAAGTCGCAACAAAAATAAATCATGAGCTTATTCACAGTAAAATTAAAATCTGTGTTGATAATTACAAAAAATATTTCGGACATTTAAACGATGTCATTATTTCTGGTATTAATCCACATGCTGGTGAAGGTGGGATACTAGGAACAGAAGAAAAAGAAATTGTTAAAGCTATTAAAGATCTTGATCTGAGTGAGAGAATTATTGGCCCACTTCCTGCTGATGGACTCTTTCTAAATGATAGTTTTGCAAGCGATAAGCTTTACGTCTACATGTACCATGACCAGGGATTAGCGCCATTTAAAACGATGTTTAAATCTAAGGGAGCAAATATCACTCTGGGAATGCCCTACCTTCGCCTAAGTGTTGATCACGGTACGGCATTTGATCTCTTTGGAAAGGATAGCGCCAATTATATGGGCTGCTATTATGTTTTAAAGTTAGCATTAAAGGTTATTAAAAAATGAATAATGAAATTAAAGTTGTAAAAGCACGTGTTCACAATTTGAAAGACGTCACTATCAATATTCCTAAAAATCAATTAACTGTCATTACAGGTCCTTCTGGTTCAGGAAAGAGTTCACTGGCCTTTGATACAATCTATGCTGAGGGACAAAGACGCTATATTGAATCACTCTCTTCGTATGCCAGACAATTTTTAGGTCAACAACAAGCTCCGGATGTTGAATCAATAACTGGTCTCTCACCGGCCATTGCCATTGACCAAAAGACCACAAGTAAAAACCCAAGATCAACTGTTGGAACAATTACTGAAGTTTACGATTATATGAGAGTACTCTTTGCGAGAGTAGGTGATCTTTACGATCCAAACAATGGTGAAAAAGTTATTAGCTATACGCCGGGTCAGATTACTAGAGACCTAATGGATTTACCTGAAAAGACAAAATTACATATTACAGTTGAAATAACAGATGAAACCAAAAAAGCACTTGAGCAGCAAATGGCCAAGTATCTTTCAATGGGATTTTCACGATTTATTGTAAATGATGAAATCATGTTACTTGATAGTAGTGAAATCAAATCATTAAAAGCATCTGATGAAATTCTTGTCGTTATTGATCGAATCTTAGTTAAAGCAGATATAGAAAAACGCTTAACTGATTCAGTTGAGTTAGGACTAAAGCTAGGAAATGGAATTATTCACGTCATGATTGATGATGAATACCACACATACTCTGAAATCAATATGTCTCATGTAACCGGAGAAGTATTTCCTGATCTAGAGCCAAGGCTATTCTCTTTCAACTCACCTGTTGGAGCTTGTGGAAAATGTAATGGCCTAGGTGAATCAAAAGAATTTGTTCTAAGTGAAATTATCTTTGATGACTCACTCCCGGTTTTAAAGGGGGCGATCCCTCTTCTTACGAAGAAGAATAATTTTCTTCATAAAATGGTAGAGTGCATGCTTAAAGAAGAAGGTTTTGATTTAAAGCTTCCTCTGTCAAAAATGCCAAAGAAGATTTTTAAAATTCTTACTGAAGGTACTAATAAGGTTTATACATATAAATTTAAGTCAGAAAATTCAGTTTTTGAATTTTCCAAACCATTCCCTGGTCTTATCAACTGGCTAGATAAGAAGTATCAAGAGTCTACTTCTGAGCGAGTACGCTCAGAGCTTGAAAAAAGCATGCGTGTTCAAAAATGTTCAGAGTGTAAAGGTCGCCGCCTTAACACTATTGCTCTAAGTACTAAAGTTGGGGAAAAGAATATTATTGAATTATGTGAAGTACCTTTAAGTGAAACTTATCAATATTTCGATAATTTAAAACTAGAAGGCATTAAAGAAAAAATTGGTGCTAAGCTTCTCGTTGAAATCACATCACGCTTAAAATTTCTTAATGATGTTGGCCTGGACTATTTAACACTTAATCGCTCGGCAGGAACACTAAGTGGTGGAGAATCACAACGTATTCGCCTAGCTACTCAGATTGGTTCAGCTCTTTCTGGCGTTCTCTATGTTCTAGATGAGCCAAGCATTGGTCTTCACCAAAGAGACAACGTAAGGCTTATTCATACACTTAAAGAGCTACGTGATCTCGGTAATACTGTTCTTGTCGTTGAACATGATGAAGATACAATGAAAGCTAGTGATTATATTATTGATATGGGACCAGGTGCAGGTGTTCACGGTGGAGAAATTGTTGCACATGCAACAACTAAGGACTTCTTAAAGAAGAAATCTCTGACTGCAGACTATTTAAATCATAAAGTAAAAATTGAAGTTCCAAAAGAGCGTCGCAAACTTAACGAGTTTATTAAACTTCGCGGAGCTGAACACAATAACCTCAAAAAGGTTGATGTCGACTTCCCTCTAGGTGGACTTGTTTGTATCAGCGGAGTTTCTGGTTCAGGTAAATCAACTCTTGTGCACGAAGTTTTAATTCCAGCAGTTAAGAGTAAACTAACTCGAATCAATCGCTCAATTTATGAGAAAGCAAACTATAAATCAATTACAGGACTCGATAAAATTAAATCTGTAATTGAATTAGATCAATCACCTATTGGGCGTACTCCTCACTCAAATCCGGCTACATATTCAGGTCTCTTTGATGATGTAAGAAAGCTATTTGCAGCAACAAACGAGTCGCAAATCCGCGGTTATAAGCAAGGACGTTTTAGTTTTAATGTTAAAGGTGGCCGTTGTGAAGAATGTGAAGGAAATGGAACACAGAAAATTGAAATGCACTTTCTTCCTGATGTCTATGTAACTTGTAATGAATGTAATGGACGTCGTTATAATAATGAAACACTTTCAGTTCTTTATAAAGGTAAGTCTATCGCCGATATTCTAGAGATGACGATTGAAGAAGGATATGAATTCTTCAAAAATCATCGTAGGCTTGGAAAAATTCTAAAGACGATGAATGATGTAGGTCTTGGTTATATGACATTAGGTCAACCAGCAACCACACTTTCAGGTGGAGAAGCACAAAGGCTTAAGTTAGCTAGAGAATTAGCAAAATCGACAAAAGGCCACACGCTTTATGTTCTTGATGAGCCTACTACTGGTCTTCACTTTGAAGATATTAAAGTATTAATGAAAGCAATCAATGAACTTGTAGAAAGTGATAATTCTGTTCTTATCATTGAACATAACTTAGATGTACTAAAAGTAGCAGATCAAATAATTGATCTAGGACCTGAAGGTGGTCATCGAGGTGGAACAATTGTTGGAACAGGAACACCAGAAGAGATTGCAAAAATTAAAGCTTCTCATACGGGTAAATTTTTAAAGGAAATTCTGAAGTGATAAATGGTTTTGAAGAATTCTATAATTTAAAAGATAAGAATCTAATTAAAGAAGATTATTGTATCGCTGAAACAGAAAAAGTTGTGTGTAAAGCACTACGATCAAATCATGAAGTTGAAAAAATTATAGCAACTCAAGAATTTTATGATTCAAATAAGGTGTTGATTGATAACAACTGCAAGCACGTTCTAATAAAAGACAAGAATGATTTAGAGGAGATTACAGGCTTTAAACTTCATCATGGAATTCTTGCTAAAGTTAAAACAAATGGACTTAAAAAAATTAATGAGCTTGGTGATCGTATACTCATCTTCAATGGAGTAACTTCTCCAGAAAATGTAGGAACGATGACGAGGGCAGCGATGGCCTTTGGTTTTGATAACATTATCTATGATGCAAAAAGTGCATCTCCTTATCTAAGACGTTGTATCAGAGTTTCAATGGGAAATGCATTTGAAGCTAATATATGTAAGTCACTTAACTTAATTGATGACATTTCTTTACTTCAAAAACTTGGCTATGCAGTTTGTGCTACGGCCAACGAAGAAGGTGCCTTATCGATTACTGACTATAAGTATCCACAAAAAGTTGCTTTAATTATTGGAAATGAGGGCAATGGTATGGATCGTGAAGTAATTGACGCTTGTGATAAGAAGCTATTTATTCCGATAACAAATTACGTTGCACACTTAAATGCAGCAAGTGCAGCTTCAATTTTTCTTTATCATTCGATCTTTTAATTAGATTTTTATTTATATTTATTAACCTGACATTGGTGATGATAGTCTATAACTTAGGCCCATAAGCTCATCACCACACACCGATAGAGTTTGTATCTTTTTCGTTTTTTTCCAATAAAAAAGGCCACTGTCGAGTGGCCTTTTCTTTTACTATATTTTCAAATTTAATTAGTCGATTGATTTAAGAAGTGTCGCCATCTCAATTGCAGACATTGCAGCTTCCCAACCTTTATTTCCAGCTTTAGTTCCTGCTCTTTCAATTGCTTGCTCAATTGTATCAACAGTTAAAACACCAAATGTAACTGGAACACCTGTTTCAAGAGATACTTTTGAAATACCTTTAGCAACTTCATTAGAAACAAAATCAAAGTGTGGAGTTGATCCACGAATAACTGCACCAAGTGTGATTACAGCATCGTATTTTTTCGAAGCAGCAAGTTTTTGAGCAATTAAAGGAATTTCAAAGGCACCTGGTACCCAAGCAATATCCATTTCATCAATGTTTCCATCATGTCTTTTAATGCAATCAATTGCACCACCTAATAGTTTGCTTGTAATTAGTTCGTTAAAACGTCCTGCTACTACAGCAAATTTCTTTCCAGATGCATTTAAGTTACCTTCTAGATTTCTAGGCATGTGTTTCTCCCAAATTATCGGCACTTTCACCAAGTGCTTCTTTTCTATATTTAATTAAGTCTTTAATTGTTACAAATTTTAAACCATGTTCCTCAGCAATCTTAGAAAGCTCAGGAGCTTTTGCCATAGTTCCATCAGCACTCATGATTTCACAAATCACACCTGCAGGGTAACAACCAGCAATTCTGGCCATATCTACAGCAGCTTCAGTGTGACCATCTCTTTCTAAAACACCACCAGATTTTGCAATAAGTGGAAAGATGTGACCTGGTCTCATAAAACTATCGGCCGTCGAATTTTTATTAGCAAGTAGTGAAATCGTTAATGCACGATCTTGGCATGAAATACCAGTACCACCATTTGCAGCATCAATTGAAACAGTGAATGCTGTGTGATGAACAGAGTCGTTTTCTTTCACCATTAGTGGAAGATCTAATTCATCTGCACGCTCTTTTGTAATTGGAGCACAAATTAATCCGCGACCAACTGTCGCCATAAAATTAATGGCCTCAGGAGTAATTCGGTCAGCCGCCATAACAAAGTCTCCTTCATTTTCACGGTCTTCATCATCAATTACAATTACCATCTTCCCAAGACGAATATCTTCAATGGCCTCTTCAATTTTATCAAATTTAATCATTTAGAAATGACTCCAAATTTTGTGTGCTTGCCCCATTACTACGTCTAGCACCGTTAAAAAGCAAGTTTTCTATATATTTTCCCAGGATATCCACTTCAATATTCACCAAACTCTGAACACTGCGGTTTCTTAGAACTGTGTTCTGCCAAGTATGTGGAATGATTGATAGTTGAAATGACGAGTCGGCCTTAAATACATCCGCTACAGTCAGTGAAATTCCATCAATTGTTATTGAACCTTCTTTCACAATATATTTCATTTGCTTTGAGTTAACTTTAATTGTCACCAGATAGTTGTTACCGCGACTTTGAATTTGAACAATTTGACCAACGTCATTAACGTGACCTTGAACAATGTGTCCACCTAGTCGATCACTTGCACGTAGCGCAAGCTCGAGATTTACTTCATCACCAGATCTTAAATTTCCAAGTGTCGTTTTCTCCAAACTAGTATGTACTGTTTGCACAACAAATGTAGAATCAGTAACTTTAACAGCAGTTTGGCAGGCGCCATTAATTGCAACTGAATCATCAATTTCAATTTCTGGAAGAAGCTCTTTACAGCTAACTTCTATAAGTTTCCCCTCAGCATTTGAGCGTACACTTACAACTTTTCCAATTTCTTTAACTAGTCCAGTAAACACTATGACCTCGTATCAATCTCAAACATTGCTTGAGATCCTATATTTTTAACTTCAACGTTTTTAAAATTTAAAGCATCGGCCATCGAATCAAGTTGTTCATCGTAATAACCTATGCCATTTCCTAAAATTTTAGGCGCTACAAAAATTGTCATCTTATCTGCAAGTTGCTTCTTCAAAATAGTCGAAGCGAGCATCCCACCACCTTCAACAAGAATCGAATGAACACCAATTGCTTTTAGTTGTGCCAGTGCATCTTCAATAACAATTTCATTTCTTTCACATTTCGCAAAAACAATTCGAATCTGTTTTTCAGTAAAGAATTTAACAACATCATCTGGTGCTGATTGGTAATCTGCTCCAGTTGTTACAATGATAGTCTTCTTTGTGTATTGATCATTGAATACTTTTGAAAGAGGATCCATTTTAGAAATTGAACCCATCACAATTCGATAAGGAATCTTTCCACTATCATCTAAACCAAAACGAATATTTAAACTTGGATCATCGTTATTAAGAGTTTTACGTCCAACCATAACCCCGTCGTATCTTTTTCTAAAAGAATGCACCATCTTTCGTGCAGACTCATCAGTAATCCATTTTGAGTCCCCGGTCATTGTAGAAAGCTTTCCATCAAGAGTTTGTGCAAGTTTAAGGTGAACAAAAGGAAGATTACTTTTCATTGATTTAAAGAAAACGCGATTAAGCTCCATCGACTCTTGTTCAAGAACGCCTACTTCACATTCAATCCCCGCAGCTTCCAAAATCTTGATTCCATTTCCTGCAACCTGAGGATTTGGATCAAGACAAGCAACCACAACACGAGCAAATCCATGCTTTAAAAGTTCGTGTGCACATGGAGGTGTTCTTTTATTTGTATGGCAACAAGGCTCAAGAGTTACATAAATTGTGGCACCCTTAAGTTCGCCCTTTTGTTCTTCGGCTACATCAGCAATTGCTTCAGGCTCTGCATGTGGAAGCCCGGCCTTTTTATGCCAACCCTTTCCAAGTACAATTCCGTCTTTAACAATGACAGCACCTACCATTGGATTTGGAGAAGTTGTTCCTTCACCCAATTTCGCAAGATTAAGCGCCATTTGCATATAAGCAATATCTCTAGAAGCCTGATTTTCCATGCCTTTTCATAACATATCTGGCCATAAGTCGCACTCATAAATTCAGCACGTTGGTACTTTTGACACTAATGGACCTATAGGCCCGAACGACACACAAATACTCATAAAATCGGGTACTTACTACGTGTTCTACTTCTTTACACCCTATAAATAAATTTCACTAACAAACACTAATTCTCAAATATTAGATAAATTAGTTTTATGAACAAGTTAATCGCACCACTAATCTTAATTTTTGCCTTCTCTATGGCCTCGTGTTCGAAAGATACGCAAAAAATTATCAAGTCCAACACTCCAACTCAATCTCCAGTTGGGCCAGTTGTTAATGATTCAGATAAGGTCATTTTAAATGCAAAGCTTAACAATTTCTGTGAAGGACAGGATTGTCCAGAAGGCATTGTAGCGGTTAAAACACTTGATAAATCAGTAACTTGCCCAGGAATTATAAAGTCAGAAACAGAAGTATTGATCTCTCAAAACTGTGCCGACACAAATGAGACTTTTCACATACAAACAACTGATGGCGATATAGTAAAAGTTGAATCAGTAGAAGAAGAGCTTTCAAACGAATTCAATGACAAGGTTCTTAAACTTACGACGGCCAAAGAAATTAAAAACTCGGCATCTATATCTATTCCAAACTCAGATAACAACTTTGTAGAAGTTCTAGCTTTTGATAAGTATGGAGCTCTCACAAAACAAAGCTGTGAAATCACTTACGCTTCACTCGCCTATGCCAATTCATTAGATAATGAATCACAACTCTTAAATATCAAAAACTGTGATGGTGTAAAAGACGGTTCACTAATTTCTCAAGATGGAAATATCATTGGTTTTTTAACTAAGAAACATGAAGAGATTGCGTTGTATGAAGGAATTAGTCTTGAGGGTGAGCTGAAAGAGATTGATATCTTATCTAAAATTGACCAAATATCACTAGAGCTGCCTCTGGATTCAAGTGTTTCAATTTTTTCAATGATCTTATTCGAATATCCATTATTCGAAACTGATGAAACAATACAGGAAATACATTTCGATAATAATAATCCATTAACATTTAAACTAGAAACTATTTGTATTAAAAAAGGTATAAATAAGATACTGCCAGATTCAATATCAAAGTTAAATTTGAATAACAATATTTTAGAATTAAATGAAGAAACAACTTTAAGTATAGAAGATTTTCAAACATATATTCCTAAAGACAAAGTACACTTACTTAATCTTGATTTAAGTGAAGACAGAGTTTATTTAGATCGTGAATATTATATAGCTTTAGGTGATATCGATAAGCTAACAACTATTGAACAAAATATTTCGACTACGAGAAATGTTAATATCTTACCTGGTCAGATTAACATAGTATCAAAATATTTATATATAGGTGATACTAATAACTTTTTTGCAGTAGATAAAAATATTAGATGCAAATAATAAAGGGAGCTTTCAAGCTCCCTTTCAATTTAATATTCAAAATCATTAATTATATAGTTCTTAAATTTAACATTTCTCTTTAGCTGTCTTTCTAAAAGCCTCTTTGGAATACTTCTTTTGTAGTTATTTAAAATATTATCCTTTGTAATTGTAACTTCATCTTGCTTAATATTATACTTTTCTATTAACTCAATACTATTTACACTTAGAATTCGATCTCTCGTTTTCAATATCCATCGATCATTTACAGAGTCAAAATCAAAGTCACCAGTCTTCATTAAAGTACTAATTAATTTATCCTTACTAAAAGAATTAGTATCTTGAATATCAATAACACTAGGTAATATCCTCAATGTATCAACATCACCTATTACGCCAGATTTACCAGCAGGAGCCAAGGTATCGGTACCACCAATAACTCCACCACTTGCATATACTGAAAACATTGCGAAAATTATAATTATATATTTCATATTTACTCCTAATTTATCTTTCTGACTAAACTACTGACAAAGAATACATCTTCGCCACGATTGTCCGGTGATAACATAATTTTTCTAACGTTGTAGGAAAACTCAGATGCAAGCTGTTTTAGCTCGTCTTTTACTTTACTAGCGTCAACAGACTGATAACAGATGTCTGCTTTACTAGCTAGAGGGTCACCGTGTACTCTAACTTCCGTTAGCATTTCACTATAAACTAAGTTAGTTAAAGATAATGTAGCTTCAGTATCTATACGTTGAAGTTCGTCTGAATGATAAAATCTACCATCTCTGTTTTTCAAAACGCCATCAGCTGCTAACTTCATAAATATTTTATGACCATGTCTACCATACTCTTGAAGCACCTCATTCTCGCTTAACCCATAATAAGTTGATGCTTTAATCATCATCTTATAAGTAGATTCATCTTTGAAATATTGTATTTCATTACCAGTAATTGTGTTCTGAGTTTGAACTTCATAAAAATGCCCATACAAACTTTCATGCACTTCCGGGAAGTACTCACGTACAAACTCAGCTGTCTCTTTCTTTGAGCACAGGCCGTTAAGGACTGTGACACAAATATCGAGTCCAGGGTTTTTAACATCACCCATTTCTAGTCGATGAAATGTTGAAGGTGGAAGTCCAAGCCTTCTAGCAATTTGATTGCTACTTAAGCGGGAGTGCTCTTTTTTGTATTTTCTGATCTTGTCCCGCAAAACTTCGTTAACCGAAGGTCTTTCTAAAAAAACCTTGTCCATTCTGCTCTCCTCTCTCTATTAATCCCAATGTTGTTTAGTAGTTCTTCATACAACAGAATCCAATAGAATTTATGAACACTGTAAAAACTATTAATAAAACTTATTGTTAAGTATTTGATGGGACATAAATAAAATTTCATAAGTGAAATTTCTCGATTTTTTCGAAAGTGGAATGATTTATTTCAAATTGGAATAACTGATACTGTAAGTAGCTGTAATTATGATAGGACAACTATAAAATAATTACTAATAATGGAGTATCTTACTGAATTTACTGTAATGAGAAGTATTTTTTTGCAACTAAAAGTGAGATTAGAAATTCTCTATCCTCATCCTTAAACTGCTCTACCCACTCATTTGCATTTTTAGTGATTAGCTTTGCTTCTTCTGGATGTGCTAAATAATATTCGATTTTCTCTGGTAGATCAGAGTAGTCATCTTTCACTTCAACATAGTGCTTGCCGGCCACTAATCTACCTTCCATGAACCAAGTTTCATATTTAGGTTTCGACATAATGCAAAGAGAGTTAGAAGACATGGCCCACTTTAAATTTGTAGCAACATCATTACCTTCCATACATAGTATGAATTTATAATGAAGTTGATCTTCAATACTTAGAAAATCTTTAAGCCAAGCAACATCTTTTTTAGGTGCTGTTTGTCCGATATCGCATAGTGGATGATCGTAGAACTGCTTAATGACAATATCTCGATGTGGCATTGTATTAGTTCCACGCCATACAACTTTATCAAGCTTCTCTTCAAATGAGATTTTGTCTTGTATGAAATTAAAGTGCCTCACTTTATTAAGTTTTAAAACAACAGAGTTCTCATTGTCGACAACAGGCCTACTCTTTACGATAGTTGGAATTGTTGGTGCTTCAATGACATCACCTGCTTCATAACGAAACATATAATTGCCAGAGAAGTTTCTAATGATCTCAAGAATATCAAAGTAGTATGTTGTTCCATCTACTTTTTTAAAATCTTTAATTTTTAATGCGTGAGGAATATGTCTTCTATTTGTATTTTCATTTTCGAGTTCTAACTTAAATGGATCTTTTAACTTATTATAATAGCTGACTCGATCTTCAATATATTGATCTGGCGTTTGCTCATAAGCACTTAAGATTTTACGTGCTTTGCTTTGATACCAGCATTTTGGAATCAGAAATTTAAAAGCATTTTTTATATAATAGAAGTGTTTCATTTAATTATAAAATACCAAAAATCTTTCTAAGTCTTAAATTAATAACGTTAAAGAAAGCTTCAAAAATAATTCCGCCACCCATCTTTGATTGTCCATCACGACGTTCATAGAAAATGATTGGAACTTCTTTTACTGAAAGACCTTTTGCCCAAACCTTATAATTAAGCTCTAGTTGAAAGATATATCCATTAGAAATTATTCCATCTAGATTCAGAGATGATAGAGCTTTTCGTGTAAAACACTTAAATCCACCAGTCGTATCTTGAACAGGAATACCTGTCATGAATCTCGTATAAATTGAAGCACAGTATGATAGTAATAGTCTTCTAAACGGCCAATTGATAATTCTAATTCCATCAATATAGCGTGAACCGATGACAAGATCATTTTCTTGAGCAGCAGCTAAAAGATCTTTTACTGAATCTGGATCATGAGAAAAATCACAGTCCATTTCAAAGACAAAATCGTACTCTCTTTCAAGGGCCCACTTAAACCCTGTGATATATGCAGTTCCTAGACCAAGCTTTCCTTTTCTTTCAATGATGTGAAGATTTGAATTTGTTTCCATTTTCTTCTTCACGATATCGGCCGTTCCATCTGGTGAGCCATCTTCAATAATAAGTAGAGATACCTCTGGGTATTTTTCAAAGATAGTATCGATCATGCGCTCGATATTCATGATTTCATTATAAGTAGGAATGATAATTAACGACTTGTTCCAAGGCAGTTGATTCACTGATTTCTCCATAATTTATGAGGATTCAAGATATCGTTTATTGCACCAATTTTCCAGAGTTTTTAGCCTTAAATACGATCTCCATCTCAAGCCCACACGCCTTGGCATACTTATTTAAAGTCGATAATTTTAAATCAAGACGACTTTCAATTTTTGAAACATCCGGCTGATCAATACCAATAAGATCAGTTTGTTTCAAACCGAGTGATTTTCTTAAGGCCTTTAGGTCAATGTCATAGTAATCGTTTTGTTTGATGGCCGTCTTGGCATACTCAAAAAACTCGAGGTTTAAGTTGTCATAACTCATTAAGTTTCTCCCTGTTTCATCCGTAAAACAGATATTGATTTCTTATAATTATAACATGAATCAAATTTTGTGCGACTATTCCTTACAATGCATATCGAAGCACTCAAGTATTCACTCTAGTGAATATAAATCACGGCCTTCAATCTAATATGTACTTAAGTGCATATATCTAAGCATTATCCACAAAATATTCACTTGTGTGCATAAAACTTAAATATGAAGTTTGTATATGCACTCCAAGGAATAAAAATTATGCATTAAACTGAATATTTTTTCTTACTTATATAATTCGATATACTTTTGTGCGCTTAATTCCCAAGAAAATCTATTCAAGTTCTCTCTACACTTGGCTTCCCAAGTACTAGCGTCAAACGTCTCCATTGTAGACTTGTATAAATTCTGCATCGAATCAGCATCGAATGATTCAAAAGCAATAGCTGCATCACCACCAATTTCTGGAAGAGAAGTCTTATTACTTATAAAAACTGGTTTATTAAAATACTGAGCTTCAAGAACAGGAAGGCCAAATCCCTCAAGAAGGCTTGTCATAAAAAAGGCCTTGCAATTCTCATATAACCAACATTTTTCACCTTCTGAAACCTTTCCGATTAGAAATACACGATCAGAGATACCTAGCTCTTTTGCTCTTTCAACTAACTCACTAGCGTACCCAGTTGAATTATCACCTGCGATAATAAGTTTTAAATCTGGATTAGCTTCGATTAGTGGATAGATAGCGTGAATATTCTTCTTAGGGAGAAGCTTAGAAATCGTGAATAAAAAATCACCTTCAAAATTGAAATCAGGCTTCTTCGGCTCAGAACTTAAATCAAGTGTAAGCCCATTGTAAATTATATGATTTTCAATATTCGATATATCAAAATACTTTTCAAAATCTTTCTTAGTACTTTCAGAAATAAAAGTCAGAACGTCCGTATACTTCAATTTTTTTTCAATATACTTAATGTAAGACTCTACCTTATTTTTTCGGTGAGCTCTTTGATGAATGTAATTTAAATCATGAACAGTTAAGATCGTCTTCTGTTTCTTACTATAAGGAAAATATGAGGAATCCTGATGAGTCGAATGCCACACCTTAGCTTTCGGCAGAAACAACCCAAGTTTTTGTAACGGGTTTGTATAAAAAAGAGTGTCATCCTTTGAAAACAAATCAGCGCTAGAGCGATCAATCAGATAGCTCGCTTTAGTCATAGAAGAAATATTCTTATATAAATGATGCGAGAATTGCCCAAGGCCAGAGTGAAAATCCTTAAGTCTTTCTAAATCGATGATTATGTTATGCATTTTTACTCGCTTTTTCTTTTTCTAAATTATGAGTCACAATACTTAAGTTAAAAACTAATAGTATAAAAGCAAATAAGTTCGTCTGATTAAAAACATCGAACTGAGCACAAATAAAAGCATTTACAACAAGAGCTAGTGTTGACTTTGTAAAAACTGATGTACTTGTTAAAGTTATATATGTCCATGAAAAGAACCAACCAGAGAACGCAAGTAAGCCAAATACTCCAATATCTGCAGCTACATCTAAAAAGGTATGATGTGTTCTTAATACATAGAAAAGATTTTCTATCTTATTTTCTTTTGCAACTCTTCCAATTTCATTAATTGATTGTCCATAGCCAAAGCCAGTTAGTGGTCGCTCTTTAAATACTGCAAGTCCTGCTTCATATAGTGCAATTCGATGCTGTGTAGACTTATTCATTAGAGTCACCATACGAAATGACTTTTCATACTTAGAGCCTTGAAGAGCGAACATAATTCCGATTAAGACAAAGAAAGAGCAAAAGAGAACTAGAGCCAGCTTCTTACTTTTGAAATATATCGTTGAGCTTAAACTTATAAGAAGTGATAGGAGTGCACCTCGCGTTTTTGCTGCCAACACGCCAAATACACCTAGACAAGCAACTAAAATACCACAAAATCTATTACGCTTATCCAAGTTTCCTATTAATAAAAGAGAAGTAAGTAAGCTAGTTAAAAATGAACTTATATATGCAAATTTAGTAATATCGACAGCCGCAGCCAATCTTATACTTAATAATTTGGAGATCACAAAGCCGTGTTGAATTATAGCTTGATATATTCCATATCCAATTGACAACGTGAAGCAGACTAATACAAATGGTAAATAATATTTTCTGGCCTTCTCAAGTAAGCCTTTACCTTCCTTAAAAAAGTACATAAATGGAAGGTAACTTAAGCCTCCTATCAAGAAGTAGCGTGCTTTTTTAATCGACTTTAGTGCTATAATCTTATCATCAATAACAATGAAAGCGATTATTACAGCAATAGCAAATGTCACTAATAAGAAAATATTAGGCAAAGGTAATTTTACTTTATTCTTTCTTGCCCAAAAAATTGAAAAAACAAGGGGGATTAATAATAAGATATCCCCAATTCCCAGTACTGATGGTGAAAAGAAAATTCCTAATGTCGTAAAGATAATACTGCTAAATATAAGATAGTTCATATATTGATGTTAAATCTTGTGCACAAAATTAGTAAAGGTATATTAACTATATTTATTTCATTTCTTAACTAGCTTCTGTTATTATTTGGTCCTATGAATTTAAAAGAATTTATCAAAAATCCAATTGAACTTGAGTATTTCGAAGGTTTGCTTTCTCAATTAAACGCGAAAGCTGAACAGCTTATAATTGCTACCCCAGAAAATGACACAGGAGTCTACCCTACTGCGATAGCTCCAAGAAAACTTCTTCGAGAAGAACTTCCATTTCATTCATATGAAGACATCAAACAACGCTATTCTACAAAGGAAGTCGTTGACTGTACCCTTTGGCTAAGAAAGATGCATGGTGGGCTTGGCTCAAGCCTTGATCGTTCGGACTACTTAAAAAAGTATGGCCGTTCAACACCTGGTTCAAAATCTACTGACCTCTATATTGAGACTGAAGAGTTTGGAGCAATTAGCTTAGCAGAAGCTCAAATTATTCAAGCATCAAAGAAAACAAGTTCATTTAGAAAAGTGGTTCTTCAGGACCTTGTTAATAATGAAGTAAAACCAATCCTGGATGAAATGTGGAAGAAGTATGAACATCTTCTAAATGATAAATTCTCACGTCTAGACTCAGTCATTCAACAAAAGCTTCCAACAATTAAAGATGGCAAGCTTTCAATTGAACGCCTTGCCCCTGCTGGCCACGGTATTTTTGGTTATGAAGTCTTTAAAGGTCCTCGTCCTGAAGGCGAAAATATTGTTGCCTGCATTGGAAATGGAGAAGATCTTAGTTCTACTCCAGATCGTGCCATCGTTAATTGGATGCTCACAGAAAATATTCCAGTTGTTATGGTTACAACGACTAAAACAGAAAGAGATATGAAGGGTGGTCAAATTGCGCTTAAGACAGAGGGCGATAAAACCTATCTTACAATTATTGAAAAGGCCCAAGCTGAACAAGCTGGGCAATTAGATTACTTTGAAAAACTGGGTCTTCGCGAAGAAGATGATGACGCTTTTTTTAATACAAATTTAGTACTCATTAATTTTAATGCGGTTAAAGATTATAAAATAGCACTTCCTGATTTGATTAAGAATCAGAAGGGTGAGTTTGTACAACTAGAGGGTGCGATGGGTTCGGTGCTCTTGAACTCGGATCGATTAGCTAGAAAGTCTAATCGAAAGCTAGTTCATATACTTAATGTGAACAAAGAGAATCGAACTAAGTTTTTCAGCCCTATTAAAAATATCAATGATTATCTATACTTAATTAAGAATTCAAAACTTAATAATACTACATTTCACTACAACTAATATTAAACTCATTTCATCATAGATTAAATATATTTTATGATTTAAACTAGTACAAAAAATCTAGGAATATAATGATTTATTACATTTTAGTTTTCTTTATATCTTTCATTGTCTCATACATGACGATGCCCATATTAATAAAGTTTGCAAATCATGCAACAATATATGCTAATCCTTGTGAAAGATCTTCTCATGACAGGAGTATCCCTAACCTAGGCGGTATCGGAATATTTCTTGGTATCGTGTTTAGTATACTCTTGCTAACACCTAATAATCTTTTTGCTGGCTTACAGTATATTCTCGTAACTCAATTAATAATTTTTTTCCTAGGGTTAAAAGATGATATTTTTGTTCTCTCTGCGAAGAACAAGTTAATTATTCAGATTGCATGTGCCTTAATCTTAATAAGTCTTTCAGGTGCAAGAATTACTAATTTCTATGGAACCCTAGGTGTTTACGAGCTTACTGAGCCACAATCATATATTTTTTCAATCATCACGATAGTAGGTCTTGTTAATGCATTTAATCTTATCGATGGTATTAACTGGCTGGCAGGATTGATTTCAATATCCTCTGCGCTATTCCTATCTACTTGGTTCATAATAAATGGCTTTACAATTTATGCAGGATTATCACTGGCCATCATCGGCTCAGTAATTGCATTTTTAATTTACAACAAAACTCCTGCAAAAATATTTATGGGTGACACAGGTTCACTCTTACTGGGATTAACTTTAACTTTTCTTATCATTAAGTTTATTAACTTAAATCACACGACAAAAGAACTCCAATTTCAATTGCGTTCTGCACCTGCAATGGCAGTTAGTATTTTCTTTATACCAATTTTAGATACCTTAAGAGTATTCTTTATAAGAATAAAAGAAAAAAGAAGCCCTCTTAGTCCTGATAAGAATCACCTTCATCATATCTTACTTGATGCTAACTTTAGCCATATACAAGCAGCTCTTTGTTTATTTGTAATTAACTCAATTTGTATAATAATATCACTAGTACTTAATAGATATACAGGTAAGATAACTGTACCGTTATTATTCGTATTAACTTTTTCTATAATCAATCTTATTGTATTTTCAAGGGTAAAAAAAAAGACAATTAATTTTGCAATAAGCTAATTATTTTTTGATTAATAATATCTGTTGAAAATCGATTAGTCGCTAATAAGCGGCTGTTTTGTGATAGCTCAATCAATTCTGAGTTTTCAATTTTCATTGCCCTTAAAGCTATATCGTATAAAGAACTACTATCTCTTTCGCGAAACAAAAACCCATTTGAATCAACTACCTGCCTGCAGCCCGGTACATCACTTGTTAAAATAACACATCCCATACTTGCCGCTTCAATTAAAACTTTTGAAAGCCCTTCACGATACGAAGGCAAAACCATAAATTTTGTATTATTTAAAACATCTGGAATATCATTACTCTTACCTAAATATTGAATCTCCGATTTATCTAACAAAATTTTTAACTCTTCTTCGCTAAGTCCAGTCTTGTTACTAGAATCTAAATCACCAATAATTAATACTTTCAATTGTGAGTTAATTGTCAGAAGCTTTTTCATAGCATCTATATATTCAACAACCCCCTTATCTTTAAGAATTCTTCCTATAAATACAAAGTCATAAATCCTATCTTCTATATTGATACTCGGTTTAAAAACTTCTGTATTTACGCCACTCCCTTCTATCAGCATAAAGTTTTGATAAGGGACATTAAGGCTTCTAATTAAGTTCAAATCATCTTGATTTTGAAAGATAACCTTCTTCGCAAATGGAAAAAGAAATCTATATAAAATAACAACAAATTTTTGAAGAACACCACCTTTTATAAATACTGTTCCGAGGCCTGTAACATTATTCACAAAAGGAATTCTTAATAAAATACAGACTAGCGCAGAAAAGACATTAGGCTTAATAGTAAAGTTAATAACTACATCTGGCTTCTCTTTAATATATATTTTAATATAGGTGAATATAAGAAATAGATTCTTTAAAATCCCCGTAGATTTTCTGTCTAGGTTTGAATTAATTAATTTTAGATTATTAAATTTTTTAAGTAGTTTTTTTTCGTAGCCGTCAAAACCTGTAACAAGTATAACTTCATCATAAAGACTCATTAAGTTTACAATTAAATCAAATCTAAAGTTTGCTAAGTACCATGTGTCAGAGGCAGCCAATATCACTTTTTCATTTTTCATAATGATCCCCCTTCAATTTGCTGAAAAGCAACTGTATCTCAGTAAATCCAAATAAGAGAATAAAAAAAAGAAATGGATCTCGATATCTATAATAAGATCCAATATTGGGAATACTTATACAAATCACACCAATTATTACGTACAAAGGATACAGATATTGAGAAAAGCGTTTTCTTTTTAAACAAAAAATAAACGAACCGTAAACCCCTAAGCCTACAATAAATGTCTGAATACCAATAATCAGATCTTTAATTGAGCCACTTAACGTTGGTAATGGATAAAAAAAAGACAAGTAAAACAATCTAGGCAAATAAGATACAACATCTAAATATGATGAAAAAAATACATCCCGATCAATATCACTTGTTCCATTTTGATTTGCTAAATAATAGCTCCTAGCTCTTAATGGCTTACTTGTGAAAGTATTAAAGTTACTTTCATTATAGACTAATTCATATTCATAACTTTTATTTGTTACAATATCACCTCGATCATATACACCAACTTCTCTACCATAAGCCGAACCAAGAATAACAACCAATAAAGCAATCAAGGATTTTTTTAATAACAATGAATTTCCTTCTACTAGTGCCAAAAAACTTGTGATACCTAAAAAGAAAAAGAGATAATGAAAATAATAAAACTTAGTAATCAAAACCAATCCAACACCTATAATCAAAAGACTACCCTGGTAAATTGCACTACGTTTTGTAAATCCAAAAAAGAAATTAAATAGAAAAGAAAACCCTAACAGAATAAAGACTTCTTTATTTATAAACATGTACCAATTTATTGTTGATGGCAAACTGATAATCAATAAAAATGCAATTACATATCTCTTTCGTACTGATCTAGAAAGTGGCGTTAACAGTAAAACACTTGAGAACCAAACTAAAAGAATCCCAAATATTCCACTTATATAAACATTGCATAAGTTAAATAAATTATTAAAGTGATGAATAATAAAAATTACAATATTAGTATTAACTACATAGCTATTAGTTGCTCCACATGCTAACTCATGAAACTTTAAAGTATCTTGTGCAAACTCAGGTACGCCACCTATATAAAATCCTGGAAACAAAATCGGCAACAAGAAAAAATTAACACACCACAAAACAACAAGATAAACAAAAATGAAATAAAATAATTTTATATTCTTCAAACAAAAACCTTCTATAAAGCAAGAAAATTAGACACAGTACTTAAATTTATTTAATATCATATACAAATAAATACACTTATTTAAAGGTAAAAAATGAGAAAAATATCTGTAATTGGCCTTGGTTATGTAGGTCTTCCTGTAGCTGTAAATCTAGCAAAAATCTCAAAAGTAATTGGTTTTGATATTAATAAATCCAGAATTGATGAACTCAATAAAAAAAATGACTCTACTAACGAAATCGACTTTAACGACTTTCCAGATATTGAGCTTGTTTTTACAGATAGTATCTCCCTATTGAAAGAAGCTGATTTTCATATTGTTGCAGTTCCCACTCCTATTGATGACTCAAAACAACCCGATCTTAGGCCAATAAAAGGAGCAAGTAATACTGTCGGAAGAGCTCTCAAAAAAGGTGATATTGTAGTTTATGAGTCAACTGTATATCCTGGTGTAACAGAAGAAATCTGTGTTCCAATTCTAGAGGAAACTTCAGGATTAAAACATGGTCAAGATTTCTGGGTTGGTTACTCACCAGAAAGAATTAATCCAGGAGATAAGGAACACACGTTCACTAAAATTACAAAAGTAGTGTCCGGCTGTTGCAAGGAATCTTTAAAAATTATTTCAGAAGTATATAAAAGTGTAGTAACTGCTGGTGTATATGAGGCATCAAGTATCAAAGTTGCTGAAGCAGCAAAAGTAATTGAAAACACACAAAGGGATGTAAATATTGCCCTTATCAATGAATTAGCACTAATCTTTGATCGAATGAATATTAACACACTAGAAGTTTTAGAAGCAGCAGGAACAAAGTGGAACTTTTTAAACTTTAGACCAGGCTTAGTCGGAGGTCACTGTATTGGTGTTGACCCCTACTACCTAACACACAAAGCCGAACAATTAAACTACCATCCAAATGTTATTTTAAGTGGTCGAAAAATTAACGACTATATTCCAAAGTTTATTGCTGAAAAAGCAATAAAGTTAATGATAAAAAATAAAATTGATATTTCTTCAGAAATTGTTACTATTCTTGGTTTAACATTCAAAGAAAACTGCCCAGATCTTAGAAATTCAAAAGTTGTCGATATTATAAATGAACTAAAGTCTTTCGGAATCAAGGTTCAAATTCACGAACCAGAAGCATCTAAAGACGAAGCTCTTCATGAATATGGTCTAGAGATAGTAAGAAACATAGAAGATCTACAAAATTCTAATGTTGTAATAGGTGCTGTTTCACATAAGACATATACTAAAGAATACCTAGATAAACTAATCACAGACGATACTATTATCCTAGATATTAAAAACTTTTTAAATGGAATGCATAAAGGTATTTATTGGAGTCTATAATGAAACTTGATCAAAAATACAATTGGTTTGTTACTGGAGCAGCAGGTTTTGTAGCTTCTCATATCTGTGATTTTCTGATTAAAAACGATCAAAACGTCATAGCAATCGATAATTTCACTACTGGACTACAGTCAAACATTGACTATCTAGAATCTCTTGCAATAGAAAATCCTCAAGCTTCTTTTAAGTTTTACAATGCAGATATTTGCAATACCGAAAAAATGAAAGAGCTCTCAAATAGTTGCGACAAAATAATTCATCAAGCAGCACTAGGCTCTGTCCCGAGAAGTATAAACCATCCAGTTGACTCTCACCATAACAATGTAAACGGTTTTATCTCAATACTTGAAGCTGCAAGAGCAAACAATATCAAACGAGTTGTTTATGCATCAAGTAGTTCTGTATATGGAAATAGCCCTAAACTTCCAAAGACTGAAGAAGATACTGGGAAAGTATTATCTCCATATGCTGCAACTAAAGCAATCAATGAAGTCTATGCAGATGCGTATACAAATGCATACGGAATGGAGTTAATTGGATTGAGATATTTTAATATTTTTGGACCGAGGCAAAACCCCAATGGAGCCTATGCTGCTGTAATTCCTAAATGGATAGGCCAATTTTTAGAAGGAAACATACCTAATATAAATGGTGACGGAACAACTTCTCGTGACTTCTGCTATGTAGACAATGCTGTTTATGCAAATATTTTAGCTTCAACTACTAATAACAATAGTGCCTTCGGTGAAGTTTTCAACGTTGCCTGTGAACAACAAACAAGCTTAAACGATCTTTACAAAATAATTAATAATTCACTACATGAATTAGATCCACAAATATCTATCCAAGATCCTGTGTATTTAGGTTTTAGAAAAGGTGACATTAAACATTCACTTGCAAATATTAGCAAAGCCAAAACTCTCTTAAGCTACACTCCTAAAGTACTTGTGAAAGAAGGACTTAATCAAACAGTTAAACACTTTTTTAATGAATACAGGAACAAGCAATGAAAGGTATTATCCTAGCAGGTGGTTCTGGGACCAGACTTTACCCAGCAACATACTCAGTATCAAAACAATTATTACCAATTTACAATAAACCAATGATCTATTATCCATTAAGCATTTTGATGCTTGCGAACATTAGGGATATATTAATAATATCAACCCAAAGAGATTTGCCTTTATTCAAAGATTTACTGGGTGATGGTTCACAATATGGAATTAATTTGGAATATGCAGTACAGGACAAACCAAATGGTCTAGCTGAAGCCTTTCTAATCGGAGAAAACTTTATCGGTTCTTCATCTGTTTGCCTAATTTTAGGTGATAACATTTTCTACGGACAAGGTATAAGAGAGAAGTTAGAAAACAACGCAAAACTAATTGAAGGCGCTACTATATTTGGATATTATGTTAATGATCCTGAACGCTATGGTGTTGCAGAAATAGATGATTCCAAGAATGTTTTATCCATAGAAGAAAAACCCCAAAAACCGAAGTCAAAATATGCGGTAACGGGATTATATTTCTATGATAATTCTGTGATTGAAAAAGCAAAAAACGTAATCCCTTCTGAACGTGGCGAATTAGAGATTACAAGCATTAACAATGCCTATTTAAACGAAAACAAGATCAAAATGGAAATTCTAGGACGTGGAATAGCCTGGCTTGATACTGGGACACATGAATCATTTTTAGAGGCTGGTAACTTTGTCTACGCACTAGAAAAAAGACAAGGCTTACAAATTGCATGCCTCGAAGAGATAGCCTATATAAAAAAATGGATCACCAAAGAAGATATTAACAAAACAATTTCAATACTTAAAAATAATTCATATTCTGAATACCTAAAAAGAGTAGTTAAAAATGAATAGAACAATACTTATCACAGGTGGTGCTGGATTCATCGGTTCAAACTATATTGAATATCACCTAAAAAACAACAAAAAAGACAAAATCGTTAATTATGATTTACTAACATATGCAGGTAGCCTAAATAATACAGAGTCTTTTCAAAATAATCCGAGGTACAACTTTGAAAAAGGAGATATCTGCAACTCAGAAAATCTTTTAAAAGTTTTTAAAAAGTATAAAATATCTGACATTATTCACTTTGCAGCTGAATCACATGTAGATAACTCAATCAATGGACCTGATGCATTCATTAAGACAAATATCTTGGGCACACACACTCTTCTACAAATAGCATTAGAACAATGGCAGAACAACAATACATTAAAGACCTCTAGATTTCATCACATTTCAACTGATGAAGTTTATGGATCCCTCGGGGAAAAAGGGTACTTCACAGAGAAAAGTCAATATCAACCAAACAGCCCCTACTCTGCCTCGAAAGCTTCTTCAGATATGCTAGTCAGAAGCTACCACAAAACTTATAACCTTAATACTGTTATCACAAACTGTTCTAATAATTATGGCCCAAATCAACATAGTGAAAAACTAATTCCAAAAATTATAAATAACATATTAAATAATAAAATTATTCCTATATATGGTGATGGTAATAATATTAGAGACTGGCTTTTTGTTGAAGATCATTGTTCTGCCATTTTCACTACTTTTAATAAGGGAGAAGTTGGTGAAGTATACAATATAGGGGGTGATCATGAAATTACCAACCTTGAACTAACTAACATTATTTGTGAAAAAATGTCCCTAACACTTAAAAAAGAGAAAGATTATTTCAAACCACTAATTACACATGTAAAGGATAGGCTAGGACACGATTACCGATATGCAATCGACACAACCAAGATATCAAAAGAACTAGGCTGGTCTTCTAAGTATACATTTGAAGAAGGTATATCCAAAACTATTTTAAGTTACATAAGGTAACATTAAGGGATATCCCTCTTTGCTATAATATCAAAACGATAGTGGGAAGCAAAAAAGTCACTAGGCATTAGTATTACTTCTACCATCCAACCTAACTCTGAAAGACTTTTTGAAAAAAAGTCTACGCTTCTCCATGCACCTATACCAGACTTTGTATCATGCAACATCCTATCCATGTCATCCTTAGAATAGAAAAAGTTTTCTGCTCTACTTATATCGGGAATATTACCAATATATATACTATCTACATTTATCAATTTAGTACTTATATTTTCGAATATCTTTATAACACTTGCATCATCCAAATACGACAAAACACCATATGAAAATATTTTATTAAAATGTGTGAAGTTAATATCTTTATCAAAAATATCTAATATATTAGACACCAAAAAATTAGCATTCTGATATTGAAAGTACTTTCTTGCTATAGAGATTAAATATTTTGAATAATCCACTCCTAAGTAAGTTCCAAGCTTCCCAATAAATCTGCTCGATAAAGCAGAGTTACCACATCCTAAATCTAGGAGATGTGAGTTAGAATCTAGTGATAAATGCTTTATAGCTGATTCTGTAATATATAAAATATCTTGTTCAGATATATCATCTCCATTGACAGTCCAACTAACTTGCTTCCAAAAATCATCTTCTTTAAATTTTTTAGGAAATTCTTTAAATCTATTCGCACCATATTTAAGATTGGTCATTTACATCACACCTATCATTTTTGTTAAATCATTTACTGAATATTTTGTCATTGTGTCAAAGAAGGAAAGTTTACTATCTAAATCCCCTAACTCAGGTAAAAAAGTTAACTCAATTCTTGATTCTTTAAATTTTTCAACTTCATACAAAGACCTACCACCAGGTAAATTGAAATATTCTGTTGCACCCAATACTTTACAAATTTCAATAACCCTATCTTGACCCCTGAGTTCATCAAGTATATTTAGACTACTTGAACAAATAAATTTTGCATCCAAGCTTAAATAGCTTGAAATCTCTTGCAACTGCCAACTAAGATAGTGAGACAGTTTATTATCAAACAAAGAGGAAGGCTTCAAAAGCCTATCTATAACTTCATTTGAAAAAGGATTCTTATTATAAGATTGTTGTAAAGTTTTTTTCACTTCTTCGACAGAGTCATCAAGTAAAAATAACTCGTTAATCTTCTTATTTATACTTGCCTTCTTAACCTTTAGTGTTAACAGCTTTGCCTCTCCATTTATTGAAAAATAATTTCTATTAATCCAGCCTCTTTTAATATAATTAACATCATCAAAGATAACAAAATAATCTACTTTAGAAATTAATCTGAAATAACCAATATATGGTAAAAAATATGGTTGCATAACTGCTACTTTAATAACTACCTCAATAATATTTGAATTATGGTATCAACAATACACATTTCTAAACCCGGATAATTTGGTAAAGACAAGACTCTTTTTGAAATTGAACCAGAAACATCGCACAAAACATCACCTTTAAATAAGGTATCAAGGCTTGGGTAAAAATATCTACGAGGATAAATATTCTGTTCATTTAACTCTTTTAATTTACTTAAAAGGATTTCTTCATCCTCAAATAAAATAACAGTATAAGAATAATTCCACTCTACATCACTATCAAGTTCTGGAAAATAATATTTAGAAGAAAGACAATCATAATAATGATCATATATAATAGCTCTTTCTTTGATAGCTTGATCGACTACTTCCAATTGACTTAGTCCCATTGCAGCACTGAATTCATTCATCTTAGCATTTATACCTACACCTGTAATCTCACCTTTCCTATTAATCGAGAAGCTTCTTAAGCTCCTTATTTCTTCTGCCAAAGAGTCATCATTCGTTACAATTGCCCCCCCTTCAATACATTGAAAAAGCTTTGTTGCATGAAAACTTAATATTGAAGCATCACCATAATTAAGAATACTATTATCACTTTTTTTAACTCCAAAACAGTGAGCAGCATCATAGATGACTTTTGCATTCTTCTCTTTAGCAAACTTATCAATTTTAAATACATCACAAGGATGTCCAAATACATGCACAGGAAGTATGCAACTTATATCTGGAATATCTTGTGTATATATACTTGAAAAATCCATATTAAAATCTCTAGGTGAAATATCAAGAAAGTATGGAGTTAGCCCCTCCCAAAGTAGACTACTTGTTGTAGCAACAAAACTAAAGGGTGTTGTAAGGACATTTCCTTTCAAATTAAGTGCTTTATATAGTAAAGACAAAGCAGATGTCCCATTATTAACTAAAACTACATTCTTTACATTAAGATAATCACATAGCTTTTCCTCAAGTTCATTGACATACGGCCCATTATTCGTATAGACGGAATTTTCAAGAATTTTTTCTACTCTATTTAAAAATGATTTTTTATTAGGTAAATATGGTTTGACTACATTTATCTTATTATTCATATACTAATTCCACCAAACCAAACCCAGTTTTTCCAAAATCATTACCATTATATAAAACATAATGTTTCCCATTATTATAAAAGTACTTTGGATAACAAATCATAGCATCATCCCACTCACCTTTTTCACCATATTCTATAAAATTATCATCAATAACTCGCCAAGAATTTTGAAACTTCTTTGCGAGTCCAATCTTATATGCCGAATCCTTATTACTTCTAAAGTCAGTTACAGCTCTATAGCAAAAAAGCATAAAAGTTGTATCCTCTATAGTAAAAACACTTGGAGATGCATAAACATAATCATCTTTTAAACAAGTTTTTGAAGGCCTATTCCAATCAATACCATTTTCAGAAAAAGCATATTTTATTACATATTTGGATTCAAATCTATCTTGATGATATTCCCAGCCAGTACCTGAACAATACCACATCTCCCAAATTCTACCTCTAACGACATCAGGCATAACCGCCAAGTACGGTTCTTCTCTAGTTCTATCTAAAATAGGGCCATTGAATTTTCTGATAAATTCTACTCCATTACTACTGCATGCCAAGCCCGTGCTATTGTGATAAGGCACAGTTGCTCTTTTATTCCAAGCAGTATAATAAAGCCAAATTTCTTCGCCGTGCCTAATTATTGACGATGGCATCACTCCGGAATCATCAAAATCCCCCATTTTTCCAGGTTTGAGGATTGGTTTATTTTCAAAATGACTCAGAGAAAAATTATTATCTAAAAAAAAGTCAGCAGAGTAGATATGGCTTATATTATCGATCGATCGTGAAGAAAAAAACACTCTAAGCTTATTATTTATAATAAGTGGAACGGGCACTTGAGCATGTGAAACGAGTGAATAATCACTAGGATTGAATACTCTTCCAATTTTTTTTGCTTTTAAATTATTAAACATTTATGTCTTCTGAAGATTTTATATATTTTGCAGGACTGCCCATATACAATCCCCACTCTTCAGTCCCCTTTGTTACTAAAGACCCCATAGCTACTAGAGTTCCAGCCCCTATGGAGACATCATTAGAAATTGTAGAATTAACACCGAACCAACTAAAATCATGAACATTACAATGACCAGAAAGAACAACATGCGATGTGAAAAACACATGATCGCCAATTCTACTATGATGTCCAATATGATTTCCACTCCACATTACTACATTATCTCCAATTTCAACAAAAGGCTGTATAGTATTATCTTCCAATATAAAACAATTCTCACCAATTCTATTAGTTAATACTGTAGCAAAAGGGCTTATATAACTATAAAATCCATACCCTTTTTCCTTTCCTTGAAGATAGACATCTTTCCGATCTCTATTCATCCTGCTCCCAGTCATCGGTACAAATAATTTATACTCATCCACAGGGTAAGTATTTTCAATTTCTTCATATGGGATAACTGGCAATCCCTTCCAATTACTTCTATCTAAAAACTTTCCATGAACAGTGAAAGCAACTACCTCAACATCACTCTCAGCACTAAGATAATAATGTGCAAGTTCGGCTATATCCCTCAATCCAAATATAATTATTTTGTTTTTAATCATGTATAAATTCTCCTAAATTTAGGATAATATAATATCACATTATAGAAAAATTAAACAGAAAAACACTAGGTATAACAGATGGAAACATTGAACAACTTGAAAGAAAAATATAATAAAGAAGGCTACTTAGTTCTAAGAAATCTTACTACGTCTGAATCGGTTGCACTACTTAATGAATATAATAAAATTCTTCTAAATACTATAAGTGTTCACAAGCTTTCAACGAGTAATTGCATACATGAGAATTTTAAAACCCTCTATAATCACGATAAAGAAATATATCTATCTACACTTAAGTTATTACCTAAGACACTCTCGAGCTTTAAATTTTTTACGAACGAAAACATCACAAGAATAATTTCTAACCTTGGAATTAAAGGCTTAACACTTCAAACTACCCCAGTGTTTCATATTATGTCTAATTATTTAAAATTTGAGAATGGATATTTTGGAATTACTGAACATCAAGACTGGACCTCCTTACAAAGTAGCTTAAACACTATAATAGCATGGGCCCCACTAACAAAGGTTAATAGTCAAAATTTCACTATCAAAGTTGCACCTGGCTCACACCTCAAAGGGCTACTTAGAGGTATTCAACATAATCACGTATACAGCCCGTTTGACGACAATTTAACTGGAATGAAATTTGTAGATATTGAAGCAAACCCAGGCGACCTAGTACTAATGTCATCATTTTTAGTACATAAAAGTTGTCTTACAGGAAATCAGGATGTCAGGCTAGCGATTAGCCATAGGTATGAAGATTACACTGAAACAGAGTTTATTACAAGAAACTACCCCTTCACTCAAGAGAAAAAAATTATTCGTCGAGAAATTCCTGATAATTTCCCAACAAGGGAGCAAGTCGCAAACTGCTTCAAGTAACCCTATGTTAATTATTAAAAACTTATTCTATAATTCGCTCTCCGTATTTATAGCAAGAGCTACTAACTCAATAGGATACCTTTTATTAACCCGTTTCATTTCTCCAGAGATATTTGGTTTATTTACTCTTATACAGGTTTTCACAAATCTTGGATCAATAATAATTGACCCTGGCATATCTCAAATCCTAGTTAGGAGCCGTGATTCAAGAGAGCAACTTTTTACTACAGCACTTTACTTATCCTTATTTAATGCACTAATATTTAGTATTGCGACATATTACATAGCTCCGTACATCATACCTTCTGAGTCATTTAAAGCATTTAATAACGCATATTACTTAATTATTATTTATTATTTTACCATAGCATTTCAAACACCTTCAAAGGCTAGCTTAGAGAAAAACGGACAATTTAAAAGAATTGCATTTATTGAAGCGAGCTCGTACATTATTTCACTCTCTTGTTCTTTTATACTTACTTATTTCAAATATGATCTTGAAGCACTTATTTCGCTAAATCTAGTTTCACAAACAATAATAACTACTGTGTTTTATTTATCGATAAAAACCTCATTAAATTTTCGAAAATTTGACAGTGAATTATTAAAGAGAATTATTTTTGAAATCAGATATCTAATGTTTACTAGAGTCAGCTTTCTAGTCATCTCAAATATTGAAAAAGTAATAATACCTAGAGTAAATAACATTTCCACTTTAGGTATATACAATACGTCAATTAGAATTAATAACCTACCAATTCAATTTTCTACCAATGCATTCAACAGGGTACTGCTACCTCATTATAGTAAAAGTGATTTAACCTCAATAAAAAAAGAACATCTTAGCATAATAACAGTTCTTACAAGTCTGCTCGCACCTTTTTACATTGTACTACTAATTTTTAATAATGAACTTGCTTCGTTCATGAATAAAGACTGGCACAACATAGCTTTCTTCCTAAAGTATGGAGCATTAACGTTGCTACCAGGTTTATTTGGTATTTTAAATGAAAGCTTTTTAATCGCAACAAATCAAACAAAACTAATATTTTATGTAAACATTATTGAGAGAACAACTAAACTCTTAACAATTTCGTCATTGTTCTTTACAGATATTGAAACATTTATCTATCTAGAGTGCTTAAGAGCATTTACAATCGTGACATTAATCTCCTACATTTGTCTAAAAAAAATCAATGTAACACTATGTGAAATAACTAAGGTCTATACAAGACCATTAGTGCTGCTTATAATTGCTACACTCTTCTATACTATATTCAATTGCTTTGAATTAAACATGTACTTTTGTATATTTATTTTCATTAGTTTAGCGTACTCATATATTCTATTATCTTTTAAAACTCTAATTAGAAAACTTTTAACAAGAATAAAAAAATGAAAAATGAAACTCTATTAACTATTACTGTTGTTACTTACAACCATGAAAAATATATTAAAAAATGTATCGAATCAATCCTAAGGCAAAAGATTAAAGTTCCCTACAAGATAATCATTGGCGATGATTGCTCAAGCGATGATACCTTAAAGATTGTCAATATATATAAAAAAGAATATCCAGAAATTATAACAGTTTTAACTCATGATAAAAACATGGGAGACAATGGCATATCTAATAACCTGAGGCTTTATAGGGCAGCAGAAGGGAAGTACTTAATACCTTTTGATGGAGATGATATTATGCTCCCGGGAAAAATCAATGCACAACTAAATATCATGGAAAAATTTTTGAATGTAAATGCATGCTATCATAGAGTAGAATGTATTGATTCTAAAGGAAACAAAATTTCGAACATTAAACAGCCTAATAAAAGCTTCTTTTTCAAACAAGAACAATTTGTAAAACACGGCACATTTGTACTTAACACTTCAGTAATGTACAGACTAAACTCACTTGATTTTGATCTATTTATAAAAAAACATAATGGATATGTTGGTGACTACATATTACATATTTTATCAACAAGAACAGGTGATGCGTATTACAAGAATCAAACCTTTTCACAATATAGAAAACATTCAAGTTCATTCACTTCGAATCCAGTTTTACAGTATAAAAAATACAAGCTTAGTATTGAAATCTTAAACTCACTTAGCTCATACATAAACCATAAAAAATCGCTAAACTACGGAATATCTAGGCTAGAATCACTTAACGCATTAGTATATTTAAAAAATAAGCAATTTAACAAATTTAAAGTATTCACAAAAAATAAACTACTAAAGAAAAAGATACTTTTCCAACACGAATACTTTTATTTAACATTAATGCTTTATTATACACCTAAAAAAATATTAAAATTTATATTAAACTTTAAAAAATGAGTCTTGAATGTGTGGAATTAACGGATACATTACTAAATACAATGATATAAATAGTACTGATATTATAAAAAAAATGAATCAATCTATTTCGCATCGAGGTCCAAATTCAAATAATTTTACAAATGTCAGAAATATATACTTAGGTCATACAAGATTATCCATTCACGACTTGTCTAATAATGGCTCACAGCCAATGTACTCGAAAAGAAAAAAATATGTGATTGTATTTAATGGTGAAATTTATAATTATTTAAAACTCAAAGAGAAATATAAAATAGAAACAACTTCAAGTAGCGATACTGAAGTACTTATAGAGCTTATTGAAAAAATTGGTATAAAGAAAGCATGCGAAGAACTCATTGGTATGTACGCATTTGCTGCTCTAGATACCGAGAAAGACTTACTGTATTTATGTCGTGACCGAATTGGCGAGAAGCCATTATATAAATATAAAGACAAACAGAATATTTTTTTCTCTTCCGAACTTAAATCAATCTCACCATTTATAGAAAAAGAATTAGATAATAAGGCACTAGAAAATTATTTTTCTCATAGTTATATTGGAGAACAGCAGTCAATTTTTAAAAATGTTTCAAAAGTTCAACCTGGAGAAATAGTCGAAATTAATACAATTAATTTCGAGGAAGTTAGTTATAAATACTGGTCAATCGATAATGAATATAAAAAAAATAAAAACACATATAAGAAATCGTTCGATTCTGCATTAAGCGACTTAGATAAAATACTAAAAGAAGTAATCAATGAACAACTTGATTCTGATGTCCCTATTGGATGTTTCTTATCAGGAGGTGTAGACTCTTCACTTGTTTCTGCTATTGCACAAACTATTTCAAATAAACCAATTAATACATTTAGTATTGGATTTCATGATTCAATTTATAATGAAGCAATTTATGCGAAAGAAGTTGCTGAATTTCTTAAAACAAATCATACAGAACTGTATACTACACCGGAAGACTGTATATCACTAGTAAGTGACATTAAGAAGATTTATGATGAACCATTTGCTGATTCTTCTCAATTACCAACATTACTATTATCAAGACTAACAAAAAAACATGTTACAGTATGCTTAAGTGGAGATGGTGGTGACGAGATCTTCTGTGGATACGAACGTTATTTGATGACAACTAAATTAGCTAAATACAATAATAATATTCCATCTTTCGTAAAAATGGCTCTTACTTTACTAAGTCCGTCGTTAAGAATTCCATTTATTAATAAAATTTCACCGATTTCATATCATAAGTTACAAAAACTTAATGATCTATTTAAAAGTAAATCTGACATCGAAGTATACAATTACTTCATACAACACTGGGGTAATATTAATCCACTCATATTTGGAAATAACCAAACAGCAAAATTTAATTTTAATATTGGCGATAACTTATTTGATAAAATGTGCTTATTAGATATGAAAACCTATCTTCCTAGTGATATTTTCGTTAAGGTTGATAGAGCATCAATGAGTACTGGCCTAGAAACTCGTGCTCCATTAGTTGATAAACGTATTATAGAGTTTTCAATGCGCTTACCAATAGATTATAAAGTTCAAAATAATCATGGAAAGTACATATTAAAAGAACTTCTTTTTAAGTACGTAGACAGAAAACTAATTGAAAGACCAAAAAAAGGGTTTTCTGTACCAATTGAGAATTGGCTGCGTAATGAATTAAAAGATTGGGCAACTCCAATTATTCTTAGAGAAAATCCATATTTAAATAAATCCATTATTTACAAAATATATGATGAACATATGAAAGGTATCCGAAACTGGTCAAGACCTCTTTGGGATGTAATAATTTTTAATGAATGGTACTCAGAATATATAGATTTTAACTAATATATGATTTCCATGTATTCATTATGGTATTTAACTCAAACATATTTGCTCTTTCTATAGAGAGTTTTTTATAATAATCATAGTTTTCATTTACGTTCAGAATACTGTTTACCCAGAGTTTGTAATCCGTTGTATTTATGGGTATCGGTAATAGAACACCATACTTATCTTTTATTATTTCACTAGGTCCTGTTTTACAATCACTAGAAATGATAGGGAGGCCACAAGCCATCGCCTCTATCAAGACATTTGGTAATCCTTCATTAAATGAAGTTAGTAATAGAATAGAACCAGGATAAAAATAATTAAAAGGATTTTTCTGTAAACCAACTAAGTCTACCTTTTCAGTAAGATTATTATTAATTAAATATTCTTCAATCTCATTTCTTAGAGGACCATCTCCAATCAAACACAATCTATATTCAGGGTCTCTACTATTTAATTCTTTAAATACATTCAATAGACCATGAATATTTTTTACACTATTAAAACGGCCACAATACAATATACTTTTATAAGCTTTTTTGCTTGTTTGAAGTTTTTTAATTGAATCTAGATCTAGAGCATTAACAACTACTTTTATCTTATCCTGAGGAAGTCCTAATTGGACTAAAATACTCTTACCTTCTTCTGAATTTATAATTATAAGATTTGAAAATTTATATAACAATATAATTAATTTCAAAAATGTATATTTAATAAAACTACTTTTAAATCTATTCAAATTTGTTCTAACACTTACAATAGCATTATGTCGTTTTATCAGTTTTGTTAATATATTAATCACATTACTTAATTCCATGAAAGAAATTACTGTATCACGGCTACTTATACGTATAGCTAAAGCAAATGGAGCAAATAATAGCAATGCAATCTTATTCATATTAAAAATACTTAAAATTGACCTATGCTTATCAACTTGATAAAAATTTATATTAGTAAAAGAGAATACAGTGTCAATGAAATCCTTTTGAGATAAATATGATACTTGTCTTTCAGCACCACCTTGATCAAGACTTCCTATCAAAATATGATTCATAACTATTAACACCCTTATGCTTAATGTTATAATATATTTATATTTTAAATAATTTTATCAGGAAAGGCTAATGACTTACAAACCCCATATTGATGGACTTAGAGCTATCGCGGTAATTGCAGTAATATTCTACCATTTAGAATGGTCACTATTTAATGGTGGTTTTATAGGAGTCGATATATTTCTTGTAATAAGTGGTTATCTTATAACTTCTATACTATATAAACAGTATTCAGATACAGGAACAATTAAAGTCATAAATTTCTTTCAAAAAAGGTTTAGAAGATTACTACCATCACTTTTAATTACACTTACACTATCTTCTATAACTGCTCTTTTTATTTTATCACCTACATCTTTAATAAAATTTGCTAAATCTGTTAAATATGCACTCATAAGTTTATCAAATATACATTTTTGGAAAGAAGCCAATTACTTTGACACCTCTTCAAAACTGAAGCCGCTTTTGCATACATGGTCTCTTAGTATTGAAGAGCAATTTTATCTATTTTGGCCTTTTTTAATTCTATGTCTACTCAAAATAAGTCGCAAACATTTTAAAACAATGCTTTTTTCAATTGGTTTTATTAGCTTCTATTTAAATATAGAAGTTACACAAGAAATATTAACACCAGTATCTACATATATAAAAGAATTCCTATCATATAAAGGTCGGAATATAAATTCAGGTTTATTCTATTTACTACCCTTCAGAGTTTTTGAATTCGTACTTGGTGCATTACTTATTAATATAGATTTTAAAAGAATTGTTAAACACAACTACTTAATAGAGATATTTAATATAACAGCCTTTACAGCACTAGCCTATTGCACTTATACATATACTGAACAAATTCTATTCCCAAGTTTTAATGCACTTATTCCTTGTATTGCTACTTGTATTATCATTGGTACAGCAGAACATTCTAAGCTTTTTTCTTTTTTAAAAAGTCATCCTTTTACATTTACAGGAAAGCTAAGCTATTCACTATACTTATTTCACTGGCCAATGATCGTTTTTACTTATTACGTAATAGAAGAACATAGTACTTTTATAGATATTGTTATAATTATTGCTACTTTCATACTTTCATATTTAAATTTTAAATATGTAGAAAATTACTTCAGATATAAAAAAGTGAAAGAAGTAAAATGGAGCTACCTAACAGCAATCACCCTTATCTCATGTTTTATAATTATTGTTCCTATAAACAATGGCTTTCCATTTAGAAAAAAACTCGATTCAAATATTGTAAACTTACCATTGTTAGAAAATAGCGATGAATATCACAAATCATTCTATGGTGGTAAAAAATATTCTGAATTTGAAAATTCAGAAAATGCAAATGTTTCATACTACTTACTGGGCGATAGTCATGGAAAACAATACTACTATGGATTTACTAAATACTGTGCTAGAAATAATTGTAACGTATTCACAAATGCAGGCACCAGTTGCATTAATCTAAAATACTTCAGTAGATCTACCAATGAATCAAATTGGGATGAACATTGTAAAAATGCTTACAAACAAGCAATTGTAAGAATAAATAAGGAAAAACCCAATTATATTATTATAAGTCACTTTTGGTTATTTCAATTGAAGCATGCAAAATACAAAGGAACAACAACAGAAGATTTACATCATATAAAACAGGGCATTGTCACATTACTAGATGAAGTCCCAAGAGATACAAAAATTATTATAATCGGTAATGTACCAACAACTAATAATGTGAATCTATATGATAAACTAACATCTCCACTTTTAAATATTAATACTAGAAATCTACTAAAAACAAAAACTGAAGACCTTAAGGAAGTCATAGAACTTAATATCAATTTTGAAAAGATAGTTACAAACATAAAAAATGTAACTTACGTAAATCCATTTAAAATACTATGTAACAATATTGAGTGTCACAATCTAGATACAGAAAAGAGATTAATTTATTCAGATCCTAATCACCTAAGCCTATACGGGTCCGAATTGATGGTAAAAGAGATTCTTAAAAAATAAAAAAAGGCAGTCTTACGACTGCCTTCCTTTTAAAATCAATTTTAGATTTTCGAATTAACCAGCAAGGAATACTGAGATAAGTACGAAAATTACAAGTGATTCCATAAGTGCAAGACCTAGAATCATTGGAGTTTGAATCTTGTCAGCAGCAGATGGGTTTCTTGCGATACCTTCTAGAGCTACAGAAGCAGCTTTTGATTGTGCAGCAGTACCACCGTATGCAGCGATAGCCATTGCTAAGAAATACGCGATGTACTTAATTGCTTGAGTGTTTTCCATAATAGTCTCCTAAAACGTTAGTTACTTTGATCAAGTAACAGTTAAATTATTAAGTTTAAGTTTTAATTAGTGTGCGTGGTGCTCATCATGATCGTGGTGAGCAGTTGCAAGACTAATATAAACCATTGATAACATTGTAAATACGTAAGCTTGGATAAAACAAACTAGAAGTCCAAGTAAGTAGAATGGAATTGCAGCACCAAACATACCAACGTTCACACCAAGAATTTCAAGGTTAAGGAAAGTTGTTAATACGTGGTGGTCACCCATCATGTTACCTCTAAGACGTAGTGCTAGAGATAGAGGACGAATAAAGTTTGAAAGAATCTCAATTGGGAAAATTAAGATTGCCATGTACCAAAGTGGACCTGCAAAGTGTGCAAGGTAGTTCATCGTACCAAGTTCTTTACAACCTTTGATGTTGTAGTAAACAAATGAAAGTACACCAAGAGCAAGAGTTGTGTTGATGTATTCAGTTGGAGGTAAGAAACCTGGAACAAGACCAATTACGTTCGCTAGGAAAATTGTAATAAATAGGAACGAAATGAACTTGAAATATTTTGGTGCATCTTCTTCACCGATTACGGCACGACATTGAGTCATGATAAAAGATCCGTACATCTCAACGATGTTTCTTAGTGAAATTCCTCTATCTGGAACTACTGTCTCTTCAAGAGTCATTTTAGAAACGCGCATTCTATAAAGAAGAGCTACAAGTAAAATGATGATTGCAACAAAAGACTTAGTGAAGATGTGATCAACGTAACCTAGGTGAAAAACATGAGAAAGTTCACCAAGCCACAGAAATCCACCTGCTGCGTATGTATTTGTCGCTAATAAAGTAGTTAAAAGAAGGGCTATTTTTTTCATTATTAGTCCTTTTTGATGCTGGCGCCCAGCACAAATATATTTAAGAAATAATTTATTACCGGTATAATTATCTTACTTTGAAGAATTTGTACACCAAATAATAGAGCACCGATTAAAATAACAAGCTTCCCTATAAATAAAAACGCTAGATACTTTCCATTGGCCTTGTAACCATCGATGCGATGTGGCTTTATCAGCTCATCTACGGCCATCCAAAACATCACTAAATATAAGACAGTTGCTACGTAACAAACAGCGAACGCTGTCCATTCCATGCCTGGAGTCAATAAATAAAGACACGCTGCAGCCATAGGAAGTGACAACATAAAAAAGCGAGTGAAACTAATTTTATTAAATAGATCTTTAAACATGATGATTATTTACTTAATTTGAGTGCGTCCGTCGATATTTTTATAGGCTCTGGCCATACTCATTATCTCCCAAAAATTTCTCTCGTAATTTCTCACCAATTCTAATGTCACCAATTTTGATTTTTGATTTTGACTTCGTAAAATTAACTATTTTATTGGCTATATCCAAAATTTTTAAAGAAGAATCCTGTTTTAAAAAGTAACGTCCATTTTCAAGTCCTAATGATTTTAAAATGAAATGGCATGCTTCATCACAAGTAATAAAAAATCTCTCCATTTCTTCACTAGTAATAGTAAGGTCTATATTTTCACATGCTTGATTATAAAAAGTTTCAATTACACTTCCAGAGGAGCCTACAATATTACCAAAGCGAAGAACTTTGATAGAAAAATCAGATCCATACTCGAAACATAGCTCTTCTGCAGCAAGTTTGGTTTTTCCCATCACACTTACAGGTTCACAAGCTTTATCTGTAGAGCAAAATATGAAATCATTACATCCATATTTCTTTGCTAAATCTAGCAAATTACGAGTTCCCTCTACATTTGTTCGCCATGCTTGTTTTTCAAGAATTTCAAGCAAAGGAACATGCTTTAACGCCGCTGTATGAAAGATGATATCAAAATGGTATTTTTTAAATATATATTCTAAGTCTTCTTTATAATTTATATCACAAAAATTTTGATTCAATTGGAAGACTCCATACTCATTATTATCAATACCTATGACATCATAATCTGAAAGTATTTCTAATAAATTTGAACCAATTGTGCCAGCAACACCAGTTATAAGAATTTTCTTATTTTTTAAATAATTAAATTCCTTATTAAGATCGAAAGAAAAACGATCCCTTTCTAATAACAAATTCTCTAGATCAGTTCTTATTTTTTTTGAGAGCATAGACAACCATCGAAATTAAAATATTTCCAATTACCGCTAGAAAAATTCCCACGGCCCAGCCTTGAGTAATGATACCCTTTTTTACGAGCTCCCAAAGTCCCCAAGCCGTAACTAAGGCCGTTGAAGGGAGTGACATGGCAAGTGCCATTGGCTTTATCCATTTTGGGTCATAAAGGGCCATCTAACGCTTCCTTGCTACACGACGCTCATATACAGAGTTTAGTCGATCTTGGATAACCTTGTTATTTGGATACTCACCTAAGATTGAATAGTAGAGATCGTAGGCTGTTTGAAGACGCTCCAATGTCTCATAGCAATTGGCCATAAGAAAGATGGCGCGAACTTTTAGGTCACGACGATCTTCACGTTTGATGTATTCACGAAAGTATTGAACAGCGCGGTTCCAATCTTGCGATTCAAAATACATGATTCCAGATTGAAAGAAGCTATCAACGAAGTACTTATGGTTTCCATTATTATGCATAGAAACTAAGTGCTCAGTCGCCTTATCATATTCCTTAAGTTTGATATATGAACGAGCAAGACGAAATTCATATAGATCGTGATTTGAAAGTTTAGGTCTAAAGGCAGAAAGCTTGTTATAAACTTCAGCAGCCTTCGCATAATCATTAATATAAAGAAAAGCGATCTCACCAATTCGTTCTTGTGTTTTTACAAGCCAAACTGGATCTGTCGTAAGTTTTGGAATCTTCTCGTAAAAGGCAATTCCACGATTATATTGTCCAAGAGAGACTGCGTAGAGTTCAGCAATCTGATAATTGATTTTGATTTTAATTTCATCATTTGGCGCCATCTCTAAAATCTTATGATACTGCTTCACTGCCTGAGCGTACTCTTGATTAGAGATATGATTTTGCGCAATTAGGATATCTTTGTGAATTCTTGGCGTGAAATCACAAGAAGACATGAAAAGTCCTAAGACTAAAAAGGCCAGCGCATGGCCGGCCCTTTTAATATTTTGTTTATTCTTCAGAAGTTGATCCATCTTCATCATCTGCTTCAATAATTTTTGCAATTGAAACAACCTTCTCACCTTCTTTAGGCTTAATTAGACGTACACCTTGAGTCGCGCGACCCATTAGAGAAACACCACTTACTTTCGTACGAACAACTTGCCCGCGGTCAGTAATGATCATTAGATCATCTTTGTCAGTAACAGGTTTAATTTGAACAATCTCACCATTCTTATCTGTAAGTCTCATTGCAAGAATACCTTTCCCACCACGAGTTTGCTTACGGTATTGTGAAGATTCAGTACGTTTACCGTACCCATGTTCAGTTACAGATAAGATTTCCATTTGGTCATCAATTAATTCCATACCGATGATTTTTTCTTCATCTGTATTGATGTTGATACCCTTAACACCTTGAGATACACGTCCCATTGGCCTTGCATCGTTAGTATCGAAACGGATAATCTTACCAGCTGAAGAACATAGAAGGATATCTTTTGATCCATCATTAATTCTTACGTTAACAATATGGTCACCGTCTTGCAGTTTAATTGCAATTAGTCCCGATTGCTTAACGTTTGAATATTCTTCAAGAGCTGTCTTCTTAACTAGACCTTTGTTAGTTGCAAAGATTAAGTACTTCTCATTAAGATCCATATCGTGTGGAACACAGATAATTTCTGTTACACGATCACCACTTGGGATTTGGATAAGGTTTGCAATATTGCGTCCCTTAGAAGTTCTAGTTCCTTCAGGAATTTCGTAAACTTTCTTTGAGAATACTTGTCCACGGCTTGTAAAGAATAGAAGCTTATCGTGAGTATTTGCCGTAAAGATATTTGTGAAGAAGTCGTCATCGTTTGCAGCACCCTTAACACCTTTACCACCACGCTTTTGCGCTTTGTAAGTGTCAAGTGGCATACGCTTAACGTAACCTTTGTGAGTGATTGTTACAATCATCTCTTCACTTGCAACAAGATCTTCAATTTGAATTTCGTCTGCTTTAGCAACGATTTCTGTTCTTCTCTCATCACCGTATTTTTCAATTACTTCAGTGAATTCTTCTTTAATGATTGCTTTGATTTTATCTTCAGAACCAAGGATTCCTTCTAAGCGATCAATCTCTTTCATGATTGCTTCGTAGTCAGCAATAATCTTATCTCTTTCTAGACCTGTTAGACGTTGTAGTCTCATGTCTAGAATTGCTTGAGCTTGAATCTCACTTAATGAGAATGTACTCATTAATTTCTCACGAGCATCAGTTGGCCCGTCAGATTTCTTGATCATCTCAACTACTTCATCAATATTTTCAACAGCTACTTTTAAACCTTCTAAGATATGCGCGCGCTCACGTGCTTTCTTAAGTTCGTATACTGTACGACGAATAATGATTTCTCTTCTGTGATCAATGAAACACTCAAGCTGTTCTTTGATGTTTAGAACTTTTGGAGATGAGTTAACAATTGATAAGAAAATAATACCAAATGATGATTGTAGTGCAGTTTGCTTATAAAGCTTATTCATGATTACAGTTGCGATCTCACCTTTTTTAAGGTCGATTACAACACGAATCCCTTCACGAGATGATTCATCACGAAGGTCTGAAATACCAACAAGTGATTTAGAGTTTACAAGTTCAGCAATCTTTTCAATTAGCTTAGCTTTGTTAACTTGGTATGGAAGTTCAGTAATAACAATTCTTTCACGATCTTGTTTCTTACCGTGAATTTCCACATCCATCTTTGCACGCATCTGGATAACACCCTTACCTGTTTTATAAGCAGAGCGAATACCTTCAGTTCCGTGAATTGTTCCAGCAGTTGGAAAGTCTGGACCTGGGATAATCTTCATAATGTCTTCAATCGACATTTCACGATTATCTACAAGCTCAGTAAGAGCCGTCATAACTTCTGTTAAGTTATGTGGAGGAATATTTGTTGCCATACCTACAGCAATACCAGCTGAACCATTAACTAATAAGTTAGGGATTTTTGTTGGAAGAACTGTTGGCTCTTTAAGTGAGTCGTCGTAGTTAGGTTGCCAATCAACTGTTTCTTTATCTAAGTCTTTTAGCATCTCTTCAGAAAGCTTTTGCATTCTGATCTCTGTATACCTCATGGCCGCAGCGTTATCACCGTCAATTGAACCGAAGTTACCTTGACCTTGAACCATTGGATATCTCATTGAGAAATCTTGGGCCATACGTACGATTGTATTATAAACCGCAGAGTCACCGTGTGGGTGATACTTACCAATAACGTCACCAACAACACGGGCAGACTTTAGGAATGGTTTATTATGGTAGTTACCTAGAGAGTGCATTGCATACAGACAACGACGGTGAACAGGTTTCATCCCATCACGTACATCTGGAAGTGCACGACCTACGATTACCGACATTGCGTAATCGAGGTAACAGTTTTTCATTTCATCGCGAATACCAATTTGTTGAATATTCCCGTGGTTATGGTTTCCACCATCACCATTATCATTTTCATTTGTGATATTTGTTTCATCAGTCATAAATTAGTCCTATACGTCCAGATTTCTTACATTAAGTGCGTTTTCTTCAACAAATTGTCTTCTTGGTTCTACTTGGTCACCCATTAGAACAGAGAATACTGAATCTGCTTCAATAGTATCTTCAATCTTTACTTGAAGAAGAGTTCTATTTTCTGGATTCATTGTTGTTTCCCAAAGTTGTTCAGGGTTCATTTCTCCAAGACCCTTATAACGTTGGATGTACGCGCCTTGTTTAGCATCATCGATAATATAAGAAGCAAAACCTCTTAGTGATTCGAATTCTTTTGCATCACCTTTTTCACCTTTAACAATGAACTTACCAATTTTAAATTTATTGATACCATCGTAAAGGTTCATAAGATCTGCGTATTCTGAAGACTCTAGGAAGTATGAGCTAAGTTTAAATTTCTTCGTACGTGCTGTTGTTTTAACATTGATACGAATAAGATTTGATGCATGCTCTTTGTCTTCTTCAATTGAGAATGAGTAATTTCTTAATGTTTCAGACTCTTGAGTTTTAAAGTGTTCATCAAGTTTAGAAACAATACCATCAAGTTTTGAGCGATCTTTAAGATCAGCTGCAGTGATACCAATTTCTTCAATAAGGTGTCTTAATAAGAACGTATCGAAGTGAATATCGTAAGACTTAAGAGTTTTGTCGTATTGAGTGAATTTATTAATAAGACCTTTAGCTGTCTCTTCTTCAATCATTTCACCATTGAAGTTAATTGAAGTTCCTTCAATTGCGTTTGCAACAAGGAATGTCTCAAGTGCTTTTTCGTCTTTTAGATAAATCTCTTTCTTACCTTTCTTGTATTTATATAAAGGTGGTTGAGCGATATAAACATAACCTTGCTCAATCAGCTCAGGGAACTGACGATAAAGAAGAGTTAAAATAAGTGTTCTAATGTGAGAACCATCGACGTCGGCATCTGTCATGATAACTAGTTTGTGGTAACGAAGTTTTGAAATATCAAAGTTACCTTTACCAATACCTGTACCCATCGCTTGAACGATCATCTTAATTTCGGCGTTACCAAGCATTTTATCATAACGAGCTTTTTCAACGTTAAGGATCTTACCTTTAAGAGGAAGAACTGCTTGATACTTACGATCACGTCCCTGCTTTGCAGAACCACCGGCAGAGTCACCCTCTACGATGTAGATTTCAGAAAGAGCTGGATCTTTTTCCTGACAGTCTGCCATTTTACCTGGAAGACCACCCATATCTAGAACTGACTTTCTTCTAGTTAATTCACGAGCACGTCTTGCGGCTTCACGAGCTGCAGCTGCATCAACAGACTTTCTAATAATTGTTTTTGCAGTTTGTGGATTTTCTTCTAAATATCTCTTAAGTGCATCCCCTACTAGAGAGTTAACGATACCTTCTACTTCAGAGTTACCTAGCTTATCTTTTGTTTGACCTTCGAATTGAAGCTCAGGAAGCTTAACAGAAATAATCGCTGTTAAACCTTCTCTCATATCATCACCTGTTAAATTCGTTTTAATTCCTTTAAGCAGGTTATTATCTTTTGCATATGCATTTAGAACACGAGTTAGTGCAGTTTTAAAACCAGAAATGTGAGTCCCCCCACCTGGAGTTGTAATTGCGTTGGCATAACCAGAAAGAACTTCTGAGTATGAATCAGTCCATTGCATTGAGATTTCGACTTCGTAATCTTCTCTTGATTCTGCAATATAGATTGGATCTTTATGTACTACTGTTTTAGCTCTGTTTAGATATTCTACGAACTGAATAAGACCACCCTCGTAGTGGAAAGTTTCATTCTTATCTGTTCTCTCATCTTTAACAACGATCTTAAGACCTTTGTTAAGGAAGGCCATCTCTCTAAAACGATTTGTTAATGTATCGTAATTAAATTCGTGAACTTCAAAAATTTCATTATCTGGTTTGAAAGTAACAGAAGTACCTGTTTGACTTTTATCTTCTAATTCACCAACAACTTTAAGTGGCTCTTTAGTAACACCATGGTTAAATTCAACTTGGTGAATCTTTCCATGCTTTTTAATTTCAACTTTAACCCACTTAGATAGTGCGTTTACAACAGAAGCACCTACACCGTGTAGACCACCTGAAACTTTATAAGCTCCACCTTCTTCGTTAAACTTTCCACCTGCGTGAAGTTTTGTATATACAAGTTCCGCGGCCGATACACCTTCTTTCGGGTGAATATCAACTGGGATCCCTCGCCCATCATCAATAACTGTTACAGAGTTATCAACGTGAATAATAACTTTAATTTCGCTACAATAACCTGCAAGTGCTTCATCGACTGCGTTATCTACAATTTCATATACACAGTGATGTAGACCACGATTGGCAGTATCACCAATATACATCCCTGGTCTTTTTCTTACGGCCTCTAGTCCTTCAAGAACACTAATCTGGCTTGCACCATATTCCTGTCCGACCTTACCAATACTTCCTGCTTGATTTTCTTGATTTTCCAAAAGGAACCTCTCTTCCAATTTCTTGTGTCAGTGTGTTGTTTTAAAAATATAATTTTTTGGAAGACTAGTTAACGGAACCGTTCGAAATATAGATCTTATTTGCGCCATTAATTTTTTCTAATTCTTCCTTAAATTTTTCATTTGCCGTCGTGATTAAAACTTGGAACTCTCGTTGTTCCAAAAATTTAACCAGCCTACCCCATCTCGCCTTGTCTAATTCCCCTGAGACGTCGTCGATAAGTACAATTGGATAGGTGTTAAAGTTATACCTAAATAGCTCTATATAGGCAAATAAGAGGCTCAAATAAGACATTTTTTGTTGGCCTAAAGAACAAAATTCGTAAGCATTCATCCCATCAAAAAGAAGCACGTAGTCATCTTTGTGAACTTGATAAGTCGTATGACCTACAATTAGGTCCTTTTCTAGCCTTTGTTGCATATAATCAAAGATCATCTCTGGCGAAAATCCATGAAAACGAGAATCAACTTCAATTTTAAGTGAATGATCTTCTGAAAAGATGTCACGATATGTATTTTCACAAAACGGAATTAGTTCAGTTACGAATTGATTTCTCATGGCAACTAGCTCATAAGCATAATCGGCCATTTGGCGATCAATTACATTTAACTGCTCACGAAATTGTGATGGTTTCTTAGATAGAAGAATATTTCTAAACTTAAGCGCGGAATTGTACTGATTTAATACTTTCTTATAATCGCGACTAAGCATTGATAAATGATCATCAAACCACTTTCTTCTAAAACTTGGAATATTTGAAAATGAATAAGAATCAAATGGATTGATAAAAACTAACTTTGCATCTAGCTTCTTTTTCGTATTCTTCCCATTAAGTGCCCAGGTAGATCCTTGAGGATTCATCTTTCCACTAAAAGTTACGTTATCACCATCATCGAGAAATAGAGATGAAAATAATATCTCAGGGTTATCCCCATCAATACTTAATAGCTGTGGAAAAGTTGTATTTTTACGAAAAGATTTTCTCGTCACTAGAACGTGTAGAGCTTCTAATATATTTGTTTTTCCATTTCCGTTTTCACCTAGGATACAATTAATATTTCCATTGAAAGAAATTATATCTGGTTCTAGATTTCGAAAATTTGTTACCTGAAGTTTTACAAGTTTCAAAGCGTCTCAGTACTAGATTCTAAGTGGCATGATAATTCCAAGATAATTTTGGATATCATTTGATCTAACGATTACCGCTGAAAATTCATTGTTAAATTCGAAAGTTACATTTTCAGTATTTAAAATTGCAATTGAATCTAATAAGAAACGAGCGTTAAAACCAATTTCAATTTCCTTACCTTCGTAATCAACTGGAATCGTCTCTTTAGCATCACCAAGTGAAGGATGGTTTGCAGAGATCGTCATATGGTTTTCAGTTAGCTTAAGCTTTACTGCATTTGATTTCTCATTAGACATAATTTTAATACGTCTAATAGCGTTTTGAATTACTTCTTTATCAGCTGTTAGTGAGTAAGTAGTCTTAGCTGGAATTACAGCTTGATACTTAGGATACTCTCTAGCAATTAAACGAATACCTAATTGGTATTGCTCATTAGCTGTTACATATAAATATGAGTCATCAACAGAAATAAACAGATTTGCACCTGGATATGTTTCAGCGATTTTTCTAAGTTCTGCTACACCCTTCTTAGGAATAATAATTCCATTAATTAGAGCTTCATTATTTTGTTCAGCAATATCATTTTCGATTAGAGATAAACGATGTCCATCAGTTGAAACAGCTCTTAGCTTCCCTTCTACTTCTTGGAAATAGATTCCGTTAAAGTGAAGTCTTGTTTCATCATTTGAGATTGCATATGAAGTTTTAGTAATTAGATTTAAAAGATCATCTGAATTTAGTGTGAAAGTATTTTCGCTTCCAAAGTGAAGCTTTGGAAATTCATCTGCTTCGTAAATTAAAAGTGAATAATGAATTTCTTCACAATTTATTTTTAGTAGATTTTCACCATCTTCTAACTCGATGTTGATATCTGTGTTAGGAAGTTCTTTTAATATATCAAATAGATTCTTAGCGTTTATACAAAATGAAGCTGTTCCTTCAGTTGATGCATTAATTGAATACTTTGCTGATACCTCAAGATCTGTTGCTGAAAGATATATTTTATCATTGCTAACAGTTAGTAACGTATATGTTAATATTGGTCTTGAATTCTTCTTATCAATTACAGTTAAAATTTTATTTAATGCATCTCTTAAGTTATCTGTATCAACCCTAAGCTTCATCTTTATTCCTATCAGAAAATTATTTGTATTGTTGTATAATGGAAAACACTAGTTAGCAAGGCTGTCTAGAGCATTTAAGTGTTCTTCTTATTATATATATTTATATATATATTATATATAATCCTGTGGATAAGTTCATAAGTGGCAACTCCCCTTTTAACAGCGTCTTTTCTCAATTTGGCCATTGTTAGCAATCGTTGACTACTTTTTTTTGTGCCTTGCATTTATTCGTATATTACTTAAAACGTAACAAATATGTGGTGTTATTAGTTTTTTGCTCACGGCCTATTGTGGATAATTTTTTGGCCAAGAAAATTTCTTTAAATTTTGTTAAATTGGCCAGTCATTTACTCACAATTTACAAACATGTTGATAACTTTTTTATCCACGGCCTTAATTTGTGTCGATAATATTATTAACGGCCGTGAATAAGTTTAGAAATAATATATAAGTATCTATTATTGCAGTATTTATTAATTCACAATTAATTTTCTTGGCCGTGGATTGGCCGTCGTTGGCCGTGAATAACTAACATTTCGTAGGACCAAAAGTGACTAGTCAAATACTGGTGTGAATTTGTCGGCCTAATGACTAGTCAGATTATTAACATTCCACAAATTTTTAGTGAATAGTCTAGGGGATTGGCCACTCAATAATCCACGGCCGACTGGCCAAATGGCCGGCCAATATTGAGGATGTGAAAATATATAAGAAAGGCCGTGAATAACACGGCCTATGTATTGGTTAGTCAGTTGACTAGTCAGTAATTTAGTAGGGGATTATAACGAATTTTCAATCGTCATAATTGTCTTAGAAAGCATTGGATCTTGAGACAATTGTTTTGAAATCTTTTGTTCAGCGTGAACAACAGAGCTGTGATCACGTCCACCAAAGAACTGTCCAATTTCTTCATGTGTTAAGCTTGCAAGTTTACGACATAAGTACATGGCAACAAAGCGTGCATTAGCGATATCTTTTACACGTGATTTAGACTTAAGATCAGCAACTGGAATTTTAAAGTATTGTGAAGTCTGCTTAGCAATTCCTTCAATTGTAATTTTCTTTTCGTCTTCGTAATCTCTAAGTCCTAGAACCTCTTTAACCATTTCTAATTCGATATCAACCTTCATGATATCAGAGTAGGCTGAAAGCTTAATTAGAGCACCCTCAAGCTCTCTAATCGAGTTTTTAACATTACATGCAATCAGGTTCACAATGTCTTCAGAAAGGAATAGGTCGAGATCATCAGCCTTAGCATTAATGATTGCAACACGAGTTTCAATATCTGGTTTTTGAATATCAACGACAAGACCCCATTGAAGGCGAGTCTTAATTCTTTCTTCAAGTCCATTGATCTCTTGTGGAGTTTTATCAGAAGTGAAGATTAGCTGTTTTCCTTTTTGATATAGCTCATTAAAGATATGGAAGAATTCTCTTTGCGTTCCTTCTTTACCTTTAAGTTCATGAACATCATCAATCATTAGAACATCAACTTTATCAGAATATTTTTGACGAAACTCTGGAAGCTGTTTATTGCGAATTGATTCAATCATTTCCTTCATGAAATCACGTGCTGTAATTAAGCAGATAACATAGTGAGGGTATTGATTGTGAATACCATTGGCCATCGCATGTAAGAGGTGAGTCTTACCAAGTCCTGAATTAGAATGAATATAAAGCGACGGATATTTACCAGCTTTACCAGGACTTTTAGCAATCGCTACTGAAGCAGCGTAGGCCATATTATTTGATGGTCCAATAACATAATTTTTAAACGTTTTAGACTTATCAATGACGATATTATTGTAGTCATCACTTACGTGATCAATATACTTAGACTCAACTTGTGAAAGTAGGTCTTCTTGTACAGGCTCTAGATCGAGCGAAAATGAGATTTCATTTGCAGACCTAGGTTTCGCATGACTTGGTTCTATAGGACCATTATTTAAGTGTTGAGATAGGCTAGGTTGAGATAAGTTATTGTTATTATTAGCAATAATCTCGATTTGATACGATTTACCTAACGTATTTACAATACTTTGGCTGATTTGGTTTAAATTCTTCTCGATAAATGACTTAATAAAGTTAGTCGTTGTCGAAAATATCGCTCTTTCACCGTCAATATTCTTAAGACGAAAAAAGTCTCCTTGGAAAAAAGAAGCATATTTTTGTGGATTTACTAATGATTTTAATGAGTTATGAATCTCATTATTCATCATATCTAATTCATCTGCGCTGAAGAAATCATCAGATAGGCTAGATGTATTATAAGACTGGTTTAGGCTTTGTTTAATATTAAATGGATCTTCAATGATATTCTTATTGGCAAGATCTTCTATATTGTTGATTTTATTTGTTGTTGGGTTAGAATTCTTCAAAAATTCATTAAAAGGAAAATTTCCCTGCATGATCCATTCCCTTGAGTGGTTTACTCGTCAATTTTTCTTTAATTACGTGTTGTGGGGAGAATTTGTATCATGGCCCAAAATCCTAGGCCAATAAAAAAATGGGTTTTTTACGCATGGCCAAATAAATCAAATATTTTGGCCTGCACTATGTACAGGGCCATTGACCAGTGATGCGAAATGGTATAATACTAGCCCTTACAATATTAATTTTTAGTTAAACAGTTATAGTTAGGTAGGTTGAAGATGTCTAAAAGAACTTGGCAGCCAAAAAGAAAGAAAAGAATGAGAGTACACGGTTTCCTTAAAAGAATGGAAACAGCTGGTGGTCGCAACGTTATCAAAGCTCGTAGAGCTAAGGGACGTAAGCAACTTACAGTTTCTCACGGTAAGAAATAATGACATCAGTTGATAGCACTTTTGATAAAAGTTCAAGACTGCTATCAACTGAAGATTTTTCTTATTTAAGAAAAAATTCTCAAGTAATCACTGATCGTTGGCTTCGTATTTATTACAAGCCATCACGTCTTAACTCTGAAGTTTCAAGAGTAGGTTTTTCTGTAACTAAAAAAGTCGGTAAAGCTAATAAGCGTAATCTTTGTAAGAGAATTATTAGAGAATTCTTTCGTACAAGTTCGTACCGTAACAACGGTAAGGATTTTATGATTGTGGTTTCTAATCGACTTTTTAAAAGTTCACAAAATCCAAAAGAAGATCTTCGAAATTCCCTTGTGAACGCCTTTGCAAAAATTCAATAAAAGATTAACAACTCCTTTATAGCGTGTTAAAAATCTCCATACTTAAAGACTTAAGAAAATACACTTTAGGAGTATTAAAGAATGAATAATGATCAAAAACGCACTGTTTTAGCGTTTGTTCTTACTGGTGTTATTGTTTTCACATGGCAAGCACTTTTCAGTTCAAACCAACCTGTACAACAACCAGTAAAACAAGAACAAGTACAAACACAAAACGCATCTTCTAATTCATCTGAAACGAAGCCAATTGCAACACACTCGAATAAAGCAACAAACCTGACGTCTGTTACTCTTAAATCAGGATCATTTTTCTATACAGTTAATAGTGATCTTTCTTTTAGTGAAGCAGCTGGTAATAAAACTTCAATGACTTTAAAAGAGCTTTCAGACAAGGATAACTTTTTTAATTTCAAGTTAATCGATACTAATAATAATCTACAAAACTTTAACTTTGTATTCGATGAACAAACAGTTGAAAACGAAGTAGTAGGTAATGATCTTAATAAGCAAATTTCGATTCGTTTAAAATTAGAAAATGATGGCCGTTTAACTTATGAATTAAATGGAGCTCAGGATTTTAGACTTTCATACAATATGGCAGCTACTGAAAAGCAATCTGATAACAGAACTTATCGTCAGTATGTTGTTCAAGGTATGGATACTGATCGTTACAACTTAGAATCAGATGAGAAAGGTGAGGGGAACTTAAAATGGGTTGCTCTTGATTTCAATCATCACGTTTTCTTCAACGTTTTTAATGATAAGCAAACAATCAATTATATGGCCACTGAAGGCGGAGAGATCTTCTTTCAAGCTGTTAATGGAAAGAAAAACTATAATGGTTATATTCTTTATGCTCTTAAAAATTATGATTACCTATTAGGATTTGATAATCAATTAGATCTATCAATCGACTTTGGTATCTTTGGAATTTTTGCAGTTCCAATTCTAAAAGCAATGCAAGTTCTCTACACATATGTAGGTAACTACGGTGTTGCAATTATTCTTTTAACAATTGTAATTCGTCTTGCAACTTATCCATTACAAGCTAAGTCTTTTAGATCAATGAAGAAGATGCAAGTTCTTCAACCAGAGATTGCAAAGCTAAAAGAAAAGTATGCTGACGATCCAATGAAGCAACAAAAAGAAACAATGGAATTATTTAAAAGATCAGGTGCTTCACCTTTAGGTGGATGTCTTCCAATGGTTCTTCAAATTCCAATCTTTATTGCTTTCTACCAAGCTATTTCAAACTCTGTTGAGTTAGTTGGTTCTCCATTTTACTTTTGGTTAACTGACCTTAGTGCAAAAGATCCATATTACATTCTTCCAGCAATTATGGGGATTACAATGCTAGTGCAAACTAAGCTAAATCCTTCGACATCTGCTGATCCTAATCAACAGAAGATTATGTATATTATGCCGATCGTTTTCATTTTTATTATGAAAGATCTTCCAGCAGGTTTAAATCTGTATTTTACAGTTTCAAACATCCTGGGAATTGCACAACAACTTTACGTTTATAAAACAGCAGAAGCTTAATAAACCATGATATACGAAACGGATGACCTTCCTATTGTCGCTTGCTCGACTGGCCTAAATGAGAATACGGCCATAGGGGTTATCCGTTTATCTGGTTTTTCCGACATTGGTTCTATAGGACCATTTTTCAAAAAAGATTTATCAAATCTCGAAATTCGCAAGGCCACTTTTATAAAGTTATACGACCAGGATGAAAACTTTCTTGATGAGGTCGTTATTACTTATTTTAAGGGCCCGCATAGTTATAATGGTGAAAATATACTAGAGATTGCGGCACACGGTAATACGCTTAATTTAAAGCGTATAATGAATGCATTCATTAACTCCGGTATGTTTCGTTTAGCAAAGAATGGTGAATTCACTTATCGAGCACTAAAGAATAAGAAGCTTTCCCTTGCACAGGTCGAAGGACTTGATGCACTTTTAAATGCTTCTTCTTCTCTAATGCTTGATGAAGGACTTAAACTATTAAATGGTAGCCTTTATCAAAAATACACTGATCTCTACGACAAGTTTTTAAAACTAAAAGCTGCTGTTGAAATCAATATTGATTTTGCAGAAGACGTAGGGGAGGAGCAATCTCAGAAATTACTTGATGATGCTGTTGCAGATATCAGTGGCCATATAACTTCACTTCATAAAAGTGCAAGTGTTAATGCTAAGAGCTTAATGTCTCCAGATATTGTTCTTTGTGGTGAACCTAATGCAGGTAAGAGTTCTCTCTTTAATTTATTCTTAAATGAATCACGCTCAATAGTTTCAGACATAGCAGGAACAACTCGCGATTATATCTCAGAATATATTAGTCTAGGTAATGAAACCTTCAAACTCGTTGATACAGCAGGTCTACGTAATACGACAGATGTAATTGAAGAAGAAGGGATCAAAAGAAGTCGCAATTTAATAGAAGGAGCATTCTATAAAATTCTTCTGATCAATATTAATGAAGTTGAAAAATACCAATACCACGATATTAAAGAGACACTTTTTGATGCTTTAATCTTTACTCATTTTGATGAATTTAATGGTGAGATTAACTTAAAAGATTTACAAGAGAATCTTCCAAAAGCTATTAAATACTATAGTGCAGACACTTCAAAAGGTGAGGGAAGTCTTGTTGAAATAAGTGGTCCTATCGGACCAGATTCAGAAAGTGGTTCTATAGAACCACAAGAATCAAAACTTGGTCCTATGGGGGCAAGTCTAGAAAATGGTCCTATAGAACCACAAATAAAAACTGGTCCTATAGAACCAGTTCATATAACTGACTTAATTACTCAGGATATTTTATCTAAGTATATGAAATTACGTAACAGTGACCCCATTTCTATTGAAAGACATCGTGTCGTAATCAATGATATTTATGGGAAATTTACTGATTTTTCCAATAATATCAAGCACTTAGATGATATAGCTATCATTTCATCCGAAGTTTCTATCCTAGAAAAGAAAACTGCAGAACTAATCGGAATCATTAGCCCTGACGATACACTTACACATATCTTTACCAACTTCTGCATAGGTAAATAATATATAAACCATTGATTTTTCTGAAAAATTAGCTTAAATGTTCCACGTAGAACATTATTATTACAATTGCGCACAATTGTTCCACATGGAACATTAATAGCAGAAAGTTCCACGTGGAACAAAATGAGAAACATATGTTTGATGTAACAATTATTGGTGGGGGACATGCTGGACTAGAAGCTGCTTGGGCCGCCGCTCAGTTTGACCTAAAAGTAGCAATCGTTACTATGCCTGGTGTAAGTATAGCATCAGCTCCATGTAATCCAGCAGTTGGTGGAGTGGGTAAGGGTCAGGTTGTAAGAGAGATAGATGCCTTAGGTGGCATCATGGGGAAGCTTGCTGACAGAAGCGCTATTCAATATCGAACTCTTAATGAATCTAAAGGTTATGCTGTACAGTCAACTCGTGTACAGATTGATAAAGAAGTATATGCTAGAAATGCAGAGGCGGAAGTAGCTGCTAACGATAATATTACTGTTATTCGTGAAATGGTGGAGAGAGTAAGTAAAGATCAGGACTCTTTTCTCATTAAGACAACTGAAGGCGAGTATCTCTCAAAGAAGATTGTAGTTACTACTGGTACTTTTTTAGCAGGTAAAATGCACACTGGAGAAGAACAATCTGACGGTGGTCGTGTAGATTGTCTTAAAGCTGATTCTCTTGAGAATATCTTTGTAGGTGTAACAGCACTTAAAACTAGATTTAAAACAGGAACTCCTGCTCGTTTAAAGAGAGATACCATCGATTTTTCTAAAATGGTGGAGCAAGAAAGTGATCCTACAGCAGTAAACTTTCATTTTAATCACGGATTAACTGAACGATTTGTGGATCAGGTTTCATGTCACCTTACTAAGACCAATGAAAAGACTCTTGGAATTATTCGCGACAATAAAGAGAGAAGCCCTATATTTAACGGACAGATTAAGGGTGTTGGGCCTAGATATTGTCCATCTATTGAAGATAAAGCTTATCGCTATGAAGATAAGGACGTGCACCACGTATTTGTTGAACCAGAATCACTGGAGCTGGATACATTTTATCCAAATGGTATCTCTACATCACTTCCACGTGAGATACAGCTAGACTTTATCCGCACTATTGAAGGATTAGAAAAGGCAGAGATTGCAGTATATGGTTACGCTGTTGAATACGATGTTGTCGATACAACATGCTTGGATAGAACATTACAATCGAAGGAAATGCCTGGATTATATTTTGCTGGTCAGGTAAACGGTACTTCAGGTTATGAAGAAGCTGCAGGACAAGGTTTAATAGCTGGTATTAATGCAGCTCGATCTGCTATTGGCGCAGATAAGTTTATATTGGATCGCGATGATTCATATATTGGTGTAATGGTAGAAGATCTTGTTTCGAATAAGAGAGATGAGCCTTATCGATTATTTACTGCACGTAACGAAAACCGTCTTTATGTACGTGAGGATAATACTATTCTACGTATGAAGAAATATCGCCAAGAATTAGGTTTGTATGCAGATATAGATCGCTATCAAGACAGCTATGAGCAGGGCTTTAACATTATCTGGCATATCGCTAAGAATTATACATATAAAGCTAATCCAAAGAATAAGGAATACTTTGAGTCGAAGGGCTATGGACCACTGAGTTCAAATATTACCTTGGCCGAATTGTCTAAGAGAGCACACTTGAATCCGGTGGATGTCTTGGTGGCAGAGTTGGCTGAGAATAATCTTCAGTTTGATTTAAATGTTATTCGTACAGTAGCTATCTCACTAAAGTACGAAGGCTATATTGATCGTGCTCTAGTTGAAAATGCTAAAATCAACAGACTTAGTAAGAAGCCTGTGGATTGGCAGAAACTAGTTGCTAGTGAGAATATCTCATTTGAGTGCAGACAACGTATTACAGAAATAAAGCCTGAAAGTTTTGGGCAGTTACAAAGAATAGTAGGAATTAGGCCAGCTACCTTAGCATATGTAGCAGGAAATATATTATGATGAAAGATACAGTATTTTGTGAACGCTACCTTGAGCAAATCAATGGGCCGTTTGCTGGAATTAACCTTACAAGAATTAATACAGCAGAAGAGTTCTTCGATAAGCAATATGTAGACAGTGTTAAACCTATTGAAGACATTCCTTCTTTGAAGAAGATCTATGATCAAACTAAGATACATGTAGATATTGGTTTCGGTGGAGGATTTCCTTTATTACCATTAGCAAGCTTGAATCCTGATAAGAAATATATTGGTTTTGAAGCAAGAGGTAAGAAGTCCAAAGTTGTTAATCAAATTGCAGAAGCAATTGGTCTTGATAATGTAAAGACATACCACCAAAGATTTGAGCATGTATATTTTGATCGTGACTGTACGATAACATTCAAAGCTGTTTCAACAATACAAAACCTTCTTCCTCTTATTATTACAGATAAGACTGTAAATGTGATCTTTTATAAGGGTCCAAACTTCTACGAATTAGAAGACCTGGACTGGCTTGGTAACAAGTGGGAGATAGTAGAAGAAACATTGATCGATATTCCTAATACTGAGGGGCGTATGATGATTGCTCTTCGTAATAAGAATGTTCTACGTGGAACAGAAATCACTAGTTTTAGAAAAAATAAAAATAAACAACTTGTCACTTTGTCTTCATTTCTTTAAAAATATAGTAACAACTATATCTTTTGGGAGACATAAATGGCTAAAATTATTGCACTCATGAATCAGAAGGGTGGTGTTGGTAAAACAACAACTACAATTAACCTTGCTGCCTGCCTTGCAGTAGCCGAGAAAAAAACTCTGGTAATTGACTTAGACCCTCAGGGTAATGGTAGTGTGAGTTTAGGGCTTGATTCAGCGCAGCATAATGGAAGCAATATCTATCATGCAATGATTGGTAAAACAGATATTCGTGAATGTATTTACGAAACAGAATTACCTAATCTACATATCTGTCCTTCTGATAACAATTTATCGGGAGCAGAGATTGAACTAGTAAGTGAATTTGCAAGAGAGTCGAAATTAAAGACTGCATTCATGCCTGTTATGGACGCTTACGATTATATTCTAATTGATTGTCCACCTTCTCTTGGTCTTTTAACTGTGAACGCATTAAATGCTGCTCATAGCTTTATCGTACCGATGCAAACTGAATACCTTGCAATGGAAGGTCTGGCCCAACTAGTAAACACTGTAAAATTAATTAAAGCGAATTTAAATCCTACATTAGAAATGGACGGAATCGTCCTTACTATGTTTGATGGAAGAGCGTCTCTTCACAAGCAAGTTGCAGAAGAGATTAGAAGGCACTTTGGCGAAAAAGTATTTCAATCGGTAATACCTAGAAATGTAAAACTCGCCGAGTGTCCATCTTTTGGTAAACCAATTATCCTTTACGATATTGAATCAAAAGGTTCTGAAGCTTACTTATCACTAGCTAAGGAACTTATTATTAAAGATCGTGCACAATCAGTAGAAATTCAAAATGAGCTACCACAAGTTCCATCGGTTAATGAAATCGATAATACTTTAGCTGGTAACATTCAATAGGTAAGGGGAAGAGAGAATGGCTAAGAAAATGGCATTAGGAAAAGGAATGGGATCTTTACTTGGAGGAACACAAAATTCTTCACAAGTATCAAAAGCTCAAGCAGCTTTTTCTGATCTACAAAAAGTTGCAGCAGATAATCCGGCAGCAGCTAAACCAGCACTTAATACAACTCCTGCTGTACAAGTAGAAACGAATCCTTCAATGCTTGATATTACTGTAATTCATGCAAACCCAAACCAACCAAGAAAAATCTTTAAAGAAGAAGAGCTTCATGAGCTTTCAAACTCAATTAAAGAAAATGGCGTTATTCAACCACTAATCGTTGTTAAGGCCGATAATGGATATGAACTTGTTGCAGGTGAAAGAAGACTTCGTGCTTCTAAACTAGCAGGTCTTACTCAAGTTCCTGTCGTAATAAAGAGAGCAACTGATCGTGAAAAAATGGTTATGTCGATCATTGAAAACGTTCAAAGATCAGATCTTAACTGTGTAGAAGAAGCTCTTGCTTACTTTGCACTAATGGAAGACTTCAACTTAACTCAAGAAGAAGTTGCAAAAAAAGTTGGTAAGGAAAGATCTACAATTGCTAACTTCCTACGTATTCTTAAGCTTCCACGTGATGTAGTAGAATTAATTCAAAAGGATCAGCTTTCATTTGGGCATGCAAAAATTCTTGCTAGTATCAAAGAGAGAGAAGATTGTATTCGTATTGCAAATAAAGCAGCTCTTGATAATCTATCTGTTCGTGAAACTGAAAAATTAATTAAAGCAGCTAAGAGACCAACAAAAGTTGGCAAAGAAGATGATAACTTCGACTTTTTTAATGGAAAAATGTCTCAATATAGAGAAAAATTAGAACAAAAAACTGGTTATCATTTCGGGATTAAAACAAATAAAAACGGTGGTGGAGAAGTTGTACTGAAATTCTCTAATGAAGCCGAATTTAATGATATTTTTGAATACTTACTTTTAAATAGATAATGTTTTTATTGGTCCTATGGGACCAGTCTTTATGGCCGGTCCTATAGAACCATTTTTCAAATCAAATATGGTCCTATAGAACCAGCCACGGAAAGGGTAGATTTATGACACAAGGAACAATGGCAGCGATTATCGAAGATGGTTGTAAGCTCGAAGGAAATATTACACTAAACGGTGTAGGGCGTATTGCGGGAATTGTGAACGGAACTATTTTTTCAAATGACACGGTAATTATTTCCGAGGCCGCTGTAATTAATGCAGACATTATTGCTGATGTAATTATGATTAGTGGAATCGTTAAGGGCGACATCAAAGCGACTTCTCGCGTCGAAATTATTAAGCCTGCTCGCTTCGAGGGGACTATCACTACACCTTCGCTTATTGTGGAAGACGGCGTTATTTTCCATGGTACAACGAAGATGCATGACGAGAAATAATTAAATAAATTTGATTATTTACAACTTAATTAAATGTTAACAAACATTCAGAAAAAAGCTGTTTAGCTTGACGATAGGCCAGATAAAGTTTAATTATTAGTGAACTTTTAACCAATCTTATTACACAATTTGGGGTAGTCACTAATGGATACTATCAATACAGTATTAAACTCTCTAGGTATCAACTCTACATTTTTCATTCAATTGGCCATCGTTACAGTTCTTTATTTTGTAACAAGAAACTTAATCTGGTCTAAACTTCAAGAAGTTCTTGAAAACCGTGAAGCAAAAACTACTAAAATGGAATCAGGTGCTGATGAAAAAACTCGTCTTGCAACTGAATTAGAGAAAGAATACAAGTCTAAAATTGAAGGCGCACAATCTGAAGCTTTTAATTTAATTCAAAATAGAAAAGAAGAAGTTACTAAGCGTGAAGCTGTTAAAGTTAAAGAACTTGCTAATAAGCTTGAAGCTGAAGCTAATTCTGAAAAGGCAAAATACTCTCAAGAGTTAGAAGAGAAGAAAGTTGCAATCATGAAAGATGCTGATGAACTTTCATCACTTCTAGTTGATAAAATTGTACAGTAGTCATTAAAATTATAAGGATAATAAATGAAATTATTATTAGCTCTAGTTTTTAGTAATATCGTATTTGCAGCTGGTGGTGAATACCACGGTGGTCACTTATCTGACCTACTTGTTCCTGCAATTAACTTCACAATTGTATTTGGTTTTATGGCATGGAAGATTATTCCATTCATGAAAAATTCATTTGTAGAAAAAGCAGATTCTATTAAGGATCTTGTTGAGTATGCAGCTGAAAAAGATGCAAAAGCAGAAAAAGTATTATCAGCTTCAAAAGCTAAGCTAGATAATATTGAAGGTGAGAAAGAACAAATCATCACTAATGCAAAAAAAGATGGTGAAAAGTTCGAAGAAACTTATGTTCAAGAAATCAAAGCATCAATGGAAAAAATGGAAGTAGATTCTGCACACAAGTTAGAATCTGAAAAGAAGATGATGCTTAAACAACTTAATGAATCGCTATTAGATGAAGTTATTTCTAAAACGAAAACTAAAATTCATTCTGATAGTTCATTATCAAATAAAGCAACAAGCAATTTAATTTCAAGACTATAGTTCTAGGGTTAGTAAGATGAAAGAAAAGAATGTAGCCAAAGCGTATGCAAAAGCGATTTTCAGCCTAGGTAAAGAGTCTAATATTAATACAGCACAAGAGCTTACTGCTCTTACAGAAGTAATCAATGCAAGTAATGATCTAGAAAACGTAATGTTTTTAGATGTATTTACTGTTGAGGAAAAAGCTTCTGTTATAAGTGACGTATTAACAAAGTTAGGGCTTTCTCAAGTTGTAAAATCATTTATTAATTTCCTACTTCAAGAAAAGAGAATTGGAATTCTTCCACTCATCTTTAAAGAAGTAATCGTTATGGATGATCATGAAAGAGGTTTCATGAGAGGAACAATTGAAGGTAATGCAGATTCAATTGATACAGAGTCACTTAATAAGATTAAATCTTTTATTAAGTCACAACTTGGATCAGAGCCTGAGTTAACTTATACAAAAAACGAAAAAATTACAGCAGGTGTTCGTGTGACAGTTGAAGACTATCAAATCGATGCATCTGTAGATAAACAACTTAATACTTTAAAAGAATCAATTATAAATGGCTAATGGCCAATTATTGTAGAGGTAAATGATGTCAATGAATCCAGAAGAAATTACGAGCATTATCAAAGACAGAATTGCTAACTTCGAAACTAAACTTCAAGTAGACGAAGTAGGTACAGTTCTTACTGTTGGTGATGGTGTTGCTAGAGTTTTCGGTCTTAAAAACGTAATGGCCGGAGAGCTTGTAGAATTTGCTACAGGTACAAAAGGTATGGTTCTAAACCTAGAAACTAACAACGTTGGTGTTGCTATTCTTGGTGATGATCCAAAAATCACAGAAGGTTCAACAGTTAAAAGAACTCAAAAGATCGTTGAAGTACCAGTAGGTGACGCTCTTTTAGGTCGTGTTGTTGATGCTATTGGTAATCCAATCGACGGACAAGGTGAAATCGTTTCTGAACACTCAAGACGTGTTGAAATTAAAGCTCCAGGTATTCTAGGTAGAAAATCTGTACATGAGCCACTTCAAACAGGTATTAAAGCTATCGACGCTATGATCCCAATCGGACGTGGTCAACGTGAGCTTATCATTGGTGACAGAAAGACAGGTAAAACTGCTGTTGCAATCGATACAATCATCAACCAAAAAGGTAAAGATGTTGTATGTATCTACGTAGCTATTGGTCAAAAGAACTCAACAGTACGTCAAGTACAACAAAAACTAAAAGAAGCTGGTGCTCTTGATTATACAATCATCGTATCTGCTACTGCTTCTAACTCTGCACCTCTTCAGTACCTAGCACCATATACTGGTTGTACAATGGGTGAGTACTACAGAGATAGCGGTAAGCACGCACTAATCGTTTATGATGATTTAACAAAGCAAGCACAAGCATATCGTCAGCTTTCACTACTTCTTAGACGTCCACCAGGACGTGAAGCATTCCCAGGGGACGTTTTCTACTGTCACTCAAGACTACTTGAGCGTGCGGCGAAACTATCTGATGACCTAGGAGCTGGTTCACTAACTGCACTTCCAGTTATTGAAACTCAAGAAGGTGACGTTTCTGCATATATTCCAACAAACGTAATCTCGATTACAGATGGTCAGATCTTCCTAGAAGGTGACCTTTTCAACTCAGGTATCCGTCCAGCTGTTAACGTTGGTATTTCGGTATCACGTGTTGGTGGTTCTGCTCAGATTAAAGCAATGAAAAAAGTTGCTGGTACATTAAGACTTGATCTTGCTCAGTACCGTGAACTTCAAGCTTTCGCGGCTTTCGGTTCAGATCTAGACGAAGCTACTCAAAAACAACTTTCAAAAGGTGAGAGACTTGTTGAGCTACTTAAGCAAGCACAATATTCTCCATTTGATGTAATCGACCAAACTGTATCTGTATACGCTGGTACAAAAGGTATGTTCGATTCAGTACCTGTTGATAGAGTAAGAGATGCTGAAAAAGATCTTCTAGATCACCTAAATACTTCTCACTCAGATCTTATGAGTTCACTAAGATCAGAGAAACAAATCTCTGGTGAGAATGATGGTAAATTAGCAACTGCAATTAAAGAATTTATTGCAAGTAAGAACTACTAATTAATTGAGGAGCCATAATGGCAAATATTAAGGATCTTAAAAAGAAAATCAAAAGTACTAAGGGTACTTTAAAGATTACGGAAGCTATGAAACTTGTTTCAGCTGCAAAGCTAAACAAGGCTCAGAATGCTATTCTGAATGCGCGTCCTTATGCAAATGAATTAGAAGATTCAATTAAAACAATTTCTGCTTTAGTAGAAGGTTACAATCACTCTTTCTTAAATAATAACGAATCTAAGAAAGAAGTACTTCTTGTAATCTCTTCGAATAAAGGTCTTTGTGGTGGTTATAACTCTGGTCTTGCAAAAGCTGTTAAGGCTTATATTGCAAACCATGAAGATACAAACAACCTTGAAGTGCACTTTATTGGTACTAAGGTAAAAGAACTTGTTGTGAAACTTGTTAACGCTGGTGAATCATACGGTTTTGAAAGAACTGAACCACAATTTCATGAAGTTCAAACGATTGCTAATAAGCTTTCAGAACTTTTTGCAACTGGTGAAGTAGGAAAGGTAAGTGTTGCTTACAACATTTTCCATTCTGCAATTCAAATCGAGCCAACAGTTAAACAAGTACTTCCAATGACTCTTGATTCATCTGAAAGAGATGAGCTAAAGGAAAAGTATCCGTTTGATTTCAGATACAACCCTGGTGCGGAAAGTATTTTAGATGGCCTAATCCCAGAGGCGTACACGAGTGCAATGTGGACTGCAGTATTAGATGCTACAGCAGCAGAGCACGGATCACGTATGTCAGCAATGGATAGTGCCGTTGGAAACTGTAAAGATGCAATTAGAACACTAACTATTAAAATGAATAAATTGAGACAAGCGGCGATTACAACTGAACTTATTGAAGTTGTATCTGGTGCTGAGTCCCTCAATGGTTAAGGAGCGTAGAATGTCACAAGCAAAAGGTGTTATTCGTCAAGTTATGGGTCCTGTTGTAGACGTTGAATTTGCTGATGGAAATTTACCGGAAATCTATAACGCCCTTTTAGTTACAAACTCAACAATCAACGACAAAGAAAATAACCTTGTTCTTGAAGTTGCAACTCACCTAGGTGATAACGTTGTTAGAACGATCGCTATGGACCAAACTGAAGGTCTATCAAGAGGTTTAGTTGTATCTGACACTGGTGCTCCAATTCAAGCACCTGTAGGTCGTGAATGTCTTGGTCGTATCATCAACGTAGTTGGTGAAGCGATTGATGAAGCTGGTGAATTAGGTAATAAAAAATCTTACTCAATCCACAGAGAAGCTCCATCATTTGAAAATCAATCAACAAAACTTGAGCCATTCTTTACTGGTATTAAAGTTATTGACCTTCTTGCTCCATACTTAAAAGGTGGAAAGATTGGTCTATTCGGTGGTGCTGGTGTTGGTAAAACAGTTCTTATTATGGAACTTATCAACAACATTGCTACTCAACACGGTGGTTTCTCTGTATTCGCTGGTGTTGGTGAAAGAACTCGTGAAGGAAACGACCTTTACGAAGAAATGAAAGAGTCTGGGGTTATCGATAAAACTGCACTGGTATACGGTCAGATGAACGAGCCACCAGGTGCACGTGCTCGTGTTGCTCTTACTGGTCTTTCTCTAGCGGAATACTTCCGTGATGAAGAAAAACAAGACGTACTATTCTTCGTTGATAATATCTTCCGTTTTACTCAAGCTGGTTCAGAGGTATCTGCACTACTTGGACGTATTCCATCTGCCGTAGGTTACCAACCAACTCTTGGTACTGAGATGGGTGCTATGCAGGAGCGTATTACTTCAACTAAAGATGGTTCGATTACTTCTATCCAAGCTGTATACGTACCTGCCGATGACTATACTGACCCGGCTCCAGCAACTACATTCGCTCACTTAGATGCGACTACTGAACTTTCACGTTCAATTGCTGAAAAAGGTATCTACCCAGCGGTAGACCCACTAACATCATCTTCAACAATTCTATCTCCAGCTATCCTTGGTGACGATCACTATGATACTGCTCGTTCAGTTCAACAGATCCTTCAAAGATATAAAGAGCTTCAAGATATCATCGCGATTCTTGGTATGGACGAACTTTCTGAAGAAGATAAAATTCTAGTTGGTCGTGCAAGAAAGATTGAGAAATTCCTTTCTCAACCATTCTTCGTTGCTGAGCAGTTTACAGGTATCCCAGGTCAATTCGTTGATATCAACGATACGATCAAAGCATTCAAAGCTATCCTAGCTGGTGAGTGTGATGAAGTTCCTGAGCAAGCTTTCTACCTTGTTGGTAACCTAAACATGGTATATGAAAAGTGGGAACAACTTAAGAAGGATGCTTAATAAGTAGCAAGTTCCATGGGGTAACCCATGGAACTACGCAAAGGATTAAATGATGAGTAACTTTGTTGTAAATATTCTAACGCCTAGCTCAGTTGTTGCGAAGAACGTACCAGCAGACTCTGTTTTCGTTCCTACTCTAAAGGGTGAAATCGAAGTTCTTGCAGGTCACACTCACATTGTTGAGAAGCTAGCTACTGGTAGCGTTGCTGTACATGGTGATGATTCGGAAAGATTTTTCACTGTTACTAACGGTATCGTAAAGGTTTTAAACGACCAAATTACTATCCTATCAATGACTTCTGAAGAAGATTGTCAAATTGATGAGGAAAGAGCTACAAATGCACTAATTTACGCTCGTGAGAAGCTGAAAGGTACTTTAACTGATGAAGATCTAGTTAAATTCCGTCGTAAGCTTGATAGAGCGCAACTTAGGTTACAACTAGTTAAGCAAATTTCGAAATAATAGATTAGGCCCTGGAAACAGGGCCTTTCTTTTTCTACTTCACTCGGCAAAATCTGCCACCTAAGTTCTAAATAACCTAATGATGCGAAAATAGAGCTAATGATTATTAGGTTTATTTGTATCTTTATTTCTTTATTAGTAGCTAATGCTTATGCATTAACAGGCGGAGATATAGTTACTCTTAAGCCAAAGAAATTTGACCTTAGAGAAACATTTGAACTTCACAAAAAATTTGTTCCTCCTATTGCTTATCAGGGTGAGGTGGAAACAGATGAGATTGTATTAGCAAGCTCAGGAGTACAAAAAGGCGCTAAGGTAAGTGGCAATATTAAAGAGAGTGATGATCTCGTCTTTTTTTCCTATGGTGCTCAAGACGCTAAGAAAGATGCAACTGCAAAAACTCCACAGTTTAAAGCACCAATAGTTAAAGGTGTATCTAAACAGGCTTTAGGGCCAAAGAATTATAAGCCTGTAATTGATTTCTCAAGCTTTATTCAGTCAGCTGCTCGTAAAAAGAAAGCGGTTTCTAATTTTAAAGTTAAGTTGCGTGAGTTTGGCGAGAAGGGTATTTCGAAAAATAATCTTACAGATTTTGATTTAGTACCTACATATAATTTAAATGAATTATTTACTGATTCTGGAACTGGAGAAGTTCTAATTCCGATATCTAGTGACGATAGTTTTTCTACATTTAGGGGCTCTATTGCCGCCAGAGATATAATTAGAACAAATTTTGAACTTAGTGCTCGAAGCGAAACGACCTTCGATATCCCTGTAATCAATTCTGATTATCTACGTAAGATCTTAGAGAGAAACAAAGTAAAAGAGCATAGTGGTGCACATATTCTAGTTGATTTAGGTGATAAAATAGATACTTCCACCTTTATGGGATCCTTTAAGAAAAAAGTATATCTCGATCGAAATTTCAAAGAAGTTGATCCTGGGGATTCATTTGTTTATGAACTCTATCTTGATGTTGAATTGGGTAATCACTTAATTAAGTATATGGATTTCAAAGGCAAAGTTGCGCAAAAAATTATTCATCTTGTTCAAGATGAAATTACTTACGAAGCGCCATATTTATTAGATGCAAAGGCCATTAATTTTTCTGTTTATGAAGAAAATTTGGCGGCCAAGACCTTACAATCAATGAACTTGAACGATAGCGATATTCGCTATTTTAATCGTGAGATCACTGCTTCTAAGGTAGGACTAAATCGCTATAAAATTCTTACCCCATTGCGGGACGCTAGTTTTAAACACTATATTGAAGTTGGCAAAGAAACTTCGGTCTTTGTTGGCTTTAATGACATTAAGAAGGTGGTGATACCTTCTATTGAATATATCGATTATTTGAAGGAGCTATTTCAAAACCGGGCGGATAATGGAGCTTGTGTTATTCAAGTTAATTTGAATAAGCCACTCGTCAGTTTTGAAGCTTATATTTCTTCGATAAGTCCATCAGGATCATATGATTTTTATTATATGGATAAAGATGGAACAGTTAGTGCTGAAATTACAGGCTTAACGGAGAAGGTTTTTATTATTTCTCATGATTATGGAATTTTGAATACGAAAATAGATTCTGGGGAAGGAAGTATTCAATACACGCAAAGTTTCTGTACTGAAGGTTTATATATTATTGAAAATATCTAGTTTGAGAGAATATTACTAGATTTATCTTATGAGGAGATTGTATGAAAAAGATTTTAGTTGCAATGATGATTATGATTGCTGGTTTCCAAGCGCAAGCTGGAATTTATGTTGAGCCGTACCTAGCGTATAATATTCTAGGTGATACTGATGGTGATGATACAACTGGTACAAATATTGGTGGCCGCCTAGGTTATTCACTTCCTATGCTGGTAAGTTTTGGACTTGATTACAATATGGGTTCATATACGTCTGAAGATAATACAGGTGACACTGATTTTGATACAACAAACTTTGGACTATTCGTAGCTGTTGATCTTCCTATCCTACTTAGAGGATATGCAAGTTATTACCTATCATCAGAAATTGATGCTGGAGCTGTAACTTTTGATGGTTCTGGAGTTGCTGTTGGTGTTGGTTTTACAATGCTTCCATTTGTTTCACTTAACTTAGAGTACCGTGCATTGAGCTATGATGGTGCTGGTGGTTTCGCTGACTTTGATACAAAAGAAATCTTAGTTGGTGTTTCTCTACCACTTGATCTTTAATCAATAAAAGATTTTAAATATGAAGGCCCACATAAGTGGGCCTTTTTTATTTCATTAAATTTTTAAGATTCGTATTCTTTATTATTAAATATTTCCATCGTTCGCTTGTAGCCAGCTTCAAGCATCTTAGTCATCTTCTTTGGATTTAAGCTGAAGATATCAGCGAAGAAGAGGTTGTAGTCATCATGCTTAGGAAAGATATCGATGAGTTTTACATCAGGATTAAAGTTTAGTTTTCGCTCAATAATTGATGTTATATGACGACGTTGTTCATTACTAAATTTTTCATTGAGCATATACTGATTTACAGTATCAATAATATCCTGTGCGGCAATACGTCTTGCTCTTGAATCAACAATTTTCTTTTGAATCATTAAGTAAATAGCCTGCGTACAAATGGCAGGAAGGCCATAGTTAGCAAGGGAGCCAATTTCATCTTGATAGTGATAAGGCGTATGGGTCCAGCTTGAAATGATATATTCACAACTATTATCAACGGCAACGTGAGTTGAAAGTGTTTCACGAATTTCACCATCAATATAGAAATCTGTCGTATCTGTAACAGTGTTATGAATTGGATAAGGTGTATAGAATGGCGGTACACTCATTGAAGCAGTTGCAGCCTCAGCAATTGGAATATCAGTATAGTAGTGTGCCGTCGGATCATGGCTAGGATTAGGGTAATTATAGCGAGAAAAGATAGTCTTTCGCGAATTATCTAATTGTGTTGCAATGATAAAAAGATCCGCATCATAGTCATCGAAATTGTTCGATTTTATTACGTTTTCAATTATGTAGTCGTGCAGTCCTGTTGTGGAAAATAGTCCTGAGACTGTCATGATTGGTTTCAAAAGACTTTTGATAACAAGTGGAAAGCCATCCAATGGATCGTAGAGATTCGGATGGTGAGGCTTTAGACTAGGTCTCTTTAAAGAGAGCATGTCCTTATATGTAATTGGTTTCAAACCTGTTTTGTTTTTTTGAATAAAAGCTTCAATAACTTCAAGTGGTGAGTGACCCGAGGCTAAGAAGAGACTAATTAGAGCACCTGCACTTGAGCCAACATATGTTGATATTTCGTAATCTGGATTTACATCCGAATGATTGTGCTTAAATGTGAAACCAAGATCGTGAAGGGCCCAGCTTACTCCAAGGTGCCATGCGGCAGCCTTTACGACACCGCCAGAGAGAACTAAGGCAGTCTTTTTATTCCTGAAGTTTTCTATATCAACTCTGTTCATAAAAAAATTATACTCGAAATACGAATTTATGTATTGATAATTTTTGGCAAAGCACGTCAAGTTGGTTAAAATTAAGAAATGATTTGGATGGACATAAATGACTATTCATTGTTGAAGGGAATCTCAATATCAACAATTCGTCGCTACATAAAAAGAGATAAATTAATTTGGAAATTTGATCAGGGTAAATATCTGATTCAAATGAACGAGTGGGAATATAACGATTCACTAAGTGCATCGAACGCCATCGTATACCTAAAGCGTTTACAAGAAGAACATGAACTTCTTAAAAAAGAATTAATTAAAACCAAGCAAGAAAATAATGAATATAAAATGCTCGTAGATCTCTACGAAGGTCGTCTCAATGAAAACAATCAAATTACTTATAACTAGTTTACTTCTCATTTTAGCAGTTGATACTTTAGCTGCTCCAAGTGCTCGTCGTTGTATGATCCTACCTGTTAGAGATTCTGTCGGTGGCGCTCTTGGTTATGAAGTCTTTGCTAAAATAGAAGGTTATTTGAAATCTTCTCGTTGGTGTTACTACCAGTACAACTCTGAAATTATAAATATCTTATCAAATTATAAAAAAAATCTTGATGCAGCTTTAGAGAACCCAAAGGTTTTAAAACTTGTTTCTGAAAAAACAAATGCAGGTTCATTAATCAAGGTTAAAATAGAAAGTCTTCCAAAAGGTGTTGCAGTAAATATGCAAATCTTTGGGGCCAATGGAAAAGATATCTACTTCAATGAAAAGATTGAGCTTAATAGTGATGATCCAGGACTAATTGCACAAACTGCAAATAATTGGCTTGATCAATATGAAAAACAAATCCCATATGATGCCCGAGTCTTAGGTGTTTTAGGTCAGCAATTTTCAATTGATCTCGGTAAAGATGCAGGAATTTTTACTGATTATGAAGTAAAAGTTGTTCGTCCAATGCGCCGTCGCAAGCACCCTCTTTTACAAGAGGTTGTTGATTGGGAAACGAAAACAATAGCAACTGGAAGAATTATTCACGTAGGTGAATCTTTATCACAAGTAAAAGTTTTACGTTATGAAGATAAAAGCTTAATTCAAGCTGAAGATTGGGTATTAATTTCTAAGAATACAAAAGATTCTGAAAAAAGAGACTTAAAGTATGATCCAGTCGAAGGAAATGATCGTACTTCTTCTTTTGGAAGATTAGGGGAATTTGGTCTTGCTCTAAAAATTGGGACAGGCTCAAATAATAACTCATCAATTTCAAATGGTACAAAATCAATTAATGGTGTGGACTTTGCAATTGCCTTTGACGGTGAACTTTGGGTAACGAGAAATTACTGGGTGGGCTTAGAGTTAGAAAAAGGTTTTGGAAAGTATTCTAAGGATGCTGGAAATCTTGTTTCAGATTCTAATTCAATGGATTCTTCTCGTTTTAGACTTCTATTTGGATATAAATACCTTCCGATGGGATTTTTCTATGGGCCACAAGTCGATGTCTTTTTTGGTTATGGATCATATACTCATGGTTTTGATAATCAAGTTGCAGATGGTTTCACAGAAATTAATTTTAGTGGCCTATTAGTTGGTGCAAGAGCAAGTATGCCTCTTATTCGCGGTGTACGTGTATATTTCCAATTCGACTTCATGCTTGATCCTGGATACGAAGAAGATGTTTCGATCTTTGGTAGTGCAAAAGATACGAGTAACTTTCACGTAGCTGCAGGTGTCGAGTATAAGTACGGACCAAATATTAATCTCTATGGTGGAATTGACTACCTAAGTGATAAAGCTGAATTTGCAAGCGATGGTACGAAAGTAACTGTTAAAAACACGGCCTTAAAGGGCGGAGTGAAGTTTGCGTTCTAAAAAGACTTTCTAAAATTAGACGAGAATAAAATGAAGCGTATAAAAGAATTAGCAGATCAAATAAAGATCCATAAGGCATTATACTATGCTGGTAAACCAGAAATTTCTGATAGTGAATATGACAAATTAGAAGATGAGTTAAGAGAACTTGATCCCGAGAACTCTGTACTTAATTTAGTAGGCTCAACTATAACGTCACTTGATAAAGTGAAACATGATAAGAAAATGTTATCACTTGGTAAGACTTATAAGATGGAAGAACTTATTTCTTGGGCAAAGGAATACGAAGTTTTAGGAATCTATAAGGTTGATGGTGTTTCTTGTTCGCTTATCTATGAAGATGGTCATCTAGTTTTAGCAAAGACTAGAGGTGATGGAACTTATGGCGAGAATATCACTCAAAAAGTTCAATGGATGAAGGGTGTTCCTGGATCTATCTCTATTAAAGAAAGAATAGAAATTAGAGGTGAGATGTATTGTGATGAAGAATCATTCTTTCACCTTTCTGAAACGATGGTTGCTCAGGGATTAGAAAGGCCTTCCTCTCAACGCAATATCGTAGCTGGGCTTGTTGGACGTAAAGAAAATATTAGTCTTTGTTCTTTTATAAATTTTAAAGCATTTGATTTAATCGGCCTAGATTTCGCTAAAGAAAGTCAAAAGTACGAGACCCTTAAAAAAGAAGATTTCGATATTCTAGAATATACACTGATGCACACAAAGAAAGATTACGAGTCTGCAATTGAAGACGCAAAAGATTTCATGGCCAATGGTGAATATCTTATTGATGGACTCGTCTTTGTATATAATGAAATTAAACTTCATGATGAACTTGGAGAAACTGCTCATCACCCTCGCTATAAAATGGCATTTAAATTTGAAGGGGAAACAGTACAAACAATTCTTAAGTCGATAACGTGGCAAGTTTCTAGAAATGGAATCTTAACACCTGTTGGTGAAGTTGAACCTGTTTCAATTAGTGGGGCGGTTGTATCCCGTGTGACATTACATAATTATGGAATGGTAAAACAACATAATTTAAAAGCCGGAGATAAAATTGAAATTATTAGGAGTGGAGAGGTAATTCCAAAGTTTTTACAAACTATCGAAGAATCTGAAAATGATTTCACTATTCCAGAATGTTGTCCAAGCTGTGAGTCAAAAGTAATTATCGAAGATATTCGCTTGTTTTGTAAGAATCCTGCATGTCCCGCTCAAGTTAAAGAAGCGATCTTAAATTTTATTCAAAAAATTGGAATCGATGATTTAAGCTCAAAGCGTCTTGAAGAGATGATTCGTAAGAAATTAGTTATGACAATCGAAGATCTCTATAAGTTAGAAATGGATCAACTGCTTATGCTAGATAAAGTAAAAGATAAGTTAGCAACTAAACTTCTAACAAGTATTGAAGGATCAAAAAAAGCTGATTTGATTACATTTATATCAGCTCTCGGTATTACTGGCGGAGCCTATAATAAGTGTGAAAAAGTTGTACATGGTGGGTTTGATTCAATTGAAAAACTTTTAAATATGAATGCAGATGAACTTGCAACTTTAGAAGGATTTGCAGAAAAATCTGCAACAACTTTTGTAAACTCACTACAAGAGAAGAGAGATTTAATTAATAATTTGCAAGAATTAGGTTTCACATTTGAAGTAATTGAAGAAGAAGTTGGTACAGGATTGGCTGGTTTAAAAATTTGTATTACTGGTTCTCTATCACGTAAACGTAGCGATATCGAAAAAGATATTAAAGCAGCTGGTGGTACACCAGTTGGTTCAGTTAGTAAGAATACAGATATTCTTCTTACAAATGAAACAGAAGCTAAATCTTCTAAGTATAAGAAGGCATTAGATTTAGGTATTTCAATTAAAACTGAAGATGAAGTAATGGGAATGATTAGCTAATGGCCAAGAAAAGTAAAAAAGTTTTTGAATGTTCGAATTGTGGATTTCAAACTGCAAAGTGGATGGGTCGTTGTACTGACTGTGGTGAGTGGAATAGTTTTGTCGAAGAAACATTTACTCCAGTACAAGAGAGTATAAAAGTAAAGGCCGTAGGTGAAACAGCACCAAAGAAACTCAAAGAAATTGAAGTTGAAACTTATAATCGAGTTAGTACTGGTATTGGTGAATTTGATAGAGTTGTCGGTGGAGGACTTGTTCCAGGATCACTTATTCTCATTGGAGGAGAGCCTGGTATTGGGAAATCGACTTTACTGACTGAAATGTTATCTAAGCTTTCAGGACAACAAAGTGATCAGAGCTTTCTTTATGTGAGTGGTGAAGAAAGTGAAGGACAGGTTGCTGGACGTGCTAAACGCATGGGCCTTAAAAATGATTCGTTTTATATTTATAATGAAACAAACTGGCAAAATATTTTAAATCAAATTAAAAAAATTAAACCACGTTTTATGGTTCTTGATTCAATCCAAACGACTACTTCTAGTGAGCTACAATCGCCTCCAGGTACTGTTTCACAAATTCGAGAAGTTACATATGAATTAATGAATCACGTCAAAGCTACAGGGATTACTTGTTTTATCGTAGGTCATATTACTAAAGACGGTGCTATTGCGGGGCCAAAGATTCTTGAGCATATGGTGGATACAGTTATCTATTTTGAAGGTGATCAATTTGGTCATTATAGAATGCTTAGAGCAATCAAGAATCGTTTTGGAAATACAAATGAAGTAGGTATTTTTGAAATGCAAGAAGATGGGCTTAATGAAGTAAAAAATCCATCACAGTTTTTCTTGGATGATGATCTTGAGGATAGTTTTGGAAAAAGTTTAACTTGTATCAAAGAAGGAACAAGACCTTTATTTGTAGAAGTTCAAGCCTTAGTTGCAGAAAATAAATTTGGTAGTGGCCGTCGTACGACACAGGGACTAGATAATAATCGAGTAGCAATGATGGTTGCAATTATTGAAAAATATGCAAATATTCCAATGGGAATGAATGATATCTATGTGAATGTTGTCGGTAGCATGAAGCTTACAACACGTGAGTCAGACTTAAGTATTATCGCAGCATTACTAAGTTCTTATAAATCAAAACCAATTCCAAAAGATACTGTCTTTTTAGGGGAGGTTGGTCTTACTGGTGAAGTTAGGACTGTTCCTCATATGGAAATGCGAATTAAAGAAATGGAACAACTTAATTATAAAACGTTGGTTGCTTCACCGAAAGTAGCAAAAGACTTTGCTCAAAAATCAAAATTGAAAATTATTCCCGTAAGAAAAGTTACAGATATATTTAAAGTACTAGGGGACTAGCCCCTAGTATTTTAAAAATTAATTTGAATATATTTATCCCAAAGTTTCTTCTTGTAGTCGAAGTATTCGCTGTTAGCTGAAGAAGATTCGAAGAATGATTCTTTTTCCCATTGTTTACTAACATCATCGATTGTCATAAGACCTGCACCAATTGCAGCCGCGAGGGCCGCTCCGTAAGAAGTTGTTTCAATAACTTTTGGTCTTGTAACATTTACTCCTGAAATATCGGCTTGGATTTGCATTAGAAGATTATTTGCTACGGCACCGCCATCAACCTTAAATTCTTCGAGGTTACTACCCATGTCGCTTTTCATTGCTTTGATAAGATCATTGATACTTAAAGCGATTCCTTCAAGGGCCGCTCGACAGATATCGTTAGTGTCAGTTGCACGAGTCATTCCAATTAATGCAGCTTTTGCATGTGGTTTCCAGTATGGAGATCCAATTCCTGTGAAAAATGGAAGAAGAATGAGATCTCTGATTTGATTTAAGTCTTTGACTGCATTCGCCTTATCTTCTGTCTGAGCTGCATTATCGATAATTTGGAGATTGTCACGTAACCATTGTACGCAGGCTCCAGCTATATAACATGAACCTTCAAGAGCGTAATATATCTTCCCTTGATACTTATAGGCAACAGTAGTTAATAGACCATGTTCAGAGTACTTCTTTTCTTCCCCAGTGTTAACTAGCATGAAGGCACCTGTACCATATGTACATTTTCCTGTTCCTTTTGTGAAACATGCTTGTCCAAATAAAGCGGCTTGTTGATCACCTAATATTCCATTTATTGAAATACCATCTGGCAGAAAATCTAAACCTTTTGTTGTTCCAAAATCACATATTGATTCACATATTTCTGGTAAGTCATTTTTATCAACGCCTAAAATTTCACAAAGGTTAATATCCCAGTCACATGTATCTAAAGACATCAGAAGAGTTCTAGAAGCGTTAGATACATCTGTTTTAAATGAGTCACCATTAGTTAAACGGTAAAGTAAGAAAGTATCAATAGTCCCAAAACGAAGGTCGTGATTCTTATGTGCTTCTTTTACGTACTGATTATTATTTAATAACCAATGTATCTTAGTTCCAGAAAAATATGGGTCGAGAGGCAGGCCTGTGATTTTCTTAAAACTGTCTTCGTGTGTCTTCATAGAATCGCAAAAATCTGCGGTACGACGATCTTGCCAGACAATGGCCTTTGCAAGTGCTTCACCTTTTCGATTGAATGCACATGTTGTTTCACGTTGATTTGTAATTCCAATAGAAGAAATGTTATTTGGATCAATATTATTTCTTTTAAGAACAGTTTGAACTGTACTCTTAACGCTCTTCCAGATTTCATCAAGATCGTGTTCAACCCAACCAGTGTTAGGAAAGTACTGTTTAAATTCTTGATTTTCTTTATCAACAAATTTGAAAGTTTTGGCGTCGATAATAGTAGCAGTGGTACCAGTAGTACCTTGGTCTAATGATAAAATATACATTTTTACTCCAGTATAAAGAGTTAAATAATAGTAAAAAGCTATTCAGTTAATTTTACACCGGGGTTGTGGCCTGGGTAATTACGCACGATGCTGTTAACAGCAATTTCCCATTGTTTTGCTAAAAATGAGTTACTACCCTTTAGAAGTGAAACCGATAGACCGATTAAGATAACAAGTAAAAAGATGAACTCGACAAAGGTTTGCCCAGCTTGATTAAGAATATTTTTCTCTAGCTCTTTGTCTTGTGTTTTTTGCATAGTGCAATCTTACCTAATTAAGTGTATAATACCATTCTAACTGGGGTTAAGAGTTGAGTATACAAAGAAAAAAATTTCCATATAAGATCATTCTGGTAGCTTGTGTACTGGTTTTAGGATCGTTATTTGTAACTGATGACAGTTTTACGACTGCTAAAGTTGCAGGTGTGGATGTTAAAAAGATTCAACATTATGAATCGATGCTCGTTCGACCAGATCTAAAATCAACTGAAGGCAAAACTTTTAAGAAAGAAGAACTTTCTAAAGGTGTTGTTATCCTGAACTTTTGGGCAAGTTGGTGTACTCCATGTCTTGAAGAATTTCCAAGTATAGTTAGTCTACGTTCTGAGATCAAAGATCCTAAGCTAAAGATCATTGCAATTAATTCAGACGAAGGTCAAAAGCAGCTTAAGAAAATTAAAGATGTCGTTAAAAAGTATAAAGTTAATTTTGATGTTGTAAAAGACGGTCAAGGTAAGTTAACAGATGCATTTATGGTATCTGCCATCCCTGTTTCTATTGTTTACAAAGATGGCCGTGTTGTTGAAGTTACAAAGGGTTCTAAAGACTTCAATTCGGAAGAATTCAAAGAAAAAATTCGCGAATGGCTTAAATAGAATTCTTATCTACCGCTAGATTTCGTCCCCAATTATAAGTAATTTCAGAAATCGTATTTGTTTTAAATATACTAAAACGAGGCTTAAATCTTTTTATGATTGCACCTTGATCATATTTTCCAACTGCAGCAGCAGCATTTAAAGTAATTCCGGCCCACATTTGAGTCATGTTAATTTTGTACATTGGTGCACAAATTGAAGCTAATAGTAGTAGGTTATCGCAATGGCAAGATCCTGGATTATAATCAGAAGCAATTGCCAACTTACACCCACCATCTGCTAATTGCTTTGCATCAGCTTTAGGTTTTCCTAAGAAAATTCCTGTTCCAGGAAGTACTGTTGCAACTGTTTTTGATTCAGCTAACTTTTTAATTCCATCTTCGGTTGTACATAGAAGGTGATCCGTACTCAGTGCACCTAGTTCGCAAGCAAGTATGGCCCCTTTATTATCATTAAATTCATCGGCATGAGTCTTTAATGGTATTCCGTACTCTTGTGCAACAAGTGCAAGTTTTTTCACATCTTCAGAATCGAAATAGCCTTGCTCATGAAAGATATCAACACAATCAATAATATTAAGAGGTGCTACTTCATGAAGTAAAGGAATTACGATTTCATCCATGTATTTTTGTGTAGAATCGTAACTCTTAGGAAGAGCATGTGCAGGCATGAATGTATTAAAGATTTGTATATCAGGTGCAAATTCTTCTTTTAGTTTTGCAATTAACTTAGTCATTCTTAATTCACCTTCAAATGAAAGTGAATAACCAGATTTTACTTCAATTGTACCCACACCGTAACTAGCGATTCGTTTGATTCTTTCTCGACAACTATCAAGAAGTTCCTCATCACTTGTATTATTTGTCCCATTTGAAGTCGCAACAATACCACCACCGGCCTTAGCAATTTCTTCGTAGTCTGCACCATTAAGTCTCATTTGGTATTCATTGGCACGATTACCACCAAAAATTAAATGAGTATGTGAATCGACTAACTCGGGAGTAACAACATAACCTTCAAGGTCTTTAACTGTCTTCGCTTTCTTTAGATACTCTACAGGAATATTTTCGCTATCTCCAACCCATACGATTTCATCTTCTTCAAATACAATTGCACCATGCTGAAGTATTGAGATATCTTCAGCAAGAAGATTGCGGCCGTCTTTTTTTTGGGCCGCTTCAAGAGTTAGGATTTCGTTAATATTCTTGTAGATGATCATTATTGTAATTTTCCTGTATGCTTCTCAACTGCACGTAGTAATTCACCATTTGCAATAAGCGCTTCGATATTATTGATATCGCGATAGAAAACTCTATCTTCTACAATTTTATCAACAGACTTTCTGATATGTGAAATTAACTCTTCAATTGCAGGTGAAGATTTAAGAGGGCGATGAAATTCAATAGCTTGTGAGTTACAAAGTAGTTCAATTGCTAAACATTTCGTAGCATTCTCAATAACTTCATGAAGCTTACGTCCTGAAGTTACACCCATTGAAACATGATCTTCTTTATCTGTTGAAGTTGGAACAGAGTCCACACTTGCAGGATGACATAGGTATTTATTTTCTGATGTTAATGCTGCTGCTGTAACGTGAGCAATCATTAACCCACTATTAAGTCCTGATTCAGGAGTTAAGAAAGCTGGTAGATCAGAGAAAGTTGGGTTCATCATCTTCTCAACACGTCTTTCACTGATATTACAAAGTTCTGCTACACCAATTGCTAGATAATCCATGGCCATTGCGATTGCTTCACCATGAAAGTTTCCACCTGAAATAACTTCATCTTCACCTAGAAAGATAAGTGGATTATCTGTAACAGCATTAAGTTCAATTCCTAAAACTTCTTTTGCATGAGAAAGAGTTTGTCTAGAAGCACCGTGCACCTGAGGTACACATCTTAGAGAATATGGATCTTGAACCTTTCCACAATCAACGTGTGAATCTAGAATTTCACTTCCAGCGATAATATTATTTACGTTAATGGCACTTGCAAGCTGACCTGGGTGTGGTTTTAAACCATGAATTTTATGGTCATATGCTCTAAGTGTTCCACGAACACCATCAAGAGTTGTTGCTGCACAAATATCAGCAATACGAACAAGGTTTTCAGTTTTCTTAATTGCTAGCGCACCAAGTGCCGCCATAACAGCTGTACCATTTATAAGAGCAAGACCATCTTTTGGTCCAAGAACTACAGGCTCTTTCCCAATATCTCTAATAGCAAAGTCTGAGCGAACTTCTTTGCCACCGTATATAACTTCTCCTTCTCCAATTAATGCAAGTGCAATATGTGATAATGGAGCAAGGTCACCTGATGCACCAACTGAACCTTTTTCTGGAACAACTGGAATAATATCATTATTTAAAAATGCGATTAACATATCGACAGCTTCAATTGAGACACCAGAAAAACCTGATGCAAGACAATTTGCTCTAAGAAGCATGATTGCTTTTGTGATTTCTTTTGAAAAAGGTTTTCCTACACCAGTGCAGTGTGAGCGAATTAAGTTTACTTGAAGTTGAGCTAGGTCTTCCTTTTCAATATACTTATCTGATAAAGCACCAAAACCAGTGTTAATTCCATAAACAGGTTTTGCTTTATCGACAATATTTTGTACGTAGGCTTTTGACTTAACCATATTTTCACGAGCTATATCACTTAGTTTAACTTTAACAGTATCTTTTTTTGCAAATGATACTTCGTAAATATCGTCTACGCTTAAGCTGTGTCCATCAATAATAATTTCTTTCATCTTTTTATTCCTGTCTCTTATCTTAATGATTCTATTTGTGTTTGATATTGGTTTTTTTCTTTGCCAAAAATATATGATCCAGCAACGAGGTTGTGGGCACCTTTATCAAGACAAAGCTTTGCAGTGTCTTGGTTGATTCCACCATCGACTTGGATTTGTAATTTCAGGTTATGTTCTTCTTTCATTCTTTTAAGGTACGCAATTTTATCAAGTGAGTTTGGCATAAAGCTTTGGCCACCAAATCCTGGCTCTACTGACATAACAAGTAATAAATCAATTTCCTTCAGCAGTTCTAAAGGTATTGACTCAATATCTGTTGCTGGTTTTAGGGAAAGACCAATACTCTTGTAGTTATCGCGATATTTTTTGATTATTTCAAAATGATCACATTCGATTTCGTAGTGATAAGTTATATTCTCAATGCCTGAATCTTTTAACGCTTCAAAATGAAAAGCTGGATTTGTTACCATTAAATGTACATCGAGCGGGATATTTGTAATTTTCTTAATTTGTTTAATCACTGGAATTCCAAATGTTAAATTTGGTACAAAGTGACCATCCATTACATCTAAATGCAGCCAAAGATCCTTAACATCTTCTATTACTGAGATATCAGATATTAGGTTTGTAAAATCAGCTGCTAAAATGCTTGGTGAGATGATTGTTTGCATCTAAATCTCCTTAGCAAATATCGTTAAGAAATTTTGAAACTATCGTATTTGTTAGTAAGTCCGTTGACAGCATCTGTATCACGGCATGCTTTCTTACCTTCAAGTTGAATTACATCTAGTCTGATTGTTGCGTCTTTACATCCAACTAAGATCTTGTTGTCTGCAACTTTAACTTCACCAGCTTGAAGTCCCAAATTATCATATTTAGAAATTTCAAGGACTTTTAGACGTTTTTCATTCAAGAAGCAGTAAGTACCTGGCCAAGGTTTAAGTGCTCTTACTTGATTGTGAATTGTATTAAAGTCACATTCATTAAATTTAATATGGCCGTCTTCTTTTTTTAGAGTAGGTGCAAAGCTTACTTTTGCTTCATCTTGCTCATATGAAGTCACTTTGTCATCTAACATATCTACGATGAAGTCGTTAAGTGTTAATGATGCTGCAAACTTTAGACGAGTATAAAGTTGTCCACCAGTCTCTTCAAAAGCAATATTGATTTTTGATTCTTTGACAATATCGCCTGCATCCATTTTCTTAACCATTCTTTGAATTGAAACACCTGTTTCAGTATCACCGTTTAAAAGCGCATATTGAATAGGAGCTGCTCCTCTATATTTTGGTAGGAGAGAAGTATGGATATTGAAACAACCAATTTTAGGTTTATTTAAAACTTTTGATCCAAGGAATTGGGCAAAAGCTAATACGAGATAAAAGTCTGCATCAACTTCATCTAAAAGTTTAAGAAGCTCTTCATCCTTGTTTATATTTTCTGTTTGATAGAAATTGATTCTATTTTCTTTGCAATAAGTAATAACAGGAGGGGATTGAAGTTTTTGTCCTCTTCCTGCAGGTCTATCTGGCATACTAATGACAAGTTTCAGATCAATTTGTGGATGATTGGCCAGAAGTTCTAAACTTGGGCATGAGAAGTCTGGTGTACCAAAGAAAACTGCCTTAAGTTTTTTCACTATCTACCCTTAACCCTTTTCATATATCTCTTCGTTAAGAAGTTTCTTTTAAGAGTTGAAAGCCTTTCAAGAAAAACAATTCCATCGAGGTGATCATTTTCGTGTTGAATACATACTGATAGCAGTCCATCAACTTCTAGTACTTGTTCATTACCTTCGATATCTTGATAAGTTACTCGAATTTGTTCTGAACGTTTTACTTCTTCATAAATTCCAGGAACTGAAAGGCATCCTTCTTCATAAAGAATTTCACCCTGAAGTTTTTCAATTTTAGGATTGATAAAAATTCTCGGATTGAAGTTTGATAATTCTTGATCTTTTGTACCATCAGCACGAGTAATCTCTTTGCTATGAAAATCAATATCCATGACAAAGATGCGATCTGAAACACCAATTTGTGGTGCAGCTAAACCAATTCCAGGGGCATGGTACATTGTAAAAAGCATATCCTTACAAAGCTTCTTTAGCTCGTCGTCAAACTTTTCAACTGGAGATGCCACCTTCTTAAGAACAGGCGCAGGGTAAGTATAAATCTCTAGTTTTTCACCTTCTAGAGTGTAATCTTTTAAAAATTCTTCTGATTTATTCATGGAATTCTTATAGCATGTGTGCGGCGCACAAGTCCAGCTTTCCTCTATTTTTCATTTACGTTAAACGTCTGTTTTTAAAGAAGATAAGTCCGATGACTAAGGTGAATATAAAGGGAACAGAGAATGTTGCTAAGAACGGACTAATTTTCAAGTTTTTACCTAGCTCAATAAAATATGATTGTACTAGCCAATACATAATTGTGAACGCAAAAATAAATGCAACGCTTCGACCAAACGAACTATTACGTCTATTTGGATTGAATATACTCGTGGCCGCAATTAAGGCAAAGATAATGCAAATTAGTCCTTCCGAAATATGCATGTAGAACATAACAAGATATTCGTTTACATTGATTCCATTATTATTTAGCTGAGAAATATAATCATAAAGTCTTAAAAATGTGAGTGTTGAGATATCTGCTTCAATTTTAGCGAACTCTTCAATACTTTCATTCAAGGTGATTGGTAATTCTTCGATTCCAATTTTTGGAAATGATGGCGTTTCAAGCTCGTCAAAACTAGTTCCATTTGTTGGCCACCATCTCTCAGTTCGAGAGTCATAACTTAACATTTTATAAGTATCAATTTTCGTAAGTTCACGATTTTCACTATAGTGATAAATCGTTACCTCGTTTAAAGTATTGGTTTTCTTATCAAAGCTTGAAAATGCAAAGTAGTATTTAGGTGACTTGTACCAAATCTTTCCTGATTTAATTGTTGATGATGAAAGTCCTTTCTTTTTGAAAACTCTAAATTTTTCATCTGGACTGTCTAAGATACTAAATCTTCTCGAGTTAATATAAGGACTAATGTAAGCACTTAGAATAAATTGAAAAATTGCAATATAGATCGATGTTAGCAGTATATCTTTCAAGTAATTCTGACGAGAGTATCCACCAGCAAAAATTGCAACCAGTTCATTTCTACTTTTCAGTTTATTGATTGAAAATAAACTTCCTATCAGACATGAAATAGGAATTACCTTTATGAGAAAACTAGGAAGTTGGATGAAATAACTTAGTAGTACTTCTTTAGCTGTAATATTTTCGCGTAAAAATCCTGTAATTAAATTTCCCAAAGAAAGCAATAGGAGAAGAACAACTGCCGAAGCAGCAAAAAATTTTAGCCATTCTCTTGTAATTAAGTTTCTTACTACGCTCATTTTACGATTTTATAAATTAAATAAATTAGAGGTTTAATTAATAACTTATTAAAAGTGAAATCTAAAGTTTTATTCTTTTGAAATAAGCTAACTATATGTGGTGATATTTCATAGTAACGATTAATGAAGACTTGTCCAAGTTTATAACTTGCTAATCCTGGCTTCAATCCTCTAAGTGTATCAAGTAGATCTTCATTATGTGGATATGCATGAGTAGCTAAATAACAATTTTTTGAACGTACATTAATCTTATCATATGCCTGCTGAAAGGCCTTCTTATTATGGGCCTGTCCTGATCTTAAAAATTTCCTAACGATTTGAGCATTTGCATGTTGATATTTGTATCCAATAGAAAATGCAATAAATTGCTGTAGACATCGAAGAGATTCACCGCGAAGTTTCGGGCTTTTATCATATGACTTAGCAAGATTCCAATAAGCTTGGCTTATCAAAAGTAGTTCAGAAATATCTTTTTGAGGATCAAACATCTTTGGAGTTAGATGCCTTTCAGTTGTTCGATTATATGCTGCTAAGATCCCTAGGTAATGATTAAATTTCTCTACACTGTGTGGAATATCATTCTTTGCAACAAAGTCGAGTGCTTGCTTTAAAGTTTTCAAACGCTCAGTATAAGCATTCTTAACACCTTCATTAAGCTCTTCATCACCATCTTTAGGTTTGTTTTGGGGCTTCTTTGTTGCCATTATTTTACCCCTAGAAGCGATATGATACGGAAAAAGATGTTTCTTTGATGTCTTGTGCTACTTGTTTTAGCTCAATTGAATCTTCTAAACTAATATTTCTAATCGCGAAATTTAGTGTAAGTTTTGGTTGAATCCAGCTTAAGCCAAAACCTGATCCAGACTCCATTGCAATTTTATCGTCATACATTCCTGCGCGTAAGTAAAAGTCACTAAGTACTTTGAATTGAATTGCCGCGCGCCAAAGAGAGTGCTCTGAGATCTCCTCATTATAGTTTGCACCAGCATCAAGCATAAGTGAGATGTATTGTTGAAACTGGTATTGCATACCAAGCACTGCTTTTGTGTTATTTGGAGATTTTTCAAATGGATCCATTGCTACAAGTCCAAGTGAAAAGTTTTGTGTAATAGCGTGGAAAACACCAATATTTAATTGTTGATACTCAATCTTTTCCTTCACTCCTAGATATACATCTTCACGTTTCATATCCTGGTATGTGAAACCTAGAGCAGACTTACGACCGATAGTAGAGGCGAAAGAAGTCGAGAGTTGTTTATAGTTTTCATCTCCACTCTTTGCTTTTACATAAGAGATTGAGCCCTTTAGAGCTTTTGAACTATCAGAAGCAATAACCGCGTAATTAGTTGAGTCTCCTAGAGGTGAGTCGTTCATATCGGTATTATCTGCTTTTGTTTGTTCAAGATATAATGAAGACATATTGAAAAAGGCTATTGGTGCAGGATTTAAAACTGTAGCTTCATCCATTAATAAAGAAGCAACACCGGCTCCACCTGTGGACTTTAATCGTGTTGTTTTATAGTCCATTATTTTTGCAGATGTATTAAATTGAATTACTAATAAAGTTACAATTAATGAAAGTATTTTAGTCATGTAATATCCTTATTTATAGTCTAATTATAATCATATTTTCGAAATTCGTCATTTATTAGTGATTGACTAAAATACTCAATGTTTTAGTTGTTACGACGAGAATATTTTTTGGTATTATAAGGTGGTAATTTAGGAGATTTATGAAAGTAATAACTATATTGGCAACTGTTTTAAGTTTAAATGTTTTCGCAGCAATTCCATCTTTAGAAGGATTAATGAGAAACTCTTCAAATAAGGAATTAGATAAAGAACTAGTTGTTGCTCACGTTGTTGTAAAACGAGTCGCAGCAGATGAAGAATTTGCAACGAGTGAAAATGTGGTTACGAATTATTTTAAATACATGTTTATTACTGCAGAAAACGAAAAAGATTATAAGAAATCATTAGTTATTAGATATGATGATTCTTCTTATCAAGTATCGGGGGTTTCTAATGTAACTGCATATGAAAATCTTGATAGTCTGTTTGGTAAAGACACTACAAAAGATATTCTTCAAAGTTCAATCCTTAGCTACACATTCAATAGTTCATTTGGTTTTAATAAAGTTTTTAAGGCAATAGAGCCAAGTTATAAATCTAACTCTGATTTGATTAATAAGGAAAAGGCTTCTTTAATTGAAGATTACAAAACGTTTCTTGTTAAAAAGAAAGACTATGAGAAAAAAGCCAAAGAATATGAAGAGTCTGTTGGCGAAGCCCCGGTGTCACCACTTGAGTCAGATAATGATCAAAAACAAGCACAGTTAAAAAGTATCATGAACTCTTCTTTATATAAGGGAAGTAATAATTTAAAACTTGTTAAACGCAATAGAGAATTTGTTTGGGCGATTCAGCTTGATAATATCAAAGGTGAGTTTAAAAATGAAAACCATCAATTAATTTATTTAGATCTAAATACAGATAATGGAAGTTATTCAATTGTTCCAAAAAGTTTTGTTACTTACAATGGTCAGTATACTTTACCAAAGTACATTGAAGTTACGACATCTGATTACCGTTACGAAATAGAAATACCAACATACTATCTTCTAAACTCGACAAATAAGACGATTGCCGATCGAAATCGTGAATACGTAAAGTATCTTGAGCGAAATCAACAAAGACAAGGTACTCAAGTTAATATCGAGGGACAAGAAATTCAGGAAAATATTAATTTATTATTCTAGTTAAGTATCTGTAATTACAGACAAGTAACTAATAGCCTTTAAGTATTTATAAAATTATCCGATATGACTTAAGCGATACTTTAAGTAGGGTAATATATGAAAAAGGCAAATCAATTAAAGTTTTTAATTTGTACACTAGCTCTGGCTTCTACACAGGCCAAGGTAGTATTTTCAGGAATGGGTTCAAGTGGAACTCGTAGTACAAATCAATCAACGGCCGGAACAGTTACAGTTTCATCATCGAGTCAGTCGACAACGATTGAATGTCGTAGAGATGATGCGGTTTCATATGGGTTTATGAAAACACTCCTTTTAGGAGATACTCCAAGTTATACAATTGCAAATGGAAAAATATTGGTAAATCTACCAACTAGAGTTTCAGCGTGTATTAAAGACATAAGTGCGCAAGCTATTACAAACCCTGTTGATAATAATGTTTACTTGAAGTTCAATGTGAAAATTGATTCTAGCCAATATCCTGCTGGTACTCAATCAATCGAAAAAGAATATGAAAAATGTATGGCCCACTTAGCTGGTGGAGACTCTTCATTTTATACTGTCGATAAACTAAGAGAAAAAGGTTATCTTGCATCACCTGTAACACTTGATACAGATCTTCCTGATATTGATACTAATAGAAATTCTGAATTAGTTATCGCCTCTACGAATAAAGATTTCGATTATAAAAATGATATGCCGTTTGGATTAGCAAATGTTGCGCAACATACATCTTTTAGTGATCCGTCTTTTAATTGTATGGATTACGCAAAGCCTGCTGAACAAAAAGTAATGGCAAATAAAACTAATGAATATGAACTTCGTGAAGAGGCTATTGCTGCTTGTAACGGAAAAAATCTTACTGATATTGCGAAAAGTCTTAAGAAGCTTAGAAGTGACTCAGGTGGAAACTATGATGATCTAACTAGAATTCTTTCTGGTATTCAACATCAACTTATCAATGAAGAAGTTGAACAAATGGTTTCAAGAATGGAGCAAATTGAAAGTGATATTTCTCCTTCTGTTGAAGATGTTAAAGAAGGTGATAAGTTTGGTGTAAGCAAAGAAGCGAGAAAGAAGCTTCTTCAGGAATACGCAAATCACATGAATAAGTTTTCTAAAGAATTACTTCCAGCTATGAAAGAAGAATTAAAGCATTTAATGGAAGAATATGCAGAGCTAGGTGATAGCGAAGCAGATGAAAGACGTAAAGATCAAATTAATGAATCAATTGAAAAGATTAATGACGTTATTGCTAAGTTTAACCGTCAAAATGAAAATGGTGCTGAATATAAGAAAGTTGTTGAAGCACTTCGTGAAGGCAATATGCAAACTTCAGGTAGAAAGATTTTATCTGGAATTATTCTTGCTCAAGAGTTTTCACATGTAAAACTTGAAGGGACTAATAAAAGAAATGTTGAAGAAGCTGAAAATAATAGTGAGAGAAGTATTGCTCGTCTTAAGCAAGGTACGCTTGCTGATTGGGGTGATGAAGCTCTAATCAGGGCCGGTGACAATTCTCCAATTAAGAGACGTCAGCAAATTCTTAAAGGTATTCAACAAAGAGCTTCTAAAGATCGTCAAAATTATATGACTAAGCTAAATGCTTATGATGATTACATCCAACAGTATGCTCAAGATCTTGCAAGTAGTTATTGTACATCAGGTGGTAGCTATGAAGATTGTATGACTGTTAGAAGTACTTATCTTCCATACATCTATAACCAGTATAGTTCATGGAAGCAAAACTCTTATCAAGATTATAACCAATCTTATAATGCAAAATACGGAGCTGCCTATAATGAGCAGAAAAGTATACTAAGTCGCTTTAATGGTCTTTATAGTAATTACAAGTTAAATGCTATGCAAAACCAATTAGCAGGAGCAACAGCGAGTAGTCCGTTTGATTTATGGACAGGAGCTGACACTTCTTATTCTTCTGGTATTCCTGGATTGAATTTTGATTTCAATGGGGCCGCTGGTGGAAACTTTAACAATAATAATGGTTGGAATAATAATTTTAACTTAATGCAACCACAACAAAGAACACCTAGCAGTTCTACATGGACTAATCCATATCGATAAAAAAAAAGGCTTCCAATCGGAAGCCTTTTTTATTTCTTAAAACTTAATATCTGCACCAAGATAAATTAGGTAAGTATCATTTGTTTCGTTAGGAGTCGCAGTATTTGAGAATGCGTAGTAGTCGCCAACGAAGAAATAACCTAGGTTTGCATTTAGTGTTACTGAAGTATTCCACTTGTAAGAGAAGTTTGAATCAATTTCAAATCCTAGATCATCTGCTTGATCTGCTGCCGCAGTAAATCTCTTGTTCTTCTCATGGTTAATTGCATCTGAACCAGCTTCAGCAACTTTATCGGCCTTTGCCCAAACAACAGAGTTAGTCCAAGACCAAGTTCCTGAATCATATCTGTGAGCAAATTTTGCATAAGAAGTATTTGCAATACCCGAATTAAATACGTTTAGATCAGTATTTGCAATGGCCGCTAAGTTATAGCGAAACATGATATTTGCAATTTGAAAGTTAGGGTTAAGATACATTGCTCCATAAGTTTGGTTATCTGCATCTGAACCTGAAACCATACCAAAATCAAGATGAAATGAGTGATTTGTGTTTAACTTATAAGTGTTATTAAGTAGGAATGCTTTTGCATCAACTTCAGTATCAGTAACACCAGGGTAGATTTCACCCATATCACCAGTCATTAATGGAATTTCTGCTTCAACAGTGTATTTGCCGAAAGTCTTCTTAAGGTAAAGGTCGATCATTGTCACACTAGTTGCACCAAGGTTTGTAGCAATAGTGTCACCATCTACATCAGTTTCAATTCCAGATGCAGCTCCAGAAGTATTCTTGTTGTAAAGAGCTCCGAAAGTGAATTCTTTATCTAGGTTTTCATATAGTAATGAAATCCCCATCTCTTTTACACGACCTGTCTTAGTAAGATTATTTGCTTTAATTTTTGAGTAGTATGGAGAGAACTTGAAGTTACCGATCTTGAAATCAATTGTAATCCCATCTCTCATTGAAGCAAATCTTGATCCTGGAGCATTTCCATCATTATAAATTGCACCCATACCCCAGTTAAACTTTTGGCGACCAACTGTATAAGTTGCTGTATCAGAATAAAATACTGCATTGGCCTGAGTTATGTTCACAGGATTACTTGTTACTGTATTGAAAGAGTAGCGAGCATTTGCATATGAGTTTGATGGATCTTGAGTCTTTGTTCTTCCATCATTTGAAGAGTCACCAAAATTTCCACCGTATCCATAACCTGAAGTTAGTTCAGCATTAATCGTTGTTGAGTCATTTACAATGATTGTTGGCTGAAGCTTAAAAATATAAGTTTGAAAGTTTGATGAATCAGGATCAGCATCTGTCATATCAAATGCTTGGTCACCATTATCAAGTGGCCCAGCACCTTGCTGAACTGAACGATTATAATCACCTAAAGAATGTAGGTCTGTTTGTAGTTCACCATGCCAGTCAATTGGTAGTGCCAGAGTAGAAGTAGCTAAAGTGGCAAGAATTGCGGCCTTATTTAAGTTGTTTAACATAAGTTGTTATTCCTTTTATAATTTAACAAAATTGTACTGAAATAATATAAGATGACTTTATATAACGTCAAAAAAATAGGTGTATTCAAAGGTGCTTAATAAACGAATAAAGATATTATTATTCTTGATGGTTGGATTATTTGGCTTGTGTGTCATTTATTCCATAAATACAATCAATGACGCAGACTTAACTCGAATTATTACTCCTAAAACACCTGATACGAATTCGAAAACCATTCTTTTTGAAGAGGGAAGTTTTGTTAAGAAACGTGACTTCTTATTTTTTAAGGCCAATTCACGTGATGAGAGATTTAACTCAGTCTTTTTTGAGAAGTTTGACGATGAAAAGAAGTCAATTCTAAGTGTGAAAGAAAGCTTCGAGTTAAATTCTGTTAGAAGTAATGATTGTAATTATAACCGCTGTCTTCAATATAAAATTAACTTTTATAATATTCCTATTATCTTATCTAAAGGTCTTATTGGTATTGAAGATTTTCGTTTTCTTGATCACATAGGTATTGATTATATTTCAATCATTCGTGCGATAATTGCAGATATTAAAGCTGGTGCTCTTGTACAAGGTGGATCAACACTGACACAACAACTAGTAAAGAATATCTATTTTACAAATGAGAAGTCATTTAGCAGAAAGATTAAAGAAGCTATCCTGGCCGTTTATATTGATTTTAAATTCGATAAGTCAGCAATACTAGAAGCTTATTTCAACGAAGTGTATTGGGGAAGTCTTGGTGGAATTAGAATAAAAGGTGTGAACACAGCAGCTGTTTTATATTTTAATAAACCTATTTCTGAGTTAGATCCTTATGAATCAGCTATATTGGTCTCAATGTTAAAAGGGCCAAGTTATTATCATCCTATCTATCGTACAGATCGTCTTAGAGGGCGTGCTGATTTTATTTTTAATAAATTACAAAGTTTAGATCTTTTTGATCAAAACACAGATTATCAGTGGTCTGATGAGAAGTGGGAAAATTGGAAAAAACAATTATCTGTTTTTCAAGATGACTCATTTTATGAAGCGATATATTTGACATCGACTCGAGTTAATAAAGATCCAATGCTTAGTGAATTTCGATTTTTTAAAACAGTCTTAGCTTCTAAAAATCTTTTAAGAGATCTGAAAGGGATCGAAGAGAACTTGGCGGTTAAAATTGCTTTTGGAAATCCAAAACATAAAAGTTTCTACTATTCTAAATTTGAAAGAAATGTTGATAAGGCCTTCAAAGAGGAACGTCATGGTGTAGGTTCAACACTAAAGCCAATCCTGTTTCAAATATACCTTGAGCAGGGCCATAAAATAGATGATTTAGTTTCAACGGAGCCGATAACTTTAGATCTTGTTAGTGGAAAGTGGACACCCTCGGAATCTCATACACCTTCTGCGAGTGAGTATCCTATTTCTCAAGCTTTACAAGAGTCCTTAAACAATCCAGTTGTTAGACTGGCCCATGATATTGGTTTTGAAAAAGTTGAAGTTATATTGAAGGATAAGATTAAACATCTTAAAACACCGTTGGCCCAATATCCTGCCCAGCTTCTTGGTGCCATTGAATTATCAGTTGATGAGCTCTATCAATTATATGAAGACTTTATGCTTGCGCAATGTCGAGTAGGGGCCGGAGTGTACGAGTCTCTTGCAGATCCAAATCAAACGACAATTAGAAGAATGGTAAAGCCAGCGCTTAAGCAACAACATTTCTTCGGGAAAACAGGAACATCTAATAATGGTTTTGATAATCTCTTTGTCGGTTATGATGGACATGATCTTTTTACGATCTGGGTCGGTTATGAAGGTGTTCGTACAAATAAGAAAGGTTTAAGATTATACGGAAGTACGACAGCTTTCAGGCTTTATCAGGAGATTATTCTGTATTCAGGCCAACGAATTGCGTCTTTGGCATGCGAATAAGTAGGCAAATTTAAAAATTTCTTGTCAAAAATAAGAAACTAGCTTATATATTACATACAAATCTACATTGCTGGGGTATCGACAAGTGGCTAAGTCAGCAGATTTTGATTCTGCCATTCGAAGGTTCGAGTCCTTCTACCCCAGCCATTTTCTCACGGATCAGAGAAAGGAATAAGATCATGAAAAGGATCGTTCTCGTATCAGGCACGTCAAATCCAAAGCTTTCTTCCGATATCTCGAAAATCTTAGATGTTCCGTTAGTTGACCCCCAAGTTATTAAATTTGCCAATGGTGAAACATTTTGTGAAATCGAACAAAACGTTCGTGGTGCTGATGTCTTCATTATTCAATCAACATGTGCGCCGGTAAATGATAATTTAATGGAGCTTCTGATTATGATCGATGCTCTTAAGAGAGCGTCAGCGTCTTCGATTACAGCAGTTATTCCTCATTACGGATACTGTCGTCAGGATAGAAAGGCATCGCCGAGAACACCTATTTCAGCAAAGCTGGTTGCCGATCTTATTACAGTTGCAGGCGCTAGTCGTGTTATCACAATGGACCTTCACTCTGGACAGGTTCAAGGTTTCTTTAATATTCCATTCGATAATATTTTTGCTTCTCCTGTTCTTCTTAGTCATATTAAAAGAGAACTTGTGACAGAAAATACGATCTTCGTTTCACCAGATGCTGGTGGAGTTGAGCGTGCTCGCCATTACGCTAAAAAGTGTAAGTGCGATATCGCTATGATCGATAAGCGTCGTACGGGAAAGAACGTTGCAAAGGCCATGAATATTGTGGGTGATGTAAACGGTAAGGACTGTATCATCTTAGATGATATGATTGATACTGCAGGAACACTTATCGAAGCTTGTAATGCTCTAAAAGATAATGGTGCAAGAAGTGTTGTGGCATGTGCTACGCACCCTGTATTTTCTGGGCCTGCTATTGAGCGCATCAATAAAGCAGAATCTTTAAATAAGGTTCTTGTGACAAATACAATTCCTCTGAGTAAAGAGGCGCGTGAGAGTGGAAAAATAATTTCTGTCTCGGCCGCTGAAATATTGGCCAAGTCGATTCATCGCACGTTTAATAACGACTCAGTTAGTTCATTATTTTTATAAACGGGTAACCTATGAATTATTTAATTGTTGGACTTGGAAATCCAGGTTCAGAATATAAAGGTACCAGACATAATATTGGCTGGGACGTAATGAATTTTATCAAGCCAATCAAGGACTTGCCTTTCAAAGAGAAATTTAAAGGAATTTGGTCTTCGTTTGAAACGGATGAAGATAAGTTCTACGTGTTAATGCCTCAAACTTATATGAATCTAAGTGGTGAGAGTGTTATTCCTTTTGCTCAATACTTCAAAATCGAACCAGAAAATATTTTAGTTATTCACGATGAATTAGATTTACCGTGGGGAACTATTGCCTTTAAGGATGGTGGTGGCCTTGCGGGTCACAATGGTCTTAAGTCAATTGCAGGACAATTAGGTCATAACAATTTTAAGCGCTTACGTATGGGGATTGGACGTCCACAACATGGAAGTGTATCTGATTGGGTTTTGGGCCGCTATTTTGGTTCGGAGGCTGACTTTATTGACGATTACTTAGAAAAAGCTTCAAAAGCCGTTGAATGTTATGTAAAAAGTGGCTTTAAAACAGCGATTCAAAGATATAAAAAGAAACAATTACTAGATTTAAGTAAATAGATATCAGGAGAAAATAATGGCCCTAAATTGTGGGATTGTAGGACTTCCAAACGTTGGTAAATCAACGATTTTTCAGGCTCTAACTTCGGCTCCAGCTGAAGCAGCTAACTTTCCATTTTGTACAATCGAACCAAATATTGGGATTGTAAACGTTGGTGATATTCGTATGCAAAAAATTGCGGAAATCATTGGGCCACAAAAAGTTATTCCAACTATTGTTGAATTTGTTGATATTGCAGGTCTTGTAAAGGGTGCTTCAAAAGGTGAAGGTCTTGGTAACCAATTCCTTGGAAATATTCGTCAAGTAAATGCAATTGTTCACGTTGTACGTTGTTTTGATGACACTAATGTTATCCACGTTCACGGTGAAGTTAATCCAGTTGATGATATTGAAACAATTAATATGGAACTTGCTCTAGCTGACCTTGAAGTTGTTCAAAGAAAGCAAGCAAACCTTCCTAAGTTAATGAAAAACCAAAATAAAGAAATTGCATCAAAAGCAAAGATGCTTGTACCTGTTCTAGAAAAACTTACTGCTCATTTAGAGCAAGGTTTTGCTGCACGTACTCTTGAGATGAATAAGGAAGATATCGAGTTAACTCGTGACCTTAACCTAATTACTCTTAAGCCAACTCTTTACCTATGTAACGTAGATGAAGAGAGTGTTGATGAAGATAATGACTATGTAAAAGCAGTAAAAGAATTTGCAGAGAAAGAAGGTTCTCGTGCAATTAAAATTTGTGGAAAGCTAGAATCTGAAATTGCGGCACTAGAAGATGAAGCAGATAAGAAAGACTTTATGGAAGCTGCTGGAATTGAAATTTCTGGTTTAGAAACGCTTACTCATGAAGCATATAATATGCTTGGTCTTCGTACATATTTTACGGCCGGTGTTAAAGAAGTTCGTGCTTGGACTTTCAAAGAAGGAGCTAAAGCTCCTGAAGCTGCAGGTGTAATTCACTCAGACTTTGAAAGAGGATTCATTAAGGCAGAGATTTATCACTATGATGACTTAATTGCTAATGGATCAGAGGCGAAGGTTAAGGAAGCCGGAAAGCTTCGTATGGAAGGTAAAGAGTACATCGTAAAAGACGGTGATATTATTCACTTCCGTTTTAATGTTTAAGCATCCGCAGCATTGATTGCCCAAAGGCAATCTATTGGCTGCGGTGCTAGCGCAGTCGCTTGTAATGATGACTGTAATAAACTAAATGAGCTTTAGCTTATTTATGTTTCCTCAGCGTAAACTTATTTGAGAATAATTTACAAAAAAGGCTTCCAATAGGAAGCCTTTTTTATTTCTATAATTGAGATGATATTTCACGTTTCGCTTCCTTCTTAGGAAAGGCATTAAAAGTAGAAGCTACACTCTTTTCTAAAATATAATTATCCTTCATTAGATTATAGAAAAAGAAATTTCGGTAAATAAGCTTTACGTATAAACGAGTTTCTTTATATGGAATTTGTTCAATTTGAAAAATAGGATCTTCTACATCCATAAGATTCTTTGCCCACTTTGTTACCTTGTGTGGACCTGCATTATATGAAGATAATGCATAGATTATATTTCCATCAAACTTATTAAGTAGAGACTTAAAGTAGCGTACACCAGCATCGATATTTCTATGTGGAATTAAGATCTCGTCTGTTTTTCTAAAATTAGTCATCTGTCTTGCCGTAGCTGGCATAAGTTGCATTAGTCCTAGTGCGCCTACTGCTGAACGTGCGTTAGGATTGAATGCGCTTTCTTGTCTGATAATCGATAAAACTAGAAGCGGGTCAATTTCAGCATTTACATCTTTAATCTTATCAAGATGTAGAACCGGAAAGAGAGTCGTAATATCAATTTTTGAAGGCCTTATGAGATTTAAGTCAATTGTCCTTGAGACGAGTTTGAAACTCGATAAAAAATCACCACTTTCTTTGAAATGATGAAGAAAGTAATTAAATATAGCCACACGTTGTTCTTCTAATGGAAGAGAGTCTAACTTGGCCCTATTGATAATATCTGTTTCAGGATTGAAACGGATAAATTCATAAATTAATTTATCAACCTTTCCGACAAATTTTAACTCATGCCAAATATTTGATTCCTTAATATTTCTTTGTTTGGCCTGGGTGAAGTCCGCTAATTCTAGTTTGGGAAGATTAACTGTATTCTTATGGAAATAAAGTGATTTAACATAATTCTTATCAAACTCAGGAAGATAGTCCTGGGCAATAATTGAATAGAAGCTTAATGGGTTTCCATTAATCATTAATTTGAATAAGTGTTTTGCAAGGGATTCATTCCCATCTTTCATATAACTATAAGCAATCCAAAATTTTGTCTTAGTGTATAGATTGGAAAACTCATCTATTAATTTATAGTTTTGTACTGTTACGATACTTTCCTTATAGTTTTCATTTTTTATTGAATTCCAAAGTAGAAGGAAGAGTGATTCATTTTTTGATTCATCATCATAACTAATCTCATATGAGCGAGCAAAGTAACGATTGGCATTGGCAATATCATCATTATTTAAAAGAAGTTTTCCAATATAGCGAACACGTTTCCATGAAGACTTTTTATAAATATAGTCTTCATTGGCCTTTTCAAAAGTTAAAAATTTTGAAAGTTGTTCATTGATATTTGCTTTCTTTTTCTCATTATTTTTAACTAGATTTTTTAATTGGCGATATTGTTTTATAAATTCGTTCGTAATGGTTAATTTGTTCTTCTTAATTCTATGTAGATTATTTTGGAATAAAAGAGTGATATCTTTATCAAAATCTATATGTGAATAAAGCTTAGAATCAATCTTTAGCCCATTGATCAAAGTTATTTCGATAAGCTGTTTTTTAATATGCTGATAAATTTTAGATTCTTTATCAACTTCTTCTAGTTTACTAATGAAAAGTGAGTTTCGAGATGTTGCAAGATATTGAATGGCCTTAGAGAAGTTTTCATCATCAGCAATAATATCATTGTAATACTTATCGTTAATTAAATAATTAACAGTGTGAAAACAGTAATTTCTAATATTTGAAACAAATTCATCCTCAACGCGATTTGTTCTGTGACTTTTAATATTACATGAAAAATACTTATCTTTTTTTAGTGATGTTTTTAGATCACTTAAAAACTCCAAGTGAGTAAGATAATTTTTAAAGATACCACCATCTTTAATGGCCTTAATTGCATTATTGATTTTATGATTAGGTAATTTCTTTCTTTTTAAAATGCGTTCAATTTCTGAGATGTGACGTGCAGCTGTAAGCTCTTTGTCTTTAAGAGAACGAGAATCTTTCGCAAAGCTTGTAAATGACAAGCTTGCCGTTAACGATAAAAGAATAAACTTCTTACCCAATAAACTCATTGAAACGACCTTCCATACTTTTTAACTTAGTGACTACATCACTTAAGATTAATTTTTTATCGTCAGGTACAACTTGTTGTAGGTTCTTTAAATAGTTACAGATTTCATCAATATAAACAGTGTCTTCCTTAAAATGAGTTTGGAAGTACTCAACTGTTAAATTAACTTCATCTGCGACATCTTGAAAGTAATCACCTTCTCTAAATGAAAGCTTTCTTTCAAACCCTGTGTGTCTTAGTCCAGCAAGATATTGTTTTAATTTATAAAGTGGGCCTGCAACTTTGTGAGTAAAGAAAATACAAACTACAAAGATGAGGATCCCAAAAAATGCTTGGCATAAAATGAGAAAGTTTAAAAGATCACTCTTCATTGTTGCAATATGCTCAGCAGATTGTGGAAATTTTTCTGAAATATTAGTTAGCACTTGGTAAATAACAAGTGGATAGAATGCACTTAGTACTAGAATTACAATACAAATTAATGCACTGAATCTCAGCTGAAATTTAGAGTCGACTATGATTATGGAACGCTTATATGGCTTAGACACAATTTCTCCAAACTTTAATTTAGTTTCTTTAGTAATTATAACATCTTATGAATTTTGTTGTAGGGCAAAAATTTGCTTTACTCATTGAATAAGTGCCCAATATTTAATAGAATTCACGCATAAAACGATAAAAAACTGAGAGAATTAGTATGCTAAATATTGAAATAGTTAAAAGTAAATTAGTTGAGGTTAATAACCCAAACACTGGAAAATCCCTATTAGATGAGAATCGTTTCAAGGATATTGCAATCGAAGATAAGAAGCTTACGATTGTTTATAATCGTGATGGCATTACTCCTGCACAAAAACGAGATATTGAGGATTCAATTGTTAATTCTCTTTCAGCTATTGTTAGTGAAGATGATCTCTTCATTAAAACTATTTCTACTCAAGAAATGCCAGCTCAGCAACAGCAAAAGCCTCAACAACAAGGTGCGAAGTTAGAAGTCGGTCACGCTAAGGCTGCACCTCAAAAACGTGATATTCCGGGCGTGAAGAAGATTATCGCTGTTTCATCTGGAAAGGGTGGTGTTGGGAAAAGTACAGTTTCTGTAAACTTAGCTCTATCTCTTAAAAACCAAGGAAAGAAAGTAGGTCTACTAGATGCCGATATTTATGGGCCATCTATTCCGATGCTTCTGGGTCAAAGAGATGCGAAGCCTCTTGCAACTGATGATAAGAAAATTGCCCCTATAGAAGCACATGGAATTAAATTCATTAGCTTCGGTTTATTCATTGAAGAAAAAGACGCTGTAATCTGGCGTGGGCCTATGCTTGGTGGGGTTCTAAATCAATTTCTTTTTGATGTTGATTGGGGTGAGCTTGATTACCTAGTATTAGATCTGCCTCCAGGAACTGGTGATGTTCAGTTATCAATTGCTCAAACTTTAAATCTAAGTGGGATTGTTGGTGTATCAACACCACAGGATGTTGCTCTACTTGATTCTAGAAAAGGCTTCAATATGTTTGAACAGGTCAATATTCCTGTTTTAGGACTTATTGAAAATATGAGCTACTTCGCACCAGATGATATGCCTGAGAAGAAATACTATATTTTCGGTGAAAAGGGTGGAGCAGATATCGCAAATGAGCTTGGTTATCCATTCTTAGGTGAAATCCCTATTGAAATAGCTTTACGTGAATCTTGCGATAATGGTGTGCCTTACATGTCTAATAATTCATACGAAAGTAGACCAGTATGGAAAGCATATTCCGGTATTGCAAAAAAGATCATTGAAATAGAAAATAATGATGGTGAGGGGAAAGGTTTTTTCTCAAAAATTTTCAAAAGGTAGAAAATGTCCATCATACAGAAAATAGAGGAGCAATGCTCTTTTAATTTCACAGGCAGAATCAATATTCTTAAAAGGGCCGATCGTCAGTTCCTAGGCGTTATATATATTAGCGAGGGAATCGTTGTTGCGGCCCAGTTCTCTAAGAAGACAGGCCTTAAGGCCTTATACTCATTAGTAATTTTTGAAATGGATCATATCGAGGAGTTCACTCTTGTGGCCGAGCCAGAAGTTGTTTCTGAGAGTGACTACGAATTCAAACTAAAATTTAGTGAGTTAAAGTCGAATATTGAAAATGCTTATTCTCAGCATTTAAAGGCTAAGTCCCTTCGTCCACCAGAAAATATTCACATTTTGATCAATCCTGTGTTCATAAAAAATGGAAAAAAGACTGGTGCAAATGAATTTTTACTATTAAAAACTATAGCTGAATACAGCAAGGTTAAAGATATTTATAGCAATTGCGAATTATTTGATTTTGAAGTCACCCAAGCATTAGTAAATCTAAGAAAAATGGGCGCCTTGAAGGTCGTAAAGTAGGAGTTTTAAATGAAAGATCAAACGCATAACCAAGGCAACCTTAAAGAGCTTAAAGTTATGATCGAAGAAAACGTTGTTACCTCTTTTGAGTTAATGTCTCAGAATACTGGGATTGAGCTTGAAGAGCTTATTGTAGTCGCTCTAAAGCGCTTTAGAGCTTCTCATAGTGACTATGAGAAGAAGACTTTCCAAGTTGATTAATTCTTATTCATATTAGAGTAGGCACACCCCTGGGGTGTGTTTACTTTTTCTACAGTGTTAAAAATTTAACAGTCTAATACCTAAACAATTCAATAAATTCCATTAAATACGAACGCGTTTTCAGTAAGTTAGCAAATATACGTATTTGTTCAATTTGGCATGAGTGTTGCTTCTATATATGCATATAGGTTTTAGGAGCACTGTATGAAAGCAACAGCTATTTACAAGAAATTCATTATCGCATCAGTACTATCAGGATCATTCCTTGTATTCGGTGGTATCTATCAAGGGATTTCAGTAACTGATAACTCATTTATGCAACAGAAAGATATTTCTTTTGAAAAGAGAGTTGATGAGAGCGTTGATCGTATCGTAGCTTCATCTGATCGTGAAAAAGTATCTGTTCAATACTTACCTGTTGCAGAGTATGCACAAATTATCGACGGTAAATGGGAAATTGTAAGAGTAGAAAATCACGAAGGAAATGAAATTTTTAATGAGAAGAAAGCAAACTCTAAAAGAGTAGTTGATATGAAGTTAATTGGAACTGGTCTAGTTCAACTTAACGATAATAATGAGTACACTTTTGATGTTTCTTTCCTACACGAGAATAATAAAAATATCTCAATCTTTAGAGCTTATGAAGATGGATTTGAATTAATTGAAGCAAGAAGAGTTGTTGAAACAAATAATGAAGTAGCTACTCAAGAAGTTATCGTTGATGAAGCTTTAGAAGATGCAGCAATCATTAATGAAAATGAGAGAAAAGAATTTATTATCGAAAGAGTAGTTCTTCCTCAATTAAATAACGAGCTAATTCGTGGTGAAGATAAGATTGAAGGAAGTGTTACAGTTGGACCAAATGGTGTTCAAGGTCTTTACTTCAACGTATTCGATAAAGATATTAATGAAGTACTTGGTGATATTAAGCTAAAAGATGGAAGTGCTTTTGAAGTAGAACTTCAAGGACAACTTTCACATGGTGTATTTGCTAGAAATGGTGAGAATGGATACCGTCTAAGATTTACAACTGGTCCATATGCTGGTGGGTTAATTAACTTTGTTACTTACGATGAACTAGAAAGAGTTAATGCAGAATTTGAAAGTATGGAAAGAGCAAAAGAAGAATCAAGCTTTGAAAGATCATTAACTGAAGCAGGTTCTTTTGAAAATGATATTAACCTAGCACAAGGTAATTCAAATCCTGTAGCTTTTGATAAGCAAGCGAAAGAGCAAGTTGAAGAGGAAAGCTACGAAGAAAAATACGAAGAAGAGCAGTATGAAGAAGATAATCTTGTAGATGATCCAGCTGCAAGATTTGAAGAGCAAAAAGAACTTGAGTACGAAAGACAAGAAGAATTAGACAGACAAGGTTACGGATTCTAATCCAAAAATATAAAGAGAGAAGAGAAGAAAAATAAAGGCCCTCTAAATTGAGGGCCTTTTTTATTATCAATATTTATGCACAGATTTTTTGCTCCTGAGGCGAACCGCTCGGGCTTGAACCCTCGCTCTCGATCAGAATGTGCTCCTTGCATGGGGAGCTAGCACCGCAGGGAGTAGATTGATTATTGCACAAACTTTCCCATTGGCCTAGAGACAACAAAGCCGGGCTTGAACCCGGCTTGTTGAATATGTAATTCATTTCATTGCAGTGAGGCCTAGCACCGCAGCCAATAGTTTGCCTTTGGGCAAACAATGCTGCGGATGCTTAAAGAACTTTTTTAAGTTCTTCTTTAAGAATTGGAACGATTTGGAAAAGATCTCCAACAATTCCGTAGTCAGCTTTAGTAAAGATTGGCGCATCTGGGTCAGTGTTGATTGCAACGATAACCTTAGATGTTCTCATCCCAGCTAAGTGCTGAATAGCACCTGAAATACCACAAGCGATGTAAAGAGATGGAGCAACTGTTTTACCAGTTTGACCAACTTGCATTGCGTGTGGAGCATATCCTGAGTCTACAGCAGCACGTGAAGCACCAACTGTTGCACCAAGAACTTCTGCTAGTTCTTCAAGGATCTTGAAGTTTTCTGCAGATTTCATAGCACGTCCACCAGATACGATGACATTTGCTTCTGTCAGGTCTAGCTTCTCAGAAGCACCCTTAACGATTTCTTTGATTGCAGCTTTGATGTCACCAGCGTTAGCAGCAACTTCATTTGCAGCACCTGCACCAGCAGTTGGAGCTTCTGGCATACCAAGAGCGTTAGGTCTTACAGTTACGAAACCTGGCTTAGGTCCGTCTAGTTCTACTTTAGCTAGAACTTTACCAGCAAATAGTGGTCTTGTTCCTGCAAAGTTGTCACCTTCCATTACAAAATTTGTAACTTCTGATGCCATACCTGCATCAAACATACCAGCTAGTCTTGGCATAAGGTCTTTTGCTAAAGAAGTTGCACCAGCAAATACGTAATCGTAGTTTGAACCGATAAATTCTTTAAGTGCATTAGCGTATCCTTCTGGAGAATACTTATCTAGGTTTGCACCTTTTAGGTTGTGAACATTAGCAGCACCATACTTTGCAAGATCTGCAGTTGCATTAGCACCCATGTCACCAACGATTGCTACGTCAACAGTGTGACCAGCAAGTTTTCCTAAGATTTCAAATGTAACAGACTTAACTGTTTCACCACTTGTTTCAGAAAATACTAATATCTTTGCCATTTTAATAATCTCCTTAGATAACTTTAGCTTCTTCTCTTAAAAGCTTAACAACTTCAGCTACAACACCTGCTTGAGCAGCTTCGTCCATTGCATCAAACTTCTTCCCAGCTGGTTTTTCTGGTGGAAGTTGGAAACCAGAATACTTAACACGACGATCGTCAGCAGATACACCTACATCTGAAAGTGAATGTTGAGCAAGAGGCTTTCTCTTAGCTTTCATAATCCCTGGAAGAGAAGCATAACGTGGGCTGTTTAGACCTTTGTTGGCCGCAATTAATACTGGGGCAGTTACTTCGTAAACTTCTAGTGCTCCACCTTCAACTTCTCTTTTAAGAGTATATGAACCACCTGCTTCTTCACAACCGTCTACAACAGTTACTGAAGGCATTCCTAGCATTTGAGCTAGAAGTTGTGGAACTTGAAGACAGTCGTCATCAATTGCTTGTTTTCCAGTGAAGATAACATCTGGAGTTTTCCCAGATTTTTCAATAGCACCTTTAAGTGCTTTAGCTGTCATATATGAATCTAAGTTGTCATCAGCTTCAACTAGGATTGCATCGTCAGCACCCATTGCTAGGGCAGTTCTTAGAGCTTCAGTGTCTTTAACACCACCAACTCTTACTACAGTAACAGTAGAACCACTGTTTGCAGCTTTAGTTAATAGAGCTTGCTCTACTGCAAATTCATCATATGGATTCATGATCCACTTGATAGAACTTGTTTCGATATAAGATCCATCACCATTTGGAGTAATTTTAGTTTCCGTGTCTGGAACTTGTTTAATACATACAAAAATGTTCAATTTTAGCTCCTTGTAAAAATTTCTTTAGCAATAACTAATCTTTGTATTTGTGAAGTGCCTTCATATATTTGAATGAGTTTGGCGTCTCTCATTATTTTTTCAACTGGATATTCTTTACTATAACCGTAGCCACCAAATACTTGTACAGCATCAGTTGCTACTTTCATAAACATATCAGCGGCTTTAGCTTTTGAGTATGATGAAAGTTCTGGATTTGGTTTTCCATTATCAATTGACCACGCAGCCTTTTGAACAAGTAGTCGAGCTGCTTCAATTTCAATTCCCATGTCGGCGATCATCATTTGAATGGCCTGATGACGAGATAGTGGAACACCAAATTGTACTCTCTCCCCAGCATACTTAACCGCATGATCCATAGCACATTGAGCTCCACCTACTGCGGAACTCGCAACCATAGGTCTAGAGTGATTTAATGTTGCCATTGCAATTGGCCAACCTTGACCAAGACCACCTAAAATATTCTCTTTTGGAACTTTTACGTTTGTAAAAGTCACTGCTCTAGTATCAGAACAACGATGTCCCATTTTATTTTCTTTTTCACCAAGCTCAATTCCCTCGGACTTTCCATCAATAACAAGTGCCGTAATACCTTTGTGCTTAAGTGTTGTATCAGTTGTTGCATAGACAACAAAAAGATCTGCATATCCTGCATTTGTGATCCACATCTTATTTCCATTTAATAAGTAGTGATCTCCACTTTCTTTTATAGTTGTTTTGATACCCGCTGCATCTGATCCATAGCCTGGTTCTGTTAAGCAGAAAGCTGCAATTTTATAATCTTCAGTAAAAGGAGTTAAAAATCTCTTTTTTTGTTCTTCATTCCCACCAATAACAATTGGTAGAAGTGCAAGATCATTTGCCATGATTGCGGTATTCATTCCTAGGCAACCATAGGCAAGAGCTTCAGTAATGATCATTGAATCAATAGTAGAAAAACCTGCTCCACCATATTCAGCTGGAATACAAGTATTAACTAAACCAAGCTCCCAAGCTTTGCGAAGAATGTCCAAAGGCATCTGTGCCTTTTCATCATATTCGCCAGCTTTAGGCATCATCTCATTTTTTGCAAATTTCATTGCAAGTTCACGAATTTCTTTTTGCTCGGAAGTTAATTCAAAGTTGATCATGATGGAACCTATTGTTCTAAAGATAATGTGACATTATTATAGATAGTTTTTCAGTATTTAGTAAATAGGTAATAAAGGCTTAAGATAGTGTAATAAAACACCTTGGTACTATTTGAGTGGTGTTGCATCATTATGCTTCAATTCAGCAATTTCAAAATATGATTTGTATTCGCTATAGCTCGGTAAATCCTTCAAGGGCTCGAGCACAAAGCTTCTATTTCTAAATTCTTTATGGGGTATAATTAAGTTCTTTGATTCATATTTTAATTTATCAATAAAAATAATATCGATATCAATCTCTCTAGGGCCCCAGTGATAGCGTCGTTTGCGACCAAGTTTATTTTCGATTTCTTTTGCTATGTGCAAAAGAGCTTCTGGCTCTATGTTTTGGGATGTCTCAATTTCAAGAGCAATATTATAAAAATTTGGCTGATCTTGTGGCCCGTATGGTGGGGTTTCGAAAATCCTACTAATAAATGATTTGGCATCTAGGGCCAATTCGATTTCTTTAGTTGCGCTAAGAAGAATCTCTTCTTTATTATTTAAATTTGAGCCGAGACTGAAGATTATTTTCATTAGTTCGAAGACTTTTTAGATTCTTTTTTTGAATCTTCATCTGAGCTTTTAGATTTAAGCTGTGACTTAGGTCTTAGTACTTTTTTATTTTGCTCAATGAATGAAGGAAAGTTATCATTCTTTGGCTTGGGAGCAGTTTTTACACCACAAGAAGTTAGTGCAAAAGTAGTAAAAAATAATAAAAACTTAGAACTCAAGTGCAAGACCTACTCCCATTACATCTGTTCCAATATCAACCCTTAAAAACCATCCAGGTACTAATCTTTTAAATCCTGTTGCACCAAAAACAAACTCATCTTGCTCAACACTTGCAACGAGGTCAAGTTCTCTTTGGGCTTGGTCTGAACCAACTTTAGAAACGTCACCAGCACCAGGACTATCAGCAGTTGCAAATTTATATCCAACATATGGCATAAATACGGTGTATAAAGGACCTTCAAATGAGTACTTTGCTCTGAAGATATACTGATTTACTGCTGTATCTATATCATCTGCAGGGAAAGCACGAATAAGATGACGACCAATAAAGCCTTCGATCCAAATATTTTTTTCAACTTGAAAAGACCATGCGGCATTATATTGAGTATTTGTATCTTGCTTTCCGGCAGTGTTAAACCCATCCACAAGACCGATACCAACAGAGGCGATATTATCATTTTTAATGACACCTGTTTGTTGACTTTCATCACCATACAAGTCTTCCTCTAGTAATGTCGTATCATCATAAAGAGATTCTGAATCAGTGATTTTAAATTGATCATCTTGATTGTCAGCGGGCTTACCGTAAGCTGAGTCATCGCCACGCAAGATTTGAACATCTTGGTTTACAAAGAAATTTTTAAATAATTCTTCATCGTACACTTTTGTGACTTTAACGGCTGCTTGATTCTCTTCTTGTTTTGGAACAACTCCACGTGCAACAGGTACCTTATTTATTAAGATAGTAATGTAGTCACCTTTTGCGAAGCTATCTTGACTATTACTGACGAGAATAATTCTTTTAGTTCCAGAAATTTTCAATAGCTTTTCATTAGCTAGTTCAAAATTAGCTGCATTTGAGAAATCATTAACCGCACTTTGAGAAAGAGCAGTAGTTGATAAAAATAGTAAGAATAGGATCATTATATTCTTCATACGGAAAAATTGTACATCGCATGAAGAAATTAGTCTAGGCGGTTAAAATTTAAATATCTATTTAAAAGTAACCGAAGGGAATTACATATAATTGTTACTATTTAAAAGGGGTAATATACCATGAAGAAGATATTCTTATTATTATTAGTTTCGGCACTAACTTTCACTTCATGTTCAAACAATGAAAAGAAAGAAGGGGAAGTAGCAGCGGCTGAACAATCTGAAGAGATTTCAATTGATGATTCTGACTTCGTTGTTGATGCGAATGAAGATCTAAATCAACTAGAAGAAGCAACAATGCAACCGACTGATGAATCAGTTGCTGTTCTTGGAAGTGAAGCACCATCACCAACAGATGAAATTCTTCTTGAAGAAAATGTAGCTTTAGAAAAAGACGTTATTGTAACTGCATCTGATTACTATGAAGTTCAAAAAGGTGAAACACTAATGTGGATTGCTTTTAAGCTATATGGTGACTATAGAAAGTGGCGTGATATCCAAGCGATGAATCAAGAAGCTTTGGCCGATGGTCTTCAAGCAGGAGATAAAATCAAATATCAAAGTGGACAATTTAACTGGAACCCAGTTGGACTACCTCACTTAATTAGAAGAGGAGAAACACTTGGTGTTATTTCTCAAGATAAGTATGGAACACCGGCCAAGTGGAGATCAATCTGGGATAATAATAGAGATATGATTAAAGACCCAAATCTAATCTTTGCAGGTTTTACTCTTTATTATGTTCCTGAGGAAAGAGATGTTGCTTCCGAGTCTATGTAATTCATGTATAATAGTTTAATTATATAAAGCTCTCATAACGAGAGCTTTTTTATTTTTTACCTAATAGAAGATGAAAATTTTAATTCTACTAACACTATTTAGCTTCACGTCTTGTACTTATCTTTATAAAAAAGATAATGATTATCCATACAACTATCAGGATACGTTTACATCTCAAGATTATCTGACGCACCTTGAAGGAATAGCAGAACTTTTCATCAAAAATAATAAGGTAAGAAAACCAAATAGAAGATCTCTGCGTTACTTGAATACAATTGCAAAAGAACTTTATTTAAATAATCAAGGGCTCTTTCAAAAAGACGATTTTGGTATCAATTTTTATATTGTTGATGACAATAGGAATTTCTACTTCTCCCTTCCAAAAAATAACGTTTTTATGTCTCGTGGTTTACTTAAAAATTATATGAATAGTGAGAATATTTTCGTGGCCGTTCTCTTAGGAGAATTGATAAGAAGTAAAATTGGCATCTATGAGAAGAAAAAACTGATTCCACTAAATTCTTACACTATCGATGATATGATTCGTATTAATAATTTAGACTTAAATGCTAAAAGAGACTTAAATAACTTGGTCTACGAAGTATTAATCAAATCTGGATACGATCCAGAGGCACGACTTCTTTGGCTCCAGACTCTAAACCGTCAATCGATTAGTTTTAGTGTGCAAGGTGTACACTCACATGAGCTTTCGAAAGAAGAATTTTTACTTAAAAATTATATGGTGAATAGTGGAGAGGATGAGAATTTAATTTTTGAAAAAAACTCATCTCGTCTATTCTATTATTTCAAAGAAAGTATCTAAAGAGTAAATAGGATGAATAAAGAATCAATTGTAAATAAGCTAGAAAATGTTGGTTATTATACTAAAGATAGCAATCTGCAGAAATTGTCAGGTGATGCTTCTAGCCGTGAATACTATCGTTTAAATCACGAGAATAATACATATGTAGTGTGTGTTGAGATTTCAAATGGCCAACAAAGTTGTGACTTCAACACTGTCACAAATAATATTTTAAGTGATATTAATACACCTAAGATTCTATTCTACGATCCAGAGTTTTCAATCCTTATTCTAGAAGATATTGGAAGTATTTCGTTAAAGGATTTTTATCTTTCTTCAGGACTTTCTAAGCATGTAGAAGCTGTAGGCGATATTAAAAAATATCAAAATATGCCACTTGAGTTTTGCATGGGAAGAGACTTTGATCGTGAAAAAATTGGTTTTGAATTTGATTTAGCATGCAATTATTTTCTACAGCAACATTTAGGAGTTGAACTAAATAATGATGAAAGTTTACTTCTAAAAGAAGTGAGAGAATACATCATTAACTATTATGAATCTCATAAGGAAGTTGTTTGTCATCGCGATTATCATTCAAATAATCTTTATGTTAAGGATGGTGTTCTATTCCATATTGACTATCAAGACATGAGGGTTGGCCCAAAAATGTATGATTTAGTTTCACTTGTAGACGACTGTTATATTAATTTCTCTGACGCCGAGAAAGAGAAGTTATTATTAAGTTATGATAATGACTTTTATAATAAGTACAAAAATGATTATCATATTGTGCAAATTCAAAGAACTTTTAAGGCCCTTGGAAGTTTCGCCTATTTAAATATCGATAAAAAGAAAGATAATTACCTACAATTCATCCCTGTAAACTTAGAGAAGCTCATTAATACTTGTAAAACGAGTACAATTGAAAAGTTTAATGATTTCGCAAAAATTTTAGAGCGAGGTTTGAATGATTAAAACTTGCTTTATTGCTAGTGCTGGTTTTGGCACACGCATGGGAAATCTAGGAAATATAATACCTAAACCTTTATGGCCATTTTTCAATCTACGTTTGCTGGATTTACAAGTAGCTTATGCAAAAATGTTAGGTTGTAATAAAATCTATATAAATTCTCACCATTGTCATGACGAAATGCTGGTTTGGGCAAAAGATAAGGATGTTGTCTTACTACATGAACCAGATATCTTAGGTAGCGGTGGCTGTATTCATAACTTGAAGAAGCATATTGATGATGAGGTTATATTCATTATTAATTCTGATCAATTTTATTTTTTTGATTTTGAGCAGATTCAAAATGATGTTGAACGAATGTTATCTGCTAATGCGATTGCTCACTTATATGCAATTGAAGTTGATAAAGATGCTTCTTACAACGAGACTAAAGTTATTGATGGAAAGCTTACAAGTATTTCACCTCATGATGCTGATAGTAATTATTTAACTTACTCAGGTGTTGGTATATTAGATTTAAGAAAGATTCCACTGGTTGAAGGTGAATCATCTTTCTTCAAAACGGTAGCGGACTATAATAATAAAACAGTCCATATGAGCCTTCCTAAAAACCCAGTGTTTCTCGACTTGGGTACACTGGACAAGTATATTGATGTAATTTCAGACCTTGAAAAGCTTCCAGCTGTGGTTAAAAAATTTGTTGCCTCTATCGAGGAACTTGAAGGAACTGATTTTAGATCGACATCAATAATGGATTGGCTTGGTGTTCGATTTGATTTCGATTCGAGAATTATTACTTATAAGGAAAAAGATTATTCTTTCTGAGTAACTTCTTTTATACAGTCGACAGGGCAAACAAGTATACATGCGTTACACAACGTACAGGCCCAAGGTTCTATTGTGTACTTACCTTTATCCATAAAAATTGCCTTTTCTGGACAGATAAGCCTGCAGTTATCACACTCTATACAACGTGAAGAAATTTCGAGATAATAATCCATATATTAATTATAACAAATTTTAAAATTTAAGGTAATAAGTGCACAATTCTGACACTCTGACATTCAAATTGCTAAATATTCTGTTTGTGGTATTTTCGCTGTTTTTCCTACATACGTGTTATTCACTTGATGCAGATGTTTCAGCAATTGACTTGAATCGTTTTATCGGAATTGTTACGACCTATAAAATTACAACTGCCTTAGCTATATTTTTAATTTTTAAGATTCTCTACATGGGAGAACTTACTATAGTGGTTTTGTCGGTCTTTGTTTTAAATATCTTTTATAAGGTATTTTCATTATTCCTAGTGGAGTACGACAAGATTATTCTTTTGATGGCGGTAATCTTTTTATTAGTTTCATATAATATGATTCTTCTTTTGAAGGAAGAGCTTGGACAAGCAATCTTCAAACCAATTTTTACAAAAGAAAATTTTAATTTCGACGGCTTTTGTTCTCTTGAAGGAAATGTATATCTTTCGTCAGGCTCTTGTTTACCTGTTAAAATTTCTAACTGTGATGATAAAGGAATTGTAATCTACACAAGTGAAAAAATATCTAAGGGTGAAAAGTTAGAATTTGAGTTAGAATATGAAGGTAGAAAATTTGTTGATAACTTTTGTGTTGAGCTCGTTTACCCTAACGGCTATGGATTAAAATTATTATCAAAGTCAGAAAATAATAATTACAACTGGATTACACTTTATAATATTCTGAAACGAAGAGGAATTGTTTCATTATAATCTAGGAAGGAACTCTAAATGTTTAAGTATCTAATCATTGCATTACTTTTTATTTCATGTAACTCAAATAAGTCTCCTGAAGGAGTGCTAACTGCATTTATCGAGAAAAGACTGAATGATGAAATTAAAGTTGATGAGCTTAAAGATTACCTTACTGGTACATTACTTGAAGAATATACTCAGGCACTAACTGAGGACGCGAAGAAGCTCAATGAAATGTCTAATTTCAAGAAATCTAGACTTTCGATTGTCTATAAGAACTGCTCGGGCGATGAGTGTTCAATCACTTATTCAGTGGCCTATGATGATGAGGCCACTGATGGTAAGACAAAACAAGATGTTTCGATCTCTGTTAAGAAGATTGCTCTTATTATTAAGAAGGATGATAAGTGGTTGATTTCAGATATCAGTGATGTGAAGTCTTTTTACGAGTTTAAAGAAACAGACGCTCGTTAAGATATCTTCGAACTTACCGATAAGTAAGTCGTGAAAAGTAGCAAAATATTAGATCTTTCTTTAGATAAACTGGTTGGTGAAACTTTCAACTTAACTGAAAGTGCCAACTCTAATGCTCATCAACTAAATTATATTTCAGAAATAAAGTCTTATCGTCTCTGGATCGGTGGTACTTTCATAGATTTTCCACAAGGACTTTCATTTATTAATGACTTGAAAATAAGCAGTTTTCTTGAACTTAAACTTTATGATAAGGCTCTTAATGATGGCCTAAAAGAAGTTCTTCAAACACATAATGACTTAGTTGTTTATATGATGGATGAAAATATTTATATCGAAACTAAAGATTTTGAAGAGATAAAAAAAGCGGCTTAAAAGCCGCTTTTTTTTATAGTGAATTGTAGTAATTTTTAAGCATTAATGCATCGTCTTCTAGGTTTGGTGAGTTACAGATCATGTATCCACCACAACCATTCTTCTTAAGAGACTTTAGAAGATCTTTCCAGTTAAAGTCAGATTTCTCTAGGTTAAGGTGTTTAAGATCACCTTTAGAGTTAGTGCTAATACCTGAAATATGGATGTGCATATTTTTAACTGAATCTTCACCAAGTTCTTCTTTAAGTTTGTTGATTACTTCATCAAACTCTTCTTCTGAGTTGTACTGGTTAGTACGTGCATATAAGTGAGAGAAGTCCATACATGGGCGACAAGAGTCTACGTTCTTAGTTAGGCTGATAAGCTCTTCTAAAGAACCAAACTGTGAAGTCTTTCCTGTAAGCTCTGGACGAAGCTCAATCTCAATATCAAGTCTGCTTAATCTTTCTTCGATTACATTCATCGACTTTTCAACTAGGTCGAAAACATCATATGGAGAATCTTTCATGTAGAAAGCTGCGTGGAAAGTCATTGATTCTGCACCACAAAGGTCAGAAATCTTAGCTGTTTGGATGATTCTTTCAACAGAAGAATCAATTTTATCCTGCTCTCTAGCATTTAGGTTGATATAGTATGGGCCGTGAGAAGTTAATGGAACGCCTAGCTCATATGATACTTTTCTTAGATTTGAAGAAACTTCTTCCTTCATTCTTACGCCGTGTGCAAACTCGAGTTGCATACAATCAAGTCCAAGTTCGTGAATTCTTTTAACACCTTCTACTGGATTGTTCTTTTTAACTGTAGAATTAGGAACACCTGCTGTACCAAAAAGTAGCTTAGTATGCATTCAAAATACCCCTTCTGCTTATATTTAAAACGTTAATGCCTTGTGTATCACAATTACGGAATCCACAATAGGTGCGCTGCGAAATTATATATCAATCGCTTCATATATATCTGCTTTTGTCTATCTGTGATTCAGATGACTTATAGCCGTATTTTGGATTTGGGTCTATAATTAGAGAATATCTTGTAAAAAAAATAGGGACAAAATTTTGTTTAGTGTATTAATTTCATATTTATTAAGTCTTTTTATCGTCTTTATTCAGGTATTTTTCCTGGCCGGTGGATTCATTGTCTTCAGTACAAATCTCCACATATCGAGTTCGGTAGCATTGGCGACATTAATCTATGTAATTTCGTTTACTTACATCATACCTTCCATTGTGCTGTCTAAGCTAAACCCAATAAGATTAGATAACAAAGAACATGTGGCCATTTTTAATAAAATAAATGGACTTCACTTTAGGGGCAATAAGGGAAGATTGAAGTTTTTTGAGAGTAAAAATGCTCCTTTCTTTATGATGGGAAGCTTGCTTGGTTCTGGTTATGTGATCATCAACTCAGCTATCATAAAGAATTTATCGCCATCTGAAATGGATAAGTACCTTGAGGCTGAACTTAGTTTCAATGAGACAATTAATGCAAAGATACTAACTCACATCTTAGTGGTTCTTTTATTTTGGCGTACGATTTTTAATTGGGTGTTCAAGTTGGCAAGAGCTGAAGCCGTTTTCCGTTATATGTTTGTCGTACCTCGAAGATTATTTAATCGCCTTTCAAATAGTTTTAAAGAATATCACTTTAAAAAGAATGAGAGTGTCGATATGAGAGGAGTTGCTCAGAAGGTAATTTACCTTGAGAATGCGATGATTAATGTTGTGCATTTTAATGTCGCTTCAACAACAATGTGGTCAATTCTACGTACTCCAGATGCTATGGATGAGCGATTTCATCAAAGTGAGTTACTATGAAGAACTTTTTTAAGTACTTCAGAGAATTAGATTTTACAAAATATTACCCAGCGCTTTTTACAGTCGTCTTCTTGTCTGTTTTATTTCAGTATAAGTTTCAATCTATTGAAGCAATCTTTTATGATCTTAGACTAAAGCTAGATATGACTCTAGTTCACGATGATAATATCGTTCTCATTAAGATTGATGAAGAGAGTGATGAGTTTCTTGGCGAAAGTTATCCTTATACCTATACAACTTATCTAAAGCTTTTCAGGAAAGTCTTAAAGGATAAACCAGCAATTATAAATTTCTTTGGAGATCTCTCTGCTCCATTAAACGAAAGAGAAGCAGCGTCTCTTCAATTGCTTCATGATGAAATTAAAGATTATATGAAGCAAGGTGGACTTTATCGTTATGGGACAGAATTAGATTCTTGGGGAGAGCGTCTTCCTCCACAAGAATTAAGAGACTTGGGATATTCTCCAGCAGTTGTGAATATTGATAGTAAGCTATTTGCTAAAGATGATGTCGTAAGAAGAATGGTTCTCAATATTTCAGGTGAAGAGACTCTTGATTTTTGGACTGCTAATGAATGGCGAATAATTAATAATGAAGAACCTCTCGTTTTAAATAAGCTAAAAAGTGCTTATTATATGCCAGAAGCTGATGCTAGCTTCAGCTTATTTCGTTATCCATTACGAACACTAGAGCACTTAGAAAAACTACCTGTGCACAGAGTTGTTGTTGGAAATATTCCAAGTGGCTACTTTAATGGAAAAGTTGTTTTAATTGGTCCTGCCTATATTTCGAATTTGAGACATTATGCAAAGACTCCATTTGATAAAGATCAGAAGAGAACGTCGAAATTAGAAATCCATGCCAATATGACAAAAGCATTAATGGAGAATCAATTAATTTATTCAATACCTCTTTGGGTGACTAAAATTCTTTCGATGTTAATTGGTGTCATTCTTTCAATTGTTATATCTAGAATTCAGCCAGCTAAAGGACTTCTTATTACGTTTGGGATTATTGTTGGAACAGTTCTCTTTTCATATTTAATCTTTTTAATCTTTGGACTTTGGCTTTATATTACGCATATCTTATTAACAGTGTTTGTCGTTTACTATATTTGGGTACCATTTAGGGCGATTGGTGAGTATCAACGTCGTTATAAGATTCAAGAAGAAACAAAGCTACTTAAGAGAGTTGAAAACTTAAAGCAAAACTTTATCTCGTTAATGAGTCATGACCTGAAGACACCGGTGGCCAAAATTGCAGGTGTTGCTGATAATATGCTGCAAAGAAATCGTGGTGGTGAAACCTACATGCACGATGGACTAAAAACTATTATTGATTCAACAAAAGAACTTAATAATTTTATCACTTCAATTTTAGACCTTACAAAAGTTGAGTCTCGAAATATTTCTCTTAATCTTCAAAGTAAGGATGTTAATAAAATTATTGAAGATTGCGTAAATAGCTTAATGTACCTGGCGCGTTCAAAAGAGATGTCAATTGAGACAGAGCTCGGACCACTATTTCCAATTGAGATTGATGTTAGTCTCGTTAATCGTATTGTTTCTAATATTGTTGAAAACTCGATTAAATATGCTGGTGAAGGTAAGACAATTAATATAAAGACTTGGGACGATGATACTTGGGTCTATATTGAAATTTCAGACAATGGTGTTGGTATGGGCCAAGACGATGTCGATAATATATTTGAGAAGTTTTATCGGGTTAAAAATGATGCGTCCCATATTATTAAGGGGAGCGGTCTAGGTCTTTATCTGGTAAAATATTTCGTAGAACTTCATGGTGGTGAGATTTCTGTAACTTCATCACTTGGAGAAGGAACAAGTTTTCTAATTAAATTTTTGAATAAATAAATGGAGTGCATATGCATAAGGTTTTAGTTGTCGATGATGATAAAGTTTTACAAACCTCAGTAAGAGAGGCGTTGGAATTTCATCACTTTGCAGTTGATGTTGCCGACAACGGGAAAGAGGCGTTAAGTGCTGTTTATAAGACTAAGTATGATCTAGTTGTTATGGACGTGAACATGCCTGAAATGGATGGTATTGAAGCGTTAACAGAGATTAAGAAACATGATCCTTCAGTAATTGTTATTATCTTAACTGCGTATTCAAATGTTACTGATGCGGTAAAGGTCGTAAAAGAAGGCGCTTATAATTACCTTGAAAAGCCGATCAGCTCAGACAATCTTGTTTCATTGATTAAGCGTGCCCTTAAAGCAAGATCACTTGTTGAAACAGTTGGTTTCTCGGCTCCAGTTTTATCACTTGGTGATACAAAAAATAAATTTGTTGGTGAATCAGATGTTATGCAGAAGGTTTTCAATGTTATTGGAAAGCTTGCGCAAGTAAACACTCCGGTTTTAATTCGAGGTGAGTCTGGTACAGGTAAAGAGCTTGTTGCTCGTGCAATTCACTATAATGGTCCAAGAAAAGATGAAAAATTTGTAACGATTAACTTGGCAGCTATTCCTGAAAACTTAATAGAGTCAGAATTATTTGGTCACGAAAAAGGTGCGTTTACTGGTGCTAACGAAAGAAAAATCGGTAAGTTTCAATTTGCTGATGGTGGAACTCTTTTCTTAGATGAGATCGGTGATGTTTCACCAACGATGCAAGTTAAACTACTTCGCGTTCTTCAAGAAGGTACCTTCACTCCTGTCGGTTCAAATAGAGAGATTAAAGCTGATGTTCGTGTAATTGCAGCTTCACACAAACCATTTGAAAAGATGATTGAAGAAGGAACATTTAGAGAAGACTTATTCTACCGTTTAAATGTTCTTCCTGTATATCTTCCTCCGTTAAGAGAGAGAAACTCAGATATTCCTCATCTTGTTGAATACTACGTTAAGTATTTTAATAATGTTCATAATCTAGAAATTAGTGGACTTGATGAAGAAGCAATGAAGATTATGCAAGGTCATGATTGGCCAGGTAATATTCGTGAGCTTAGAAATGTTATCGAGCATGCTTTCATTATTGAAAGTGGTGATATTATCAAAGCCAGCTCTTTACCAGATAAGATAAGAAAATCAGTTACAGTTGAAAATCTTGTCGAAGAATCTCAAGCTATTATTGATTACGATGAAATTAAGGACTCTGTTCTTACAGATGCGGGACAAGATGAACAATTAATTGCAAGTGCACAAGGTTATCAATTTGTTTTTGCAACTAATGAAGTTGACGGTGAGCTAAGGCTTAATTTTTCACAAGCTAAAGATATTTTTGAAAAAGAATTTATCATCCAGGCTTTAAAAATTAATAATGGAAAGATTAATCAAACAGCATTGAAAGCAAATATTCCTAAGAAGACACTTCTTAGAAAGATTGAAAAGTACGAGATTAACCCTAAGGAATTTTATAAATGAATCGAATTTGGCAAATGACATTACTTATTGTTGGAATTCTTTTCTTGGATCAATTTTCTAAGGGAGCAATTCAATCTAGTTTTAAGCTTGGGGAAACATTAACAGTTATTCCTGGCTTCTTTAATCTTACTTATGTGAAGAATCCTGGTGTAGCTTTTGGAATGGGAAGTGAGTTTCCTGACGTAGTTAGAATGATTCTTTTTAAAATCCTGCCGGTAATTGCATGTCTTTGGTTTGTCTATTTAATCTGGGACTCAAGAAAGAAAAGTTATATGCTTTGTTTAGCTTATTCAATGATCTTCGCTGGAGCTGTTGGAAATCTTATTGATCGTATCTCATTAGATTACGTCGTCGATATGTTTGATTTCTATTATAAGGGATGGCACTTTGCTGCTTTCAACGTGGCAGATGCTTCAATATCTGTAGCAGCAGGTATATATATTGTTGATTATTTTTTAACTGAAGTTCGTGGAAATAAAAAGAGTGCTAAAGCCTAGGCTTAAGCACTCTCTTCTTCTGTATTTGTTTCTTCACTTGGTTTTTCTTTTATAATTCCAAATTCGCTGTGTAGCTCGTTAAGAGACTCTTCTGAAACATAGAGTTCTGACTTAAGAGTTTCACGTCCCCAAATTGCAAAAGCATCATTGTGCTCATACATTGTAATCGTTTCCCAAGGACAGTCTTGAGAGCAGTTTTGACAACCAATACATCTAGCTAGGTCGATCTCAACTGTTTGATTGAATTGTGGGTTATTTGGATTTGGACCAGGTACTAGTTCAATTGAGTCTACTGGACAACCTTGGATACAGATTTCACATCCTGTACATCCTGACTGGTGAACAACAGCTAGTAGCTTAGGGCCCTTCTTACCTTTTCTCGCTGGCTTAAAGCGTGCCGAGTGGTAAGGATTCTCCACTAAAAATTTAACATCTTCGCTCATTAGCAATTCCTAATACTAAGTTAATTAGCAGTATTTTAACGTATTTCAACGCATCATAAAAGGGATTTTTGCCTGATTAAAATACATTAGGTATAGTCCTTTAGCAATATTGAATGATAAAAAGCTTGGGTAAATAATTGTTTTTACCTGACGTGATTTCAGAGGTTTAGAGTGAGAAAATTAAGATTTGTCACAGCGGCCAGTTTATTTGATGGCCATGATGTATCAATAAATATTATGAGAAGGCTTCTTCAGTCAAAAGGTGTGGAAGTTATTCACCTTGGACACAACCGTTCTGCACAAGAGGTTGTTGATGCTGTTTTACACGAAGACGCAAATGCTGTTGCCTTGAGTTCTTATCAAGGTGGGCATAATGAATACTTTGCTTATGTACGTGAGCTTTTAGATGAAGCTGGGGCAACTAACGTTCGTATTTTTGGCGGCGGTGGTGGTGTAATCACTCCAAAAGAAATTAAGGCCCTGCACGAAAAAGGTATCACAAGAATCTATTCTCCTGAAGACGGGATGAAATTAGGTCTTGAGGGAATTATTGACGATATGATCGAGAGAGCTACTCACTCAACACTTGATGGCTTCACTCTTGATGCAAAAGCAAAGGATCTACCAAAGACTCAATTAGCAAAAGTAATTACTGCTATTGAAGATGGGGCCGATATTGAAATTCCTTCTTCAAATAAAAATATTCCAGTTCTTGGTATCACGGGGACAGGTGGTGCTGGTAAGTCATCTTTAATTGATGAAACACTTTTAAGATTTCACCGCTTTTATCCAGAAAAGAAAGTTGCACTTATTTCAGTTGACCCAACTAAGAAGAAAACTCAAGGTGCTCTTTTAGGTGACCGTATTAGACTTGGTTCTGCTAATTTTGAAAACTTCTATATTAGATCACTGGCAACTCGTGACTCTGGTACAGAGCTTTCTCCTCAAATTAAAAAGACTGTTAACTTTTTAAAGGAACAAGATTTCGATTTAATTATCGTTGAAACTTCAGGTATTGGTCAGGCTTCTGATGAGATTACAAAGATCTCAGATAAGTGTGTATATGTAATGACTCCTGAGTATGGTGCTGCAACTCAACTTGAAAAAATTGAGATGCTTGAACAGGCTGACTTTGTAGTTCTAAACAAGTTTGAAAAGCCTCGTTCAGAAGATTCAATGAGAGATATTAGAAAGCAATATCGCCGCAATCATCAACTGTTTGCTGGTCATCCAGGTTCTCCGACGGATGAAGAGCTTCCAATTTTTGGAACAATGGCATCTAAGTTTAATGATGTTGGTGTAAATGCTTTATTTCAGGCCATTGCTCAAACATTTGACTTTGACCAAGCACCTCTAGAAGGAATCATCGCAAATCGAGCAAGTAATGATAAGACGAGAATTATTCCTGCAGAGAGATCATTATACCTAAGAGAGATTGCTAAGGCTTCTCGTGACTATAATAACGAAACTGAAATTAGAATGGAAAAACTTCGTGACATCGAAGCACTTGAGATCACAAGTAAAATTGTTCCAAGTAACGAAGTTGATGCAAAGCTTGCTGAGCTTAAAGCAGAGCTTGGTGAAGATGTTGAAAAAGAGATTGAACAATTTCAATCAGTTTTAAAGCAATACCAAGACGGAACTTTCACTTATCACGTACGTGATCGAGAGTTTAAAGTTGCAACTAAATATACTTCACTTTCTGGATTAGAAATTCAAAAAGTAGGAACTCCAAGATTCTCTTCTAAAGTTGATCAGTACCGTTTCATTAGAGATGTAAATATGCCAGGCTTCTTTCCATTCGGCGCAGGGATTTTTCCATTTAAGCGTACTGATGAAGATCCAAAGAGAATGTTTGCAGGAGAAGGTGGCCCAGCGAGAACGAATAAGCGTTTTCACTACCTTTCAAAAGATGACAAAGCGAAACGTCTTTCAACTGCTTTTGACTCTGTAACTCTTTACGGAGAAGATCCAGATCTTCGTCCAGATATCTTTGGTAAAATTGGTGAAGCCGGCGTTTCGATTGCGACAGTTGAAGATATGGAATTACTATTTGATGGCTTTGATCTATCTGATCCATATACATCTGTATCAATGACAATTAATGGTCCTGCACCAGTTATGTTAGCTTTCTACTTAAACACTGCTTTAAGACAAAAGTTAAAAGGTGAGGATTATTACGATAATGAAAAACGCCTAGCAATTCTTCAACAAATTAGAGGTACTGTACAAGCAGATATCCTAAAAGAAGATCAGGCACAGAACACATGTATCTTCTCTCTTGAGTTTGCACTTAAGATGATGGGAGATGTTCAAGAGTATTTCTGTCAGCAGAAAATTAAAAATTACTATACGGTTTCAATTTCGGGATACCATATTGCAGAAGCTGGCGCGAACCCAATTACTCAAGTTGCTTTCACTCTTGCTAACGGTTTCACTTTTGTTGAGTACTACTTAGCTCGTGGATTAAATATTGATGAGTTCTCTCAAAACTTATCTTTCTTCTTCTCTAATGGTCTTGATCCTGAATACTCAGTGATCGGACGTGTTGCTAGAAAGATTTGGGCGATCACAATGCGCGATAAATATGGTGCAAATGACAAGTCTCAAAAATTTAAATATCACATTCAAACTTCAGGGCGTTCTTTACACGCTCAAGAAATTGATTTCAATGATATTAGAACGACTCTACAAGCTTACCTTGCACTTTCTGATAATTGTAACTCTCTACATACAAATGCTTATGATGAAGCGATTACGACACCAACTGAAGAGTCTGTAAGACGTGCAATGGCAATTCAGATGATTATTAACCGCGAGTTTGGTTTAAATAAATCTGACAACCCTATGCAGGGAGCTTACGTAATTGAAGAGTTAGCCGATCTTGTTGAAGAAGCTATCTTAGCAGAATTTGAGAGAATTTCTGATAAGGGTGGTGTTCTTGGTGCAATGGAAAGTATGTATCAAAGATCAAAAATTCAAGAAGAGTCTCTATACTATGAGACACTAAAAGATACTGGTGAACTTCCAATCATTGGTGTTAATACTTATATTGCAGACAATATTGATGAGCAGTTAAACCAAGAAATTGAACTTTCACGTTGTAGTGACGAAGAAAAGAAAGGTCAGATTTCACGTTTAAATGATTTTAAATCTAGAAATGCTGACAAATCTGATGAAGCACTAAATAAACTAAGAGCAGTTGCTTTATCTGGTGGAAATATTTTTGCTGAACTTATTGAAACAGTTAATTATTGTTCTCTTGGACAAATCACTAATCTTCTTTATGAAATTGGTGGGAAGTACAGAAGGAATATGTAATGAAGAAGTCGAAGATCTACACTCGTACAGGTGATAAAGGTGAGACTAGTCTTGTTGGAGGCCAACGAGTATCTAAAGCAAGTGCTCGTATAAATCTTTATGGAAATCTTGATGAGCTTAATAGCTATGTAGGTCTATCGCTCTGTTACATCGATGTTTCGAGAGTAAAAAATACTTTTAAATCAATTCAAGAAAATCTTTTTGTTCTCGGTTCTAACTTCGCAACGCTTAGAGAGGACCGAGATAATTTTAAATTACCGAAATTAAGTATTGAAGATATCCTTCATTTAGAAGGAGAAATCGATTACTTTGATTCTGTAGTAGATCCTTTAAAATATTTCATACTTCCTGGTGGAAGTGTTGCTGCCTCTAATGTTCATATTTGTCGCACAAAAACACGCCAAGTTGAAAGAGAGGCCGTGGAGCTTGGGGATGTAGATCCAATAGATTTAGAGTATCTAAATCGACTATCGGATTATTTCTTTATCGTTGCTAGATTTTTAAACAAGCATGAAAATATTCAAGATATTCCTTGGGTACCAAAAAAAGATTAAGAAGGTTTACTTAAAGAATTTTAAAATCTTAGTCATGACAGTTTTGTCTTCTGGCTCAGGTTTTTTCTTTTTTGCGACTTTCTTTCTAATCTTTTGAATAGGCTGTTTCTTATTAATTTCGGCCCTTAACTTCTGTTTTTCAAGAGATAATTGGTTTAGGGCCAAAAATCCGGTTTGATCAGATAGCACAGTAGATGTTTGAGTACTATCATGAGAGATCTCATTAGCGTCTACTGGCTTTGTTAGAAATTTATACTCAATATCAGTTAAGTCGTTTAGATCAATACAGATGATGCAATTCCCAATACGTACCGTTTCATAAATATAGAGACGCTGCTCATCTATTAATTTTTTATTGTTAATATAGGTACCGTTTGTCGATCCTAGATCCTTAACAATTATTTCCTTATTTTGATAAGTAATTTCTAGATGTTTTGATGAAATTTTAGAGTCATCGATTGAAATATCAACAGACGACTTAGAGCGTCCAAAGCTTAATTTAGGTTTAATAAGAACCTTTGCTTTATTTTCACCGCTCTTAATAATCAATGAGATAGACATTGTTTCTTGCTCCTATATAAAGTATATCATCAATGTGATATAATTCAGTTATTGGTCATTATTACCTACGTAATATTAGAGGTTTATATGAACGAGTTATTAAATGTGACGCCAAAAGCAGTTGCGCAAATAAAAAATATTTTCAAAAGTGAGGATCGATCGACTCAAGACTTCGGCTTACGCCTTGGAGTTATTGGTGGAGGTTGTTCAGGTCTTTCTTATAATATTGATTTTGATGCTCCTAAAGAGTCAGACAATATTATTGAACTAGATGGTGTAAAGATTCTCGTGGATCCAAAGTCATCGATCTACTTAAGTGGTATTACTTTAGATTTTAAAGACGGCCTTAATGGTAAAGGTTTTGTTTTTGAAAACCCAAATGCAAAGAATACTTGTGGTTGTGGTGAAAGCTTTAGTGTTTAGTTAATGACCGCTCAAGTTTTAAGTAATTTCTTTTTTTATGATAATCAATTTTCTTTTGAAGATCATAAGGTCTATGCATTTATTGGTAACGAGACGAAGGACTATCTTCAGCGTCAGTTAACTGTTGACTTAAATGAAGTTGTAAATAGGGCCTCTCTGGCCTGTCGCTTAGATCGTACAGGTCGAGTTTATTCTTTTTTCTACTTAATTAATAATGCAGATAGATACTACCTTGTTGTTAATAATGATCTTGCTCAGGCCACGATAGAAGAGCTTGAGAAGTTCATCATTATGGAAGACATCGAAATTAAAGAAGTAAACAAAGTCGCAACTATTTCAACACATAAGAAAGACGACTTTGTCCCAATAACTATATTTGATGGACAGGCTTATATTGGTTTAACTGATAAGGCAGTTGAATCAACTATTTCTAAAGAAATATTAGATAAGCTTATTACATTATCAGCTTGGCCAACTTTTAACTTAAATATTACTCAAAAGGATCTCGTGAATGAAACGAGATTGAATGAGTACGCTTTAAGCTATAAGAAAGGTTGTTTTTTAGGACAGGAAACTGCTGCTAAAATAGAATCTCGTCGTGGAGCTGCTCGCTTTCCTGTTTTAGTTGAATCAAGAATCAAACTTGAGGGTGATGAGTTAAGCGCAGAAGGAAAGAAGTTAAAAATTCTTAGTTCATATGAAGAGCAAGGTATGTTCTTTTATAGTGTTAAAGCACCTCGTGATTTCTTAATCAATGATCTTGATATCGATTCTAACATGAAGATCAAAACATATCCGATAGAGAATTTATCTGCGGATGGTTTAAGTGAAGTGTTTTTTAATAAGGCGGTAAGTCTATATCATAAGAAAGAAGTCGAAAAAGCTATCGAATTACTTGATATGGTAATAAGCTTCAATCCTCATTATGCTGATGCTTATGAATCAAAGGGTGTTATTTTAGGTAATAGTGGTGATCATCAGAAGGCCATTGATGTAATGGATCAACTCCTAAAAGTTGATGAAAATTCTGTTATGGCCCACACAAACAAGTCTCTCTATCTGATGAAGTTAGGTAAGATTGAAGAAGCTGAAGAGGAGAAGTCTCTTGCGACAGTTGCTTCATTCAAGCGATTTGGTGATGAGGCTAAATTTAAGAAAGAACAGGAAGAGCGTGAGCGTGCGGAAAAAGAAGACAGAGCTCGACGTTTTGATATGTTTAATAAAGTATTGGCCATTGACGAAAATGATGTCGTTGCCAACTATGGCCTAGCCGATATTCATTTTAGTAATGATAAGTTTGATAAGGCCATGGGGCATATTGAGATTGTCTTAAATGAAAATCCTAAGTACTCAGTTGCGTATCTTCTTAAATCAAAGATTTTATTTAAACAAAAAAAATATGATGATTGTTTAAGTGTTATTGAGAAGGGGATGCCAATAGCAACTTCTCAAGGTGAGTTAATGCCCGCAAATGAGATGCAGGCACTAAAATCAAAAATTTCAAAATTATAATTAATAATATTCATTTCGTGCTGTTAGAAGTTCATTTTTAAGTTCTTCTACAGCACTAGAATTTAAGTTCTTCTGTAGAGCAAATATATGATCCCTATGAGAATCAACCATCGATTTGAATTGTAAATATACTTCATATCCTTCAGGAGAGATGATCTCTTCTCTGTAGGCTTTCTCTAGATCTAGTTCACAGAATTGAAGCATATAGTATTCTTCAATAGCACGTTCTTGAATCTTGCTAAACTCAGCATTAGAGAAATCATGTTCTTCAAGTCGTGAAAGTGATGAGAATAGTTCAAGGGCCCAATAAAACGTCATATAAGCGTGATAAATGCCCCTAATAGGCCTTAGGGCGCGTCTCCATGGACTGTAGTATATTTTTTCTTCAAGCTCTTCTAAAAGCTCCTCTTGATTAAGATAGCTGTTTAAAACGTGGTGACCATTTTCATGAAGTAGATCATCCATTAAGTCCATATCATCACGATCATATGTGTTAATTGACGAGTATCCAGGAAGAGTTTGCATTGAGTAGCTTACTATTCCTTTTTCTCGAATTGGAATAATGTTTTGTGTAAACTCTTTAAATACTTCAAAAAGTTCTGGTGTGTATTTTTGAAGGCGACGATAAGCTTTTTCAATTTTTATCGTCATCTCCTGAGCTGTTTCTTCTAATTCGGAATAGAAAATTAAATTTAAATCATCTATTTTAGAAATAACTGCTGGCTTCTTTTGTGATGAGCTATTCAGCTTTGCCAAAACCTTATCTTCTAAATTATCAAAGATAATTCTTTGACCATTTTGATAAGCTGATAAATTATCATCACCTAGTTCAGGTACATTCAAATAAGTTAATTCGCTGTCAATATTCTCATCAATGTGAATCTTGAAGAAAGCAATAATATTCTCTTCTAAAATTGTTACTAGTTTTTTGGACTCAGCTAACAGGTCTTTTGAATCATTTAATGAATTTAAAAAAACTTTGGCCAAGTTACTGTCATGCCAGAAGTTAAAAATTGCATCTTCAGATTCACTCATTTCGAATTCACCACCAACTTCAAATTCGTTATGATAAGAAATGATCTCAATAAGTGCCTCTATTAGATTGAACCAATAGAAATTAAGGTTGGAGTAGTCATTAAGCTTATCCGAAAAGATGGCCTCTTTATAAAAGCTTTGAAACCTTTGTGAGAGAAGCTCATTTTCATCTTCGTTCGCAGAAGCATCTTCACGATATAGTGCTAAACCTTCTAGGTATGATTCTTTAAAGGCATTGTTGTTTTCAATGAAATGATTAAAAGTGTTCATAAGAAATCCGTAAGTAAAAATTCATTACAGATATAACACTATATCAAGATAAGATAAATTCTTATGATGTTAATTCGTTTAATATGAATATTTGGGGGATTTAAAGCGGATACAAAAGAATGGCTGGGATGGCGAGATTCGAACTCGCGACCAATAGATTAACAGTCTACTGCGCTACCGCTGCGCCACATCCCAGCAATCTTAAGTAGTTAATTTTATAAACTCGTTTTTTCAAATTGTAAATATTTTCTTTTATGGGAAAAATATTTAGTTTTTAGTAAGTGCTTGAATTTATTGAATCTCAATTAAAATTACTAAATTTTTTTTTTCAAAAACCGACAAGCATACTCAGATATTGAGGTAAAATAACGACTATGATGACTCAAAATAACCTTATTCGTAATTTATTAAGAGTGTTAACACCAGAGGAGGTCTCTGATTTAACGACTCTTGGTGATGCGTCTGCAAAAGATGCACTTACGGATTTATTACTAGGTCATAATCGCGGTGATAAAATTTCTTATTCACCACATGGCCTTGCTAAGGTTATTCCCTTTCCTGAGCGCTTTGAAGCTTCTGATACCCCTTCAATTCAAGCTGATGAAGAGATTGTTACTGGTCCTCGTGTTGATCAGTTTATTAATCAATTTGTGACTAAGGTTAAATTTGAAGCAGGAAAAGTGCATCCTGGTGCTAAGCCTGTTGAAACGAGTACTTTTATTCTTGATCAGAAAGAGAAATTTAAGGCCGTATATACGAGATTAAAGAGTCGTGAAGTTTTAGATTTATATGCAAAGAATTCGGTAGTCGATCTTGAGCAAGAAAGAAAGAACCGAAGAGACCTGTCAAAGAATTCTTCGACAGGCGTCCTCGTTAATAAGAAACATTATTAATCAGCTAGGCCTTTAATATTCCCGCTTGCACTTGGAGAATCAATCTCGAGTGTAGCAAGTTGGTATACACAGTGATCAACAGTAGCAACTGCTGCTGGACGATAGTTTCCAGAGTTTTTTACACCACCAAATGGAAGTTTAGAGTGTGCTCCAACTGTTGCGCGATTAAGGTTTACTAAACCAGCATCAATATTATTAACAGCGTGTTTAAAACGTGCATGATCTTTCGTGAATACTGAAGCGGCCAGTCCATACTCTGTTGAGTTTGCAATATTAATCGCTTCATCAAAATCACTATAACCAACAAATGTAACGTTAGGACCAAAGATCTCATTTGCAAGGAAGTGACTCTTTGGAATTAACTTATCAGCATAGTGTATTGACGGAGAAACATAGTAACCTGGAGTTTCTCTCTCTAATTGCTTTCCACGCATTACTTCTTGTAAGCCTTCTCTTTTTGCCATGCCCATAAATAGTAGATACTGATCTAGTGAAGCTTGATCGATTAGAGGGCCCATAAATGGTTCAACCTTGTGGTCAATTGGGTGGTCGACAATAATTCTCTTTGCTAGATCATGAAAGCGAGAGATGAATTCATCTTTGATTGAATCATGAATTGCAACTAGTCCAGTTGAAGTACAACGCTGTCCAGCTGTTAAGTATGATCCTGTAAGTAGCTCTTCAATAGCATAATCAAGGTCAGCTGTTTCATCTATAATAGATGTATTTTTTCCACCGAGCTCAAGTGACACTAACTTAGAAAGATCAGTATGAGTTGTTTCAAGAATCTTTTGACCAACTTCTTTTGAACCAGTAAAGAAGATACCCTTAATTCTTTTATCTTTGATAATTCTTCTGGCTACTTCTCCGTCACCTTGTACAAGGTTTACGACACCCATTGGAAACTTCGCTTCAGCAAGACACTCAAACATTAATTGTGCTGAGTAGCATGTCTTCTCACTTGGCTTAAAAATAATTGAGTTACCAGAGATTAAGTTTGCTGTAATTTGTCCGTTTGCTAAGTGACATGGAAAGTTAAAAGGACCAATGATGAAGCTTGGTCCAACTGGCTTGAAGTAAATATGTGCATTTGTACCAGGTGCAATTCCTTCCATATTTTTAGTTTCGATTCTAGGAAGAGATGCTGATATCGTAACATCTACTTTTGCAATTAAAGCAGCAGCTTCAGTTCTTGCTTCCCAGAGTGGCTTGCCTACTTCAAGTGCAATTGCTGTCGCAATTTGTTCTTGTTTCGTTTTAAGAACTTCCTGATATCTTCTTAGAGCTTCAATCCTTTCTTCAATTGAAGTATTTCTCCAAGTTTGAAATCCTTTGTGAGCAGAATCGATAAGCTCATCAATATGTGCATAATTTACGTTTAAGTTCCAAAGTGTTTTCGTTGTATCACTTGGACATTCACGTGAAATAGTTCTGTCATTTCTCAAATTTGCCGAGTCATCAAACTTAACAAATTCGTTATTATAAAAAGATCCTTTTAGTTGAAACATTTTTTCTCCTAGATCGCCATTATTGTTTTAACTGCACCATCATCTAATCCAAATGAAGATGGTTCTTCTACAGTTAGTATATCATTATTTAAACTACCTTTTAGACAAACAACTTCAAATTCTTCATTGTCCAAAAGGACTAAGTAAAACTTAGGTGAACTTGTTTTACCTTTCTTGATTTGCGCTTGTTGAATTGTTCTTACTGGTTTGATGTCGTCGAGTTGACAACGATAGTGAGGGCCCCCATCGAATGGATCGACTTCATGAGTGTATTTAAATCCTATTGATTCAAGCATTCTTTTAACAGGTTCAGTGTCTGCACCAACTTTACCTACAGCATCTCTTGCTTCAATAGGTAAGAGTGTTTCGTAGATTGTTCCAGAAGGAAATAGGCTTAGAATAAACTCTTTGTTCTTTCTACTAAGAACATCAGCGTCATGATACTCCATGTTTAGAAAGCGTCTTCCAATCGCTTCCCAAAGTGGTGACTTGCCGTCAGCGTCAAACGGTGGCATTAGTTCCGAATGTATTGTTTCTTTAAATCGATCTCTATTAAGACCCATATAAAGAAAGCGACAGAAAGAAAGAACTTTACCTAGTTTAAAAGGATTTCCACGATAAGTTGGATCTAGGATTAAGCCTCCAATTTCAGTCGGCCCATCTGTATCATATCCAAGCTTTAAGGTACCGTGAATAAAGCCAGTATTGATTGATTCTGAAAACTTATTTTCTTGTCCCACTTTTAAGTAGAAGTGTGGCTCTTCTTCATCACCGTGTCTTGCGTGAATCATAGAACATCCAATGACACGTTGTGATTCAAGATCTTCCAGAACAAAAATATAATGATCTTTAGAAAGATTATCGCTTTTTTGTTTGAAAGATCTTAGTGAACTATCAATTTTTGAACTGATAATTTCTTTGTCTGGGGGAAGGTTAATAAATGTGTAGAGACCTGAAAGGTCATACAAGTCTTCTAAGTCATCTGCTCTTACGGGTCTAATCTTAAACATCTAGTCTTCCTATTTATTTCTATTTAATTTGTTCAAGTATGGTTGATTCAATAATTGTAATAATGTCATCAATATGTTCATCAGTCATTGCTAGAGGCAGTAGTAAACGAACTCTAGTTGGCTCTTTTCCTGCCATAAATGCAATTATTCCGTTATCAAATAATTTTTTAACGAAGTTTGATACTGTTTCAGTTGATGAATCACCAACTTCAAATGCGATCATTGTTCCAATACCACCAACATAAGTAATTTTATCTTGGCACGAATTTTTCATTAGGTGAGTAAGCTTAGAAATGAATTTATGTTCAAGCTCTTTAATTCTTCCATTTTCACCGTAGAAATTTCCTTCAGTTAAATATTTAATCAATCGATTTCCAGTTGAAAGCGCTGAAACCGATCCGTTAAACGTTCCAGCAATTAATCCTGGTTTAGGGTTTAGTTCTTCACTGAAAAGTACTCCACATACTTGTAGGGCCTTACCAACAGAAACAATATCAACATATTGATCTAGTCCCATTGTTTGGAAAGCAAATAGCTCGTGAGTACGCCCAAAAGTTTGAACTTCGTCGACCCAAATATAAATACCTTTCTTTTTGGCCCATTTAAAAATCTCTTCATAATATTCTTTAGGACCGAAGATAAATCCACCTTCACCCTGAATAATCTCTAACATAAGTGCACAGTGTTGATTTGGGTATTTTGTTGTTACTTCTTCAAGTGCAGCTAAAGTATTTTTTAATGATTCTTCTGGGTTGTTTTGATCAAAGTGTGGAACATGATCAACATCAAGAGATTTTGGCATACCTTGGCGGTAACTAGCATTATGAGTGATATCTTGCGTTGCTACAGAACGTCCTGCAAATGCTTTAGTAAAAGCAATTACTCTGTAAGCAGGGTCTTTCTTTTGCCAAACTAGTTTAAGAGCAAGATCGTTTGCAAAACTTCCAGAACCAGTAAACCAAAAATGCTTTAACTTACTACCTTCTACGGCTTTAAGTAGATTACTTGTTAACTCAATGGCCTGTGGATATGGTTGTAGGTTTCCACACATTACCGTGTCACCAAGAGCTGCTTCTAGGTGAGCTTTAATATAAATAGGGTGAGAGTGACCAAGAAGATTTGGTCCAATTCCACCAATTAAATCATATTTAACTGAACCATCAATAAGTTCTGAGAAAGGGCCATGTCCACGTCCAGATGAAACGTAATTAAAGTAAATACCTTTCCCTCTTTCTTGATTATATATTTTTAAAGTATCTTCAACTAAGTGCTTTTTACCTTCTTCTGGTCCACGAACTTCCATGAAGTTTTTTTGTTCTTTAAGAATTGAAGAAAATAGTTTATCAAACTGATCATTTATTTCGTTATTTCTTACGCCGTATTCCATATCCAACCTCTTTTTATGTGGTAGAATTATCACTCACTTGCAAACGCTACAAGCCAATTAGATAATAAGTTTATGTCAGATACTAGCACAGGAAATCCACTAAAAGAATTAGAAGACCTTTATAAAAATAAAGATTATGAGGGCTATAAGAATTTGTTGATTAAGAACAAAGATTTATTTGTCGACGCACAATATTTCTATAATTTGGGCACTGCATATCTCAAGTTAGAAGATATTGGCGCGGCCCGTTTAAATTTGGAAAAATCATATCAACTAGGTCAACAAGACAAACTAGTCACTAATAATATCAATTATATTAAATCGCAATATGACCTTGTGAGTCAGGATAGTAACTTCATTGCTAAAGCAATGGATATTCCTGGCACTTATTTTGTAAGTTTATCGTTGGTTCTTTTGATTGTTACTTTGATAATGAATCTTAAGACAAAGCTGCATAAGGCCATTATTTTTATCTGCTTTCTTATCGCATTAACTCCAATAATTTTTAACAATGTGTATTTGAAAGGTAGTTATAAAAATGCCATTGTAATGAAGAACACTGATGTCTATGAAGGGCCATCTTCAATATTTGAACATAATCAAATTGCAAAGGAAGGACTTAGAGTCATCACTTCAAAGAAAAATGACAGTTGGTTTTTTATCTATTGGCCGAGCGAAGCTAAGGGCTGGGTGAAAGCTGAAAATATTGAATTCTATTAAAGGCCGCATATGACTGAAAAGTATTCAAAAGAAGATCGCATCGATATTAATCTCATTAAGTTTTTGTGGTCAATCAATCCTCTCATCAAAAGTAACAAGGTAACGATACCTTACTTATTAAGAGATACTGTTATCCTAAGAAGTTTAGGGGAGTTTGAATTATTCCAGTTGGCTAAATATTTTCACAGAAGAACATATGAAAAAGGTGAAGTTATCTTTAAGGAAGGTGACTTCGGTATAGGTTTTTATATTATTGTTTCAGGGCGAGTTGAGCTATCAACTGAGAGAAACGGAAAGAAATTTCATGTAACGAATCTTGATCGTAAAGATTACATGGGTGAGATTGGCCTACTTGAAGATGGCCATAAGAGATCTGTTACGGCCACTGCGGTAGAACCATTAGAGCTACTAGGAATTTTTAAACCTGATGTTCAATTAATGATTTCTGAGAGACCTGCATTGTCTTCAAAATTTTTACAAGCAATGAGTGAGCTTGTTGTTAAGAAGCTTCATATCCTGGCCCGTGAGATTAGAAAACTTAAAGTTGAAAATTCTCATCTTAAAGATGAAGTTGTTAATTTAAAAGAAGAGATCGCGAAGAATGACTAGTAATGATCGCCTAAGGGCCATTATTTTTGGATTATTTGTCATCTTTTCGATGATACTTTTCTTTGTATTTCCGCGAGTCGCGACGCCGCTTTTAGTTTGTTATGTACTTACCTTAATTCTAAATCCACTTCTGTTGTTTTTTGAAAGATTTGGAATTAATCGAACTGCATCGTCAGCGCTTGTTGTTATTTTACTTCTTTTTTTAACAATCTATCCAATTGTAAAAGTAACACCTTTAATGGTTAGCGAAGTTAATAATCTAGAAGTATATATTCCAAAAGTAGAAAGCTTTCTTAAGTCACTCTATTCGCAACTACAGGCATTTGTAGCGGAGCGAACAGGCTACCACTTAAGTAGTGGATATCTTCTTCAATCAATGAATTTTATAAAAGATGAATTCAGTGCTTTTGTTCTACTTGTTCCAAAGTATCTAGGCTCGGCTTTAGAGTTGATTTTCATCGTTCCTTTATTTTTATTTTTCACATTGAAGGATATGAGAAATTTTAGAGAGCGTATAACAAGGCTCTTGCCAAACAAGTACTTTGAAAAACTTTATCACCTATCGTTTCAATTTAATCGCCAAATTGGTGATTATATTTTAGCAAAAGTAATTGAGGCCAGTATTCTTGGAATAATAATTTTTACGGGCTTATTTTTTCTCGATATTAGATTTTCTCTTTTATTCGGCTTACTGGCTGCGGTAACAAATATTATTCCTTATTTAGGGCCAGTATTTGGTGCTATTCCTGCATTTATTTTCATCGCAGCTGAATATGGAATGGGAACTCACTTTGGTGGAGCCCTTATCCTTTATTTAGTCGCTAACGTTATTGATATTGCGATTGTATTTCCACTTCTAGTATCGAAGATTGTAGACCTACACCCAGTACTTGTTGTTGTTAGTGTTATCCTTGGTTCACAGTTATTAGGGATCACAGGAATGATCATTTCAATACCTCTTGCGGCAGCAGTAAAATTACTTATAAATCAGATGCTTAAGGACGTATACGAAGAGCGTTATTAGCTTTGACGGGCCTTGCTAGAAAGTGCTAGAATTGCCTCTATAGGGGGCAATGTGCACAAACTCATTTCAATCATATTTATTCTACTGATGACATCATGCGCAGTTAATCGTCCGCAAGGAAGTACTGAAGCAGAGGTTCTCTACAAAGAAGCAGAGAGATTAGTAAAATCTGAACGTTATATCATGGCGCTAGAAAAACTTAATAAAATCAAATCTCAATACCCATATAGTTACTATGCAACTTCTGCAGAACTAATGCAGGCAGATATTCTTTATAAACAAGAAAATTATGAAGAAGCTGCAGCCGCTTACTTATTGTTTAAGGATTTCCATCCTAAGCACCCTAAAATGGATTATGTGACTTTCAAAATTGCCGAAGCATATTATAAGCAAAAGCCATCAACTTTTGATCGTGACCTAACTCCAGCGAAACAAGCAATTAAGTACTTCAATGAATTAAGAAGCCTATATCCACAATCCGAATATCTAAAAGATGCCAGAGAAAAGATTGATGAATGTTATAAAATGATTAAGGACAAAGAGTTATATATTGCTAATTTTTATTACAAAACTAAAGACTGGCAATCGGCTTCTTTCCGATATGAACAATTACTAGCACAGTTTAACGATGATGAAGTGAAAAGACTTGCGAGTGATCGCCTTGTCACTATTGGTCTAAAAGGTATTAGACCAGACCTATGTGAATTAGTTTTTAAAAATTATCGCTACTTATACAAAGACAAAGATCTTTCTAATTTAAAGAAAGATGTTAAAAAGTGTTTAGAATAGGGGACTTTCACCATGATGAAATCTTTTGAACAAGAAAAATTATCAAAGAAGGCAAAAGTCGCTTTTGAAAATCGTGAATATAATAAAGCGATTTCAATCTATAACGAGCTTTTAGAAATTGATGCTAAAGATGCTGATGCACTTTTTAATATCGCTAATATTTTTCACTTAACAGGTGAGATATCAAAAGCAATTAAAGCTTTTAAAAAGGTTTTAGAAGTAAGACCGGATCATACAGATGCGGCAGTAAGTTTATCAGTTCTCTACAATGATATTGGTCAATATGAAGAGGCGAGTAAGATTTTTCAGATTGCTTCTCAGAAAGTTAAAGTAAACTCGAAGAGTGCTGAACTTAACGATAATCATATCGATAGGAAATTTGCTATTAAGCACTATGAACTTGCTGATCTATATTTAACTTATAATCGCTACGATGAAGCATTATTTGAATATGGAAAGGTTCTTAAGCTCGATCCTTCAAATCTAGAAGCTAGAGTAAAGATGGCCAAGGTTTATGCGAAGAAAGGCTTCGTTAATAAATCTTTTGAAGAGCTATCAAATCTAAAGAATGAAAGACCTGACTATCTTCCAGGTAGAATTGCTCTAGGTGTTCTACACTATGGTAAAGGGGATATCCTAAGTGCGACAAGTGAATGGGAAAAAGTAATTTCTGTTGATCCTCTTAATAGTGAAGCGCAAATGTATTTAAACTTTGCAAAGAACGCAACTGAAACAACTCTTTAAAATTATCTAAAATTTAAAAATAAAAAAAGCACCATTACTGGTGCTTTTCTTTTATATGATTTCTTTTTGGGAAATTGAATTAAGCTTCTGCTGAGTGATCAACTGAAGTTTCTGTTGAAGAAGATTGCTCAACAACAGTTGGCTCAGTAGCAACACTTACATTTGTACGAACTGAATCATCAGAGTGGAAATTCATGATCGACTTTTTTAATGCATTGTACATTTCAAATTTAACTTCAAGCTTGTTGTCTTGAAGAACAATTTGACGAGCTTTATGTGAATCATTGTTAATAATGATTGGTGCCTTAAGGTTTGCAGACATTTGAGTTACATCCGTAGGAATCGTTAGGATTGTATAAACGCTTGCATTAGAAAGGTTTTCTAGTTTTAGGCTATTTAGCTCAGCCGGTAGTAGGCTTATTGAATAATCATCTTTAAAAATTTTTGGCTCAATGATTGGGAATGCTGTTGCACCGTCATCAGTTGATTGTAGCCATAGGATTAGAGTTTGATCGCCTGGATCAACAACAAAGAAATCCTTAAGGTTTTCAAAACCAAGAATACCTTCTTCGAACTTGATGATATCTTTATTGTTTACTTCTAATTCCCCAAATCGTGTTGTGCTTACTTTCACTGTCGTTCCTCCGAATTCAAGTTAAAGAACTTGATAACAGATTTTAGCAGCCGTAGGGGCAAAAGAGCAAGCGGAATTTATTTCTTGTTGCGCAACGCATCCGTTAAGTCACTCAGACTTTCTGGGCCAGCTTGGGAAGCTTCGTAATTTTGTTCCTGGATAGCTTTATAGACTTCTTCGCGGTGAATTTTCGTTTCTTTTGGGGCCTTTATACCAAGACGAACTTGTTTGCCTTTAATTTGCACAACGACAATCTTAATATGATCGTCGATCGCTATACTTTCCCCTAGCTTCCTTGTTAAAACCAGCATTTCACATCCTCAATTTTGAACCGTCCTGATTCATCAGGTAATGGTTCATATATTATTCATAACTTTAAAAATCAAGTAAAAAATCAACTAAATAAAAAAAAAGTAGCAGCAGCGTGTTAGCGTAGAAAGTCCAATAGGTTCTTGTTTAAGAGCCCCTCGGAAGTTTTGTACGCTGTTTTTAAGATCTCTTGTTGACGCGTAATGTCTGAGAATAACTCAGTTACATCTGCATCGACGAGCTTGCTCTTTCTTTCCATATTGTCGATATTATTTGCTTCAATCGAGTTCACGTTGGCCATAACTGAACTTGCAACTGAACCTACACGTGTTCGCAATGTAACGAGACGTGTTACCGCTGTATCAAATTTTTCTAAAAGATTTTGAATTTGATCAGGGTCATTATTTTCTAGAGAGATAGCTAGAGAATCGAGTAGTCCAAAAATATTGGCCGATTCTTTATATTTTCCAGCATCTTCACTGATTGGTGCTGATGCAATCTCTCGGTTATTTTCATCGGACATAATTTCACGATTTTTACTTTTTTCTCGTGAATCTGCCATCTCGGGAAATTTCTCCAGAGGATGCTTAACTTGTGAATCTGTTTCTGATTCGGCCATAAAAACTTCCTTGCCGTGCAGGTTAACCTGAACGAAGAAGTCTTTACCCACCTCAAGAGTGATATGACCATTATCTCCCTTGTACTCACCATTTTCATTAAATGGAGTATCGAGAGTTTTAAAGCCAGAGAAAATATAGCGCTGTCCTACTCGTTTGTTAGCAATCGATAGGGCAAGGTTTCGAAGTTGGTGAACTTCGTTTGCAACGTTATTTCTCACATCTTCATTATAAATATCTGAAGACTGTGCAATTGCAATCTCTTTGGCCTTACCAAGAATATCTGTTAAATTTTCGAGAGCTTTCTCTGTGATATTTAATTGAAGAAGTGCAAAGTCTGCATTTCGCTTAAATTGAGAATTATCTTTAGTAACACTTGAGATTTGAAGTGCTTCAATATTTGCTGCAGGATTATCTGAAGGTTTACGCATACTCTTAAGAGTCGTTCCCTTCATTTGCAGGTCTTCCATCTTAGACTTGTGCTTGTTAAGCGTATGCCTAATTGAAAGAGTCGTTGAATTTTCTGACACTCTAGTCATTTTTCAATAATCCTAATTACTGCTTAATTGATAAAACAGTATCAAACATTTCATTTGCAGTTTTCATTACTTTAGCAGCAGCTTCGTACGCGTGCTGGTACTTAATCATATTTGCCGCTTCTTCATCGATTGAAACACCACTAATTCTTTCGCGAATAGAATTCGCTTGTGCAAGAAGTCCCTCAGATTGTTCAGCATCGAGTTTTGCCTTACCAGTTTCAAGTCCGACACTACCAACAGTTTTAAGATAATCTTCTTCTAATGTTGCTGTTCCACCGGCCATTAATCTTTCGTGTTGTAGCTTAGAAATTGCGATGGCAACACGGTTATCCCCGGGGCTATTTGGTGATAGTGCCGTTGCGATATTAGATATATCTGATTTAATAGCATCACTTAAATCAATGTTAAGTGCAGCACCTTCTATTTTCATTGGTGTAGAGAAAAAGTTATTACCAGTTGTTGGACCTTTATTATCCATTGCAGCTGGGTTTCCATTAGCATCAGTTTGAATTTCACGATTCACATATCCTCTTCTATGGATAGCGTTAACATAATTCATGAAATCATAAGCTGTCTGATCTAGTTTTTCTTTTAATTGCTTGATGTCGTTATTACGAACTTTAATAACTGCACCTAGAGATCCACCTTGGAACTTTTCTGTGATCTGTTGACCTGAGCGGCTTTCCCAGAAGATTTCCATTGAACCATCTTGGCCATTTGTCGACTCATCTTTACCAAATACATATGTTCCAAGTTTTTGTGCTTGGGCAGCAGTAACAAGTGTACCAACCCCTGGAGATTGTACGTTATAATTTCCACGCTCATCTTGATAAGTATGAATTTTAATAATTTTCGATAGTTCTTTTACAGATACATCTCGCTGATCTCGAAGATCTCCAGTTTCGTCACCCGTTGCTTCAAGTTCTCTAATTTTTCTGTTTAGAAGTGCAATCGAATCAATATGTTGATTTGCATCCTTAACAGAGATTGCAATTTTATCATCAATACTCTTAGAGATTTCATCTAGAGTCTCAGCAATTCTTCTAAAGTCTTTTACGATTAGTTGAGCTTTGTCACGTACAACGGAACGTACTGTTTCGTTTTCTGGTTGATTCGCAAGATCACGAAAAGAGTTGAAGAAATTGTTAAGGATTTGATTTAATCCTTCATTATCGATTTCGTTAAAGATATCTTCAACGCGACTCATTTGTTCAGCTCTGTTATTGTAGTACGATTCACTACTTTGACTATCTCGTAATTTTCTTTCAACGAATTTATCGTGAACACGATTAATACTTTTAATTCTTGTACCACTACCAGTAATTAAACCATCTTTGATCAGTGGCATATTTGATTGTTGGTGAACACGTTGACGAGAGTAGCCTTCTGTATTTGCATTGGAAATATTATGCGACGTCACCTCTAGTGATTTTTTAGAGGCGTTAAGTCCTGTATTCGCAATGTTTAACAGACGTGTAGACAAATAAGCTCCAATTAAGGATTTCGCTCAAGCGATCTTTGCTGAGTGATACCCTTGGCATTATATGTAGATACTGTCTTAGTACCCATTGCACTTTCTCTAATCTCGCGAAGAGAGTTTAGCGCTTTGTTAATAAATAATTGGTTCTTCTTGTTTTGAGTTTGAATTTTTTCAATGATATCAACCAAAAGACCATTGAATCGAAAAAGATGTTTTCCTTCTTTTTCAGCTTCAAACTTTGAGAAAAAATCAATAAGATCTGTAATCGAATTAATTTTTAATTCTTTATAATCCCTTTGAATATTTGCAAGAATTTGATTTCTTGCTTTTTCATTTACTTCTATTTTTGAAATGATTCCTGACTTTTCAGCAACCTTTTCTTCTAGTTCATCTATCTTGCTATCAAGTAGGAGAGCGTATTCATCACAAGTTAAGTCAAATAGCTTGTAGTGAAGTTCACACTGTGACTTCCAGATATCTGTGATTTGAAAGTAATATGTAGCTAGTTGCGTTTTCATTATACTCCGAACTCTTCCCCAAGAATTTTGTCTGCCATTTTGTCGTAATCCATTTTGTAGTTACCACCTTGGATTTGCGCTTTAAGTGCAGCAATTTTTGCAGAGTTATCAATCTCGGGAGCTGCATCAACAGCTTTCTTGATGTGAGCAAAGTCTTTTACAGCATCTGGAATAGAAACTCTGGCATCATTTCTTGTTTGGTTATCGATGTAAGCTTTTTGAGCGATCGTATTTCTTTGAACTGGAGCTTGCTTTTGGATCTCTTGCGATCTATCGGCCGTAGTCTTAGCATTTGGAAAGAAACTTGATCTCGTATTTGTTACACTACTCATACTTTACTCCAATTTGTTTTGCCTGCTTCATTGCTATTCCTTGAGAAGGTTGAGTTGGTCCCTCTTCAATGCGAATTTGGTTCTGTGCATACTTATTTTTATTGTCCAAATAATTCTGATAATTCTGTTCATTCCTCATATGCTTTGGATAAATCTCATTCAAAATCATCTTCTGTATTTGGCTGTCTTCTTTAACAAGTGCTTTAGCACGTTCACTTGTTATTAGACCGTTATAGAAATTACCTGCTGTACTTTGTACGCCACTGTTAAGTGACTTAGTCATTTCTTTAACCATTAACTCGTTAAATTGTGCTTCAAGCCCTTGGGCAGCACCTTTGATCTCTTCAGGAATATAGTTTTCAGAATTTACAGGACGAACAGAATTTTGTGCATTTCTGTTTTGAATTTGTGGTCTATGAATTTTGATTTCATTCATAATACTCATCCTGAGTTTCTGGCCGCTCAATCCTTGAAAAGCCCATTATCATTAATATTTTAACATTTTTTTTAGTTTTTTTATACCTAGCCTAAAAAAATGGTAAAAAATGCTATTTGACATTGAAAGTTAAATTAGCTCAATTTCTCCAACTAGAGCACCATTTCTCTTAAGTGCTTGAAAAATCGAAATTAGATCTTCAGGTGTGGCCCCCAATGCATTCAAGCTTTTAACGAGATCATTTAGTGTAGTAGTCTTGTCAACTAGTCGTACATTTCCTTCACTCGTATCTTTCTTTTTGTCATTTACTTGAATATTTAAACCACCATGAGAAATTGCAACAGCTTTAACTGCAATATCTCCACCAGCTACAATTGTACCAGTTCTCTCGTTGATGATAATCTTCGCAATGCGATCCGTATGAACTTTAAAGTTTTCGATGATTGCTAGAAGTTGTACAATTTTTCTTTGGTACTGTATTGGTACAATAATATCAACAGTATTTGAGTCCTTTGCTATGGCATATTTTCCACCTAGCTCTTGATTAATTGTTTTCTCAATTCTAGCAGCTGTTGTGAAGTCTGGACTTTTCAGTGCTAATCGCAGTGATTTCTTCTTATCAAAATCTAATTGTAGCTCGCGTTCAACAATTGCTCCTTGAGGAATAAGTCCTGTCGTAGCAAATTTTTTACCGTTTTCTAAACCACCAATTGAAATTGATCCATTTGCTACAGCATATACGTTTCCATCACCACCTTTAAGAGGAGTGATAAGAAGTGTTCCACCTGCTAATGAAGAAGCATCACCAATAGATGAAACTTTAACATCCATTTTTTGACCAACTCTACTAAAAGACGGAAGTTCAGCTGTAACAATTACGGCAGCTACATTCTTTGAACTAATTTCATTTTGTGGGTTAAGTCCAAGCTTTTGAAACATACGCTTTAGAGATGTATTAGTTACTTCACCACCACCATCACCGGTTCCATTTAATCCTACGACTAAACCGTAACCAACGATCGGATTGTTTCGGACGCCTTTAACATCGACAAGATCTTTTAAACGGCTCATTTTGGCTTCAATATGTGTTCCAAAAGATAGAAGAATAAGACCAAAGATTAACTTTTTAAACATCAATTACCTCAATACCGTTACAGAGCTTTCTAAGAATTTTGTTGAATCAATTGTGTCGTCTTCATTAATATCTTTACGCGATATTAATGCTTGTAACTCAACAAGGTGTTTACGATTTTTAAATAAAACATTTTTTTGACCGCGAACAAGTAAGTGGTCACGGCTAATCTCTTCGACAATTACTCCTGAGATTTTGTCGTGAACTTTGTTAGATGCACTCATGTCTTCGCCCTCTTCAGCAGTTGTGTTAGCTTGGGCCTGACCTGGTGTTGTAGTCTGTGTTGTACTTTCTGGAGTTTGTCCACCAAGAGAAGGTACTGGAGGGAAAGCTCTTTTTAGTTCCATCGTGATGTCATTTTTAAGACGAGTTTGCACATTTACTAAAATAATATCACCATTTCTCTTCCACTTGTTTTTAGTAAATAGATAGTTCTCATTTCCGTTTCCGGCCCAAAGGCTACCGGTGTTTCCTTGATCATGGAAGCTATTAGCGGTTACTCTTTTTGGTTGTGCTGCTATTTGATTGTTGTTGTACTTTCTTTGCACCTGAGGTGTCATATTTGGCGTATTTGAAGAAGTCTTCCTTCTGTCAGGGTAAGAGTTTCGATATTGGTCAAATGTATTATCAACATTTGCTCTTTTTTGTTCAAGCTCTCTTTGGTTAACCCCGTCAAGCTCGTTGTACATTTTGTTAATGTAGTTAGCACAAGATGTTGTTAATAGTGCTAATGTTAAAAATAAAATTTTTCTCATAAATCTACCTTCACTTCATTGAGTCCAATTACTTTCGCTGTGAATACTTTATTTGTTTTAATGTTTTTCACTTTGATAAAATCTTGTAGCTTGCCTGTTGACATTGGAAGAGCTTGTCCTGTCAGTTTGATACCATTGGTGTTAAGTATGACTTTCACTGGAACGCCAAAAGAGACTAGGTTAATAGGGGATAAGTCTCTCTTATTAATAGTTTCACCCGGAGAGATAATTTTATTAGATTTATAAAATGCTATCTCTTCTAAGTTTTTGAATACAGCTTTTTCATCTGTTGTATAAATTGTCTTCTCTTCAACATTATTTGTGTTGATTGATTTAAAGTTAAGACCAATTTCATTTTTTGCAACAATAGCTTTAATAGGCTTTTGAACAATTATTTCAAACCACTTAGCTACGCCATCAACAGATACTTTAAGTTTATTATGACCAAGCTTGTTACACTCATTGCACATGAGCTCAATTGTTGTAAGGTTATCTGTTTGAAGAGTTTTAATAGGAGATCGTGATTTGAAATTAACTTTCCAATCGTCTTGAATTGTAAACTGAGTTTTTACAATATCTTCCAAATCGATAATGACGGAATCTTTTGTCAGTAGATTTATGTCATTCTGCTTTAGGTCTCTGCTGTGATTCAAATAGAAGTTTCCACGTGCAGAGATAAGCATTTCGTTTAAGATCTCTAGTTGAGAACGGTTACAATTTTGTGATTCATATGGAATCTCAGAGTTTTCGACACGATAATTCTTTTGTGCCAGAGAAATCTCGCAAGAGTTCGCATAAGAAAAGCTTGTTATAAATGTTAGAAGAATTAGTTTAAACACTCTCTCTCAACTTCCTATTATCTTGTAATATTGTTTACTGTTTGTAGCATTTGGTCTGCTACTCCCATTACTTTTGAGTTCATTTCATATGCCCTTTGGGCCTTGATAAGATCTGTCATTTCATTCATAAGACTAACATTTGCCATTTCAAGTGCACCCTGTTGCATTGAACCTGCATTATTTGTTCCTGCAATTCCTTGAATTGGTTGTCCACTTGCTGTTGTTTGACGATAGAAGTTCCCACCATCATTGTGTAGGCCTGGGTTATTTACAAATGTGAATACTGGAATTTGACCAACAACTTGTGGTTCAACTTGACCATTGAAGTATGCTTCAACGTTTCCATCGTTTCCGATACTCACAGATGCTACACCTGGTGGAAATGTAATTCCTGGAAATACTTGGTAACCCTGTTTAGAAACAAGTTGTCCTTGTGCATTTACATTGAATGCACCATCTCTTGTATAAACAATTTGTCCATTTGGTTTAATGATTCCAAAGAAGCCATCACCATTGATCATTAGATCAAATGGGTTATTTGTGATTTTTGGTGCTCCGGCCGAAAATACTTTTCTGACACCACTAATTTTCGATCCTGAACCTACTTGTACACCTACTGTGTAATTTGAGTTTGCATCCGAACGTGATCCAGCTTCTGTAATTGTTTCATACATAAGATCTTCAGATTCAGCTCTTTGCTTCTTGTACCCAATTGTATTTAAGTTAGCGACGTTGTTAGAGATTGTGTTAACGTGCATCTCCTGAGTGGCCATCCCTGTTGCTGCAATATTAAGGGCCTTCATCATTCCAAATGAATAACGGGCCATGAGTAAGAATGTAATAAAAAGAACAATATTTTTCATACTACCTCAAAATTTGATCATTTCATTAACTGACTTAGAGCTAATTTGATCATAAGTTTTAATTGCTTTTTGTATTGATTCAAAATGACGGTGAGCTTTAATTAGCTCAGACATCTCAGACACGGCATTTACATTTGATTGTTCAATAAAGCCTTGGTGGACTGATGTATTAATCTGTTCTTTCAGATTACCTTCATTATTATTGATATAAAGTGAATTGCCTTCTTTTCTTAGTGCATGCATATCATTGAATTCAGCAATATTTAGTGAACCAACTTGATTGTTATTAGCGTAGACTGCACCATCTAGAGCAAATGTAATATTTCTCGTTCCAGGTGGAACTGATATTGGTTGGTTATCTTCTCTGTTTAAAACAGGATAGCCTTGCTGTGTTGTGATAACACCATCTTGACGTAGTGAAAGAGTTCCGCGCCTTGTGTAGCGCACACCTTTAGGTGTTTCTATGGCGAGAAATCCATTTCCACGAAGTCCAATATCTAACGGATTGCTAGTAGGAGATAATGTACCTTGCGTAAAATTTGTGAATGATCCATCTACCTTAACCATGGCATGCTCTGCTCCATAGCTTCGATAGAAGTCTTCAGGGGCCCATTCCTTATTAGGTAAATCAATATCTTCAACACCTTTATCTAGTGCTGTTAAGTATTCTTTGAAAGCGAGTTGATCTTTTTTAAATCCAGGCGTGTTTGCGTTTGCAACATTATTGGCAATTGTATCAACTTTCTGTTGTTGTGCGATTGCACCGGATAGCGGTACCCATAATTCTTTCATCTGCCCTCCTGGCAAATTCTTCTTTAACTATACCAATCGGGGTGCCAAATTACCTACATAGGTAAAAATGACCCATGATGTAAGTAGTGATTATCACACCTTTTTATTTAAAGAATATGCAAAGTATGGGAATATTAGTTCACATTGGAATTATTAATGTTGAATTTATGACACGGTGAGATATGGCCAAGAAAATTGATATTGAACAAAATTTAAAGAGATTAGAAGAACTAGTTCACGGACTTGAGTCGGGAGAACTTACTCTAGACGATAGTTTAAAAAACTTTGAAGAAGGGGTTAAGCTATATACTGATAGTAAGGGCTACTTAGAAAAAGTTGAAAAGAAAGTTCTAGAATTAACAGATAAGTTAGAAGAAAAAGAAATTGAATAAGCTAAATTTCATTCTTATATTTTTTGTTTTTGTCTTCTTAAGTAATACTTGCCAAAAACAACCTGAAGAAGAACAAAGAGTGGTCACAATTTCACTCGATGCAGAGGAAACAAATATTATTCCTTCTGTCGATGAGCAGTCATCTTATACTGAGTATGGGCCTGGTCAGGTCAATCCAAATACACAAGCGTTACAAACTTCTGAAAAAATCAATACAGTAGGAATCATTATTGGTGCAAGTTCAGATTTTGATACTGATGTTATGGACTATGTTTCATGCCTGCTTAAAAATGATGTGAAAATTAATTTTGTTGCTGGTATTGGTAGTTCTTCGGCAATAGCAGCAATGTTAGCTCAAACAAAGAAGCCTGAACTTGTTAAGTGGAAGTTCTTTAGATTGAAAGAACGTACGAATGCACAAGAAATTGTAGAAAATTTAGAGCTAGATGCTAGGACAATAAAGAAGTCTAGTATCGCCTACTACTTAACAACAGTAGGAGTGAACGGTAATATCACATTTATGACGAAGGGTAATATTGTCGAAGGCTTAAAAAATAATATTGAAAATAATAAGAAAATACTGGCCGCTCAAATTGAAATAACAAATGAAGATATCGCTCGTTTAATTGCCCAGAGAGTGTTCGTGTTTTCATATGAGAAAAACTTATCGGTTTCGAAAAATCAGATAAATGGTAAAATGATTCAAATCAATATGCCTAAGCAAAATTTTAGCTTAATGAAGAAGTGTGAAATTATAAAAGAGAATTTATGAAACATTTAAAAAGATTATTAGTATTAATGTCCTTCTTGGTTTTATTTGGAGGATTATTTGTTTTTTCGATACTAGTATACTTTTCTTTTACGTTACCAAAAATTAGTAGTCTTGCAGATTATAATCCACCAATTAAATCGAAAATTCTTTCAAAAGATGGTGTTGTTTTATATGACATTGGAAAAGAGAATAGAGAAGTCGTTGAGTTTAATGAGATACCTCCACGAATTGTTGATTCCTTCTTATCTGCAGAAGATTCAAATTTCTACAATCATGATGGTGTTGATTACTTTGGAGTACTAAGGGCTCTAGTCGCTAACTTGAAAGCGGGGCGTGTTGTTCAGGGTGGTTCAACAATTACGCAACAGGTAGCTAAGTCACTTTTACTTTCATCAGAAAGATCAATTACAAGAAAGATTAAAGACTTTCTTTTAGCTCAAAAAATTGAAAAGAGATTTAATAAGGAAGAGATTTTATTTCTTTATCTAAACCAAGTTTATCTTGGTGGTGGATACTATGGAGTAAAGTCTGCATTTCGTGGCTACTTTAATAAGGAATTAAATGAAGCAACCGTTGCTGAGTCTGCACTAATTGCAGGGCTACTTGTTGCTCCTGGTAAGTATTCTCCTTATCGTAATCCACAACATGCAAAAACGAGACAGGCATATGTTCTTGGCCGTATGTTTGCGAATAAGAAAATTACTAAAGAAGAATATCAGGCTGCCCTAAAAGAAAAAATCAAGTATCAGCTTAGAAAGAATAGTCCATTCCTTGCGGGATATTTCACTGACTGGGTACGTAGACAGGCAATTGATATTGTTGGAGAAGAGAAGTTTTTAACTGAAGGCTTCACTGTTCAGACAACTCTTAATTATGACCTTCAAAAGACTGCTGAAGAAAATATCAAGATCGGTGCAGAAGAAATTGATAAACGCCAAGGTTTCCAAGGACCAATCGGTCATATCGAACTAGAAGAACTTGATAAGTATATTGAAGAGTTTCGAGTTGAGCTTTACAAAGATAAGTCTAATTATTTTACACTTTCTGAAAATAATGAAAGGGAATATGAACTGCAATTAAAAGAAGATGAGCTCGCAGTACTTAAGGAGTTCACACAAGAGCATATGTCAAAGCTCTACTCTTCGAGATTCTATCCTGGTTATAATGCTGATGATCAGTTATTAGGTCAACTTGAAAAGGATAAGTTATATAAAGCAGTAGTGCTTCGTCTTGATGGCCGTATGAGAAATATTATTATTTCTGTAGGTGGTATTACTGGAGTTATCCCTTATGAATCATTTCGTTGGGCACACGAAAGAAAATATACGGATGCACGTAAGTATTTCCCATATATAAAGAACCCTAATGATATTTTAAAGAAAGGGGATATTATTCATGTGAAGATTAAAGATTTCAGCACGAAGTTTTCAGAACATGTCTATTCACAATATGCCAATACTTATAAAAAGCTAAAAGATTATAAAACATTAGAAGAGCAAATGTATTTAGAGTGTACGCTTGAGCAAGAACCTAAAGTTCAAGCAGCTTTAATGAGTTTGAACCCATTTACTGGTGAAGTGATTTCAATGGTTGGTGGTGTTGATTTCGATAAAAGTGAATTTAACCGTGCACTACAATCTAAGCGTCAACCAGGTTCTGCCTTTAAACCGCTTCTGTTTGCCGCTGCTTTAGAAAATGGTTATCAACCCAATACAATCATTCTTGATACTCCAGAAGCTCTTGGAGGAGCTAATCAGGCTCTTAATTGGAAACCAAGAAATTATGATGGTAAATTTAAAGGTCCAATGACTTTTAGAGAGTCACTTGAATACAGTCGAAATATTCCAACAATTAAGATTGCTCTCGATCTTGGAATGGATAAAATTTTCAACTATCTAGATCGAATCAATTTTCATGCAGATATGCCAAATGATATGTCGATTTCTCTTGGCTCTTTTGGTGTAACGTTACTAGAAATGATTCGTGCATACTCTATCTTCCCTAATGGAGGAAAGAAGGTTCTGCCGAAATCAATTATTTCAATTACAGATAGAAATGGAAAAGAGTATTACTTCCAAGATGACTTTGCGACTCAGTCAAAACTTGAGCTAGAAAAATTAGCTAAAGAGTCAAAGAATCTAAATCAAACTGACAATGTACGTGAGAAAGAAGGTGATTCTCATAATGAGTTTGAAAAAGAAGCAGTCAATCCGTATTTATTAAATTTAGATGAAGAACAGGTATACGATCCAAGATTAGCATTTATTATGACTAACCTTTTAAAGGGTGTTGTCCATAATGGTACAGGACGAGGCGCTCTAAGTGTAAGTCAATTCTTAGGTGGTAAAACAGGTACAACAAGTAGTTATGTGGATGCTTGGTTCTTAGGATTTTCTCAAAATATCGTAACAGGTGTTTGGACGGGGATGGATGATAACCAAACTATGGGTTGGCCGGAAACAGGAACAAGAGCTTCGATGCCAATTTGGAAATCATATATGCAACGTTCTATTCAGATCTACGGTGAAAGAGACTTCCAAATGCCTCCAGGAATTGTGAATGTTTCGATCGATAAGAAGACAGGTGAGTTAGCAAATGGCTCTGGATCAAAGTTTTTGGAAAGTTTTGTTGAAGGAACTGAACCTGGCTCTAATTCTAAGAATAACTTCTTTAAAAAAGAGGAAAATAGTCAAGAAACAGGTGCAATTCTTGAAGATGACGATTTCTTTAACAATTAATCAAAATATGTAGTAAATTTTTCGATATTTTCTCCGAGAAGGCTAAAGAATACTTAGTTTCTCGGAGACACTTTGGAATTAGTTCATAAAAATCACAAGACATATATATATCTAGCAATAGCTCTATCGCTAGTTGTACATATCTCTTTGATGCCTTCAAAGCTAACTTCAATTTCTTTGTCATTAACTAAACCACAAGAAGAAAAAGAACCTGAGCGAATCCGTCTAAGACTTAATAGAGATAAGCCTCGTCAGATCGTGACAGCCGCCAAGACAAATCAAGAACTCGCAGATGATGCAAAATACTTGAGTGAAACAAATAATAAAGTCGATCGTGAAACGAAGGCCAAGGAAGTTGCTGCATTTAACATCGGTGGTGTCGGTAACTCAAAAATTGATCAAAAGAAACAGGGTTCAAAGACAAAGAAGAAAGAGCAACGTAAAATGACAAAGTCAAAATCTGGTCGAATCAGTTTTGAAGACTTTGCAGTCGCACAAAATTCTCCCCTCCAAAAGGATCAAAACCTAGTTAAAGGTACTAAGACAGGTAGCAAGAACCACAGAGGTATTGCTAGTTCAAATGATCACCTTGAAGATGTTAAATTAGGTGATTTTACTAAACTAAATACAGTTGAATATAAATACTACGGTTTCTACTTCAGAATTAAGCAACAGTTAGAGCAACATTGGGGCGCTACTCTGCGAGAAAAGATGGAGTCCTTATATCGTCAAAATCGTCGTGGACCAGCTGGTGAAAAATTTCTCACAAATGTACGTGTCGTTTTAGATAATGACGGTAAGATTATTAACGTTATTGTAAATGGTACTTCTGGAGTTAAAGAATTAGATGACGCCGCTGTAGAAGCTTTCAATAAAGCCGGGCCATTTCCTAACCCACCATCTGGTTTAGTTAAAAATGGTCACGCAAATATTGATTGGGGTTTTGCAGTTACAAAGAACTAAGTCTTAGTGCTTTGTATTTCCTTTAAGCATCTTCTTAATGTTGTTAATACCTTCCATGAGAACGTAGTCAGTCCAAACCTGATCTAATTCTTTAATCGTTTCAACGATTTTAATAGCGGCTTGATCGTATGAGATACGATCTGTCTCTGCTAGTTGTTGAATGGCATTTGAGATTGCAGCAATAGCAGACGAATTACAAGCTTGGTTTAATCTATCCTCATAAGTAGTATCGATCTTTTTCTCTTTACCCTTGATGATTGCAGTATTGATTAGCTGAATAGATTCTTGATTATGCATTTAATACCTGTCTCTATTTAATGATGAACATTGGAGATTGCGAGTATGAAGCCTTCGTAGGACTTCGTAAAGGAAAAAGTTGGTCAATTGAAAATATTTTTAAGATATAAATTTGTAAGTTACTGAAATAAAAAAATGCCCTCATTTCGAGGGCATATGTAAGAATTTGAAATAGATTTTATTTTGTTTATTCTTGACAAAGGCTTTCGTATTCTTCGTTAGAAAGTAACTCAGAAAGCTCTTCTTGATCTGTAATTTTAACTTTTATCATCCAAGATTCATATGGTTCAGAGTTTAAATTATCTGGTGAATCTGGTAGTTCTTCATTGATTTCAGTGATAACACCTGAAACCGGAATATAAAGATCACTTGCCGATTTAATTGATTCAACAACACCAAAAGTGTCGTCTTTTGAGAACTCTTGACCTACTTCTGGTAGCTCAACAAAAACAATATCACCTAAAGAGTTTTGAGCGAAATCTGTAATACCTACAGTTACGATATCACCTTCAATCTTTGCCCATTCGTGCTCTTTTGTATATTTAAGATCAGTTGGAATATTAGTCATTATTTGTGCCCTCCGGTAACAAATGGTTTTGTATGATAGTTTGAATCTATTACATTCTTTCGAATTTGTATTCTAAATTTCTTATTTTCAGGAAATAAATCACGCTTAACTAGCCCTAGGCAAATCCCTTGAGAGTTAGTTACTGACATCGTACCACTTGTTACTTTACCGATAACTTGATCTTGGTCATTTAGAATCTCGTAACCTTCTCTTGGAATACCTTTATCAATAGAAAGTTTAACTAGTCTATAGTTTGCAGCGGCTTCTAATAGCGCTTCCTTTCCAATAAATTTTTCTTTATTTAGTTTAACAGTCCACTTTAGGGCAGCATCGAGTGGAGTTAATTCGTCATTAAGCTCATGGCCATATAGTGGATAACAAACTTCAAGTCTAAGAACATCACGTGATGCTAGGCCACAAGGTGTAACTTGTGCACTTAAAAGATCCGACCATAGTTTCTGTATTGTTTCATGTGAACCAAATACTTCGAATCCATCTTCACCTGTGTATCCTGTTCTTGCCATGATTACTGCAGCACCATTCCAATTACTTTCATAAGCAGAGTAGTAAGCAGCATTTTTAACTGAATCAAAACCTAGTTTAGAAAGTACTTCTTCAGTTTTAGGACCTTGAATCGCAAGAAGAGAATAGTCATCAGACTGATTTGTTAGTTCAATATCAAAACCTTCAGTTTTCGAAGATATCCAATTCCAATCTTTTTCAATATTGGCCGCATTTACACAAATTAAAACTTTTTGTTCTTCAAGTTTATATGCAATAAGGTCATCAATTACTGTTCCATTCTCACGGCATAGTGGCGAGTAAACAGCTTTTCCTGTTTCCGCATTAGTAAAATCGTTAGTGATAACATAGTCAACGAAGGCTACAGCATCTGGACCAGTTACAAAGAATTCACCCATATGTGAAACATCGAAAACACCGATGTTGCTTCTTACCGCTTCAACTTCTGCTTTTACTCCAGCGTACTGAATAGGCATTTCATATCCTGCAAAGTCTGCCATTTTTGCCTTAAGGTCGCGATGCGCCTGTGTAAGTGATGTTTGTTTCATAAATTTCCTTAGGTTTTTATTTTTTAGCTGCGCTAATTAAATTTTGAGAGACACTGAAGATTGTCATTGGGCCAATTCCTTTAGGAACTGGAGTAATTGCCGCAAGTTGATCTTTTATATTGTCAAAGTCGCAGTCACCGCAAAGTTTGCCATCAATACTTCGATTAATACCGACATCGAAGACAACTTGTGTCTGATCATTTCTGAAATATTCTTTAGTAAAGAGCTTTGGTGAACCAATTGCTGTCACAATAATATCGGCTGATTGAGTTAGCTCTTTTAAGTTTTGAGTTTTAGAGTGTGCAAGTGTAACAGTTGCATTTAAATTTGTTAGGAGAAGTGAAAGTGGTTTCCCAACGATAAGACTTCTTCCAACGATGACAACATTCTTTCCTGTAAAATCAATTCCGTAGTACTTGGCCATTGTAACAATACCTTTTGGCGTACAAGGAATCATTGATGTTTCACCAAGTTGCCCACGGTAAAGCTTAGCAACATTTTCGTAGTGAAAACCATCAACATCTTTATGAGGAACAACAAGGTCTGTTGTATCTACTTGAGAGAGCGATTTTGGTAGTGGAAGTTGTATAAGGATCCCGTGAACTGATGGATCTTTATTAAATTGGTTTACGATTTTGAGGAATTCTTCCTCACTAATCGAATCTTCTAGATTAACGATTTCGCAACTTGCACCAATTTTTTCTGCAAACTTCTTCTTACTATTTGTATAAATAACACTTGCGGGATTATTACCTACAAGAATTACTTTTAAACAAGGTGTCGTACCCATACTTTTTAGGGAGCCACACTCTTCTTTAAGAAGTTCAACCTGCCTTTCTATGACGGGTTGCGCATATAGTAATTTTGTCTCATTTTGCATTATCACATATTATCTTTATAGCTTGGTATTGGCAATTTCAGAATTAAGTCGTATTCAATTGATATGTTTTTTTGGTTAGGACTTGCATTACAATTAATCGGTTTCGCGTCAGTTGGGCTTTGTCTTTTTGTAGGTTTACAAAAAGGTGACTATGAAATGCTTGAGCTCTATCAATTTATTGGTGGATCTGCAGTTTTTTATATTGGCCACATGATAAAAGGCGTAGATCGCTCGTAAATTCGAATTTTTCGTTTATACTAAATCTATGTATATTCTAGGAATTGACCCGGGATCTCGTACCACTGGTTGGGCGGTTATCGAAGTTGAAGGTCGAAAATTTAAATATGTCGATTCGGGTGTTTTAAAATTTGATAAGATACCGGAGTTTCTTGATCGTTTAGCAACGATTTCTTCTTCAATTAAAGATATAGTCTCAATGTATAAACCTGATGAGATTTCAGTTGAGGCTTTGATTTACGTAAAAAGTATTCCCGCATTATCAAAGCTTGCTCAAGCGAGGGGAGCACTAATTGCAGGTTTATCTGATAAGTATCAAGGTAAAATCACAGAGTATTCACCGAACTTAATAAAATCTAGTGTTACTGGACATGGTCTTGCTTCAAAAGAAAGTGTTGATCGATCTCTAAATATGATTTTTGGTAAGCTAGATTTCAAGTCACATGATGAGTCGGATGCCCTTGCTATAGCGCTTTGTCACGCGTTGAATCGTGGACAAAGGGCAAAAATAAAGGGAAAATCGTCTCATACTCGTACAAAAGCACGTACATTAAAAGAAGTATTTTCTAAGTAGGTTATATGATTGGTCTATTACAAGGCGAAGTTGTTTTCAGCGATGGAAACGAATTAATTCTTTTTACTCCTTCTGGGGTAGGTCACCAAATTTATTTTCAACATGTTTTACCAGAGGGCTCAGTTGCTGCAATCTTCATCTCACATATTGTGAAAGAGGCAAGTGAAGAACTTTTTGGTTTCCGATCTTTGAGAGAGAAGAAAACATTTGAATTACTTTTAAGTGTAAAAGGTGTTGGTCCTAAAGGAGCATTTGCTCTTGTGACAAGTATTGGTGTGGATAACATAATTGATGCCATTACTTTTGATAATAAGAAAACACTACAAAAGGCACCTGGTGTAGGAGCGAAAGCTGCTTCACAGATCATTCTTGATTTAAGTGGAAAAGCACAAAAAATAAAAATGTATTCTAAAGCTTCTGCTTCTGCGAATCAGACAGCACAATCAATCTCTCAAGCACCTCTAAATCTTGAGCTATTTGAAGAAAGTGTATCAGAAGTTGTTAATCATGATTCAGCACTAATGAATGATGCAATCATGGCCTGTAAAGAACTTGGTTTTACTGAAGATAAAGTGATGCCACTTGCAAAAAGAATTTTAGATGAAAACCAAATTACAAGGGCGGAACAATTAGTTCACCTTGTTTTAAAAGAGGTGTAAATGTCTGAAGGACGTTTTTTTGATCCAACACTTGATGAAGAAGAAACAAGAAAAGAAATTGTTTTAAGGCCGAAAGATTTTTCTGAATATATAGGTCAGAAAAAAATCGTACAAAATATTGATGTGATGGTTACTTCCGCTGTTAAAAGAAAACAGTCTATGGACCATGCACTTCTTTCAGGTCCTCCTGGACTAGGAAAGACATCTCTTGCCATGATTATTGCTAATGCGCTTGGAAGCCAGCTTCATGTTATATCGGGACCGGCCATTGAGAAGAAGGGTGATCTTGCGGCGATTCTTACGAATTTAGAGCCTCGTGATGTTCTTTTTATCGATGAAATTCATCGCATGCATATTTCTGTTGAAGAAATTCTTTATTCAGCAATGGAAGATTATCGCCTCGATATTGTTATTGGTGATGGTGCCGCTGCAAGAACTATGCAAATTGAAATTGCTCCATTTACATTAATTGGGGCCACGACAAGATCAGGGTTATTGTCAAATCCTCTTCGTGATCGTTTTATGGCACATTTTCATTTTGATTTTTATAAAGCTGATGAACTAGCAAAAATTATTTCTAATAACGCTAAGAAAATCGGAATTCAAATAGACGAAGATGCAGAGCACTTAATGGCAAGATGTGCTCGAGGTACTCCAAGAATCGCTAATCGTGTTCTTCGTCGCGTGCGTGACTTCGCTATTGTTCGTGATTCTTCTCACGTTAATATTAATGATGTGAAAAAATCTCTAGAAATGATGGAAATTGATGAACACGGGTTGGATCGTATGGATAGACGCATCCTTTCTGTTATTCAACAGTATTATGGGGGAGGTCCTGTAGGTATAGAAGCACTTTGTGCAACTCTTGCTGAAGACCGCTCTACGATTGAAGATGTTTATGAACCCTTTCTTTTAAAAGAAGGTTTTTTAATACGTACGCCAAGAGGTCGTGAGATCTCACAAATTGCAAAAGAGTTGATTAATGAAGAATAAGTTTTTATTTCTGTGTTTATGTCTGATTACGTTTAACATTCAAGCAACATATGATTTATCCGCATCAGCTGGGTATCGTTCTTATATCCTAGGAGCAGCGGCGAGAGTTGATGCTGGAATCAGCCAGGAGATGTGGCGATATAACGAACAAATTTATGGCTTCATTCGTGAGTCTGCTTATTTCAATACAAGTGGTTCGATCAATTCCGTTGGTGGCCGTATCGATTTTTTTCCAGTTTCAATTTTAGGCTTCACTGCCGGAACTGAACAAGTTTGGCGTTCATCGAAGGAGCTTTCAACTTTTGATTGTGAAACACAGATATGTGATGCAGACGGTACACGTTCATATTTAAGAATAGAAAATGTTCTAGCTTATAAAAAGTTTGTCACAATAAACGATTATCAGAGAGAGTTTTTTAAGTACAGCGGCTACTCAGGACTTGTTGTAAATGCTCTTCATTCAATGGAAATAGATACGAATGATATTGTGAATGTTATGAGAAATATCATCGCTTACCAGTATAGCGATACATATACATTTGGAGTTCTTCACTTTCGTTCTTGGTCTGAAAAAAGTAAGCAAGATACTGCTTATGTTGGAATGTTAAATCAATTTAAAAAAGATAAGTGGACTTACGATACTATCTTAGGAGTAAATCACGACCGTGATGATCATGATCACTTCAGTGTGCTTCTACAAGTTAAATACGACTATAAAAAAGGTCTAAGGTTATTTTAATGAAAAATTTATTATTTATTACTCTCGCAATGCTATTGTCATCGTGTTCTCTCCTCTATGGAAAACTTGGTGGCGATTTTGATTACAAACCAAATGAATATGAAAAACTTCCGAAACATGTAAAAGACTTTGTTGAAAAATCTTACGATGGAATTGATCTAAAGAAATTAAGAGATACTCACTTACATATCGTGGGTCTTGGGAATAGTGGAAGTGGTATTTGGGTAAACCCAGATATGCAAGATTGGTATAATCACTTATCAAAATATAATCGTTTTAATGTTTATATTTCCGCTTCTGGAGTTGATGATAAGTCACAAGCAGATGAGCAATATGTGGCCCGTCTCGTTGAACTGATGACTTACCAGCCACACTTTATTCCAGCCTATGCACTTGCTTTTGATTATCATTATAAGTTAGATGGTTCAAAAGATCTTACGCATTCAGAATTTCATGTGCCTAATGAATATATTTGGAAGTTATCACAAGAACATCCTGTGAATTTTAAAATGGTTGCTTCAGTACATCCTTACCGTAAAGATGCAATTCAAGAATTAGAAAAATGGGCCGCTCGTGGTGTGAAGTTTGTAAAATGGTTACCAAATGCAATGGGTATCGATCCTGCAAATAAAAAAGTTATTCCATTTTATAAAGCGCTTAAGAAATATAATATGACTCTTATTACACATGCCGGTGAAGAGAAAGCTGTAGAGGGTGATAAGTTTCAAGAGTTAGGAAATCCACTTCGCCTACGTCATGCACTTGATCTTGGTGTTGATGTAATTATCTCTCACGCCGCTTCACGTGGAAAATGTGAGGATCTAGATAATGGTGGAGTACAAGCAGAGTGTTCTGATTTGTTTTGGAGACTTTTCAAAGAAAAGAAATATGAGAAAAACCTCTTCACAGATCTATCGGCACTTATCATTTATGAAAGACTTAGTGAGCCTCTAATTGAAATGATTGAAAATAAACAATTTCACTCACGTGTAATGTATGGATCAGATTATCCTCTTCCTGCAATTAACTGGATTTACCGTACGACTGATCTTGTAGAGAAAGGATTTATTACAGAGGAAGAAAGAGAGATCTTAAATGAGATCTACTCAATCAATCCACTTCTTTTTCACTTCGTAGCACTGAGAACTGTTAGGCACCCAAAGACTGGTGAGAAACTCACTAACGAAGCCTTTGAGATGCCAGCTCGACTTCTTAAAAAATAAAAAATTATTTCTTAATAACTGCCATCGTCAGGCGAGAGATACAAACTAATTTGTCTTTCTCGTCTGTGATGCGGATATCCCAGATGTGTGTCGATTTTCCAAGATGGATGGCCGTTGCTTTTGCAGTAACAATTCCTGATTGAACTGGACGCACATGATTTGCATTTATCTCCAAACCAGCAGCATAGAATTTTGAAGAATCTAAAATAATATTTGAAGCGATTGATCCAACTGATTCCGCAAGGACACAACTTGCTCCTCCATGAAGAACGCCGTATGGCTGTCTTGTTCTTTCATCTACAGGCATCGTCGCAACTAAGTAGTCGTTTCCTGCTTCAGTAATTTTTATATCAAGGTGCTCAACACAGCAGCCAGCATTGAACTTATTCACCTCATTTAGATCGAGATTATTAAATAAATTTTCCATCAATAAACCTTCTTTAACGTATTCATGAATTTAAATTAACGTTGTTTTAACATCTGCATTTATTTTACGGTTATTATTAAAAGAGTGGAAGGGTTGGTTAAATTTTGTTACAAAAGCCTCTAGGACAGGAAATTCAGTAATATTTTGCTCATGTATGACGATACTTGCTATATATTGCTGCTCAGTTTAAAATTACAGAAAGTACTTAAAATTAGGTGATTTTTAATGTTAAACCAAAGAACTATAGCGAAAAAAGTGATGATTACAGGAATTGGGATCCATTCTGGAAAGAAGGTGACAATGACTCTACATCCTTCAGAAGCAGACTCTGGTATCCAGTTTAAGAGAACTGACATTAAAGATTCACAAGTGCTAAAGGCTACTGCAGATACTGTAGGAGCTACTGAGAACAATACAGCAATTGGCTCAGGTCCAGGTGCAGTTCATACTGTTGAACACCTTCTATCAGTTCTTTATGGTTTCGGAATTAATAATTGTTATATTGAAATTGATGGGCCAGAGGTTCCAATTATGGACGGTTCAGGCGCTTCATTTCTTTATGTTATTAAAGAGACCGGAATCCAACAACTTCATAAAACTAAGAAATTTCTAGTAGTTACTAAAGCTGTAGAAGTAAAAGTTGGCGAAAAATGGGCGAGAATTGAACCTTGTGAAAAGCTAGTGATCGATTCTACTATCGTTTTTAAGCACCCTATTATTAAAACTCAACGTAAAGTATTTGAATTTACTTGCGAGAATTACATCGCTGAAATTGGTCGAGCGCGTACGTTTGGTCTATTAAGAGATGTTGATATGTTAAAGAGAAAAGGCCTAATTAAGGGTGGATCTCTTGATAATGCAATTGTTCTAGATGATTTTAAAGTTATGAATCCAGATGGATTACGTTTTGATGATGAATTCGTAAGACATAAGATTCTTGATACTGTAGGTGATATCAGCCTTCTAGGTTATGAAATTGCTGGAAAAATCACAACTTACATGTCTGGACACCACGTTCACAACGTTCTTTGCCGCAAGCTTCTTGAGACACCTGATGCATATGAAATTGTATCGGCAACATCACTTGAGAAAGAAGCAGTTCAAGCGTTTGATCTGCCCATGGCCCTTGCGCCGTCATTTTAATCAGTCGATATAAAAATATTTAACATTTATTGTGTGAATTACAGCGTGTACAATGGTATGGATTTTCACGCGTTATAAAAGAGAGAGAATACTATGATTCTATCAAAGGGATTTTGGCAAACTTATAAAGAAGTGCCAGCGGATGCAACAATTGCATCACACCAGCTAATGATGAGAGCAGGTTTAATTCATAAGTCAGCAGCTGGACTATATAATTATCTACCAATGGGTTATCGTTCAATTCGCAAAGTAGAACAAATTGTTCGCGAAGAAATGGATAAGGCCGGATGTTATGAAATGCTAATGTCTGTTGTAACTCCAGGAGAGCTTTGGCAAGAAACTGGGCGCTGGGACAAGATGGGTGGCGAGATGCTTAAGTTTAAGGATAAGGCAGATCGTGATCTTTGTATTTCGCCGACAAATGAAGAGGCCATCACTGATGTTTTTAGAAAAACAATCAAATCATACAAAGATCTACCTTTAACGGTATATCAGATAAATACAAAATTTCGTGATGAGATTAGACCTCGCTTTGGACTGATGCGTGGACGCGAATTTATCATGAAGGATGCATATTCATTTCATGCGACAAAAGAGTGTCTTGATGAAGTCTATGACAACCTTTATCGAGCATATGAAAATGTTTTCAATCGTTTAGGTCTTGAATTCTCCGCTGTTGTTGCAGATGGTGGGGCCATGGCCGATGGTGAAGCGAAAACACACGAGTTTCAAGTGATCGCAGATGCAGGTGAAGATGCAATTATTTATTCAAATGAAGCAGGATATGCAGCAAATATTGAAACGGCAAAAACTTTAAGAAAAGTCGAAAGTGCAGCTAGAACAGGTGATATGGCCGAAGTTGCAACACCTGGTAAAGCAACGATAAAAGACGTTTGTGATTTCTTAGGAAAGAAAGAATTTCATTCAATTAAGTCTCTAGTTTATAAAGCAAAGAATGAAGAAGATGAAATTTTTGTACTAGCACTTCTATTAGGTGATGATGAGTTAAACGAACTAAAACTAGAAAAAGTTTATCCAGGTCGTGACTTAATCGCTGCTACTGATAATGAACTAAAGACATTAGGTCTTGAGAAAGGTTTCATTGGTCCAGTTGGGATCGATAACTTAGAAATTGTATTTGATGCACAGATCGATTTAGACGCGGCTTACATCGTAGGTGCAAATAAAGTTGATATGCACTTAGAGAATTTTGTCGCAAATGAGCAGCTTAAAGATATTAAGATTGCTGATCTTAGACTTGCCTGTTCTGGTGATTATACTCTTGATGGAAAACACCAAGTTGAGCTTAAAAGAGGAATTGAAGTAGGGCACATTTTCCAACTTGGTGACAAGTATACGAAGGGAATGGGGGTAACTATTCTCGATCAAAATGGAAAAGCTGCGACACCTTTAATGGGTTGTTACGGTATTGGTGTAACTCGTTTAGTTGCAGCAGCGATTGAGCAAAACCATGATGAAAATGGAATCATATGGCCAGCAGCAATTGCTCCTTATAATTTATCTTTCGTTGCAATTACTAAGTCTGATGAATACAAAGCCAAAGCTGATGAACTTCATAAAGAGCTTATATCAGCAGGGTTAGAAGTTATTTATGATGATAGAAAGGCTGGACCTGGATTCAAATTTAAGGATGCAGATCTTCTAGGGTTACCTCTTCAAGTTGTTCTTGGAGAAAGAGATCACAAAGAAGATGGCCTTCTAGAAATCAGAGTTAGACGTACTGGTGAAAAAATAAAAGTATCTCAAGACCAACTTATTTCGAAAGTTAATGAGCTTTTAAAGGACCTGTAATGGAACAAGATATCATTGTAGGAGTACATTCGATTGTACATGCAATTCGTAATCCTAAACGTAAAACAATTGAGCTTGTTGCCTGTGAAGAGGGAATTGATAAGCTATACAAGATGGGTGGGATTAAGAAACAAGAACTTGATGGAATCAAAGTTAAATTAGTTTCTTCTCACAAAGTTCAAGAGCTTGCTAAGGAACTTTATACTGAACAGGAATTTCAATACTCAAGAGTTCCGTCAGGTGTTTTCTTGTTAACAAGTCAAAAAGAAATTTTAGAAACAAAGCCATTATTTGATTCTATTGATAATGGTGAAGAAGTTAAAATCTTATGTCTAGATGGAGTAACAGATGTCCACAACGCTGGTGCAATCATGCGTACAGCAGCGTTTTACAATGTTACTCATATTGTTTTTGCAGTAAAAAATAATTTCAATATTGGACCTTCGATGGCCCGTATTGCTTCTGGTGCTCTTGAGTATATTGACATCGTTAAATGCAATTCTTTACCTAAGTTTTTATCTGCACTAATTAAGCGTAATGTAACTCCTATAGGGCTTACAGAGCATACTGATGATAATGAGCTTGGTGAAATTAATGGAATTAAGTGCCTTGTACTTGGGGCAGAAGATAGAGGACTGTCACATGCAACAGTTCGTCTACTGGAAAAGAAAATCCGTTTAGAGCCAATGGGCAAAATTGAGTCTCTGAATGTATCGGTTGCTGCGGCAATTGCAATGGAAAAAGTTTTTTCTAAAAAATAAGTTAAAAAAAGCTTGCCAGGTTTTTAATTCTACTTTATAACTTATTTCCATCGCAAGAATGTTTGCTGGCATAGCTCAGTTGGCTAGAGCAGCGGTTTTGTAAACCGCAGGTCGTAGGTTCGAGTCCTATTGCCAGCTCCATTTTTTTACAGCGGTTGTGGCGAGGTTGCCGAGTGGCCAAAGGCAACAGACTGTAAATCTGTCGGGGTATCCCTTCGATGGTTCGAATCCATCTCTCGCCACCATTTTAAAAATAAATCTTTACAGATTGTTTTTGAAAGGTTATAAAAATTAAATCTTATGCGGGCGTAACTCAGTTGGTAGAGTGTCAGCCTTCCAAGCTGAATGTCGCAAGTTCGAACCTTGTCGCCCGCTCCATTAAAAAGATCCTCCTAGAGGATCTTTTTTTTTGCCAAAAATCCAAACTCATTATTAAAATACACTAATCTTATTTTTTTGCTCGCGTGGCTCAGGGGTAGAGTACTTCCTTGGTAAGGAAGAGGTCACGGGTTCAAATCCCGTCGTGAGCTCCATTTTGTTTTCTATTAATAAACTTTTTTGTGCCCTTAAGTATAGATTTTACTGGCAATTCAAGTTTTTTATGTTATCAAAATGGCACTATGTAATTTGTGGGTTAGATTTTAGCTTGGATGGCATTTTTTTTATGTTGAATCTAAGATGAATATAGTCGATACTTACAACTCAAATTAGCTTTTAGGTATATAGTTATTAAGACAAACATAATGTTTTGTTTAACTTTTTTAAGGAGACTTAAGTCATGGCAAAAGAATCTTTTGACAGAAGTAAGCCCCACGTAAACATTGGTACGATCGGGCACGTTGACCACGGTAAGACAACTCTTACAGCGGCAATTTCAATCACATTAGCTAACGCACTTGGTGGTGCCGTAAGAAAATTCGACGAAATCGATTCAGCACCAGAAGAAAAAGCTAGAGGTATTACAATCAATACTTCACACATTGAATACGAAACAGCTAACAGACACTACGCACACGTAGACTGTCCAGGTCACGCTGACTATGTAAAGAACATGATTACAGGTGCAGCACAAATGGACGGAGCGATCCTAGTATGTTCAGCGGCTGATGGGCCAATGCCACAAACTAGAGAGCACATCCTTCTTGCACGTCAGGTAGGTGTACCAGCGATCGTAGTATTCTTAAATAAAGTAGACCAGGTAGATGACGAAGAACTACTTGAGCTAGTAGAGATGGAAGTAAGAGAACTTCTATCTTCATACGACTTCCCAGGTGACGATATTCCTATCGTAGCTGGTTCTGCACTTGCAGCTCTTGAAATGAGAGACGATGCAATTGGTAAAGATAAAGTTCTAGAGCTTATGGCACAAGTTGATGAGTACATCCCAACTCCAGCTAGAGCAACAGACCTTGACTTCCTAATGCCAGTAGAAGACGTATTCTCAATTTCAGGACGTGGTACAGTTTGTACAGGACGTGTTGAAAGAGGGATTATCAAAGTTAACGAAGAAATCGAAATCGTTGGTATTAAAGAAACAACTAAAACAACTGTAACTGGTGTTGAGATGTTCAGAAAGCTTCTTGACGAAGGTAGAGCAGGTGATAACGTAGGTCTTCTTCTACGTGGTGTTAAGCGTGAAGAAGTAGAGCGTGGTCAGTGTCTAATCAAGCCAGGTTCAGTAAAGCCACACGCGAAATTTAACTGTGAAGTATATATCCTTTCAAAAGATGAAGGTGGACGTCACACTCCAATCTTCAAAGGTTATAGACCACAGTTCTACTTCAGAACAACAGACGTAACAGGTGATATTACACTTGCAGACGGTGTTGAAATGGTTATGCCAGGTGACAACACTTCTTTCGCAGTAGAGCTAATTACTCCAATCGCGATGGAAAAAGGTCTTAAGTTCGCAATCCGTGAGGGTGGTAGAACAATCGGTGCTGGTACAGTATCTGAAATTCTTGACTAATATTTGATATATTCAAGATATAAGGAAGGGGAGCTATGCTCCCCTTTTTTTATGCCTAAATTTTAGTTTTTTAACAATCGATCTCTGGAATACAAGTTCCATTTTGTTGCCAATATCTATATGTATCAGCAATATCAGACCAAGGTGTATCATTAGTATCTTTTGGTTTACGTGTCCAAAAGTAATCAGCATCTCCAGTTCCACACTTGTGAGTTAGTTCGTGAAGTACAATCCCTTGACGGCCTTCAATATCATATTCCCAGTAGCTTGGTGTGATATATACAGTTTTACCGATAACGGCATATGTATAAGCGATTGCGCCACCATATGGCTCAACACATTTATGTTTAGTCCAGTAAGTTCTTGCCAGTGAACATTTCATTACTACGATGGCCTTGTTGATTTTCTTTTCAACATTCTTGCTCATGTACGGGTTCTGTTTTTTGTACTCTCTAAGATCCTTAATGATGCTTTTCATGTCTGCACGAGATTTCTGAGTATCTTTGATAAGCATGTCTCTCTGATCTTCAGAACATGAATCTGATACAAAGATGGCCGCATTGATGTTTAGTGTAAGCATTAATAGTACTAAATACTTCATGTTGTTTTCTCTCCAAAATAAATAAATGTCGCGTTAGCGATTCGCTACACTACCCTCAGATTGAACCGTATTCAAGATTATGGAAATATTTATAGTAATAAGAGATTGACGAGGTAGGCCTTTTTCGGTAATTTATGTTTCCAAGTCAAACGGGTGTATAGCTCCAATGGTAGAGCGGCTGATTCCAAATCAGTAGGTTTGAGGTTCGAGTCCTCATGCGCCCGCCACTTTTTCCAAATATTATTTATTTTGACTGCAAATTTATCCTATTTTTGCGTTAGCTCTTGCCAAACCATGTTAATTAAGGGATATAATCTGGTACTTATACGTTTAATTTAGGTAAAAAAGGATTTGAGATGTCCCTCATTAAGAGTGAAGACAGCAAAAAATGGATTAATGCATTTGTTGCTGCCGTAAGTGCGATTTGTGGTTTTATTACTATTAGATTCCTCGAACAATTAAGTGAGTGGTTCGATCTTGAAGCAAAGGTTCCAAACTTTCCTATTACGGTACAAGTTGCTGGAATTGTTGTAGGTCTGATTGTCTTCCTAGTAATTGCTAAAAACAAGAATGCTTCTACTATGCTTGAGGATGTTTATGCTGAACTTGTAAAAGTTGTTTGGCCTAACAAAGATGACGTTTTAAAGACAACAATTGGTTTAGTAATCGCACTAAGCATTGTAAGTGGAATTTTTGTATTAGTAGACTATACATTTAGACAGCTACTAGACATTATTCTTTAATTTATACCTTTAATTGATTAAGTGAGATAGAAATGGTTGATAACAACGAAACAGAAAAAGAACTAACTAACGAAGAAATGGCCGTAGAATCATCTGAAGGTGAAGCTACAGTTAATCCTAATTTTCGTTGGTACATTGCAAAGACTCTTACTGGTCAAGAAAACAAAGTTCAAAAAACTCTTCGTGAAAGAATTGTTAACTATAAGCTAACTGATTCATTTGGTGAAATTGTAGTTCCTGAAGAAAAAGTTACTTCTCATGCGGGTGGAAGAAAAAGAACTATCACAAAGAAGCTTTTCCCAGGTTACGTCTTAATTCAAATGCTTATGAATGAGAACACTTGGCACCTAGTAAAAGATACAGATAAAATTACAGGTTTTGTTGGCGGTACTGTTGACAAACCAGCGCCTTTATCAGATGAAGAGGCTGCATATATGACAGGTAAATCTACTGGTGGCTTCAAAAAGTCACGTACTACTGTGGACTTCTCTGAAGGAGAAGAGGTTAAGGTTATTGAAGGACCTTTCGCTTCATTCATCGGTACGATTGAATCTGTAAATGAAAATGGAAAACTGAAAGTAAACGTTTCTATCTTTGGTCGACCAACACCGGTAGAATTAGATGCTTCTCAGGTTGAAAAAAATTAATAATAGTTGGTAGAACAAAAGTTCGCAGGAGAAATTTATGGCTAAGAAAATCACAGGTTTCATTAAGCTACAAATTCCAGGTGGGAAAGCAAACCCATCACCACCAGTTGGACCGGCACTAGGTCAAAAAGGTGTAAACATTATGGAATTTTGTAAGGCTTTCAATGCAAAGACTCAGAAAGATGCAGGTGTAATGCTTCCAACAATCATTACAGTATACTCAGATCGTTCTTTTTCTTTCATTACTAAGACACCTCCAGCTTCATACCTTCTTAAAGATAAGCTAAAGCTTAAGAGAGGGGCACAGAAGCCAGGAACAGAAGTTGTAACAACAGTATCTAAGAAAATTATTGAAGAAATTGTTGAAGCGAAAAGACCAGACTTAACAGCAGCTACTCAAGAAGCAGCGGAAAGAATCATCGAAGGTTCATGTCGTTCAGCTGGTATCAAACTAGATTACTAAGAGGTGTTACAATGGCTAAGAAATCGAAAAAATATACAGAAGCACTTGCAAAAGTAGATACAACTAAGACTTACACTATCGATGAAGCAATTAACCTTGCTAAAGAAGTTAAGTTCGCAAACTTTGATGAAACTGTAGATCTAGCGTTCAGACTTGGTGTTGACCCAAGACACGCAGACCAAATGATCAGAGGTGCACTAGCACTTCCAGCTGGTACAGGTAAAACAGTAAAGATTTGTGTTATTACATCTGGTGACAACGTAGCTAAAGCTGAAGCAGCTGGTGCAGATTACGTTGGTGGTGACGATATCGTTGCTAAGATCGCAGGTGGATGGCTTGACTTTGATAGAGTTATCGCATCTCCAGATATGATGGGTAAACTTGGACGTGTTGCTAGAATCCTAGGACCTAGAGGTCTAATGCCTAACCCAAAATTAGGAACAGTTACTCCTAATGTTGAAAACGCAGTTAAAGAGCAAAAAGCTGGTAAGGTTGAATATAGAACTGAGAAGAACGGTATTATTCACGTTCCAATCGGTAAGTCATCTTTCACAAATGAAGATTTAAGAAAGAACATTGACACAATGATTACAGCAATTATTAAAGCTAAGCCTGTTTCTGCAAAAGGTACTTACCTTAAGTCACTTACTTTAAGTACGACTATGGGGCCAGGTCTTAAAATTGATACTTTAGAAGCTGCAACTATCGCAGCAAAATAATAAGGGGTTGATGATTGTCGGTGTAGCTGCTGATTAAGTTTGAAGCTACATAAAGCCTGCATGAAATCTCCCTCCAGTAGTTTAGGAGGTAAACGATGTTAACTAGAGCAGAGAAAGACGTTATCATCGATGGTCTAAAAAAGAAGATCACTGATGCCAACGCTATCTTTCTAACAAACGTTATTGGACTACCATCTAATGACGCCACAGCTCTAAGAAAATCTATCCGTGAAGCGGGTGGATCGCTAGTTGTTACTCGTAACACACTTTTTTCTAAGGCAGCGGCCGGAACAGATGCAGAAGGATTACTTTCTGGTCTTAAAGGTACGCAAGCTGTTGCTTTCGCATTTGAAGAAGCACCAGCTGTTGCTAAGGCACTAAAAGAATGTGGAAAAGCGTTTGAACTAGTAGAACTTAGAGGTGGTTTACTTGATGGTAAAGCACTAACACCAGCAGAAGTAAATGCAATTGCAGACCTACCATCTCGTGATGAGATGCTTGGTACTCTTCTTGCAACATTTAATGCACCGATCTCAGCATTTGCTAGAGTTCTTAATGCAATTAAAGAGCAAAAAGAAGCAGGCGTTGAAGCTGCGCCAGTTGCAGCTGAAGAATCTGCAGAATAGTAATTAACAAAGTTAGAGTTAAAGTTATTTTAAATTTTTAGGAGTTATATATGTCTATTACAAATGATCAATTAATTGAAAAAATCTCAAACATGACTGTTCTTGAAGTAGCTGAGCTAGTTAAAGAACTTGAAGAAAAATTTGGTGTATCAGCTGCTCCTGTAGCTGTTGCTGGTGCTGCTGCTGGTGGTGCTGCTGCTGAAGAAAAAACTGAATTTGACGTTGTTCTTGCTGACGCAGGTGCTAAGAAAATCAACGTTATTAAAGAAGTTAGAGGAATCACTGGTCTAGGTCTTAAGGAAGCAAAAGAAATGGTTGAAGGTGCTCCAAAGACTGTTAAAGAAGCAGTATCTAAAGAAGAAGCAGAAGAAATCAAGAAAAAACTTGAAGCTGCTGGTGCAAAGGTTGAGCTTAAGTAATTTAAGCCCCTTGCTCATTGCATAAAAAATTAAAAAATACAGGTGTGGAGATTTAGCGATCTTCACACCTTTTTTGCGTTTGTAAAAACCGAAAAAAAAAGTTATTAAGTAACTAAAAAATATACGTGCACGTTAAAACAATTAAAACCCGGGAGAACCATAATGACTGAGGTTTTTAGACCAAACGAGTGGTTTCGTAAGAACTTTGCCTCAACACCATCTGTGTTAGAGACGCCTCCACTCATGCTTCTACAAAAGAAGTCCTATGATGATTTCCTTCAAAAGGACGTACCTCCTTCTCAAAGAGAAGAAATGGGATTACAGGCTGTATTCAACTCTGTATTTCCAATCCACGACTTTAACAAAACTGTATCGTTAGAGTTCGTAAGCTACTCACTAGAACAACCTAAGTACACTGTAAAAGAGTGTCGTCAAAGGGGCCTTTCATATGAAGCGCCACTTAAGGTAGTTGTTCGTCTAGTATTCTATGATGTAGCTGTTGACAAAGATGGTAATGAACAAAGAACTGTTTCTTCAATTAAAGAACAGGAAGTTTACTTAGGAAACATTCCTCTGATGGCAGAGACTGGTTCTTTTGTATATAACGGAACTGAGAGAGTTATTGTTTCTCAGCTTCACAGATCTCCTGGTATCGTTTTTGAACACGACGGTGGGAAGAAGCACTCAAGTGGTAAGCTTCTTTACTCTGCAAGAATTATTCCTCACAGAGGTTCTTGGCTAGACTTCGAATTCGATCATAAGAATATTCTATTTGCTAGAATTGATAGAAAAAGAAAATTACATGCAACTGTAGTTCTTAAAGCGCTTGGTTTCAGTACTGAAGAAATTCTTGATATGTTCTACAATATTGAAACAATCAAGTTTGCTAAGAATGGTGAGTTTGTAAGATCATTAGACCTATCTCTAATGACTGGAACTCGTGCAACAAATGATGTTCTTGATCCAAAAACTGGTAAAGCAATTGTTAGAAAAGGGAAGAAATTCTCTAAAGCATCTATTAAGAGATTAGCGGATGCTGGTGTAACTGAAATTCCTGCTCAGCTTGAAGAAGTTGTAGGTAAAGTTGCAGCTAAAGATATCTTCAATGAAACTACTGGTGAAGTAATCTGTCTTGCTAACGAAGCGCTTTCTGAAGCTAAGATTCAGGAACTAATTGCTGCTGGTGTATCTGAAGTAGAATGTCTTTACATTGATATGATCAACTTTGGTGATCAGATCAGAAACACTCTTCTTCTAGATAAAACAGATGCTAAAGAAGATGCACTTCTAAAAATCTTCGAAAGATTAAGACCAGGTGAACCTCCAGCGGTTGAAGCTGCTGAAGTTCTTTTCCAAGGACTTTTCTTTGATGAAGAAAGATATGACCTATCTCGTGTTGGTCGTATGAAAATCAATTATAAGTTTAAGACTGATGTTCCTGTTGAGAACACTGTTTTAACTAAAGAAGATATTATTACAACTATCCAGTACCTTGTTGAACTTAACAACGGTAAGGGACGTGTTGATGATATCGACCACTTAGGTAACAGACGTGTTAGACCTGTAGGTGAACTACTTGAAAACCAATTTAGAGTTGGTCTAGTTCGTATGGAAAGAGCGGTTAAAGAAAGAATGGCAATTCAAGAAATTGATACAATGATGCCATACGATCTTGTTAACCAAAAGCCAGTTGCTGCTGCCGTTAAGGAATTCTTTGGTTCATCACAACTTTCACAGTTTATGGATCAAACGAACCCACTTTCAGAAGTAACTCACAAGCGTCGTCTTTCAGCTCTTGGGCCAGGTGGTCTAACGAGAGAAAGAGCATCTTTCGAAGTTCGTGATGTTCACGTAACTCACTACGGAAGAATGTGTCCGGTTGAGACTCCTGAAGGACCAAACATTGGTCTAATTACTTCTCTTGCAACATTTGCAAAAGTATCTGAATACGGTTTCATTGAAACTCCATACCTAACTATTGGTGAAGATCAAAAGATTGGTGATGTAGAGTATTTCACTGCTTTCCAAGAGGAAGGTAAAGTTATCGCTCAGATCGATGCTAATAACATTAAAGAAGGTCAGCTAGTTGGTGCTCAAGTTGCAGCACGTGCTTCTGGTGAATTCACACTTGTTGATGCATCAGAAGTTAACCTGATGGACGTTTCTCCAACTCAGATGATCTCAGTTGCAACATCACTAATTCCTTTCCTTGAGCACGATGATGCCAACCGTGCCCTAATGGGATCGAACATGATGAGACAGGCCGTGCCTGTTGTTAAAACTGAAGCTCCTATCGTTGGTACTGGTACTGAAAGAATTGTAGCTAGAGATTCTGGTGCAGTTCTTGTAGCAAACGACAACGGAAGAGTTATCTTTGTTGATTCAAACAGAATTGTTATTCAAAGAGATAGCTTCAAAGACGGTGAGTCTGGTGTAGATATTTACAAACTAGTAAAATATCAAAGAACTAACCAGAACACATGTAATAACCAAAAAGCTCTTGTAAAAGAAGGTGATATCGTTAAGAAAGGTGACGTTCTTGCTGACGGACCTGGTACTGATAACGGTGACCTAGCACTAGGGCAAAACCCACTTGTAGCATTCATGCCATGGGGTGGTTATAACTACGAAGACTCGATCCTGATTTCTGAAGACCTTCTTGCAAAAGACGTGTTTACTTCAATTCACATCGAAGCATTCGAAGTTGAAGCTCGTGATACTAAACTTGGTAAAGAAGAAATCACTCGCGATATTCCAAACGTTTCAGAAGAGTCTTTAAAAGATCTTGATGAAGCTGGTATCGTTAGAGTTGGTGCTATCATTAAGCCAGGAGACATCCTAGTTGGTAAAATTACACCAAAAGGTGAAACTCAACTTTCTCCAGAAGAAAAACTTCTTAAAGCTATCTTCGGTGATAAAGCTGGTGACGTAAAAGATACTTCACTAAGAGTTCCTTCATCTGTTTACGGTACAGTAATTGATGCTAGAGTTTATACTCGTGAAGGTGTTGAGCTTTGTTCAAGATCTAAGGATATTATCGAGCAAGAGACAACTCTTCTAAGAAGAGATGAAAGAATTGAGATTAAGGCAATCCAAACTTCAGCAATTCTTAAGATTGCAGATATGCTTAAAGGTGCAAAAGTTACTGATGTACTTGTTTCTGAAGATGGTTCAGCTGAACTACTTTCTAAAGGAACAGAGATTACAGGTGAAATTCTTGCATCAATTCCATTTGAGCTAATTGGTTACTTACCACTACAAGCTGAGCTTGAAGAAAAACTATCTGAGTATTTCGCAGATGTTAGAAACAAGATCAACAGAGTTAGAGCTAAGACAACTGATGAGATTGCAAAACTTCATAGAGGTGATGAACTTCCTCCAGGTGTAATCAAAAAGATTACTGTATACGTTGCGATTAAGCGTAAGCTTCAGCCAGGTGATAAGATGGCCGGTCGTCACGGTAACAAAGGTGTTATTTCTAACGTAGTTCCACGTGAAGATATGCCTTATCTTGCTGATGGTACACCTGTTGAAATCGTACTTAACCCACTAGGGGTACCTTCTCGTATGAACATCGGACAGCTTCTTGAGCTTCACCTTGGATGGGCCGGACGTGGTCTTGGTGAAAAAATCAAGGTTATGCTTGAAGAGCAAATGAAAGTTCACGAGATTAAGGATTTCATTTACAAAATTTATAAGACGCCAGAAGTTGAAGCTTGGTTAAAGTCTGCAGCAGATGATGTTGTTATGGCCCTTGCTAAGAAACTTACAAGCGGTGTTCGTTTCTCTACTAAAGTATTTGATGGTGCTTCAGAAGCAGATATCAGAGAAATGCTTGAGTTAGCTGATCTTGAGTCAAATGGTAAAACAACTCTATTTGATGGTAAGACTGGTGATGCTTTCGCAGAGGACGTTACTGTTGGTGTTATGTACATGCTTAAGCTACACCACCTTGTAGACGAAAAACTTCACGCACGTTCTACAGGTCCTTACTCACTTGTAACTCAGCAGCCACTTGGTGGTAAGGCTCAGTTCGGTGGTCAGAGACTTGGGGAAATGGAAGTTTGGGCACTTGAAGCATACGGTGCAGCTTATACTCTTCAAGAGTTCTTAACTGTTAAGTCAGATGACGTTATCGGTAGAACAAGAATGTATGAGTCAATCGTTAAAGGTGAGCAAGTACTAGAACCAGGTCTTCCTGAATCGTTCAACGTTCTAATCAGAGAGCTTCAAGCACTTTGTCTAGACGTTAAACTTGAAGAAGACAGAATTGAAGAATCTATTCGTTAATTTATGGCAGGCTTAGTCCTGCCGTATATTAAGAGGGCATAAAAAAATGAAAGACCTTTTAAACTTTTTTGATAAGCCAAAAGATCCAGTAAGCGTTGAAGGTGTATCTATCAAGCTTGCTTCTCCTGATACAATCAGAGAGTGGTCATTTGGTGAAGTAAAAAAACCAGAAACTATTAACTATAGAACTTATAAGCCAGAAAGAGACGGTTTATTCTGTGCAAAGATTTTCGGACCAGTAAAAGATTACGAATGTATCTGTGGTAAGTACAAGAGAATGAAGCACAGAGGTGTTGTATGTGAGAAGTGTGGTGTTGAAGTTACACTTTCAAAAGTACGTCGTGAAAGATGTGGACACATTGAACTAGCAACTCCAGTTGCTCACATTTGGTTCCTACGTTCACTTCCATCAAGAATGGCAGCTCTTCTTAACCTTTCTCTTAAAGAACTTGAAAAAGTTCTATATTATGAAGCATATATCGTAACTGCTTCAGCAACTGATGGTGTTGAAGGTGGTCTAGATGTAGGTCGCGTAATTTCTGAGCAACAATATTATGAACTTAAAGATCAAGGTATTGATTTCGAAGCTGGTATGGGTGGAGAAATTGTTCAAGAGCTACTTTCTAAGCTTGATATCGATCTTGAAAATAAAAACCTAAGACGTGGTCTTGCTAACGCAACTACAGAGATGGCAAGAACTAAGTTTGTTAAAAGATTAAGAGTTGTTGAATCTCTTATGAAGTCTGAAAACAAGCCTGAGTGGTTCATGATGGATGTTATTCCTATCCTTCCACCAGACTTAAGACCTCTTGTTCCACTTGAAGCAGGACGTTTTGCAACTTCAGATCTTAACGATCTATACAGACGTGTTATTAACAGAAACAACCGTCTTAGAAGACTTAAAGAACTTAATGCTCCTGAAATCATCATTAGAAACGAAAAGAGAATGCTTCAAGAAGCAGTAGATGCTCTATTTGATAATGGTCGTCGTGGTAAGGTATTTACTGGTGCTAACAAGCGTCCACTAAGATCACTTTCTGATATGCTTAAGGGTAAGCAAGGACGTTTCCGTCAAAACCTACTTGGTAAGCGTGTTGACTACTCAGGACGTTCTGTAATCGTTGTTGGTCCAAGCTTAAGACTTCACCAGTGTGGTCTTCCTAAGCTTATGGCACTTGAACTTTTCAAGCCATTTATCTACAACAAGCTAATTGAAAAAGGACACTGTACTACTATTAAAGTTGCTAAGCGTATGGTTGAGCAACAAAAAGAAGAAGTATGGAATATCCTTGAAGAAGTTGTACAAGAGCACCCAGTACTTCTTAACCGTGCACCAACTCTTCACAGACTTGGTATCCAAGGTTTCGAACCTGTACTTATTGAAGGTAAGGCTATCCGTCTTCACCCTCTTGTTTGTACTGCATTCAACGCCGACTTCGACGGTGACCAGATGGCCGTTCACGTTCCTCTATCACTTGAAGCTCAAATTGAGTGTCGTGTTCTTGCAATGTCGACAAATAATATTCTTTCTCCAAAAGATGGTTCACCAATTATTACTCCATCTCAGGATATCGTACTTGGTCTTTACTACATGACTCGTGTTAGACCATATGCTCGTGGATACGGGAAAACTTTCTCTTCTAAAGAAGAAGCTCAGTTTGCTTACCACTCAGGTAACCTACACCTACAAGCACCAATTAAAGTACGTATTGGTGGTGAAGTACATGAGACTACTGTTGGACGTACATTCGTATTCGATATCGTTCCTTCATGTCTAAACTTCGAAGACGTAAACATCATTCTTGGTAAGAAAGAACTAGTTAAGCTTCTTGACCTTGCTTACAGAAGAGGATCTGAAAAAGATACTGTTCTACTTGCTGATGGTCTTATGCAACTTGGTTATAGCAATGCTACAAAAGCTGGTATTTCTATTAACGTTGTTGATATGGAAATCCCTTCTGAAAAAGAAGGAATTCTTAAAGAAGCTCATGATGAAGTTCACGGAATTACAGAAGAGTATAACGAAGGTTCGATCACTAATGGTGAGAGATATAACAAGGTTGTTGACGTTTGGTCACAAACTACAGAGAAACTTGTTAAGGTTATGCTTGAGAAAATTTCTACTGATGAATTTACTTCAGATAAAGAAGGTGAAGAGCCAATTTACGCTCCTTCATTCAACGCTCTTTATATGATGGCAAACTCAGGAGCAAGGGGTTCTGCACAGCAGATGAGACAGCTTGCTGCGATGAGGGGTCTAATGGCCAAGCCATCTGGTGAGATTATTGAAACGCCAATTACTTCAAACTTCCGTGAAGGTCTATCGGCACTACAATACTTCACGTCTACACACGGTGCTCGTAAAGGTCTAGCCGATACTGCCCTGAAGACTGCAAACTCTGGTTACCTAACGAGACGTCTAGTAGACGTTGCTCAAGACGGTATCATTAGAGCTGAAGATTGTGGAACAACTGATGGTATTACACTAACTTCTCGTATTGAGTCTGGTGAAGTTGTAGAGCACGTTGCCTCTAGAGCAATGGGCCGTGTAACAGCAGCTCCAGTTATCTCTGCAGAAGGTAATGAGGTTCTTCAAACAGGTCACCTACTTACAGAAAAAGACCTTGTGTTACTAGAAGAGAAAGAAGTTGACCAAATCAAGGTTAGATCTGTTCTTACTTGTAACGAAAGACACGGTTTCTGTGCGGCTTGTTTCGGACGCGACCTTGCAAGAGGTACAATGGTTTCAGTTGGTGAAGCTGTTGGTGTTATCGCTGCTCAGTCAATTGGTGAACCTGGTACACAGCTTACAATGCGTACATTCCACGTTGGTGGTACAGCAACAGCTGGTGCACAAGTAAATAAAACAACTGTTCGTACATCTGGTAAAGTTGTATACAACAATGTTGTAACTGTTGAAACACCAACTGGTCTTCTTGTTATGAACAAGACTGGTGAGCTTATCATTAAAGATGCTCGTGGTGTTGAAAAAGAAAAATATCCAGCAATCTACGGTTCAAAGCTACACTTCTCTGAAGGTAGTGAAGTAAACGTAGGGGATACTCTGATTGAATGGGACCCGTTCTCGATTCCACTTCTTACAGAAGTAGCTGGTTTTGTTAAGTTTGAAGACTTAGTAGTTGGTGCAACTCTTGCTGAGCAAACAGATGCAGTAACAGGTCTAACTCAAAGAACTGTAACAGAAACTAAGGATCCTTCACTTCAACCAAGAATTACGATTCTTGATGCTGATGGAAACCCAATTATTGTTCCTGGAACAAACAGACAAGCTTCTTACCGTCTACAAGTTGGTGCAACTCTAACTGTAACTGAAGGTGATGAAGTTGAAGTTGGTAGCGTAGTATCTAAAGTTTCTCGTGAAACGACGAAAACAAAAGATATTACTGGGGGTCTTCCAAGAGTAGCCGAGCTTTTCGAAGCTAGAAAACCTGCTCAAGCATCTCAGATTGCTGACGTAACTGGTACAATCGAGTTTGGTGCTGAAGTAAGAGGTTCTAGAAGAATTCTTATTAGACCTGAAGATGGATCTGATCCAGTAGTTTACACAATTCCTAAGGGACGCTATGTAACTGTAAACGAAGGTGACTATATCCGTTCAGGTGAAGCTATTATGGATGGTCCAGCTAACCCACACGATATCCTAAGAGTACTTGGTATTAAAGAACTTGCAGGATACATCGTTGATGAGATTCAAGCTGTATACCGTCTACAAGGTGTAGATATCGATGATAAGCACATTGAGGTAATCGTTTCTCAAATGCTTAAAAAAGTTGAAGTAACTGATCCAGGTGACTCTACATTTGTTGTTGGTGACTCTGTAACTAAAGCAGAATTACTTGAAACAAATGAGCAACTAGTTGCTGATGGATATGAGCCAGCTCAAGCAAGACCAGTTCTACTTGGTATTACTAAAGCAGCTCTTTCTACTGATTCATTCTTATCAGCTGCATCTTTCCAAGAGACAACTAAGATCTTAACTCAAGCATCGCTTGAAGGTAAAAAAGATTTATTACGTGGTCTTAAGGAGAACGTACTTATGGGGCGCCTGATTCCAGCTGGTTCTGGTATCTCGAAGTACCGTGATTACGAAGCATTTGTTGAAGAAGATGATTCTCTAGAAGAAACTTCTACACTTATGCTATAAAAACTTGCTTAATTGAGGGGTGGTGTGTTACACCATCCCTCTATAGTTTATTATGGGCTTAAAAGCCTATTTTTATTGTGGAAATATTGTTGTAGTTAAGGAGCGGAAATGCCTACGATTAACCAATTAATTAGAAAAGGTAGAACTGATAAAGTTGAAAAAACTAAGTCACCTGCCTTAAAAGCGTGTCCTCAAAGACGCGGTGTATGTACAAGAGTATATACAACTACTCCTAAGAAACCAAACTCAGCTATGAGAAAGGTTTGTAGGGTAAAACTAACAAGTGGATTTGAAGTTACTTCATACATTGGTGGTGAAGGACACAATCTACAAGAGCACTCGATCGTTATGATTCGTGGTGGTAGAGTAAAAGACCTTCCAGGGGTTCGTTATCACACTATTAGAGGTACACTAGACTGCCAAGGTGTTGATAAAAGAGGACAGAGAAGATCTAAGTACGGTTGTAAGAGACCAAAGAAATAATTTTTAGTTAACTAATTGTGACACCGATTGCAACATGGCATGAGGTGAGTAATCGATCAGTTTTAACTGTTTCCGGTGAAGGAGAAAAAATATGAGTAGAAAACATAGAGCACAGACGAGAGAAGTACTTCCAGATCCGATCTTTCAAGACGTTGTAGTTGCTAAGTGTGTAAACGCACTTATGAAAGACGGAAAAAAATCTGTTGCTGAAAAAATCTTTTATGGTGCACTTCAAAGAGTTGAATCAAAAACTGGTGAAGAGCCGTTAAAGGTATTTAAGAAAGCCCTTTCTAACATTAAGCCAGCGGTAGAGGTTAAGTCTCGTCGTATTGGTGGTGCAACTTACCAAATTCCAGTTGAAGTTAGAAATAACAGAAGACAATCACTAGCTCTAAGATGGTTGAGAGACTATGCTAGATCACGTGGTGGTAGAACTATGGTTGAGAAACTATCTGATGAAATCATCGATGCTTCTCAAGGTAGAGGTGGCGCTGTTAAGAAGCGTGAAGACACTTACAAAATGGCAGAAGCTAACAAAGCTTTTGCTCACCTTAAGTGGTAGTTCGAAAATAAGCAATAAAGTCCATAATAAACTAATAGAAGGCTCCCTAATGGGAGCCTTTTTATTTCTAAAACCATTTATTCTCCAAAGTTTTATTCCTATCTAAAATTCCATATTTATGTTAATTATATGTCTGCAAAAATTAAATTTTTAAGGACTTTGTATGAGTTTAGAAAATATTCGTAATATCGGAATTATGGCGCATATTGATGCGGGTAAAACGACGACAACTGAACGTATTCTCTACTACACGGGAAAAAGCCACAAGATTGGTGAGGTTCATGATGGTGCTGCTACTATGGACTGGATGGTTCAAGAGCAGGAACGTGGGATTACTATTACTTCTGCTGCGACGACTTGTACTTGGAACAAAACTAATATCAATATCATCGATACACCAGGTCACGTAGACTTCACAATTGAGGTTGAGAGAGCTCTTAGAGTTCTAGATGGTGCAGTTGGTGTATTCGACGCTGTAGCTGGTGTAGAGCCTCAATCTGAGACTGTATGGGGCCAAGCTGATAAGTATAAGGTTCCTCGAATTGCTTTTGTTAATAAAATGGATCGCGTTGGGGCAAACTTTCAAATGTGTCTTGATGAGATCAGAGAAAAACTTGGAAAAACAGCGGCTGCTATTCAATTACCAATTGGTGCAGAGGATACATTTAGAGGTGTTGTTGATTTAGTTGCAATGAAGGCCGTGCTTTTTAAGGACGAAGACCTAGGTTCAACTGTGCAAATCGAAGATATTCCTTCTGAGCTTGAAGATGATGCTCAGTTAGCACGTGAAGAGCTTATTGAAACATTAGCCGATTATGATGATCAGCTTGCTGAAGACTATCTTTCGGGTGAAGAAATTACTGAAGAAAGAATTGTTACAGCAATTAGAGAAGCTGTTATTAATCACGAGTTCGTTGCTGTTCTTTGTGGGTCAGCTTTCAAGAACAAAGGTGTTCAGCCTCTACTAGATGCGGTTTGCGCATACCTTCCTTCTCCAGTTGATCGTGGGGAAGTCAAAGGTGTTAACGGTAAGAATCACGATAAAGAAGAAATTAGAAAACCTGATACTGAAGAAGCATTTTCTGGAATTGCTTTCAAGATTGCAACGGACCCGTTTGTTGGATCTTTAACATTTTTCAGAATTTATTCAGGAACAATTAAGTCTGGTGCACAGGTTTATAATCCACATAAGGGTAAGCGTGAGAGAGTTAATAAAATTCTTCAAATGCATGCTGACAAAAGAACTGAATTACAAGAAGCTAAGGCCGGAGATATCATTGCAATTTCTGGTTTAAAAGAAACTGTTACTGGTGAAACACTTTGTGCCGAAAATCGTACTATAATTTATGATCTAATGGATTTTCCAGAATCGGTTATTTCAGTAGCGATTGAGCCAAAAACAGCAAATGATGAAAAGAAGCTAATGAGTTCCCTAGGTCAACTTAAGCTAGAAGATCCATCATTCTCTTTTCAACATAATAAAGAAACAGGTCAACTTCTAATTTTTGGTATGGGTGAACTTCACCTTGAAATTATTTGTGATCGTTTAGAAAGAGAGTTCAAAGTAGGTATCCGTGTTGGTGATCCTCAAGTTTCATACCGTGAAAGTATCACGTCAACAGCTAAAGAATCAGATACATTTCACCGCGAACAAGCTGGTAAAATGGTATTTGGAAACGCTGTTATTGAAGTTGAGCAAGCTGATTCGCAAGCTGGTGTCTTATTTGAAACTGAATTAACTAAAAGAGATTTACCACAAGAATTTATTGATGCTATTGAAAAGAGTATTAAGGATACATCGATGGGTGGTGCTCTTGCGGGTTATCCATTTATTAATATTAAAGCGAAACTTGTTGCCGCTGAATTTAATGATGATGAAGGTTCAGAAGTAGCTTATGCTATTGCTGCTTCTAATGCTTTTAGAGCTGCATGCCGAAAAGCTGGCCTATCATTACTAGAGCCTAAAATGAGTCTTGAAATCGTAACACCTTCTGATTACACAGGTGATATTATTTCAGACATTAATATGAAACGCGGAAAGATCCATTCGATGGGTGTAAAGCAAGATAAAGAAGTTATCGATGCAGAAGTTCCGCTATCGGAAATGTTTGGATACTCAACAGATATACGTTCAAAATCTCAGGGTCGTGCTAGCTTCACGATGAATTTTGATAGATATGAAGAGATTCCTATGAATATGGCCAAAGAAATACTTGAAAAACGAGGAATATACATCTAAAACACTTTAGATTTTTTAACTACTAAACTAAGTAATAACGCAGGAGTAAAAGATGGCAAAAGAATCTTTTGACAGAAGTAAGCCCCACGTAAACATTGGTACGATCGGGCACGTTGACCACGGTAAGACAACTCTTACAGCGGCAATTTCAATCACATTAGCTAACGCACTTGGTGGTGCCGTAAGAAAATTCGACGAAATCGATTCAGCACCAGAAGAAAAAGCTAGAGGTATTACAATCAATACTTCACACATTGAATACGAAACAGCTAACAGACACTACGCACACGTAGACTGTCCAGGTCACGCTGACTATGTAAAGAACATGATTACAGGTGCAGCACAAATGGACGGAGCGATCCTAGTATGTTCAGCGGCTGATGGGCCAATGCCACAAACTAGAGAGCACATCCTTCTTGCACGTCAGGTAGGTGTACCAGCGATCGTAGTATTCTTAAATAAAGTAGACCAAGTAGATGACGAAGAACTACTTGAGCTAGTAGAGATGGAAGTAAGAGAACTTCTATCTTCATACGACTTCCCAGGTGACGATATTCCTATCGTAGCTGGTTCTGCACTTGCAGCTCTTGAAATGAGAGACGATGCAATTGGTAAAGATAAAGTTCTAGAGCTTATGGCACAAGTTGATGAGTACATCCCAACTCCAGCTAGAGCAACAGACCTTGACTTCCTAATGCCAGTAGAAGACGTATTCTCAATTTCAGGACGTGGTACAGTTTGTACAGGACGTGTTGAAAGAGGGATTATCAAAGTTAACGAAGAAATCGAAATCGTTGGTATTAAAGAAACAACTAAAACAACTGTAACTGGTGTTGAGATGTTTAGAAAGCTTCTTGACGAAGGTAGAGCAGGTGATAACGTTGGTCTTCTTCTACGTGGTGTTAAGCGTGAAGAAGTAGAGCGTGGTCAGTGTCTAATCAAGCCAGGTTCAGTAAAGCCACACGCGAAATTTAACTGTGAAGTATATATCCTTTCAAAAGATGAAGGTGGACGTCACACTCCAATCTTCAAAGGTTATAGACCACAGTTCTACTTCAGAACAACAGACGTAACAGGTGATATTACACTTGCAGACGGTGTTGAAATGGTTATGCCAGGTGACAACACTTCTTTCGCAGTAGAGCTAATTACTCCAATCGCGATGGAAAAAGGTCTTAAGTTCGCAATCCGTGAGGGTGGTAGAACAATCGGTGCTGGTACAGTATCTGAAATTCTAGACTAATTTTTAGTTAAATATTGGGGTGATTTTTAAATCACCCCTTTTTTATGCTCAATATTTTGAATTGACGCGTAAAAAATATATGGCCTAGCGTAAAAATAATTTGACAATAGGCCCAAAAAAACAGTAAAAGTCAGGTTCAACTTTTAAAATTGATAATAGGATGAGTATGAAAGCTTCTAAGTTAAGAATTAAATTACGCGCATATGATCACAAGCTTCTAGATAGCTCAGTTGATGAGATCGTACAAACAGCTAAAGAGACAGGCGCAAGAGTAGCGGGTCCAATCCCATTACCAACAGAAATTAACAAGTTTACAGTTCTTAGAGGACCTCACAAAGATAAAAAATCTCGTGAGCAATTCGAAATGAGAACGCACAAGAGACTAATTGATATCGTTGATCCAACTCAACAAACTGTTGATAGCCTAATGAAGTTAGATCTATCAGCTGGTGTTGACGTAGAGATCAAGTACTAGTATAAACGAAAAAAATTTTTATTATTAACCATGCATGCATCTCTTGGAGAAGAGTGATGCTGTGGAGGCAAAATGACAGAAGAAACTCAAGCAGTTGAGACTACTGCTACTGTATCGCTTAATACTATCTATGGTGTTAAAGCTGGTATGACAAGAATCTTTGATGAAGCTGGGAATCACGTTCCAGTTACAGTTATCAAGTTAATTCCTAACAAAGTTACACAAGTTAAAACTTTAGACAAAGATGGTTACGAGGCTTACCAAGTAGGTTACTACGAAAAAAGAGAAAAGCTTGTAAACAAGCCAACTCAAGGTCACCTTAAAGCTGCTAATGTTGAAAATAACTTTGTAAAATTTGCAGAAGTTAGAACAGAAGGCGTAGATGCTGCTAACTTAGGTAAAGATCTATCTCTAGAGTCATTTGAAGCTTCTACATATGTTGATGTAACAGGTACATCAAAAGGTAAAGGGTTCCAAGGTCAAATGAAGCGTCACAACTTCAAAGGTGGACCTGCTACTCACGGTTCTAAGTTTCACAGACGTGGTGGTTCGATCGGTAACAGAGCGACTCCTGGTAAGGTTTGGAAGAACAAAAGAATGCCTGGTCACATGGGTTGTGACACAAAAACAATCCAAAACATCAAGGTTGTTGAAGTTAATCAAGATAAAGGATACATGCTACTTAAGGGATCAGTACCTGGTTCTAAAAATGGTTTTGTAAGAATTGCAAAAGCACTTAAGAAGTAATTGTAGGCTGAGGTAAGAAGTTATGAGTGATGTAACAGTATTAAATTCGAAATTTGAAAATGCAGGAACACTTACTGCTCCAGTAAGCTTAACTGCTGAAGATATTAATGTAGCGGCTGTTCACCAGGTTGTTAAAGCTACTCTAGCGGGAAGAAGACAAGGTAATGCTTGTGTTAAAGGTCGTTCAGATGTTAGCGGTGGTGGTGCAAAACCATTCAAGCAAAAAGGTACAGGTAGAGCTAGACAAGGTTCAATTAGATCGTCTCTTATGGTAGGCGGTGGAACTGTTCACGGTCCAAGCCCAAGAAGCTATGTTCAAAAAGTTAACAAGAAAATGGCAAAGGTTGCAATTCAATCTGTACTTGCTGACAAACTCCAAGCTGGAAAGTTGACAGTAGTAGATACAATTGAATCAACTGGTAAAACTAAAGAAATGTACACTCTATTAAATGGTAAGGGTTTACTTCCTGCTTTAGTAGTAACTGCTGATAAAAACTCACCAGCTCTTAGAGCAGTGAAGAACTTACAGTGGGGTAAAGGGATGGCCGTAGAAGGTTTCTCTGTATACGAAGCAGTAAAATTTGAAAACCTAGTTATCGAAAAGAGTGCATTAGAAACCCTATTAAATAAGTTGGTGTAGATTATGGCGACGTTAGAAAATGTATTAAAGAAACCACTTATCACTGAAAAGACTTCTGTTGCTACAGACAGCCAGAACCGTTTTGGTTTTGTAGTTGATCTTAAAGCAAACAAGCATCAAATCAAGAATGCTGTTGAAGCTCTATATGATGTGAAAGTTTTAAATGTAAAGACAAACATCACTCCAGGTAAAGTTAAAAGAGCTGGTAAAGGTGTAAAAAAGACTAGTAAATTCAAGAAGGCTTTCGTTCAATTAGCGGAAGGTCAAAAGATTGAATTTTTTAAAGGTGTTTAACTAGTTAGCTGAGGAAATTATGGGTATTAAAAGATTTAAACCAACAACTCCTTCACTAAGAAAGATGCAAGTCGTAAATAGTGATGAGTTAACAAAAGGTGTAAAGCCAGTTAAAGGCCTTACAGCTGTTAAGAAAAATTTTGCAGGTAGAAATAACTCTGGACGTATCACTGTTAGACACAGAGGTGGTGGAGTTAAGAGAAGATACAGAATTATTGATTTCAAAAGAAATAAAACAGATATCCCTGCAACTGTTCAAGCGATCTCTTACGATCCGAACAGAACTTGTAATATTGCACTTATCGCTTACTTAGACGGTGAAAAAAGCTACATCCTAGCTCCACTTGGTCTAAAAGTTGGTGATAAGGTAATCGCTTCTGCAGATGCAGATATTAAAGTAGGAAATGCTAAGAAGCTTAAGGACATTCCAGTTGGTACTCTTGTACACAACGTAGAAATGTACCCAGGAGCTGGTGGTCAGCTAGCACGTTCTGCTGGTTCTTACGTTCAAATTATGGCTAAAGAAGGTCGTTTTGCTCTTCTTAGAATGCCATCAGGTGAGCTTAGAAAAGTTGAAGTTGATTGTGTAGCAACAATCGGTCAAGTTGGTAATCTTGATCATGAAAAACGTAATATTGGTAAAGCTGGACGTAAGAGAAAGCTTGGTTTCAGACCAACTGTACGTGGTGTTGCTATGAACCCAGTTGATCACCCACACGGTGGTGGTGAAGGTAGAACTTCAGGTGGACGTCATCCAGTATCACCATGGGGAACACCAACTAAGGGTTACAAGACCAGAACTAATAAGAGAACTGATAAGTTCATCGTTAAGAGAAGAAAGTAGTAGGAGATTAATATGGCCCGTTCATTAAAAAAAGGTCCATTTGTTGATATTAGCTTAATGAAAAAAGCTCTACAAATGCAAGAAGAAGGTAACAAAGGTAACAAAGTGATCAAGACTTGGTCTAGAAGATCAACTATTGTTCCTGAGTTCATCGGACTTACTTTTGCCGTTCACAACGGAAAAAAATTCATACCGGTTTATGTAACAGATAACATGATTGGACATAAATTAGGTGAATTTGCACTAACTAGAACATACTTCGGTCACGGTGCAGATAAGAAAGCTAAGAAGAGATAGTAAAGTTAGAGTTGAATAAGGAGAGGTCAGATGGCCATTACAGTTAGAAACAGTAGAGTTGGTATCGCACCAAGAAAAGTAAGACAGGTTTGCGATCTAATTAGAAAGAAGAAAGCTTCTGAAGCGCTAAAAATCTTACGCTTCCAAGAGAAGAAAGAAATTGCACTTGTTTTAACAAAATTAATTAATAGTGGATTAGCTATCGCAGCTGATTCTGAGAAGTATGATCTAGATAACCTAGTTATCGGTACAATTAAAGCGGACGAAGGTCCAACTTTAAAGCGTATTCAGCCAAGAGCTCAAGGTCGTGCGTTCAGAATTAGAAAAAGAACTAGTCACATAACAGTTGAACTAAAAGAAGCATAGGATAAATTATGGGACAAAAAGTACATCCATACGGTTTTAGATTAGGTTATATTAAGTCATGGCATTCAAACTGGTTTGCTAACGATAGAGAATACGGTGAAACACTTCACGAAGATCTAGCGATTAGAAACTACATTGAAAAAAACATGAAAAATGCTTCTGTAGCTAATATCGAATTATCAAGAACTTCAAACCAGGTTAAAGTAACTGTTTATACAGCTAAGCCAGGTGTTGCTATTGGTAAAAAAGGTGCAGGAATTGAGAAAATTAGAAACGACCTTAAGAAACTTACTAAAGGTACACTAATCTTCAATATTGCAGAAGTTAAGAGACCAGATGCGGAAGCTAAGTTAATCGCGGAAAACATTGCAGGTCAGCTTGAAAAACGTGTAGCTTTCAGAAGAGCAATGAAGAAAGTTATGCAGTCAGCATTCAGAGCTGGTGTAAAAGGTATCCGTGTTAGAACAGCAGGACGTCTTGGCGGAGCTGAGATGGCAAGAGCTGAAGGTTATACAGAAAGAAAAGTTCCACTACATACTCTTAGAGCAGACATTGATTACAATACTGCTGAAGCTCACACTACATACGGTGTTATCGGTGTAAAAGTTTGGGTTTACAAAGGTGAGATCTATAAGTAGTAGGAAATTCGTTAGTGAATTTATTTTATTGAGGTAAATATGTTAAGTCCAAAGAAAGTAAAGTGGCGTAAGCAGCAGAAAGGAAGAATGAAGGGTAAGGCGAACCGTGGAAATACTATCACGTTCGGTGAATTTGCTATACAAGCCCTATCATGTGGGTATATAACTAACCGTCAAATTGAAGCTGCCCGTATTGCAATGACAAGAAAGATCAAAAGAGGTGGTAACGTTTGGATCAAGATCTTCCCAGATAAGGTCCTTACTAAGAAGCCAGCTGAAGTTCGTATGGGGAAAGGTAAAGGTTCTCCAGATTCTTGGGTTGCAGTTGTAAAACCAGGAAGAGTAATGTTTGAAATCAAGCACATCGATCCTGAGCTAAGTAAACAAGCACTTAAGCTTGCAATGTATAAACTACCTGTAAAGACTAGAATTATTTCTAGAGAGCAGCAGGAACTTTAAATCGTTAAGAGGAAGTTATGCAAAAGTTAGAATACAAAGATATAAGCGGTTTAAGCGGTAAAGAAATTGATGCAAAAGTAGCTGAAATGAGAAGAGCGATTTTTGATATCAACATGTCTAAAACGACAAGTGGTATCGAAAAACCTCATGAGCTAAAACTTGCAAAAAAGAATATTGCTAAATTATTAACAGCAAAAAATGCTAAAGGTGAGTAACCATGAGTACAAATACGTTTAAGAGAAAGCTAGATGGTGTAGTTGTTTCTGTAAAGAATGAAAATACAGTTGTTGTGAATGTTGCTAGACGTTTCAAGCACCCTGTTTACAGCAAATTCGTTACAAAAACTAAAAAGTACCACGCTCATAACGTAAGTTTAGAAGCGAATCTAGGTGACAATGTAACAATTATTGAAAGTAAACCTTATTCAAAACTCAAAAAGTGGGAACTGTTAAAGGTAAATAAGTAGGGCTTAATAAGCCTATTTTAGGAGTTAGTAATGATCCAAATGCAAACTAAGTTAGAAGTTGCTGATAACTCTGGAGCTAAAGAAGTAAAGTGTATCAAGGTTCTTGGTGGTTCAAAAAGAATGAACGCAAATCTTGGTGACATTATTGTTGTAGCAGTTCAGCAAGCACTACCAGGTGGAAAAATTAAAAAGGGTGATGTTAAGAAAGCGGTTATCGTTAGAACTAAGTACCCAATTAGAAGAGAAGACGGTTCATACATCAGATTTGATAAGAACAGCGTTGTAATACTAAATAATAACAATGAACCAGTAGGGACACGTATTTTTGGTCCTGTTGCGAGAGAGTTAAGAAACAAGAGCTTTACGAAGATCTGTTCTTTAGCGCCAGAAGTTCTTTAATCAAGGTTCAGTGAGGAAGTTATGCAAAAGCTAAAAGTTAATGATAATGTTGTAGTTTTAACAGGTAAAGACAGAGGCAAAACTGGTGAAGTTAAGAAAATCAACTTCAAGACCAAAGTTGTTTATGTTGGTGGTGTTAATCTAGTAAAGAAAGCAATTAAACCAACTCAAGAGAACCCAGCTGGTGGTATCGTAGACATTGAAGCACCACTTCACATCTCAAATGTTGCTGTAGTTAGCCCAAAAACAAATAAGGCTACTAGAGTAAAAATTGAAGAAAAAGATGGTAAGAAGGTTAGAGTCGCTGTGTCTTGTGGATCAGTACTGAGTTAAGGATAGAGGCAAAAATGAGCAGATTCAGAAAACTATATAATGACGAAATTAAAAATAAAATGACTGAGAAGTTTGGTTATAAGAATGTTAACCAAATTCCTAAGCTAGAAAAGATAGTAGTTAACTGTTGTACAAGAGACGCAGTAACTAACTCTAAAGTTGTTCAGTCGATTGTTAACGATCTTGGTACTATTACTGGTCAAAAGCCAGTTGTAGCTAAGGCTAGAAAATCAGTTGCTGGTTTCAAAATCAGAGAAGGTATGGCCTTAGGTGCAAACGTTACTCTTCGTGGTGATAGAATGTACGAATTCCTTGATAGACTTGTTAACATCACTCTTCCAAGAGTTCGTGACTTTAGAGGTGTTTCTTCTAAAGGTTTTGATGGAAAAGGTAACTACACTTTAGGTTTAAAAGAGCAGATTATTTTCCCAGAAATTTCTTACGATCAAATTGATAAAGTAAGAGGTCTAGGAATCTCAATCGTAACTACTGCTGGAAACAACGAAGAAGGTAGAGAGCTTCTAAACCTTTTTGGTATGCCTTTTAACAAGTAATTGAGGATAATGTAATGGCTAGAAAAGCGAAAATTGAAAGTAACAAAAAAAGAGCTAAGCTTGCTGAAAAATACGGTACTTTAAGAAAAGAACTTAAAGCTGCTATTATCAATGAAAATCTTTCTGACGAAGAAAGATTCGAAGCGATGATCAAGCTACAGAAACTACCAAGAAATTCAGCTGCAATTAGAGTAAGAAATAGATGTGAATTAACTGGTCGTCCACGTGCTTTCTATAGAAAGTTCAAACTATCAAGAATTCAATTTAGAGAGTTAGCGCTTAGAGGAATGATCCCTGGTGTAACTAAGTCAAGCTGGTAATGGTTGAGGAGACGAAATTATGATGACTGATCCTATTGCAGATATGTTAACAAGAATTAGAAATGCAATTAATGCTGGACACGATAGAGTGGAATTTCCAGCTTCGAAAATGAAAGCAGGTGTTTGTAAAGTTATGAAAGACGAAGGTTATATTCGTTCATTCAAAATTATTGCAAAGAGCCAATCAGATATTAGAATCAAAGTATTACTTAAAGACGACGCTATCGTAGGTCTTGAGAGAGTTTCTAAACCAGGTCTTAGACAGTACCGTGGTTACAAGGACATCTCTAGAGTTATTAGTGGTCTAGGTACTTCAATCCTATCAACTTCTAAAGGAATTATTTCTGATAGAGAAGCGAGAGCGACTAAAGTTGGTGGTGAAGTAATCTGTAATATTTGGTAGTAGGGAGCGAGTAATGTCACGTGTAGGAAAAAACCCGGTAGTAGTTCCTGAGAAAGTTCAGGTTACAATAAATGGTACAAATGTATCAGTTAAAGGACCTAAAGGTGAGCTAGAGTACACTTTCAATGATAGAGTGACTTTTGCACAAGAAGGTAATGAAATTAAAGTAACTCCTGTTGATGAGTCTAAAAAGTCTCGTGCAATGTGGGGTACAGCAAGACAAATCGTTTTCAACATGGTAACTGGTGTTACTGATGGATTTGTTAGAAAGCTAGAATTCAACGGTGTTGGTTATAAGGCAGCTGTTAGTGGTGATACATTAACTCTTAACCTTGGATACTCACATCCAATTGAATATGTTCTTCCAGAAGGTGTAGCAGCGAAAGTTGCTGGTAAAGAAATCGAACTAACTGGTAGCAACAAAGAACTAGTTGGATTTGCTGCTGCAAAGATCCGTTCATTCAGACCACCAGAGCCATATAAAGGTAAAGGTGTTAAATACGCTGAAGAAACAATCGTAAGAAAAGCTGGTAAATCTGGCGGTAAGTAATAAAAAGTAGCCTGAGAATGGCCCGCAGTGAGGGCCTAGGGTGAGGAGTTTAAAATGATTAGAAAGCCTTATGGTAAAGCTGGTAAAGCAAGTACAGCTAGAAAAATTAGAAGAAAACTTGCTATCCGTAAGAAAGTAAACGGAACATCTGAGAGACCACGTCTATCAGTTAACCGTACAAACAAGCACATCACAGTTCAAGTAATTGACGATGTTGCTAACAAGACACTTTTCAGTGTTCAAACTTATGGTAAAAATGCTGTTGAAGGAAAAAGCAATATTGCTGGTGCAACGCTTGTTGGTGCAAAACTTGCTGAAAACCTAAAGTCTAACAATATTTCAACTGCTGTATTCGACAGAAACGGACTTAGATACCACGGTGTAATCAAGGCTGTTGTTGAAGCTGCTAGAGAAAATGGAATTCAAATTTAGGAGTAAGTGATGACTGAAGAAAATAAAAGCGTTGAAAAAACAGTAAAAGCAGAACCAAAGAAAAGACAAGCTTCTAAAAAAGCTCCAGCGAAAAAGCGTCAAGCTAGCTCAATGGACGTTGAACTTGAAGAAAGAGTTGTTGCTGTAAATAGAGTTGCAAAGGTTATGAAGGGTGGTAGAAGATTTTCTTTCAGTGCTCTAATGATCGTTGGTGATAAAAATGGTCGCGTAGGTTACGGTCTTGGTAAAGCTAAGGAAGTTCCTGAAGCAATCAGAAAAGCTACTCAAGCTGCACAAAAAAGCATGATTTCAGTACCAGTAGATGCAGGAACTATTCCTCACTCAGTACTAGGTGAATTTGATGCTGGTAAGATTCTATTCAAACCTGCTGCAGAAGGTACAGGGGTTAAGGCTGCTGGTGCATGTCGTTCAATCCTTGAACTTGCTGGTGTTAAAGACGTTCTAACGAAGTCTTTAAGAGGTAACAACCCACATAATATCGTTAAGGCAACTTTTGACGCTCTTAAGCAATTAAGATCTGTAGAAGAAGTAGCTAAGGCACGTGGTAAAGAAGCTAAAGGCTTAAGAATTAAAGGTTAATTGAGGTTGATATGACAGCGAAAACAATTACAGTAACATTAAAGAAAAGTACTATTAAATGTACTGAAAAGCAGAAAGCTACAGTAAGAGGCCTAGGTCTAAGAAAAACTGGAACTTCAAGAACTTTAGAAAACACTTCTGCTGTTAGAGGGATGATCAAGAAGGTAATTCACCTTTTAGACATTCAAGAATAAGCGGTATTAGTTGATTAAGAGGTAAATATGTTAACTTTAAATAACTTAAAAAGTCCAAAAGGTGCACATAAAAACATTAAGAGAATTGGTCGTGGACAAGGTTCAGGTCAAGGTACTCAAGCTGGTAAAGGGCACAAGGGTCAAAAGGCTCGTGCTGGTGGCGGTGTAAGAACTGGTTTCGAAGGTGGAGCAATGCCACTTTACATGCGTCTACCAAAAAGAGGTTTCTCTAACGCACCATTTAAAACTGAGTATGCTGAGGTATCTCTTGCTACATTAGAAGCTAAATTTGATGGCGGAGACGTTACAAAAGAAGCTCTAATTGAGAAAGGTATCCTTAAGGGTGCAGATAAAAGACGTCCAGTGAAAATTCTTGCTAACGGAGAGCTTTCAAAATCGTTAAATTTTGTTAATATTGAAAAGTTTTCTAAAGGTGCTCAAGAAGCAATCGAGAAAGCTGGCGGAAAAATAGCAACAAAATAGATAAAAGGATCGTCTGATGTCAAACGCTCAAGGAAAACTTGAAGAGCTTAAGAAAAAAGTCTTTTTTACTTTTTTATTATTAGTAGTATATAGATTGGTTGCGCAAATTCCTGTACCAGGAGTTGATGCGCAGGCGATCTCTTCTTATTTTGCGGAAGCTGGTGGGGGAAGTCTTTTTGACCTTATCAACACTTTTAGTGGTGGTGCCTTCAAGCGTTTCTCAGTTTTAGCACTGGGGATTATGCCGTATATTACTACTTCAATCATCTTTTCTCTTTTAGGTGAGGTTATACCTCAAATCCAAGAGCTACAAGAAGACTCAGAAGGTAACAAAAAAATTCAAAAGTGGACTAGGTATGCAACAGTAATTCTCTGTTGCATACAAGGTTACTCAATGGCTGCTGTGTTCGAGACATTTGTATCTCCTGGCGGTGCTAGAGTTATCCCTGAACCAGGTATGCTTTTCAGAATTGTAACAATGATCACTCTGGCTGCAGGAACAATGTTCTTACTTTGGCTTGGTGAGCGTATTACAGAATTTGGTTTAGAAAATGGTGTTTCTCTTATTATCTTCGCAGGTATTGCAGTTGAGCTACCTTCTGAAGTTATTCAAAAGATTACACTATTTAGAAACGGTGAAATGGGTGGACTAGAACTACTTACTTTCGTGGCCGTAATTGTCGTTGCATTCTTTGTTGTTGCATTTATCGAAAGGGCTTTCAGAGCCGTTCCGGTTCAATATGCTAAGCGTGTTGTTAATAATAGAGTGTATGGTGGAAATCAGACACTTCCGATGAGAGTTGATACAGGTGGAGTTATGCCTCCGATCTTAGCTTCTTCTCTGCTAGCAGCGCCTGCAACTTTTGCTACTTTTATCCCTGCAGACAGTGTGTTCAAACCATACTTTGATACAATTCAACAAAGTTTGGCACCAGGGCAAATTTTATTTAATATTCTTTTTGCAACTCTGATTGTGTATATGACTTATTTCTATGCACCAATCCAATTCAAAACGAAGAAGATTTCAGAAATGTTACAAAAGAATAATGCTTTTATCCCAGGTATTAGACCAGGTGATAAAACAAAAGAATATTTAGACACGTTATTAAATCGTTTATCATTTTTTGGCGCTCTATTCTTAATCGTTGTTTGTATTGTTCCTTCACTAATCACTGGGGCTCAGACAAGATTTGGTGGTACATCAATGCTAATCTTAGTATCTGTATCTGTTAGAGTTATGATGAATGTTCAATCGTTTATGTTTGCTGATAAGTATGAGATGTCATACAAATCTAAAGGTAAATATAACGGTAACAATAGAAGGTTCTAATCCATGGCACCACAACTAATTTTAATTGGAGCTCCTGGATCAGGAAAAGGTACTCAAGCTAAGAATATAGTTTCAGAGCTTGGGTACACACATGTTTCTACTGGCGATTTATTAAGAGCAGAAGTTGCTAAAGAGTCTGACCTTGGTCGTAAAATTAAAGCGGTCATGGATTCAGGTGAATTAGTAAGTGATGAATTAGTATTAGATCTTCTAAAGGCTAATTGTGCTGTTGAGAAATCAACATATATTTTTGATGGTTATCCAAGAAACCTTGTTCAAGCAAAGGATTTAGATAGTGCCCTACTTGGTGGAGTACAGTCTAAAGCAATTTACTTTGACATTGCACTAGATACTTTAGTGGAGAGAATTGTTAATAGACGTGTAGCTCCTGTTAGTGGTGAGATTTACAATCTAAAAACAAAGCCACCAAAAGTTGAAGGTAAGTGTGATGTTTCTGGAGAGGACCTTGTGCATCGTAAAGATGATAACGAGGATACAGTAAGGACTAGAATGAAGGTTTTTACTGACAACATCGAGCCAGTTCTTGAGTACTATGAGTCTCAGGGACGCCTTGTTAGAGTAGACGCTACAAAAGGGCTTGATGAGATTTTTGAAGAAATTAAAAAAATTGTTAAATAATTTATTATATAAGTAATTCGTCTTGCAATATGGCCCTGAGTCATATATAAGCAATTACTTTAGGTTTTGTATTATATGAGTAATCAGGAAACGATTGAAGTTGAAGGTGAAGTTACTGAACTTCTTCCTAACACTAAATTTAAGGTTAAATTACCGAATGGACATTCTGTTATTGCCCACATTAGTGGAAAGATGAGAATGCACTTTATAAAGATTTTACCTGGAGATAAGGTACTTGTTGAGATTAGCAAGTATGACTTAACGAAGGGCCGAATTACATATAGAAGTAAAAAACGCTAGTGTAGAATTTACGAGGTTGTTATGAAAGTTAGAGCATCTGTAAAGCCGATGTGCAAAGATTGTAAAGTTATTAAAAGAAGAGGCGTACTTAGAGTTGTATGTAAGCAACCTAAGCACAAACAAAGACAAGGTTAATCATAGGAAAGGAGTGTAGCTATGGCGAGAATTCTTGGTGTTGATATTCCTAGAAATAAGGTAATGAAAATTGCCCTTCAGTCAATTTACGGTGTAGGACCGAAAGTGGCTCAGGAAGTATTAGAAAAAACAAACATCGATTCAAACAAAAATTCAAACGAACTAACTGAAGAAGAAGCAAACGAAATCAGACTTCTTCTTGAAAGTGAGTACACTGTAGAAGGTGACTTACGTAGAGAAGTTGGTCTTAACATTAAACGACTAAAAGACTTAGGTTGTTACAGAGGGATCAGACATAGAAAAGGTCTTCCTGTAAGAGGTCAAAGAACTTCTACAAATGCTCGTACTCGTAAGGGGCCAGCTGTTGCAATCGCAGGTAAGAAGTCTATTAAGTCAATGAAGTAATTGTTAGGAGTTAATGATGGTTAAGAAAACAGCTTCAAAGAAAAAAGTTAAAAAGAATATTTCGAGAGGTATTGCGCACATTCAATGCTCTTTCAATAATACAATCGTTACGTTCACAGATATGAACGGTAACGCTATTTCATGGGCTTCTGCTGGTCAATTAGGATTCAGAGGGTCTAAGAAATCGACTCCATTCGCAGCACAGATGGCTTCTATGGAAGCAGCTAAAAAGGCTATGGAGCACGGACTATCTACTGTTGAAGTAAGAGTTAAGGGTCCGGGTGCAGGTAGAGAAAATGCTGTTAGAGCATTTATCGCTGCAGGCCTTAAAATCACTTCTGTTGCTGACAGGTCACCAATTCCACACAATGGATGTCGTGCACCGAAAAGAAGAAGAGTATAATTTTATAGATTTATATTAAGGAGTTGTCTGTGGACACATTTACAGCAAAAAATTGGACAGGAATGATAAGACCAGTAGCTTTGGAAATGGATAACGATAAGCTAACTAATACTTATGGTAAGTTCGTTGCTAAGCCACTAGAAAGAGGTTATGGACAAACTCTTGGAAACTCTTTACGTCGTGTACTACTTTCTTCACTTCAGGGTGCAGCTATTGTTGCAATCAGAATTGATGGTGTTGAGCATGAGTTTGGTACAATCAACAACGTAAAAGAAGAAGTTTCTGAGATTATTCTTAACCTTAAAGAAGTTCACTTTAAGATTAAAGATAAAGAGCAGGTAACTCTTACTCTTGAGAAATCGGTAGAGGGTATCGTTACTGCTGGTGACATTTCTGAGTCTGCAAATGTTGAAATTTTAAATCCAGAGCACGCAATCTGTAACCTTTCAACTGGTGGATCTATTAAGATGGAACTACTTGTTGCAAGAGGGAAAGGATACGTAACAGCTCTAGATAATAAAGAATCTTTTGATCTTCCAATCGGTTGGATTTATCTTGATTCTCTTTTCTCACCAGTTGCACGTGTTAACTATACAGTTACAAACTCACGTGTTGGTAAGAGAACAGATTTTGATAAGCTTACTCTAGAAGTTTGGACTAACGCAGGTGTTGAACCTTCGGATGCAGTAGCTTATTCAGCGAAGATCCTAAGAGACCAACTTGCTGTATTCCTAAGCTTCGAAGATGAAGAAGAAATCACAAGAATGGAAACTAAGCCTAAGAAGCAACAAAATACTGCTAATGCAGCTCTATTAAAGCCAGTTTCTGAGCTTGAGCTGTCTGTAAGATCTGCAAACTGCTTGCAGAACGCAGATATTAAGTATATCTATGAGCTAGTTTCTAAGACTGAAGGTGAGATGCTAAGAACTAAGAACTTTGGGCGTAAGTCACTAAATGAGATTAAAGAAGTACTTTCTCAAATGGGACTAGGTCTAGGTATGAAAGTTGATAGCATCATGCAAGATCTAAAAGAAGAATAAAAGTTGTTATAAGTTGAGGTAGAGATATGAGACATCAAAAACATAAGTATAAACTAGGTGTAAGTCCTTCACACAGAGTTGCAATGGTTAAAAACCTTGCTTCTGAAGTTATCGACCACGGTATGATTAAAACTACTCTTACAAGAGCTAAAGCAATCAAGCCAGTAGTTGAGAAATTAGTAACTCTTTCAAAAAATGATACTGTTGCTAACAGAAGACTTGCATTCAAAAAACTTAATGATAAGAATGCTGTAAACAAGCTATTTACTGAGCTTGGGCCAAAATTCAAAGAGAGAAATGGTGGTTACACTAGAATCATGAGACTTTCTGAGAATAGAGTTGGAGATAACTCTAAAATGGCATACATCGCATTTGTTGATTAATTTTTAATTCGAATGAGATAGATAGACCCATCATATTAACGTATGATGGGTTTTTTTATTTAAAACTTTTTTCTAAAATCTATGACTACATCTTCTAAAGTTTCTATTATTTTTATTATTGTTGCTATCACACTGGGATATTCTATTTACCATAAAGGTAAGATTGATTCTTATGTAGATAAGAGTCGAGACTATATTCTTAAGTCACTTCCAAGTGTAAAACTGGATAATTTTGCTGATAATTCTGAGGTTGAGCTACAGGATTTAGCACGTAATTCAAATGGTTTAGTAGTTCATTTTTGGGGAACTTGGTGTGCTCCTTGCGAGGCTGAATTTCCTGAATTTGTAGATTTTGCACGCAAATTAGAAGAAAAAAATGTAAAAGTTGTTTTCATGGCCGTTAAAGATGACGATATGAAAATTAAAAAATTTCTTAAAAGATTCAATGACTTACCGTCTAATTCAATAGTTATTCATGATCAAGCAGGAATTTCTATGAGTAAATTAGGTGTTGTTAAGGTACCGGAGACTTTCGTTTTCGATTCAAAACTTGAGCACAGAATTATGTTTAAAGGTCCGCAAGATTGGAAAATGGATTCATATTTTGTTCGTGTTCTTAGTTACTTAGGCGTGAAGTAAATTAATAATATTTCTTTAAATTCGTCTATTTTTTTATCATTCATAGTTAAGTTTTATTAAATTCTGCCGAAAAGTTTTACAGACTTTGCTTTGGCCAATCGTTTTTTGTGCCAAAGAATTAAACATCGGAGAATAAAAATGATCAACTGGAATGAACTAAAAGGACTTCATGTTATTTCTAAGCTCGAAGAAGTAATTCATAAGTGGTTTGGTGTAGAGGTTTTCTATGCTGATACTCATTTTAAGATTAGAAGTTCGCATACAGATAAGGACTATAACTTTAAGAATCTTTTCTTTGAGACGCAAATGTCCCTTCCACATGGTTATGATTTTGTTACTGCTGATGTTGAAAGATTTAGTGATGAATTAAGTCAGTCTGGTGAAGTTGTCATGATCTTTGACTCTTATTTTCCAGGTGTAAAGATGATGGGAACAAAAATTGAAATTGAAGGTGAGTATCATGGTACGGTTTTCGCTTTCCCATTTCTAAAAAGTACATTCACTGAAACTGAAGAAAAAGAGCTTGTGGCAGCACTAATTGAGCATGGTGCATCTCCAGAGGCAGCACAAGAATGTGTTAATGAAACAAGAAGATTATTCCCGAGAGAAATTGAATATTTAAAAGAGTTAGTTGAGCTAGTCGCTGGTGAAATTTCTACATTTCACTATGAGATTTCTAAGCGTGAAGAAAGAATTCATATGCTTAACTCAGAGCTTGGTGAAAAGTTTCGCTACCATAATATGATTGGTAAATCGAAACAAATGCAGAAGATTTATTCACTATTAGAGAGAATCTCAACAAGTGAATCATCTGTTCTTATTCAAGGTGAAAATGGTACAGGTAAGGAACTCGTTGCTAAGGCCGTACACTTTGCTTCTCCTCGTAAGGATGCTCAGTTCTTAGCTGTTAACTGCTCTGCATTCAACGAAAACCTTCTAGATTCAGAATTATTTGGTCACGTAAAAGGATCATTTACAGGTGCTCATAAAGAAAAATCAGGTCTTTTCGAATTAGCAAATGGTGGAACACTATTTCTTGATGAGATTGGGGATACTTCACTGTCTATGCAGGTAAAGTTACTTCGAGTTCTTCAAGAAGGAACGTACCTGCCTGTTGGTGCTGATTCACCTAGAAGAACTGATGTTCGTATTATTGCAGCAACAAACAAAGATCTTAAAACAATGATGGCCAAAGGTGAGTTCAGAGAAGACCTTTATTATAGAATTAACGTTCTTAACGTAAACCTTCCTCCATTAAGGGATAGGAAAGAAGATATCCCAGTACTAATGGAGCACTTTCTTAAGAAGAAGTGTGATGAGTCGGGAATGCCGATGAAGTCATACTCTAAGAAGTGTATGGAGAAGATGCTAGATTACCCATGGCCAGGTAACGTACGTCAGCTTGAAAATGAAGTTGAAAGATTAGTTGTACTTGCTGGAGACGAAAAATCGATTACTCCAGATAATCTAAGTCCACAACTTCTTGATCATGGTGCTGCTCCTGTTGAGTCAACTAGAGGTGTAAACACTGCAGGTAAGCTAAAAGATGCTCTTCAAGAATTAGAAATTATTATGATTCGTGAAGGACTTAAGAGATGTAATTTTAATAAGTCTAAGCTTGCAAAAGAGCTTGGGATGTCTAGGGCCAGCCTTATTATGAAAGTTGATAAGTATGGGCTAGATAAGCGTGCGAAAGCAGGTAATGAATAGATAAAACACATCAAAATAAAAAGATAGACACTTTTAGGCCCTCTCCGAGGGCCTTTTTATTTATATTTCTATAATTTCAATGATTTAACCCCTCGAAAATAACGCAATGTGATTGGGCAAATTGTCTTTTAAGGGTGTAATATGCTCGGATAATTTAATTACATAGAATCTCGAAAGAGAAATTGGTGGAGGGGATGTATGTCAACAACCAGCGAAAATATATTAGAGCAAAAAAGAGCTCTTTTAATCGACAGAAGAATGCAGGCCGAGCTTGGTGGTGGTGAAGCGAGAATCGCAAAGCAACACGAGCAAGGTAAGTATACTGCAAGAGAAAGAATTGAGAGACTTGTTGATCCGGGTACTTTCATTGAGTTTGATAAATTTGTTACACATCGTTGTGTAAACTTCGGAATGGAAAAGAAGAAGTTTTACGGAGATGGTGTAGTTACAGGTATTGCAGAGATTAACGGACAGAAGATTGCTGTTTATTCTCAAGACTTTACTTGTTGGGGTGGAGCACTTGGTGAAGCTCACGCAAGAAAGATCTGTAAGATCATGGACTTCGCTCTTGATAACAGAATTCCAGTTATTGGTATTCAAGATTCAGGTGGAGCTCGTATTCAAGAAGGTGTTGATGCACTTGGTGGATACGCGGAAATTTTCTACAGAAACGTAAAGGCTTCTGGTGTAATTCCTCAAATTTCATTAATCATGGGACCTTCAGCAGGTGGAGCTGTTTATTCTCCAGCTGTAACTGACTTTATCTTCATGGTTGATAAGTCATCTTATATGTTTGTTACAGGTCCAGATGTTATCAAGACTGTAACTCACGAAGAAGTAACAAAAGAAGACCTTGGTGGTGCAACAGCACACTCAGAAAAATCAGGTGTATGTCAGTTTAAGTGTAAAGACGAAGACGAGACATTTGAAAGAGTAAGAGAGCTAATGAGCTATATCCCTGCTTCTAATTTCAAGAAGCAAGCGCCTAAGTATACTTCAGATCCTGTTTATAGAGATAACTCTAAACTAAAAGAAGTAGTTCCAGGTAATCCTAAGAAGCCATATGATATGAAAGAAGTAATTCTTGATATTGTTGATGATGGACACTTCTTAGAAGTACATAAAGATTATGCAAGAAATATCATCGTTGGTTTCGCATCAATTGGTGGAATTAAAATTGGTATCGTAGCAAATCAACCAGAAGTACTAGCTGGTGTTCTAGATATCGATTCTTCATGTAAAGCAGCTCGTTTCATTAGATTCTGTGATGCTTTCGATATTCCAATTGTTTCACTTGTAGACGTTCCAGGTTTCTTACCAGGTACAGTACAAGAGTACGGTGGGATCATTAAGCACGGTTCTAAGCTTCTATATGCGTACGCAGAAGCGACTGTTCCATTAATCACTCTTATTACAAGAAAGTCTTACGGTGGAGCTTATGACGTTATGGCATCTAAGCACATTCGTTCAGACGTAAACCTTGCCTACCCAACTGGAGAAATTGCAGTTATGGGTGCTGAAGGTGCAGTAAATATTGTATTTAGAAAAGAACTTCAAGGTCTTGAAGGTGAAGCTTTTGATCAGAAGAAAGCTGAGCTAGTTGCTAACTATGAGAATAACTTTGCTAACCCATACGTTGCAGCTGAAAGAGGATATATCGACGCAGTAATTCTTCCAGAAGAAACAAGAAAGCGTTTATATGAATATCTAGTTGTTCTAAAAGATAAGAACGTTGACCGTCCAAAACGTAAACACGGGAATATTCAATTATGATGATCAGACAGCCAAAGAACATGGAAAGAAGAGTATTAATTGCTAACCGTGGAGAGATTGCTTCACGTGTTGCAAAAGCTTGTCGTGAGCTTGGGCATACTGCAATTGGTATTTATACTGATAACGAACCTCAAGGAACTCACTTACAATTTTGTGACGAATGGGTTTACCTACAAGGTAAAACAAATGCTGAGACATACCTTAATGTTGAGAAGCTAGTTGCCCTTGCAAAGGAAGTTAATGCTGATGGTGTACACCCTGGTTATGGTTTCCTTTCTGAGAATAGAGATTTTGCAAATGCTCTTTCAGATGCAGGTATTACTTTTATTGGTCCACACGTTGAGGCCATCAGAGTTATGGGTGACAAGGCAACATCTAAGAAGCTAGCGAATGATGCTGGTGTTCCTACTGTTCCTGGTACAGATCACGCTGTTCCAACTGTTGATGAAGCAGTTGAAATTGCAAATAGAATTGGTTACCCAGTTCTTCTTAAAGCTGTTGCCGGTGGTGGTGGACGTGGTATGCGTGCCTGTAAAGACGAAACAGAAGTTCGTGCTCAATTTGAAGCTGTTGGACGTGAGTCGATGGCAGCTTTCAATAATGGGGATCTATTAGTTGAAAAACTAATTGTTAATCCTCGTCACATTGAAGTTCAGATTCTTGCAGATAAGAAAGGTAATACTTTCCACTTCTTTGAAAGAGAGTGTTCAGTTCAAAGAAGACACCAGAAAATTATTGAAGAAGCACCGTCTCCATTTATTGGAAATGATGAGCAGTTACGTCAAAGCGTTTGTGAAACAGCTGTAAAGCTTGCAAAAGCTGTCGATTATGATTCTGCTGGTACAGTTGAATTCATCATGGGTGAAGATAAGCAATTCTATTTCCTAGAAATGAATACTCGTATTCAGGTAGAGCACCCGATTACTGAGGAAATTACTGGAATGGATCTTATCGTATGTATGATCCAAGCAGCTTTTGGTGATGAGTTAGGTATTCCTTCTCAAGAATTTATTGGAAGATCAGGACATGCGATTGAGTGTCGTATTTGTGCTGAAGATCCAATTACAATGCTTCCTGCTCCAGGACTTGTAACAGGATTTGAAACAAACTTCCCACAAGGAACTCGTTTTGATCACTGTCTATATAAAGGGTTAGAAGTAACTCCAGACTTCGATCCAATGGTTGGTAAGCTAGTTTGTAAAGGGATCGTTCGTGACGTTGCTGTTAGAAAAATGAATGCAGCACTTGATGGACTATTCATTGAAGGACTTAAAACAAATCTTCCTCTTCTAAAAGAAATTATGACTGAGAAGAACTTTGTTGATGGTCACTACTCAACAGCTTACATTGGTGAAGTAGCACCTCAGAATAACGTGAAGACAGACCTAGATCATATTAAGCTTTATACGATCATCGCTGGTTCTGAAGCACGTAGGATGGGTATCTAAGATGAGAACATATTTAATTAATGATAATGAAGAAGTAATTGTTGATTTAACAAGAACTAAAGTTCACGATCACAGCTTAGTTGAGTTTGATTTTTCTACATTAAAAGATGGAGAAAGAAGTCTTCATGAAACAATGTGGTTAAGAAAGCTTTGTGGCCAATACTTTATCTCTAAAGATAAGAAAACTTGGAAAAAGATCCCAAGACAGGATCTTCCATCAAGAGTTGTTAACGTTGATAAAGTTTACTCACTATTCAGAGGTTACAAGCCTTCTGGTTTAGGTGGAGCTGACGCTGGTGAACTTCTTACTAAAATGCCAGGTAAAGTTGTTAAGATCAATGTTGAAGTTGGTCAGACAGTTGCTGCTGGTGAAACACTAATCATTCTTGAGGCCATGAAAATGGAAAACGAAATTAAGAGTGGTATCGATGGTGTTGTTAAAGCAATTCACGTAAAGGAAGGGGACGCCTTAGAAGAAAACGTCCTCATGTTAGAAGTAGAAGCATAGGACGCAAGTCAAGGAGAGCAAATGTCTTTTAATAATGGACAAGCACCAAGAAATGACTTCGAAAAAATGAAACAAGATTTAGATAAGGGGCTCAAGTTACTTGGGCCCTTTTTTATATTCATTGTTTTAGTTATTTTCGGATACACATCTTTTTACACTGTCGAGCCTGATGAAGAGGCCGTCGTAATTCGTCTGGGTAAGTATATTAATACTAATACTCCAGGCCTTCATTTTAAGATTCCATTTGGGGTTGATGAAGTAATTAAGGTTAAAGTTAAAACTGTTCTTCAAGAAGAGTTTGGATTTAGAACAAAGAGTTCGAGATCACGACGTTCTTCTTATTCTGGTGATAACTTTGATCACGAGTCACTTATGCTTACAGGTGACTTAAATGTTGCCTCAGTTGAGTGGGCCGTTCAATACCAAGTCCGTGACCCTTTCAAGTTTATCTTTCAAACAAGTGAGCCAGTAAGAAATATCCGCGATATCTCAGAATCAATTATGAGACGAGTTGTTGGGGATAGATCAGTTACTGATGTCTTAACTGTTGGTAAAGTAGAAATTGAAGCTGATGCTAAGCTACTTATGCAAGAAGTAATTGATAAGTATGACATGGGTGTTTCGATCATCTCTGTAAAGCTTCAGGATGTTAATCCTCCACAAGTCGTTAAAGCTTCATTTAACGAAGTTAACGAAGCAAAGCAAGAACAAGAAAAGGCCATTAACGAAGCAGAAGGTGCTTATAACAAAGTTATTCCAGAGGCACGTGGTAAGGCGGAGAAAATGGTATCTGAAGCTGAAGGTTATGCAGCTGCTCTTGTAAACCGTGCAGAAGGGGATGTTGCAAAGTTTCAAGAAATCCTAAAAGAGTATCGTCGTGCCCCTAAGATTACAAAGAAGCGTCTTTATATTGAAGCAATGGAAGGGCTTTATAAGAAGTACGACAATCTTACAATTATTGATCCAAAGGTTAAGGGATTACTTCCTATTTATGACCAAGGAGCTAAGAAATGAATAAAGCATTAATTCTAATTGTTATTCTATTTATAGGTTTAGTTTTAGGAAAACAGTCACTCTTTATCGTAAGTGAAGGAAGACAAGCAATTATCACTGAATTTGGTAAACCTGTTGGTAATCCAATTACTGATGCTGGCCTTCATTTTAAAAAGCCTTTCGTTCAAGATGTACGTTTCGTTGATAAGAGAATTCTTAGTTGGGATGGTTTTCCAAATCAAATCCCTACAAAGGATAAGAAATTTATTAAAGTAGATACAACTGCGAGATTTAAAATAATTGATGCACTTAAGTTTATTCAGACCGTTCGAAATACTGAAGGTGCTAAAAAGAGAATCGATACAATTTTAGACTCTGCGACGAGAAATGTGATTTCATCTCACGATCTTGTTGAGGCCGTACGTAATTCAAATGCAATTATTGAAAAGTTAAATGCTACTAAAGTAGATGTTAACGAAATTGAAGAAGAAATAACTGGTGACATTGAAGATGTAAGCGTTGGTAGAGAAAAATTATCTCAATTAATCGTAAGCAAAGCCGATGGAGAGTTAGAACAATTTGGTATTCAATTAATTGATGTACAATTAAGACGTATTTCATACGAGAAATCAGTTGAGCGTAAAGTTTACGAAAGAATGATCTCTGAACGTCAAAGAATTGCACAGAAGATCAGATCAATTGGTGAAGGTGAAAAGGCCAAGATTGAAGGACGTTTGGTAAAAGATTTACAAACAATTCAATCAGAAGGTTATAAGAAGTCTCAATTGATTAAGGGCCGTGCTGAAGCAAAGGCTTCTGCAGTCTATGCTAAGACATTTTCTCAGGACCCAAGCTTTTTTGAGTTCGTACGTTCTCTAGAAGCATATAAAACATCGATTAAAGGTAAAACTAAGTTTATAATCTCTAACGATAATGAATTCTTAAAATACTTGAGGTAAGCATTGATTGAATATGTAATTGCAGAAAATCCAGATGATCGCGTATTACAAAAAGTTTCACAAGCTCTTAATAATGGAGAGCTTGTGTGCTTACCGACTGATACTAGTTGGGTTGTAATTGCTTCTCCCTTTAGCAAGAAGGGGATTGAGAGAATCTACAAGTATAAGAATGCTCCAAAGCTAAAGGCTTTCTCTCTTCTATGTGATTCGATTTCAATGGCCTCTGATGTTGCTAATATTGATGATGGTGTATTTCGCTATATAAAGAGAATTATCCCAGGTCACTATACATTTATTTTTAATGCCAATAAGAAGATTACTAAGGCTGTGGCCGCAAATAAAACTGATCATGAAGTGGGAATTCGATTTGTACCTTCGACATTGATTAGTCGCTTACTAGAAATCCATGGTGAACCGGTCTTATCAAGTAATATTGATTTAGATAAATTTACTCCGGCTCTATCTTCTTATGGTGAACTCTATTCTTATATGATTGAAGAGTCGCTTGCAGGTGTTGTTACTTTGATTGTCGATCCAGGTGAACACGAATTTGTAGGCTCATCAACTATTGTTGACTTCACTAATGGTGAAGCCGATGTCATTAGGCAAGGCGCTGGGATTTTGTAGTAATTCCAGTGGTTTAGGCTATGAATTCTAATGTTTATTAAATAGACAAGGTACTGAATTTTTTCAACTTTCAGTATCTTGGCATCTTTTTCTTCTATATTCAGTTCTATGTTAAAGAAGAAATTAATCCTTTTATCACTTACACCATTTCTGGCAATTGCTAATAGCTTTATTGAAGTTAAAGTTCATGACCTTAATGTTTCTAAGCAGGATGATATATTTGGTCGAATGGGCTACATGGAATATGAAAGTGCAATAATCTCGCGTGACACTCTTTCTTTTAATATTTCTGATCGAGATAAGAATAAATCAAGTGCTGAAGTTTATTTTAAGAATAATCAATTGAAGCTTGATAATGGTTCGATGACTGCTCAATTTGATATGAGTGGAAATACTTTTTTAAATACCCTCGATAAATTAAAAATGAATAATGCTGAAACTGCCATTAATGCTACTTACTTTAATATAAATGGTTCAAGTTTCTTTATGGATAGAGAAGGTTTAGAGCTCGAGGCAAATAACTTTTTTGTTTTCTGTACAACGAATGATCCAGATTATGATATGGCAAGTGGAGATGGAATTGTTAAGGGTTGTATGACCGAGCTTAATATTACTCCTAAATCGTACAAAGAGCCTGTTAACTTTGCTTTAAAAAAGAAATTACAAGATGGTGCTATATTTACAGCAAGAGGAGACATTGGAACAATGCAGTTACAAGCTGCGAGATTCTTACAAATTGCTTCACCTTTACTTGTTATGGACTATAAACAATATGATGTTCAGGCAAAATCTGTAGATCTCAAGTGTGAGAAGGATGAGGATCTGATTGAGATCGATTCGGACTCTCTTATGAGTGGTTGTGAAAATACTGCGGCCTTAAATGTTCCAAAGATCTTAGTTTCAAACTCTAAAGAGAAAACAAAATTTTATTTTGATATTGATACGTTAAATGTGAAAAATGAGAGGCTTAACTTTCATTCAGATATCTTTCAATTTATTGATTCTAAAAAATCAGTAACAGTTAAGGATCTGAACGTTAAATGCCAAAAGCTTATTCAATCTGACTTATTAGATATTCCTTCAATGATCAAAGAATGTTTAATTGATGGATCTATAGACATTGCTAAGTTAAAAACAAATGAAGATATTAAAACAATTACAGACCCTCGTGGACGTGTGATCTCAAGACAAACAGTTTCGAGTCGATATAAGAACTTGGAAATTGATTCTTATAGGCCACTAGAAAATCTAAGCTTAGATAAATCTAACCTTTCAGATATTTCAATTAAAATTACTAATGGTGTCGCTAAGGTTAAGGCCCATGCATATAAGAATGTTCTTCTTAAGAAGAATTTTGATGTTGATCTGACGGCAAGTGTTTCATTTAATGAAAAAGAATCTCAAATTATTATGGATGTAACAGATGTAGTTGTTCCGTTTGGCTTTATCAAGGTTAAATGGATCTGGTTAATTGAAAAAATTATTAAGAATGCTATTGTTGGAAGTAATGTTACTTTTGAAGATGGTAAGTTCTATATTTCGATCTAGGAGATTGAATGAAGTTAGTTAAATTGTTTATTATTTCTCTTATTACATCTTTTGCTTTTGCAAATTCGACAAATATAAGCTGCCAGGGTGAAGGCTATTCTTTTAGTGTTCATGAAAATAAGGCCGTCATTAAAACTTTAGAATCTACTTATGATGTTTCAGTAAAGCAATCTGGGGCAAACTATACTGGTGTGCTTAAGGCTGAAGGTTATCTTGGTTTTCGATTCATTTTAAAGGGTAAGGAAGGAGAGTTAAAACTTGTTGGCCCTAAAAGTGTAACGAAGAAAATGAAGTGTTCAATTATTAAATAAAATATGAATTAATTTATTTGCAGCACTTAGAGGTGTTTCAACTTCATTTAAGATATTATCGTTGAGCTTAGTCCATTCAGATTGAAGTGATGGATTAGCTCTAACTCTGTTTTCAAGTAGTTCATTAAATAGTTTCTTAAGCCAATCTTGATTTTGTCTTTTACGTTTTAGTTGAATCTTTTCCTGATTTTCCTGATAAATCTTTTCAATCAAGTCCCAATACTCAGTTACGCCTTTATTCTCTAGGGCCGAGGCCATCATAACATTGGCACCAATCTTTCGATCTGTTTTGATTACTCCAAGGGCAGACTTATACTGAACCATTGTATCGTGAGCTTTTTGCTTGTTATCGCCATCTGCTTTGTTGATGACAATATTGTCACATAATTCAATAATTCCTTTTTTAATTCCTTGAAGTTCATCGCCTCCGCCTGGTAGCAGAAGTACTGTGAATAAGTCCACAATATTTGCAACATCGTATTCCGACTGACCAACACCAACAGTTTCGATTAGAACAACATCATAGCCAGCAGCTTCACATGCAAGCATGACCTCTCTAGTCTTTAGTGCGACACCGCCAAGATTACCTGATGATGGTGTAGGGCGAATGAAAGCGTTTTTCTCTTGGGCGAGTTTCTCCATTCTAGTTTTGTCACCAAGTAAACTTCCACCACTTAGTGGTGAGCTTGGATCAATTGCTAAGACTGCGACTTTTAGTCCCTTGTTAATTAAGAGAAGTCCCAGGGATTCAATAAATGTAGATTTACCAACCCCAGGCGTTCCAGAAATACCGATACGAATTGATTTTCCAGTTAGAGGAAGAATTTCGTTTAAGAGCTCCTGAGCTTCTTTTTGATGCTCAGCTTTCTTACTTTCGATTAAAGTGATGAATTTAGAAAGTGATCTAATATTTCCACTTTTTAATTTCTGGATATCAATTTGCATTACTTTTGTGCCTCTTTGATTTTTGTAATTACATCTTTTGCGGCTTCAGCAATTGTTGTTCCTGGTCCATAGATTCCCTTAACACCAGCTTCATAAAGGAAGTCATAGTCTTTTCTAGGAATTACTCCACCTGCAACAACGATGATATCTTCTGCATCAAGTTTTTTAAGCTCAGCAATTAGTTCTGGAATCAATGTTTTGTGTCCCGCTGCAAGTGAAGATGCACCAACGACGTGAACATCGTTTTCTACAGCTTGCTTCGCAACTTCTTCCGGAGTTGAGAAAAGCGGAGAAAGGTCAACGTCAAAACCAACATCTGCATATGCTGTTGCTACAACTTTGGCTCCACGGTCATGTCCATCTTGCCCCATCTTTGCAACGAGAATTCTCGGACGACGTCCAAAGTCTCTTTCAAATTGGTCAATTTCGTTTTTAATGCTCATCCATTCCTCATCGCTTTCAAATGATTTACCATAAACACCTGAAACAGTTTTTGTATTTGCATTGTAGCGTCCCCATTCCTTCTCTAGTGCATAAGTGATTTCACCAACACTACAACGCGCTTCCATTGCCTCAACAGCAAGTTCTAAACCATTGCCGTTTCCAGTTTTAGCGTAATATTCAAGCTTTGCCATACATTCACTAACTTTCGCTTCATCACGTGATTCACGAATTTCTTCAAGTCTTTTGATTTGTTCATTAAGAACTTGAACGTTATCGATTTCAAGAACTTCAACGTGATCTTCTTTTGTTGGCTTATACTTGTTTACACCTACGATTACATCTTCACCGCGATCAATACGTGCTTGCTTAAGTGCCGCGGCTTCTTCAATCTTAAGTTTTGGAAGACCTGTCTCAATTGCTTTTGCCATGCCACCAGCTTCCTCAATTTCTTTGATTAAGCTTCGAGCTTTGTCTGCAATCTCTTTCGTCAGAGTTTCCATCATGTATGAACCACCCCATGGATCAACAGTGTTTGTAATTCCTGTTTCTTCCTGAAGGATGATTTGAGTATTTCTTGCAATACGAGCAGAGAATTCAGTTGGAAGTGCAATCGCTTCATCAAAAGAGTTCGTGTGAAGAGATTGTGTACCACCGAATACCGCTGCCATTGCTTCAATTGTAGTACGAATAATATTGTTATATGGATCCTGTTCCGTTAATGACCAACCAGAAGTCTGGCAGTGGGTACGTAGCATTTTCGATTTAATATTTTTCGGCTCATATCTTTCAACAATTTCAGACCATAGAAGTCTTGCCGCGCGAAGCTTTGCAATTTCCATGTAAAAGTTCATTCCAATACCAAAGAAGAATGAGAGTCTTGGCGCGAATTGATCAATCTGCATACCTGCTTTAATTGCAGTGTCGATATATTCTTTTCCATCTGCAAGAGTGTAAGCTAGCTCTAAGGCAGCATCTGCACCTGCTTCTTGAATATGGTAACCAGAAATCGAGATAGAGTTGAACTTCGGCATATTAGTTGAAGTGTATTCAAAAATATCTGCGATAACTTTCATTGAAGGAGCTGGAGGGAATATATAAGTATTTCTTACCATGAACTCTTTTAAGATATCATTTTGAATTGTTCCTGAAAGTTGATCAAGAGATACACCTTGCTCTTTTGCTGCAACAATATATCCTGCTAGAACAGGTAATACAGCACCATTCATTGTCATCGAAACAGATACTTTATCTAATGGGATTCCATCAAAGAGTACTTTCATATCTTCAACTGTATCGATTGCAACACCAGCTTTACCAACATCACCTTTTACACGAGGATGGTCTGAATCGTAACCTCTGTGAGTAGCAAGATCGAATGCAACTGAAACACCCTGTCCACCTGCCGCTAGTGCCTTCTTATAAAAATCATTTGATTCTTTTGCTGTAGAAAAACCAGCATACTGGCGAATCGTCCATGGACGTCCTGTATACATCGTAGCTCTTGGTCCTCTGATAAACGGATCCATTCCTGGCATTGTATCAACGAGGTTATTATTTTCTAGATCAGCTTTTGTATAAAGAGATTTAAGTTCAATCCCCTCTGGAGTTTGAGTAACCTTAGGGCCTTTACCTCTTGTTTCTTTGTCAGCTAATTCTTTCCAAGTGTTTAAGTTATCTTTTGAATTATTTGGCATTTATTCTCCTTCAAACCACTTTACAACTACGTGATCAATTCCTGCTCTTTGAGCGGCTTCAATTCCAGTCGGTGAGTCTTCAAAAATTAGACATTCGTGTGTTTGAGCTTTAAAAAAATCCTGTGCCAATAGATATGGTGCAGGATCAGGCTTCGTTTTATCTACTTCTCTTTCTGTAATTATTTTTTCAAAGTAACAGTCTAGTTCACAATGTTTTAAAATTGGATGAGTTACTTCGTATTGACTTGCTGTTACTAGTGCAAGTCGGATATCACTGTCTTTTAAGCGTTTAAGCAGTGAATGAATATTTCTATGTCTTATATTATTTGCATCAGACTGGCCAATAAGCTTAACTAAGGCTTCATTTTTTTTAGTCAAATACTCGTCTAAGTGGTTGAGGCCTAATGCCTCTTGGATCATTGGAAAAACTTCACCATCGGACATGCCATAAGTTTCCTCCATTGATGGAATTTTCTTTCCTTGGCATAAAGATTTTACGACTTCGTAGTGAAGAGGCTCACTATTTAATATTGTTCCATCCATATCAAAGAAGATATAAGGTCTTGTTTTTGCAATGGCCAAGATCTCTTCAATAACAGCTTCGTTTAAAACACTGAAATCACTGAGCTTTTTTCCGATCATATTCATTCCAACTTTATACCATAAAAACCTAGGAATTTGTTTCGTTGTTGTTTTGCGTCATGAGATTAAGTTATAATTTATAGATACGGAGGAGATTGTGAAAAAGCATACGACCAACATTTCTCTTGAACCTTCACTGCAGGCATATTTCTATGATGAACTGCATCGCATAAACCTAAGAAGGCAAAACCCTTTACCGCAACTATCTATTTTCTATTCATCATTAGTTATGGATAAGTTTGGTCTTTCCCAGCACTATTTTGAAGAGCAGAAAGATGGAAGATTAAGAGAGAAAACTCTTGGGTTGAAACTACTTCAAGCTGAACATCTTAATGAGCGAGAAAAGAAAAGAGAATTAAGAGATATCGCTGACACAGCTTTATTTTTATGTGGTTATTTCTCAAATTCGGTTAACGAGAAAATTATTGATTTGGGCTACTATTGTGAGGTTGGTAAAACTGCATATCAAAAACTAGATCACTATCAACATACATTCTATGATTCTAGTGGCTTCTTTAAGAATCTCGCTTCGCAGTTTTATGACATCATTAATCTGATGAGTTTACTGCAAAGCGATTGCAACTTAAATGAAGAGCAGTATCTACTCTTTACTAAGGATGTATCGTAGTTGGGATACCATTATTAAGTGATTTCCCAACTGTAATTGTGATCCAATTTTGTTTTAATACTTTTTTGATGATTTTTTGGAAATCTTCATATTTAAAATTTCTAATTTCTTCATTTGATTTATAGAAGTAATCAACACCAAGGCCGTGTAATGCAGGAACAGAGTAAACATTTGCATAGTCGTCATTTACTTGAAGGTTAAGTTGATTTTGACCATCAATCATCATTTTAATGCGATCAAAATCAGATTTAGAGAGACCTTCTTTTTGTAACTTAGATAAAATAGCATTGATAGCGTTAATTGCTTCAACTGTTTTATCATGGCCACTGGCCATATAAATTCCCCAATATCCTGCTTCTAGAGCATTCATATGAATTGGTTGAGCAACGTAACATAATCCTTTGCGATCTCTAACATCAACAAATAACTCAGAAGATTGACCTGATAAATGAGTTGTTAACATTTTGAAAACAACATTTTCTTTGGCGGTAAGTTTCTTTGTTTGAGTAGCAATTAGAATTTGTGTTTGTTCGCGATCAAAATCGATATGTGTTTCAACTGTTTTAATAGGAACAACTTTTTTTGCTTCTTTCTTCTTATCTTTTCTAGGTTTTAAATCTTTAAAGTAGAATTCAACTTTCTCTTTAACTTCATCTAAAGAAAGATCACCACAAAAAGTGATAAGCATTTCTTTTGTTCTTAAGTTTTTCTCATGAACTTTCGCTAGATCTTCTTTCTTTAGCGCTTTAACAGACTTTTCTGTTCCAATAGTTGAAAGGGCATATGAATGTCCTTTAAATAGTAAGTTAGTAGCTTCATTAAAGCAGTGCCTTGTCGGGTCCGCTTTATTGGCTTCAATAGTTCTAAAGATTAACTTCTTTTCATGCGCAATAAACTTTGCTTGAAAAGTAGGGTGAATTAGTGACTTGAAAAAGTGCTTAGATAGGTCTGAAAAGTATTCACTTTGACCATGCATCGTCATTCCGTATGCATTCTTTCCAGAGAAGCTGTTAAACATCGTTGATTTATTATCAAGATCTAATTTTAGCTTTTCGTAGCTTAGACCTTTATAGCCTTTTGTAAGTTGTGAACTCATTAGGCTGTATAATCCGTTTGTCTTTATTGTTTCATCAACTAGGCCACCTTTGAGGTAAGCATGCATGACAAACGTAGGTGTAATTGCATTATAGCGATAAAGAAGTTTAATTCCTGGCTTGATTTCAACAATTTGAGTTGCTGGATCATGCTTAGACTTAGTGGCCTTAATGGCTTGCTCTTTCGTATTCTTTTTAAGTTTCGCAATTTTATTCTTAAACTCCACAAGTTTTGGTTTGAACTCTTGCGGCTTTAATTCATTTGGAATTTGAAGACTTAGATGAAGTGAGCGTCCAAAAATATCAGAGTACTTCTTATTTACTTCTTTCAGACTAGTCTTTTTAATCTTGTTGATAAATTCTTGCTCGATCTCAAGATCCTTTGCTCCAGCGTAACTACTACCTAGAGAAAAAGCATAAGATTCAAGAGATTCTTTTTCATAGATTTTAGCTGCTACATATTGGTTTTTGATCTTTTTAATATCATTTTCTTTAAGTCCAACAGTAGTAGCTTCTGTTATCGTTTTTTCTAGCTCATGCATGACTTTTTGATAATTCTCTTTTGGGAAGTTGATTCTTAAAAAGTGAATACCACCGTCAGCAAAGAACATTGAAGAAGATGTACAATTATTTGCTATCGTATTATTTAAAACAAGATTTTTATAAAGAGGTGACGTCTCTCCATAACCTAGAGCATTGTAGGCGAGGTCTTCACCTGCTGCACTGTCTGATTTCATCGGTGGACATTCGATGGCCATTGTTAATTGGCACATACGTACGTCTTTTTTATGAATCTCAATCGTTGATTTTTTGTGAAGAGAAAATGAAGGTCTTTCAGATCGTTTACCTTTTGGTAGTTCATAACCTTCAATTGTCTTTATGTATTTCTTTTTTTCTTTTAAGTCACCTGCAACAACTAAGAATGCGTTAGCATTATTATAGTGATTGTTTCTAAAATCAATTAACTGATTACGTGTGAAGTTTTTAATTGTTTTTTCATTTCCAAGGATCGGGTGAGCGTAACCACCGTTAAAAGACATTTCTTGAATTCTTTGAAATGAGTATTGGCCTGGGTTATCTTGGCTTCTACGATATTCTTCAAAAACTACTTCTCTTTCAGGCACTAGATCTTCTTGTTTAAACATTGGGTTAGATACCATATCCATAATGATATCGATTGATGTATTAAAGTAGGCGATTGGTGAATTTATATAATAGCAAGTGTAATCAAAAGAAGTGAATGCGTTTACTTCGCCTCCAAATGACTCTACATCGTGAGCAATCTTGGCCCCTGGTCTTTTTTGTGTTCCTTTAAAAAACATGTGCTCAAGAAAGTGTGCAATTCCAAAGTTAGACTCATCTTCTAGAGTTGAGCCTGCTCTGAACCATATCTGTACAGATGCACTTGTATTTCCTGGAACATCAACAAAAATGACTTCCAAACCATTATTTAACTTTTCTATTTCATATTTCATTTACATTGCCTTTTAATTTTAGGTATTTGTTAATTATAGTCTGGGTTACAAAAAAATAATATGGAAGAAATAAAGTCGTTATATATCCATTTCCCGTTCTGTCGTCATCTTTGTAACTATTGTGACTTTTTTAAGTCAATTAAAGAAAACGACGGACAGCTCGATGATTTCGAAAGGCTCTTTGCAGATATGTCTGCAAAGCACAGTACTATTCTAGATAGCCATAGGGCCACTCTTAAGGAGCTAGAGACTCTCTATATTGGTGGAGGAACACCGAGTTTATGGGGCAGTCGAGGTGCATATTTCTTAAGGGATTGGTTAAGAGACAATAATATTTCTTTGAAAGAGGATTGTGAGTTTACTCTTGAAGTAAATCCAGGGGCCTGGACTGAAGAGACATTAAGTAGTTGGAGAAGTATCGGAGCGAATCGCTACTCTTTAGGTGTCCAATCATTAAACCCAAATTTTCTTAAGATCATTGATCGCGTCCACAATATTGATGATGTCCATGAAACATTAAAGTATTTTAATAAAGGTAATTATAATTTCTCTGTAGACTTTATGATTGGTCTACCTTTTTCTCAGAAGTATAATCGTGATATTATTGCTGAGCTAACTGAGATTCTTACTTATAATCCGAGTCATATTAGTCTTTATATCCTAACTGTTCCAAAACATTATAAGCACTACGATGAGTTACCGGATGAAGAGTGGATAAGTGATGAATATATTAAAGTTGCTAACTTCCTTGCTATAAATGGTTTCAAGCACTATGAAGTTTCAAATTTTGCTAAAGAGAACAAGGCTTCAATTCATAATCTTAATTACTGGAGAATGGAGTCCGTTGCAGCAATAGGCCCTTCTGCCACTGGTTATCTTAAAAACAATCGCTATCGCTACAAGTGGAAGACCAAGGGTGCCGATGTTGTTGAAGAAAATTTAAGTGAAGATGAGTTTCAAATTGAGAGACTCTATATGAATCTTCGATCTAGCGTTGGATTTCCGATTAAAGATTCTTATTGGGGTGACTTGAGCGAGCTGGTTCAATCTTTGAAATCACGTGGATTAGCGATGGCCGGACGTGATCACTTTTATTTAACGTCCCGCGGCTTTCTTATCTTAGATACAATAATAGATGAAATCTTTAAAATTTCTAAGTAGTTTCAGGTACTTATAAAACAATTCGAAAAAAAATTATTGCTCAACGTTGACACTGGGCCAAAGGCTACCATCTTTAGGTTAGAGATAAATTTAAAGAGGTAGTTGTAATGTCTGAAACTCACGTTAATGAAGAAAATGAAAAAGAATTAGGACCTGAGACTAATGAAGAAACTCAGGAAGCTTCTCAAGTTGAAGAAATTGAAACTGAAAATGAAGTTTCTGAAGAAATGAAAGAGCTAATGGAATTTAAGGATAAATTTTATTACGTAGCGGCTGAGATGGAAAATCTAAAAAGACGCCACGAGAAACAACTACAGGATCAAATTAAATTTGGAACTGAGAAAGTAATGATGGGTCTTTTAGATGTTGTTGATAACCTAGAAAGAACCCTTCAAGCGATTTCAAGTGACGAAGATGAAAAGGTTAAAAATATTTACACAGGTGTAGATATGGTTAAAAACCAATTCCTTGAAACACTTAAGACGAATGGCTTAGAAAAGATTGAAACAGAAGGTAAGATTTTCGATCCACACTTTCACGAAGCAATGGCACAAATGCCAGCAGAAGGAAAAGAAGATCAAGAGATCGTACAAACATATCAAAATGGTTACTCACTAAATGGTAGAGTGATTAGAGCAGCAAAAGTAGTAGTAGCAAAAAACTAATTATATAAAGGAGATTATAATGGGAAAAATTATTGGAATCGACTTAGGTACAACTAACTCATGTGTTTCTGTTCTTGAGAACGGAAAATACAAAATCGTAGCAAACGCAGAAGGACACAATACAACTCCATCTGTTATTGGTTTTGCAAACAACGGTGAAACTCTGGTTGGCCAAGTTGCAAAAAGACAAGCTGTAACTAACCCTTCAAAGACACTTTACGGGATCAAAAGACTTATTGGTCGTAAATTTGATACTCCAGAAGCAAAGTCATTCGCTGACGTAGCTCCATTTGAAATTTATGCAAATGATAATGGTGATGCGTGGGTAAAAGTAGACGGTAAAGCAATGTCTCCTCAAGAAATTTCTGCGAAGGTTCTTCAAAAACTGAAGAAAGCGGCGGAAGATTACTTAGGTGAGACAGTGACTGAAGCTGTAATTACAGTTCCAGCATATTTTAACGACTCTCAAAGACAAGCAACTAAAGATGCAGGTAAAATTGCTGGGCTTGAAGTAAAAAGAATTATCAACGAGCCAACTGCTGCAGCACTTGCTTACGGACTAGAATCTAAGCAAGATAAAAACATTGCAGTATTTGACCTTGGTGGTGGTACTTTCGATATCTCAATTCTAGAGATTACTTCAGACGGTGTATTCGAAGTAAAAGCAACTAATGGTGATACATTCCTTGGTGGTGAAAACTTTGATGAAAATATCATTAACTTTCTAGCTGATGAATTTTTAAAGTCAGACGGAATTGATTTAAGAAAAGACCAAATGGCACTTCAAAGATTAAAAGAAGCTGCTGAAAAAGCTAAGCATGAGCTATCGAACGTTAACTCAACAGATGTTAACCTTCCATTTATCACTGCAGATGCTTCTGGTCCAAAACACTTAAACGTAAACTTATCAAGAGCTAAGTTTGAGGCTTTAATTGCTGACCACTTAACTGCTCTTGCTAAGCCATGTTTAACTTGTCTTGAAGACTCTGGTCTTGAGAAGAGTGAAATTGATGAGGTAATCCTTGTTGGTGGTTCGACTCGTATTCCAGCTGTTCAAGAAAGAGTAAAAGAAATCTTTGGTAAAGAAGCTTCAAAAGGTGTTAACCCTGATGAAGTTGTAGCTGCAGGTGCTGCTATCCAAGGTGGTGTACTAGCTGGTGACGTAAAAGACGTACTACTACTAGACGTAACTCCACTAACTCTAGGGATTGAGACTCTGGGTGGTGTAATGACTCCACTTATTGAGAAGAACACGACTATTCCTTCGAAGAAGTCACAAACTTTCTCAACTGCTGTAGACAACCAACCAGCTGTTACAATTCACGTATGCCAAGGTGAGCGTGAATTTGCTAAAGATAATAAGTCACTAGGACGTTTTGACCTAAGTGGAATTGCACCAGCTCCAAGAGGTGTTCCACAGATCGAAGTTACTTTTGATATTGATGCTAACGGTATTGTTCACGTTTCTGCTGTAGACAAAGCTACTGGTAAATCTCAAGAGATTAAGATTACTGCTGGTTCAGGTCTTTCAGATGAAGAAATTGAAAGAATGGTACAAGAAGCTGAAGCTAATAAAGAAGCTGATAAGAAAGCACGTGAGATCGTTGATACAAGAAACAATCTAGATGCACTTATCTTAAGCTGTGAAAAAATGATCAAAGACAGTGCTGATAAAATCTCTGAAGACGATAAGTCTAAGTTAGAAGCAGCAATTAATGAAGCTAAAGGCAAGCTTCAGTCTGAGAATCTTGATGAGTTAAAAGCAGCTCAGGAAGCTCTAACTAATGCTTCTCATGCAATTGCTCAACAAATGTATCAACAGCCAGGTGCTGAAGCAGGTGCACAGCAAGCTGGACCAGAAGGTGATGCAGGAGCAAACGCTGGTGCGAATAAGCAAGACGACGATGTTGTTGATGCTGACTTTAAAGAAGTTTAATTAGAAATATAGAATTGAAGGGAGCCCTGTGCTCCCTTTGTTCGTTAATAGAGAATTTTAAATATGAGTGATAAAAGAGATTATTACGATATTCTAGGCGTAGCAAAAGGTGCTGATAAGGCTGAAATTAAAAAAGCTTATCGTAAGATGGCCATGAAATATCACCCTGACCGCAACCCTGATAACAAAGAAGCGGAAGCAAAATTTAAAGAAGCTTCTGAAGCTGCAGAGGTTTTACTAGATGATGGAAAACGTCAACGTTATGACCAATTTGGACATGCTGGGGTAAATGGTCAAGCTGGTGGCTTTGGCGGTGGTGGTTTCCAAGGTGGATTCGGTGACTTTGGCGATCTAGGAGATATCTTTGGTGATATTTTCGGTGACATGATGGGTGGCGGAGGACGCGGCCGTCGTGGTGGAAGACGTCGTTCTGGAATTCCTGGAAATGACCTTCAAATGACGGTAAGTGTGACATTCGAGGAAGCAGCATTTGGCGCCAAAAAGAAAGTCTCTATCAATAAAGAAACTACTTGTGAAACTTGTTCAGGCTCAGGTGCAAAAGCAGGATCTGAACCGACTACATGTGATATGTGTCACGGGGCAGGTGAAGTTCGTCGTCAACAAGGATTCTTCACTGTTGCTTCGACTTGTCCAAAATGTCAGGGTTCTGGAACAATGATCAAAGATCCTTGTGGAACTTGTCACGGACAAGGACGTAAGAAGAAGAAAGTTGAACTAGAGGTTACAATCCCTGCTGGTATCGACCATGGTCAGCGTCTAAAGCTTTCTGGGGAAGGTGATGCTGGTGCTCAAGGTGGACCAAATGGTGATCTTTATATAGTTGTTGATGTAAAAGAACATGAAATCTTTAAACGTGAAGGTTTTAATGTTCACTACACTGTACCAATCAGCTTCTCTCAAGCAGCTTTAGGTGCTGAAGTTGAAGTACCAACACTTGATGGAAAAGTTGTTGTTGATCTTCCTGCTGGAACTCAATCTGGTAAGAAGATGCGACTAAAAGGTAAGGGAATTCAAAAACTTGGTGGTTATGGCCAAGGAGATGCAATTCTTACTGTACATGTTGAGACACCAACTAAGCTTTCGAAAGAGCACAAGGAATTACTTGAGCAACTTGCTAAGCTAGAAGGTAAGCAGTGTCATCCAATGAGTACTGGTTTCATCGATAAAGTTAAAGAATTATTTAGCTAATTCTAATATATACAGGGGAGACTGAGTGAATTAGTCTCCCATGTTTATAAAATCCTAATATTTCTCCTGTTTTCATCTATCTATATTTCAAATAAAATAGACCATACAAAATTAAAAAAGGTCGACTATGTTTAAGTATATTTCTCTAATTTTAATCACACTACTTGTGAGTTGCGGTGGTATCCAAATGATCAACCGAGACACATCACATCTTTATACAGAAAAGTTTTTAAAAGATTTTGATGTTGCAAAGAAGAGTTTCGTTGATGGGAATAAGGAATTAGCGCTAGGACAACTTAATGCAATTCAAGATGCAAAGTTAAGGCCGGCGGAACTTGCAACAAAAACAAATCTGATTGGTGTAATTAATTATTCAAATCAAAACTATGAACAAGCTATATTTCAATTTAATCTTGCTTTAAATAGTTCAGGAGAAGATGGGCAACTTAATGCTCAAATTAAGTTAAATCTAGCAAGCAGTTACTATAAATTAGGAGATCTAGAAAATACATTCAAAACTCTTGATGGGACTGACTCAAGATGGCTTCTTAATCGTGATTTAGAAAATTTTCATAAATTACGTTATCGCGTTTCAAAGGAGCTTGATTTTCAAGCAGTAGCACTCGATTCTCTACTTTGGCTAAATTCTGGTGCCAATACTGTGGATGAATTAAAAGAGAAAAAATTCTATGGTCAACTTGTTACACAATACTTCATCGTGGATCAAGCTGAGCGAGTGCGTTTAGTTCAGGACTTTAAACAAGGAAAAGATTTTGTTTGTGCTTATCTTTCTTATTTAGAAATTGAGCAACTTATCAATCAAGGAAATAAGGGAAAGGCACAAGAAGTTGGAGACTGGGTTAAGTCTAACTACAATATGTTTCCTGAAGTCATTGCTCTTGTAATGGCACGTTTTGAAAACCTTAAGAAATATAGCAAAATTAACCTTCGCTCAATTGGTGTTGTTCTTCCTCTTACTGGAGATAAAAGTAAATTTGGTAAAAGAGCACTAGCAGGTATCGATCACGCTGTTAGAAAGTATAACGAACAGAATGCTAAGAAACCAAATTTTCAACCTATTCAAATTAAAATCTTTGATAGTATGGGAAGTGCAATTGTAGGTAAGGAAAAGGTTCGTGAGATGATTGAAAGAGAGAACTCTTCAATTATTATCGGTGGACTTTTAAAAGATGAAGCTAAAGCAGAATATGAAGCTGCGAGAAAGTATGGTGCATTCTTTATTTCTCTTTCTCAAATCTATGCGAGTAAAGATGATAAAGGCCACCTTCTAATTGAAGTTCCTGGTTCTGTAGAATCACAAGTTTCTTTATTATTCTCTGAAAAGTACTTATCAAAATTTGGTAACAAAGTATCTATCATTTATCCAAATACAGATACTGGTTATTCATATGTTGATTCGGCATGGAAGATGGCCGAAAAAGCAGGTGCTGAAATTGTTAGTATTCAATCATTTGATACTAATCAGACTGACCACAGATCAACAGTAGCAAAAATTCTTGGTCTATACTTTACACGTGAAAGACAAGAGGAGTTTGAACTTCTAAAGTCTGTTCATAAATTAGAAGGGAATACATCAATTAGACGAGTACAAACACTTGGTCCAATTGTGGACTTCGATTGGGTTCTACTTCCAGCGGCACCAAATGATGCTTTACAGTTAATCCCATCTTTTAATTACTATGATGCGTTTAATGTAACTTTAGTTGGTGGACCTAATTGGCGCTCTAGAAGAATCTCTAGAGAAACTTCTAAGCTTGGAAAACTATTCTTTGTCGACTCAGAAGTACCAAAAGGTGATTCTGGATTTGTATCAAGTTATCAGTCACGCTATGGCCAACGTCCAGGTGTTGTTGAAATTCTTGGTTTTGAAGGTATGGCACTAGCAGCGAATGTTCTATCGTTAGGTGATTTTACAAGCCGCGATGAACTGGAGAAAACGTTAGTTGATGCTAAGAAAGTTGCTGGTATTACTGGTTCTTGGAGATTAGAAGACGACGTGTGGATGAAGGACATGAATCTCATGAGCTTATACCGTGGTCGCTTAAATAAAGTGAATTTGACTAGTGAAAAACCGAATGAAAAATCAGTTGAAGAGGAAGTAAGTAACTGACGCTTAAGCGCCAGTTATATTACTTCTTAGCAGCGTTGATTCTGCGTAAAATTCTTGCTTTTTTCTTAAGTTGAGCTTTTCTCTTACTCATTTTAGCAATAGTTTTCTTTCTACCTGCACCCATAATCTTTCCTTTTGCGTAGTGTTAGAAAATAGTCTCGTTATACTAGAAAAAAATATCGAATTTGACAAGGGCCAAGTCATATTTATAGGTATGCGCGGTGTTTAATCTGTTATTAATGGTTGTCAATAAAATGAGCTAAATGGTACATTTTACATATATAAGCAAACGGATTGCTAATCAAAAGGTATAATGGAATGTGCGCTGCAAAGAAAAAAGTAGCAGCTAAGAAGAAAGCTGCGAGCAAAACGACGAAAAAAATTACAAAAAAAGTAACTAAAAAGAAGGCCAGCAAGAAAGCTGCAAAGCAGTCAGTGAAGAAAGTTGCAAAGAAAGCGACAAAGAAAAATTCTTTACGTAAGACAAGCTCGGCTTCTCATGCAAGCTTATCAACTGCATTTGTTGATGAACTTTCACTAAATAATAAATCTAAATCTCCAGTGCTAGGTGCTAACCTTGAAATGAAAAAGGCTGCTTTAAGAGCACGCCGTATTCACTGGAATGAAGATAAGCGCAAGATTGCAATTGATATGATTGAGCGCTACACGGGTCACGACTTTAGGGACTTCCAACAACAAATTATTCTTACTAACTTCCATTACTATGTTGAGAGATTCAACGCATTATTAGATGACCATGTTTATACTCAAGGTTCAGCTTTTAAAGCTTCAAGTTCTAAGAAAGCAAAAGTAACGATTATTGAGTTTGGTGTTGGTGCTGCCATGGCCGCGCTTATCGGTGAGCTAATTTCAGTAATTCATCCTAAAGCAGTACTATTCTTAGGACTTGCAGGTGCTGTTCATCCATCGTTAAAAGTGGGTGACTTCGTTCTTCCTATCGCTTCAATTAGAGCAGAAGGTGTTACTGAGCACTTTCTTCCTAGGGAAGTTCCTGCCCTTCCAACATTTAAAGTACAAAAATTTGTTTCTCAAATATTATTAGAGCATGGGCATGATTACCGTACTGGAACGATCCACTCTACAGATTACCGATTCTGGGAATTTGATGATCGTTTTAAAGAGCGTTTAATCGAACAAAGGGTACTTGCAGTTGAAATGGAAACAGCGGCACTTTTTGTTTCTTGCTTTGTGAGTAAGGTAAATATCGGAGCATTACTTTTAATCTCTGATTGTCCAATGACTAAGGATGGTATTAAAACGAAGAAGTCTGCAAAGTCTGTCTTCAAGAAATATACAGATATTCACATCGAATTAGGGATTGAAGCTATGGCAGACATTGCTGAGCGTGGTGAGAATATCAGACACTATCATTGGTAAAATTTTATAAAGGAATATGAAATGTTAAAGCAATTTTTTAATTTCTTCTCAAACGATCTCGCGATCGATTTAGGTACAGCGAATATTCTTGTATACGCTAAGGACAGAGGGATCATCGTGAATGAACCATCTGTAGTTGCGGTACACCAAGGATATAAGGGTACTGGATCAAAGGTTCTAGCTGTTGGTGCGGAAGCTAAGCAAATGCTTGGTCGTACACCAGGGTCTATCCAAGCGATTCGTCCTATGAGAGATGGAGTAATCGCAGACTTTGAAGTAACTGGTGCCATGCTTAAGTACTTCATCCAAAAATCACTATCAGGTTCAAAGCTAGTAAAGCCAAGAATCATTATTTGTATTCCTTTCGGTATTACTCAAGTTGAAAAACGTGCAGTAAAGGAATCTGCTGAACAAGCAGGTGCTCGTGAAGTTTACTTAATTGAAGAGCCAATGGCCGCTGCAATTGGTGCAGGACTACCAATTACTGAACCTTCAGGAAATATGATTGTTGATATTGGTGGTGGGACAACTGAAGTTGCAGTCATTTCACTTGGTGGTATCGTTTACTCTCAATCTGAAAGAGTTGCAGGTGATAAGTTTGATGAAGCAATTGCTTCTTACATCAAGAAAAAATACTCATTATTAATTGGTGAAAGAACTGCAGAACAAATCAAAATGTCGATTGGTAATGCATACCCATTTGATGATGAAGTAAGAACATATGAAGTTAAGGGCCGTGACCTAGTTGCTGGTGCTCCTAAAATTATCGAAGTTACTTCTGACGAAATCAGAGATGCACTTTCTGATCCTATCGCTGAAGTAGTTGAAGCAATTAAGACTTCATTAGAAAAAACTCCTCCAGAACTAGCTGCCGATATCGTTGATAACGGAATCATTCTAGCTGGTGGTGGTTCTCTTCTTGCAAACCTAGATGTTTTAATTAAAGAAAGAACTGGTCTTCCAGTTGCTCTTGCTGAAGATCCATTAACATGTGTTGTTCGTGGATGTGGTAAGGCACTAGAGTCAATCGATCTTTTAAAACAAGTAGCGACTCTATCATAAGTAGAAAATAGGTTTACAATTGAATTCTCAAAATCTTTTTATCGAATTAGAGCTCTCTGATATAAAACTAAAAATCAGGGAGCTCATTGCCACAAAGAGTAAATTAAAAATTTGGACTAACTCACAGCAGGTAGCTTCTGTTGAGATTTTTGCGATTGAAGAAGATACTCTTATTGTAGATGATAATCACGCTCTTGATGGAGTCGTGATGGCGAACTTTAGCCTTCGTTATATGAGCTACTTTTTTAAAGGTGTCATTGAAGGTGGTAATCTAAAAATCGAAGGGAAAGTATATCGAAGTGAAAGAAGAGGGGATATGAGATTTAATGTCTCATATATGACATCTTCATATCTATATTTTGATGCAGTCGAAGAAGATACACCGTCTGCAGATAATGTACTTCAATTCAATAAATCTAAAAATAAAGAGGACTCATTCATTAAAGACTTTTCTTATTCGATGAATGATTTTCCAGAGCTAAGAGGTGCAAAATTAATTGATATCTCAAGTAATGGTGCTTCTTTTGTAATGTCTCTTCAAGACTTTAAAAATTTCTCTAACAAAAAGTTTTCAATGGGAACTCTAGTTTTAGAGAAAAACTCATATGATATTTCAAATATTCAAAAAGTTTACGATATTGATTATGTAAATTTCAGACTTGATAATATTCCGATGAAGAAAATTGGGATTAAGTTTGAAAGTAATGGAGATTTAGATTCATACTTAAAAGAGCTTGATGATAAATCTATAATTTTAACTTCACTTGATGAGGAATTTAATAAGTATATTAATCAACAAATAGAGGAGTAGTTTATGTTGCGACCTCTTGGTGTGCTTTTTTTATTTTTAATTACTTCATGTAGTATACTGAAAGAAGATATTAATGATCAGCTATCGGCCAGTGCTAATCAGTATAAGCAATTGGAAGTCAGTGGTGAATATCTTGTTGATACAATGTCAGGATTCAATAAGAATCGTGAATATGTACGAAAAACTCAAATCATTTCACCTGTAAATAAATCCAAAGTTTATGAAAAGACTATTGTAATCTCTAAGCAAAAGAAGATTGCTAAGGATGTATTCTTTTTAGTTCCAATTAAATACGAATCCACTTTTTTCTTGAATAATGATATTTACACCGTGAGTGGTCAGATTGATTTAAAAAGTAGAAAGATTTTTTATAATCTGAATTCTCCTGAATATAAGTGGCTTGGACAGCGTGAGTATGATGTTCCTAAAAATGTTAAGGCCATATGTTTCTATGCATCTATTGTTGAGTGTGCAAAGGTTTCGGGCTTTATTAAGAAGGCCATTGATAAAAAGAATGGAGACATGAATTTTCATATTCTTTGGGAAAGCTTTCCATATTTCCAAGAACAATATTTAAATATACCAAAAGAGATTTTATCTGAAGCAAGATTGAGTTTTGATGATTTCGATAAGAATGGAAATTATCGTTTTCTTTTATCAGCTGGCGGACAAGAACAAGTATATATATTAAATAAGAGTTTAGATGTTGTTGGTCACTACTGGGCATCTCAAGGTCTATCAAAAGAGTTGGTAAAATGAAATTATTCTTAAAGTCATTTTTGACATTATTCTTTGCTATCACGACAATTTTCTTCGCGTTGAGATTAACTCCCGGGGATCCAGTCGAAAGACTTCTTGGCCCTGAGGCAAAAGTAGAAGAAATTCAAAAGTACCGTGCTGAACTTGGCTTAGATAAAGGTTTAGTTGAGCAATACGTTGATTTTGCAAAAGGTATTATTACTTTAGATTTAGGTAAATCATTCTTTAAGAAAGATCCTGTTGTGAAATTAATAAAAGATAACTTGCCTCCAACAGTTATTTTGGCACTAGTATCGATATTAATATCGACTCCTATAGGAATTGGCATAGGAGTTATCTCTGCGATAAAAAAATCTCAATTACCTGATACAGCTATTCGAGTTATCACACTAACTCTACTTTCATTTCCAATCTTCTCACTTGCGCCACTACTGGTTTTAGTTTTTTCTATCAAACTCGGTATATTCCCAGTTTCGCAATGGACTTCTATAAAGCATATGATTATTCCAGTTACAACTTTAGTATTACCGCTGTCATCTGTAATTGTAAGGGTTATGAGGAATAAGTATCTTGAAGAAGAGTCACAACTATGGGTCTTAGTTTTAAATGCTAAAGGCTTATCTAATTCAGCAATAGTCTATCGTCTTGTGAAAATTTGTATGCCAACGATTTTAAATGTAGTTGCGATTCAGTTATCCGTTGTTCTTGCTGGTACGGTTATTACAGAAACTATTTTTGATATTCCGGGTTTAGGCTCTCTTTTATTTGAAGCAATAAATAATCGTGACTATCCACTTGTTCAGGGAATTATTGCATACTCTACAGTTATCTATATGCTCGTTTATGTATTAGTTGATTACTTAAATGAAAAGATTGATCCAAGGATAGGTTAATGAGAAAGAAGAAAATAAATAATGAAATGATCTTCGGTGGCTTTATTCTATCAATTTATATTATGTGGGCAGTCTTGTGGCTACTAATGAATGGATTTGATTATACTCCATCAAGTATTATATCTCATGAATTATTTAAGCCTTTTTCACATGACTATTTTTTAGGTACTGATATTAATGGTAGAAGTTTATTTAAAGTACTAAGTGTCGGTCTTATCTATACAGTAGGTATTTCATTACTTATTAGTTCAAGTGCATGTTTAATCGGTATAATTATTGGATATCTTTCTGCGATAAAAATAAAGTTTGTGTCCGAAATAATGGATATGTTTACTAATTTAATTTTTATTTTTCCTAGTATTTTACTCGCCATTCTTGTTATGTCTTTTTCTGGGCAATCATTTACAGGATTGGTACTTTGTTTAATTTTTACTTCATGGCCTGGTTACGCTCGTATTGCTCGCGGTGAGACAATGCGTGTTTTAAATTTAGGATATGTAGAAAGTGCTAGAGCAATTGGTGTAAGTGAATTTCGTTTATTTTATAAGTCAATTTTACCAAGTATTGTGCCAGTTATTTCCATTCACTTTGTTCTTGGAATAAGTGGAGTTATAATTAGTGAAGCTAGTTTAGGATTCCTTGGATTAGGGGCAAGTGAATACTCGTGGGGAGCAATCCTTGCTATGGCGAAGTTAGTTTTATTAGAAGCACCTCATGTTGTTATCGTGACGAGCTTACTAATGACTGGTTTAATTATTTCGTTAAATCTTTTTGGCGATGGCCTTAGAGATTACTTAGATCCAAAACTTAAAGGTAAAGGCAAATAGATGAATAATATATTAGGTCAATTATTTATTACTGGTATAAGTGGTACACAGTTAACGACTGAGGAAGAAAATTTCATTCAAAAAGAAAATATTGGTGGAGTTATTCTTTTTAAACAAAACTATGAGTCACCAGCTCAATTGGCAGAATTAATTAATAATATTCAATCATTAAGGGATAATTATCCACTCTTTATCGCAACAGACCACGAAGGTGGAAGAGTACAGAGATTTCGTGAAGGCTTCACTGTAATTCCACCAATGCTAGATGTTGCAAGAACAGATTCACCAAAATTATGTTTTGAAATCTCTCAGCTAATGTCTAATGAGTTACTAAGTTGTGGTGTTAATCTTAATCTGGGTCCAGTTTGTGATATTTTCACGAATCCAAAAAATACTGTTATTGGTGATCGCTCATTTGGTGATAACGCCGACGAAGTCACTAAGTTTGTTTCGGCCATAATTCGCGGTCAGCAAACAAGTGGGATTATGTCATGCGCTAAGCACTTTCCGGGCCATGGTGATACTTTAGAGGATTCGCACTTTAAATTACCTGTTGTTAATAAGTCGCTAGAAGAACTGAGAGAAAGTGAATTTATTCCATTTGTAAAAGCAGTAAAGGCAAGAGTGGACTTTGTCATGATGGCCCACTTAAAAGTCGACGCAATTGATCCAGAAAATATTTGTACATTTTCAAAAAAAGCATATGAACTAATCCGTGAGGAACTGCGCTTTAAAAAAGTTATCATAACTGATGATATGGAAATGAAGGCCATTTCAGATGAAATTACAATCGGCGAAGCAGCTCTTAAAGCTCTAACAGCTGGAGCAGATGTAGTGGAATATCGTTCTTTTGAAGCTTGTCGCGAAGCCTATACATATGTGAAGCAAGCTTTTGAAGCTGGTGATATTGATAAAGTTGATATCTCTCAAAAATATGAACGTGTCTTAGAGCTTAAGAAAAAATACCTATCAAATTACTCACCTACTTATATTCCAGATGTTGCTGGTAAGGTTGGTACTCGTGAGAATTTATCTATTGTTGAGCAGGTTAATCAAGGTTAGCACATAGGGCCAATATTGCCTCTAACTGCTTGAAATCAATTATTTTTGATATTCTTATGTTATGACTAAAGGTCTCATAACTTCCTTATTGTTTTATATGTTTACGTTGCTCGTTGCATTCGATGCAAATGCGCAGAGCTACGGAAATTATTCAAAGCGCGATCATGCAAATTTACTTGATGTCTCTTGTAAAAAAGGAAATCAATCGAGTTGTTTTGAGCAAGGACTTCTTTACCAAACATTTACTGATAAAAGCTTTAAGCAAGATGGAATTAACTATCCTGCCGAAGGTAAGAAGCTAATTATTAGTGCCTGTCAAAATGGTGAGCAGAACGCTTGTGATTATCGAAAAGGTGCGGAGTTATTTGAAAGTTCACAGCTTCTAATGTGGGCCGGAATTATTCTTATTGGTATTGCTGTTTATATTGTCACGCAGATGATGTTTCAAGATAATGAATCTTTCCAAGCTGCGCAAAAATTAGAAGAAGGTGGTTCTAAGAAAGCTGAGAATGTAAAAAAGCACGGCTTTATTCTTCAATATTCGAGACCATTTTTTAAACGCTATATTTCACCAATTGTTTCTTCTATGAAAAATAAGAAGAAGATTAAAGAGAAGTATAAAAGAAAGCTAGCAAGTGCTGGTTTAACTGAAGATATGACTCCTGAGGATTTCTTCGCATTTAAGTTATTTCTTATTATTGGTTTCCCAATTATGTTCTTAGCTGTCAGAGAATTTACTGAAGCAGACTGGAAACTTTCTCTTATTCCTGTAATGGCAATTGTTGGATTCTTATATCCGGACATTTGGATTAAAGGAAAAATTGAACAACGCCAAAAAGATATTATCAACGGAATGCCTTTTTCAGTTGATATGCTAGCACTATCTGTTGAAGCAGGACTAGACTTTATTGCTGCGATGACTAAGGTTGTAGATAAAGCTAAACCTGGTCCACTTACACAAGAATTTGAAATTCTTCTTAAAGAAATTAAAATTGGGGCCAGTCGTGCAGAAGCTCTAAGAAATATGGCATGGCGAGTGGACTTAATTCAGATTTCTTCATTTTGTGCAACTCTAATTGCTGCAGACTCTGTTGGTGCTTCAATTGGACCAATTCTAAAAGCACTCTCAATTGAGATTAGACAAAAGAAATCAGCGCAGATTGAAAAAGAAGGTGCAACTGCTGCAACAAAGATTCTTTTTCCAATGATGGCCTTTATTGTACCTTCAGTTCTTCTTATGATCTTTGCTCCACTCGTTGTTGAGCTAGTTGGAGGGAATTAATGAAGATTTCTTGTAATGGTATTGAAATATGTAAGCAGGCCATTGTTGCAGATTCTTTTTATAAGAAACTAAAGGGGCTGATGTTTTCTCAGAGCATGGATGGCTTTGATGGCATGATTTTTTATGGAACAAATGCAATTCATACCTGTTTTATGAATTATAAAATCGATGTTGTCTTCTTTAATAGTAAGAATGAAATTAAGAAAATATACCGTGGACTTAAACCATGGAGACATACGCAAATTGTTTTTAGTGCAAGTCGTGTACTAGAGTTGGCAGATGGACAATTGCCTCAAGAGATTAAGGAAGGGGATACTCTAGAGTTATGTATAAATTAGTTGTTGTTGCAGGTAAACTGCGTGGACAGGAATATATTTTAGAGGAAGGGGAAAATACCCTAGGGCGCTCAGAGGATTGTAGCGTTCACTTTCCTGTAAATGGTGTTTCAAAGAAGCACTTATCCGTTACTGTTACTCAAGATGTAGCTTTTGTTAAAGATCTTGGAAGTTCAAATGGTACATTTGTTAATGGTAAAGCAGTCAAAAGGGCCACTGTTAAAAATGGAGACAAGATAGCTCTTCCTGATTCAATTCTTCAAGTCGTTTTTGTAAAAGAGAAAAAGAAGATTATTAAAAAAAGAATTGAAACTGTTGAAGAAGATGATGAACCAACATATATCACTGGTGGTGAAATGCCAGAGAATATCTTTGGAAAGATCATCTGGCTTTTTAAATATCGATTAATGCCACTAATTCATGGAATTAATGAAGAATATGAATGGCGTGTTCTTACTGGTATCTTACTTTCTATCTTCGTTGTTGTGACGGTAACTCTAACTATTTTTCCAGTAATGAAAACGTCTCAGAGTCTACTTCTTCTAGAAGTTGCTAAGCGTGGTGCACATTATGCGGATGAAATTAAAAGACAAAATAGAGGTGCATTAGCTAGAAAAGATCTTGATCGTGTTGATACAAAGTTTATGGAACAAGGAAATAACGGTGTTGTTTCTTATGATCTATTTGATATTGACGGACGAATTGTTAGACCGCTAACAAAGCTAAATATGTACATTGATGATCCTTTCTCTGTTCAAGTAAGAGAGTGGGCCGAAAAGACAATGAAGAACTCTAGTGACCTTCCTATGGTAAGTCGATTGTCAAACGGTGAAATTGGAATCGGTCAAAAGATTAAGGCAACAAATGTTAAGACAGGTAACCTTGATGTTGTTGGTGTAATCGCCATTCGTTTTAAACCAGCATCAATTGCGGATGAGGCATCTAAAAGTAGGGTTGCTTACCTAGAGGCACTAATTACGTCATTTATTGCTTCAATCATCTTCTTTGCCATTGTTTATTATATGACGATTAGACATCTAGATGAAATGAAGTTTCAGATTGAAGAGGCCTTAAGAGGAAATCGAAAAAGTGTTGATAGTGAATATTTATGGTCTGAGATTGATCCATTACGTTCATCTATAAATTCCATGATTCAAAGAATTAGAGAGCTGCAGAAAACTGACGATGATATGAGTTTTGATGAAATGGAAAGTGATGAGTCCTATGTTTCAAGCTTATATGAATTTATGCAAGGGGCACAGGGAGCTGTCCTTGTTCTAGATTCACAAAAGAATCTTTCTCATATTAATACGCTAGCAGAAGATATCACGGCGATTAGAGGTAGCTCTTCTGAAGGGATGAGCCTCTTAGATGTGGCACGTGAAAAGGGATTCGCAGCGACAATAATTGAGTTATGTGATGCCTCTGCGGATAATGGAGGAACGTCTCAGAAAGGTGAATATGAGCTTTCTGGGCATTTCTATAATATTTTTGTTACGAGTTTAATAGGGCGAGATAATTTTGCAAAGGCGTTCTATGTTACACTAATTAAAGAGGACTAAGTATAAATGGTTGCCGCAATTAGAATGACAAAGAATTTATCTTCCCCAGAATCATCTGGGCAGTACCATCGTATTATTTGTATGACTGGTAAGAATAAAGGTATTTGTTATTACTTAAACGGTAATCGAGTAGTTCTTGGTCGTCTAAGTTCTAATGATATTCAAATTCTTGATACTCAAGCTTCAAGAGAACACATTGAATTAACTCGTGTTAATAATGAATATACTCTTACCGATCTTAAGTCTCAAAATGGTGTCATGGTAAATGACTTGAAAGTGACTCAACATAAACTTAAGTCTGGTGATAAGATTATTGTTGGCTCTACAGTTTTTAAGTACTCATTCATCGAAGTAAAAGAGGAGAAGGCCCTCGTGGAATATGAGGACCCTGAAGAAGACGAAGATGATGAAGATGAGGAAGAAGAGGAAGAGGTAAAGAAGAAAGCCAAAGCTAAGAAAAAGAAAGGTCCTGCAACACCTGAGGAAAAGAGAAAGAAACTTATCTATATTGCAGTAGTAGTTATGGGCCTGTTCTTTTTTATGGATGGTGGTGATACAAAAACAAAGAAGGCAACAGTAAAAAAAGAAGGAAGTTCAATTATTGATTCCTCAAATAGTAATACTGGCCGTAAATATGTTGAAGATCTTGAAACTCGTGAGAAAGTTGAAGCTTATATTCACCGTGGTAGACGAGAAGCACGTGAAGGAAACTACTTTAGAGCAATGCAGGAATTTAATCTAGCTCTAACACTTGATCCAAATGATGGTAACGCTGCTTATCACTTAAATATTGCAAAACAGAGACTTGATGAAAAAATTAAAGATATGTTCAATCAAGCAACAAAGAATAAAGATTCTTTAAAATATAATAGAGCTTTAGGTACATATTGCTCAATTTATAAACTTTTAATTGAATACAAGACAGATGAGCGCTTTATCGAAGCTAAAAAGAACGTTGAAGATATGGCCGAAAAATTAGGGATGAAAAAGAGTGATAATTACTGTTTCTAAAAATGGAACAATTCTTAATCGTATTGAGATTAATGATCAGGTGATCATGGGGCAGAGCTCTAGCTTTCTTATTGGTCGATCTGATGAAGCTCATGTTCACTTAGATGATCCACAAATTTCAAGGCGATTAGCAAGCCTTAATTTTAATGGTGTCAGTTGGACTTTAAATAAGTTATCAACATATGACACTGTTCTTGTTAATAACGCTCCAATGTTTTTAGAGGAAATACCAGTATCGAGTGGCTATTACCTCGTTTGTAATGAATTTAAAGTTCTTTTTGAAAGTCTAGAAGTTGAAAGTCCAGTTGGTGATGATCCTGTTGAAGAAATCGTTAACGTTGAGCCAGAGTTACCTGAAGATGATTTTGAAGCCGCTGAACAAGATGATATTGAAGAAGAAACATCTATCATAGATGGTGGATCTGAATTTGAAGAAGAAACTCAAGCTTTTGATGCACCTACTGAAGAGGAATCATCTGATAACGAGAATGAGTTTAATACTGAAGAACCTCTTGATTCTCAAGAAGGTGGTTTTGAAGAATTTGGACAGCAGGAAGAAGGATTCTCAGAAGGCTTCGATGAAAACTATGAAGAAAATTATGATGATGGTTATGATGACAACTATGGTGATGAATCTTACGACATTGATACATTAGACGATGATATTGGGGATAAAACTCAAGTATTCTCTGGCTTTGCAAATTTTGTTCTAGAGTTATTTGGTGAAGATGTTCCTTATGATCATTTTAATTTAGACCTGCCTGAAACATATATTGGTCGTGATCCAAGTAAATGTCAGATTGTCTTATCTGATCCTGAAGTCTCCTCAGTACATGCGGTAATTAAAAAGAATAAGATCACTTGTGTATTAGAAGATTTACAATCGGCCAATGGCACGATTTTAAATGGTAAGCGAATAAACCAAAAAGAGATCACAAATGGTGATGAATTTATTATTGGCTCAACTACTTTTACAGTTAAGATCGCTAGTGACTTTATAAAGAGTCAGCAAGATATGCTGATGCCTGTAGAAGATAACCAGGTAATTGAAGTCGAGGAAATTGTTGAAGTTTCTGATGATGACGAAGATTTTGATGGCCTTGAATTATCTGATGCTCCTTCAGCTAGTGAAGAAAAATCTATTATTAAGAGAATTCTTAATGACCCTGAAAAGCGTAAGAAAGTCCTAATCTATACTGTTGTATTATTGGGTCTTTATATGTTTTTATTTCCAGATAGTGGCGAGAAACCAAAACCAACGGCTAAAGATAAGCAGGCCAAGGAACAAAAAAAGAAACAGGTTGTTACCTCGGTTGATAAGAAGCTAACAAAAGAGCAACAAGAAAAAGCGGAAGCTTTATATCAGTTAGCAACACGTTATGCTAATGAGGGTAATGTTGCGGAAGCAATTACTGAGTTTGAAAGGTTATTTATGATCACAAAAGATTATAAACAAGCCCAAACTTTCTATCAGTTGGCTAAGGATAAATATGCTGAGCTCGAAAAAGCAGAGCTTGAAAGACGTGCAGAAGAAAAGAGAAAATTAATTCAGGCAAAAGTTAAGACGCTTCTTGATAAAGCTACTGAAGCGGTAAAAGAGCGTAATGTCACTTTGTCTCGTGGACTATTTCAACAGATTAAAGAACTTGATCCTAATAATTATGATGTTGCTAACCTTGAGTTAGAACTGGATTCCTATATTAAGGAAAAAAATCGAAAAGAACTTGAAGAAGCTCAGAAGAAAGCTGAACGCCAGCGTATGGTAGATGCTCTTAAACCGGGTGAAACTTTATTTCTTCAAGAAGAATGGTATAAGGCAATTGGAGCTCTTGAGTTATTCATTAGTGAAAAATCAATGGATGAAGATCTAATGAAGAAAGCAATTGATATGCTTAAAAAGTCACGTCAGAATCTTAAGAATATAACTGGCCCACTTTTAGGTAAGGCCCGTTCACTTAAAGAAGCAGAAGATCTTAAGGCATCTTATGAAGTTTTTAAGGAAGTCTTACGCTATAATCCTAATGAATTAGATGCACAAAGTGAACTCGATGATATCAATGATACGTTAACGAGAAGAGCCCGTAAGGTATATCGTCAAGGTTTAATCTCTGAATCGTTAGGTTCATTTGAGGATGCCCGAGAAAAGTTTCAAGAGGTGCAACAAATCTCACCTATGGATAATGAATATTATATTAAAGCGAGTGAAAGGCTAAAAAATCTATGAGAGAAATTCAAAGCTTCTTTGCTAGAACACATCAAGGGCCATATCTTAATCTAAATGAGGATAATACCTTCATTAATCTTAAACAGAAAATTTTTGGTATATTTGATGGATTTGGAGGTTCTGGAATTTCTGATAGAAATCTAGAGAGTGCTAAGCAGTCAATTGATCTTTATTTCTCAAAGTTGTCTGGAGATCCGAATGCTACAATGCCTTACTTTTATTCACCTCAGTATGTACTAGAAACTAATGCTCTAGTGAATGCGATGTTTATTGCTCATAAAAACTTACTAAATATCAACAAGAGTAAACCTCTTAATGATAAAGGTGGGGTTTCTGCTGCTTTAACGATGCTTTCTGAAAATATTTTATCAATCGTTTCATGTGGTAATTGCTTGGTTCTTATGTACCGAGATGGGGATTTATCTCTAATTAATACACCTGATTGTGTTAAACAGATTTCAATTTCTGATAACTCGCACCAAAAAAGTACATTTCCTCTCGTTGCTTTGGGCCTTTATGAAGACTTATCCCCTAAAATTTGGGAGTTAAACGTAGAACCAAATGATCGTATTATTGTCTTAAGTGATGGTGTCTACGGAAGTTTAAGCCTTCATGATATTAAAAGAATTATTCAAGAATCAACTCAAGATGAAGTTATTCAGATTGATAATCTTTTTGACGGTGCAAATCGTCGAGGTAATCTAGATAATCAGTCAGCTATTATCTATTCAATCGTATAGAAACATACCGTAATCATTAAAACTGTCTCTTGCTTAGCTGGATTTTTTGCGTAACAATATATTGAGGTTTTATATGAGTAAAAAGGTATTAGTTGCTGACGACAGTCAGACAATCCAAAAAGTAATTAGTATTACATTCGCAAATCAAGATTTTGAAATTGTTTCAGCTCTTGATGAGTCTGAATTATTTTCTAAAAATGACGATTTTGATCTAATCTTATTAGACTTTGGTCTTTCAGATGATGGATATAAATTAGGTGAAGAAACGCGTAAGAAGTTCCCTACAACTCCAGTTCTGGCGATGCTAGGAACATTTGATATCGTTGATGAAAATAAGCTACGTAGTAGCGGATATTCTGACAAAGTTGTTAAGCCATTTGAAACAGAGAAATTTATTTCACTTTGTAATGAATTGATTGAAAGTGAAGTTTCAACAACAGATACGACACAAGATTTTTCAGATGATAATCAAGATGAGCTTGAAGATGATAATTTCTCTGGTTGGGATGTTGATAGCTCAATTGCCCAAACTGAAGAAGATAAGACTCAAGAATTTGATTTGAGTCAACACGATTCATTCACTGATGAAGATGATTCAGATAATAATCTTGAGTCAGAATTGGATGGTTGGGGATTTGACCCTACTAATTTAAAGGGAAGTGATGTAACAAAAGAATTTGATACTCTACCTCCTGTTATAGAAAATTTACCTCCAAAAGAAGAGCAACCTAGCTCGACAATACTCGATGTTAGTAACTACTTTGGAAATCTTGATGAAGAGCTGGGTGATGACTTTGAGCTTCCTAGTCAAGAAGAAGAAATAGAAGAAAATTTTGAGGACTCAGAAAGTGAAGAAGTAGAGCCTGTGTTTACTGAATCAGAGGAAAGTGGTTTTGAATCTGACTTTTCAGATGACTTTGAAGAGATTTCTGATGAGAACTTATGGGACGCTGATGAGGAGTCTAGTGAAATGTTCTCTTCTCCAGAAGAAGATGAGCATGAGATAAATCTTTCTTCAGTAACTCAAATGAATGATGACTTTTCATTTGGTACATCAACGACAGCATCGATTAATACTGCAACTTCTACAGCTCCAGCTACTACGGCCCCGGCTGTAAATATTGAAGAGCTTAAGGCCGAACTAAAGAATGAAGTTGCACCAATTATTGAAAAATTTGCACGCGAGTACTGTGAGCAAAATATTGAAAAGATTATTTGGGAAATCGTTCCTGATCTGGCCGAGAACTTAATTAAGAAAGAGCTTAAAAATATCAGCAAGCAAGTTCTAACATCAATTTCAGAATAATTATTTAATAACGAGAGAGCCTGTATAGGCTTTCTCTATTTTATCCTGAGTCTCAATAAGGGCCTCTCCAAAGTTTCCAATTCCTCTGAAAATACCTTTTATAATAGAATCTTCGTCGATGATTTCGACTTCTTTATTTAGGTGATAACATCTGTCATTCCACTGTTTTATAATTTCTTCTTCTGTAAGACGATTGCCTAGTAAGTAGTTGTAAATATCTAGCGGAATACTTTCAAAATCATTCTCACTTAATTTCGTACCTTCTTTAAGCACACCATATGTCTCATGTGGAACACCTCCATAGTTAATACCTATTCCGACGATATAGTTATCATCATCTTTATTAACTAAGATCCCCATAATTTTTTGACTATTCTCATTAAAGATATCGTTGGGCCACTTAAGGAGGAGTTTGTGCGCTTTAAAATAATTACTAAGTATAACTGCTACTTCTAAAGCCAGTAGAGTTGGCTTTTGGCCTGCCTCTAATTTACAAGAGAAACAAAGACTATCTTGTAAATCTTCCCACTTATTATGTCTTCGGCCCCTTGCCTCAGTTTGTACAGTTGCACTAATAAGTAATTGGTCATAATTACGTGCCTCTTCAATGGCAATTGTTTGAGTCGATGGAATTTCTTTAAAATGTAGGTGTTTCATAGATTTTCTCATTATGTTATTATCGAACAATACTAATAAATTCAGAGGTATTCAATATGTCACTTATCGAACGTTCTACTCCAAGAGAAGTTAAATTTTCTATTAATATCAACCCATATGCAGCAGGATCAGTTCTTGCAGAATTTGGTAATACAAAGGTTCATATCACTGCTTCGATAGAATCAAGTGTTCCTGGTTGGATGAAAGGTAGTGGAAAAGGTTGGGTGACAGCAGAATATTCAATGCTTCCAAGCTCTACTCACACAAGATCAAGAAGAGAGCGTTCAAAAATTGGTGGCCGTACTCAAGAAATTCAGCGCTTAATTGGCCGAAGCTTAAGAGCAATTATCGATCTTAAAAAATTAGGTGAGCGTATGATTACTCTTGATTGTGACGTTATGGTTGCAGACGGTGGAACAAGAACGACTTCAATCTCTGGGAGTTTTATTGCACTTGAACTTGCTATTCAAAGTTTAATCGCAAGTGGTGAGCTTTCTGAGAACCCAATTATAGAGCCTCTTGCAGCAATTAGTTGTGGAATTAACGGCGAAGGTAAAATCATTGCTGACTTAAATTATGAAGAGGATTCGAGCTGCGATACAGATATGAATATTGTTATGACTGAGTCTGGAAAATTTATTGAAGTACAGGGAACTGCTGAAGGGCAAGCATTCTCAAGAGAGCAAATGGATGCGCTAATGGATTGTGCTGCTGAATCTCTTAAGGTTGTTTTCTCAAAACAAAAAGAAGCACTAGGAAAGTAATGAAAAAATTTATTCTAGCTACTGGAAATGCTCATAAAGCCGAAGAATTTGCAGTTTTATTCAAAGAGACGAATATTTCAATTAATGCAGCTTCTGCAAAATTAGATGTTGTAGAAGATGGAAATACTTTTCAAGAGAATGCTCTTAAGAAAGCTCAAGCTTATTTTGAAGAGTTTAAAACTCCTGTCGTCGCAGATGATTCAGGAATTACTGTTGAAGCACTTCCTCAAGAGTTAGGAATATACTCTGCGCGTTTTGGTGGTGAAGGTTTAACAGATCGCCAAAGGGCCGAGCTATTATTAGATAAGTTAAATGGTGAGCAAAATCGAAATGCTTACTTTACTTGTGTCTTATGCTTTTATTTATCACCAGAGGAAATATATTTTTTTGAGGGGAGAATGGAAGGTGAGATTTCAGATAGTTACACTGGTGAAGGAGGCTTTGGTTATGATCCTGTATTTTGCCCAAAAGCCTTTCCAGATCAGACTGTAGCGCAATTAGAAGAGTGGAAAAACGAGAACTCCCATAGGGCCAAGGCCGTTGGTTCCGCTATAAAGTTTTTTCAAGAACTTTAAAAAGGTTTAATTTCTGGGTTGCCAAAAAGGTTCAGATCACTTATAAATAGCCTACCCAAAATTTCAATGTCGGAGTATAGCGCAGTTTGGTAGCGCACTTGCTTTGGGAGCAAGGGGTCGCAGGTTCAAATCCTGCTACTCCGACCATTTTTAAAATCCCTTTCTATTTTCTTTTATCTTTCGGTGACTCAAGCACTACGTATGTTGATATTGAATTTACCTGTGGAAGTGTTCCAAGAACTTCTGTGTGAAATGTTTTATATGAAACAAGATCAGTCGTTTCAATTCTTAGAATGTATTCAAAGCTTCCCGTAACGTTGTGACACTCGATTACTTCAGGTGATTCAGCAATCGCCATTTCAAAATCTTTTTGTGACTTCTTTGTGTGAACAGATAATCCAACTGTAATATAAGCAGTAAATCTTGTTCCTAATTTTGCTCGATTGATTCGCGCGCGGTAGCCAGTGATGACCTTAGATTTCTCTAACTCTTGTACTCTTCTAAGACATGCAGAAGGTGAAAGTCCTACGATGGAGGCTAAATCAGAATTACTGATTCTTCCGTCATTTTCTAATTCTTGCAATATTCTTTCGTCAATAGTGTCTATTTTCTTCATATGTTGCAAATTATCTCTCAAATGCATGATTCTTTGCAATAAATTTATTCTTAAAATCGAGTAAACTGTGCCACATGAGCACGACAAATCTATACGCACTTTTAGCTTTTGCCTTTGTTTCCGCCATAACGCCGGGACCAAATAATATTCTTCTAATGGCCTCTGGGGCCAATCATGGTTTTAAGAGAACCGTCCCTCATATGCTTGGGGTTTACTTTGGTTTTATCTTCATGATTGCGGTAATTGGTTTTGGAGTTTCGGATATTTTTAAAACTTATCCTGGCATTCAAAAAATTATGCAGATGGCATGTGGTACTTATTTAGCATTACTTGCATTTAAAATTGCATTTAGTAGTTTTGCAAAGGAAGAAGCACAGATTAAAAAACCAATGTCGTTCATTGAAGCGGCGATGTTTCAGTGGATTAATCCAAAGGCTTGGACAATGGCACTTTCAGCTGTTGCCATTTATACAAATGGTAATACATTAGGTGTTGTTGCAGTTATTCTTGCTTATAGTCTTGTTGATATTCCGGCAATTTCTGTTTGGGTCTTTGCAGGTTTAAAGCTTAAGTCTTTTCTTGAGAAAGGGTATCGCCTTGCCATTTTTAATATTATTTTGGCCGTGCTACTTTTTGGTTCTTTATTTCCAGTTTTAGTTTTGAAGTAATATTAAAAAGTAGAGGAAGAACTTCCTCTACTTTTTATTTTGTTATTTTATTTGGGTTATCATCTGCTTTCGTAAAATTCTCACCAAGTTTTTTAGGCTGAACTTTTTGAATTGGAAGCTCTGCGTGTGCAATCTCTGTATTAAAATCGACCGGTAGTTCGATCATTGTCTTTCCTGTTAGGATGACCTTAGAAACTTTCTTAACGAAGAAATCAAATATTTCTGAATCAATTTTTTTCCCAACAGTTCGTTTCATAATTTCTAGAGCATCTTCTATTGGAAGTGCCTGTGAATAAGATCGTTTCGTCGTGATGGCATCAAAGAAATCGGCGATAGAAACGACTTTTGAGAAGATATGATGATCTTCTCCCTTGATTCCTTTTGGGTAACCAGAGCCATCAATATTCTCATGATGTTCAATAATTACTTTTTCAATAGACTCTTTTTTAAGTCCAGGAAACTCAGGGTTTGCCTCTCTAAATAGTTCAACACCAAGCTCAGGATGCTTTTTTATTTGTGCAAATTCTTCATCAGTAAGATTGCCTGTTTTATTTAATATTTCTGTCGAAATTTTTGTTTTGCCTAGATCATGTAAAAGGCCACCAAGTCCAATTGCAACAAGATCAGCTTCACTTGCCTTAGGTTTTAATTGTTTATAAATTAAAACACTGTACATACTTACATTAATAGAATGGTCGTAAGTGTAAAAATCATGGAATGATAAATCACCAATTAGTTTTTTTAGGCTATTAATATCATAGTCTTTGATAACATCGACCATGGCCTTCATTGAATCATGACAACCATCGAGTGCTTCACCAAGAATTTCTGTATTGAATTCTTTCCCTGGATTGAAAATATCATCAAGGTGCTTCACGGCTGAATCTTTGATAACGGAAACCTTATCAATCGATTCTATGTTCTCATCTTCTGCTAGAGACTGAAGGTAGAGCCCACGCTCAGATTCAAGAACATGTATCCTTTGATACTTTTTAAAACCTTCTACATCATCATCGGTGAGAACTTCTCCAGGCCGCACTATTTTAACATAGTGATCCTTGCCTTTGATCGTAGAAGAGTTGATGTAGATATTGTATAGAAGCGGCTTTTCTCGAACAACGAGGTGAAAGTCGATCGTAAAATAAACTGTTTTTGAGTTGCTATCCATTGCACTTTTATCGGCATAATCTCCGTTCAGATAAAGTCCTAGTACGAAATACGTACAAGTAAAAATATTGTGTTAGTTCTTGTTAGGATTTGCTTTGTCTAAGTTACTGAAATTGCATTTCTTATTTAGCGGAACTGAAATTTTAAAAGTGTACGATTAGGTGCTTGAAATGGTACATTAAGGCCTACACAACACACATTATAGAGATAAATTGACGGAGTGAATCAAAGTGCAACTGAAAAGACTAATTATCCAGGGCTTTAAATCCTTTAAAGATCGTACAATTATTAACTTTGACGATGGTATTACAGGGATCGTTGGGCCAAACGGATGTGGTAAATCGAATATTGTTGACGCCTTATTTTGGATTATGGGTGAGCAATCAGCTAAACACCTAAGAGGGAATTCAATGAAGGACCTTATTTTTGCTGGTTCTTCAAAATATAATCCTGCTGCATGGGCCGAGGCAACACTTGTCCTTGAGAATACTCATGGAAAGCATATCCACATCGGTGGGAAAGTTGCAAATCCTTCAGAGATTCAATTAACAAGAAAGCTTTATAGAAACGGTGATACTGAATATCGTATCAACGGTGAGCCGGCTCGTTTGAAAGATATCCAAGAAGTATTTATGGATACAGGTGCTGGTGCAAAGTCATACTCAATTATTGCCCAAGGGGAAATCAATAGACTTGTACAAGCAAAACCTGTTGAGCGTCGTACAATGATTGAAGAGGTTGCCGGTATTACGAAATTTAAAGTTCGTAAGAAAGAATCAATGAGAAAGATTGAGGCAACTGAGCAAAACCTTAACCGTCTAAACGATCTAACAATTGAAATTGAAAAGAACTTAAAGTCTCTTCAAAAACAAGCTGAAAAAGCTGAAAGAGCGCGTACGCTTAAGGATAAAATTAAACGTACTGAAATCTCTGTTGTTGCACATAAAGTATTCGAAGATCTTCGTGAGCTTCGCGATGGAGGTAATGAGCTTCTTGAGAAGAAAGCAAATCTTGAAGCTTGGAGCATGAAAAAAGATTCTCTTGAGATCTCTCTTGAAGAAGAGCGTTTTGAAAGAGAAGAAAAGACTGCAAGAATTGATGAGTCTCAAAAAGAAAGAAATGAAGTTTCAAATAAATTAGCTGCTGCTGAAGAAAGACTGAATGCACTTTGTAAGTCTTTAACTGATAAAGAAGAGCAACTAGAGCAAAGACAAAAAGAGATTGATGAACTAGCTCAAGAGATCGAAGAAAGACTTCTTAAAAAAGAAGAAATTGAAACTGAAATCAACGATGTTATCACTTCTTCAAAAGAAGATTACGATTATGAAGCAGCAAGCGAGAAGCTTGAAACTTTAAAGTCTGAGCTAGAAGATAGACAAGCGCAAATTAGTGAGCTTGAAGAAGAGCTATCAATTAAGAAAGAAGAGCTTGTTAAAATGGATCAACAAGCTTTCCAAAATAATTCAAAACTTGAAGAATATGCTGCAACTCTTCAAGACCTTGCGACTGAAATTGAAGCAATTGAAAAACAATATTCAGGTGTTTCAAGTGAACTTGCGAAGGAAAGAGATGATGTTATGGCCGCTAAGAATTTAGTGGAAGAGTTAACTGAATCAGAAGTTACACTTAAGGAAACGGTAAACGAGCTGACGCAAAAAGATCGTGATCTTGAATCAGAACTTAAGAATTTAACAAAAGAACAAATTACTAAGCAATCAAGACTATCTTCATTAAAAGAAATTCGCTCTTCACTTGAAGGAGCTAAAGAGGGTGTTTCTAAATTTTTAAGTGAAGTAGATTCTGATAAATACACTGTACTTGGTAATATTATTAAATGTGACGATAAGTACACTAAGGCCGTAACAGCACTTCTTGGAGAGTTCTTAGAGTCTCTAGTTACTTCTGAGAGTGATCTTTCACTTCTTAAAAATTGGGTAACTGAAAATGATGAGAATGCACTTGAGATCTTACTTGCAGATAAGTCTGCAGATGTAATTTCTGCTGAGGCACGTGAAAGAATTCAAGTAAAGCTTGGGGTAGAATTAACGACTCTAAGTGATATCATTGAACTTCCAGAAGAATATAAAGCTAAACTAACTCCATATTTATCAAGCCTATTTATTGTTGAAAGCCTTGATCTTGATAAAGTTGTTTCACTAGAGAGTTCAATCTCTTTTGGTGGAATCTCTGATATCAGTGGAAATATTCAAGTACGTAATCGCCAAAATGCAACAGTTCTTCATGTAAAAGGATCTTGTGAACAAGGGCAAAGTGCAATTGAAAGAAATAACACAATTGAAGCACTTGAAAACGAATTAGTAAGTCTTAATGAAAAAGTTGCAAACCTTGAAGAAGCCGTTACAGCTTCAAATGAATTACTAAGAAATAAAGTAGATGAGCTAGAGAATGCTCGTCTTACACTAAGTGAAGCTCGTGCCGATTTCGCTGCTAAAAACTCAGCTCTTGAGTCTAAGCTAGCATCTATGGAATCTGGTAACACGAGACTTGAAATTCTAAAGAATCGTAAAGATGAAACTTCAAAGCTAAGACTAGCTATTCTAGAAAAAGAAGAATCTTTTAATAAAGATAAGTCTGAGGTTGAAGAGGCAATTGCTGATATTAGTGAAAGAGTTCAAGACCTTCGCGATAGTTATAATGAAATGAATGAAGTTTATGAAGCAGACCGTGAGGTTTATGTTTCTAAGCAAGTTGAAGCTAAAACTTTTGAGCAACGTGTGAATTCGCTACGTTCTCAATCAGAAGATATTGAAAAGCAAATCGAAAAACAAAACCTTCGTAAAGAATCAAACTCTGAGCTTATCACTAAGCTAGAGGGTGAGCTTGAAAATATGCAGGTTGAAATCGAAGAACTTGAAATTTCAAATAACGAAAAAGCCGATATCCTTGCAAGCAAAGATGAAGTTCTTAGTATTATGAAAGATGAGTTCTCTGAACTTCTACTTGCAATGCAAGAAAGAGAAGATCAGGTTAAAGAACTTTCTAAAAATATCAATAAGGCCGATAAAGAGGTTGCTGAAAAAGAAGTACGCCTTGAAAGATGTCTTAATGAAGAAGAAGAGAATGTTCGTAATATCTTCGAAAAATACCGTGTTGATCTACGCGAATCTCTTGGACGCTACCTTGAGTATACTGAAACTGATTTTGAAAAACTTAATGATGTTTCAACAATGTACTTTATGGAAACAGAAAATGGTCCAAAAGAAATTGAAAAAGAATCATATGAATTTGTTCGTAAGTATGGCCAAGATCTTAAAGATCAAGGATTTAAACTTAAGAACTACAAGTCTGAATTTGGTCGCCTAGGTGAAATCAACTGGCAAGCAATTGAAGACTACGATAGACAAAAACTTCGTTATGACTTCTTAAAAGTTCAAGAAGTTGAACTTAGAAAGTCTCTTGAAGACCTTCAAAATGCAATTGATCATATCGATGAAAAATCGAAAGAAAGATTTAAAATCGCTTTTGAAGAAGTTGATACGAGATTTAGAAAAGTATTCCCAATTATCTTTGGTGGAGGGGAAGCACGTCTAGAAATCGTTGGTGATATTGATGATGCTGAATGTGGTGTTGATATTATTGCTAAGCCACCAGGAAAGAAAATGCAGAATATTAACCTAATGTCTGGTGGTGAAAAGGCCATGACTGCGGTTTCTCTAATCTTCTCGATCTTCCTAGTTAAGCCATCTCCTTTCTGTCTACTGGATGAGGTTGATGCTCCACTTGATGATGCAAACGTTGGTCGTTTTAATGAACTTCTTCGTGAAATGAGTGCTGAATCACAGTTCATTCTTATTACACACAATAAGAAAACAATGGAGCTAAATGATACACTTTATGGTGTAACAATGCAGGAGCCTGGTGTTTCAAAGGCAGTTTCGGTACAATTACAGTAATGAAAAAGCTACTACCTATTTTAATGATTTCAAATATGGCCTTGGGATTTGTCCCAAGGTCTTTTTCTACTCAATATAAGCAAATTGTAAAAAATCAGCTTACTGGTACTCCAAAAGAGTCAACAGGAAGATTTGATTATGAATACCCTGGTAAGCTTAGGCTTGAACAAAAGGGTTCAGATGCTCTTGTCTATGTGACAAATGAGAAAACAACTTGGATTAGTCGAGATGGCTTCATGCCTGGTGATCCAGCAGAAATTATTATTCACAAGGGTAGTGATAAAGGTCTTTCAAACTTCTTTGATTTACTAAAGAATGGCCTTAAATCAAATAAGAATTATAAAGTTAAAGACGGTGATAATTATAGTGTACTTGTTTTTTCTGAGACTTCAGTTAAGTCGACAGGCGTTGTCGAAACAAAGCTGACTTTTAAGAAAGGGAAAAAAGAGTTCTCTAATATTACTTCAATTGACATTAATTATGCTGATGGAAAAGTTGTTAAGCTTGAGCTTAGCAACGTTAAGAACGAAAGCTTTCAAGCAAAGCACTTCATCCTTAACGTTCCAAAGAATGCTAATGTGTCATATCAATAAAGCCACCACGAAAGAAATTTTCTTTTAGCGTTAATGGTTCATTGCTCAGAAGACGAGAGTAGATCAAGTAGTTTCGTGCGACTAACTTTACGTACTTTCTTGTTTCTTTATACGGAATTTCTTCAATAAACTCTAAGTCCGGAAGGATGATTCGACTTCTCCATCTTTTAATAGGAGTACCTCCAGCATTATAGCTCGCAACAAAGTCGATAAAGTTATTATCCCTTCTCTTCATAAGCTCATTTAACAAGAGACTTGAAAAAGTAATATTAATATTAGGATTATATAAGTCTTCATATCCTTCATATGGAATTTTGTAGCGACGAGAAAGTCTCTTTCCTTGCTCTGGAATTAATTGAAGTAGTCCAAAAGCATCGGCAGGTGAGCGCGCATACTGATTAAAAGCAGACTCTTGACGAGCGATGCTCATCAGTAGTGGTGTCGTTACTGTTTTAGATCTATTATTTTCAAGAAACTCTTTTTTAAACGCTAGAGGAAAGGCAAATTGTGGATCTTCTTTTAAGATTTTTTCTTGCGTCTTAGAATCTTCTCTGAAGAATTTAAAGATCATAATATTGTAGTATTTTGCAGCGTAAAGGTCACTAAAGCTAACCTTATCATTACTATCAATAATTTTTTTCGCAAGGTCTGTGTTACCAAGATAAACGGCCCAAGCAAGCTCATCAATCGAGATATCAAACTTTTCTCTGTAATCAATATGCTTAAGTTTTGTGTGATTCATGTGAGCAATTTGGCCATAGTATCCAAATTGATCTTCTTTTTGAATTCTAAGTAAAAGTTTTTGTGCTTCATCGAAGCGGTTAAGCTTCTTTAGGCCAACAAATTTCCAATAAAGAAATCGGTAGTTTGGCTCATCATTTTTTTCTTCAAAACGATCAAACCATTGAATCATTTCTTCATAGTTGCCCGCCTTGTAGTTTGTCCAGGCAACATTCCACACAATACTTTCAAGGTGTTCATGCTTTCCTTCAACAGCAGCATAAGCCTTCTTATAGAATTTTATGGAGCGATCATACTTTCTAAGATCCTCAAAAATACCACCAATCGTGTAGTAAGTTGTAACGACATACTCCGTTGGGACTTCCTTAAAGAGAAGGAGGTTCCTTAGAACTCTTACCGCCCTTTGTAATTTGTCTTCTGTCCAATAGATTCGAGCAAGCCTAATAGTGTATTCAGCATGTTTTTCTTTTAGCTCTTGGCTTTCTCTGTTTTTTTGAAGGTAAAGAACTAGGCTTCTAATATTGTCTCTAAAGCTATCGTTTTTTCTTTCCCTTTTATATGAGTTTGCAAGTCTAAACCAAGCTTCAACTTTTTCTTCTTTTACAGTATCTTTGTCGCGAATTATTTTTTTGTAATATTCACGGGCCTTAACAAACTGTCGATCTTGTTCAAAGCTTTTGGCTACATCTAGATAATTTTCTCGCTCCGGCTCTTTTATGAAGCGAGGAGAGACATCAATTAATTTTTGATAGATTCGTTCTTGTTGTTGACTACCATCTTCGAATTTCTTCATGGCATCAAGTAAGAGCCTTTCAACTTCACCTTTAGTATTGAGGTAATCCACCTTATTTAAGACAGCACTAGCATAGACATCTGTGTAGTAAGTTTTTGAAATAATTGCATCAATTAGTTCTTCTCTTGCCCAATACGGATACGCTTCAGTATTTTTATACTCTTCACTTAATTCTTGAATGCTCTTAGTACAATTCTTGTGATAATTGGCCCTTAACCATGGGGACAATGGAAATTGTGTATGCAAGAATTTTTGGTACTCGTTACAACTAACAGAATTATTCTTACTAATTTTAGAAAGTAAGTTTGTTAGAGCACCATCTTGTGGTTTCGTTTTAGGAGGTCTTGATAAATTCGTACAAGACAAGGCCAAAATAAATATAGTTAGTAAGGTAAATCTCATTAACTACTAGGATAGGCCTTTAAGTAACTTCCTTCAAGTATGTGAAAACAGGCATTTCTGTTCCTAAAAAAATTACATAAGGCATTGAAAAAACGTCGGTTTAACACTATAAGTAGCTACTTTAGCTATACATGGAGAATTATATGTCTGAGATTTCATCTCAAGTTAACCAAAAATTTAATGACCGTACGGTTTATTTTACTTCACTAGGGTGTTCAAAGAACCTCGTTGATGCACAGGTTATGCTCGGGCATATGGGACTAAATGGTTTTAAAGTTGTAACAGAGCCTCAAGATTCTGAGGTAATTGTTGTAAATACATGCTCATTCATTGAAGCAGCTAAGCAAGAATCTATTGAGATGATTCTTGATCTTGCAGACTATAAAGATGAGGAAGTTGGTAATTGTAAGGCACTTGTTGTTTCTGGTTGTATGGCCCAGAGATATTCAGATGAACTTGAAAAGAGCTTGCCTGAAGTTGATATGTTCATTGGAACTGGTGAATACAATAAAATCGTTCCACTTTTAACTGCTCTTGAAAATAATAAATTAGAGAAGAAGTCATTTGTTGAAGTTCCTAGATTTATTCATACTGAATTTGATCCAAGACTTAATACTTCTCCGTTCTATACGGCATGGTTAAAGATCTCTGAAGGTTGTAATAGAAATTGTACTTTCTGTATTATTCCAACTCTTCGTGGACGTCTAAGGTCTCGTACTGTTGAATCTCTTGTTGAGGAAGCAAAGCAATTGTCTTCAACTGGTGTTAGAGAGCTAAATCTTATTTCTCAAGATCTTTCTGATTATGGAGTCGATCTGAGTGATGAAAATAATCTATTCGAACTTCTATCAGGTCTTGAGACTGTTGATGGAGTAGATTGGGTACGTTTATTCTACTTTTACCCAGATGAACTTACTGATGAAGTTATTGAAAAAATGGCAACTTCTTCGAAAGTATGTAAATACCTTGATATGCCGGTTCAACATTTCTCAGATTATGTTCTTAAGCGTATGAATAGAAAGATTACTGGTGAGAAAATCATGGAGCGTATCACTAAGCTTCGTGAAAGAATCCCTGGAATTGTTCTTAGAACTTCAATCATCGTTGGATTCCCTGGTGAATCTGAAGAGGACTTTGAAAAATTACTTGAAGGTATCAAGCAAGCACGTTTCAACCACCTTGGTATCTTTAGATACTCAGATGAAGAAGGAACACCTGCTTACCGTTTAAAAGATAAAAATTCGCAAGAAGTAATTGATGATCGTTTTGATCGTCTTTATGAAGTTCAAAAAGAAATCGCTAGAGAATTAAATCAAGAATTCCTAGGTGAAACTGTTGAAGTTCTTGTTGAAGGAACTCACGAAGATACTGATCTTCTAATTGTTGGTCGCCATTTTGGTCAGGCACCTGATATCGATGGTAAGGTTATTATCAATGACTTAAATGAGAGAGATTTAAAAATCGGTGACCTCGTTAAAGTTGAGATCACCGATGTATTAGATTTTGATTTAGTTGGACGTGTAATTTAGAAGTTTATTCTTCATCGCGGTCATTATATTTTCCAGCCGGAAACTCGTATAAGTATCTACCAAAAATAGTTGTACCGGCAGGAATAGAAGCTTGTTTAATAGGTAAGGTTAGAGAAATCTCGTCACTATCAAACCCTTTAACTTGATAACTTTCACCACCAATAGTAAGTTCCATTCCAACGTAAACGTGATCTGCTGGAACTCCTGAAGTAATTATTAAACCACTCGAAGATCGAGTAGCTTCTGCCATTGTTAGTGGAAGTGCTGTAAGCGTATTCCCAATCGTTGGTGCCGTAGAAAGTCCACATGCTGAGTAATTAGAACCTCTGTTTAAATCATCCCAGTCAGTTATTGAGTTAACAGGCCTTCCATACACATCATTAAGAGCATTATCCATACCCCAGTTACCAGCAAGATAAGTTTTATCTAAATTAGCAAGTTCAAACCCAGTATCCCAGTCTCTGATATGAACATTAATTCTAGCAAGAATATCATCTGCTTGGTCTAGGCAGTTAAATGTATAAAATGGTTGAGCTCCCATTAATGGGTCAACAATACTATTTGGCGAGTTGTACATATCTGCAGAGTCAGCGTGCATCTTAATTGCATCAGCATAGTAATTTGTGTTCCCGTCGTGACATGCCATTTTTGAAAAATAGTTTGTTACAGTAACATTAGTATCTCCACCTTTTAGGATAGGATCACCTGGAATATAGCTTTTACTCATTCCATCAAATGCTTCTACTGATTCAGCATAAGTACCTTTATTAATGACGTTGTCTCTTGAGAAATGATGTACAACTGGTCCATCAAGGCAGCGTCTTGGGTTTCCGCCACATGAAACACTCTTTTTAACAACAGTATTTGTACAACTATCAGGTGTTACTACTGCACCCATATCATCGAGTACAGCTGGTGTATAAATGAATAGAATCTCTGCATATTGAATTTCACCAGTATCACAGTTGAATTCGTCAGAATATTTTCCAGTACACAGAGTTGTTAGTTCTGCATCGTAATAGACTCCATTTACATAATTACCATCTGAAACATATGTCGATACAGAAGCATCACCTCCGCCAAATGGGTTACCATTACCATCTCCAGCTGAGAAGTTAACAGTGTTAGCATTGATACATTCCGGGGATGCATCTCTTACAACTTGTACGATGTAATCAGAAGTCGCTCCATTATACGTAAGTTTATCTTCAGTTGTTTTATTTGGTCTTCTTTTGAAATAAGAAAATGGTACATATTCCATTGTATGGCAAATACCAGGACCAACATTAACAGCTAAGTTCATTTCTCTTTTGTAAATGTCCCCCTCTCCAACATCGAAGAAGCAGTCAATATCGACAATATCTTCTACCTCTGATGCCAAGTTACCTGGGTTACTCATAATATCTCTTTTCTTAATTCGACATTTATTGAATAGATTACCTTCGCCATCTTTATGAGCATGAAAAATTGGTGTTCTATCAATTTCTAAATCAACTTCAAAGTAGTCTTCTACTAAAATATCAAAAGATGTTGAACTTGTTCCTAGAATGTTTGTCGCTGAAACAGTATAAGTTTTTGATGCTGCTGCTACCTCTGGCTTACCCGAGATAATACCTGTTTCCGGATTAAGATTAAGGCCCGGTGGAAGGTCTGGTGTGATCGAATAATCTACAGATTCACCTTTTGGTAAAGTCGCAATTATATTTGCATCAATACCACGTTGTAATTCAAATGTGGATAGAGTTTCGTAATCTATTAGTGATGCAGCATTTACACTATATGGTCTGACTGATGAAAAACTTTCTGGAAGAGTAAGTGTAACAGGTAGTCCATCGGCACTTTGGAGTAGTGCAGTATTGTCAGAAGAGTTGATTCCCGATAGAGATAAGCTTGCTCTATTAGAAGTTGTAAGTATATCCATACCGCTTACAAGTGAGCCAACGCTAGAGAATGTTCCTTTTAAAACTGGTGACCAAATCTCTTGCAGTACATAATTTGTTCCTAGCGAACAATCTGTAATAGCAGTGTTAGATGCTACAAAATTTCTGTTTGAATTAATATCATTTGGATTCTTGATTTGATTTACAAAAATATAATTAGCTAAGCCTGCTTCTGTAGGGTTCCCTGTAACGATAGCTCTAGCGAATTCATTAGATGGTGCTGCTGCAAATTCCATGCAAATCGCAGGCATCGTTTCTATGTAATTAGGAGTAAATGCTGCAGTAGAATTAAGTTCCATTACATGTGTAAGTGAAATTGGAGTTGTCAGAATAACAGCTTCTTCGTCTAGAAAAGTTTTATAATTATCAATAGATGCATCTTTCTGAAATGCTCCTGAAATAACTTGCACAATCAGGTACTTTTCATTTCCATCAATATCAAGAATTCTTTTTATAATCCCTTCTGTTCCATCATTCAATGGTGGTGCGACAGAGCTCGCTACTCTTTGGCCAACAGTAAAGTTAGAAGTACTTTGAACAAGATTTTTAACTTTAAACGCTACCATTTGTGAATAAGATAAATTTTCAGGAGGGTTAATAACACCAATATCAAATTTAAAAGTTCTCATTGTTAGATCATTTGAGACTGTAACAGTATATTCTTTCGCTTCTTGGAGAGCATGAGCTGCTCCACCTGAAGTATCGATAATATAGCCAAATAACGGGCTATCAACATCTTTAACTAGTCTAAGAGTTGAAGGTAAGTCAGGACTAATTTCAATTTTCGTACTATTGTCATAGCTAATATGCGAAGCCGGACTACTTGAAGTATCATTAATTAGTTTTAGTACAATATTTGAATCAGGTTGAAAAAAGTATTTAACTTTCTGAATGATAGATTCTGTATTTGAAAATGGAATAGCATTATCAATTGTATCATTTGGATAAAGGTCCCCACTACTTAGCGTTCCGTAAATAGTATTTGAAGTATCTTTATAAATGATTGTTCCTTGTGCTCCACTTCCCGTCATGAAAGACTCTGTAGGTATTGCATCATTTGTAAGGAATCCGCTGTTTGACGCCAGTTCTAGTCCAATATAGACAGGTCCTGTAAATGGGAATGCTACAGTGTTTGTATTTGTTCCATCATAATTATAATAACAAGTACCACTACTTAGATATACATCTCCAATTGAAGGACTTGCGGGAGGAAGTGTTCCAATTCCTGCTCCTGTACAATTAAATGATTGATCATTAGTAAATGTTATAGATTCTGGAATAGGGGCTTGTACTGTTACTTTAGGCATTGACAATATCGTTAGAGTCTCAGCTGTAGCAGCGCTTGGGTTGTAGTAATTAAAGTTAGCAAATGCAAGAGTAAAAGCTCTAATAGGATCAATCGAATTGTTCAGCGCCTTGATTGTTCCTGTTTTTGAATCTGCAGAAAAGCTTGAGGCATATGTTGTCGTAATATCAGTACCAAAGTTAAAACCTGGATTTGAGATTGGATCAAGGAAGTTATTCTGAGTTGCAGAAGAAATAACTTTTGCTCCTTCTTCTCCTTGAATTATATAATCACCAAAATTACCAATTGGATCAATTACTGTAGTCGGTGTAACGGAAGGCTTATTTATTAAAGATTCATCACCCGTTACAAATATGTACATTTTAGAAGTATCGTAACTAATAGAGCTTGGGGCAGTAATGGTGTCCGGATCAATAGGAAAGCCATTATCATCAACAAACTCACTTGGAGGATCAACAACCTCTCCAACTGCACTTGATGCATCATCACTGCTTGCGCCATCTTCTTTGAACTTCGTTAAGCTATCAGGCACACATGAAGTTGCGATGAGCAGAAGGATTAATATTAAATGTAGAGACGGTTTACCTTTTAACGTTTTCATAACTTCATTATCGAATGATTCTTAAACAATCTTTACCAAAATTCATTTAGTCAGTGTTTATCGGAAGTTAGAGGTATTAATTGCCTAGAACCTAGACACAAAATTGACAAATTTTGTTGGCTAAAATTTGCTAACTTCCTAAAAATTCGAAGCGCCATTATAATGGTGTTTATATTGATAAATACTCGAATTTTCAGGGGAGACTTGTGAAGAGATTCATTCTAATTTGTTTAATTTCAACTTCTGCTTTTGCACAGATAACATTCTTGCAAAATTTAAGGCCATTTGTAGAAAAGAATATATCGACATCGTTGGCCGATAAAATTTGGGGGGAAAGAGATGAAGTCGAACTTCCTGAGATTCCTATTGTTAAAAAGGATGCTAAAGATCTAAGTGTTTACTCTAAAAAGGAATACAAATCACCTTTCACTAAAGAGCAGATGTCTCAATATAACTTATCATTTATTAATGAGTTAATTAAGGCCACGCGCGAACTTGATGCAAATAGAGATGAGTTATCAAAATGGTATGCAACTCTAGAGCAGGGGGGAACTCGTGAAGGAGTTTATCGCTCACTTGTGCTATCGCAATACTACCAACGCTTAGAAAATTATAACCAACAAACTTCAAGAGTTGCTAAGGAAATTACAGTTACAATATTTAAAAAATATTTGAATAAGGATTTAGATATTAAAAAACTTGATCCTTTAAATATTTACTCAGTGAAAAGAATCTTGGTTGAAAATGCAATTGAGGTACAAGATGCATTATTGGCCCGTTCGCAAGATGAGTTTGCACGCTGGTATGCTGTTTATTCTGCTGAGTTAGCAAATGAATTTCCAATGTGGAATAGTAAGTTACGCTCGGCAAAGGAAAGTGGTGTTCACTACCGTTGGGCTATGAAGATGACTCCTGATATTGTAAAATCAGAATTTATCTTAAAGACTCACTTATTATTTAATCGACTTCAAAAGAAACAATAGTTAATCAAAGAATGCGTCTTCTTCCATTCCTGTTAAGGACATTAGAAGGCGCTCTACTCCTAGTGCTATGCCAGCACTTCTTGGTAAACCGTTTTCTAATTGCTTTAAAAATCTCTTAGGCCAAGGAAGATTGTATTTATAAAGATCCTGTTTTAATGCTGCATCTTTCTCAAAACGTAAAGTTTGCTCATTTAAGTCAGTAAGCTCATTGAAGCAATTGCAAATCTCTATTCCACGACAGTAAACTTCAAATCTTTCACATACTCTTGAGTCATCCTCTTTAATGGTAGAGAGTGCTCTAAGTGGAGCAGGAAATTCATAGAGCATAAGAAATTCATACTTTTCCATTTCAGGCTCAATATAATTATACATAAGGAGAAAAAAGAGGTCGTCCCATGCGTAATCATCTTTATTTCCTGATAAGCTTATTTTTGAAAATTTCTTATCAATTAAATGATAAAGTTCATCGCGATCCATAAGTTCTAAAATATCAATGTTAAGAACTTCTAAAAATATTTCTTGAACAGTTGCTTTCTTTATCTTGTCATTTAACTCGATAACTCTAACACCTTTAGACTTTAGGTAGTCGTGGCAAAATCGATATAGGTCTATTGTATCTTCCATGATTTTTTTATAATTCTCATTGGCACGATACCATTCGAGCATGATGAATTGTTTTCTGTGAGTTGAGCTATTTGGCTCATCACGAAAGCAGTAGCTCATTGTAAAAACTTTTTCTAGGCCCTCTTGAAGTAGCTCCTTCATATGAAATTCTGGAGAAGTATGTAGAAAGAGGTCATGAGTTTTATTTTGATGCACAGAGTGAATTGCAAAGGGATGAATATGAACTTCCATTCCTGGATTTTCAACAATTGGCGGCGTTAGCACATCCATAAAACCATCTTTATTGAAAAAGTTTCGAATTGCTTGTTGTAGATGAAATAGTTTGATCTTATTTGTCATTTTCATGCCAATTTACGCCTTAAATATTGATTTTTATGCTTACATATCATATCTCTTAAACACACAAAATGGAGAATATATTATGTTGCAACTCGTTGCTCTTTTACAGTCTTGGGCAGATCAGGCCCAGCTAAATATGACGATAACTATTGAAATGGCGTATGCATTTATCGCGCTATGTTCAGCACTAGGTATCAGTGGATTTACTGGTATTTTCTATCTTCTTAAGCCAAAGGCACAATCAAAGCTTCCAAGTCGAGAGGTCAAAGAAGAGATTACTTCTGAAACTAAAGAAGTTGAAGCGGTCGAAGAAGTTGCTGTTGCTGAAGAGGTAGCGAAGGCGCAACCAGTACCAACTCCTGTTCCTGAGAAGTCTTGGAAAGAAAGACTAACAAAGGGTTTAAGTAGTTCACGTAATGGTGTTTGGGGAAAAATTGGAAGTCTATTTGGTGCTGGTGGTCTCGATGAAGACGCGCTTGAGGAGGTTGAAGAACTTCTTTATGGTGCAGATCTTGGGCCAAAGGCAACAAGTGAGCTGATCGAATCTCTTGAAGAGAAAGCAAAGAGCGCTGACTTCGATGAAGCTCAATTTAAAATATATATTAAAGAATTCTTAAAGAATAAAATGGCCGACGTTCAATCAAGAAACGAAGGTGATCTTTTTGAATTTAAAGGAAATGCAACGGGAATGCCTAAGGTTATTATGATCGTAGGTGTAAACGGTGCAGGTAAAACTACAACAATTGGAAAATTAGCAACAAAACTTACTCAGCAGGGTGCAAAAGTTGTTGTTGGTGCATGCGATACATTCAGAGCAGCAGCTGTTGATCAGCTTCAAGTTTGGTGTGAGAGAGCAGGTGCAACAATGATTCGTGCAAAAGAAGGGGCAAATCCAAGTGGTGTTGGATACGATGCACTGCAAACAGCGATTAATGAAAAAGCTGATTACTGTATTCTTGATACTGCGGGACGTCTTCATACTGCAGGTAACCTGATGGAAGAGTTAACAAAGAGTAAGAATGTTCTAAAGAAGCTAATGGCAGATGCGCCACACCATACTCTCTTAGTAATTGATGCGATCACTGGTCAAAACGCAATTCGCCAAGCAGAGGAATTTCATAAGGCACTTGATTTAACTGGTCTGGTATTTACGAAATGTGATGGTTCATCAAAAGCCGGAAGTGCAATTTCCATTGTTGATAGTCTACAAATTCCAATTACCTATATTGGTGTTGGAGAAAATGTCGAAGACCTGAGTGTGTTTAATTTAGATGAGTATCTTGACGCACTAGTAGGTAATTGATTGATTGACTGAAATCCTTTGTAGGACTACAATTAAATAACTATGGATATAAGTACGGAAGTAAAAGAATATCAAATTTTAGGTCATAACTTTAGACTCAAAGAGTCTAATGAAGATGAGGTTGTTTCAGCAACTGAAATTGTTGAGTATGTTGAATCAATCGCAAGCAATATTCGCCAAAAGGCGCCTTCAATTTCTAACTCACAACTAGCAGCTCTAGTTGCACTTGAGTTGGCAAAAGAAAAGCTATCCTTAGAAAGGGAATACAGAAGTGAGATTAACGAAGTTAAGTCTCTTTCTGATAATGCACTAAAGTTGATTGAAGAAGCACTTCCAAAAACTCATTAAGATGAGTCTTGAAAAGAAACAGCTTCGAAAAAAGGTATTAGAAATATTAGCTAATTTAAGCTTAGATGATCAAAGACTGCTGTCTGAGAAAATCTGTTCCAATATCGATTCTCTTTTAAAATCCGAAAACTTAAATCCTAAGCACCTAGGGGTTTTCTTTCCAATTCCTGGTGAAGTTAATTGTTTAAATTTGAAGGCGAAAGCAATACTTAGTTTCCCTTCGTTTGGTGAAGAATCAACACAGATGTGTTTTCGAAATACACCAATAAATGAACTTGAAATAGTTCAAGCTTTTGGAAAAGAATTTAGAGTTCCTAGAGATAGTGATTCAATAATTTTTCCTGAAGTTATTTTAGTTCCAGGGGTTGCCTTTGATAATGAAGGCCATCGTTTGGGAAGAGGTAAAGGTTATTACGACATTTACCTTAATAGATTGATTAATATTGATAAGAAGAAAGTTATAAAAATAGGAGTTTGCTTTAATCAACAGTTAAGTGATGAAGTTGTCTTTGAGGAACATGATCAAGCAATGGATTTTATCGTAACTGATCGGGAAGTGATTAAAGTTAATAAATAGGAGAGAGAAATGAGTATGGATTTAATCTTAGCTTCACTTCTTTTCCTTGTCGTTGGACTAGCAGTTGGTTTTGTTATCCGTAATCTTCAAGCTAAAAAAGAAGTGCTTGAAAGAGAAGCGAAGGGTGACGAAATAATTGAAAAGGCCAAGGCACAGGCAAAAGACATTAGCTATAAAGCAAGAAAAGAGGCAAAAGAGGCAGCTCAAGAAGAAAAGAAGGAAGCTGACAAGTATGCCGAGCGTGTGAAGCGCGAACTTAACGATCAGGAAAAAGATCTAAATAAGAGACAAGCAAAGCTTGAATCGAAAATGGATGAACTTGATGAGAAGACTAAGAAAGTCGAGAAGCGTGAAGAAGACGTAAAAGAAAAAGAGCTTGATGCTCTTAAAGAAAAAGAAAAATTTGTTGTTCGCCAAGAAGAGTATGCAACTAAATTATCTGAAGTTGCTGCTATGACAAAAGAGCAAGCAAAAGATGAACTACTTGATACGATGAAAGAAGAAGCTCAAGTAGATTTTTCTAAAATGATCACTCGTATGGAAGAAGAAGCTAAAGAAGAAGCTGAGACTCGTGCGAAGAGAATTGTTGGAATTGCAATTCAAAGATACGCAGGTGAGCACGTTGGTGAAAAGACGATCTCAACTGTAGACCTACCATCTGATGATGTTAAAGGTCGACTAATTGGTCGTGAAGGTCGTAACATCCGTGCATTCGAGCAAATCTGTGGTGTTGACTTAATTATCGATGATACTCCTGAAATTGTTGTTATCTCCTCATTCAACGTTGTTAGACGTGAGATTGCTAAAGATACAATTGAGAAGCTAATTGCTGACGGTCGTATTCACCCTGCAAAGATTGAAGAATTCCACGATAAATCAAAAGCTGAATTTGAGAAGAAGCTTCTTTCTCTAGGTGAAAAAGCACAAATGGAGATTGGTGTTCATGGTATCCACCCTGAAATCCTTAAGCTTGTTGGTGCTCTAAACTTTAGAACTTCATATACTCAAAACCAATACCAACATGCAATTGAAGCAGCGTTTATCTGTGGTTCAATGGCAGCTGAGATGGGGCTGAATATTAAACAAGCTCGCCGTGCAGGTCTACTACACGATATCGGTAAAGTACTTGATGCATCTGCTGAAGGTTCACATGCTGTTATCGGTGCTGACTTCGCTAGAAAGTATGGAGAGTCTGCGGACGTTGTTCACGCAATCCGTGCTCACCACGATGACGAAAAACCAGAATCAATCCTTGCTCACATTGTAGCAGCAGCAGATGCCATTTCTGGAGCAAGACCAGGTGCTCGTAAAGCACTTACTGAGTCTTATGTATCTCGTCTTACTGATATTGAAGAAATTGTTAATTCTTTTGAAGGTGTTAGCAAGTCTTACGCAATCTCAGGTGGACGTGAAGTTCGTGTCTTTGTTGAAAATGACAAGGTTACGGATGAGGAAACTGTTATGCTATCTCGTAATATTGCTAAGCAAATCGAGGAGCAAATGTCTTACCCTGGAACAATTAAAATCACAGTTGTTCGTGAGACAAAAGCAGTTGGAGTTGCTAAGTAAAATAACTTCCATTTATAATATAAGTAAGGCACCGATATGGTGCCTTTCTTTTTTGGAACTTCTGGAGATGAGATGAAAATTGGAATTCGTTATTATTTATATTTTCTTCCGGCATTGATAATTTTCTTTATTGCATCCGCTATTTTTAGTTTTTCAACTGAAGAATATATATGTTTCTTTACGGCCATTTCATTTGCAGGTCTTTACTGCCATCCAAACCGTGACGAATACTTTGAAGGACGTACAAGTCGCTTCAACTTTGCCAATGCGGTTATGAACTTTTATACGATCTTAGAAGACCGTATTCCTGATAACACTTGGGGGAATGTCGTCCTTAGACATCTACCAGGTTTCTTATTTTTCTTGCTAGTTGGTCTTGTTGGGATTTCAACTCAGGCGCGAATTGTTTACGTCGTTGGTGTGCTTCTTTTTGAAATAACATTTTATTTCTTTATTAAGAATAACTCGCCACAAATTGATCTAGATGAGCACGAAACTCATGAATGTTCTGAGCACGAAGAAAACGGCCACGAATAGTTTCAAAATTTTCATAGTCATCAAATAGATAGCGGCAAAATGCCTTAAATCTTTTAAGAATAGTTGAATCGACAAAACCATACTTTCGATATTCTTTTTCTAACTCATAAAAGTAGAGGTCTAGATTTTGAGCGCGTACCTTTAATAGAAATTCGTCACTGATGAAATCTAAATTGCCTTGATACTCTTTATAGATTGAAGCAAGCCATGGTGTCTTAAGTGCGCTTCGACCACACATGACAGCATATGGATTGCATTGATCGAAGATTCGATTGATATCTTCAATAGTCCAAATATCTCCATTGGCAATGATGGGAAGATTGGAAAGTTTGACGGCCTTTTCGATATAGCTCCAGTCAGCTACGCCTTTATATAGCTGGTCTCTTGTACGAGCATGAATTGTGATTCCATCAACGCCACAATCTTCAAAAAGTTTTAAGAGATCAAGATAGAGACTATCATCGCGATATCCAATTCTAATTTTAACTGTAAAAGTATTTTTAAAACCTTCTCTAATTTGCTTAATAATTTTTTCAAGGGCCTTAAGGTCAGACAAAAGATAGGCACCACCTTTATTTGAATTCACCTTTTTTGAAGGACAGCCAAGATTCAAATCGATATGGTGATAGTTCATTTCGCTGATAAGTGAGATGGCCTGCTCAGTTTGTGCAATTTCAGAAGTGAGAAATTGGTAAGCCGTTTGATTAGTATGGGCCTTTTTTTGTAGATAAGACTCACCAAAGTGTTTGATTAATGTTTTTGCGTGAACATTACCAACAGATGGTATTCGATAAAAATCAGTATAGTAATAATCCCAGTCGCCAAATATTCTTTGAATGACCTCACGATATGGGCCATCCGTCACACCTTCCATCGGAGCGAATATGATTGAATTTTGTTTAAAGGGTAATGTACTCACCCTTGGTTTATAAACAATAAAGGCGCAAAAAGCTACGTTGCTTTTTAACATTTCAAAATTTTTAGGGTAAAAGTTTATTTATGGAAATCGCAATTGTAATCCCATATTCAATTGAAAGTGATGGGCTTGTTCTTTGGGGACAAGTTAGAAAAGAAGATGGCCCACTCGATGGCATGATCGAATTCCCAGGGGGAAAGATCGAGTCTAGCGAGAGTGTTGAAGAAGCCGCTCGTCGTGAGTTTATGGAAGAAGTTGGTTTTGGATTAAATAAAATTAATCTCTTCACTCAGCTCAAACATGAATATTCAGACCGAAGTGTTTTCTTATATGTCTATGTTACTGAATATACAAAAGAAATGAGTCTGATCAGTCAAAAGATACCTTTTGAAAACGCTCAAAATGTTGTAGAAAACCTTAATATTCCAGCAGCAAATAAAATCATTATCATGCGCTTAGTTGAGCATTTTATACGAGAGAGTAATTTGAATGAGTAATACATTTGAAATGGCAAAGTACTTCTTCTTGGCCCTGGGCTTTGGAGTTTTTACTTTCGCACCAGTAGCAAATTCTAAAATGACAGGTGGAGGCTTTCAAAAGCTTTTATCAACGACTTGTCTTGTGAGTTTATTCTTTGCGGCCATTGCTCATATTGTAACTGGAAATAGTGCAACAGACTTAGAAGCAATCCTTCTTTATATCAGTACAATATGCATCCTTTTTCATCATCAGTTGCATAATCACTATGATGAGAAGAATACTGCTCTTTGGATTTTATATGCGATCCCAACTTTAATTGGCTTTTACGCTCTCTATCTTTTTCAAGATAAGAACTTAGTGAATTACCTATATATTGGCTCTTCTGTTTACTATCTTGGTGCTATTACTTATGCCATGATCTTAGGTCACTGGTATCTTGTTACACCAAAGCTTTCGGAAGTTCCTCTTAAAAAGGCTACTCTCGCTATGTGGGTACTACTTGCTGTTAAGCTTGTTTGGTCTGGATTTGAGCATACTAAACTTGGGCCTTACTTAGTTACTGGAACTGAACTTGGTGGCGGTTATGCTTTCAATTGGCTAATGGTTATCATGCGTGATGTTTGGGGATACTTGGTTATTTTTGGAATGAGCGTCTTTGGATGGAAGCTTGTTAGTATGCGAAGTATTCAAAGTGCGACAGGGATTTTCTATGCCATGACAATCTTTGTCTTTATTGGTGAAATGATTGCGATTTATTTATTTTATACATATGGGTTACTACTATGATGGAAATTACTTTAACTTGTGAAGAATGTGGTTCAGCTGTTTCTTTTCACCCTAATAAAGAGGTGACAGAAGTTGAGTGTCAAATTTGTCATACCAAAGCTCCTGTGAAGATGAATGAAGAGCACGAACAGGGTATTCTTAAGGATTGCCCATGTTGCGAAAGAAAGGATTTTTACAAACAAAAAGACTTTAATCGAAAAATTGGGGTAATGCTCTTTGTAATTGCAGCCTTAGCGACTTTATATGTGGCAACAACTCAATATGCCCCATATTCTGTGGCACCTTTTATTATTTTATATGTATTTGATTTTGCACTATTTAAGAGACTTCCTCCTGTTGTTATTTGTTATAAGTGTCATACAATCTTCAGGAAGGTCAGTAATATCAATGAGATATATGATTTTAACCATGAAATGAATGATCGTATTGTTTACTCGGATCATGACTTCAAGGGCGAACAACTCGATCATCACTAGGGTTTGTGGCTCAAATCCTTGAAATTTGTTGGTTTATGATGTATTGAATCATATCAGAATTACTGATAAAATATTTATATCTAAACGAAGGGGTAGCTCAATATAGATTCCTACCCGTAACAAGGAAACTCCTTATAGAACCTCCGCTTTATTGTTGTTACTTCTTAAAAAAAATCTCAACGAAATTTACTAAACAAGGACAAGGCAATGACTGATGTAAGCAGCCTTGAGATTGTCCTATTAATAATCTGCTTTATTGGCTCAGGTTTCTTTTCTGGTTCAGAAGCAGTCCTACTTTCGATTCCTCACGATCGTGCTAGCCAGCTTATTCAAGAAGGTGGTGCAAAGGGAAGAGCAATTGCATTTATGATTGATCGCCCAAGTGAGATCCTGACGACAATTCTCGTTGGAAATAACGTCGTCAATATTTTTGCCTCATCATTAACGACAGTTCTTGCCACCCGTTTATTTGCGGATGATGCCATTGGTATTGCAGTCGGGGCGACAACTTTTGTCATTCTAATTTTTGGTGAAATTATTCCAAAGACATTTGCACGAACGCACGCTGAAAGCTTATCTCTTTTTGTTATCCGTGTTCTACAAATTTTTTATTATCTACTTTATCCTGTTATTAAAATTATGGTTTGGCTTATCCACACTGTTCTTGGTGAGAATGCTCAGCTAACAGGAAGAATTGTAACGAAGGATGACCTTGAGTTTATGATTCAAAAAGCAGAGAAAGAAAATACGATTGATCATAAGCAAATTGATCTTTTTAACTCAATCCTTGAATTTCCAAAGATCAAAGTAAAAGACATTATGATTCCTCGTAAGGAAATCAAGAGTATTCAAGTTAATAGCTCATATAAAGATGTAATTAGTGAAATTGAAGAATCAATTCACTCACGTTATCCAGTTGTTGATGGTGAGATTGATAATATAGAAGGTTTCCTTCACGTCAAAGAGCTTGCTTTTTTAAAGAGGTCTGAGCGTGACAACTTTACTCTAGTTAACCACTTAAGAGACCCATTCTTTGTTTATGAGCACATGAAAATTCAAGCAGTTTTCGACCATATGAACCGTAAGAAAGTTCACATGGCCCTGGTAAAAGATGAGAACGGTTTAATTGTTGGTATCATTACACTAGAGGATATTATCGAGGAAATTCTTGGCGAGATTCAAGATGAACACGATGATGATATTGATGAAATTACAAAGGACTATCAAGAGAGTGATCTTATTGAAGGTGTTGATATCGATGGTGCAACCAATTTAAGAGATCTTGATCACGATTACGATATTAAGATACCACTTAATGATAATTATTCGACTCTTGCTGGCTTTTTACTTGATATGCTTGGAAATAACTTTCCTGAAGCAGGTCAGATTATTATATGGGAAGGCTATAGCTTTGAATTAACTGAAGTCTTTGACTATGAAATCAAGCAAGTTAAGATTAAAGATGTTGATGGGGAGAAACACTTCTTCTCTAAGAAAGAGGCCAAAGAGGCCACTGAGAATACTGACGATCTGTTAGAAATTCCTGTTAAATAATCCAAATTAACATAAATTTAGCTAAAGCTTACATAGAGGGAATCTATTAGATTCCCTCTTTCTGATAGACTATACTAAATATGAACTAGTCATGGAGTAGTTATGTCTAATAAATTTCAAATTGCAGTAATCGGTGGTGGCGCGGCCGGAATGATGGCCACTCTACGCGGTGTTTTAAATAATGATTCAGTTGTTCTTTTTCCTGGAACACCTAAGGATAAGAAACGTTCTCGTGAGAAATGGGTATATAAAGTTGAAAATATGCCTGGTACTCATAAATATAAAAAAGGTATTGAAGAGCCTAACAAAGAAACTCTTGAGTGGATTGAACAATCTGAATTTAAAGATAATCTGACTTTCGTTAAGGGAAAGGGTGTTACTGAAGTAACAAAGTTAAGTGACGGAAGTTTTGAGTTAATCGATAGTGCAGGTGAAAAGTATCAAGCAGAGTATGTTGTGCTTTGTACTGGAATTATGGATGTTCAGCCTCATTTTAACGATAGCATCAAACCAATTCTACCTTTTGCAAACGCTCAAACTGTTGACTATTGCCTGCGTTGTGATGGCCACCATGTTTATGACAAGCATACTTCAATTATTGGTCACACTTCTGGTGCAGCCTGGGTTGCAGTGATGCTTAAAGAACGCTACAACACGCCTTCAATGTCGATCTTAACAAATGGTGAGACTCCACAATTTGATGAAGAGACTCAAAAATTAATCAAAGCCTATAAGATTGAAGTGTTCACTGAAGCCATTGTTGATATTCTTGGTGATCGCAAGAGCGGAATAATCGAGGGTTATAAGTTTGCTAGCGGAAGAACGCTAGAGTCTGCCTTTTCTTTTGTTTCGCTTGGAACAATCGTTTATAATGAACTTGCCAAAGCTATTGGTGCTGAAATTGACGGTAGAGGCTATGTTCTAGCTAATGATAAAGGTGAAACAAATATTGAAAACTTTTATGTTGCAGGTGATTTAAGGGCCAACCGTAAGAAGCAAATCTACACAGCTTGGGATATGGCCGTTGACTCACTTGATGATATCAACGCCAAAATCAGAAGAAAGAAAAGGGCAGCGTTATTAACTTCACAAGGTTTAGCTTAATTATATTAATTGTCCTGACTACAGTAGTAGTCAGGGCACAAAATAAGACAACTCAATACCGAAGTCTTTATCAATCAAAACAAGGCTTAACAGAAGCCGAACTAAAGAATCTTTCAAATCTAACTGTTGTTTTCCTTCCTGGAATTCTCTCGCAATCAGCAATAGAGGGTTCAGGTCAGATCGTGAATCTTTCGTATTTCACAGGTGATTACTTTCGCGACTATATGGATCTATTAAAAGAACATAAAGTAAAATTCAAAAGAATAGTCGTTGAATCAGAAGATCCAGTTAGTAAGAATTCAAAATTTATAAAAAATGAGATTGATAAGATAAATGGCCCAATACTCGTCGTCAGTCATTCTAAAGGTGGACTCGAGTTCTTGGATGTACTTATTAATAATCCGCAGGTTTCTAAAAGAGTTATTGGTTGGGTTTCAATGCAATCGCCTTATCATGGTTCGGTCTTAGCGGATTATTTTATTCAGAGCTCGTTTAAGAAAACTGTTATGGGGTGGCTATTTGCGCTGCTTGGTGGTGATGTTAGCGGAATGGAATCAGTTGGAACAAAAATTCGTTCTGATTATATGCAGGCCAATGCTGCTAAAATTGAAGCGGCACTTGAAAATATTAACCTTCTTCAATTTATTACATTCATCAACGAGCAAGAAGGAAGAGAGACATCACTAGAGATTAGTCGTAACTTTATTTTTGAAAGAGTTGGGCGCAACGATGGAATGGTTGATTTAAGATCTTCATTACTAAAACCTTATCGCCATGTAATCATTAACGACGTGGATCACTTAACAACAGTGCTAGATCAAAAAAATATGGACTTTCTAAAAGGTGAAAATGAATCTTGGAGATTTGATCGCAAGCAACACTTTCGTGCAATTCTTCAACTTATTTTAGAATCGAAATTTTAATATCACCTGTGACTTTTGCACGACAAGCTAGACGGATATTACCTTCTGCAACTTCAGTGTGCTCGGGAGCGATGGCCTCAATTGTATTTTCTTCGATAATTCCTGGCTTTTGTAGATTGCAACTACCTTCGATAATTTGAATACGACATGAGCCGCATGACCCACTTAGACATCCATGGGGTAGAGTGAGACCTTGATCTTGTATTGCGTCAAAAATTGTCTGACCTTCTTCGATTGTAAATTCAGTTACTTGCTCATCATTTCCAATTAGTGACACTCTGTGCATACAGTTTTCATCCTTGAAAGTTTATTGTTCTTTTCAGCTCTAATAGCACTATTTTAGCATCATTAATTCCTGCGTAAATTCAGGTAATTATTGCAAACTTTCTAAGGAGAAAAAACAATGCCTAGTTTTGAGAGATTATACAAAGACGGACACGAAGAAGTTATCTTTTTTAGTGATCCAAGTTGTAACCTTAAGGCAATCGTAGCGATTCACAACACTGTACTTGGACCAGCTTTAGGTGGAACAAGAATGTGGCCATATGAATCAGAAGAAGAAGCACTTAACGATGTTCTAAGACTTTCGAGAGGTATGACATATAAGAATGCTGTTGCTGGATTAAACCTTGGTGGTGGTAAAGCTGTTATCATCGGTGATCCAGAAAAAGATAAGTCAGAAGCTCTATTCCGTTCTTACGGACGTTTCATGGAGTCATTAAACGGTCGTTATATTACTGCAGAAGACGTAAATATTAGTGTTGATGATATTGAGCACGTATTTACTGAAACTAATAACGTAGCTGGTGTTGCTGAAATCCACGGTGGTTCAGGTAACCCATCTCCATGGACAGCACGTGGTGTTTTCAGAGGTATTGAAGCAGCATGTATGAAAGTTTATGGAAACCGTTCACCAAAAGGTAAAGTAGTAGCACTTCAAGGTGCAGGTTCTGTTGGACGCTACCTTGGTGAGTACCTATACAATGAAGGTGCAGAAGTTTACGTATGTGATATCAATGAAAAGAACCTTGAGCTTTTCAAGGAAAAAGTTCCAAATGCAAAAGTTGTTGGGATCGATGAAATCTATGACGTTAAAATGGATATCTATGCTCCATGTGCACTTGGTGCAACAATCAACGATGACACAATCGATCGTCTACAGTGTAAAATCGTAGCTGGTGCTGCAAATAACCAACTTGCAGAAAACCGTCACGGTAAAATTCTTAAGGAAAGAGGTGTTCTATACGCTCCAGATTATCTAATCAATGCTGGTGGTGTTATGAACGTTTCAATCGAATTTGAAGGTTGGTCAGAAGATAAAGCAATCAGAATGGTTGATTCAATCTATGATACAACTCTAGAAGTTTTCAATATTTCTGAAGAACAAGATATTCCAGTTTACCAAGCGACAGATATCCTTGCTGAATCTAGAATTGAGTCAATCAAGAATATCCAAGGGAAATTCCTAGGTCACGTTGGACATAGATTCCCAGGTAGAAAAAAGCGTTAATTTCAATCAAGATTTTACGATATAAGGGCCCGTTTTTACGGGCCTTTTTTATGCCTAGAGGCACTTTGTGCCACGAGTTAAAATCAGTCGCTTCTTAAGGTAAAATTAGCCTGTGAAGAAGTTGATTTTATTTTGCCTATTAATTCACTCAAGTATTTTTGCAATACAGTTTGAGGATGCAGTTTTTCCAGAACTCATTACGTCTTCTCGTGCACTTGCCATGGGAAATGCCTTTATTGGTAAAGTCGATGATGCTTCAGCGGCATTCTATAACCCTGCTGGACTTGGTACTTATCGAGGCCGTCATTTCCATCTTTCTAACTTCCAATTTGAGACGAATAAAGGTTGGATGGAAACGCTTTTTGGTGGAGATGTAACTGGTAATGCTGGTGATTTATTTGAGGCCCTATCACTTGAAGGTGCTAGAAAATTACTTAATCAAAACAAGGGAACAGTTGCTCACAGCCGTTTTCAAATGATGCCAAATTTTGCGACTAGATATTTCACGATTGGTTATATGTATTCAGTTCAGCAAAGAACATTTATCGGTGATCAGGTTGGTGACCAATTTGAATACGCCCAAAGAACAGATACTGGTCCGTATGCAGCTTTTAACTTTTCTCTCTTTGGAGGAATTTTTAAATTTGGTGCTTCTGCTACTTATTTATTTCGTAAAGAAGCTGTTGGACAATCGGATCCAAATACTCCACTAGCATTGGCGGATGATGATTATAATCGCGGAAGAATGCTATATCTAACAACTGGAATGAGAATAACTCTTCCAACGGCCTTTATCCCTACGCTTGCTGTTGTTAGCCACAATACAACAGGTGATAGTTTTAAAAAAATGAATGGTGCTGGAGCCCCTGATAAAGTTAAACAAAGTTATGACCTTGGGCTTTCTATTACGCCACAACTTGGTAGAACTGTACGCGTTCACTTAGAAGTAGATTATAAAGATTTTTTAAATGCTCATGATACAGTGGACTTCAAAAGAAAGCTTGGGCTTGGTCTTGAGTTTGATCTACGTCGTATCTTCTTCTTGAGAATGGGCTACGGCGATGGCTTCGGTTCTGGTGGAATTGGTATTCGCACTAAGAAAATGGAGTTCGATCTCTCAACTTATGCTGTTGATACAACAGATTCTGACTTCAGAGGTAAGGTCGATCGTCGATATGTTTTAGGAATTTCTAGTGGCTTCTAGCCAAATACCTCTAAATAGCTGAAATCCGTCAAATATTATTTTAAAATTTAATGCACAGCATGTGCACCTTTTGCACTAAAATTGGTAATCTAGCTCCACTTAAAAAGGGGCGTTAAATGCTTGATAAAACTGCAAAAGGATCAAATGTGGGTTCTACCAACTTAGATAAGAAAAAAGAGATTATTAAAAAATACAATCTTTCGAAAGAAGATCTTATTTGGATGCTTCGTAACGTTTTCGTTTCAAGAAAACTAGACGATGCAGAGATCACAATGAAGAAGCAGTCGACTGCGTTCTTTCAAATTTCTGGTGCAGGACACGAAGGTGTTTTATCTGCTCTTGCAAAAGTTCTAAAGCCTGCGCATGACTGGTTTATCCCATACTACCGTGATAGAGCACTTTGTACTGGTCTTGGTGTAACTCCATATGAAATGCTTTGCCAAGCTAACGGAAATATCGGAGACACGGCAACTCACGGGCGTCAGATGCCTGCTCACTGGGGTAACGTAAAACTAAATATCGTTCAAAAGTCTTCATGTACTGGAACTCAGTTCCTTCAAGCATGTGGTGTTGCTGAAGCAGGACTTGCACTTAAAGACCTAAAAGAAAAACACAAATTTGATACTTCAAAATTCTTAGTTGAAGATGCTGAAGTTGTTTATACTTCATGTGGTGATGGAACAATTGCTCAAGGTGAGTTCTGGGAAGGACTTACAACTGCTTGTGCTAATAAGCTTCCAGTTCTTTTCCACGTTGAAGATAATGGTTATGCCATTTCAACAATTACTTCAATGCAAACACCAGGTGGATCAATTTCAAAAGCACTTGATGAATTCCCAGGTTTAAAAATCATTGAATGTGATGGTAATTGTCCAATTGAATCATACAAAGCAGCTGAAAAAGCAGCTAAACATATTAGAGAAGGGAAGGGGCCAGTTCTTCTTCATTCTCATGTAACTCGTCCATACTCTCACTCTCTTTCTGATGATCAATCAATGTATCGTACGAAAGACGAGTTAGCGCAGGAAAAACAAGTTGATGTATTTAACTCATATCCAAAAACTCTTATCGCACTTGGTGTGATGACTGAGAAAGAAGTTAATGATCTTCTTGAAGAAGTTTCTCTAGAAGTTAGACGTGCAATGAAAGAAGCAGTTGATACTGAATGGCCAGCGCCAGAAACTTCACTTGATCACTTATACTCACACGATATTGATCCAACTTCTTCAGACTTTGAAACTCAAGGTACTTTTGAAGGAAAAGATGATGTTCCAATGGCGTCAGCTATCAATGCTGTTCTACGTTCTGAGTTCTCTAAGAACCCATTACTAAGAATGTTTGGTGAAGACGTTGCAGACTTCTCTGATCTTGAAAGACTTAATAACCCAGACCTTAAAGGTAAGGGTGGTGTTTTTAAAGTTTCTTCAGGTGTTCAAAGAGCATCTTTAGAAGGACAAGTGTTTAACTCACCACTAGCTGAGGCAAATATCATCGGTCGTGCAATCGGTATGGCGATGAGAGGACTTAAGCCAGTTGTTGAAATTCAATTCTTTGACTATATCTGGACTGCATATATGCAACTTAAGAACGAGATGGCGACGACTCGCTACCGTTCAGGTGGAGACTTCAAGTGTCCAATGGTTGTACGTGTTCCTATCGGTGGATACCTAAGAGGTGGATCGATTTATCACTCTCAGTGTGGAGAGTCTCTATTCACTCACGTTCCAGGTATTAGAGTTGTCTTCCCTTCAAATGCGGCGGACGCTGCTGGGCTTTTAAGAACTGCAATTAGATCAGATGATCCTGTTATGTTCCTAGAGCACAAGCACCTTTACTACCAAGGTTATAACCGTACTGCAGATCCAGGTGAAGAGTATATGATTCCATTTGGAAAAGCTCGTATCGCAAAACAAGGTGCTGATGCAACTGTGGTTGCTTGGGGAGCTCTTGTTCAAAAATCAATTGATGCTGCTAAGAAAATCGAAGCAGAAACAGGTAAGACTGTTGAAGTTATCGACCTTAGAACTCTTGCTCCATTTGATATGGATGCAATTAAGAAGTCACTTGAGAAAACAAATCGTCTTCTTATTTGTCACGAAGAAACTAAGACTTCTGGTTTTGCTGGTGAGATCGCTGCATGTGTTAACGAAGAATGTTTTGAGGCCCTTGATGCTCCAATCCTTCGTGTTGCTGCAAAAGACTCTCACGTTGCATACTGCCCAACTTCAGAGGATTTCATTCTTCCACAAGTTGCAGACGTATACGAACAACTTAACAAACTTTTAAATTACTAATACCGAGGCCAGCTCTTATGATTGATTATTTAAATGATAAGAGCTGGCTTTCTCACTTAGAAAACGAATTCCAAAAAGATTATATGGTAGAGCTCGCTGAATTTTTAGATTCAGAAGAGGGTGACGTTTATCCTTCCCAGGATGAATTCTTTGCAGCTCTCAATCTTACTCCACTCGATAAGGTAAAAGTTGTGATTCTTGGGCAAGACCCATATCACGGTGAAGGACAGGCCCACGGGCTAAGTTTTTCTGTAAAGAAGGGAGTTAAAATTCCACCTTCTCTTAGAAATATCTATAAAGAATTAAATGAAGATCTAGGAATTGAAATTCCCCAGCATGGCTTTCTAGAAGACTGGGCAAAAGAAGGAGTTCTACTTCTTAACAATTGTCTTAGTGTCCGTAAGGCACAAGCAGGCTCTCACCAAAAGAAAGGTTGGGAGAAGTTTACAGCAAAGATTATCGAAGTCGTAAATGATCACTGTGAAAATGTTGTCTTTATTCTGTGGGGCTCTCCTGCTCAAAAGAAGGGAAAGAATATTGATGAATCAAAACACTTAGTAATTAAGACAGTTCATCCATCACCATTATCTTCATATCGTGGTTTCTTTGGCTCTAAGCCTTTTTCACAGGCCAATGCCTATCTCGCTCAAAAGAATCGCGAGACTATCTCTTGGGAAGTTCGCAATTAGGCCAATTGTTACTAGTGCTAAGGCATGCTTCTTTGTTCTTTGAGAGTAAATAATTACTCCAATTAAAATGAGAAAATTTACATGAATAAAGCCGAGTGCTTGCGCTAAATCGTAACTTATCTCTATTAATCCCGTATATGCTGAAATGAACCATTGTGCGTAATTAAAATAATCAATAAAGAATAAATTAAGAAAGAGAATTGGATAAATGAGTGTGAAAATACTTGTTAGTAACGGTGAGAGAACGATTGTTGCTGGATAGATTATACCCGTAAATTTATGAGCTATAAAAAGTTGGGCCACAAAGAAGAGTAGATACATTTTATAAAGACGAAACTCTTTAATTGAAAAGATGAGAGCAAGAAATAGTGTACTTAAGTAAAATGATAGTGGAGAGTATCGATAAGTTCCAAAAAAGAAATCCGTTATAAGAAAGAAGATAAAAATTTGTAACTTAGAATAGTTTGTTTCTCTCATCCTATTTAAAATAAAGAAGCTTCGAATTAGTGCCACTCGTCTAAATGAATAATAACCTGGAAGAAGGAAGTAGAATCCTAAGCATAGGACAAGTTCAATAAAATTGGATACCTTTGGATACTTTCTTCTTAGTAGATAAAAAATGAGAAAGAAGGAGCTTAAGTGGAGTCCTGAGGGAGTCATGAGATGAAGCAAATTTAGGTGAGATAGCTTTCTTCTGAATTCTTTATCTAGTCCCCATTTTTGACCTGTTAAAACTGAACGGTAGAAGTAAAACTCAGACTTTTTGTGAAAAGCTGCCTTCGTTTTAATTGGAAGCTTTATTTTTGGGGGACGATTATATTGCTTGTTGTCATCTTTTGAGAAAAGTGGATTAATGAGTAGAAATGCAAAGAGAAAGATAATATTGAAACGCATTGCAGCTATATAAGTCAAAATTGAGCAATTATCAGGATTTTTGGGGGTTTCGGGAGTTTTTTTTCTCATTTGAAAATGGTAGAAAAAACATCTAAACGGAGTAAGAAAGAAATGAATTTATTAGTAAATAAAGCACTACAAGATTCGATAGAGATCTATTTCAAAGAGGATGATCTAAGTCGTAACCTGAACTATATTCAATCACTTCCAAATGATGAAGTTCAATGTAAGTTAAAGATTAAGGATGATATGGTTCTTTGTGGCCTGCCTTATTTTATTGAAGCCTTTAACTACCTAGGTGCTAATTTAAATTATGAAAACTTTAAAAAGTTTGAAGGTCAAAAATTCACAAAGGATGAAATGGCCGAAATTGAATTTAAACTTCCTTTCTCAATTGCTCTAACAGGAGAGCGAATTGCTCTTAACTTAATTCAAAGAGCATCTTCAATTGCAACATACACAAATAAATTTACAACTCTTGCACATGATAGTGGCGTAAGAATTCTCGATACAAGAAAGACTCTTCCTGGATACCGTGCACTTGAGAAGTACGCAGTAGTAACTGGTGGAGGATATAACCACCGCTTCGGTCAAAGTGATATGTGGATGGTTAAAGATAATCACAAGTCATTCTTTGGTGGTGTAAAAGAGGCGATTGATTTCTTCAAATCTAAGAACTCATTTTATACGCCAATCGAAGTTGAGATTCATGATCTTAATGAACTACAGATTGCACTTGGTGAAGGTGTAAGACATATCATGCTTGATAACTTCTCTCCTGAAGAGATTAAAGAAGCTGTAAAAGAGAAGCCAGAAGGTGTTACTTTTGAAGTTTCTGGTGGTGTTCGTTTAAATACATTAGAAAGCTATCTGATAAAAGGTGTCGACGCTATCAGTATAGGTGCTCTTACTTACGATGCTCCTGCTGTGGATTTATCGCTAAAGTACGCGAGAGGTTAGAGAAGTGAATAGTTACGACTTCGATGTTCTTATTTTAGGTTGTGGAATTGCAGGTCTTGCTACTGCTGCAAAGCTTGCAGAGAGTAATTTAAAAGTAGGAATTGTGACTCGTGCAAAGGATCCTCAGGTATCGAATACATACTGGGCACAAGGCGGAATCATTTATCCAAATGCAAGTGATGATGCTCTAGGAAAAGATATTCAAGTAGCATCTTCTAATACTTCTAATCCGCAAGCGATTGAAACATTAAGAAATTTTGGAAAGTTAGCGATTGATGAACTCTTATTAGAGAAAGCAAATGCTAATTTTGAAAGAGATGAGAATAACTCATTAAAATATACAAAAGAAGCCGCCCACTCAATTGAGAGAATTCTTTATCGTGGTGATTACACTGGTAAGGAAATTCAAATTAGTCTTTTAAATTTACTAAAAGATCAAAAACGCTATCCAACAGTACACTTCTTAGAAGCACATACTGCAATTGATTTAATTACAGCTTCCCATCATGGTATTTCAATTTCTCAGCGTTATGAGGAAAGAAAAATTCTTGGTGCTTATCTATTAAATCAAGAAAAGGGTAATGTTGTTAAGGCCATGGCAAAGAAGACTGTTTTGGCCACAGGTGGAGTCGGTGCACTTTATCTTCATCATTCAAACTCTGGAGCAAGTCGTGGTGATGGGATTGCAATGGCAAAGAGAGCTGGTGCAGATATTATTGATATGGAATTTATTCAATTTCATCCAACAACATTCTATGATTCATCTTCACATGGACGCTTCTTAGTTTCAGAAGCTGTGCGCGGAGAAGGTGGAGTTCTTGTTAACTGTAATGGTGAAAGATTTATGGGCAAATACCATCCAGAGATGGAACTTGCTCCACGTGATGTTGTTGCTCGTTCAATAATGGAAGAAACTATTGAGACGAGACACGAGTGTGTTTATCTCGATATTTCACATAAAGATGGAGAGTGGATTAAAGAGCGCTTTCCAACGATCTACAAGCACTGTCTAGAACACGGTGTGGACATGACAAAGGAGCCTATTCCTGTTGTTCCTGCTGCTCACTATACTTGTGGTGGTGTTAAGATTGATATGAAGGGACAAACCTCAATTAAGAATCTCTACGCTGTAGGTGAAGTGTCTTGTTCAGGACTTCATGGCGCAAACCGACTTGCTTCAACTTCACTTCTTGAAGGTTTAACTTGGGGTTATCTTGCGGCTATTGATATTTCAGAAAATATTGGAGAGGAAACTCTTTATTCGCATCTGCAAATTAAGAATTGGCAAGAAGAGTACGCTTCAATTGATAAGGCCCTTGTTCAGCAAGACTGGATGACTCTAAAGCTTACAATGTGGAACTATGTTGGTCTTTCAAGAACGACAAATCGTCTTAAACGAGCACTAGCAATGTTTAATGAAATCAATGATGAAGTTTCTCGCTTCTATCGAAGCTGTAAACTTGATGACAGCTTAATTGGTTTAAGAAATGCTATTGAAGTTTCAACGATGATAGTTAAGTCGTCCATGAGAAATAAAGAATCGATTGGTTGTTTCTATCGTAAAATGTAAAAAAGAAGGCCAACACCCTTGAGAGAGCTGGCCCGAGAGCAAGTATCAGTTGCGAGATTTCCTGCTTATCTACATCCAGTAGAAGAAGACTAGGTATGATATATCGTCTCTAATAAAGATTTGTATCTGGCCGTATTATCCTTGAGACTGGTGACGTAAACACGATTGCCAGGTGTTTCAAATTTAAGCTGCAGATTTAATAAAGTTTAGTAAGCTAGTTCCCCATTGGTTAGGTGAAGCAATCAATGCTGCTTCAAAACTTAGAACTTCTTCAACTTCTTCCTTAATTTCTTCGATATCTTGAGTTTCCTCGTAAATATCAATTTTATTCTGGTCACCATCTTTGATAACCTTATATACTTCAAGATCCAGTTCACAATCTTCAATGATTGAATTCTTTAAAGTGGAATACTTCCATGTATTCCCAACGATCTTGCATCCATCAAAATTGCAAGCTTCAATATGTGAAAATTCGAAGCTGCAATTTTCAAACGAACAGTTGATAAATTTACACTCTTTCATCTTCGAGCCAAAGAAAATGCAAGACTTGAAGTTTACAGCGATGAAAGTGGTTTGAGAGAAGAGAGAACCAGATATGGTTAAGTTACTTAAATCACTTGATCTTACTAGCTCTTTTTCAATTACTTCATACTGTCCATTTGTGAAGTCAGATAATGTCTCAGTCATAATGAAGTTTGTTAAAGTGGCCATGTGATCCCCCCAAGCCTTGCTTAATTTGTGGATTAGTTCATCCACACTGCAATAATAACCATTCTTGACTAGTTGCGTCAAGCAATAAAATTGCATCAAGAAATAAAAATTAAAACCGATAATGATATTAGGGACTTTTGAGGCATAAAATTTCAGGCCGCAATTGCACCTGAACGAAATATCAGCTAGTTGCAGGTGTTTCAATATGCAAGGAGAAGTATATGTCTGAATTTAACAAAGAGAAATTAGACGATTATTTAGGAATTATTAGGAAGTACATGCAGGTTAGAGGGCCGATGACACAAAAAGATCTCGCTGAATCAACTGGTCTTGGTGTTTCTACTGTTTCTCGCTTTCTTTCGATGAAGACAACTGAGATTAATCCTCAGGTAGTCGCTAAAATTACGGCCGAATTGGATATTCCTCTTCATGAAATGATCGATTTTGTCGAAGAGCACTTTACGGATCACTTTATAAGATTAGTTAAATTCTATAAAGGTGATGAAAAGAAAGAGCAGCCTACACAACAACAAGCGCAACCTCAACAGAAACCAGCCGGTGGTGGATTTGAAGAGGCCCTCGTTGACACAATTAAAAGTGGAACAACTGGCAATGCTCAAATCAATGCTAATCCAACAATGAAGATTGGTGGAAAAACGAGAACGATGCCATTTGTTACAGATACGAGTAATGAAGAATTGTTAAAAGAGCGTATGGCCCAATTAACACCAAGGCAAAAAGCTTACGTTGCTGATTTTTTAAGTCTTGATATCGACGCTAGAGATTTAATTGTCGATCTTGGAAATGACTTATTTAGATATTTTAGACAAAGGGGAATGATTGCTTAATGCATTTTAAAAAGACACTCCTTGCATTCATATTTTCATCTGCGGTAGTAGCACTTCCGCAAACGGTGGAATTTGTCTTTTTATCAGCGGCTCCTAAACAAACACTTTTAGAACAAATTCTATTCAAAAATATCTCACGTAAAATTGCCCAAAATGACGATCACTGTATAGAGATGGGTGACGGATGCTTTGATCCGCAAACAGGTTATATGGTTGGTAAGTCAGGCAAAGACTATGTTGATCAAGAGTATGGCACACCTGATAAAGATGTTACTGTCGAGAATACGATAGATTCCGATATGATTAGATGTACAGGTGCATATTTCGATATTTTCTGTGGAAAGGCCAAGAAAGTTGAAAAGAAGAAAGCACCTAAGTATGAGGTTTGGATTGATACAAGTGCGTCACTTCGTAATTCAGATTGGTCTAAATCTGGAGACACTTGTTACCGCAGAAGTTTTGTAAGCCGTTTAACTTATGGCTGTCCTGTCACAATCAAGGCTTTTGACTCATCAATTAGAGAAATTAAAAATGACCTCTATCTTTGCCAAACGAAAGGTGGCAATAACACACAAAAAATTATTCGTTGGGTAAAGAACTCAGATGCAAAGCATCTTTTTGTTCTGACTGATATTGATGAAGCCAAAGGAGAGTTAATGGACTTCCTTAGTAATATTGGTGCGACGATCCATGGTGTCGGAAGTAAGGGTTTTTATCCAGAAGATCTATTGAAATTGGCCGATACTTTAAAAGCATCTTGTCAAAAAAAGTAGAAATCGCTACAAATAATCATGTTTAAAAAACTTCTTAAATGGTCGAAAGATACTTATACAGAGCTTCCTTGGCGAAGAAATAGAACTGTGTACAAGACACTTGTCTCTGAAATAATGTTGCAACAAACAACTGTAGGTACAGTTCAAAATCACTTTGATAGATTCCTTTCAATTTATCCAGATATTGAAACACTTGCTTCTTCAACTGAGGAAGAAATTTGCGTTGCTTGGAAAGGTCTTGGCTACTATCGACGTGCACGAAACCTTAGAAAGGCCGCAATTGATATCGTTGAAAACTTCAATGGTAAAATTCCAACAAAGTACGAAGACCTGATCTCTATTACTGGAATTGGAGAGTACACGGCCAATGCTATTTTAAGTATTGGACAAAATAAGAGCGCACTTTCAATTGATGCAAATATTGAAAGAGTTGTTAGCCGTATCTATGGATTAAAAGGTGCCAAAGGCCCTAAGCTTCAAAAGCTTATTAAGCAAAAATTTGAAGCAGGCGAGTTTCCAGAAATTGCAAAGTGCAAGGGACGTGAAATCAACGAGGCCCTAATGGATCTTGGTCGAATCTATTGTCAGGCAAGAAGTGCAAATTGTGTTGGTTGTCCTGTTCATAAAGATTGTGTTGCTGGTAATTCAAAAGATGCACTTGAATATCCTGAGATTCCTGTGAAGAAGATTGCTAAAACTTATGAGCTTGATTTACTAAGAATAATTGTCAAAGAAAATGACTCTATTCTTGGATATCGTAAGGCCGATGATGAGTGGCTTTCTGGTCAAATTGAATGTCCGACTTTTATTCTAAATAGTGAAGATAAGAAACTTAAGCAATATCCAGAGCTTGATTCAAAGTTATCCTATAAGAAGTTAAAGAAGTATAAAACGGCCATTACAAAGTATAAGATTACTAATTATATTCTTGAAATTTCTCATGCCGAATTTAAGAAGAGTTATTCCGGATCATTTAGAAAGTATAAGCTAAATGAGAAGTTAAATATTTCGACGGCAACAACGAAGGCCCTTGCTAAGCTGTAATGAAAGTAAATTGTTTCACGGCCATTAAAGAAATTCTTCTTGCGGATGGAATAAAGATTCCATATGAACGAGTTTATGAGTTCTTTGATTCTGTTGAAGACAAGTCTTTTGTAAAACATCGCCTAAGTGAACTAGCTGTTGGTGACTTAATTCTTTGGCGAAAGAATACCATTCCATTTAGTGGTGATACTGGTCACATTGCAATTATTAGAGAAATTCTAACTGATGGTTGGATCAGAGTTTATGATTATTCAAAACAGCCTCATTCAAATGAAGTGTGTACTCGACCTGGACTTGGAGAAGGGGAGATGAAGTTAATTTTAGACGATGATGAAATACTAGGATTTATTTGGTCAAAAGAAATCAAGAAGACCAAGATGACAAAAGTCCTGGGGATTTCTCCCCAAGACCTTAAAAAATTATTCTAATTCTTTAATGAAAAAAGTGTAAATATCGGCAAATTCTTTGAAAGATTCAAACCTTCCTGAAGCACCGGCATGTCCCGCATCCATATTTGTCCAAAGAAGCTTAACTCGCGAATCTGTTGCATTATCACGTAGTTTATAAGTCCACTTCATTGGTTCCCAATAAGTAACGCGAGGGTCATTTAGGCCAGCAATTGCAAGTACTGCTGGGTAGTCTCTATTTTGTACATTTGAATACGGACAATATGACTTGATATAATCAAAGTATTCCTTATCATTTGGATTTCCCCACTCTTCATACTCAAGCTGAGTTAGGGGAAGACTATCATCAAGCATTGTGTTTAGAACGTCGACAAATGGAACATCTGCGCAAGCTGCACCAATGAGGTTTTCTGTGTCGAGGTTAATTGTTGCACCAACAAGCATTCCGCCAGCACTTCCCCCCATAATTCCGATTTTACCTTTTGCAGTATATCCCTCGTTAATCAGATACTTTACACAAGAGTAAAAATCTTTAAATGTGTTTTGCTTCTTTAGAAATTTTCCATTCTCATACCATGCACGTCCCATTGTAGAACTCCCACGAATATGCCCAATAGCGTAAACGAAGCCACGATCAAGGAGTGAGATATTATTGCGGTTAAACCATGGATGAATTGAAATTGAATATGATCCATATCCGTAAAGAAGACACTTGTTAGGATCACCAATCTTAGTTGTCTTTGCTCTAATGATTGTCATTGGAACGAGGACTCCATCGTGAGAAGGGATAAATTTTCTCTCGACAACATAATTTTCATGATCAAAGCCAGGAACTTCAACTTGATGAATATGCGTTGATTCACCTGTTTCTACATTGTAGTCAAAAGTGGTACTCGGAGTCGTTGGTGAGCTGTAGTTGTAACGATATACATTTGTATCAAAATTTGCGTTATTACCACCGCCTGCATGATAAGCATCTTCTGGAAAAGTAATTTCTCTTCTCTCATCTCCATCGATAACAAGAAAGTGATTTAGTCCTTTTTCGCGAAAGCTTACAACTTTGAAATCTTTAAATACATTAATATTTGTAAGATATCTCTCAGGACTTCCTTCAACTTCAACGGAAGCAGTCGCGTAATCAGGGTTTGTAATTGGAGTTCTTAGAACTGAGAAGTTTTCGCTAAACTTATTTGTTAGAACTAAGAAATCGTTCCCATCTGCTTCAACTGTATATTCAATCTTGTCTTCTTTAGGGAAGATTTCAATAGGGTTTAGATCACTCGCATCAGCTTTCAAATATGAGATTGAATTATTTGAAGATCCACCCGCATTGATTAGTAAGAACCTGTGATCCATTGTTTCTTCAACAGTAAGGAAGTATTCACCAGACTCTTCAGTATAAATAACTTTATCAAATGAATTATTTATATCAGTAACGTGAACTTTAAATGGACGCATATTTTCATCCATTTCAATATAGGCGTAGTGCTTTGAATCGTTAAACCACACAGGGCCGCTGTTAATTTTCTTAGGACCTTCTTTAATGATTTCATTTGTTGATAAGTCTTTAATATATAGATCGTATAACTCATCACCATTGTCATCAATCGTGTAGATTAAGTAACGATGGCATGGAGAAATTTCAAATGCACCAACATCAAGGAAGTCACGTCCCTTAGCTAATTCATTCTCATCTAAGCACACTTGTCTTTCATCTGTTCCTATATGGCGACGAAAGTGAATTGGGTAGTCTTTACCTTCTTCATATCTTTCAAAATACTCGTACTCATCATGAGGATATGGACATGTTTCATATGTTTGAAGTTCACGAGATTTTAATTCTTCAAAAATTGTATTTTTTAGTTCTTCAGAGTCACTAAGATAGTTTTTGAAGAGTTCATTTTCTTCATTGAGAAATTTCATAACGTCACTATCTTCTTCGCGATTTCTCATCCAGAAGTAGTCGTCAGTTAAAACCTGATCGTGAATTTTTGTTTCGTGTGGGATTTTTTTGGGTTGAGGATAATTCATTCTGCCTCCGTGTTTGAAATGTAAGGAAGGGAGTGAATTGCGTTAGCAATACACTCCCATAAAGAGTTAAGGTATAAGCCGGGTCCTGTATTGGACTATCATTCGTCTAGGCCAGCAGTTACCCACTGGCTCGAGCGCTTAACCCGTCAACAAGGGCTGGCTACCCCATGAGTCGACCTATTCAAGCTTGCACCGCCTAGAGTTTACCTGTTTTCACTACAGCAGGTGAGACGAATCTCTCACTGATTGGCCGGCCTAAGCTACCCCAATCGAGTTCAAACCCCTGTACTTCCTTTCTGTTGCACTTGTCCTAGTCTCACGACCGACGGGCGTTACCCGCTAAGCTGCCATATGGTGCCCGGACTTTCCTCCCGTTTATTACACCGAAGTATAATAAACCAGCGATAGTCTCCTTAACTCTTTGCGAATTTATGCCCTATGTCACATCAAATGTCAAAGTCTTGTTACACCTCTGGTCATGGACTAAGGGAGTATGGTAAAACTTTTTTTAATTATATTCGTATAAGTTATATAGCCAATCGCCTTGGAGAATTGATGAAATATATTTTATTGGCTCTTGTGTCATTTTCAGCAAGTGCAAATCTAAAAAATTATGTACGTGAATATTTAAAAGATTCAACAGAAGTAAAAGAAGCTAGCTATAACTTTGAACTCTCAAAACTTACTCTAGAACTTGAGTCTGGTGATAAGAGGCCATGGACTTTAGGTGTTCTTGCTCAACATGATGATGTTGGACTGATATCAAACCCGAATAATCCGAATCTTGTTAACACATACAAAGCATTCAACTCTGGAGTTGAACTATCGAAAGAAAATGTTTGGGGTGGAAAGTTTTCTATTACTGGATCTTATATTGATTTTAGTGGTGGGACTGAATATGAAGGTTATAACCAAGAAGTTTCATATACTCAGGATCTAGGAAAGAACTTCTTTGGACGTAATGACGATGCTGATATCAAAATTGCCGAAAAAAATGTTTATTCTTCTAAGTATGCATTCGATGCCGAAGTTTCTCAAAATGTTCTTGGCTTAATTGAAACATATTATGACTATAAGAAAACAAAGACTTTAATTCAGCTTAAAGATGAAGCGATGAAACGTGCTGAAAAGAGACTCAAGTTTGTTCAAAAGCAAGTTAGAGATGGACTTAAGGAAAGAGTAGATCTTTATTCTGCACAAGCTTCTGTGAACTCTGTTGGAGAGGAACATGCAGAGCTTGAGTCACAACTTGAAACTTACAAGAAGTCATTAGAAAGTAAACTAGAGAGGGCCCATTCATTTAGAGATATAGATTTATATAAAATCGAAAAAATCAAAATGGAGCCAATTACTGATGGAGAGATTGATTCTAACCTGACAATTCAAGCATTGAATAAGAAGCTAGAGGCTTTGGAAAGTGCAATTGAAAAGTACGATAACTCAGTATTTCCAACAATCGAGCTTAGTGGTGCATATAAGACAAATAGTTATACTGTAGCAGGTAGTGGGAATGTATTTAGTGATGGTACATTTGGTTCTGATAATGACGCTACCGAAGTTGGTCTACAGATTGTGATCCCACTTGGTATGACTGTTGAAAAGAATAATTTAAAAGAAGCGAAAATTAATAAGCTAAATACAGAGTATCAACATAGACTAGCTAAAATTCGAACAAAGAATCAGCTAGAAGCTCTTAAAAATACGATTCGTCTTATTGATAAGACAATTGATTTAGTTCTAAAGAGACACAAGTTAGCGACTCTATCAGTTAAGGAGTATAATAAGCTCTATTCAAGAGGGCGTGCTGACTTTGATAATGTCATCTCAGCTGAAGAAAGACTTATTAGTACAGAGAATAAATTTGTTGAGTATATCAGCCGTCGCCAAAAGTTATATTTTAGCTTACTTGATATCTATGGAAAGCTTGGTAATTACTTTCAATAAAAAATTATAATGTTCGCAGGGTGCTAGGGAGAATCAATCTTCCACACCCTCGGCATAGAATTAAATCTTTTCCACTATTAAACTCACTACATTCACCTGCAGAATAAGTTAAACGACAACTTCCACAGCTGTTTCCCTGAAGAAATGTCGCAGCACTGTGATGATTTTTAACTTTTGCTTTAAGGTATAGGTCTTTTGCACGAATACCTACCTCGTCTAGGAGGCCATCGATTTGTTTATTGAGATCATTTACTTTAGAGTCATTTCTTAATTTTATTTGTGTAACTTCTTCGTTAATTTCTGAAATGGTCTCGTTAACACCTTTAATAAACTCTTGTGTATTAGAAATTTCAGTTTCAATTTCCTCAATTTTCTCAAGTAGCTCTAAAATAGTATCTTGCTTTTGATTTGAATCTTCTTCTAGGGAAGATATAGTTTTTTGGATGGCCTCTTCTTGTTGAGAGCTAGTAACAGAACTTAAATTCTGTTTTGCCTGATCTAGCTTCTTGTCTGTATCAAAGAGTTCTTTCTCAAGAGAACTTAAACTTGCTTTTGTTTCAGTAAGTTGCACACTAAGTTGATCATTTAACTCTGTTTTGTTGTCTAGTTGTTTATTTAAAAAATCAATTCTTTTCAACTCTTCGTCTGTCGCGGACTCTAGGCCCTCAATGACTTTTTCTAAATCCATGACATCTTTTAGATATTTTAAGTTTTCCATTTGTAATTAATAACATATTTACCTAGCAGTCGCGATTGGAATATTTGTTTATTTGAGGCGATAATAGGGAAACAGGAGTTGTAATGCGCGGAAGTATATTCGGAAAAATGTTTTCTATGACCACGTTTGGTGAGTCACATGGCCCGGCCCTTGGAGTCGTTTTAGATGGTGTTCCAAGTGGACTTGATTTTAATTTAGAAGATCTACAAAAAATGTTAGATAAGAGGGCACCAGGACGCTCAAAGGGTGTGACTGCAAGAAAAGAGCCTGATCAAGCGGAAGTTCTTTCTGGAGTGTTTGAGGGAAAAACTTTAGGGACTCCAATCGCCGTTATTATTCGCAATACAAATCAAAGAAGTAAAGATTACGAAAAATTAAAGGATAACTACCGCCCAGGTCATGCTGATCGCACTTACGATTTAAAGTATGGTATTCGCGATCACCGCGGTGGAGGACGTAGTAGTGGACGCGAAACTGTTGCCCGTGTTGTTGCAGGGTATTTTGCAAGTCTAGTTCTACCACAGGTTAAGGTTAATACTTTTATTTCAAAATTAGGTCCATTTGAATGTGAAAATATAATTAAAAGTTTTCCACAGAATCTTGGAACATATAACTTTGGTGATCCATCGAAAGATGCTGAAATTGAAAAGTATTTAATAGATTTAAAGGCGAAAGGAGACTCAATTGGTGGTCGAATTTCAGTAAATATTGAAAATTGTCCAGTTGGTCTAGGTGAGCCAGCTTTTGATAAATTAAAAGCTGATCTTGCAAAAGCTGTTCTTTCAATTGGAGCTTGTGTCGCATTCTCTTTTGGTGCAGGTTCTAAGATGGCCGATATGAGTGGACAAGAAGTAAGCTCTAATAGTGCTAACTTTGGTGGAATCGAGGGCGGAATTAGTAATGGTGAAATGATCAATCTTGATTTAACTTTCAAGCCAACATCGACTGTTGGAGCAAATGCTAAAGAGGGACGTCATGATCCTTGTATTCTACCAAGAGCTGTTGTTGTCGTAGAGTCAATGGTTAGGGTAGTATTGGCCGATCATTTTCTAAGACAGAAGGCGTACGAGGTATAATTTGTCAGAAATAAAGTTATTTGATGAAATTAATGATGTTAATAAAATCCTAAATGAGATTGACTCTGATCGAATTCTCGTTGTGCTCGATTCTAATATTAATAGTCTATATCTTGATCTCATCGATGTTCGAGAGGGGATTGAAATCTATATTGCACCTGCTGGTGAAGATTGCAAGAATGTCTCTGAAGTAGAAAGGGCATGTGAGTTCTTTATTGAAAAGGGTGTACATCGTGGAGCTCATCTTGTTGCTATTGGCGGTGGCGCATGTTCTGATTTTGCGGGCCTAGTTGCTTCATTATTGCTTCGTGGAATTAAGTGGAGTGTTATTCCAACGACACTTCTATCAATGATTGATGCAAGTATCGGTGGAAAAGTTGCAGTTAATTCAAAATACGGAAAAAACCTAATTGGTGCTTTCCATCTTCCAGAGAAAGTTTATATCTGTGCAAAATTTTTGGAAACACTTGCGGAAGACGACTTTATTTCGGGTCTGGGAGAATTGGCAAAATACTACTTTCTTGATGAGCAAGTTTTTAATTTGATTAATAATGAAGCAAGCTTTGATGAAATCACACTTCGTTGTGCAAAGTATAAGCAAGAAATTGTTGAGCAAGATTTCAAAGAAGGTGGAATAAGAAAAGTATTAAACTTAGGTCACACTTTAGGTCATGCAATTGAAAAGGTTTATGAACTTCCACATGGTGTAGCTGTTTATTGGGGCCTTAAGTTAATTTTTAATATTTTTCACAGAGATGAAGAAAGCCAATTCTTAAATCAATTCTCAAGTATTTTTGGGCTGGATGCCTTGATGTGTCCCTGGGAGGATTCACTTCCAGTTGATGAAATGATGGAATTCATCGCAAAAGATAAAAAGATAATAAGTCGTAATACAATTGAGGTGATACTACCAAATGGTATTGGTTCTCCATCAATTCAAACGGTATCTTTAGATGATATTAGACAACACTTATTGGCCTATGCAAACGGTGCAGGCTCATCTAAGAGTTATATAAAGAAAATAAAAGTACCTTCGTCAAAATCTTTTGCCAATAGAGCTCTTGTGCTTGCAGCAATATATTCGCAAGACATTCAACTCATTAACATGCCTGAATCAACAGACGTTGTTAATATGCTAAGCTGCCTAGAAAGTATTGGCCTTACAATTGAAAAAGCAGAAGATGGAATTATTATTCGTGGATCATTTCCAGAGTGTGAGATCGAGACGGAAGATGTGGTCGAACTTTACTCCGGTGATGGTGGAACGACAAATCGTTTTATTATTCCACTTCTTGCACTTGGAAAAAATAAGTATAGCCTTATTCCAAGTGAAAAAATGTTTGAAAGACCCATGGATGAATTAGTAAGTGTCTTAGATGATCTTGATGCAGTTGTAACACGTGATGAAAAAACATGGTTTCAAATCCAAGGTCCAATAAGTATTTCTAGAGGAGTCTATGAAGTTGACTGTAGTCGATCAACGCAGTTTGCTACAGGTCTTGCTATGGCCTTATCTCCACGTGATATTGATGTTGAGCCAGTTAACTTAACAACGAGTCGCCCATATTGGGACATGACTCTAAATTTAATTGAACGATTTAAAAATGGTGAGCAAGTCTTTGAGGTTCCTGTGGACTTTAGTTCTCTTGGTTATCCATTAGCTTATGGGTGTTTAACTGGCCCTGTGCTCGTTGAAAATTGTAAAGGTATCGACCGTTTTCAAGCAGATAGTAAGTTTATTGGTTTACTTGAGGAGCTTGGAGGTCAATTTGACTTCACATCAAATGGTTTACTCTTTAATGGAATGGATAATCTAAATGGATTTGAGATCGATTGTCGTGATTGTCCGGATCTTATACCGACATTATGTTTCCTTGCTTCATATGCTAATGGAGCAACAATTATTAGAAGTGTTGAAGTCTTAATTCATAAAGAATCAGATCGCTTAAGTGCTGTAATGGACTTAATGGAACTTTACGATATCGAACATCACTATAATGAAGCAGAAGATTTTCTAGAGATTATAGGAACCAAGCCAGATGGACGAATTGTTGATATTGTACCACCTCGTGATCATCGTATGGTTATGGTTTCTTACCTCTACCAATTGGTTAACGGCGGTGGAAATCTTGAAAATAAGGATTGTGTCGAGAAGTCGTTTCCTGATTTCTTTGAGGTAATCGCCTAGTGAAAAAGATTGAAGTCATAATTGTTTCGGCCTTTATTTCGATTTCAATCATTTGCGAAATATTTGGTTATCGTGGAAATATTTATCCATTTTTTAGTTGGAATCTCTTTAGTGTGTCGAGGACTAATTAAATGATTAGTAGTTTCTCTCAGATATTCTACTTAATGACATTTTCAATTATCAGCATGTTTTTATATGAGAGTTTTCCATCTCAAAAACAAACAAATTGGATATCTTCATTTCTTCCAGTAAGTTTTCTTTTTCCAATTTTATGCTTATGGACTATCTCTACATTTGGGGCCATAAGTGATTGTTGTCGAAAATATTTTCGTATTCTCTATTCAATATTACTCTTTTTAATAATAGGAATGACAAATGGTGCTGATATCGACCACGATTTATTCTTATGGCTTTATATTTCGATAATTCTGATTTTTGAAAATAATAATAAAGATCCAAGTTATGATGTTCTAAATTTATCTAAACTTCTAACTGTTCTAGTATATTTTATGTCTGGATTTTGGAAGGTTTTTTATTCTCTAACAAGTTTCTTTTCCGAAGGACAAGGCTATCTTCATTTAAATGGCTTACATAAAATTATATATAATTATAATTCTAGTATTGGTTATAGCTGGCCAGTTTTAGATCAAGTACCAACGTTTATATTCTTTATTTTTGGATTACTTATCGTTTCCTTAGAACTGAGTGGTCTAATCTTATACTTTAGGAAAAAGTCGGCTTTATACATTTGGGCGCTGTTAATAATTGCCTTTCATTTACTGACTGTTGCAGTTATGAAGATTGAGTTTGTATCAAATATAATTCTTCTAGGCTTAATTTTTTGCTTTCCTAAGAAAAAAGAATCCAGCCAATCTTCTCGTTAATATACTGAAGTGTAAAAAAACGTGACTTATCAAGATCTACATTCTTATCAATAACAAATTGGCCCGTATTATTGGCAATCATATGTTTATTACTAGTTACAGTTGGTGTTTGCGATAGTTTGCTTTTTACTACTTTAAAGTGAATACAAGATTTTACGCTTGTTGGATTTTCAGGAAGTTTATAATTCATTCCTGATTTTAAAGTTACACATGTACCAAAACCATTGGAAATTAGGATGTTACCTGAGTCAATTACTTTAGAACGCGAAAATGCGTGTACAATTGATTTGTAGGTAAATAGCGAGAAAATTGTAGATAAAATAAAATTTCTTCGTTTCATGATACTATTATATAATAGATTTATAAAAATACAGAAAATTATTTATTAGAGGATACGGTTATGACTTTAAGAAATGGTACGTTAACAAATTTTAATACGGCGACATTTTCGACAGCTAATTTAGCTGGACCAGACCTTTTCTATTCAGGTGGAAGTTTTGTTGCTTACAATCACTTAGTTGCAAGATTGGATATTCGTGCTGCTCGTAACTTAAGTGTAGGTTCAAATATTAATGCAGGTGGAAATATCACAAATGGTGGCTCTATTACAGCAACAGGTGATGTAAGAGGTGCCAGAGTATGGAATGCTGTTTGGAATGATGTTGCAGATTATCAGCTTCTTAATGATGAATTAATCCCTGGAAAGTGTTATTACGATACTATTGAAGGTGCACGTATATGCTCTGAAAGATGCCAATTAAGTGTTATTGGTATTGCGTCAGATACTTTTGGTTTTGGTGTTGGAAAAGGTAATGCAGGTCTTGAAGTCCCTATAGCCATTGGTGGTTGGGTTCTTGCTTATGTTGACGATGAGTACCCGTGTGGAACACCATTAACAAATGATGAAAATGGAAACTTAACGGAAATGTCTCTTGAAGAGAAACGTGATTATCCTGAAAGATTAGTTGCTATTTATAAGAAAAAAGAACACAAAGATACATTCGGTGATGGTAATATTGAGATTCAAGTTGATGGCCGTCATTGGGTAAAAGTTAAGTAATAAAAGGTCTACTATGATAGTCTTATCAATTGCTTTTTCGGAAGCTTGTAACTTAAGTTGTAGTTACTGCAATGTTGATAAGCTTTCCAAGAAATCAATCAATACAGATTTATTTTTTGAATCATATAAGAAGGTTCGCGCTGAAAATCCTGATGAGTTAATTCAGGTTGATTTCTACGGTGGCGAACCTCTTCTTCATTGGGATAAGATTGTTCGAGTAACTGAAGAATTAAAAAATGAAGATAATATTCAATTCTATATGCCAACGAACGGTCTGCTATTAGATCAAGAGAAAGTCGATTTTTTAAATGAAAATAACATTCGAGTTTCTCTTTCATATGATGGACTATGGCAAGATATCAATCGTAAACAGCATGATAATCGCGCAACAAGTTACTTATATGAAAAGAAGCTTCCGCTTATTAAACAACTTAATGATTTAAGCTGTCACACCATGATTTATGCAGGAAATAGTAATCTTCTTGAGAATCATCTCTTTATCAAAAAAGTTTTAAATCTAAATCCTGATCTTACTCTCATTAGAGATGTTGATGTTTGGACCTATGAGAGTGCAAATGATGTAAACAAAGGATTTAGTGAGCTTGTTGATTGGTATATTGAAAATGTTGATGATGTCGAGATGCCACAAATAATTCTCACTTACTTAAGACACATTCTTCGCTATACGGCCAAAGATATAACGATTGATTATTGCGGAGCAGGAGACACTCATTTATCTTTTTCAGAAGATAAGCTAATTGCCTGTAATCGCTTCAAAGATGACGACCTTTATTTAAAAATCCCAGAATATAAGAATATGGCCGCTTGTGAGAGCTGTAGTGTAAAAAAATTCTGTAGAAAAGGTTGTTTATATGAGAACATTAAGAACGAAGGACCTATTGAAAATATTTGCATAATGTATCGCCATTTTTATAAGGAAATACAACGCATGATTTCTGAAATTAGGTCTAATGAATATTTTACTAGAATCTTGAAAAGAGAAGTGTATGAATCTTAAAGCTCTAAATCGCAGTATGTTTTTGGCGGCTGAACATTTATTTGAAGCGGGTAAACATTTGATGCCAATTTCACCAGAATATGGTGAAAGGCTAATGCTCGAAGCAGATGAAATTCTTTCAATGATAAAGCCAGAAGTTGAGAAAGTATCAGATGAAAAGTTGGACGGAATTCTAGATGAAATCCTTAACGTGGAGATAGAATAATGGTCGCTTATAATTTTGAAAATCCAGCAAAAGCTAAAAAAAGATATGCAAAGAATTTCTTTACTTTAGAAATTACAACGTCGGCACTTTGTGACTTAAATTGTACTTATTGTTTCGAAGGTGAAAAAGTCGATAAGGCTCGTCTTGATAATGAGCTTCCTGTTATCTTTAAAAGAATTGATAGTATCCTTGCGGATAAAAATTGGTTCCAAGAAAAATATGATGGTTTAAACATATCTCTTTGGGGTGGAGAGCCAACTCTTAACCCTAATTTCATTATTGAGTTGATGAACAATTATCGTGACCACGATAATGTTGACTTTCACCTTTATACTAATGCTTTCAATATTCACAATATGAGAAAGATTATTGAAAATGTTGATACAAGCAAACTTCATGTACAGGTTTCGTATGATGGCCGTGCCGTTAATGACAGCTATCGTTTAATGAAGAATAAAAAGCCTTCGAGTAATCATGTTATCAATAACCTTTATGAACTTGCTAATCTTGGGATTAACGTAAGTATGAAGGCAACTCTTCCTATTGATAGTATGGAGAATCTTTATTCATGTTGGGAAGATTATCACGACATTCAAAAGCTTCTTTGGAAGGTATCAAAAGATATTAATATTAGTTATTCACCAACGATTGACTATATTACAAAATTTTCTCTTGATGAGAAAAAAGATGCCATCAAGGTTTTTAGGGCAGAGTTTTTAAAAATAGCAAAAAGAGAAATCGAGTTCTATAAAGAAAATGGTCGCTACCTATGTTCTTGGTTTGGTGGTGAAGATAACCGCAAGCATTGTTCTGCAGGTTATAATATGGCCGCCATTGATCAACGTGGAAATCTCTATGCTTGTCACGGAGCAATTTATTCAAAACATAAAGAAGAGTTAGCTTATAGCGATATCAATGATGATGCATTTGTTGAAAAAATAAGTGCATATACGCAAAAATTTGAAGAACCACTTAAGAAGATTCACAAAGATTGTCAGGATTGTGTTGCAACTACTTGTATGATTTGTCCTGTGGCAAGTCACGAGAAGAGTGAAAAAACAGACTTCTTTGAAAAATGGACTGATAATTGGGTTAACGAATTATGTGGTTTCTTTAAAACTTTTGGTGAGATTGATCGAGCTGTACAGAAGCATATATACTCTGTTGGTGTAATGACTACAGAAGAGTATATTGAAAAGGAGGTCACAAATGGCATGTAGTGGTGGACACTGTACCTTTCACAATACAGGAACAGCTACTTGTTCAGGGCACCGAGGTGTTTGTACATCAAACCTAGGCGTTACTTTAAGTTCAGGTGTTGCAGCAGGTAGTAAAATATTAAGTTCTCACATAACTACATTGAGGAATAATATAGCAACACAGTTAGCACGTTATCGTGCTCACCCTTATTATAATCCGGGAACGCCTTCCTCGTCATTTGGTGTAGGTGCTAGAATTACAAATGCCGCAGCAGCATCAATGAATAATGAGATTAATGATCTTTCTTCTAATAATGACTTAGCTGTGAATTATACCCCTGCACCTTATGGGGTTTCACCTGCAGATAATAGACCTCGTGTTCCAGATGATCCTAGTGCAGGAGGAACTTCTGGTACAAGAACATGGAATAAATCTGGTCAAAAAATTGTTAGATCACATGTACAAGAATTATTGAATTACTATAATACAATTAGAGCAGATTGTATTTGTAACTCTGATTGTAATTGTAATGCTGTATGTTCATGTCACAATAATTGTGGATGTCACTATTAGATTTAAAAGGAATTAATTATGATGTTATATGATGTAGCTTCTGTAGAGGATCGTGGATCACACTGGTATGTAACGAATGTTTATCCTCATACCCTTGATCCTATTGAAAGACATGAGAAGTTATTAAATCTTTCAGCAGTATCTGCTTCTCTTATCAAAAGGGCCTTAGAAGAAGGCTATGAAGTAAGAATTGCAAAGCCAATTGAATTTAATGAAGTAATGCCTCATGAAATCAAAATTATCGAAGGTGATGCTAACGATTATAATTTTGCAAGAGAGTCCGCAATTAAAAAGGCCCGTATGGTCGTAACGCAGGATCTTGCTTCTGTAAGTGGTTATACTTTTTATAGCTATATGTGTTTAAATAATGAGCTTTGCGATAAGGGCTACTTTATTACTGCTGAAAACCGCGAGTCAAAATATTTAGAAATCTTAGAAACAGGTAATGAAGAACTTATTCAAAAATTAGAAGATTACCTGAATATGCGCGATCAGATTGAAAGAATCAGTGCTCTTAATAAGAAATTTGATCACTTTAGAAAAATCGTTAACGAAGAAGAGTGTACTGATAAAATCGACGAGCTTACAAATAAGTTCTTAGAGGATTATTATTCAACATTCTTCTAGAATTATTCTCTATTCGCAAAAAGATCACCGTAAAGTAAATGGAACATTATTTTACTGCTTCGAGTATTTCTTATTCTCAAGAGCTCGAAGCAGTGATGTGAAATTTGTCCTCTATAACTGCACCCAAGAAGAAAGAATCAACTGGATTAGTGTTTTCAAAGAAAGATACCATTTTCCGGATGAATATATTTCTGACTTTCTCGTTACTAATAGTGTTTATGATATTTTTAAATTAAAGCCTAAGCGTTGTATGATTCTTGATATTCATACGCTTAAACTTCTTGGAGAAACAATTCCATGTGACCTGGTGGTTTTTTCAAATGAAGGCCATGAAATGCGACGTTATGGGATGAAAAAGGTCAAGTATTACGGATTCTATGAATATCAAAATTTTGATGAGCAAGAACTTTTAAAATTCTCGTTTGGAAATTATAAAGATCTCAATACAGTTGATAACTATGTCTTTGTTAATACGCCATCTCTAGACTATACGAATGTTGTGATACCTGAGCTCTACAGGGATCGAAAACTAATTTATAAAATCGCTAATAAGCATCACGAAAATTTACACGAGAAATTTGATACAATGTTGTATTATCAATCTGGTAAAGTTGATACAAATAATCGTCTTGTTCCCGAAAGCCTTTATTATAAGAAGAAGGTCGAAATCTTTAAGAGTGTTATTCAAGACTCCGTAAATATGCGATATAATGATATCTTATTAAATGGATTTGAAGCTTATCACTTAACGGATGAAGATAAGTTAATTCAAGACTTTTTGGATTAATATGATTCTTAGATTAGATAAAGAAAATTATGATCTCTGGTTAACATATAGCTGGAGTGCAAATAATCATGGCCTATGTGGACATACATACGAGGTTATTGATTACTATCTTTTTTTGAAAGATTATATGCGAGTTGGAATTCTTCTTTGTGAAGATATTGATTGGCCTACATTTAGAGATTCTGTTGTTGGTAAATACATCATTTCAAATGAAGAGCTGTTGCAACTTGAAAAAGATACAATATTTGTTAATCGTCCTAATTTAGTACACGCTAATAATATTCTCTTTACTGATGGTGGTGCTAAATCACTTATGGGAAAACATATTCTTGCACAGAAGATCTTTCACTTCGCCTGTGGTGATAAAGAACTTCAAGATAACGATAAAGATAATGTTTATATCTTACAAGATGCCCGTATTTATCGTGATTGTAAGAATGCTATTGATTACAAAAAACGTATCAATTTTGATCGTCTTAAAAAGCCTACAAAATCAAATCGTTGTAACTTGTTGTATGGCACAAAAAATTGTCGAAATATCCCTGATCAGATGTATCTAGACCTTTTAAATCAATATGATGGAAAATTCATGTGCTTAACCAATAGGGAAAACCGACCTGTAGAGCGTCTAGATGGGCTCTCTGATCGCTTTGTTTTTCCAGAGATGCCAGTACCTGACTTATTTGAAAAGTTTGATAGATATATCTATACACCCGTTCCTCGTAAGTTTGATTGTAGTCCTCGAATGATTGCGGAATGTAAATTTTTTGAAAAAGAGGTTGTGTATTATAATATAGACTACTGGGATGAAGATAAAGGCCTCTACTGGAGAAAGTGGGATATCGACAATGACTTTGAATCGATATTCTTAAAAGAGGGAGATCCCATACTAGAAATCTTGGGAGAACATATTGGATTATAATATTTTTAGCCACTCAGGATTGAAGCTAATAAATGATAAATTCAATAAAAGAGCGAAGCTCGACACAGGTACATTCTGTAATTATGAATGTTACTTCTGCTATTACCTTGATGATCTCGATAAAGTGACTCCATTAGAAACTATTAAAAAAAGAGCACAAAAGATCTATAACTGTGGAATGCGAGAAATTGATCTTAGTGGTGGAGAAAGTTCAGTCCACCGTGATTGGTTTGCTATTCTCGACTATTGCAAGGAAGTAGGTTTTACAAATATTTCTGCTCTGACAAATGGTGCGAAGTTTGCAAACTTAGAATTCTGTAAAAAATCGCAAGAACATGGGTTAACGGAATTACTTTTTAGTCTTCACGGAGTTAATGAAGAAAATCATGATTCAATTGTTGGAAGAAAGGGTGCCTTTCGAAAAATGCTAAAGGCCATTTCAAATTGCCAAGAAATAGGCATTAGGGTTCGTATAAACTGTACTGTAACTGATAAGAATGCAGAACTACTCAATGAATATGTCGAATTAATCAATAAGATCATGCCTTATCAATTAAACTTCCTTCCTCTTAATTATTGGGAAGATGCTGATCGACTTGAGTCACAAAGTTATGAACATCTAAGTAAATATATTAAAAAGGCCATTGATAGTCTCAACAATAGTATTCAAATTAATGTCCGCTATATCCCATTTTGTTTTATGCAGGGGTATGAGAAATATGTCGTTGGTGTTTATCAGCATATTTATGATCGTAATGACTGGAATATTTATGCTTACGATGTGGAGAAAATTGAAGAGAAGGTACTCGATACAAAAGAATATTTCGAAGTTGCCGCTCAAAAGAGAAAGCACACGTACACAAAAGGTAAGGAGTGTTTTAATTGTATGTACTTCTTTGTATGTGATGGCGTAGAAAAGAAAATTTCAAATGTACAAAAGGTCTATCCTGTTGATGGTGATAAAATTGATGATGTACAACATTATCGTCGTGGCCATTATCCAGAGTGTGACTATAAGTAGGTAAGTTATGGAAAAATTACCAAATTCATTAGCAAAAGAAGATATTCTTGAAATAGAACTCGAGTTGACAGGAACATGTAATCTCGACTGTCCACTTTGTTCACGAAGTTATTCAAATGCTAAGCATTTAGTTAAATATAATGAAAGACCAGCAAGTGAGATTATTGCTCAACTTGATGAATACCCAAATATTAAGATGTGCTGTATGGCCGGAATGATTTCTGAGCCAACACTCCATAAAGAATTTTTCACGATTATGGAATATTTAATTGGCCGTGAAATTGAAGTCGAGCTTTATTCGAATGCTTCTCTACATACGACAGATTGGTGGCGAAAGCTTGGTTCGATGATGAGTCCTAGAGATCACGTTTTCTTTACAATTTGTGGATCAACTCAAGAACTACATGAAAAGTATCGTGTTCGTTCTAATCTTCAACAAGTGTTAGACAATCATGAAGCTTTTAAAGAAGGATGTAAGTACGATATCGATTATCTACAGCATATCATGTTTGAATATAATGCTAAAGATTTTGAAAGTGATGCGATGAAAGAGATTCGCTCTCGCTTTAGTCGTGAGTATAATATTAATACTCTTCCATACAATGAAAGATTTGGTTTCATTAAAGATGAAAAAAATGACATTGCATTAACCGCAGATTTGGCAAAAAGTTATAACCTAATTTCTCGTCATGCTAAGAGACGTTACGAACGAAATAAATCTGGTGAAATTAAATGTCAGATGCGTTGTAAAAGTCTTGAAGAAAAATTTGTGGCCATTGATCAATGGGGTGAAATCTTTCCATGCTTTCTCTATCGTATCTATAATGTTGGTGAGAAATTTAATTTAGATTATTCAAAAATTAATCAATTTAAATATGACTTCTGCTATGAGTGTGAAGCCATGACGACAAAAATGCTAGAAGATATAGGTTTAGAGAGGATGGGGTAATGAGCTGTAAACAGACGACATTACATCGTAGTGAAATCCTAGAGCTTGAAATGGATCTAACGGGTACTTGTAATCTACGCTGTCCTCTGTGTACAAGAAACTACGCACATGCGGGTCATTTATTAAAACGTAATGTACGAAGCTATGAGCAAATAAAAGAACAATTAGATACCTTCACTAATCTTGAAGTTTTTTACATGGCCGGAAATATATCTGAGCCAACACTTCATCCTGAAGTTAAAGATATTTGTCGATACCTAGTCGAACGTGGTGTTGCTATCGAACTATTTACAAATGGTAGTACTCATAATCCTGAATGGTGGGCCGAACTAGGAGAGATACTTTCATCTAATGATCGCATATATTTTACTATTTGTGGCTCAACACAAGAGCTACACGAAAAATATCGTGTTGGTAGTAAGCTTCAAGATATCTTGGATAACCATCAAGGATTTATTTCGACAAATAAAGAAGGGATCGATCATATACAGCATATTATGTTCAAATATAATCGTGAAGATTATGAAAGTGAGGCGATGAAGAACATAATTGCCCGCTTTAGTAAAACTTTCAATGTCGACACTGAAGGACAGCGAACATTTAATGAGTATGTAAAATCCTTTGATAAGGATTTAATACGTCCTGAAGATGAAAGAAAAAGAGCGATTGATGCTTTATTTAATATAAAACCATCACCAGGTGAGAGTGAGGATATTGAAATAAAATGCATGAGTCTTAGAGATCGTAAAATTTATATTGATCAATTTGGACAAATATCACCTTGTTATGGCCATGCTGAATACGAGGGACCAGGACATTTTTCTGGAGAAGTATTTGATTATGGTGAAGTATTAAGCTTTAAATTTAAAGACTGTTTTAAATGTGAAAGAAGAATTCAAAAATTAATTGATGTAATGGAGTTAGACTTTGTCTGCTAGTAATGATGCCCTTATTCGTAGTGAGAGAATTGAAATTGATCTCACTGGTACTTGTAATGCAAAGTGTCCTTTGTGTGCACGTAACTATAAGCATATTGAAGTTAAATATAATGAGAGACACTTGAATGAGATTACTAATCAATTAGATCAGTTTCCAAATGCAAAGTATGTACATTTGGTAGGTGCTTTCTCTGAACCAACATTATATCGCTCTATTTTTGATCTTTGTCGTTATTTAAGAAAAAGAGATATCGCAATTGAAATATGTACAAATGGTGACACTCACAATCCTGAATGGTGGGCCGAGTTAGGTACGATATTAGGTCCTGATGATAGTGTCTACTTTACAGTTTGTGGTTCAACACAAGAGCTTCACGAAATCTATCGAGTTAATACTAGTCTTGCTAATATTAGGGCCAATGCGAAGGCCTTTCGTGAAACAAATCCCTATGGAATTGATTATATCCAACATATCTTATTCGATTACAATGCTGAAGATCTTGAAAATGGAAGTATGGATGAACTTTTAAATGAGTTTAGTAATATCAATTTGACGCAAACACTGTATCGCCGAGAAACAGAGGTATATAAGAACCCTTTTAATCTCGATAAAATGCTCATTACGCCTGAACTTAAGAGAAAGTATGATGTCATTATAAACTCGGCCAAGAAGAAATGGGGCGAGAAAGTTAGTGGTAGTAAAGATTATGATATCGATTGTCGCTCATTTCACAATAAAAGTATTCATATTGATCAGCATGGTACAGTCTTTCCATGTTATGTATGGCTTGAAGAAAGTCGCTTAGAAAAGTGGGATCTTGATTATAAAAAGATACAGAATTTTGAATATGAATGTTGTCAAATTTGTGAAAAGAACTGCAAGCGACTAATGGATATGTGGGAGCTTGAGATTCTATAATGCAATATAATAAGTTTGTTGAATTCATAGAACTTAGTTTAAATAATAGCTGTAATTTACAGTGCCAGGGTTGTCCAAGCCTTAATCCTGGTCATAAAAATAGAAGAGAGCTCGATTTTTCAAAAGTCCTGCCTATAATCAAAAAATTTAACCCTAAAGAAGTTTTTGTCTGTGGTAATGATGGTGAACCATTAGAGCATAGTGATATTAATAATATCCTCATTTCATTGGGGGAAAATTTCTCACAAGATATCCTTATTGCAACTAATGGGGAAAACCTACTCAGTCTCGATGTGGATAAACTAAAAAAATATAAAAACATGGTCTTTCAGGTTGCCATTGACGGACCAAGACAAGAGATACATGAACTAACACGTTGTGGAAGTAGTTTTACTAAAGTTTTAAGTAATATTGAACAAACAAAAAACTTTTTAAATATTGAACCAATTTTTTCTAGGCATGAACTTAACGAAGAATATGCAATTGAAACTGCGGAATTAATAAATAAAAAATTTGGCCTGGATTTATTATTTAGAGATACTACATTAGTTACGAGAAAAATTAAGCCTCCAAGAAAGAGAAGTGTTAAAGGGAATATGGATTTTCTTTATGATAAGAAGTATTCAAAGCCTGTTGTGCCCTGGTTTAAAAGAATTTATATCAACTCTGATGGAAGTTGTTATCCGTGCGTTTCTTTTATTTATACAAGTACAGAAGTAAAGCCAGTAAATATCTATTCATATGAGAGTACTTTTGAGTTTTTTTCTGATTTTATAAAATTTTCAAAAGAATTTTGTAACTGCTATCAAGCTCTAGGAAATACCACGCAGTGTAAACTTAATTGTGATTTTTATATGAATGATTTTGAATATGATGATTTAGAAAGTATTAAGGATATTTCGTGATTAAAAGTAATACCTCATTTGGTAAGTTAAACTCTATAATTGTTGGACGAGAACTTGAGATTAGTAAGCGTATCGCTGATTTTACTTTCCAGCACTTCTACGGAGAAAATTTAACACATGCAGTATATGACAGGCTAGAACATGCTGGTCAAGAATACTATGTGAATCATGATCTTCTATTAAAACGAAACGAACAGCTCGATGATTTGGCAAACACTTTTGAAAGACTTGGTATTGAAGTATATCGTCCTGAGCGATTGGGGCAGGTCGTAACAATTAAGACGCCTGATTATAAAACAGAGCTTTCAAGTGCCAGTAATGTACGTGATGTATCTTTGGTATATCGTGACTATATTATTGAAACTCCAACTTATGTAAGAAATAGATTTTTTGAAAATACCCTCTTGTATAATGTGTACAACGGATTATTTGATGGGGGACGCGGTGGAAAATGGATTCGCTCACCACACAATAAGTTAATTGAAGAAACTATGGATTTAAGTCCTTGGGATTCAGTAAGAGATTATGAAAATTTTGATCGTTCTAAATATACAATGGCCATTGATGGAGCACAATTTCTACGTATTGGGAAAGATGTCATTGTGAATGTTAATTCTTATAATCACTATCTAGGACTTGAGTGGGTGAAGTCATTTTTTCCCGAGAGTGATTTCCATATTGTTAATGTAGCGGATAATCATATTGATGGAGTTCTCGTTTGCCTTAAGCCTGGTACATTTTTAGTAAATCCTAAGTATCGAAATATAAAAGATTTCTTGCCTGATAAATTTAAAAATTGGGATTGTTTATTTCCTGATGACTATAAGGCAGAGCCAGTTATTGAATCCGGTAAAACGGATATCGATATTCAACTTGCAAGTACACGTGGGATGGATATCAATATAGTAAGTGTTGATGAAGAAAATGTTTTAGTAAGTGAAAGTGCTGTAAATGTCATTGAACTTTTAGATAAGCATGGTTTTAAACCTCATCCTGTTAGATTAGAGAATTGTGAAATATTTGGTGGTGGAATACATTGCTCTACCCTAGATATAAATAGAGACGATGAATATATCGATTATACAAAGTAGTACATATGAAGATTGCACTTATAACAATGATTGAAAGTAATGGCCAAAGCACTAACGATGAGAAGGGGATTACTTTTGAAAACCAAAGACATTATGAAGATGAGGCGATTCTTTGTTTTGAGAATTGGCGAACTAACGCTGGTGAATTGAAGGATATTCCAATATATACTTATTGCCCAACTCACAATACTGTTTCGCAAAAGACTAAAGAGAAATTCAAGGAACTAGATGTTACCTATATAGAAAAGTATCACGAAGAAACAAAGCATTTTGAATCAGGTTTTGTGAATGTTCCTTTTTGTGGAATGCTTCTTGAACAGGAATTAGAGGAAGATATTCTAATTCATATTGATCTCGATATGAATTTAATTAAACCAATTGATCCAAATTTATTTGATGTCGTTTACAATGAAAATAAGATTGTTGTAGGGCAGTACGATGATATTTCTAAGAAAGACCAGCGTTTTATCGGAGAAGATTGGGATAATCCTCTCGATACTGGATTTATCATTTCTCGCCGCGAAAGTGGATTTTATAAATTTTTCTTTGAAGAACTTATGAAGCTTTATGAAACTAATGGTGATGAACGTTGGCAAAAAAATTGTCAAAATGTAGAGAAGTACTTCTTGGAAGAGTATGTAATAGAGAAGGCTTATAATGAAGGCCGACTAGATGTTTTTCCAATTCAGTATTATCAAGTAGGTGAAGGATATGCATCTATTTCTACTTTCCCTAAAGAAAAATTGAAGAATATCTACTTTTGGCATGAGCATCTTTATCCTAGCTCAAAGTATGATAAAGTTAGAGAGCGTATTGCCTACTTCAAAAGGATGAAGGAAATCTAGATGGATATTGAACATATCATGCGAGAAAAAAAGATTGAATTTCTTTATGCAGCTCAAAAAAAGCTAAAAGAAGAATTTGATATCGATGTACCAGTCGGTACAGGATTTGGTAAGAGTAAAAGCTTTTATTTTATACCTGTAGGTAATCGTAAATATGTTTTTAAGCCGGCGCTTAAGTATCTTGTTACTGATGCTCCAGATATCGATCGTAAACTGAATTTTACTTTTGATGATCTCTTGAATAAATATCGTAAAGTAATGAATAAAAAAACAATTCTACCTACGCTTCTAGAAGAATCTGAGAGTTTTCTTGTTTTTGAATATTATCGCGAAGAAGATGGTTGGTTCAAGATGGATGATCTTAAAAAAAGCGATTGTGAAACAGTTGTAACCTTAACAAGAAATTTATGGGGAAGTGATCGAAATGTGCTTTTCCCTTTCTATAATCAACTCTATTCTAAAGTGTATAAGCATTTAGACAGCGGTGAAATTAAAATTGTCGATCTAAAATATGTTGAAATTCAAAAACGTCGACCAATTTTTATGTATATCTGCGATTATAATATAAATACAATATTTTATTTTGAAAAAAATCTCAATCCATTCTACGACTTAAAGGATATCTTGTCGCGAGAGTACCCTGTGTATGAAGCCCAAGAGAAAATTCTATATAAATAATGAAAATACCTCTTTTTCGTCCATATTCTAGTAGCTCATTACCAATGGAAATTAAAAGGGTGATTGAATCAGGTCACTGGACTGGTGGACGTGAAGTTAGCGAGGTTGAGAATATATTAGCTGAAACATTTAATTTTCCCAATTTTACTTGTACAAGTAGCGCTACTTCAGCCTTTGAAATTTTAATAGATACATTTTATCCTGATTCAAAGGTCAATATCGTTGTTCCAGTGAATACATTCGCAGCTACTGCAGAAGTACCTCGTAGATTAGGGCATAAGGTTATTTTCTGTGATGTAGATGTAAAAACAGGAATGATTGATATAGCGTCTCTAAAATTGATATTAAATTCTCATAAAGTTGATTGTGTTATTCCCGTATCAATTGGTGGGCATCTTTATGACAGAGAGAAGCTTAAAGAATTAAAACAAAGCTATGGATTTGATATTATTGAAGATTTAGCTCAACTTATTTATAAAGATTGTTTCGATCATTTTGTTGATGCAGCATTCTTTAGTTTTTATCCTAATAAAATACTATCATCGCCTGATGGAGGTGGTTTTGTTCTATCTGATGAGAGTAAATTAGAAGATTTACGTAAGGTTCGCTTGCATGGAATTAAGCGTATTTCTCCGATAGAATATGATATTGAATGTCTTGGCCGAAAAGCAAATATGACTGATCTTAGTGCAGTTATTTTGAAAGATCAGATATATGCACTTGATGAAAAAATAAAACGTCGACAATCAAGAGTTGTTCGATATCAGAATCTTCTGAAGGATATTCCACAAATCTCTTGTTTATATCATAGTGAAAATATTATTTCCTCTCTTTTTGTCATACATGCTGAAAATAGAAAAGAGCTTCAAATTCATTTGGCTGATAATGGAGTCCAAACATCTATACACTTTAAACCTCTTCATTTACATTCATATTGGAAAAAAGATGAGTTAGTGTTTTCAGGTGCTGAAAGCTATTACTCTACATCTTTAAGCTTACCTTTTTACGAAACTCTCGAAGATAATGAAATAAGTTACATCGTGGAGCTTATAGCTAAATTTTATTCTAATTAATAATACGCTCAATGTAGAAGGACTCAGCTAATAATTTCCCGCACTTTGTGCCTTCTGTTTTTGCGAGAATTTCTAAATTTTCAATCGAACGAGGATGAGGGAAGGCATGCAATTCACTTTCGTAAGCGCACATGGCCTTAATCTTTATTTTCAAGTCCTCACTATCTATTGAATTAAAATAGTTTTTTCTTGTTTGTTGATATTGCGAAGATTGAAATTCAATACTTGAAGGTATATCAAAAGAAAAAATATGGGTGGTTAAATTCTCTGGTAGTGCTCTAAAAGCAGTTAGTACTGCTTTATTGGTGATTTGATGATCAATATTCAAATCATTAGATGAGTGTGTGTAGACAATATTGGGACAAAATTCTTTTTTAACAGATTCTATCTTCTGTATTATGTCGATGAGCTCATGGCCATCTAGGCGATTGTCTTTAAAATCTAACTTTTTAAATCTTTCTACTCCCAGGATATTCATGGCCTTTAGAAATTCTTGATGACGGTTTTCTACATCTTTCCCTTGTGCAGAAGTACTGTCCGTTAGAACTAGTATGAATACTTCATCACCACAATTAATATGTTTATTAATTGTTGCTCCACAACCTAGTACTTCATCATCTGCATGGGCAACTACTACTAATACTTTGTTTTTCATGGCGCTACCTTTTCAAAACTCCAATAATCATCACACTGGCAGACTTCAAAAGGGCATGTGATTGCTGTCGTTTTAAAGTCACAGGTTAGAATGTGTTTTTTCGTGTTTTTACAAGCATAGGATACTTGAGCATCATAATGAATGATAAATGCCCTAATGTCACACCTCCAACCTTTAAGTCTGTTATAACCATGATTTAAAAAATCTGATTTAGAAAGGTGATGAATCGAGTTTTTTAATTTTATTAAGGTTGTTTCTTTATTTTCTAGTAGAGTTATTTTAGCTTCACATTCTTTTATAAAGGATTCGATTACTTCTTGATATGCTTCATACGAAACTTGTTGTTGTGTCTCATTGTGTAGTCTTATGCAATTTAAAGTTAATTTTTTATTTGAAGCTAGTCGGTATAAATCATCAAATATATTCTTATATTGATTATACTCATCTATTTTATTAGTGAATAGAAAGGCAATATCAATTTTATACTGGCCAGATAGAATATCCGCTTTTTTTACAAAACCTTTGTTTGGGTATTCAGGGTGAAAACTTGCAGTGATTTTGATTTTGTTATTCTTAGGTATTTTAGACCAAAAATTCTCAGGTTTTACAAAATTTGTAACTATTCTAATTTCTCTTAATTTTTCAATCTTAACTAATTCTTCAATTATTTCTAGGAAATTTGGGTGTAGTGTGGGTTCACCACCAATTAAATTAATGATGAAGTCTTCTTCTATTGCTTTGAGTTTCTTTAAAACGATTTTACTTAATGTTGAATAATTAGTGTCACTTGTAAATGGTCTGTAATAGCAATAACTACAGTCAAATTGACAATGAGATACCATCTCCCAATTTATGTTTAGAGGGGATCCTTCTCCAATAGCAATAATGTCTTGATTGTTATATTGCATTTTTAAGTTCCTCAATTGCGATTCGTCCGCTCCCGTATATATTAGTAATACCTTTTTGTTTTAGGACTTCTTTATATAATGGCGTTTCGTAATTATATGGAAAACAAAAGTCTTTGATTTGGATTCCTTTCTTCTCGAATTCACTTATCATCGTGTCGGTATCATTTTTTAAGTGACTATGTAGTTCTTTTAAACTTATATTTTTTCTTAGATCTTTATGTTTATGAGAGTGGCCACCTATATAGCAATTTGCTGTATTTGCTATTTCTTTAATTTGGCTCCATTTCATATAATTATTTGTTACTTTATTCTTAAAGAAAAGCTCATGTGCCTTTGCACATGGAATTGTCTCTTTATTTTGAATTTCGTCTTCTGGAGAAATTATATTTGTAGAAATAAAAAAGATTTTTGGTGTGTCAAATTTTAAGAAATGCTCTAAGTATTTGTACTGAGAATAAAGACCATCATCAAATGTAATGATATATTCTGAAAGATCCAAATTAAGCATCCATTCATATACTTCATGAATCATTAATATAGGTTTATCTAATTTATTCATCATAACCTTGCACTATGTCTTTAATTATTTCTTGAAGTGTAACTTTAGGAGTATAGAAGCTTTTTAGTTTTTCAATATTTGGAGATCTCTTCAAAATATCTTTTGAATTCTTACTATACTCATGGTTAAAAGGTATCTTTTCTATTTTTATACTTTTATCTAATGTTAGCTTGATTTGAGTTGCTAATTCTTCGATCGTGACTCGATTTTTATCATTTCCAATATTAATTGTCTGATTATCAAATCGATCTTCGTTGATAAGATATTTCATTGCGCTGATAAGGTCCTTAACGTGGCAAAACGCCCTCGTTTGTTTTCCGTCTCCAAATATTTGTATTCTTCCATCTCTTTTAGCATCCCTAACCATTTTAGGAATAACCATGCCATACTCAGGTGATTGTCCTGGTCCTGTTACATTAAATAGTCTTAAAATAATATGTGGAATTTCGTGACTCTTGATTAAGAACTCTGTCATAAGCTTGTTGCAGGCATATCCCCATCTAAGTGTATCGGGAGAGCCTATTTGTAGACTTTGCTCTTCTTTACAATCCTCTTGGTTACCGTAAACCTCAGAACTTGATGCAAAGATCAACCTTGTTTTGAATTTGGCCAAAAGTGGTAGTAGATCGTGATTTATCTTGTTCTCATTAATGATTGCATCTCTGGGTGATTGATCAATTTTTTTTACTCCTACAGCGGCAGCAAAGTGACAAAAAATTGTGGTGTCTTTTAGTTCAGTATTAAGCCAGATTTTATCCTCTTCAGACATATTGGCCAAGTCCATATTTTTGTACGAGATTTCACCACATATACGTGCTAAATCGTCTATTGTAAGGACGTTTGTCGATAAATTGTCGATTATCGTGATGTCGAATTCTTGAAAGAAATTCTTGGCGATTTCGCTACCAAGGAAGCCAAGGCCACCACTTACTATCATTTTACGTCTGGTCATAAATTCAGCCACTTGCAGTAATTTTATCTATTGGTAAAATTATTTAGTTAATAATAATGCATCAAATTTTAATTACATTTATAATTATAGCATATTGCATGTTTCTGGGGTGTCTCAATGAAGAAGAAAAATAACTCAAATCAATTTGGTTTTACTCTCGCTGAAGTAATGGTTGCGGCCGGTCTTATCGGTGTCCTTTCTCTGGCAGTTGTTAATATGATTGGAAATATTAATCGTACTTCTAAGCGTGCATCTCAAGTTTTTAATATTCAACAAGAGATCCAAAGAATTTCTGGAATTTTGGCTGATGAAGATTCTTGTTTTAAAACTTTCGATGGAAGATCATTTGGTTCAACGGCCAATGGTTCTTCGTTAAACTTCAACGAAATAAGGCGCTCAACAGGACCTGCCGCTGGAGACTTTGAAACGATTTATACTTTAGATCAGGAGCTAGGTGGGACAGACGGTGTTGTACATATTGAAGCAATGTCTGCAACAACAACTTCTGCACCAGGACCAATTTATCTTGAAAATGGTGTAAACGTAACAAAGGTAGATGCTAGCGTTAGAATTACTTTTCAGAAAGGGCGTTTTGATGCAGATATTGAAGCGGTTAGAAGAGGTTCTGTAGGTATGACTGAAGTTTCTAGAGACTTTCCTTTAAGTTTTGTTCTGAATTCCGCTACTGGTGCAGTTCTATCATGTTATGGAAGTGCTAGTCAGTATACAGATGCAGTCTGTGATGCTCTGGGTGGTGAGATTGATTCAAATGGGGAGTGTGTACAAGTAACTTTAAAGTCACGCTCTGCAGGTACTCCAGAAGCTCAAGTACCATTAGATTACTCTGCTCAAGTGGGAAGTGTTACAGCAGGACAAATTAGTGTTAATAACATTGCAAACGCTCCTCTAAGAATTCATAATGGTGGTGTGAATTCGATTGTTATTGATGATGACACTATTCAGGCAGCAAACAGTGCCAGTACTGATCCAAGCTCAATGCTTAATCCAGTTTTAAACATCAACCCGTTTGGTTCAACTGTAGTTGGTGGCCCTGATGGTTCAAGTGATGTTTTCAATGGTTTGACAGAAACTGCTCCTTTAAAGATTCAAAGAGAATCAAGGGCATTTTTATCAATAGATGATAATACACTACAAGCAACTTTCAAAAACCCTGCTCCTGCAAATACTCTAATTACTAGAGAGCTAAATCTTAACCCAAGAGGAGGTACTGTTAATGTTGGACGTTCAACAGGTACTACAAATTTAAGAATTTATGGAGATGTAATTATGGGTGATGATTCCGGAACTACTGCAACAAGAGTTCTACAGATGTATGATGGTTCTTATATTGACTTCAAATCTGATAGAAGGTCTAAGCACGATATCGTTGAGCTTGAAAACGTTTTAGAAAAAATCAGTGAGATTAGAGGTGTCGAATTTGTTTGGAACTCTAATAATAGACGCGATATAGGATATATCGCTCAAGAGATTGAGAAAGTATTTCCTGAAGTTGTTTCTACTGATGAGAAGGGAATGAAGAGTGTTCAATATACAAAAATGCCAGCAGTAAACACTGCCGCCATTAAAGAGCTTAAGCGTGAAAATGATGAACTCAAGTTTAGAGTAAATCTACTAATGAATGCTCTTTGTAATGGTGAAGATGCACATAAGTATGAAGAGGTTTGCTCTATTCCTATAGCACCTTTAGAATAAAAAAATGAATAAGACAAAAATCGCCATTATCGGTGTCGGATATGTGGGAATCAACTTAGCTGTTAGATTCCCACAATTCTTTGAAACAATTGCCTATGATATTGATGAAGAAAAGATCAACCTTCTAAAGGAAGGTGTCGATCCGTCTAATCAATTCTCTAAAAGTGACATCCTTGAATGTGGCTGTGATTTCAGCTCGGATGTATCTGCTTTAAAGGCCGTTAATTTCTATCTAATTACGGTTCCAACTCCTATAGACTCTAATCAACAACCAAACCAGGATCTTGTTATTAAGGCCATAGAGGGGCTTAGAGATTACCTGTACCCTGGAGATACGATAGTTATCGAATCAACTGTCGTACCTGGTACAACAAACGCGCTTAAAGAGTATCTTGGTAGGGATGATGTGAACTTTGCTTTTTCTCCTGAAAGAATTAGTCCCAGTGATAATACTGTAGCGTTTGAAGACATTGTTAAGGTTGTAGCCTGTGAGTCTAGTGAGAAGCTTGAAGAACTTGTTGGAATTTATAATAAGATATTTAAGCAAGTTGAGAGAAGCTATGACATCATTGCAAGTGAATTTGCTAAGCTTCTAGAAAATACGTCTAGAGATATCAATATCGCTATGATGAATGAATTCTATCTTGGTGCAATAAGCAAAGGTATCGATTTCAATGAGGCCCTAAGGCTTGCACGAACAAAGTGGAATTTCCCAAATGTTAATAAGGGCCTTGTCGGTGGACACTGTATTAGTGTTGATCCGCACTACCTTTCTAAGTTCCTAGATAACTCTTCAGATTCTATAATACTTCACTCACGCCGTATAAATGATTCCATGGTTGAGTCTATTGTAAGTAGGGTTATTTCCTTAACTAAGAATAATGATAAAATTCTCGTACTAGGTCTTACGTATAAAAAGAATTGTAATGACTTTAGAGACTCTAGAGCGATGCAAGTCTATGAAGAACTCAAGAATATAAGTGATCGAGTTGTCGAAGCTTATGATCCTTATCGTGATCATAAAAAAGATAAAAACAGCGGCTTTGATTTTGTTCTAACACTCGTTGCTCATAATGAATTTGTCGAAATGACTGCGAATGATTGGTTAAATCTTGTTAATCAAAACGGTGCTATTTTAGACTTTGCTCAAGTTCTAAGAGACGAGTTAAGTAGTTCGATCAAGGTCTATTATTAGATAAGGTTACAATCACAGTGATAGCGGAAGAGAGTTTCAAAACTATCTTCGCTAATTCTATGCTTATTTCTCATAAATAGCTTAAAGGCATCACCACGGTTCAGGGTTTGGCCATGTTTCGAGTTACAGGCCAGTTTGAATGAAATATGAGGGTAGCGATCAAGGAAGTCATCAACTTGATGATGATTATCATTTGTTACAATAATTACGTAGGTGACTTGTTCTTCATCTAAGTCAGGAAATTCGATTTCGTGATCTAGATACTCAACACAGTGATAAAGGACTTCATCAATATGTTTTAAATACTTATCACCGTATCTTTTGATAAAAAGACCATTTGTAAAAACATCAATAGTACAATTCAGTTTTACTAAATGATCAAAAACCTTTTCCATTGTTTTGGGATCGATAAGGCCAGGCTCACCCCCGCTTAAGCTTACTTGTGCACCTTCTGTAACAGAGTAAACTTTGTCGAGCAGCATCTCCTTGCTAATTGGATTCTTTTTATTGCGCTCATGAGTATCAATAATGCAGTAAGTACAATCCCAATTGCAGTTGAATGTAGTAATGATAGTGAATTCATCACGCTTTGCTGTCATATGTTAATTGTAACATGGTCCAAAATTGTAAAAAAGCTTTATTTTCTCTAAAGATTTTAAATACTTAAGTGAGCCTTGAAAGCAGCGATTTTATTGATAAAATAGATTTATCAAGGATGATGAAATGACGATAAAAGCAAAAGATGTGAAGCTTGAAGTAAGGCTTTCTAATTTAAAAGATATTGATGGAATTCATGATTTAGTGGCCCGTTCTTATACTGGGTTTCCTGATGATTATACAAAGGGAATGATTCGCGGTCAGATTACAAATTATCCAGAAGGAAACTTTGTTGCTACACTAAATGGTAAAATTGTTGGTTACTCGGCAAGTATTCTACTTCCTGAAAAAACAGTATTTAAAAAACACACATGGGCCAGTATTACAGGAAGGGGATATGGCTCGACTCATGACGAAGATGGTGATTATCTCTATGGTTATGAAACTTGTGTCGACCCATCAATTCGTGGTCATCGAATAGGTCAAAGATTATATAATGCTAGAAAAAGACTTGTTAAGTATGAGCGATTAAAAGGTATCGTATTTGTCGGTCGTATTCCAAGTTTACATCGACGTATCAAACAAGTTGAAAGTGTTGAAGATTATATTGAAAAAGTAAAAGAGAAAAAAATTAGAGATACAACTCTTGGCTTCCAACTTCGAAATGGTTTTGAAGTTTTAGGTGTTCTTGAAAAATATCTTCCTACTGATAAAGAGTCGATGGGATATGGAGTTCACTTGATTTGGGAGAACCCTGAATATCAAGCGCAAGAGAGTAAGAAAGATCGCCCTGTTCAGCAAAATTCAGTTCGAGTCGTAAGTGTTCAGTATCAACAACGAGGTATTTCTAGCTTCAAGGAGTTTGAAGATCTTGTTGAATACTATGTAGATGTAACGGCAGACTATCGTGCTGACTTCGTTCTATTTCCAGAATTGTTTACGATGCAGCTGCTTTCAATCAAAAATGAAGAAGTTGAGGCCAATGTTGCAATTGAGCATATGACTGCTTACACAGAAGATGTAAAAGCGCTCTTTCAGCGCCTCGCTGTAAAGTATAACGTCAATATTATCGCTGGTTCTCATCCGACTAAAGTCGGGGATCGTGTCCATAATATTAGCTATATTTGCCTTCGTGATGGACAGATTCACGAACAAGCAAAAATCCACCCAACGCCTGATGAACAATATTGGTGGAATATTGAAGGGGGAGATGAGGTTAAGGTTATTGATACTGACTGTGGCCCGATTGGTGTTTTAATCTGTTACGATAGTGAGTTTCCAGAGCTCACAAGACACCTCGCCAATCAAGGGATAAACATTCTCTTTGTTCCATTCTTAACTGATAACCGACAAGCCTATTGTCGTGTGAAGTTTTGTTGTCAGGCCCGTGCCATTGAAAATCAAATCTATGTGGCCATGGCCGGAAATGTTGGAAACCTTCCTCGTGTAAACAATGTCGATATCCAATACGCTCAAAGTTGTATTCTAACTCCATGTGACTTTCCTTTTGCAAAAGATGGAATTGCTGCAGATACAACGCCAAATGTTGAGATGGTCGCAATTGCAGACTTAAGAATTGATACACTTTTAGAAGCAAGACAAAATGGAGCTGTGAAAAATTTAAAAGATCGCAGACATGATTTATATTCTGTCGTTTGGCATGGGAAGTAGGTGGCCTTAAGTGGCCACCAGTATCTTAATTGCTCTTCGCTGGTATTTTACTCATTCCATATTCAGTAATTGCAGTAATCGATAATGAAGGATTAACTCCAGGATTCGCTGAGATCATTGATCCGTCAAAGACATACATATTTTCGTAATTGAATACTTTATTGTCTTTGTCGATAACACCTTCTTTTTCACTTTCTCCCATACATGCTCCTCCCAGAATATGTGCCGTCGAAGGAATCCCTGTTAAGGTTTCAGTAAACATAACCATTGGCTTTCCATCAATGATTTTACAGTACTCTTTGGCCATTTGATGTGCTGTTTTAATAAACGCAGTAGGGGCCTCTCCTTTTGAGAGAACTGACTTCATTCCAAAAATACCCTTTGTGAATTTTAGAGTACTATCAAGGTGCTGCATAAATAGATGGATATTTGTTTGTTTTGCGAAATCTTTTACTGTTAAAACTTTAAACCACTTAATAGGATCTCTTAATGTCTCTATCGCAAGCTTAATCATTCTTAAAAAGAAATTAGGCTCTGAAATCATTGGAACCATAAGCACACGCCAGAATCCCGATCCTTTGCCGTAACGAGTTGGCTCAAGATGAGAGTGCTCATCAATGTCGATAATTGAACCAATAGCAACTCCCTTGGTCATATCAATATCTTTCCTATAGGTCGTATTGAGAATAAGCGCTTCATTATTTGTTCTGATAGTATCACCGAGAGCTGGTGATAATTTTGGAAGCGTTGTCTTTTTTAAATCAAGTAGTAAGTTAATAGTTCCTAGAACACCTGCACTAAAGATAACCCCATTGGCCTTCAGGTTTCTTTTTTTTCCAAAGTACTTTGTCGATTCTTTTAAAACAACTTCGTAGCCAGTCTTTCCACTTGCACCATCGAGAGGTGAAACTTTTACTGCTTTATTTTCAGCAAGAATATCAACACCAAGCTGTCGTGCGAGATAGAGGTAATTCTTATCAAGAGTATTCTTTGCATTATGACGACAACCTGTCATGCAGGCACCGCATGAGATACAGCCAGAGCGGCTTGGGCCTTTCCCATTAAAGTATGGATCTGCTACTTCAACACCTTCTTTACCTTCTTCTCCAAAATAGACGGAGACTTTTGTTGAATCAAAATATTCTTCACGTCCAATATTTTTAGCAAGCTCAAGCATCGTATGATCTGCATCACCATAGTGTCTTGTCTTTTCTGCTCCAAGCATCTTCCATGCAAGATCGTAGTAAGGTGATAGTTCTTCTTCCCAATTATTCAAATTCTTCCAAGGGCCATGATTAAAGAACTGTGATTTGGGCTTTGGTAGAGTATTAGCGTAGACAAGTGAGCCGCCGCCAACTCCAACACCACTTAGAACTGAGATATGCTTAAAGAAGGTCAGTTGCTGAATACCAAAGAACTTCAACTGAGGAAGCCACATCCACCTTGGAAGATTCCAATTAGTTTTTGGAAACTTCGTTGTATCAGAGAAGTCTTTCCCTTTTTCAACGACTAAGACGCTGTATCCTTTTTCAGCAAGTCTTAGTGCTGAAACCGAACCGCCGAAACCTGATCCAATAATAATATAGTCGTAACTTTCTCTGATTTTTGTATTTGGCATATATCCCTCAAAATTTTCGATCACTCATAATTATACATAAGGATTTCAATATGTTGAGTGTTTGAATATTAATTATTGATTAAAGTAATCTTGAAAAATCTCGTATTTTTAATGGTTTAACAAAAGCAGGAGCTTCCTTATTTGATGTTATAATAAAGGAGATTTTGGAGGAATTATGAAAGCAACAATCACATTTTTAGTATTGGCCATGGCAACGTCTTCTATCTTCGCCAAAGGAAGACCACTTCTTAGATGCCCAAAGCAAGGTAACAAGATTATTATCTGTCACGTGCCTCCAGGAAATCCAGATAAAGCCAAGGAAATCACAATCAATAAGAACGCAGTTCAAGATCACTTAGACCACGGTGACTATGCTGGCTACTGTGAAAACACACAGTATGCTGATAAGAAAGAGATGTGCGGAATTTGCGACGTGGATATCGATCCTACTTGTAGCTAATCATCGTTTTTATGGCGCGTACCGTATAGTTTAGTTAGACTTGTATGTTTTTCAGACAGTATTCTGTAATGATTCCAATTATGACCTCAATTCTATTAATTCTGTCATTATATTGAAAATGATATATGCACCAGTGAAATAGACGATTATATGAGAATAAATGAAAGTAGAGGTTATGAATTCTAATTTAAATGAAAAATTATACTATGAAGATTGCGAACTATTAAAAAGAGTTGCCATATTTATCATGGCCATAACTATTTATTATGTAAGTTGGTACTATGGGAAAGATATTTTAATGAATCTTTTCTATGGTTATATTAAAAACGGTGTTTTAAAACCAAAGCTTTTTTTTAGTCACTTACTTATTTATGGATCAATATTTAGCGCGATTTGCTCATATGTTATGATTTTTATTGCTTACAAATTAGGCGTAATAAGACTCCCAAAGTATTTAGTTAATATAAAGGCGGCCCTCTTATATGGTATAGTAAGTGCTCTTGCTTTATCTGTGCTTTTTATTATTTATTGGTTAATCCGCGGATATGATTTTCAATTTCTAATTAACTCTCAAAGTATTCTTGGGAATATTTTCTCTAATTATTATGAAGAAATAAGTTATAGGGCCCTACTTGTTGGTGTTACTCTAGCTCTATTTCGCAATAAATGGATTGCGATAGTTATTCCATCATTGATTATGGTTAGTACACATACTCAATATCCATTTGAGTTTAAATGTCTTGTGTTCTTAGGGTCTTGTTTTTTTAGCTATGTCTATATCAGAACATCTAATTTAGTTTCATCTTGGTCATCACATCAAGTATCAGATATCGTCTTAGATACGATTCTAAAAGTTTAAAAAAAAGGTACGCGCCACCTTATAAATTATTGGAGATTTGATGAAAATTATCGACTCAGTAAAAGATGTTAATTTTAAAACTTTTCCAGGTGGAGATATGTTCAGCGTACTTGTTGGAAGGCATGACTCAACAGGTGCAAGCGAGCACCATACAGTTGCAATTGTAAAGCTTCCTGCAGGTACAAAATCAGACGAGCATTACCATAAAGAAAGAGAAGAGTCATACTTTGTTATTAGCGGTACAGGAAGGGCAATTATTGATGGAGTCGAAAATCATATTAAGGCCGGAAGTTTGGTCTATACGAAACCGAATGAAAAGCATGCCTTTATAAATGATGGTAATGACGAATTTATTTATTTGATTATTACAGCACCCTATTGGGTACCTGAAGATTCACACCATTAACTAAAGACAGACTAATTCGTGGAGAGAGTTATTAAATTATTCAAAAAATTGATAAAGGTTTTTATTATCGCAATCATAGCTATTGTCATCGTAAGCTATATGATTTTCTTAGGAACGACAGTCTATGTTGTTAAGGGCATTAAAGTCGCAGACCCCCAAGTAATTAAAGTTAATAATAAAAAATCTAATAAGCATGATAATAAAGAAGTACATAATTCTGATGAAGAGAATGTGATCCCTAATGCTGCTATTGAAGAATCAAACGATAAAAATAATGAGAAGGATAATAAAGAGGTCTCGCGAGTAGAGAAAATGCGAGAGATGACAAATGCCGCTACTAGCGCACGAATTATTGTCGATGATCTTTTAAAAGCTAACTCGATAAAGTCTTTCTGTTCTAATATTTGCTCTCAAAGTAATTATAAGAAAATTTCACCAACATTATTTGCACAATATCTTAATACAAATCCAAGCAGTGTCTTAAATGATTCCATTGGAATTGAGAAGGTCCTAGGATTAGCTCTCTTTTCAAATATGTTGCCTCCTAGGCTTATGGATATTGTAATCGAAGTTGCTCATGACCATGAAAGAGGCATACTCGATAATATTTCTGCTTCACTTAAGATTCAAAAAGAGATGCTCTCTCTAAAGCCTTTCTTTGAGAGAACGACAAGTGATGAGTTTAAAGAACTACGACGATCTGCTGCTCGAAGTTTAGACTCTTATAATGTTGTTCGAAAAGAGTGTTCAGAGACAACTATTTCTGAAAATGACGCTATTGATAGATGCGAAGAACTATTTTCATCTTTTGAGACCTCTTATAAGAAAATATCTGAAATTAAGTAAGGGAATATTGTTTAAAATAAGAGATGATAAATGTATGAAAAATTTAATTATAACTTTAATAAGCATGAGTGCTTTTGCAAATGATCCAGTTTTGACTCCAGTTACAAAGGAAAGTTCTGGTTGTAATGTTAAGCATTCTCTCGGACTTGCAGATAAAAAAGACTTTTTGAAATTTCACAACAAGTTAGTTGGCCATATTAAAGAAGATAAAAAAACAGAACTTGCCAGTATGATTAACTATCCTCTGAGGCTTTCTGAGAAAAAAGTTGTGAAAAGCAAAAGTGAATTTATACAAAATTACGATTCTATTATTAATAAAAAAATTAAAAGAATAATTCTAAAACAAGATCAAGATTCCTTTTTCTGTAAGTCAACGGGGCTTATGTATGGAAGAGGGGAAATTTGGGTGAATAATTTCAATAAAAAATCAGAATTGAGAATAATTAGTATTTTTTCAAAATAACTTTTCCTCAGTGTTGTTGATCTAAATGGATTGAACACTATTATACTTTCTACTATTAATTTTGATAGTTGGTTAACACTTTAGGTGTAGAGTCATCGTACATAATCTAAACTAAGGAGTTATCATGCCAAAATACATCATTGAAAGGGAGCTTGCTGGTGCTGGTAAATTATCGCAAAAGGATCTACAAGGTCTCTCTCAGAAATCTTGTGATGTTTTAGAGGAAATGGGACCAAGTATTCAGTGGGTACAAAGCTATGTAACAAATGATAAGATCTATTGTGAGTACATTGCTCCTAATGAAGATCTTATTAGGGAACACGCACATAAGGGTGATTTTCCTATTACTAGTATTGCTAAGGTTGGAACTATTATTGATCCCACCACAGCTGAGTCTTAAATTTATTTTTAAAAATAAGGGCCTTCTTAATAGAAGGCTTTTATTATGGTGAGGAATTGATTTCACTTTGTGATTTGTATCGCGTACCTTAACCTAAATTTAGTTCAATATACCTGAGATCCACCCTTTAAAGTCTTCAATTTTTTTACCCTCTTTCTTAGTGGTGAGATAGTAATAATAATCGGTTTCGAGATGTTTCTTTGTATTGAAATACTTTAAAATGTTGTTTTCTAAGTCATTTTGACAAATTGTTTCACTACAAAATAAGACACCCTGTCCATTAATAGCTGCCTTGAGCGCATGTTCCTCGCTGCGAAACTTCTTAACTTTATGAAAGCCTTTTAGTGATGGTGTCTGTTGTACTTCTAAGCTTTTATTTTCCCACTCCACTTGCAAGATACATTTACTTTTTAAAGCTTTTTCATATGCGTGATTTGAAATGAAAAATCTTAATTTCTCTTTTTTTAGGATAATGACGTCTTTGTTTGGAATTGGACCAAAGCGAATAAAGAGATCAATATCACCTCTCATATTTAAATTTTCTAATTTATTTGATGAGTAAATTTCGATCTCATATTGAGGATTCTCTATTTCAAAACTGTCGAGATAGGGGATTAAGCAGTGACTTGCAAATGCCATTGTTGTTGAAATTGAAATGACATTTTTTCTCTTATTTATTTCTCCTAGAGATTGATCGATTGCTTGGAGAGATTTGTTCGCTCCTTTAAAAAGAATTTCTCCTTCCTTTGTAAGTTCTATCATTCTTGTTTTTCTAATAAATAGTTTTATCCCAAGATCATTTTCTAGGTTTTTGATTTGGTGAGATACCGCCGTTGGTGTTAGTGATAGCTCGTTAGCTGCATCCTTGAAACTTAAGTTTTTAGCAACGTGGTAGAAAACTTTTATACTATTTAGATTGTTAATCATTTTACACCTTATGGATGAATTAGATTCATTCATAGCTTATAAACTTTCATTTGTAAAAATAGTCTTATTCTTCATAATACAAATAAAGGAGTGTTTATGAAGACAGTATTACATGTAGACTCTAGCCCGAGACGGTTAGATAATGAAAATTCAGGTTGGAACTCTATCTCAAGAAGACTCGCAAGAAATATTGTCGACAGTATTAAAGAACGAGTTGATGATGAGTTTATATTCATTTATAGGAACTTGGCAGATTGCCCACCGAGTTTTATTACTAATGATTGGATAGCAGCGGTATTTACACCAAATGATAAACGCTCTCAATCTCAAATTGACTTACTTGCTGAATCTGATTTGTATATTAAAGAAGTTCGAGATGCCGATATTATTGTTCTGTCTTCACCAATGTACAATTATGGGCTACCGGCCATACTAAAAGCATGGTTTGATCAGATTATTAGAATTAACGAGACTTTCACTTTTGACCTCTCTAGAGGAGACTTTCCTTTAGAACCTATTCTTTCTGGAAAGAAGCTAATTCTTTGTACTTCAAGTGGAGAATTTGGATTTGAGCCAGGCGGAATGAGAGAAATGATGAACCATCTGGGGCCTCACGTGAAAACAATGAGTAAGTATTTAGGTGTTGATTACTTCTTTGAAATCAAGTCTGAGTATCAAGAGTTTGGCGATAAACGCCATAAAAAATCTCTTGAGTCTGCCTTAGAGTATGCTACTCAATTAGGTAAGACTATATAAATATTTATTTCTTTTTAGTAATCAGAAAATTGCTGATTTCTTTAATTTATGAGTTTTCAATGGATTGAGAACTCTTCCCTGATCAGTACGCGCCACCTTTTGAGTATTTCAATTCTTTAGCAGTTAATTATTTTTGTTTTTCCCAAAATTTGATTGGAGTATAAGTTCGTTCTTATGTTTGATGTCATGCTGTATTAGCGATATTTATAAAATGTTAAATAATCCATTAATAGAAGCTAAAAAAGTCATTTTAAATTTGTAAGTCGTTGTAATCTTCAAAAGGTGGCGCGTACCGCTGGTGGAAAATAAAAAAACCACCGCAAGGGTGGTTTTTATATTTGGTGGGCCATGCAAGACTTGAACTTGCGACCACCCGGTTATGAGCCGGGGGCTCTAACCAACTGAGCTAATGGCCCTCAATTGGAATTTTGAAACTTAAATTTATCCAAGTTTTGGTAATCTGGCTACAAAATTTTGCTATGTGGCAGTGGTGCGATGTGTAATTGGCGGGAGTAGTCAAATACGCAAAATAATGAAATGATTAATTTATGACAAAGTTTAGTAAGTATAGCTCTAATGGAAATGACTTCATTCTCATTGATAATCGCGATGGGAAGCAAGACGTTGGCAACACACAAAAATGGCAGCAACTATGTCAGCGCTGCTTTGGCATTGGTGCCGATGGTGTGGTTTTTCTGGAAAGTAGTGACAAGTATGACTTTCATATGCGCTACCTCAATGCCGATGGCAATGAAGAGAGTATGTGTGGAAATGCAACTCGCGCCATTACTGACTTCTATCGCCGTACGACGCAAACAAAGAATACTGACTTTAAATTTACCACGGGAAGTGGGCTCTACTCTTCGGGTATTGAAGGTGATGTGATCTGGGTTCACATGGCCGTCATTAAAGATGCTGACCTATACGATCTCTCTAGCAAATATGAAGATGCTCAGGATTCGTACTATATTAATACTGGTGTTGAACACAGTGTATTTATGGTCTATGACGCGCAAGAAGTTGATGTTGATTCTGTTGGCAGACGCATTCGCTTTGATGAAGATTTCCCTCGAGGCTCAAATGCTAACTTCATTAATCAAATTGATGAAGGTGAGTGGCGTATTCGAACATATGAACGTGGGGTCGAGGCCGAGACCTTTGCTTGTGGGACGGGGAATGTCGCAGCGGCATGTATGCTGTGGGATAAGGAATATGAACATAGAGACGAAATAGAATTTCTCACAAATGGTGGTATACTATTTGTTAAAAGAGTCGATGGCTTCATCTATCTAGGGGGCCAGACAAAACTTGTCTATACTGGTGAATTTAATGATTAAAAAGTTTTTATTACTTCTCCTTCTATGTCTAAACACATATGCCACAATTTTTGTGGAAGTTGTGATGACTCATGAAAAGGACTTCGAAGGGCAAACGATTCTCATGAGTGAACTTCACTTCATAGAAAATATTCAGCCAGAAAAGATGAGTCGATTTGTGATGAAGAGTAAGATCGATCTTCTCTTAAGTGGTCAATTTGTTGATAGCGGTGAAATCTATGGCCCAGGTGCTATGGTTAGAATAGAAGGGAGAGTTCTTTCCAAAACGCTCTCAAAGAGTTTTGAACTGAGTCTTAATTTAGGAACTGAAGGTGATGTTGTTTTCAGTGAACCTGAGCTTGGACAAAAAACAAAAATTAAAATCAAACCAGTAGTTCATTAATGTCTGAAGAAAATTTTGAAAGATTAGATAAGAAACTCGTCGAGCTTGGCCTTGTTGCTACTCGCAGTCGTGCCCAACAGGTAATAGGTGATGGTAAAGTTACTGTTGCGGGTAAAGTTGTCACTAAAACGTCATATAAAGTTTCAAGTAGCGATGACGTTCAACTTAATGAAAGTAGCGAAGAAGTTGGCCGTGGCTTTCATAAAATTGCCGGTGCCCTCGAAGCATTTGATGTTATTATTGAGAATAAATTAGTCGCAGATGTTGGTGCCAGCACTGGTGGTTTTACGCAATTTTGCCTAAATCATGGAGCCTCTAAAGTCTTTGCCATTGACGTTGGGCATGGACAACTTGCACCAAGTCTTGTTAGTGATGCTAGAGTGGTAAACCTCGAAGGAACAAATATAAGGGAGCTTCATAAGTTAGACAAAGCTGTTGATCTTTGTGTTGTTGACCTTTCATTTATTTCCCTGAACTTGATTTGGAAAAATTTAGTTGATATCAGTAATGACGATGCTGAAATGATCGTTCTTTTTAAACCTCAATTTGAAGTTGGAAGAGATGGTATTGGTAAGAAGGGAATTGTAAAAGATAATAGTTATGTTCTAAGGGCCGTTGAAGAAATGAAGATTCAATGTGAGGCCATGGGACTTGGGATTCTTGGATTTAAGCCTTGTGTAATTAAAGGACGTAAGAGTGGAAATCAAGAATACTTTTTATATTTAAAGAAGAACGCTAAATCTCTTCTTTCGCTAGAAGATTTGAATAAAGAAGTTGGAGAATAAAATGAGAGTATGTGTATTTTGTGGATCATCAAGTGGAAAGGGTGAAACGTATCTAAATTATGCCAAGGACTTAGGTGAGAAACTTGTCGGTAACGGCCACTACCTCGTTTATGGTGGTGCCTCTATTGGTGTAATGGGGAAGATTGCAGATACAATGCTGGCTAAAGACGGACACGTTATTGGTGTTATGCCAAAGTCTCTTATTGATTGGGAAGTAGGGCATCAAGGTCTAACTGAGTTTATAGAAGTGGATACAATGCATACTCGTAAAGAAAGAATGTATGAGCTTTCAGATGTCTTCGTGACTTATCCTGGTGGGTTTGGAACACTTGATGAATTATTTGAAATTACAACATGGGCACAGCTTCAATATCACAAGAAGCCAATCTATTTAGTTAATGTAAACGGCTACTTTGATCATTTAATTAAACATATTGAAAATTCAGTTGCTGAGGGATTTATCTCGAAAGAGCACTTTGAGTTGATTACGATTTTAAATTCAAATGAAGAATTAATGGAGAGGATCAATTAAGATCCTCTCATATATTTTATTCTTGTAGAATAATATAAATATTTGGCTCGTCGATTTCGATTTTATCATTTTCAAATCTTTCTAATTCTTTGAAAATTGTACGACGAACATTAAATAGTCCAGCTTTTGCCTTATCAATTCTAATATTAACAATTTTATTTCCAAGGTCGTAAGATGCACGTCCTTCAAACTTAACTTTTACACCTTTAGAAACATTTCCTTTAAGGTGGCCATCAAACTTTCCACCACGAATATTAAGCTTTAAGTCATCAATTTCGACAGCACTTCCAAGAGTTTCATATTCATTTGTTAGATTGTAGAAACTTCTCTCGCTACTTTGAAAAAATGCACTACCAACATTTAGACTAAGATAATTAAAACAGTTTTGTAGAAGCTGCTCGTATTCATTACCTTCACGGCTTTGCTTTTGACACTCTAAGCTTGTTCCGGATAGACGAGTTGAAAATCCTTCTCCACTAGCTTGTACTTGGTTTAAGTTCAATCCAATATTAGTGTCGCCGTTATTGTAATTAATATTTGAGATTCCAATTTTATCGGCATCGTTGATTTGAAGTGATGAAAGGTCTAACTCAAAAGATTCGTTATCAATAGAAAAGATTAATGTTCCACCATAGTTTTCAACTTCTAGATTTGGATTGATAAAGTCTCCAAAGCCCTTAATTGAAATTTCTTTACTTGTTCCCGTCCCTTTAGGACTTGTATAATTAGCATTCAGCTGGTTGATTTTTCCAATAGGAAATGCTGGTTTCTCATTAAGATCATTAGCATAGGCCGTGGAAATATTGGTGAAAATTAGGCAATAGGATGCCGCTATCATTTGACATGACTTCTTCAACATAAACAACTCCGTTTGATTGTGTGTGGTTACAAACAAAATCGGGATAAATTCATGCTTTACGTAGAATTTGATGAGCTCTTAGAAAAAAGGGTAAATAATGCCGCTTTAGTTGAGTCTAAGTTGTTAAATTTACATTCGTTGATACAGTAGTTGTTCACTTTGATAGACTATTCAAGAATCGAGTTTTTGTGTTAAAGTGCGAGAAATGTTCAAGAAAATTACGTTCCTATTTATCATCTTTCTATTTGTCTTAGCAGGCTATGTATTATCACGTGTGCCCGTTCTAAACATTAATAGACTGGCCAGTGGTTATGTTAAAACGACTGTAAAGAATGAAGATGTGTCTTATCTTGTAACAAGTAAGAGACCTCGCAATTGGGCCTATATCAATACTATGCCGAAGCATGTTTACTATGCCTTCATTGTTAGTGAAGATTGGTCATTTTATGAACACCAAGGTGTCGATTTTAGACAAATCTATCATGCTGTTACTGATCACTTAAAAGGTGAGAAGTTGAGAGGTGCAAGTACAATTTCTCAGCAGCTTGCAAAGAATCTTTATACTAAGAGTGAAAGAAGTCTTGAACGAAAAGTCTTTGAACTTTTTACGACAATGTATTTAGAAGAAAAGTTATCAAAGAATCGAATTCTTGAAACCTATTTGAATGTCATTGAATTTGGAAAAGGCTTGTATGGAATAAAAGACGCAAGTTGGTACTATTTTAAAAAGCGCCCTGCTGATTTGAATCCAAAAGAATCTGCTTTTTTAGCAATGTTACTTCCTAATCCAAAAATTTATTCACAATCGTTTAGAGACAAGAAGCTAACTGAGTATGCAACGACAACAGTTAACTCAATCCTTCGAAAAATGAAAGTTACTAAGGCCATATCGGAAGAAGAGATGTTAGCCTATCAAAAGGAAGCCCTTTCATTTGAGCAGGTAACTGTTAAAGAAAGTGGAAGTAAGCAAATACTAGAAGAGGAATTCTTTGAGCTTTAAAAGTGCCTTGGAGCAAGTATATTCAAATACATCATTGAAACCAGCAAAGAAGCGTCGAGAGCTTCTTGTCGAGCAAATGTTTGCTAATGAAGCTTCTGGTCTTGATTGTCTTAAGTGTACTGGCCGATGTTGTACGTATGAAGCAAATTCGATGCAAATGACTTCAATTGAGGCTCTAGAGGCTATGGCCGTTCTTGAAGAGAAGAATCTTCTTAATGATGAAACTAAGAAAAGGCTTGAAGATTGTATTTCAGAGTTTCGCCTAGATAAGTATATTCAAATAGGCCCTGGAGAGTTTTTTAGAAAGTCATATACATGCCCTTTCTATTTTTATCCAAGTTTTGGTTGTGGACTAGGTGTTGATCATAAACCTTACGGATGTATTGCATTTAATCCATGTGAAGCGAATCAAGAGGATGGTGGGAACTGTCAAAGTGATCTATCAATTCAAGAAGAACGCAATGATTTGTATGAAAGCGCAGAGGATAGAGCTAATAAGTATCTTTATGAGCAATATAAGATATCACAACTTAAGGAGCCTATTCCAATAAAGCTCCTAGAGTTGTGGGATAAGTTTAAGTCTTAAAATACGATAAAGCGAAAACCAGCTACAATATTTGAATGATATTTTTTTTCATCATTGGCACTCGAATATAAAAACATCATTTCTATATCATAATGATATCCAGCATAGAGAGCAAATCGTTCGTTGAATTTATATTCAACATCAAGGCCTATAACAAAGAATAAGGTTCTTTCAAATGAACTTTGATTACTACTTTCAAAATCATTTTTTATAAGTCTTACTCCTGCAAGTGGTTGAAGCCATTTATAAGGAAAGCTATATGTGAGTTCAAAGCCATTCTCATTGTATTTCGCAATCTGGTCAGTGCCATTTTCGTCAATTAACTTGTCTTTATATGAGCTTTTAAAGTAACTAAATTTTCCAATGAAAATATCGTTTTCAAAAGACATGCCGATAAAGTATGTATCTGATTTATTCTTATAATCAATTTCATAAGATTCAAATCCCATCGAGTAATCCCAAGATGTCGTTTCATAATATACTGTCGACTTTTGGGCACCACCGATAATTCCATACTTTTCAGCACAAGATGTTAAAATAAATAAAAGTGAAATTAATACTAGTTTCATTAATTACTTACTTTGAAAAATTGTATCTTAGGCCAACAACATAATTGTAGTGATAGTAATCAACTTCTGTTTTGATGTTAGTCTTATAGCCTTTTTCGTAATGATAACCTGTATAAACATAGAAGCGATCAGAGATAGGCACTTCAAAGTCGAGTCCAAAAATAAATGAAGCATATGTTCCTTCATTGCTATTTGTTTCGCCTGTATACTCTGAATTATAAAATTTCACACCGAAAAGTGGTTGAAACCACCAAAGTTTAAATGCTGTACTAATTTCGATTCCACTTTCTTCAATTGAATAATCTTCAGTTACGCTTTCATATGTATATGACTTCTTGTCATAGCTATTAGCAAAATAAGTAATTTTAGTAAGTAGAATATCTGTTTCTTCTGAGATACCAATATGATAACCAAACCCACTATTTTTAAAACGAGGAAGAGTTGTACTTGTTCCACTCATGATATCGTTGATTGTTGTTTCTTCTTCATATGATGGCATTTGTGCACCAGCAACTATTCCATATTTTGCTGCACATGAAGTTAATAAGAATAGAATTAAAATTGGAAATAAAACTTTCATATCTCTCCCTTAAATAAATATTAAACTCATTGTTAAGTATTATTAAAATTTATTTAAGAGAGAAAAAAGTTCTTTATATGTTGTTTGAAATAAGCTCTGAGAGCGGTTTTGGAAGGATATTGTTAGGTACTTTCATAATAATATGGCCACCTTCTTTGTTTTGAAATTTACCAAAACTATCATCAAAACGAAATTCCGCATTTTCAAAAGTACGCACATTAATTTCATTGCCATTGACCTGATCTACAAATGAAGATTCAAACTTAAGTTTATCTAAAGAGAGTTCTTCGTTCAAAATAAAAAACCAGTGATAGATTTCTGACTTTGGAGCGTCATCAGCTAATCCCAACTTTTTTACTTCGATAATCGATACATTCTCATTCATAAAATAGAATAATGTTTCAAATTTTTTTTCCATATAAATATTTTACGTTGGAAAATACTAAAGAGTAAAGAAAACGACTGGGATATTTGAGTTAAGAATCATATTAGGAAATTTATACGGTCAGATGTGTATTTGGGAATGTTCAAAAAGATATATAAGAATGAATTGCTATAAAAAAGAAAGTAGAAGTGATTAAAGTATACTGAAACACATCATCTAACCGATATAAATCCTAAATCTGTAACTATAATAACATCTTGGTAGTTAATGTCAAATAAAAGTTTGATATATAAAACAGGCTGGATTGGAAATTATAAATACTTGAAAATAGGGAGTGAGTAGGGAGGGGCCCTACTCACTAGGTTATTTATGGTTAGGCGGCCTTATCACCACCGACGAGATCTATTACTAGCCTTACAATGTCGTCTAGATTGTCTGCTTGGCCTTTAAGGTTGGCCGCTGAGCGTGAGGCTTCTTGTGCAGAATTGTTGTTTTGTATTGTTGTTTCATCAATTAATCTGATTGCATTTGTAATTTCATTTACACCTTGTGTTTGTTCGTTACATGCACTTGCAATCTCTGTGATTTTTCCATTTACGTTTTGTACATTGAATACAATCTTATCTAGTACTTCCTTGCATTGTCCTGCTTTCTGGCGACCAGCTTCGACTGTCTTTGAGCTACTTTGAATAACTTCATTCACCATTGTTGTTGTACCAGAAACAATTGCTTCTACATTCTTGATTGATTCATCAATTAAAACTTTTATTTCATCTGATGCTGCTCCCGACATTGAAGCGAGTGAGCCAATTTCTTCTGCAACAACTGCAAATCCTTTTCCACTTTCTCCCGATCTTGCAGCTTCAACAGAAGCGTTGAAAGAGAGTAGCTTTGTTTGAAAAACAATATCATTAATTACTTTTGTTTTATCTTCAATTTCTTTAATGATATTCAATATCTCTTGTACTTGTCCGTTACTGCTTTCCATTTTCTTCATAGCATCAGTATTACTTTTAGAAATATTCTCAATTGCATAAAGCATTTCATCAATCGTGCGTTTACCATTTTGTACTTCCATTTCTGAAAGCTCACCCGATTTTTTTGAATCCTCTGCAAACTCGGTGTTTCGACGAATCATTGATGAAATTTCATCAACTGAGGCAACAGTTTCTTGAAGTGAAGCTGCTTGTTCATTTGTTGCAGCTGATAATTGTGTTGAAGTGTTGTAAGTAATTTTAGAACCATTAGCAACTTGAAGAGATGTTTCTTTAAGTTGATTTGCCATCGTAAGAAGAGGGTTAGAAACACTTGTTTTTAATACGTAAGTAAAAAGTGCACCGATGATTAGTAGTCCTACAAAACCAAACATGGCCTGATTGAGAAATACACTAAAGATATAATCATTTACATCATCAACATAAATTCCTGTACCAAGTACCCAGCCCCAAGGCTTATATAACTCAACGTAAGAATACTTTTCAACATACTTATTACTATCTGTTTTACTATTCCAGATATAGTTAACGAAACCTTTATCTTGTTTTTTTACAAGTGCAACAACATCATTAAAAAGTGGCTTTCCTGCTTTATCAACAAATGTCTTTACGCTTTTTCCTCTTAGGCCATCACTCGGGTGAACGATCATTCTTGGCTCAAGGTCGTTAATCCAAACATAATCATCCATATCTCGTCCATAACGAATTGATGCTATGTAATGCTTAGTAATTTCTTGGGCTTCCTTTAGCGAATATTCTCCGGCCTTAACTTTCTCATCCATTGATTCAAGAAAATGATAAGCAGTCTTAGTAACGTCTTCAATTTGATTCTTCTTCTCTTGTAAGAGAGCAGCTTTTGTTGAGCTATAAGAATAGGCAATGAAGATTGAGGTAAAGATAAAGAATGGTATGAGGGCCATTAAAATTATCTTAGTATTTAAACTTAGACTTTTCACAAACGTTTTCATAATACTCCTGATTTTCTATACAATTTCTAAAGATTCTTGTTATAACTTCGGTAAAAGAAATGTATTTGTTAGTGATGTTAATCAGTTTTTATGCTCGAAGAGCTAACAATTTTGTAAGTTTGAAATTAAATTTGTTACAATTTATCTGAGTAAAACTAATATTAGTGAGAAAATAAATGAAGTTACTTTCAAACAAAATATTTCCTTTCATAGGTCTCGTTGTCTCTGGAATTTATCTTCTAAATCCAACCGCTGGAATTATTGAATTAATTCCAGACAATATTCCCTATATCGGTAACCTCGATGAAGCGGGTGCCGTGATTCTGTTCCTATCTTGTTTAAAGATACTTCGCGCAAAAAATGAAAGTGAGTAATTTTCTTAGTTTCTCGATCATTTAAATTAAAGGTAAAATTATAATGTGAACATCTTTGTAATTAGACAAAGATCTTTACACTTTTGTACCTAAAATTGATCAAAAAATGACAGTTGATTAATTTATAGGCAGATAATGGAGATGTATCTAATCGAAATCTTGTGACTACTGGTGGCATGATTGTTGCAGTAATTTCAGTATGTTTAAGAGTTAATCTCTAATTAATATATAGGAGCAAATTATGAAAATTGTTAAAGGTTTATTCATCTCTTCACTCGTTATGGTTTCAACTGCTTACGCGGCAACAACTGGAACTCTTGTTTTAAAAGGGCAAGTTCCTGCTCTATTGTCAATTAGTGTTACACCAGAGGCCGTTGCATCTGCTCTTCCTCTAGACACTACTCAAGTGGACTCTAAAGTTGCTACTGTAAACGAGGTTTCAAACTCAAATAGTGGTTATACTGTTTCTTTTAGTTCAGCAAACCAAGGAAAGCTAGTTCACAATTCAGTTGCTTCTTCGTCAATCGACTATGCATTAAGCTATGATGGAAATGCTGTTGATTTATCAACTACTGATGTATTCACATTCCCGTCTGCGGCAAGTGTGAATGTCGATAAGGATTTAGCAATTTCTTATACTGGTGTCGATCACCAAAACCTTATTCAAGGTGAATACGCTGATACGGTTACTTTAACAATTGCAGCTAATTAATACTTAAGTTTTTTAGTCAGATATCCGATAGGCAGAGTGATGAAATACGTTACTCTGCCTTTTTTATTTGTCACCTCCCTTCTTTCACTCAGTGTTTACGCGAGTGAAGCCAAAGAATTACACTTGAGAGGAAGAGTTCCAGCATCTGTTGTAGTCGTTGATGAGGTCGATACTAAAGAGCCAAATTATGCTATTAAGTCTAATCTTGATAAGAATTCTTATGATGTTAAAAAGTCTGAGAAGAATGGCCATCCAATGATTGAAATTTCCTTTCATTAATTCATCTTCAAGTAAAATTTGTGTATAATAAATAGGGTCTAAGCTGTCATGGAGGAAGCTTGAAGTTACTTATTTTATTAGCACTTTTCCCACTTTTAATGTCTTTTACTTTCAGGCCAACTAGCCAAACAATTGATCTAAGTAATGGGCAAAAGGCCACTCAATTTCAAATCGAAAATACGTCATCTGAAATGATTCCCGTAACGGTAAATGTCTTTGGACGAATACAAAAAGAAGATGGAAGTGAGTCTCTTCCTAAGACAAATGATGTGAGTGTTTTTCCTCCTCAGTTAATAATCTCTCCAGGGGATCGAAAAACTATTCGTGTTGATTGGAAGGGGGATGCAAGTATCTCTTCTGAAAAAGTTTATCGTATTGTCGCTGAGCAAGTTCCTTTGAAACGTGGAAATACTAATAGTAAAAATCGAGGTGGTATCAAGATGCTGCTCAAATATATGAATGTCTTATATGTAACTAAGAAGGAATTTAAACCTAAGCTCGAAGCGAGTCATTATAACGCTGGGAAAATGATTCGAATTTATATTGCTAATAAAGGAAGTTCTCATCAATACCTAAAGAACGTAAAGTTCGATTTTGTAAAAGGTAATCAGAAGTTATCAATCCCTACTAAAGAGCTTGCTAAGCTTAATGGTCAAAATATTTTAGCTAATACGACACGATACTTTGAGTTTCATAATACAATTAATCTAAAAAACGGATATGAGTTAAGAGCGTCTTTTGATAAATAATTATCGGCCAATTCTATTTATTGCACTCCTGTCTCAATTGAGTCCTTTAACTGCTTATGCTCAGTCTGAAACCGAGCTATTTCGTAGTGTCTTTGGTGAAGTTAATTATGAAGCACAATTAGAGCTTATTCTTCATGGGAAATCTCTTGGGGATATTCCAGTAAAACTTCAAGGAAGCCAGTTAAAGTATGTTGATAGTGTCATACTAAATGAAAAGATTAGAAACATTGTTAAGGATGAAAAATATAAATTAATCGACACTTCTAAGAAATGGCTTGCTACTTCAACAATTCCTTATACTCTAAGTTATGACTCTAAGGCATTACAGGTGGTATTAGATATACCTGTAGAGAGTCTAAAATCTGTTTTCTATTCGTTAGAAGAAAATCCAAGAATTAAATATGCTGGTCAAACTATTGAGGCTGCCCCATTTGCTGGTTCGATTAATTATCTTCTTGATAAGAATTTCGGTGATTCGTATCTCGGTGGTGATTCTCTAACTTTGAATATCAACTCCTTCTTGAATATAAAAACCTATGTTCTGCAGTTGAATGGGTTCTATGTTGATGATGAAGATAGTAACGATCCTTATTGGACACGAAGAGACTTTAGTTTAACAAAGGATTTTGAATCCTCACGCCTTCGAACGAGGTTAGGGGATACTACAACGGGCCGCTTAGGCTTTATGCAATCAAAAGCAATAGGTGGTTTTAATTTAAGGAAACAGTTTTCAATTAATCCTTATGAGACACCTTATACGCAAGGTGAGAAAGAGTTTCAAATTGTTAGACGATCTAATGTTAGTACATATGTTAACGGGACTCTTGTAAAAAAAGAAATCCTACCTGCTGGTAATTATCGTTTATCAAATCTTCCACTTGTTAATGGCATTAATAATGTACGTGTAGAAATTGATGATGGAAGTGGTGTTAAGCAGTTATTAGAATTTAATATCCCAACATCATTATCGATTTTAAAAAGAGGTGAGTTTGATTATTCATTAAGTGCAGGAAGAAAGTCTGATGATTCTGGAAGAACCCGTAGTTATGTCGATAATAATGAGTTTTATAGTGGCCTTGTTCAATATGGATTCACTGACCTATTTTCAACAGGTGCCTATTATCAAAAAGATGACAAATTTCAATTAACTGGTCTTTATAATGGTATTGCTACAGAGTTTGGAAATTTCTTTCTGGGGAATGCTTATTCTGATTATAAGAATTTTAATGTAAGTGGCTATGCAACTTCTTTGACTTGGCAATTTCAGGATATCGCAGGATACTTGCTTAAAAACCTATCATTTACAACGCGCTATGAAGTTTTCGGTGGAGACTTTAGGGCTACGGCCGACTATAATGGGCCTTCGATTAAAAATAACTATCAACTTAATTTATCATTTCCTATTTTCTCTCATAGCTCGATAAATCTAGGGGCCGGCCATGAAGAATATCGTGATTCTGGAAATGGTTCTCGAAATTTCATCCGTACCTCGTTGAATATTAATCCAATTAATAACCTAAATATAAATCTTTATGCTGCTAGCACAAAAGATTTAAATAATCCGACTGATCACTCTGTTTCTGCTTTTTTAACATGGTCTTTTCCTTCTCATAATAGCTATATTTCAATGTTTAGAGATTTTGATAATAAATCAAGTCGAATATCTTACACAAAAGATAATAGTAATGAGCTATATAAGCCGAGATATACAGTTTCCGCAGATGACGATGAAGTTAATAGTCGCTTAAATTTAAGTGCTAGTATGCCAACGCCTATGGCCGATTACTTTTTCAAGGCATCTTATGCTCATGAAAAGAATGGTGAAGATTATAATCAGATAGGATTCGGGATATCGACGACTTCATTATTCGCGTATGATAATGGCCTTGCTTACGCTCAATCTCGTTCTAATACAAATAGTTTTGCCCTCTTTAAAACTAAAGAATCTTTAAAAGATCAAAAGCTTATTATTAAATCAACATCAGTTCATGCAGACACTCAAACTCCGCTCTTTGGGGAGCTTGCAATAACTGATATGGTTCCATATCAATACCGTGAAGTACAATTAGACCCAACTGCTCTTGATTATGGAACAACACTGGAGAAAGAAAAGTTTGTTCTTTATCCGACTTATCAATCAGGACATCTTATCAATATTAGTGACAATGGCCTTTTAAGTCTTAAGGGGAAAATTACACGTAATGGAAGACCGGTTTCACTGGAGATCTGTCAGTTAGGGGAGAAGGTCTTCTTCACTGATCGAGAAGGTTACTTCTTTGTGGATGGTGTTGATAATGAAACAAGTTTACTTAAAATAAGTGGTAAGGAAGTTAAAAATATTTCGATAAATCAAGAATCCCGTGGGATCATTGATATTGGTACGATTGAGATAGAGGGGAATTAATATGACATTGTTTAAAGCTTTAGTAGCTACATTCTGTGTCTCATCTGTTTTAGCGGCAAAATGCGACTTAAATGTTAGCGTAAATAATTTTGTTGGGACAATATCTTCAAGCGTTCAAGCTGTTTCCCACTCTATTACAATTTCACGTTCTAGAAACGCAGCTCAATGTGAAGTCATTAGAGCCTTCTATAGTACTGGTGGAGCTGGGAACTATAATCGTATGGCATCGACTTCTAATAATTCGATTCCTTATAACTTATATAGTGACAGTAATATGGCTACAGTTCTTAAAGATGTGTCGGATGCAACTCAAGCTGGTGAGTATAGTGTGATTAATTTACCAGTGAGATACAACTCTTATCAGTCTAATTTTTATATTAAGCAGGTTGATCTCGATACTGTCTTTTCAAGTGGCTCTGGTTACTTTGGCGATAATATTCAAATTAGTTTCTATAGTATTAAAAACAACGGCCAGCTTGAGTATGAAACGACTGCGTATTTTTATCTGCAGTTAGTTGTTCCAAGATATGCTGAGCTAAGCTTAGTTCCTTTGGGTTCTCCTCATGACCCTAACTCTACTCAATATATAATGAATTTTGGAAATTTAACGAGTCAGGATGTAAAGAGTGCAACTCTGAATGTGAAGGGTAATGTAGGCTTCGGTGTTTATATGACTTCACAGAATGGCTCTCTGTTAAAGAATGCAGCAAGTAGTGTTCCTTATCAAGTTAAGGTGGGACCAAACAATTACGCATCTCTTTCAAATGCTGGACAAGAGACCTTCATGTTTCAGCGTAATAATGCCACTTCAATCAATGCTGAGAGCTATCCTATCTATGTGAAATTAGGGAATGTTCCAATAAATGCATCGACTGGTGATTATGAGGATGTCATTACAGTCACAGTTAAAGCTTGGTAAAAATATTACTTAAGTAAAATGCTCAGGTTGTCGATAAGAACCCTATGAATATAAAAGACTTAAAGTATGGGGTGGCCGTACTAGCAATTGGTGCATCTACTTTTTACTTTACTGAAAACTTTATTGAACAATCAAGAACAATCCAGCGTTCAATCGCAAGTGAAGGGCTTGTTAAAAATTGTATGAGCGCAATTAGCTCTTTCCTAGGTCCTAAAGTTATTGAGCCTTATGCGAAAGTTAATCTTGTGCTTAAAGATAATGAAAGAAAGGTTAACGGGAAAATTGTTGCTTATGCACGTGGTGGTATCGAAATTAGAGGTTACGGTAGCCACCAGTTAATTTCATATGATGAAATATCAACAATTAACGGAAAAGAGCTTAACTCAGTTGAAATATATCGTTTACTTCTTGCTGCAGAAATTAATAAAACAAGTGCAGATCATATAATAGTTCGAGTTCTAAATAATTTAGAGTTTGATGATATAAAAGGTCAAAATTTTAAAACAGATGGTGAGACAATTAGTTTTCAAAATTTACAAGGAGTGAAATATCAGATTCCTTTAGAAGAGGTTTATCATTTCTCTTCATTTGATCCTTCTGCTGCTGCGAGAAAAGAAGTACAAACCTATGAAGGTGAATTTGTATCTGTACGACTTAACAATGGTGAAGTTGAAGATGGTGTAATCGTGCTATCTGAGGATAGGAAATTTGCAGAACTCACAAGTGTTCATGACGCAACAGAAGTTGTGCAAATTCCTCTCGAAGAGATTGAATTAGTTTTCCAGTAATAGCTTTATAAAATAAACTTTAGAACTAGATATGGTGTAATATTAAAAACAATCACTAGTAATTTGAAATTTGCTAAATATTTAAAATACATCTTAGGGAGCTTCTTTTCTTTAATACCAAACATACTTGAATGTATCTGAATGACTTGTTTTTTTAATACTAAAATCATAAAGGTTGATAGTAGTAAGAAGCTCATATTTATAATAGAACAATACCCTAGGAATGATGTGAATGTTTCGAAATTCATTGTTATAACCTTAGTCTTTTTGAGGAAGATTTTCAGCAAATCCTTTGAATGCATAAGATAAAATATCTCGATCAACAGGTGCTTTAGGGAACGGATACTTCTTATTCATACTCTCAGCATTTTTTGATGAAAATGCTTCAACAAGATCAATGATCTGATCAACACCGTTTCTTTTTCTAATAGTATATTCTAAATCATTACGATCTGTTTTTTTTATAACACCATTCCAGGCAAGATATTTATTCCTAATATCGTAAACAGAGAAATTGATATCCATGCTTCTTTTTGTTGTTGTCGTAAGACTTTTATCACCGGTTTCTTTTCCCTCTGAATTCGTTAGTGCCGTTTCTGTTCTATCATTTTCAACAATATCACTTTCTACTCTTCCAAATACTATATAGCGACGATTTGTTACATTTTGAGAAAGTATTGTAAGTGAGTTTTCACTAAGGATTCCATCTTCTTCTACTTCTCTTAGTAGTTCTCGATATAACCCTCGGCCAATCTTTTTAATTAAAGGTCCAGCGTTATCGACAACTAGATCTCTTCTTTTTTCTTGTAATTCAACTCGAAATTGATTTGCTGTTGTTATCTGTTTTTTATAATCCCAATTCTCACTTGTATGAACTATTCCAGCAATAGTGAGGCGTCCATTTTGTACATTTGAATATGTAAAATCTGCGGTTTTTCTAAGTCCATGTACCTTAGTTGCACAAGAAGTAATCAGTAGCGTACTTAAAAGTACTAGGAATTTTAACATTTAAGCCTCCAATTTAAATAAGTCTATTTTATTAGACCAAAGCATACTTAACAATAGGTTAGTTTTTACGTGCTTATGATTTGGAAAAATTAAGATGAAATTAAATGTATGAACCTGTTTTTCTGCTATTATAAAGATGGTAGGAATCCTTTCTGGATGACTGCTCAGCTCGCAGCTACTGTCTGTGGGCAACGAAAGAGGTCCTCGCATTTATGCGAGGGCCTTTTTTTTTGTTTTTGTTTAAAGTTGAGCAAATATGTCAATTTGATTACCATCTGGATCTCTTACTGATGCATATCTTTGACCCCAGAAAGCATCCCAGGGTTTCTTCTCTTTCTGATATCCAGCTTTGATGATTTTATCAAAAATTTGATCAACATCATTCGATGACTCTTGTTCAAAGCAAAGAGTGATTCCTGGAGTAACAGGTTCTTTCCATTCGTTATTTATTTCTTTTAATAATTCATGCGAATCGAGCATAATTCTAATTCCTTGCTGTGTTTTCGCTTCATAGTGTCCTTCACCAAACTTTTCAAATTTTAATCCAAGAAGTTCGTAAAACCTGAGAGAGTTTTCAATTTTTTTACATGCAATACCTATTGCTTTCATGCTCATAAAGACTCCGTGTTTTGAGTTAGTTTTAATTGTCTTGTTTTAACCTTAGCTTAATTTGACATGATTTACTCACTGGCATTTATTTAATATACAAATTTTTTTCGGGACTGAACAATATCATAGGAGGATATGTGAAAAAGTTAACAAATATGGCAGTTGCCTTGGCCGTTATCTCAACGGTCGCAACGTCTGTTTCTGCTTCATCGAGAGTAATTCGTGACAACCGTTTAAAAGATTTAGGAATTGCGCCAGTACTTGGCAGGGGATATTCAATAGCTACAAATACATATCAAAGTACTTGTTTGAGTAAGATCGAAACCACACAACCATCTTATGACTTAAAATATCGATACATTGAAATTGAACAAGATTGGGAAACACAATATCGCCGTTCATTTGAAACGAAGAATACATTTAAATTTTTATTCCTTAAAAATAACGTAAATGTCTTTTCAGAAGTAGAAGGCAATACTACCTATCACTACCACTATATATTTGCAGACATTGATGTTGATAGTTACTACCATTCTTTATCAGAAGGAAATAGTGATTTAAGCGAGAGTGCTGCAAGTCTCTTAACTAAAGGGGATGTGGTTGGTTTCTTTGATTCCTGTGGGCCATATTATGTTCGCTCGATTGGGAGACACTCTAGCTTTCTTGGTCTTCTACGCTACCGTACGACTTCAGTTGAAAGAGATGTCAATTTTGAGTTAGAGTTAAAGTCTAAAATGCGAGGGTTCTTCTCTGGTGGATCCACTGATACAACGATATCAACTGAGTTTAGAACTGAAACTCAAACAAAACGACTTGAAATCAATATTTGGGCATATGGGCTTGGTAAAGGCGAACTAGCGGATATTATTCCTACTGACATAGACAGCTTTAAAGATTCTGTACGTGATGTTGTAAAAACAATGCAAGATCCAAACGCTGGTCGTATAACGACAATGGAAGTAGCACCTTGGATTGAAAATACTCAATTTCAAGATCTCTTAGAACTTGAAGATGAAGAAGATAAGTTACTATTTGAGAAAAAGAAGAATTTAGAAGCAAATGCTGAAATTATAAGCGAGCTAGATCGTATTGATAGAGCTCAAGTAGATCAATATTTTAAAGCAAGTAATTGTCGACGAATTTTAGAAGATGAGTATTTGAATATTGATGACGACTTTGGAGGAGGGTACGAACCAGAGAACACATTCTTCTCAAATCTTTCTCAACCGAATAGTCAGAGTTCCGAAATTTCATTAGAGGCGTTTGATGCTGTTCTTTCAACTGATAAGGTGGAGGAATACTTAATCGCAAATTATATTTTCAATTATGGTCAAGCTGAGCCTACACCTGAGCCAGAAACTGGAGCCTTGGCCTGTATTAAGGCAATCCATGAGCAGGGTATTGATCAAGTACATTTTAGAAATATACCTGCGTGTGTTGAAGCAAGACTTACGGGGGTTCCTGTTTCACCACTTTTAGATAACTACTGTATGCCAGAGTTGGCCAGAGTGATAATTCCTGATGATGCATAATATATGAAAAGAATATTAGAAATATTTTTAGTGATTTTCCTAGGCGGGGCCAGTTCAATGGCCCTTCCTCTACAAAATACAATAAATGAAGAAAACTTTCACTCATCAATCTACATTGATGATCCTCGCGTGACACAAATTAATGGTCATCTTAAGTTACTGGATGGTTTTTCAAGAAAACTATTTAAACAATCAAATACATGTTTCAATCTCGAGAACTTTAAAGGCACACAGCAATCTAACATTCAACTTGATTTTCATCAAAAAGTGATTGGAACAAACCTATTTAATCCATTCTTCAGTAAATATTATAATAATATTTATAGTAGTCATGTTGATAAAATACTTAAGGCACAAGATCAAAAAATAACGAATGCATTCCAAATCGCACTACATAAAACTACATATGCACGGGAGCGTGATACTGATTATGTCGACATAAATACACGATATAATCAATTAATTGTGAATGGTGATTTTTTTGGCTTTAGTGAGTTATGTAGTAGTGGCTATGTGAATTCTTTTAATAAATATGCAGGTGCTTGGTTCACAATTGTATTCAATCGAAGTGCAGATGGTGATGACACAGTCTTTACAAATTTGTTTGAAGCCTATATTCGTTTATTTGATTCAACGGCCGAGCCAAAGCTAAGAGCTCAATTAAACAGAGAATTAGCTAATCGTGCAGTTATTCTCTATGCAGAGTTTCGTGGGGTTAATCCACTTTCTGTGCCAATTCAAAACCTTCGAGATATTGAAGAATTTAGAATTCTCATATCAAAAATAAAATCTACAATGCTTTCGTCAGATGCTGGTCTTTATATGGCGATGGAATACACTCCTTGGGGTTATAACGATCAATTTCAAACTTCATTTTACAATTATCTAGTACGTAGTTCAAAGCAGCCCATGCCTGTTGAGCCATCTCGTGCACATTGGTTTAACTTCTATCAAAATATGGAAGTCGCACGACTAATGAGTGATGCAATTGCATATGAAGCAAGTATCGTAGAACGTTTTGAAGTTTGTCGCAATCAAATGCTAAGGGATTGGCCCCTTCGTGGTAATGAGAAGAAATTATTTGTAAATCATCTCGATTCTGACGGAGCAGGAATTGCACTTGCAACTATCTATCAAATTCTTACAGAAGAAGCTTTAAAGAGTTTAAAAGATAAATTATCAAATTTACAAAGTGGTGAGGAGAATTCTGTTTCACTCTGTAATAAAAAATTAAATGGTCAAATATTTCTTTCAAATCATTATAGAGATCTGTCAGAGTGTAAATGGTTTGATGGCTTTACTAAGTCACCATCGTTAGTTCTAGATGCACTTTGTCCTTTGACTCCAAAATAGCTTTGGTGATGTTAGTGTGAAAAAGGATGCCCATGAAAATCTATATATTTATATTTTTACTAATATTTATGTCTTGCGCTAATGTCGATCAAATTGATCGTGGACTATTATCAAAACAAATTATGCAACTAGATCCCCATCCTGAAGAAAGTATTTTTCAAAATGAAGTACGTGCTTTTAGAGAAGGTGCTGTTGGCGGTACAAATGCTGTTGGGGGTGGATGTGGATGTAACTAATCTCAACAAAGTATTGTTTGGAAGTATCTTGTTATTTCTTGCAACAAAAAATACATTTGCTGAAATGATGGAAAGTGGAAAAACCAAATTTAAATTACTTTTTAATATTTATCATCAAAATGGTGATGAAGGTAATCAAGTTTATGATGACTCCGGAAAGGAAGAAGCAAATGTTATTGAGCCTATGATCTTTATAGAACATCAAATAACAGAAAGTACTGCTATTAATGCACATTTTGTTTTTGATTTTTGGACTGCTGCTTCTGATACAAAGCTTGATGGAGCGACAGGGGCCAGTGGAGCAGGTCGTAAAGAGCAATCTCGATTCTCAGGTAATATTGGTGTGCGCAAAGAAGTTAGTGATTGGGAAACAAGTGCATCAATTGGATTCTCTTCTGAGTACGACTATCGATCCTTTAATGCAAGTTTAGGCGTTCAGAGGTCAATGGCCAAGGACAATTTTACATTAGGGTTAAATCTTCAATACTATAATGATGAGGTAATGTTATTTGAGGACTTAAGCTCTCCTCCTACGGCCAAAATCTCAGATTTCCTGCCACGTGATATCTTTGCAGCGAGTTTGACAGCGTCGCAAATATTAACAAGACAAGACATTATGCAAATGGACTTTACATTTGTACATGCCAGTAAGAATTTAGAGTCAACTGCCAGTTCAGTCTCTGTTGGTGGTATAAGGCAAGTAGAGAAATTACCTGAAACTCGAAGTCGCTACGCAATCTCTTCTAAATGGGTTCATGGTTATAGTGATGAAGTCGCTACAAATATCTCATATCGTTATTACTTTGATCAATGGGATTTGAGGGCACACACTTTAAGACTTGCTTTGCTTAAAGAAATTAATGATGATGAAGATTTTATCGAGCTTGCGCTTCGTTATCATAATCAAACAAGTGTTAAGTACTACCAAGACTCATTCGTGACTGCTAAGGATTTTATGACAAGTGACTCCGATCTCGCGGACTTTTCATCCTATGAGCTAAGTGCTTTTCTCTCTAGTAAATACGATTCTAAAAATATTTATGGTACCGAATTTGAAGATATTATCTGGAATAATGGGGTCACATTTGCCAAACGCTCAAATGGCCTAATATATGCATATATTCAATCCTCTGTTGGATTTCTATTCTAAGGAGGCAATGATGAAGTTCATACTTTTAATTATATGTTTTTTCATAAAAATGAATATTTTTGCGAACAAAATTGATAATTTTACACTTCCTATTTACGACACAAAAGAAGAATTTAATCTAGCTCATTATTCTAAAAACTATGAAAGAGTTTATTTAAACTTTTGGGCATCTTGGTGTAGCGCATGTATCCAGGAAATCGATGAGCTAGAAGGTCTAAAGTCTAAATATGTAGATAAAAAAATACTTTTCATTGCAATCAATGCTGGAGAGAAAAGAAAAAAGATAAAAAGATTTTTAACAAAGAATATATTCTCTTACCTTATCCTTGAAGATAGTGACCGAAGAGTTTCAAAACAACTAGGAGTAACTGAGCTGCCACGCTCTATTATTATCGATAAAAATCGAAATATTTTATACAGCTCAGATCGGCCACCAAAGGAAATATCGTTTTGATTCATAACGAAAATCAACTAACTTGTGAATATAGGTTTTCTGCCATGGGCGGGGAATTTCAACTTCTTTGCTTTCCACAAAGCTTTCTATCTCGTGAGGATGTATTAAAAATTTTTCATAAAGCAGAAAACGAAGTCCTTCGTATTCAGTCAAAATTTACAGACTTTGAAGATAGTCCATTTAATGAAATAAATAAGTATGCAGGAATTAGACCAGTTAAGGTTGATGACGAGATTTGGAATATTATTAAGATCGCAAATAGGATATCAAGAGAATCTAATGGTGTTTTTGATATTTCATTTGCAACAATCGGCCATTTATGGCGTGAAGCTAAAGAGAATGGTAGAACACTAAGTCTACCTGAGCGAACACAGATGAAAGCTTTTATTGATTATCGCAATATTCAGATGAATTATTTTTCTAAATGCATTTTTCTTCCTTTCAAACAAATGCGAATTGGGCTTGGTGGTATTGGTAAAGGTTATGCGATTGATATGGTTTATGAACTATTATTAAAAGAAGGTATTTCAAACTTCTATATAAATGGTTCAGGTGATATTCGTGTACACTCACTACCAAACGCACCAAGAGCCTGGCGTATCGGTATTAAAAATCCTTTTTCAGCAGATTCATCAAAGTCTATCGGAGTATTACAAGTTTCGACAGGAAGTATTGCTTCTTCTGGCGGTTATATTCACTTCAATCCTAACAGTGAGGGGATGAGTGATCATCATATTGTGAATCCAAGAAGTGGTTTTAGTAATGATGAAATAATAGCTTGTACTGTTATTGCAGAAAATACAGTTGAGGCCGATACTACGGCCACTATTCTAATGAATTTAGATGTCATTGAAGCAATTAGATATTTAGATAATAAGAAACTTATTGGCTTTGTGATTGATAGAAATGGCAAAACTCATCTTTCGGTTAGAGCACTTTCTTCTTTTGGACTATAAATCAATAAATCCCAAGTAGCTGAATTTGTAATTTACTTGATCAATATGCCTTGTTTATTTGGCGTGATTGAAAGTTTTTTTGTTTATTTTCTAAATAAAAATACAAGAGGTGACGAAGTGTTCTTAAGTATTTAGGGAATTCAATAAATTATCTTCGTAAATACTGTGTGTAGAATCTAGAGTAAAGAGTGGGGCGTTAAGCATTCATCGGAGAGTAAAAAAATGTTTAGAGCAAGTTTTAAAAAGAAATTATTATTATTGTGTTTTTTCATGTCATCAGTAAGTTTGATTATTGGTGGTGTTGCTTTATTTGGCTTCAAAAAGTTTATTGAAGTTTCAGATGAAGTTAATCAAAGTGTTATTCCTAGAACAACATTATTAAATAGGATGGATGTAAATTATCAAAAAACGAGAATTCAAGTTAGAACTCTTGGATTAGATAATTTGAGTAAAGAGGATCGTTTTGCGGCCATTGAAGGAGCTCTAAAAGTTGTCGGCCAATATGAGGAAGCTGCATCTGAACTTAAAACTATGATTAAAACAAAAGAAGAACTTGAGTTATATAATAAGTTAGGTGCACAATGGGCCAGCTTTAAGAAAGTTGGTGTTGAAGCAATCAATCTAGCAAAAGTATATGATGTTCAGTCTCGTGCAAAACTATTAGATATATTTTTAGTTCATTGCCCAAAAGCAGCAGCAGACTTTCAATATGCACTAGATCAATATAATCAGAGTATTCGAGATGAAATTACTAAAGCCGCTAAATTATCTGAAGAAACTTCTAAAACAATCGCATTTATTAATAAACTACTAATCATCTTAACAATATCAGGTATTTCAAGTTGTCTTGTTATCGGAATTATCTTTGCTAATAAGATCTCAACATCAATTAGAAATACTTTAGATATACTATCAAATAGCTCTAACTTTCTCACTGCCAGTGCAGATAATATCTCATCTTCATCTCAAAAACTTTCAGCTTCAAGTGAAAATCAAGACTCTTCATTACATGAATCTAGTGCTTCACTAGAAGAGATAAGCTCAATGGTTAGAATGACAGCAGAAAATGCAAAGAGATCAAATGAGCTAGCGACAGAGAGTTTAGATAAAGCTTCTAAGGGGAAGGACATTGTAGGAGATATGAATATCTCAATGGACTCAATTAATGGAAGTATTGATACTATTGTTAAAGAACTCGATATCAACAATGATAAAATGAAAGAGATTGCTACACTAATAAACAGCATTGATGAAAAGACTCAAATTATTAATGACATTGTTTTTCAAACTAAACTTCTATCTTTTAATGCTTCAGTAGAAGCGGCAAGAGCAGGAGAAGCCGGTAAAGGATTTGCAGTTGTAGCTGAGGAAGTTGGGAAACTTGCACAGATGAGTGGTGTAGCTGCAGTTGAGATCACTGATATGCTCTCTTCAAGTGTTGATCAAGTAAATCATATTGTAAGTGAATCACAGGAAAGGATTACAAGTGTCGTTGAATCAGCAAGAAGCAATGTAACAAGTGGTACAAATATCGCAAAAGAGTGTGAAGATATTCTTGAAAATATTGTTACAAGTGTTGCAGGTGTTTCATCTTCTATCGCTGAAATCTCATCAGCGACTCAAGAACAGTCTAGTGGTATTTCTCAACTACAAAGTTCAATTTCTAGAGTTGATGTACTTTCTAAGTCGAATACAGGTATTGCTAGAGAAACGTCTGGAATTGCACAACAATTGCAACAACAGGTCGGATCTGTAAATGGATCAATCGTAAATATCCAAAAACTTATTCTTGGTGAAGAAAATTCCTCGGAGTCATCTCCTAACAAGATGGCCGCTTAAATAACCCCAAATGCACTTAAGCTTATGATTTAAGCTTAAGTGTATTTTAGAGATATATCTATCTTGACATTAATTTCTCACCGTTTTGTCTCTGCGAGTCAGTCAAAAATAGATTTCAAATATGCCCTTTTAATGATCAAATTATACAAAGGGTAAATAAATGAATTTAAATAAAAATGATGTGCATTCTTTTGCACAGGCGCAATTAGACACATTTAATCTAAGTGAATTTAAAATTGATACTGGTTTAGCACTTGGTCATATTAGCGCTGAAATCAAAGAAGAATTTGAAGAGCTAAATTCTTATGAAGTAATGCAAGAACGGCATTCTTATTTTTCAATTGATGGAGTTTTTGCAGAGGAATATAGAGAAAGAGTTATTCAGTTCGATGATGATAGAAAGCTAATCTATGGAATTCGTCATATGGGTGGTAATGTTGATATTCCATTTATCCAATTTCTTGCTAATTTCAATTTAACGACAAATGAAGCACTCAGTTTATACGAGAATGTTAAACATGAGTTTGTTAAATTTAAACCACTTTATATCTGTTTTCATTCATCGTTGAAGTTAAGAGATGTAGATATGATCGCTGCAACTTATTTAGTTACGACAACTAGAGAAATGAAATCTCTTAAGTCTTGGCCATTAGAGGAAGAGTTGAGTTTTAAGGTTATTAATGATGACTCTTATTACAACTGGTATAAAAGTGGTTACGAAGAGTTTAATCGTGATGCTCCAGAGCTTTCTAAGAAAGTGTGTGTAAACACTCATGAGTCGATGGAGGTGTCTATGAAGCAAGGGCTCCTACAATTAGTCTTCTTAGGAGATGAACAAATTGGTTTAATATCTGCTGAACGCTCTCCATTCTTAGGTCATGAAGGTATCTATTTTCATGAAATTTTCATTGATAAAAATTGGAAGGGCAGGGGACTTGCTAAAGCAATTCAGAGAAAATTTGTTGTAGAAAATACAAATGACACTGATTTTGTTTGGGGAACAATTGATCACTCAAATTTAAGTTCATTTAGGACGGCATTGTCTAACGGACGCAAACCTGTTCGCTATGAGAATTTTGTCTGTATAAATTAATTTTAAAAATCAATATCTGAAAAATGGCCCTCTTAGTTTATTTAAGAGGGCCCATATTTTATTGATTGTGACTTGTTGGAGGGACACTCTCAATGGCATTATTTTCTGGTGGTGTTAATTGTCCGAGAAATTCAGGAAGATCAACACCTGCTTGTTTTGCAAGTTCATGTACTGCTGGAAGTGAGTTTATCAATCCACTTAAGAAGTTTGATGTTGCACTTTTACCATTGTGACTATTTCCGCCACCGTCCCAAACAGTAACTTTATCGATCTTAAGATCTTGTACGGCCTTAACTTGTTGTGCGATGATTTCTGGAAGTTGTTCTACCATAAGTAGGGTAGGGACAAGCCTCTTATCATCACCAACAATTTCAACTAGTTTATGGTAACCTTGGGCCTTGGCCTCAAGTACTTTTTGAATACCTTGAGCTTCAGCTTCATATTTCGCTAAAATTGCATCCGCTTCACCTTTTGCAATTCTTCTTTGTCTTTCGGCTTCTGCTTCTGCTGTAATTTCAACTTTTCTCTTATTAATCTCTTCTTGTGCAAGTTCTGTTTTTTCAAGTCTTGCAATCTCTTCTAGTTTCTGAGCTTCTAGTACTGCTTTCTGTGCTTGAGCGAGTGCAACTTCACCACGCTTGGCCGCATCGGCTTGCTTTTCTTTTAGGGTAGCATCGTATTCTGCAATATTTGCTTTTGACTCATTCTCACCCTTTACAGACTCTGCTTCTTGGATTGCAACGAAGACTCTTTGCTCTTTTAAAGCTTCTTTCTTTCCTTGCTCCGTAATCGCTCTTTGCTTTGCTTGTGCAACTTCCTGCTCTCTTAGTGCTGCTGCTTCTCCAGTAACACCTTCTGCTTCATATTTTGCGATACGAATTCTCTTATTTCTCTCAGCTTCTTTTTGTCCTGCTTCTGATTCAGCAACTTGATTGGCGACTTGAACTTCTTTTTCTTTGTTAGCGTTTGCTTCACCAATAGCACCATCTTTATCTTGCTCAGCAACTTCTACTTTCGCTTTATTAATTGCTTCTGCGGCAGCTTTCTTACCAATGGCTTCAATATATCCAGATTCATCTGTAATATCTCTAATATTAACGTTAATTACATCAAGACCAATTTTATTAAGCTCAAGGTTTACGTTCTTATTAACTAGATCTAAGAATTTCTCTCTATCTTGGTTGATCTCTTCAATAGCAAGAGTTGCAATAACAAGACGCATTTGCCCTAGAATAATATCTTGGGCCTGATTTGATATCTCACCCGTCGAAAGACCTAGAAGACGTTCTGCTGCATTCGTCATGATGTTTGAAGTCGTTGAAATACCAACTGTAAATGTTGACGGAACATTTACTCTAATATTCTTTTTAGAAAGTGCACTTCTTAAATCGATTTCAATTGTAAGTGGCTCAAGTGATAGATATGTATAATCTTGTAAAAGAGGAATAACAAACGAGCCTCCACCGTGAATACACTTCGCCGATTGTCCTGTTCCAACACTACCGTAGATAACTAAGATTTGGTTTGAGGGACATCTCTTGTATTGTTTTGATAAAAAGATTGCCGCAAAAAGAAGGATTAAAACAGGAACAACAATTATCCCCATAATTCCAAAAGTACTAAATAGCATGAGTAATCTCCCTTAAATATTATGCTTTCTTAACGATTAAGTTTCCTGAGTCATCAACATAGTGAACTTTGATGCTCTCAAATGCATTAATCGCTTCACCCTTGCTACTTGCTTGTAGAATCTGTTGTTTATTTCCAATTGTTATTTCAACTTGGCCAATACCTTCACCTTTTGCAGGTATGTTTGTATATGCACGTCCTGTTCTTCCAATTGCTTCTTTGATATTTACTTTTGGAATATTATTAAATTTTTTAATTTGAAAAGTTATAAAAGAACTGAAAAGCATCATCACAAAACCAAAAACACCGGCCGCAATTACTCCATACATATCTGACATTTCCCATTCTTGTTTTGCTGCAAGTCCAATCCACCCAGCGCCCATAAAGAAAGCAAGTATTGATTGAGTCGAAACAAGAGTGAAAGCTTCGCCACCATCTGTATGTTCAATGTCAACGTCACCATCGAAGTCCGTGTCTCCATCACCCGTTACAAAAAGAAGAAGCATTTTTAAAACAAATAGCAGTGTTCCCGCAAATGCCATGACTGCATAAACTGGGTTTTGAGAAAATATCTCTTTCATCCAATCTCCAAAAATTAAATATTGTTCATTTTTAAGTATATGGAAAAAAGAATTAGTAGTTAGGGGGTAAAAATGTCTAGAGTGGCTCTGGGAGAGGGAATTGGTGATTTTTGTTCTTTATTTTAAATATAGGTTTGTTTTGTAAGTATTCGATTTTATATTGTGGAGGTTTCAGTTGTTTTGGAGCACTAAAAGTGATCATTTTTGTTTTTTATCACTTTCTTTGATTAAATTTTTTTTAAAAAAATAGAGAGCAAGTATATTAAAAATAATTTCTCTTATCTATTTTTATTCAACGACGACACGATTCTCAATTATTTTGAGAAGTACCTTCTTACTTTTATTTAAATCTTTAATTCTTTGTTCAATGGCTTTTACTTCATCAAAGAATAATTCTTCAAGATCCCTACACATTGGCACGCGATCAGTGTGAAGTGTACATGGGACTATGTACTGAATCTTACTTAGAGAAACACCCGCAGAAATAAAGAGCTTGATCCTTTCAATGATCTTTACATGTTCTTTAGTGTATTCCCTATAGTTATTAGTACCTCTATCAGGTTTAATTAAACCCATCTTTTCATAATATCTAATTGAGCGTGCCGAAACATTCGTTTTCTCAACAATTTCATTAATTTTCATCGTAACCCTTTACCTTAACACAATGTCATAGTTTATGATGTCTAGCATATCGTATTGGAGGATTAATGTTAACTGGTAGTTGTTGTTGTAAAAAAATTAAATTCACTCTAAAGGAAGCGCCATCGTTGATGGGAACTTGCCACTGTTCGAGATGTCGAAAACTTGGGGCCAGTGTGATGGTCTTTATTAAAAAAGACTCTCTTGAAGTAACAAAGGGTAATGAGTTCATTAAGACCTATCATCCTGAAGAAGGCTTTAAGTACAAAAGGGACTTCTGTGCTAATTGTGGGTCGGCATTAGGTGAAATTACTTCTTATGAGACTTCCTTTCCAATTCCTGCAAACCTTATAGATGATGATATGGATCTCGAAAATAGCTTTCATGAATTTGTCTCAGAAAAGCCTGATTGGATTAAAATTTGCGATGAAGCTAAGCAATTTTTTAAGCATCCTCGGTAGTTTTATTTTATAACTATATTTGTTCACTTTTTTTCAATCAAAAAACTTTTTATTTCTTTTCGACTTTTTAAGTGATGAAATATTAGATGCTTATACTCTTGATCTCGCATCCTATCGATATAGCGCTTACGATTCGATTTATAAGTTTTCATCGCCCACAAAGTCACACTTTCTTTGGAGAAAAGTTGTCGTAAACTTTCTCGATATTCGATCCTTTGAGTTGAAAGTGTAGATATCTAATTTCTTAGTTCGCTTTTTTTGCTAAAGTGGTTTTTCCGCTTCCTGATGTTAATTTAAATAATCTTTAGATAATATAAAGTTAGTTCTACTAAGTCACTGAAAGTAAGACTTTAAATTTTCTTTCCAATTTTCTACTTAATATGTCGATAAGTTCTCTAATATCAGATGTTTATATGGGGATAGAGAGGTAATGGAAGAAAAGTTACTCAAGACTTATGAGTATGGCATTCAAAAGTCCATGCTTGTAATTAGTGTTTTAATTTTTGGAGGACTTGCACTCTTTGCTTTATATAGGGCTGCAACGGAAGCAAATATTTCACTTATTTTTGTATCCTTAGTATTTTTTGGATTTGTCTTAATTGCATTCATAGGTTCTAGGGTAAAGAAGAAGATTGAAGTCTACGAAGACAAGATGATCATCCCAAAACTTCTCTTTTCTAAAAAGGTTCACGTCGTTTTAATAAATGAAATTGTTAATGTTACTCAGATAACAGGAAGTGGAATTCCGTCAATTAGAATAGACCTTAGCAATGGAAAGAATGTTGAAATTCCATCTACAGTAATGAAAGAAAAAGAGTTTTATGACCTCCTAGTTTATCTTGAAGGATTACTTCAAATAAGACCAAAGGAATATGTCACACCTGATGTTATTGAAAAAAAGAAGTCGAAGCAGAAGATTTTCAACTTCGTAATTGCTGCAATTGTACCATTCCTTATTATTGCCCCAAGGCTTTACAACGATGAATTAAAAACGATTGGTGATTGGTCTCTTGTACTAACTCTTATCGCTATTATTTACTTTGGTGGCTATATACAAAGTAAAATAGCAAAATCTTCATCCAAGCATGCAAAAGAAAATAGAGAATCACTTTCTAGGCCCGAAATGAAAAAAGCTAAGAGAAAGTGGACGTTAATTGTTAATATACCCACGGTATTTTCTATCTTTGGTATGGTTGCACTAGTAAATGTACAAATTGATGGGGTAATCGATTTTATTCCATTATTTAGCTACGCTCTCACTATTACATTTGTTTTCTACTATATTTACTTGAACTTTATTCCTGATGACAAAGGATCAATATCTCCAACCGAGAAAAAAGCTACGATAGCCATGTCTGGGATTTTATCCGTTTTTGTAGTCACTGGAACACTATTGGCTTTGAATATTAATATGGATGATACCGAAGGAGTAAAAAAACACTCTTATTTAACTGGTATGTTTGTTCCGCATAAGAATAAAAATCACAAGTGTTATTACATTGCAGACTGGGAGACAGGTGAGAGCCTCGGAATTGGTAGTTCTACATATTGTACTTATACCTACCCAAGAATCAAAGAGGGAGATGAAGTATCTTTCTCCCTAAAAGAAGGCGCTCTAGGCTCTCCTTGGATTGGACAAGTTGAAATTTTAAAATATCGTTCTATTGATGATCTAATTGCAAGCCTCGCTAAGCCCCAAGATTTAAAAAGTGTTGATATTATCTCTTTTAGTAATCTCTACGAAAAATCTGTATTAGATACTTATTTTCAAAAATGGAAAAACACATGTTTGAATGAAGATACTAGTTACTGTCGTTTAGCTTCTTATATTTCATACGTTAATAATAAATATCTGGAGCAGAAGGAACTCATCTCACTTGGTTGTGAGAATGGAGACTTTAGAGCTTGTTATAACTACTTCCATATAAAAGAGTTTAAGAAAGAAGAGAGGGCCATTGCGAAGTCTCGAATCCTTAAAGAGTGTCCGAAGTTTCGTGGTGGTGATGAGTAATATATTTGTGATTATGTGAAGTCAGTAAAACTGTGAGGGAATAATATGGGGAAGTTTTTAAAATTTGTAGGAATCGTATCGTTAATAATGTTCACATTAGTCACCGTTGGTCTTGTTTATTTGTTTTCAACAGGATCAGGCTTAGATGACAGCTCTCAAAAATATGCAGATAGTATAATAGAGAACAATGTAAAGGGGTGGAAGGCACCCATTCCATATGATCAATTAAGTCTCGAGTTTAAAGAATCCATGTCCGAGGAAGATCTAAAAAAGTTTTGGACAAGGCTTTCTACCCTTGGTGATGCCACAAGTATAACTGAAGGTATTGGTGAAGCTAAAGTAAATTATATTTTTGATAAAGGAAAAAGTGTTACTGCGAGTTATAAATACGTTGCAGATTATGAAACCTGCAAGGCAAATATATACGTAAATTTGAAGCAAGAATCGGAGATCTGGAAAGTCTATGGATTCAAGTTTATGTCTGTGAATAATTTGGATTGTTTTTAAATGTATTTGAAGCAGTGAACTTAATTATATTCTCAGGTCGTTTGTTTTTGACTTTGCGTAAAGAAAAAGGAAATGGAACAGAATTTTAGAACATATTTTTGATTAAAGGAGTCAGTAGGTATGTGGACTGATAATGAAGCAGAAGTTGATTATTTAAACTTCGAAACGATTTCGAAAACCGTAGCAGAGATTATTGTACAAGCTAATAACAAACCAATTTCTATTGGTGTAAATGGGTCTTGGGGGATAGGAAAGTCTACCCTAATTAAATTAATTAATAAGTCCTTAAAAGCGAAATCTGATTCAGATAAGTATATTTTTGTTGAGTTTAATGCGTGGTTGTATCAAGGTTACGATGATGCGAGAGCTTCGTTGATGGATACCATTGCTAATAAGTTAATCGAAGAGGCAGAAGGGAATGCAGATGTACTTGATAAAGCTAAGGGCTTATTAAAAAGAGTAAATTGGTTAAGAGTTTCGCAGTTTGCACTAAAAAATGCTCTTCCACTTGCATTTGGCTTACCCCCAACAGGATTAATAGGAAGTGTTCTGGATAGTGCAAGCAAGTTAGTTGGTGATAATGCGACTCAGAAAGATTTAGATGGTGCTATTGAGAATGTTTCAAAATCAGTAAAAGTAGCACAAGGTTTTTTAAATCCAGTAGATGAGAGGTCTCCACCTAAGGAGATACAAGAAATAAGGAATGAATTTGAAGAGACTTTAAAGGGTCTCGATAAGACCTTAATTGTATTAATCGATGACTTAGATAGATGTTTACCAGATACAACAGTTTCAACCCTAGAGGCGATTAGACTTTTTCTGTTTCTACCAAATACAGCTTTTGTAGTTGCTGCTGATAAAAAAATGATTAAGCATGCCGTGAAAAAACATTTTTCTGATATAGATGATGATCTTGTAACTAACTATTTTGACAAGCTAATTCAGGTTCCGATTGAAGTCCCATATTTAGGTACGCAAGAGGTGCGTGCTTATTTAATGTCTCTTTTTGTTGAGCAAAGTAATATCTTAAGTGACGAAAATAAGCTCGTGTTTGTTGAAAAGATAAACGAAAAGCTTAGATCAACATGGAAAGGGGAGAAAGTCGATAGTACCTTTGCATCTTCGATAGATGAAATAGGTTGTGATAAAGGGTTGACAAGTAAGTTTGTTCTAGCTGAAAGATTGTCGCCTCTTTTAACAAAAGCTTCAAAAATTAATGGTAATCCTAGATTAATCAAAAGATTTCTAAACGCTCTATCCATAAGGCTTAGTATTGCAAAAGCAAATAACATTGAAGTTAACGAAGAAGAGTTGATTAAAATGTTATTATTTGAAAGATGTGGAGACTCTCAATGTTACGATGAAATCTTGAAAGCTGTGATACATTCAGATGATGGGAAAGCTGAATTTTTAGGTACTTTAGAAGTTGATGCTAAAAAAGGAGAGTTGAGTGGTGAGAAGGATAATAAGTGGGGTAAGGACTTTGAGTTAGAGTGGTTAACACTGGAGCCTTCATTAGCATCCTCTGATTTAAGAGGAATTGTTTATCTTGCAAGAGAGTTTGCACCAATTGTTACGCCAGAGGACCAATTGTCTCCAGAAGCGATTGCATTACTAGAGACATTAATAAATATTTCAGGGTCTGCAAAATCAAATAAAGCAAAGTTACAAAAGCTACCTTTGTCTGAGCAAGTTGTATTGGCGCAAAAGCTAATAAATAAAGCCAAAAAGATTACAGACTGGAACAATTTGGATGTATTGGAAGACCTTATTGTTGTAGCAGGTTTTAAAAAGCAAATTCAAGATATGATTTACTACTTTCTAGAGAGTTTAAGTCCTAGCTTAATTACTCCTGCATTTGCTGCAAAGTTAACAAGAGTAAAGTTCGTAGAGGATTTATTAGATTCTTGGAAAGAAGAAGAGCACTTAAGGAAGCCCCTTTCAGTGTTACATAAAAGAAAAGGGAAGTAAGATATGGGTACTTCAAAATCAAGTAAAGGGTCTCCATCTAACGTTCCGTCAACACCCTCTTGGACTCCAGACCCCTTAGAAGGGGGAGGTCAGAATAATGTTACTTATGCTCCTCATAACACAGGAACACCAGTAGGAGGGCCAGACTTTTTTTCTGAAAATGATTTTCCGGTCTCACCAGAGAGCATAGAATTTGACAAGGCTCCTCCTCGTAGGCACTTGGGAGCAAGGAAAGGGATTTCGGATTATGCTCGTACTGGATCAAGAGATAGTCTCCAGAGGGGCATGAAGAATTATGTAAAAAAGAGTCTCGGTGGAAGTCGTAAGGCTGCACAAAGGCTAGGTGGAGCGACTAAGTCTGCTGGCTCTTTATATCACGCCTTATCGAGTCTTTCAGGGGCTAATGATTTTAATGAAAATGATTTATTAAGTAGAGAGGCATTGTCTTCAAAGTCCCCAGCAGAAATAATAGATTACATTGTGGACACTCTTGCTCCTTTAGATGGGACTCAGGATGCAGAGACTAGACAATGGTCAATGAATAATGCGTTGTCAGATCTATATAAAACTTACCCTAATGCTGATATTGAAAATTTAACAGTAGAACAGATTGATCATACTGTAGAATGTTTTGCTGTTGAGGAATTGATTAGACGTTTTGAACTGGATTTAGAGCAAACTATTATTGATAATGCTCCTTCGAATATGGAAGGGGTTAAACGAAGTAAAGATGCTAAAAGCTTTATTAGAACAGTTGCGCATAATAGCTTTGAAGAACTAAGGGAAAGCGGAAAGACTCTAACAACAGATAATGTAACAGAAGTTATAAATGAAGCATATATTATAACTTGTGAAGGATTCGAGGAGAGTTAATGGCTAATATATTGGTTTCAACTTCAGAAGAAGTTTTATTACAAGAATCAGAAGATTTAGAAAAAATATTATTATTCGGAAGATCTGTCGAAGATGGTATTAACTCATGTGGAGCTGCAGTAATAGAAAAAATAAAGAAGTTAAGAGTTAATCCAGATCCACTTTCTATTGATTTCTTGGGAATCGCTCTTTCGGTACTTTCTGCAGATAAATTAGTTTCAAGGAATTCATCACCTGATGGTTGGACACGAATCATAAATTTATCTGTACCAGTAATGAATTTAGAGAAATGGAATAGCTCTCGGATAACGATTGAAAAAATGCTCCGTTTTTTAACAACCGATATATGGAATCTCAGTTTCTATGAATATCAAGCTAACTTTGATTTTGATGAAGGCGAAAGCTGTCGTAGCTTAGATGGCAACTGTGTTACGTTACTATCAGGGGGCATGGATAGCTTAATTGGCTTAATTGACTTAGTAAGTTCTAAGAAAAAACCTATTGTTGTAAGCCAAATAGTTAAAGGGGACAGTGAGAAACAGCAGTTTTTCGTCGAAGAGGTTAATGCTGGGTTAGAACATCTTCAGTTTAATCATAATGTTACAGCAAGTAAGGAAAATTCAACTAGATCAAGGTCTATAATCTTTTTAGCTTATGGAATTATGGCGGCAACATGTTTAGAAAATTTTAAATCTGAAAAAAAGGTTAAAATGTTTATATGTGAAAATGGATTAATCTCACTGAATCCACCATTAACCTCAACTCGAGTAGGAAGCTTAAGTACAAGAACAACAAATCCTGTATATATGAGCTACTTAAATCAATTGTTAGAGGAGTTGGGATTAAACGTTGAAGTTGTTAATCCTTATCAATTTAAGACAAAAGGTGAAATGTGCGTTGATTGTAGAGATCAAGTAAAGTTAAAAAAGTTAGCACGTTTATCTACAAGTTGTGGGCGATTCGGTAGGTATGGATTTACGCAGTGTGGAAGATGCTTCCCTTGTTTAATTAGAAGATCTTCCTTTAAAAAATGGGGGCAGGTTGATAGGAGTACTTACTTTTTTAAAAAGTTAGGAAAGAAAGATAAATACCACTCTGGTTTTGATGATGTCAGGTCTGCCTCTATCGCAGTATCTAAGGTTACATCTGAAAGCGTAGAGAAATGGATTGGACCTATACTAAGTAACTCTGTTTTTAGAGAAGATAAGAAGAAATACATATCGATCATACAAAGAGGTATAAAGGAGCTAGAACTTCTAATGAAATATTATAAGATACTTTAAAGATATTGAACTCTCTTTCTATGTAAGCGATGATAAACTAAACTATGTTTTATAAATATGTAGATTCGATAAATTTAAAGATTATAGCAATAAAAGAAGAGAGAAGATTTACGTATTCCTTGTTTGATAGTCGTGGATTATTTTTTTTAAAATATGTTCCAGGTGGTTTTTCACGACACGTAGTCAATGAAAAAACACCTGGAACCTAAACTACTTTGTCGTTTACGGCCAAAACCTTCCCGAGCGTAGCGTCACATCCGGCTGTGGCAAGGAATAATGTGTAATGGAAAATGATTGAACAATATTTCTGTGTTCTAAAAACAAAACAGAACACTTTGTTCTAAAATTTGTTGTTGTTCTAGTTTTTATCTGCAAAAATCTTCTTATGCAAAACGAGATAATAGAAAGACTTTCAAATGAATTTGCTAATGCAAGGGCAAAGAATCCATCTTATTCGCTGAGGGCTTATGCTAATAGGTTAGGCATTCAAGTTTCAGCTTTATCTGAGATATTGAATGGAAAAAGAGCCATTACAAAAAAGATGGGACAAAAAATTTTGTCTGGTCTTGGAGTTAATCCTATCGAGTCGGAGAAAATATTATCAGGTTCGAAAGCTAAAGAAGAATCTAATTTATCATTGGACTATTTTAAGGCCATTTCTGATTGGTATTACTTTGCGATTCTATCTTTGGCCGAAATTCCAAATTTTAAAGCACAGCCTGAATGGATATCCAAGAGATTAAATATTTCACGGAGAGAAGCAAAGTTCGCTCTAGATAGGCTTATAAAACTTGAAATGTTAGTGGAAAACAAAGATGGAAGCTTTGAAGCATCAGGCATCCAATATAAAACACCTACAGATATCTTAAATGTTTCATTAAAGAATCATACAGTTCAAACTCTAGAACTCGCTATGAATTCCGTTCTCAATGATCCAATTGAAGAGAGGGATTTTTCAACTGTTACAATGGCCATCGACCCCTCTAAAATCGATGAAGCAAAAAAGATGATTAAGTCGTTTAGAAAGCGATTGTCTAAGAAACTCGAAACTGGAAGTAAAAAAGAAGTTTATAAATTGTCAGTTCAATTATTCCCTTTAAGTAGGAAGCGTAAGGAGATCGAAAATGAATAGAAAGATTTTATTATTATTTTTGTCTATTATCACATCAAGAGCGGTGTATGCAGGGCATGAGACAGGAAATGGTGGAGATGGAATACTGTGCACTAAGACAGATGGAAAGACCTATGTGCAATTCTATGACCTATATGAAGCTAAAGCTGTTTATGGATTAGATATTGATCTTGGAGCCGAGACATTAAGTGTTGATAAAAAAGTTGAGCTAGCATTAAATCGACTTAATGATATTAATCCGAGTCGAAAAAAGTTGTATCAAAATTGGTTTGATTTATTTTTTTCTGAAACCGAATTTACTTCAGATAACTTAATTGATGTTCCAGATACTATTGATGGCCGAATACCTCCCTCTTGTTCTTTGGAGCAAGTTATTGTTCAGAGGACTCCAAGGTTTCCAGGACAAAAAAGGTATACCATAGATAAAAAATTATGGGACTTAATGGATAATACCTCTAAGGCTTCAGCAATCTTGCACGAGCTAATTCTTCGAGAAGCTGTAAACATTTCTGGTCACACAAACTCAATTTCTGCGAGGTATTTAAACGCTCGTTTGAGTACGAATAGTATCTCATCCCAATCACTGCGAGATTACGTTGAGTTAATTAAGTCAATTGACTTTCGTCACTTCGATGCACATGGGGTAACTTTCTCGCTCTTTTCATGGAGGAACGGTACTAGAAGAGAAAATGGTTTTACATTTTATAATGATTCCAAGTTAAAAAGTGGGTATGCAGAGTCTTACAAAGAAAATCAAAAAATAAAGATTGGGAGTAATGAGATAGACTTTCCTGCTCAGACGATCTCATTCTACAAGAACTCACAGATAAAGGAAGTGGGAGACTTTTCTGTAAATAACCCATTGAAGTTTAAATTAAATGATCTTGGTTTGGTAATACTGAATGGAGACATTTTGAGAGTTGTATTTAATGAAAATGGTAACTTAAAAAATATTGATACAGATGGTGAAGTAAATTTAAATTTATCCTCAACGAATCTAATATGTTCTGGAAAAAGAAAAATAAAGCTGGAATTCTCTATGGGGAACGTCGTTGATTTCACTTGCTCATCTTCTTCTGACTGGGCCGGCGGGCTCTTATTTTTTCAAAACAAATGGAACCCCGTTAACTCATTTAGCTTAAAGACAAACCTTGGTTTTAAAAAAATAAATTTTGGAGAAGCTAGAGATCTTGAGCTTAATGGCATTTCATTTGAAACCTTAAGCGAAGTTATTTTTCACGAGGATGAGATTGCAAAGTTAGTGAAAACGGAGTCCTCTGTAAATGTAGGTTTAGCAGATAGATCGTTTGAGTTTACCGGGCAAATAGAGTTCAATGATCTAGGTGATTTAATAAGTGGACGCATTGATAGCATGGAAACTGTTCTACAAGGGAAGGATATTATTTTAAGTGGTGAAATTAAGTTTCATGATAATGGTAAAATAGCGTCAGCTATCCATGAAAACTTTGGTTCATTTAACTTCAAGATGGTGGATGGCCGAACAATCAATTGGAAACCATATTACAGATTTTGTCTTAATGAGAATGAGAATTTTATTGAAGGTTGTTACTAGGTATGTAGAGTTGGTGACCCCGCTTTGCGGCCATCGTGGCCTCGCGGGGGACCCTCATCGTGAGGGCCACCCACGACATTGCCGTAGCTACAAAACCCAATCATTCATCCACAAATAAAAAAAGCCCCCGTATTCATACGGGGGCTTTTTTTAATGGGGTCATCAACATCCCGTTAATCAAGAATATCGTCCACCTTCTGAAATGTCTAATATCATTGACTTTTTTCATGAACCTGAAGTCTTAACAAGGGATTTCCTCTATCAAAAATATGTCGTAGAAGGCCTTAGTTGTGCGGAAATTTCGAGGTCTGTGGCGTCCTCTCGAACCACTATTATGAAGCGTTTAAAAGAATGCGACATTGAGTTACGACCAGTGGGGTCAAATCAAAAAAGAAAGAGAGGCCTTGGATATGGTGAAAGGGTTGAGAAGCGAAATGTCATTGAACATAAGAGAGAATCAGAGGCCATAAGGAAAATGATTGAACTAAGAGATAAGGGATATAGCTATCGAAAGATTGCTGAGATTTTGAATACGATGAAGGTTCCTACAAAGACAGGAAAAGGTGGGTGGCATGGGAAGACCGTTTATCAAATTATAGCGAAAAGGAATGTCTCTTAACTTGTTAACTGCTTATAAGAAAGGAATATGTATGGATACTAAATCTAGTGTGTCCGAAAATTGGAACAAATCCGTTGAAACTACACTGAATCTTTTAGTTGATAAGGAAGCTTCATATCAGATTATTACTATATATGGAGCAACTGGTACTGGTAAAACTGAACTTCTGAGAAAAGTCATAAATGAAGTTGAAGTTCTTAAAAGCTATGACTCAGTATATGTTTATGACTGGGATGATGGCTTAGATTTGGATTATGGTCAATTTAAGAGAATTTCTAAGTTCAAGGATGAGAAAAATATTGAAGGTGAGATTCTATTTATTATTGAGGATATATCGGATTTGACAATGACGAGTCAGAAAGGTCTTTTAGTATCTATTGAGGAGCAATTATCTAAGAATAAAAAAAGCAGGGTTCTCGCTACTTCTCAGAGAATTACTAACTTTCTTTTTGAGAGTGTAGAAACCAAGAAGATTGAATTAACTTCTAGGTCTATTTGACTATATTTCGTAAATAATATTTATGAGTTAAGATACTTATATGAAACTACTTATAATAAGCATACTGTTTGCCAATACTGTTTACTCTAAGTGCGTAATTAGAAATATTGATAATGTAAAGAGTGAGCGCTCAACCTACTTTAAGGGAAAGGTTATTTCTTCAAACTCTGATAAGGGTATGGCTGATGTCTATACCTTGAGAGATAAGCAATCATTCCCTTCATATTTTGAAATGAAGGTTAAAGTTGAAAAAGTATATAAAGGTAATTTGAAGTATGAAGAGTTACATTATAAATACCCTTGGATTTGGAATAGATTACCCGGTACAAAAGTTTTTAAGAAAGATGAAGTATTAATATTGTCCTTAAAGGAGTTACCTGAAACTAATGTCGTGACAGAAGGTTATGGGCAGTGTGGGCAAAACAATAAATGGTTCTATTTTTCAAAAGCTTCAGAAATGAAAGTTGAAAAAGCTGTTCAAGTAACTTCTCTGGTAGCTCCTTCTGACTATAAAGTTATTAAGCCTTATCTTGTAAATTCCTCTCAAAGAAGATGTGCTAATTACTCTAAGTCCTTAGCTGTTGATATAAACTCAAACAAATTACATATTAATGAATATCAAGGAAAAGTTAGTCGAAGCTCGTCTTTATTGGTTTCTAATGGGGAATTTAGAGCAGAAAATCACGGTGAGTGGGGTGGAGGACTAAAGTTTGTAAGTAAAGTCAAAAAAATGGAACTGTATGATAATAATATTTCATTTGTATTTGAATATGGTGAAAAGGTATTGGCCCTTGGTGGTTTAGCTCATTTAAGAATGGATTCGGGTATTTTAATAGAAGTTGTAAAGATCGGTGATAGCTGGAAAGTTGTAAAAAAACATAAGCTAGGTAGTAAGCCTAATTCTTATACAGTGATTGAAGATAAGGTTTATATTGTTACTAACAAAGGGATTTCTGTATTTAGAAAAGGTTCTGTAGAAAAAGTATGGGAATCAAACTACCTAGACCTTTATCCTAATAGTCTAGTTGTTCTTGATGATGTCTTTTATATAGGAATGAGGCACGCTGTTGCAAGAGTTTATAAAAATGAAAGTAATAAGCTTATGGAAGATTGGCTTGTTCGTAAAGAGTGTATTTCAATTAAGGGGTTAAAGCCTGTTTACAAATAAATACATTCAGATTTAGAAAGAGATTCAATATTTCTACGTCCAGTTTTATATTTATTCCTATGAGAAGCTATAGAATAGGTTATAAATATTGATTTAAAGTATTTATATAATATCCATAGTTGTAGAAAATGGGAGCCTGAGTGAACACTTCAGAGGCTCATGCAAGCGATTGTATAAAAGTTAACTTATGAAACAGCAATCATCTATAGTGATGTGAAAAAATTGTCACTATATCAATATCCTTTTGTCATTTTGAAAGCATGATATGATTTTGCAACATCGGTTCCAGGTGCTTTTTCATTGACTGCGCATAATAAAACAACTCTGAGAAACTTCTAAAGATATCTTTGATAAAGAATTAGCAACGCAATAATTAAAAATAAATTTGAGAAAAAGTTATAACGAATTCGAGTAAAATATAGAAACGAAGTATTATCCAATAGGCGATGATCTATCTCGATCTGTCCATTTGATACTCTATGAATCCATCTTGGTATTTCAAAAAAATGATCTTCTAGTGCATGTATTTTGAAGTTAAATGGTTCTTCACTTCCCTTTAAAATAATATCCAGCCTTCGATAGCGAAGCTCGTGCGAGACTTCTATCTTTTTTATCCTCTTGATAAAAACTTCTTGTTCATTGCTTCCGTCTGTATAGTAGACCTTGTCTTCTGTCATAATTAGCTTTTCATTTATTGCTTTCTTAAGCATGTATAAAAATAAAAGTGTGAGAACAGGTAATACAATAACAGATTGATCTATCCCATCTTCAGTTAATACCAAACTGAATGTGATGATGTTTAGAAAAAATACAAATGTGCCAAAATAGATAGTCTTTCTATTGAATATGATAGTTTTCTCATTCATGTATAAATTATGTAATGGTTCTGGTTTTACTTCAATGAATGAATAATATTCTATGTGAAGCTAGTTTTAGAGTTATTGAATGTATGGTGGGTTTGTAGAGTTGGTGAGCCCGCTTTGCGGCCATCGTGGCAAAGTGATGTTGTATGCGGAGGGGCTCCTCCTCATGCTTTCGCATCACGCTCAAGCAATCGTCGCCGACTCACTCGCTTCCGCTGGCCGTCCGGGCCAGCTCTTCGCTATCGCGCGCTCGTTCGCTTCTCGCCCCATCGTTTTCATAGCTTTTGATTTCAGGAATAAAAAAAGCCTTCGCAAAGGAAGGCTTTTTTAAATGGGGTGACCGATGGGGCTCGAACCCACGACAACCAGAATCACAATCTGGCGCTCTACCAACTGAACTACGGTCACCATAAGAATGTGGAATTATTTATAAATGCTTGGGCCTTATGAGTCAACAGTTAATTGCATAATGTGTAAGGTTTGTGCGAAGCGTCCTAGGAATATCTTGCATATAAATGCTCCAAGGCATTAAAATGATTAGTGAAGTTACCAAAAAACTAGGAAGGATATATGAAAAAGGTATTTCTATCATTAATGATGCTTTCACAAGCTTCAATTTTTGCTTATGGGATTGGTCAATCAACGATGCCAATGCTTAGCGGAAGCAAGCAAATTGCAACGGAACTTACTGGAATTACGTCTGATAAGGGCGGAATGGGTATGCAAGTTCGTTACACTCAAAAACTAGATGAAAAATTAATTGTAGACGGTGGGATTGGTATCTCAGGTGGTGAGCGTTCACAAAGACTATTTGTTGGTGCTGACTATGAAATCTATCCAGATTATATGCAACAACCAAGAGTTTCTGTGAAAGGGATTTTAGAGCGTTCAACTGAGTTTGACCAAGGGATTACAAAAATCTCGATGGCACCAACTATCACTAAGGGATTCTCTTTCTGGGGTAAAGAAGCTTATCCATATGCTTCACTACCAGTAGGGCTTTCACTAAATGGTGACACTAAAACTTACGATACAACAATCAGTCTTAACACTGGTATCAACGGACAACTTCCAATCGAAGGTTTTAAACACCTTAATGGAACAATGGAAGTTCAAGTTGGACTTAAAGATTCATTCACAGCATTCCTTGCTGGTGTATCGTTTCCACTATAATATCTTCCAGAAATTATATATAACTAAGAAGGCGGCCTAGTGCCGCCTTTTTAATTAAGAGGACTATCCAATGACAAAAATTATTCTCTCAGATTTCGACGGAACACTTACTCATCACACTGAAATGAGTAGTGAGCTTTTCGATATTTTAAAATTAGCAGATGAGAAGAAAGTCCCTTTTGTCATTGTTACTGGCCGCTCAATTTCTTGGGCACACTTTTTAATCACTCACTTTACTTCACTTCCAATTGTTATCTCTGAGGGTGGGGGAGCAATTAGCTGGCGTGATAAAGCAGGACTTATTCAAAATGAATTTCTTGTTCCTGAAAGTGAGTTAGCAAAACTTGAAGCCTTTTGTATAAAGCTTAAAGAAAAATATCCTAACCTTTATTTAACAAGTGACTCTCTAGGACGAGTTGCTGATCGTGCAATTGAGCTTTGTGATCTTGAAGATGAGAAGTTTAAAAATGAAATCTGCCACCTTATGGATGAAGAGGGGATTAACTACTCAACGTCTAATGTGCACTTAAACTTTTGGTGTGGAAATCTTTCAAAAGCAAATGCAACGAAAGTACTCTTTAATAAGTTCTATCCAAATTTAAATATGGCCGAAGATGCTATCTATTTTGGAGATAGCCTTAATGATCAATCAATGTTTGATAAAGTAAAAACATCAATTGGTGTTTCAAATATTAAATCAGTTCTCGATAAGCTTGCAGTTAAGCCTCACGTAATTCTTGAAGGAAGCGAGAATGCAGGGCCTAGCGGGGTTTTAAACTACCTGAAAAATAATCTCTAGCAGCGTCTTTTACTGTTGATTCAATTTCTCCAACTGGAGTTGTAAATCTCTCACTAATAAGTGGAATGAAATCTTTTGGCAGTGAAGAAATATACATGCGATCTTCACCCTTATAGTGAAGCTTGAGTCCTATGGCATGAAGACAGTGGCGATTGTGCTCCATTTGATCATATTCTTCTGGGCTCGCTAAATTGTCCTTAAATCTTTGAAACATTTCAAATGAGCCAAGGTAGAGCTTATCGCCAACTAGTGGAAGTCCTCTAAGCATAGCGTGAACTCTAATCTGATGTTGGCGTCCTGTTTGAGGGAAGGCCAAGCCAATAACATAGTCGCCTTCCTTAAATAAAACCTTAAAGTCTGTGTAGGCGTGTTTACCTTCATGGGAATCAACAGGGTAAGAGTCGATATAGACACGCTTTAAACCTTCTTCACCAGCGCCAAGTCGCTCATCTGAATAGAACTCGATTTCGCCGTTGTAGTCTTCATTTGCCTTGGCGATAAAGAAGTAACACTTCTTTACGCGATCGTGGATAAACTCTTCACCCATTAAGTTGGCTATCTGGGGCTCTTTTCCTAACATCATGACCCCTGATGTTTCACGATCAAGCCTGTGAATAGAGTGAATGGTTTTTTCATACTTCTCTTCAAACATAACAGTTGCACAGTAGAAGAGGTGGCGGCCAGTAGGGTGGCAGGCCATATAAGGAGGCTTATTCATAACAATAAGCTCTTTGTCTTCAAAGATAATCTCTGGTTTCTCGTCTAACTCAATTAATTCACCACGCCAGTACTCATCTTCTTGAGTTGTTCTTTCGATTCTAAAGAAGATTCTTTCTTTGTAGTGGAGAGTTGTTGAAGGACGATGTTTTCCAGGGCGGCCAATGATTTGAACATCGCCTGCCTTGATACGTTTCTTTACTTCTTGACGTGACCAAGTCTCAAGATAGATTTGCATATATTGATCAAGTCTCATACCATGCTGAGTTTCCTCAACATAGTAAGTGACTTCATATACTTGTGTTGTAAATTTCTTATTGAGAATGGCCATAATCTAATAAAGTACTAATATCTTTCTTTAATTAGATACTTTATTAGCGCAAATGATCCGTTCTGTGAATAACCATAAGTTGTATTAAGATTATCAATAATTTGTTGAATTTCTTTCTTAATATCTTCCTTTAAAGGAATGTGGCCTTGAACATCCTTGCCACTTTTTTCAGCTTCAAAGAAGACTAAGTTCTTAGAAATATTCTTAATGACCTTCTCTTGCTCTTGTCTAAAAGATTCTTTAAGACGATCAACAACCTCAGGGAAGATCTTTATATAATCAACTTTCTGTCCTGGGTTATCTAACGACCATGCCCCAAGTTTAGAGATTAAGTGTGAACGGAAAGTTGAAGGGTCTTCTTTTAAAGAAATATTGTTTTCAAATTCTTTAATTTGGTAAGCATCGCCTTCCTCATATTTTCCAGTCACTTCATTCTTTATCTTTTCACCCTTAATAAGTGCGTTGATATTTTGAATATACTTCTTTAGGTACTCTTCGTATGAACGATCATCGACAAGTCCAAGACATCCTCTTAGCTGACGATCAAATTGATCTAGACAGTCTTCATTTATAAGTTGGATGAACTTTTCTGGATTATGGTAGTCACCATGGGCAGACATGTTTAAGAAGTCATACTCAGACTTTTTGTTGATAATTCTTCTGAAATACTCAAGGACTTCAATGAAAGTAATATCTTTATTTAAGTCCGCAAGGCGATAAATCATATTCTTGATATCACGAGGAGATATACCAAACTTACCTTCATAGAGATTATCGAATTCAAACTCAGATTCAACCTTTCCAATATTGTGTTTTAGAAGCTGTGCTTCTTCAACATTAAGGTGGGCCGGAAGCTGGCGGTCACTTGAGTAAAGCGCGCATTTCTCAAGTGGATTAAGAGTTGTCACAATTGCAGATAATTTTTTGTTGTCTTCGTAGTGTTTACTCATACAAGAGCGAATTCTCGTCATAACTGAGAATTTTGCAATGGCAGAAAGTGAGCCAGGTTCAAATCGAGTACGATCCTTAATGCTATCAATTTGCTTCTTATAAATATCCATCTCACACTTATAGTCCAGTAGGTAAGGAACGCGAATAAATGTAAAACGTCCTTTAAATGAATTAAAATCTGGATGTTGTTTAAATGCTGTTAAATGAACTTCGTTAGATGTTCCAATAAAGAAAATATCAAGCTCAGTTAGAATTCCACCAAGATTAATTGAACCAGATTCCATTGTCATAAGTAGATACTTAAAAGTATCAAGTGGTCTCTTTAAAAGATCTGAGTATTCTAGGATTCCACGATTTGCATGAATTGTTTCACCTGACATTTGAAATAGGTTCAGTGATTGTAGAGAAGGTGGCAGTGATGCAAGTCTTTGATCCATTGTAATCTGTTGCATCTTTGCATCAACATGTAATTGAGGCTCAATTGTAACGGCACTACGAGAATAGCGACGAGAAACTGTATAGCGCTCAACACGGATATGTTTTAATACTTCTTCGTGTTTACCCTTGTAGTTTTTTAAGAGTGCATCGTAGATCATACGATTTCTTTTCGAAAGATCACCGCGCACAAGGTACGATTTTTCAATTTCTTCTAATTTTTCTGGTTGGTCGTTAAAAGCTGAGTGAATAATATCTTTTCTTACTTCTTTTGGAATGAGAAGAAGTGGATGATCCTTAAGCTCCGAAGCGAGAATTGCTGAGATATCTTTATCTTCTAATAAAGCATAAGAATTTAAATTTACCGAAGAATGAGTTTGGTTAAGTCCAAGGTTACCCTTAATGACAGTATTGATTGGGAATATCCAGCTAAAAGTGTAAAGAGCGCCTTCATCAGTTTTAGAGTAATCTTCAGCACCTTTCATAAGGCGTTTTACAAGTGAGCTCTTAGATGAACCATTTGGCCCTACTAGTAAAATAAATTTATTATTGAAACCTTCTTCAGCAAAATTTCTTAACTGCTCAATTATTTTTTCTTCAATTTTATATTGACCAAAAACTGCAGGAGCATCTTGATCATCTTTTTGAAAAACATTGAGGTGTCCGTGATCATCGCGTCCAAAATAGTCCACCATGTCTTGAAGATAGGCCGAAGTTGGTCTTAATTCCCGGTCTGGAAATTTTTTGAAGAGTTCGTAGTAGTCAAAAAATGACATTGTCTCATTTCCGTTAACTTCTAAATCATTTAAACTATCTAACCAATCCATAATCTTCCTTTGAAACCTTTTAACATAGGGGATTTCTAGTTATAATTTTACCATTGATTGGGTGTTACATATAAGTGAGAAATGTTTAAAAAAATAATCTTTACTTCCATTCTTATTCTGAGTGTTGGACTCGGGTATTGGCTTTTCACGAAGAAAAGCTCTGGCCCTAAGCTTTCAAATGAAGAAATTATCGAAATTGTTAAAACATTAAAGTTTGAATGGGAGAACGCACACCTCGATAAAGAGGGAATGTGTAAGAAGCTTAGCTATGTAGATGACCAGTATTACCAATGTTTTCCAGAGTATATGGCCTGTTTACTGGAAAAGAAGCTTGTCAATGTCCATATTAATAAGAAATTAGTACCAATTACGCTGAAGGGTAACTACAGCTACCATCAGATGCCTAGCTACCGCTACTATGATTATACAGTTAAGGCCGATGGCTTTGATGAAGAACTTAAACTTAGCTTTGTCGACAGTTGTCAGGAAGTCTATGTTCCTCAAAGATATTATCCGTTCTTGGCCAATAAAAGAGATGTAACTATTTCGTGGGATAACTTCAATCGCAATATTTTTGTTGATAAATACCATGTGCAAAACTGGGAAGTTCTAAATTGGGCAAAGATCTCTAAAGATAAAGTTGCTCAAGAAGCGGCAAAGAAAATACAGGATAGAAATAAGTACTCTTATGCTTACGGGCTTTCAATTGATGAGATGGATGCTTATTGTTCTTTTCAAGGGAAATCAATTTTAAGTGCCCGTGTCTTTGATGCTATATCAATTCATCCAGAAGATCTAAATGATACGACAACAAAGTACTTAAGAGCGCCTTTTTACCCATGGGAAAGAAAGAATACCAAAACTCTAATTAATAAAATTCAGCGCATGAAAGAATTTCATATTGACGAAATAACTAAAGAAGAAAGAATTAAACTTTGTAAAAAAGATTATTCTAGTGAGTGTCTGGATCAGAATTATATCCAAAAAAATAGTCACAATGTTTCATGGGCCGGTGTTTATGAAATTTTTGGCGGCCCACTTGAATACTTAAGAAATATTATTCATCCAAGTGAAAATATAAAATTGGCTTCATTTTATTTTAGTTGGCATCAAAAAGCTCATCAGACCGGAATGCGTGGATATTGGGATGGAGAGGGATTTGGCATTAATAATATTGCTTTTGATCCTTTTGTTTCTAACGAGATAGGATCAGATTATAAAATCGCTTTTCGTTGTATGAGGACACTATAATGAAGTTTATAATGGGTTTATTACTTCTATTAAATTTCATTTCTTGCAACCAAAAGCATTTCATTTTGGAAGAAGAGTTGGCCTTTACTAATAACTTTCAAATGAATGAACTCTATCAGGGAAGTAAAGGGGTTTATGAACCGAAGAATACATGGCTTCTTCTATTTACCTTTAATGACTATTGCTACTTTTATAAAACACCATTTAATAAATCTCTAGGAGAGTACCGAGTGACTAAGAGATCCTCGGGGAAATGTAGCTTTAATGATGATGCAATTCTTTCTAAAGAAGGAATTAGTGATTTTAAGATGAATCTTCATGTACAGGATAAGATAAAGCTTAATCTTATAATTGATGGAGAGAGTGTAAACTATCCTCTTCTAAATCATACTGTTTCTAAAAAGTTTTCTCCGTTTAACAATCAACTTAAGAAATCATATTTTGATAATGTATTTGTAAATGGTGGTTTGGATTATTTAAAATCTAAAACTTTAAAAAGTGGAACTCTTTGTCACGGTGTGAATATCGAGTGTAAGGATGTGGTGAAGTATAAGTGTGATCTTTGTGAGGAAGGCAGTTACGAAGTCGTCGACTTTAATTGTGCACAAGGTGGCAGTAAATTTTGTGGAAAGGATAAGTGTGGAACAAAGAATCAACCAGCTTGCCCTCGTGGTTATAAGGTTTTAGATACGAAGTTTCCTTCTCTTTGTTTTAATGGATCTCCGGCAGGTTTTTGCTCTCCTGGACTTAGTACATTCTGTAATGATGAGGGGATTCTTATTTGCTTATAAGATCTCTTTACCAAAAACTGTAGCAGGTTTTAGCTTAATACGAGATTTTCTTACTTTCTTGATACTATCAATATCTTCTGGGTCAATATAGCAGCTATCTACGGCTTGATAAAAATGAGAACATACCCTAATTTGTTCAGCCTTCACTTCTTTTGTCTTTTTGTTAAAGCTTACAAGAGTGATAAATTCACCATGACCTATATTTGAAATAATTGGATAGCCCGATACTTGCATATATGGTTCAAAACTATTTCCAGTGAAAATTAAGTCAAATGTATCTGGGGGTAAGCGTTTAAGAATAGTCTCTGTTGCTTGCTTATCAAGTGAACAATTCTTAAATTTATAATCGATCTTATCGCTACACTCTGTATGTGAGTGAAGAAGTGCAATATTAAGGTCAGTTTTACCCTTTAGTGCCTTTTTGATTTCAATTACACGAGCAACAACATCATCAAAAAGGATCCCTTCTAGGCCATCTTCTTTTTTTAACTTTGGCTTATATGGCGTCAATCCAATAATTCCAACCTTAATTCCACCAACTTCTTTAACGATATACTCTTGATTTCCATATTGATTAAATGCTGAATTTGTATCTAGTGAAATAAGATTAGAATTTACAAATGGAAGCTCACGAGGAAGAAGGTTATTTTTGAAATTAATTAATTCATGATCAGATAAGAGAATCGCATCATAATTGAAATTGGACAATTGATTTAGGATCAATTCGCCAGCAAGGTCATACTCTTTTTCTAGAATCTGTCCACCATCAATTAGGACAAGGTTACTAAGCTTTTCTTTTAAAGCAGAAATGAACTTATAAAGTAGTGCATCCCCACCAAATTCAATTTTAGAAGAAACAATTAGCTCGTCACTGTGTGATTCAACTTTTGAATTTAAGCTAGAAGTGTAAGCGAAGTAGATTGTGTCTGAGTCTTTTTTTGAGAGAAAGCTTTTGTCGGCTTTCATATAACTATACTTTCGAGAGTTATCACTACATGAAGTGATAACTCCGATAAGTATCAATATAGGTATTAGTAATTTGTTTTTTTTCAAGTTCTAGTAGCTTCTAATTTTAGATAGTTTTTCATATGCAATTGTAAGTGCATTTTCAATTCTATCATAGAGGGCCGGATCGTTACATAGCCCTAAAGAAATTCTCACTACGCCGCGACCAATATCGTCAGCTACTCCCATGGCCTTAAGAACTTTAGATGTCTGAGGATTATTGTCAGAACATGCTGATGAAGTTGTTACATAAATACCTTCCGACTCAAGCTCCATTTGAACTGCTTGTCCGTGGATACCTGGATATGAAAGATATGTTGTTGAAGAAAGTCTTGGAGCTTCTTCACCAATGATAACAACTTGTGGAAACTTAGCTTTAATATTCTTTTCAAATTCTTCACGTTTGCTATTAATAGCTTCGTGTTTTTGTAGGTTATTCATTGAATATGTAAGCGCTACTGCAAGAGTTTCGTTACCTAAGTAGTTTTGTGTTCCACCACGTAGGCCTTTTTCTTGACCACCACCAATGATAAGAGGCTTTAATGTTGTAGGATCTTTAGCTACGAGAATACCAGAGCCTGTCATTCCGCCAATTTTGTGTCCAGCGATCACTGCATAATCAATACCTGACTCTTCAAAGTTAAAACAAGTTTTACCTACAAATTGAGTTGTATCACAAAGGTAAGGTACGCCTTGTTCTTGGCAGATTTTTGCAATGTCGTTATATGGCTGGATAACACCAGTTTCATTATTAGCGGCCATTACTGCAACAAGAGCAGTATTGTCATCGATATGATTAATGAGGTCTTCAATATCTGCGATACCATTTGGTTTCGTTTGAAGTGTGTATACTTCACAACCAAAGTTATCTGCATAGAATTGAGCATTATTGCTTACCGCTGAATGCTCAATACCCGAGATGATGATTTTCTTTTTTGGGTTATTTAACAAAACAGATTGGAAAACAGTTGAGATACCTTCAGTTGAGCCTGAGTTAAAAACTAGTTGGCTCATATGCGCACCTAAAAGCTTTGCGCATACTGAACGAGCATTCTCCATTGCAACTTTTACGCGAGCGCCGACGTGGTGAGTAGCATTTGGGTTAGCAAATGGCCCCTTGTTAAGTCGGTTGATAATATACTCCTTAACTTCATTACAAATTGGAGCACTACCATTGTAATCCGCGTAAATTTCTTGCATGTTGTCCCTCTTCCTTAATCTTGTGTATTAAACCTATTACTTACTCAGCTCAAGCATCTTATTAAGTGCTTTTAATGAGTACTCTTTTGTTTTTTCATCTACTTTAATTATATTTATAGGTTTATTTTCCTTAATTGCTCTAAAGCTGGCAAGTAGCCAACGAGGTCTTACTCGATACATTGTTGTACACAAACACTGGTAAGGTGACAGGGAAGTGATTTCTTTGTCTGGAAAATCATTTGCTAGTCTGTTAACCAAGTTGATTTCTGTTCCAACGGCAAATTTAGAACCAGCTGGTGCATCTTTAATCTTATTAATGATGTATGCAGTTGATCCATTGTCATGAGCTGCTTGTACAACATCAAAGTTACACTCAGGGTGTACGATAACAGTTGTATCAGGTTTATCTTTTTTAATTTGTTCAACTTGAGCTGCAGTAAAGCCTTGGTGAACAGAGCAGAATCCGTACCAAAGAATTACTTTTGCATTATCGATTTGTTCTGCTGTTAATCCACCATTAAGCATATTTGGGTTGTAAACAACCATATCTTCTAGTGGAATCCCTAGATCAAAACAAGTATTGCGTCCTAAGTGTTGGTCAGGGAAGAATAGTAGTTTTTGTCCCTGAGTAAAGGACCACTTGATAATGTTGTGTGCATTTGATGAAGTACAAATTGTTCCATCGTTCTCGCCAACAAATGACTTAAGAGTTGCTGCACAGTTGATATAAGTAATTGGGATGATCTTATCATTAGTTGATCTTTGCATGAATGCCCATGCTTTATCGATCTCTTCACGATTTGCCATATCGGCCATCGAGCATCCAGCTTGCATGTCGGGAAGGATTACGTGTTGATCTTCATTCGTTAGCATATCTGCTGTTTCTGCCATGAAGTGAACACCACAGAAAATAATATAAGGCTTGTCTAAAACGGCTGCATCTTGTGCTAGCTTTAGTGAGTCACCTTTATAGTCTGCAAATTCAATAACGTCGTCTTGCTGATAGTGATGTCCAAGAACCACAACTTGATCTTTAAGTTCTTCTTTGATCTTTCTTAACTCAACTAGTACTTCTTCATCAGATAACTCTTCTTGAGAAATTATCGGACGGTGAACTTCTTCTTTACCGAATAGATCTAACATTTTTCTTCCTTCTCGATTTTAAGATTAATTATTTGATTGGGTAACCGCTTTCGTCCCAAGCAAGAATTCCGCCTTCAAGGTTGTAAAGGTCTTCAAATCCTTCTTCTAGTAGAAATTGACAAGCAGTTAAGCTTCTCTTTCCACTGCGGCATTGAACAACGATCTTCTTTGATTTGTCAGTTAGGTGATTACCAAATTGATTTGCAAAATCAGAAAGAGGAATAAAGATAGCACCATCAATATGGCCAGCATCCCACTCATCTTGTTCGCGACAATCAACTAAAACTAGGTCTGTATTCTTGTCCATTAAATCTTTTAATTCACCAACTTCCATAAAGTTAATCATTGTGTCATCTCCTTATATAATTGACGTTTTGGAAGATAGAACATTTGAAACGAGCTGTCATCTGAACATCCTTAAAATTGGTTCCAGTTCGTGTTGCGCTAAGTTAAAAAAAATGTTTTATCAGGTATTTGACGTTGCGTGATAGTTTTCTTAACATTTTATATAGATAGTCTTTTATTACGGTCAAAGGGATGACCGAGGGAGCTTACATGGAAGTTATTACGGTTGCAAATAACAAGGGTGGTGTTGGGAAAACAATGCAGTGCTACCAATTAGCGACACACTTAGCTAATAAAGGGAACAAAGTACTTGTTATTGACCTAGATTCACAGGCCAATCTAAGTTCAACTTTTAATTTACAAATTCACAGAACTCTTATCCCTGAGTGGTTAATTGGTGACGTTACTATTGAAGACGTTATGGTTCCATCAGAAGGTAAGGGGAAATTTCATAAGAATATCACAGTTATTCCATCAAGCCGTCATATGGCCAATCTTTCTAAACTTCTCATCCTTTCAGAAGGTGAGATTAGAAAAGAAGCAGGTCGTAAGGAAAGGTTGATGAGACTTAGACTTGAGCAAGTTCCTGAAGGAATGTTTGATTACGTTGTAATCGATACTCCTCCAATGCTTGGAGATGAGCTTATTATGGCACTAGTTGCTTCAAATAGAATTCTTATCCCAACTCAGGCACAGGACTACTCAATTGATGGTCTAGAAGAGTTAATGGATACTTTCGAAATTATTAAAGAAACTGAAAATCCATCACTTGAATTTTCAATTATTCCATCAATGGTTAATACTAGAAGAAAGATTGAAAGGCAGAGACTTGAAGAACTTGCTCAATCTTTCAATATTACGCCACCAATTAGAAATCTTGTTCAAATGCAAGAATCAATTTCGTTAAGAAGACCTATCTGTAAGATGGGGAAAAAGTCTCGTGGTCACGGTGATTACACGGCACTTTGGGAATCATTAAATCTATAATCTATAATTTTTGAGACACACGGATGTGTTTCGCTTTTAAAGGGGCCATGTGTGTGTGACTGGCCCTCTTTAAAGGAAAACAGTCTCAACATAGGGAAGAGGAATTTATGGCAAAAGACTTTGCTCCAAGAGTTTCTAAAAGACAAAGAAAGACAATCGATCTAACTGAAGGTCTAGATAGTAAAGTAGTTGAAAGACTATCGGGTGATCGCCTTCTTCAAGGTGCTAAGCTTGATGAAGTTTATTTAAAAGAAATCGTAGTTAAAGAACAGGTTAGAACGAAGTTTAATGATAGCTCTCTTAAAGAGCTTTCTGAAAACATTAAGCAAAACGGTCTAATTCAACCACTTGTTCTTCATAAAGATAAATTAGGCAGACTAGTTCTAATTTGTGGTGAAAGACGCTACCGTGCCATGACACTTATTAAGAAAGAAAAGTGTCCTTGTTTTATTCTTGATAAGAAGACAGAACAAGAGCTTATGGCAATTCAGTTCTCTGAAAACTCTTCAAGAGAAGCGCTTCACTATATTGATAAAGCAGATGGTATTCTTAATTACCAAAAAGCGACAAAAGCTAGTGAAAGAAAGATCCAAGCTGCACTTGGTATCTCAAAGTCTGAAGTTCACCGCTCACTAATGATTGCTAAAATGGGCAAGAAAATTAAGGAAGCAGCAAAAGCATTTAATATTGAGAAGTATGTTCTTCTTGAACTTGATGCTCTTGAAAAAGGTGTTCTTAAGACTAAACTTACAAAAATGCTTTATAAAGGTGAGTTGACTAAAAGAGCTGAGCTTAAGAAGGCCATTAAAGATGGTGGTGTCCTAAAAGCTGGTAAAGTTAAGAAAACTCCAACAGTTCCAAAGGGACTTACTGCTAATGCATTCATCAAGACGCTTAAATCTCAAGCTAAATCAAAGAAGCTTGATAAAGACACGCAAGCGCTTCTAAATCAACTTCTTAAAGAAACACAAAATATCGTAGATATGTAATCGCTGCTTTTAGGTGAGCTAGTTTAACTAGTTCACCTTTGGCATCGTCCTTGCAAATTATATTAGTAATTAAACATATTACTTATGTAATTTGAGGGGCTTACGATGCTAAACAAGGCAAACAAGAGAGAGAAATTTTATACACACTGTTCAAGGTTTATACAGCTAACTCTGGTAGTGTTTACTATTCAGACAGTTGCTTCTGACCTAACTTTGTTTAAAAACTTCAACCCTAGAGTGAAGATTCAAGATCGTACTCCGCAAAGCTTCTATGCAGATGTTGACTACACGCCAAAGCCTGAAGAGTATAAAACATTTCTTGATTACGTCTTTGTTTACGATAAGGCCGGCGTCCTTCAGCGTATGTCTAATCACTACCATCAGCTACAAGAACGCGATGAATACGTAAAAAATTGGGATCTTTCTACGACGACGATCTATCGACTATCGACTCTTGATGAGAGAAAGCGCTACTTTAATAAGCAATTTCTAAGATATATTGATAAGAGAATTTCAGGCTCTGTTAAATCTGCTAAGAAAGGCTCAACTCTTGAAGCCGTTGGAAATATGAAAGATACTCTTTCACCTAGTTCTGAAGCTGAGCTTCTACCAAATTTTAAAGTGAAGTTTAGAGCGAAGGTTCTAAAAGGTCTTGCAACAATTAAGTTTATCAATCCTTATATCGATGCAAACACACACCTTTCTTTATCTGATGGCGTGACAATGCAGCTACAAAAGAAATTTAATGATAACCGTACTATTGCCTCTGTTGATTACAATCCGGCAGGGACGACTGTTGAATTCTATGTTGAACAGGCCATCACAAATAACTTGAGAGCAAGAGCGTCTTCAATTGATATGGTAGGGGGAAGTAATGCTGACCATGTGCTGCGCATTAATTATCATGCACCATTCAATTTCTAATTAACCGAATTCGCCAAAAAAAGTCAGCTTTTGCCCTAAGCAAAAGCTAGCGCTTCCGTTACAATAGGAGTAAATTAGTCCTTATTTTACGTATAACGGAGTTAAAAAAATGAGCAATCTTCTAGATAATCCACTATACCAGGATGCCATTGCGCAATTAGAAGAATCTGCAGCAATTATGGGACTTGATCCAAACGTTGCCGACAGACTTAAACACCCAAAAAGAGCACTTCAAGTAGCAGTTCCTATTCGTCTTGACGATGGTACTGTTAAAACTTTTCAAGGATTCAGAGTTCAGCACAATATGACTCTTGGGCCTGGAAAAGGTGGAGTACGTTTTCACCCAGGCGTAGATTTAGCTGAAACAGCTGGTCTTGCTATGCTTATGACTTTTAAATGTGCCCTTGTTGGTCTGCCTCTAGGTGGAGCAAAAGGTGGTATTTGTGTTGATCCAACAAAACTTTCTCGTCAAGAGCTTCAGTCTCTAACTAGAAGATACACTACTGAGATCAACATGATTATCGGTCCAACGATTGATATTCCAGCACCAGATATTGGTACTGACGGTCAAACAATGGCGTGGATGCTTGATACATATTCTCAATTAAAAGGTTACACTGTTCCAGGTGTAGTAACAGGAAAGCCAATTACTGTTGGTGGTTCACTAGGTCGTAGTGAAGCTACAGGTAAAGGTGTTGCATTCTGTGTTAACTTTGCTGCAAAGAAACTTGGAATGACAATTGATACAAATACAACAGTTGCAATTCACGGTTTTGGTAAGGTAGCTGTTCCTGCTGCTGAAGACCTTCAAGCACAAGGTGCAAAGATCGTTGCTGTATCTGATGTTTCAGGTGCTATTTATGATCCAAATGGCCTTGATATTGAAAAAGCTGTTGCTTGGGCAAAAGGTGGACGCCTTCTTGCTGATATGGATGGAGTAGAGAAAATTTCTAACGAAGAACTTTTCGCTCTTGAAGTTGATATCTTAATCCCTGCAGCAATCGATGGTGTTATCACTGAAAAGAATGCTCACAATGTTAAAGCTAAGATCATTGCAGAAGGTGCAAACGGTCCACTTAATAAAGCTGCGATTGATATCGTAACTAAGAATGGTTCATTCCTAGTTCCAGATATTCTTTGTAACGCTGGTGGTGTTATCGTTTCTTACTTTGAGTGGGTACAAGGTCTTCAGAACTTCTTCTGGGATCTTTCTGAGATCAACAAAAAACTTCACGACATCCTAAAAGATGCTTTCGAGAATGTTTATGAAGCTCACCAGAAATATGATATTGATATGAAAAAGGCTGCTTTCGTTGCCGCTCTAAGAAGACTAGAGAGAGCAATGAGACTTAGAGGTCTTTTCCCAGGTTAAGATTTATATTACAATCATAGGCGCGTCCTTAATGGGCGCGCTTTTTTTTTATTATGAAATATATTGCAACACTTCTTTTTACATTCTGCATTTTCGCTAGTGTTACTAGTGAACTTGTTACTGGCGCTGATCGCAAGATTTTCAGCTACGCAAAGGTGTGTGAATTTTTTGGTGTAAAAGATGCAATGTTAATGAGTAAGTCTTCGACAACGAAGATCGATTGCATGGGAAAAGAGTTTGAGATTGCAAAATTTTGTGAATCTAAGTTTTCAAAAAAACTAAATTACACAAAAGCTCGCTTTGACCTTGTTGATGGAAAGGTCTCTTGTCATTTCTCTGATACTGTTATTCTTGAACTTACATGTAAAGATAAGTACGAAAAATTTTGTAAGGACGCAAAAGGCTCTTGTCAAAGTTTAAAGGGAGACTTCGCTCACTCTCTTGAAGTTTCATCTGCGATGATTCTAGAAATTTATCCTCCTCATTTAAAATGTTTTTATCAGTCAAAAGCTAAGATCCCTAATTCTAGTAATTTATAATTAAAAAAAAATTCATGACTCTTGCACTCTTAGTAATAGGAGGGATTATGCACAAGCAAATGCTAGGTCTTCTACCTCTTGGGGGGAAGGGACATTTAACAGAAATTTATGGTTATGCTTCAAAGGGAGTTCCCGGACTTGAAATTGTTGGTCTTGGTACAAAAGGAAAGTCGATAAAAGAGAAGTTTATTTTTCTCTCAAAGAAGTACAACTTGAAAATCTCACCAAAGCGCTATGTTCTGTGCATTGATGACAATATGGTTTTAGGCTCTCTAAGTTCTAAAGAAGAACGTTATCGCTGGCTTGAGTTACCACTTTTGATTCTCTATTGGTCAATGGCCGGGGTTCTTCCCATTCAAAACTTAAATGATTGTCTTTGCGCAGGAAGAATCTCAACACGAGGAAAGATTGAGCCCTTTCGATTTGATGAAACATCCCATGCTTTTTTAGAGAGATTGGATGCTATGAACTTGAAAGTGATTGCAAGCTACACCCAAGATCTTCGAGGACTTACGTACTTTATTCCCCTTGATGAGATTATTAAATTCCCCGACGCATCGTAAGTTACTGTAATTACTATTAAGGTGGGAAAGTAATTCTTTTTCTTGTGCGTAAGTTATGCGTAAGTTATACTAACTTTCATGGAAAAGAAAATTAGAGCAAAACTACCGATTGCAAATTGTGGACTCTTTGGAATCAGCGAGGATCACATACAGAATTATCAATCTCTAGATGATCGTTTTGTACAGAATCGTTCTGCGACATTTTTCTTTGAAGCACAAGGTGACTCGATGGAACCATTGATTATGCCCGGTGACGTCCTGGTTATCGATCGATCTTTAGAAGTAAAGAGCGGTCGAGTTGCCGTGGTTTATCTGGACGGAGAGTTCTTGTGCAAGAGATTCATTAGACAAGATGGAAAGTCCATTTTGCGCTCACACAATCCCCTGCATCGAGACATTATCATTTCAGAAGAAATGGACTTCTTGGTGTGGGGGCCAATTGTGGCCGTGGCCCGTGACATGAAAGAGTTATGAGGTTTTACGATGGAGAAAGTGTATGCGTTGGTGGATTGTAATTCCTTCTTCTGTTCTTGTGAAAGACTATTTCGACCTGAGTTAAGAAATAAACCTGTTGGTGTCTTATCAAATAATGATGGGTGCTTTGTCTCTCGAACTCCTGAGCTTAAGGCCTTGGGAGTAAAAATGGGGGACCCGTACTTTAAAGTAAGGAGGCTTTGTGAGTCACACGATGTTCATGTTTTTTCTTCTAATTTTTCTTTGTATACAAATATCAGTGATCGGGTAATGCATGTTCTTGCTACCTTCGCTCCATCAATAGAGATCTACTCCGTTGATGAAGCCTTTATTGATTTAACTGGTGTTAGCGGAGATTTAAATGAGTACTGTCAGCATATTCGAAAAACTGTGCTGCAATGGACGGGGATTCCCGTAAGTATTGGTATTGCTCCAACAAAGACTCTCGCAAAAGTGGCCAATCATATTGGGAAGAAGTCACAAAAGGCGCAAGGAGTCGTCTGTATTCTAGAAGAGAGGTTGCAAGATATTGCACTTCAGAGAACTCCTATTGAAGACGTGTGGGGAATTGGAAGGAAGAATAGCGTAAAGTTAAAAAGCATTGGAATTAAAACGGCGTATGATTTTAAGAAGTTCAAAAATACTCATGTCATACAAAGACTTTTAACTAAGCTAGGTCGCATGACTCAAGATGAGTTACGAGGAATTACCTGTTTTGAGTTAGAAGAAGCTCAGCCTAAAAAGAAAGAAATTCTATGTTCACGAAGCTTTAGTACAAGTGTTGTGGATCTAAAAAGCTTGCGAGAATCAGTGGCCAATTATGTAACAAATGCCAGTGAGAAAATGAGAAATCAGCAGAGCTTGTGTTCAACTATTGAAGTTTTTTGTTTAAGTGATCCACATAAGATCGATCAAACGCCATATTATGGTAAAGACAAAGTTAAGCTTCTTGGTCCAACAAGTGATACCAGAAAAATTATCAAGTATGCATGGGCGGCCCTTGATGATCTCTTTCGCATGGGGGTTTGTTTTAAAAAGGCCGGAGTAAAGCTTGGAGACTTTTCAGATTCAGAGATTATCCAACAAAGCCTATTTGAAGAATTAGATGATCCACGAAGTGTGAAGCTAATGGAAATCATTGATAAAATTAATCGACGAGAGGGAAGTGGCATGGTTAGGTCAATGGCCTGTGGGGTCGATAATCAGGCATGGAAAATGCGAAGGGAGAAAGTTTCTTTGCGCTATGTCACAGGTTGGAGCGAATTGCCAAAATGTTCGTAGTGTCAGCGATGACATATATTGCCATTAGTTGATGACGTGACTATAATGACGAAATGAGCATATTTAAAGACAAGATTAATATATTTGAAGCAGTAATATTAACATCAATCGCCCATATGGTATTCTTTGGAATGTATTTTGCGAAAGCGAATCCTCAATGGTTTAGCGATGTTTACACAGTTGAAGATGGATTCTTAGAAATACAACAGGCCATCTATCTACTACTCGTTTCATTTGTCTGTCTGTGGCGCTACTTTAAGTTAAAAGGTACAAAGCCAAAATTATTCTCATTTGCGCTTCTTGGTTTTGCAGCACTTTTCTTTTTTGGATTTGGAGAAGAGATTGCGTGGGGCCAAAGAATTTTCAACGTGACTGCGCCTGAGTTTTTTCAGCAATACAATACACAAAATGATATTACACTCCACAACTTAAAATTCGGTGATTTCAAAGTTAATAAAATTATCTTTGGTCTTATTGTCGGAATTATTGTTGGTGTTTATGTATTAATTCTTCCATTTCTCTATAGAGCAATTGGTTTTATTCAGTATCTTGTTGATGACTTTGCAGTTCCTGTTCCAAAGTTAATGCACTCTCTTTTTTATCTTTTAATGTTTATTCTAGTAAGCTTAATTGATCACGGTAAAAAAGGAGAAGTTGTAGAACTTGTTGGGTGTGCAATGTTCTTCGTTATTTTCTTATTTCCTTATAACGACAAGACTTTCCAGAGGTCATAAATGAAAGACTTCGATGAGTTAAATGCCATAAGCGAATTAACTTGTATCGAAGACCCACTCATTCGTTGTCGTGAAATTACACGTATTAATCATGAAGGTGAGAGCTATCCAATTCATAGTTTTGAAATTGGTAGCTCAGATCCAAGCGCTCCGGTTCTAGGTTTATTTGGTGGTATTCACGGACTAGAAAAAGTAGGGACACAAGTCGTTGTTACTTATCTTTCTTCATTATTTAAACAACTATCTTGGGATGAAGAGTTAAGACGAAGCCTAGAGAAGTTTAGAATCGTATCGATTCCTCTTATCAATCCATGGGGCATGTATCATCATCGCCGCTCTAATCCAAACAATATTGATCTTATGAGAAACTCACCATCGCGAACTCATGAGAAAACAAAATTTCTACTATCAGGACATAAGTTATCAGATAAGCTTCCATGGTATCAGGGAAATAGTGATCAAATGGAGCATGAACTTCAAACTCTAGTAGACTATGTGAAAGAACATATATTTGAATCTCAGCGTGCTATCTCTGTCGACTTCCATTCTGGCTTTGGCCTAAGAGATCGACTTTGGTATCCTTATGCCAGAACGCTTACACCTTTTAAGCATATAACAGAAATGGAAAACCTAGAGCACTTATTAAATGAAACCCATCCTCATCATATTTATCGAATAGAGCCGACATCTGAAAGTTATACAATCCAAGGTGATGCCTGGGATTATCTATATGATGAGTATTTAGAAAAAAATCCAGAGGGAGTCTATCTACCTTTAACTCTTGAGATGGGAAGTTGGATTTGGGTTAAAAAGAATCCATTACAAATATTTAGAAGAGGAGGATTATTTAATCCTCTTAAGTCTCATCGATATGATCGAACGATGAGAAGACATATTATGCTAATTAAATTTCTCTTTCGAGCTGTTGGAAGTTCTAAAGCATGGGTGAAAAGGTAAGTTATGAATTGGTTGCTTCTTAGGGGTTTAGCAAGAGATAGTCGACATTGGTATGAATTCCCTGACTATGTAAAAAAAATGAAAGGCACAAATCATGTCTTTGCAATTGATTACTTGGGTGTTGGTAGCAAGAATGAAGAGAAGTCTCCATTAAAGATATCTGATTATGTTGAAGATATGAGAAGTGATTGGCTAAAACTTAAAGAAGAAAATGATGGCCCGTGGAGTGTTATCGGAATTTCAATGGGGGGAATGATGGCCCTTGATTGGTGTGAGCGACATAACGATGACTTTGAACATGCTGTTCTTCTTAACACTTCAACGAGTGACTCAGGGAAAATTTATCATCGTATGTCTCTTGAAGCAGTAACGACCTTTTCAAAACTGGCCTTTAATAACAATCACCGCGAACGAGAAGAAAAGGCCTTATCTTTAACTGTTAAGATGAAAGAGTTGTCTGATGATTTACTTGATGCATATGCTGCATATTTTGAGGAAAGACCTCTTAATCGCGCTAACTTTGTAAGGCAGTTAATTGCGGCATCACACTACCGTTTACCTAAGAAATTGAAAACTGATGTCTTGTTGCTTGCAGGTAAGCAAGATAAGCTTGCAAATTATAAATGCAGTGTTGAAATTTCTAAAAGGCTTGGTGCCGCGCTTGAACTACATGAACAAGCGGGACACGATTTACCTCTAGACGATCCTGAATGGATCATTAAAAAGATTGAAGAGCATTACTTAGATAGTAAATAAACATCTTCTTTTAATGGCCCATAAGAGCGTGCATTAAGGGCCGCTTTTATATGTGGCCATTTAACTCTTCTCTTCCATTTTTGCCATTTTGCTAAAATTCTTAAATTCTTACGATACTCTAAAGGAGTTTTTGATTCTGCAGTAATAACCACAGTGTTTTCTTTCTCTAGAAATGAAGAGATATTTGCGTAGCTAATTGGCTCAACATTCATCTCAAGAGTTTGCTCGTAAAAGTAAGAACGACGATCAACTAGTGCTACATTTTTATCTTTGAAAAGACCTTGAGCGGCTTGTGGAACAGGTAAGATGTAAAATTGAGATGCAACAACTGACCATAAGAAAATTAAATATAGTCCCATCGTGTTGAAAGCAATGAGCATCTTTCTTTTAAGAATGAAAATATTTGTCACAATAATTAGAGCAACAAATAGTAAATTGGCAACGATCGTTACTCCATCAGAAAAATAAAGGAGTAGGCATCCAATGGCCAAAAATAGGATATTAATTGGCAAGAAGATAAAAAGGATACCTTTTGCCTTTTCTCGAATAGTTTCAATATCAATTTGCAAGAGCATGAAAACCATTAGGAATGGAATTGATGGTATTGCATAGTGGTGTGATCTCTGAGATGGAATTAACCATGTGATAAAGAAACATAAAAAATGTGCAAAGAAAAAATATGTTTCATTATTTAAGTTCTTAAAGTTTTCTCTTACTTTCTTCCAAGCAAATGGAAGAATTAATAACCATGGAAGAGAATAGAGAATGAGTCCTTGGAATACCTTAATCATTGGCATTGGCTTTTGATCAAATTTTCCTACATTTTCTCTTACGAAGAAGTAATTGAAAAACTCTTCACCATAGTTTAGATAACTAATGAAGTACCAAAGACAACTCAAAATAGTAATCGATAGAAAATAGAAAAAGCACTCTTTAATAATAAAGCGCTTTTCTTTCTTGAATAAGAAAGCTTGATAAAGAGACATTGCAAGAAAGCTCATAACAATTGAAACAGGGCCTTTGATTAGAGCTCCAGCCGCTCCAAAAAGAATCGCCCAAATAAAATACTTTTTAGCCTTTGTCTTTAAGTAGTCAAAAAGAAAGAGTGAGCTAATAAATGGAAGAAGAGATAGAGATGTTTCCATCATAAATGTTCGACCAAATTTAATAGCACCATAACCTCCTAAAAAGAAGGCCAGAGATAATAGTGGTTCAATATTAAATCTTCTTTTTAACCAAACTGCAGTCAAGATACCGAGAGCGATTGTAAGAAATGCCATCGACGCTCGTGCACCTGTTAAAGAAGATTCTCCCATTAGTACATAAATAGGAAACGGCAGCCAGAAATGAACTGGTGGTTTTGACCAATGTCTCTCTCCGCGGTAGTGGGGTGTCATAATATTATTTGTGTCATACATATCTTGTGATATTTGCACATATAATGATTCTGTCCCTTGTCTTGGGGCACTAATATTTCCAATGTCCCAAAAGTAGAAAATTGAAAATAGGAATGTAAAAATAATAAATAAATTCTTATCTGAAACTTTTGTCATATTTATAAACTTCGTTTTATTTTGATAAGGTTTTAACCATATCTACGTATTTCTCTTCAACTTCAAATTTTTTGCCAAGACACTTCTCTAAGTTTTCGACAACAATTTGACCATTTTGTTCTGCTGTAACAATTGCAGTTTTTCCTTCAAGAAGTGATTTAACAGCAAGATGTCCCATTTGGGTTGCAATAAAGCGATCACGACCAGTAGGGTTTCCTCCGCGTTGAATATGTCCTAGGATACAAACACGTGAATCAATCTTGTGATCTTCAAGAAGTTTGTTGTGAACGTAGTGAGACAGACCTTCAGTTTCCCCTTCAGCAGCAATGATGATTGAAGAACCTTTTCCACGCTGAAGTCCACGTTTAATATCTGTCGCAATTGTGTCAACATCAACATTACTTTCATCTTGAATAGGGAAGATAATATTTTCTGCTCCAGTACAAAGTCCTACGTGAAGAGCGATAGCAGGAGACTTTCGCCCCATTACTTCAACAATGAATGTACGATCGTGTGAGTGTGCAGTGTCACGAATTTTATCCACGGCTTCAATAGCAGTTTGAACGGCAGTATCAAAACCGATTGAATAATCAGTTCCTTCAATATCATTATCAATTGTTCCAGGAATTCCAACTACTGGAACACCGTGTTCCTTGTGAAGCTCCCAAGCACCATTAAATGAACCATTACCACCAATAACAATTAAGGCATCAATATTCTTTCTCTTAAGAATATGTGCCGCTTCTCTTCTTATCTCTGGTTGCATAAATTCAGGACAACGAGAAGTTTGAAGAATTGTTCCACCTTTTTGAAGAATGTTACCAACACTTGCGGCATCCATTTTGTGTTGCGATCCTTCGAGTAGACCTGCAAAACCACGACGAATTCCATAAATCTCAATATCATTTGCAATACAAGTACGAACGACTGCTCTAATCGCACAGTTCATTCCTGGGCTATCGCCACCGCTACAAAGAACAGCAATTGTTTTAATCGACTTTACATCTTTTTCAACTTCACTCATAAAATTTCCTATTCAAAAATATGATGGCCAGTAAAACTTGCTGGACGATCAATCCCCATAATATAAAGACAAGTAGGTGAGACATCCATTAGCGAATGATCCCCCGGTGCTATAGTAAAAGCTTTATCCTTTAATGCGCTATTGATAACACAAAACGGTACCGGTGCTCCTGTATGAGCTGTATGTGGTGTTCCATCCTTATGTACCATTTGGTCACTATTGCCATGATCGGCAGTGATAATAATAGTTATATTTTCATCAAGACATTTTTGTACTAGTTTTCCTACGCACTCATCAAGTGTTTCAATAGCATGAACTGCAGCTTCATATTTACCTGTGTGTCCAACCATATCTGAGTTTGCAAAGTTTACGACACTAAAGTCAAAGTCACTTAATTTAGAAATTAAATTCTCTGTTACTTCTGGCGCACTCATTTGTGGCTTTTCATCATAAGTTGAAACTTCTTTTGGCGAAGGAATTAGAAAATGTTCTTCATTTGGAAAAGGCTTCTTTTCTCCACCATTAAAAAAGAATGTTACGTGTGCATACTTTTCAGTCTCAGCAATCTTTAATTGCTTCTTTCCAATACTACTTAAGTACTCAGTCATTGTTCCTTGAAGCTTCTCTTTATCAAATAAAATTGGAAGTTCCATTTCATCCGGAATAAATGGCGTCATACATAGAAACATTGCTGGAAAGAATGGCCTTTCAAACTCAGTAAACTCTGGATAGTTAAATGCCATTGTTAACTGAATTGCGCGATCGGGTCTAAAATTTGTAAAGAAGACGCAGTCTCCTTCTTTAATAGCGTAGTCTTTATTAAAGAGTGTCGGCGATACGAACTCATCAGTGCGACCAGCTTCATACTCACTATTGAGATATTCAATAGGTGATAAGTCAGTCACATCACCATGACCTAGGAACATATCATATGCTAATTTGATTTTTTCCCAACGGCGATCACGATCCATTCCAATTGAGCGGCCTTGCATTGAAGCAAAGTGTGATCCTTCAAAATCAACGATCTCTTTTAAATACATTTCACCACATGCTGGCGGTGTATCTCTACCATCCATGAAAGCATGTAAGAAAACTTCAATACCTTCTTTCTTAAGACATTTGATGATTTCTTTTGTGTGTTCAATATGTGAGTGAATTCCACCGTCCGAAAGAAGTCCCATGAGGTGAATGCGATTATTATTTTTCTTTGCTACTTCAATGAGTTCCTTCAGTTTAGGAAGTTCACCAAAAGTATGATTTTTAATTGCTTCATTAATACGAACTAAATCCTGGCGAATGGCACGTCCCGCACCTAAGTTCATATGGCCAACTTCCGAATTTCCAACAACACCTTTTGGAAGACCTACTAAAACACCACCTGCTTGGATCGTTGTAAATGGATAACTTTTAAACAATTCATCCAAAACTGGAGTTTTTGCATCTCGAATCGCATTCTTTTCAGTGTTTTCACTAATCCCAAAGCCATCTAGGATGACAAGAAGGGCCTTTTGGCTAATATTTTTAATCGACATAAATTGATTCCCGTTAAAAGCTTATTCAATCCTTATTCTAATACTACCCAAAGATTAGACAAAATACTCTATCGTGTTCATTTTTTAAACACTAGGTCTTTGTAAAGGACTGTAATCTCATCTTAAAACTTGGCACACAACTTGTATATATATAGGCAAATAGTTTAAACACACGCAAACACAGAGAATTTTGGAGAATACTATGAAACTTAACCTTAAGAACACATTACTTTCAGTTATTGTTCTAGCTTCGCTTGTCGGGTGTGGATCTGACGGTGGGTCTGGAAATGGAAGCACTTATGGAAATTACGCTGCTGGCTCTGCTAGTGAGTATGTTGATACAGCAAGAGGCTTACCAAATAGCTTAAGCACTGCGGATGAATTATCTCAAGCAATTGTGAATAATAATTTTGCAAATAGAAGTATTGGCGATTCTGAATATCCTATTTATACAATTTCTAGCTTTGATAATTTATCAGGATCAAATAATTCAGGTAATTGTGATGATTTTGAAGTATTTGGAATGAGTTTAGGAACTATATGTACTTCATCATCTTCTTCGTCTTCATCTGGCTATACTGTCGGTGGATATCGTGGTCTCTATAGAGATGGAAGAATTGCACGTAGTAATGAGTCTCTTGATGGCGCATTTGGATCTACTATTTCACAATTAGCTACTTTCTTGGCCAATAAAGTACAAGAGTCTGATGCAAATGGTACACTTTTTAAACGTTATGGTTATGGATATGCTCCATATAAAGATGGAATGTGTAATGACTATAATTGGGTAAGAAGCTACTACAATGGATCGATACAATTTTGTACTCAAGTTGCACAAACATATGCAGTGGAGTGGATTGTGACAATTAACGGAAAAAGGGCCCTTATTAATATGAATGCACCACTTGCTTTACAACCAGTTTTAAGAGCAACAAGTGTAGGAGTTTCGGCTCACTAATAAATAAAAACGATTTTAAATTTATACCTGACTAAAAAGCGCGGCATTGTTCGCGCTTTTTTATTAAATTTAACCTAATTTACTCCGGCTAAATTGTGTCTACACGTGCATGAAATCTGAACATCATTTATAATAGAACTGTTTTAGTATTAAAAAAGGACTATTATATGGCAAAGTATCGTACAGATTTAATGGATGTGAATTTCAATCTATTTAAAGCGTGCAAAATTCAAGACGAAGCAAGCGAGCTTGGATATGGTGAAGCTGAATTAAAAGATATCCTAACTCAATTCGATAAATTCGTTGAAAATGAAATTTATCCAACTCGTCAAATTAGTGATGAGATTGGCGTAAAGCACGTTGATGGAAAAGTTATTGTTCCAGAAGTTTTTCACCAAACAAATAAAGCCTTCTATGAGAATGGTTGGTATGCACTTGGTTATCCTGAAGAGGTTGGTGGAATGCCAGCTCCTCACGCAATGAAAGTTGCATGTACTTCAATGGCAATTGGTTCAAATGTTGCGTGGTCAATGTACTACGGACTGTCTCAAGGTGCCATGAATGTAATTCTTAAGGTTGGTTCTCAAGAACAGAAAGATCTATTTGTGACAAAGATGATGACAGGAGAGTGGGGAGGCACAATGTGTCTTACTGAGCCTGGTGCTGGATCTGATGTTGGGAACGCAAAGACGACGGCAAAACCTCTTGATAACGGGAAATACGCAATCAATGGTGTGAAGATTTTTATCTCTTCTGGAGAAAGTGATCTTTACGAAAATAACATCCACCTTGTTCTAGCAAGAACTCCTGGTGCTCCAGAAGGTACGAAGGGACTTTCCCTTTTTATCGTTCCACGCTTTAACGTTGAAACTGGTGAGACAAATAATGTTAAGTGCACAAAGCTAGAACATAAAATGGGGATTCACGCACAGGCAACATGCGAATTAACATTTGGCCAAGATGGTGAGTGTGTTGGAGAACTGATTGGGAAAGAGTTTGATGGAATGGCAAATATGTTCATCATGATGAATGAGGCAAGGCTTCTTTGTGGCCTTCAAGGTGAAGCTCAATCAAATCTTTGCTTTGAGCTTACTGAGCAATATGCAAGAGAGCGCTCTCAATTTGGTACCGAAATTATCAATATGCCAGATGTTAAGAGAATGCTTCTTAAAATGAGATCTACGGGACGTGGACTGAGAGCTCTTTCTCTTTATACAGCAAACCTTTTTGATAAAGCTGAAAAAGGTGATGATGAAGCTGAAAAAGAAATCGCATTATTTACTCCGATCTGTAAGGGATTTTGTACAGATGAGGGTGTAAATATCGCAAGTGAAGGTGTTCAAGTTCACGGCGGTTACGGATACTGTACTGAGTATGGAATTGAGCAATTTATGCGTGATACAAAGATTGCAACAATTTATGAAGGTACAAATGGTATCCAGGCGATCGACTTTGTTATGAGAAAAATTCTTATGGATAAAGGCGAAACATTCTTTAATGTAGGTAAGAAGATTCAAGCGACAATGAATAGAGAAGAAGCCAAGGCGTACCCTCATGAAGTTTCAATGATTGGGAAATCAATGGAGATGAGTGAAGAAGTTGTGAAGAAATTCGGATCGTTTATGGCGGCAAAGAATCAAAGCGCAGTTCTAGCTCACGCAACTGATTTTTTAAGTTATTGTGGAAACCTTGTCGTTTCATGGCTTCTTCTTGAGCATGCTTGTATTGCTCAAAATGAATTAAAGACGGCAACAGGTGAAGAAGAGAAGAAATATTATCAGTCTAAAATCGATGATTTTAAAGTTTTTTGTCAGTACCAATTAACGAGAAATATTGGACTCGCACATAGTGTTTTAAACTTCGAGGAAGATTTAACTTCGATTAATGTTTAATTAAAGATTAAGCACAAGGGTATGTGAGAGATGCAAGAAATGGAAAAAGGAGTCGATCTATTTAATGAGGCGACTCGTGGTAGTACAGACTACTATAAAGACAATGTTTATATCATGAAAAAGAAAGGAGAGTATGCTCCTTTAAGTTTCATGAAAAAGAAAGTTGAAGGCTTTGATGAGGAAAGCTTACTTAGTCGTGGATTTATCTACGACTCACTTGAGCTCGTAGGTGATAAAGAATTTTCTGAATGGTATGAGAAACAATTTTCTCGAAAGATGAAAAGATCTCATGCTAAGCAGGTTCTAATTATTCACTTACCGGATAACAAAAGAATCTTTGACGCTATTGAAACAGTTAATAAGGTTTATGATATTCTTCGCGATGAGCGAATTATTTTTAATGGTAAGAAGCTTCCTGTTCAGTTGGGGGAGTGGTACGCAAAATGTATCTTCGGTCTAATGCAACAAAAGTCGACATCACAACGAGGTTTTGATTTTTACGTTGGTGATAAGAGAGTTGAAGTTGTCGTGCACTGGGGAGATCAAACATCTCCAAAAGGTGTAAAAGTTAGAAAGTCTCTATGTGATCTTTCAGCAAGCGTTATTATCATTTATCTAGCTCGTAACTTTATGATTCGAGATATCTGTCTTCTCGATTCAGATTATGTTTTAAGAAAATTTGCAGGAAAGGGACATACTCTTTTTCTAAAAGATTCTGAAATTAGTGGTTACTTCTTTTCAAAGTCAACGAAGCATAAAGATAAAGTCGTAAATAAGAATGCTCTTCTTAAATACGCTTTACCTAAGCTTGCGATGAATTTAACAGAATTCTTAGAAAGCTAAGATTATAGTAATTCATATTTTAAAAGGCGGCATTCAATGTCGCCATTTAAAAACTCTGTTTTCTTACTTGTTTTTAAACGAATATTTTTTCTTAGTGGCCCGTGAGCTGTAAGAATAAATGCTGTAGAACCCTTGAAGTTATTTTTAAGAGTTTCACCCATCTCGAAATAGAAGTCGTTAATATCAAGACCACCAATCGCTTGAATACGCTCTCCATAAGGAGGGTTAAATAGGATTAAACCTCTTTCAAATCCCGCAGGTGCTTGTGAATTAATGAAGTTTTCGCAGTTGAAGTTTACGAAATCAACACGGCCAAAACAGTTGAGAAGGTGAGTTCTCATGAGTTTAAAGTTTTCAACATCAGCATCATTGCAATAGAACTTATCATTTGGAATTGAATCTATTCTTTCCTGTGAATCTTTCATGATCTCGTGAACTTTATCAAAGTACCAATCAACTAGATTCGAATCATGAAACCACGGCTGACCTGTAAAAGAATACGGAGTCGTATTTTGTTTAAGTCTTAAAAATGCTGGCGATAATTTCAAGAAGTAGAAAATTGCTTCAATTAAAATTGTTCCTGAACCTGCCATTGGATCATAGAATGGACCTTGGCAGTCCCATTTTGTTTCTGCAATAAGAGAAGCCGCTAAGTTTTCACGAAGTGGCGCACGGTGTCCGCTTTCACGATAGCCACGCTTATCAAGAGAAGTTCCAACCATGTCAGCGTAAACAATTACCTTACAGCCTTCTTTAACTTTTTCAACACGTTGAAGAAAGCTAACGTTAGGTTCATTTGTCTCTACATTTGGACGCTTGTTAAATTTATCTCTCATATAATCAACAAGTGAATCTTTTAGAGTTTGTGAAAGGAAGATAGAACTTCTAAAAAGCTCCTTACTCTCACCATCTAGAAGAGTGTTGATTTTAAAAGTTTGCTCTGGAGTAATATAGTCTTCCCATGGAAGCTCACTTGCTCTTTTATAGATTTGTTTTTCGTCACGAATATAGAAGAAGCCAACTTCTTTAAAGACACGAGAAGCAATTCTAGCGTTGAAGATATATTCAACTGTGGCCTTATTTCTTGCCTTAAATGAAGCTCCACCACGGCCGGCCTTGGCCTCGATACCGTTAGCACGTAGCTCATTTACTAGATATTGTTCGCAACCTCTTGGGCAAGAGGCAAAATAAAAACTCTTGTCATTAATGACTTTGTTCGACTTCTGATATTTTTCCATGACTCGATTTATGATTTATTTAGGTATGTGTCAAAGAAAAAGGCTTAAGTTGGTAAAAATTCGTTCATTTTCCTCAATAAAATAGGCTAATTTCCTTTGTATAGGGTTCAAACTTGGAGCATATGCTGATATAGTTTCGAACATAAATATATAAAGATTTATTCATACATAAAGTGAGGAAACATGAGCTTTACAGATTACAAAGTAGCAGACATCTCTCTAGCTGACTGGGGAAGAAAAGAAATTAAGATCGCTGAAACTGAAATGCCGGGACTAATGTCTCTAAGAAAAGAGTTTGGAGCGGCAAAGCCACTTAAAGGTGCAAAAATCGCTGGTTGTCTTCACATGACTATTCAAACAGCTGTACTTATTGAGACTCTAGTTGAGCTAGGTGCTGAAGTAAGATGGTCTTCATGTAATATTTATTCAACTCAAGATCAAGCTGCTGCTGCAATCGCTGCTGCTGGAATTCCTGTTTTTGCTTGGAAAGGTATGAACGAAGAGGAATTCGACTGGTGTATCGAGCAAACTCTTAAGTGGGCAGATGGATCAACTCTTAACATGATCCTTGATGATGGTGGTGACCTTACAAATATGGTTCACGACAAATATCCTGAATTAATCGAAGGAATCAAAGGTCTTTCTGAAGAAACAACTACTGGTGTTCACAGGCTATATGAAAGAGTTAGAAAAGGTACTCTTAAGATGCCAGCAATCAACATCAATGACTCTGTAACAAAGTCTAAATTTGATAACCTTTACGGGTGTAGAGAGTCTCTAGTAGACGGTATCAAGCGTGCAACTGACGTAATGATCGCAGGTAAAACTTGTGTTGTTGTTGGTTACGGTGATGTTGGTAAGGGTTCTGCTCAGTCTTTCAAAGGTCTAGGAGCAAGAGTTATCGTTACTGAAATCGATCCAATCTGTGCTCTTCAAGCAGCAATGGAAGGTTTCGAAGTAATGAAAATGGATAAAGCAGCTTCTGAAGGTGATATCTTCGTAACAACTACTGGTTGTCTAAAAGTTATCAATGCTTCACACCTTGATAAGATGAGAGACGGTGCAATCGTATGTAACATTGGTCACTTCGATTCAGAAATCGAAATTTCTCACCTACACAATAACTACGAAGAAGATAACATCAAGCCACAGGTAGATATGTATACTTCAAAAGATGGAAGAAGAATTATCCTTCTTGCTCAAGGTCGTCTAGTTAACCTTGGATGTGCTACTGGTCACCCATCATTCGTAATGTCTAACTCATTCTGTAACCAAGTAATTGCTCAAATGGAACTTTGGGACAATGCTGGTAAGTATGAGAACAAAGTTTATATGCTACCAAAGCACCTGGATGAAAAAGTTGCTATGCTTCACCTTGAAAGAATTAATGTTGAAATCGATACATTAACTGCTGAGCAAGCTGAGTACCTAGACATCCCAGTTCAAGGTCCATATAAGCCAGAACACTACAGATACTAAGCAACTGCTATATATGAAGCCTCCGAAAGGAGGCTTTCTTATTTAAGGTAAAACTATGAGCAAAAAGATTTTTCTAGCTACTGATCATGGTGCTTTCGAACAAAAGGAAGCAGTTAAGAAATTCTTAATCGATGAAGGTTATGAGGTCGAGGACCTAGGGACTCACTCAACTGACTCATGCCACTATCCAGAATATGCTATTGCTTTGGCAAAAGCAGTTCAGAAAGAGGGAAGAGGAATTCTTCTTTGTGGATCTGGTATTGGTGTTTGCATGGTTGCTAATAAATTTAAAGGAATTCGAGCGGCCCTTTGTCACAGTGTCGATTTAGCTAGGCTTTCACGTGAGCATAATAATGCAAATGTGATTTGTTTTGGTGGCCGTATTTCATCAAGTGAAGAAGTTCTGGCCATGACAAAAGTATGGCTTGCTACTGAGTTTGAAGGCGGCAGACATCAAACCCGCATTGACATGTTCACTGACCTCGGTGAAAATTAATCTTATGTTTAAAGTTAAATGGACTGAATATATCTCATTCTTTGTTATCTTAGTTGTTGGTATTTATAGCTTATATATATCAAGAACTGATTTAGCTTATTTTGATAAAGTACTAAGTGCTCAAAATGGACTACTCGAGTGGTTTACTTTCGTAGGGCTTTGTCTCATTTCATTTGGCTACTTCTATCGCAGAAAAGTTCTAGCAAAGTTTAGAGATCGTAAATTTCTTATTATGTTAAGTACTCAAGGTGTCTTCTATGTGATCTGTGCACTAGAAGAGGTTAGTTGGGGGCAACGTGTTTTTGGTTGGCACTCACCTGAGATGTTTAGAGATATTAATAGTGTCCTTCTTGAAACTAACTTTCAAAATTGGCTTATTGCCCGTGGAGTTTCACATGAGTCTTGGAACTTATCGTTAAGAGTAATCCTGTTTATCTATCTTTTTGCTGTTCCTTTTTCATATTGTAAAGTTGAGAAGGCCAAGCAATTTATCGATAAATTTGCTCTACCGGTACCGAAGGCCACTCATATTTTAAGTTTTATGATTCTATTAGTGATTACACTTTATATTCCAAGCGAGAATAAGGTGCAATTTGCTGAGTTTTGTTTGACTTGGGTTTTAACGGCCCTAACATTAGAGCCATTTAACCGCAGTATGTTTTCTCGTCGAAGTTTAGTTCGCTAGTCTTTCTATTAGCTAAGCGTGCTTTACGCAACTTGGACATTTTCTTTTAAGCATTCTTCTATATGCATTTGTTGTCTTATGAAAGTAGCTTGTTGCCTTTTGTCCCATATTGCTTTCGATTAGCCAGCTAAATTTATTAACAAGAGGATAGAGTTTGGCTAGGTGAGTGATCACTTCATCACCTTTTAGAATCTTACTATCACTTGTTATATAGTGGACTACTTCTTGGCACTCTTCTTTGTTGAGTTGAGGGTGTACTTGATAGAGTTTATCATCGTTAACACTGACAAAGTTAACTGATTTTGCGTCTTCTAAGCGAGCAAGGGAGTCCTTGAACCTAACACATAGTGGGCATTCATCATCGAAAATGAGAAGTGGTAATTTGTAATTTTCTTCCATGAAAACAACCTTTTATTTATTGTGCTCCTAATTTCTTAGTTGCTGAGTAACGATATCTTCTTGATATGATCTCAAAAATATTACTAGATTTATCTTTAGTGATACCTGCATTTTTTTGTGCTCTTTGAGAGAAATCTAATATCTCTGCACTTGTATTAGCATTGTCTTTCACTTTCTTCTTAAGTAGGTGAGCATATGGATTAGTCGCAGTCTTCTTTTTCTTCTTTTTATTATCGAGACCGCTTCCGCCTCTAAAGTAAAGGCCATTATCTTTTGGTTTATAAGAAGCAGTATACTTGCCTACTTTTCCTCTTAGTCCCGAAGCTCGAGATTTAAGTTTTGCCTCTGCTGACTTACTTTCGTTAGTTTCTGGTGTTGCTGACATCGCATTTGCTACTGCTCCGTCAAAACCAAGTTGTCTAAGTCCTTCAGCAATCTTCGGGTCTTTTTTCTTGTAGCTATCTGGAAGAGTAACCTTGCTAAGTCCATCTTTAAGCTTGTCATTAGCGATAGCAAAGATCTTTCCAGCAGTAGCATTAAAGTTGTTTGAACTATCTCCTGGAGTCGAAATACCATTTGTCATTTTGTAGAAATCATCAAGACTAGTTCCTAGGCCACCTGGAATGTGCATTCCATTGATCTTTGCAGAAATTCTAGAATCGAGACATGTATTTGTTTGGCGACAAGTACAGTTCAGGTCTTCTTTTACATTATTATCAACACAAGTAACTTGCCAGTTATTATTTTGAGCAGTTCTTTGTCTAATTTGCGGATAACAGTACTTAACGTCATTCATTGTCTCTGGTTGACTACAGTAACAGTCACGATCTGAAACAGGGTTACACTTTCCTTTACCACTTAGTTTATTAGCTACATTATTTAATTTATCAGCAGCATCGCCGTGCATTTTGTGTTCCCACATATAGTAACTAGTCATAAGTGTCGAAGCTCCAAGCTTAACCCAGTTACTCCAACCACTTGTGAATCCACCCATTGTGGCCATTGAGGTAACATAGCATACTGTCGTCGCTCCCCATCCTTTTCTTTGAATATCAACAGACTTTTGACGATCGCGGTGAGAGCGTGCCTGTTTATAAAGGGCCTGGCTTTGAGCATTCTCAACATCTGGCTCTGTTGCTAGTGCAAACTCATCACTCTTTTGTTGAGTAACTCGTGCAATAACTTCAGCCCCCATAGGAATATATTGGCAGTAATCAGTACCTTCTTCTTCTCTCGCTTTGTCATGTTCTGATTGTGCAGCTTTTACATCATCTGGTGATGCTTTGGAGTCGGCCATTGCTTCGGCCTTGCCATTTTCGTTGAATGAAATTCCTTTTTCTTTATATTTAGAGGCAACATCCTTCTTTGTGACAACATCTATTTCGTTAAACTTTCCGCCACCACCAGCTTGTGACATGGCCGGCATAATAATCGAGTAGGCTTGACCAACGGCCTTAAACATTGATGGTGACATTCCCATGAATTTCTCACCATCAGTTGCATCGCCACCCTTTCTTATATTTTCACACTCTTGAGAGCTACCACATTCTTCGGCCCACTTCTCGTCGGCTTCTCTTTGCTGATAGCCTGCATGAGTGTAATTATCCATTGTATACTTTTCTCTGTCCGTGACATTCCCAGCTGCTACATCAGCTTCAGATGGCGCTTCGTAATTAGAATCTTGTCCATATGACGTAAATGAACACGTTACTAATAATAGCACCACGAGAGTTGTGAATATTTTTGATTTTGGCCTCAACATTAGCTAACCCCAATTATTTAGATTCTTTATGATTTTAACACGCTGTGGTGATAGTCGGGAGGTCTGTAATATATGCCTCATGAAAAAATATGTGAAATCAGTAGGTTACGTGCTTGCCTTAGTTGGGAATGTGAGAAAAGTGATGCACATTATTTGGGGCATCTTCGATTGAGCTTTGGTTGCCAAAAATACCTGAAATTGCTAGATTAAAGGCATAACCTAATTAGTGAGAAATATCATGGCCAATACATCAAAAGATACTACAACTGACAAAAAACCACGTGAAGCTGAGCTATCTCACTCTATGGTTCACTACCTTTTAGCAATTCATAAGCTAAAAGAAGAAAAAGGTTATGCTCGAGTTACTGATATTGCCAAAGATTTAGGTTTAACAAAGGGTTCTGTTTCTACAGCTCTTAATAATCTTAAAAAACGTAATCTTGTAAAAGAAGAAGATGATACAAAGTTTCTTCTTTTAACAGATAACGGACACGATGAAGTTCACAAGACTTTAACTTCTCGTACACTTCTTTATTATTTCCTTAAAGACTTTGTTGGTGTTTCAGAAGAGATTGCAGAAAAAGATTCATGCATGATCGAACACCTTTTAAGTGAGGAAACTAGTACAAAATTCTTTGAATTCATGAAGACACTTTCTTGCTCATGTGACGATCTTGCAAAAAGTGGTAAACTTCCTAAAGGGTTTAATTTTCAGACAACTTTAAGTCTTTGTGACTACAAGACGGCTGAAGAATTCATGGAAGGTCAAAAGGGTGATACGTACTTACAAGAAGAAAAAGACGCATAAATTCTTTGTTCTTTTAGTTCTTTTTATTTTAGAACTATCTTCAGCATCCGCCACTGAATACTGCTTTAACAGAAGTCGACCAATTCATACGATTCGTATGGATCTTATGAAATATGTGATTGATGGTGAAAAGATAAAAATTGATTCTCATAAGAATTGCTTAAATCTTGAAGTTAAATCTTACCGTCAGGAATTATTTCGTAAGCTTGTGAATAAGTATTTTCCTAAGCAGCTAGAGAAAAGCTCTTTATCCCTATACACCCAAGATATGTGCAAATTTCGATTGAAAGAGGTCACAAAACTTAAGGATAAAGTTAATGAGCAAATTTCTGATATTATCAGTTCCGAAGGGAATCGCTTTGAAATTGATTTTGGTGGTGAGCACTATTACGCTACTTGTTCAAAAAAAGGTAGTGTGTACCTTCTTGATCTAAGAAGTAAATCTAATAAAGATCAACTAACTTCACTTACTTTTAATTTGGGTAAATGGGTTGATTTAACTTCACTTACAAAGCTTGAGAATAAAGAATATTCTCTTATGGTGATTGAATAATGAAAAATATTATAACGGCCGTTAAAGAGATAAATGCGGGTCTTTTTGGTCTTTCAACATCTGAGAAGAAAAATATTCTCTTAGTAACATTCACTTTATTTATAGCGTTTTTTTCATATCCAATGATTCGCTCTAGCTCAACAGCTTTATTTATTCAAAGCTATGGAGCAAAGAGTACGCCTTGGATTTGGCTGTCTTCTGTGTTGTTCTTAGGATTTAGTGTCAGTATCATTAATGAACTTCAAAAGCATTTTTCAATAGCAAAAATTTTTAATTCTATTGTGGCAGTCTCACTCGTTCTAATGGGAGGAGCCTTAATTGTTCATGGTAGTGGCCATCATATTGGAAGTGGTGTTTTCGCTGTTTGGAAAGAAGTCTATATTATTCTTGTCGTTCATTTATCACTTGGTTATTTAAATTCTGTCATTGACGTCAAAGTTGCCAAACTTGTCTATGGGCCACTTGGTGCTCTCGGCTCCTTAGGGGGAATTTTAGGAGGGCTACTTACTACTAAACTTATGAAGGGCGTGGGGGTTTACTATGCGGCTTCAAGTGGTTTATTAGTTTTGTCTTTAGTTATTGTTATATTTAGTCTTACACAAAAACAATATTTAGCACTTAAAGAAAAGTCTCCAATAACATCACTTGCCGATAAGAAGCTCTATGTGTTCTTCATTTGTGGACTAATTATTCTTTCTCAAGTGGTAATTAATCTTGCAAATTATAAGTTCAATCTAGGTCTAGAGATATTTAAGGATGCTAACGAAAAAGGTGCATATCTTGGAAATATATATTCATCGATTAATGCGATATCCTTAATTGTCCAAATCGTTATTATTCCAATCGCTTTTAAATACTTTAAAGTTTCTACTGTACATATTTTCATACCATTTGTTTATCTTGTATTAATCTTACTTGATCGATTGGAGTACTTGGGTTTACTGGGGACAGCAATATTATTTGTAGGCTTTAAAGGACTTGATTATTCAATCTTTTCGGCCGCCAAGGAGATGCTTTACTTCCCTTTGAGTAAAGAACAAAAGTACGGGGCCAAGTATATCGTGGATATGGTTGTGTATCGTGCGTCAAAAATGGGTATTTCAGCTCTACTCTTAGTGTTTACGAGTTTGGCTTTTACCCAAAATATGCTAATAATATCAGTGTTACTTTGGCTAGTTCTAGCGGCCTTTATGGCCATTAAGTTTCGTTCAGAGTAATGTCTTTAATAAAATTCATTTAGGAGTTTATATGTCTAATCCATTATTAGAAAAATTCACAAATCCACATGGTGCAAGACCATTTGATACAATCAAGAATGAGCATTACATGCCGGCAATTCGTGAAGCAATTAAAATGCACAAAGAAGAAATCGAAGCGATTAAAAGCTTTGATGGAGAACTTACATTTGCAAATATCATTGAGCCGTATGCAAATTCAGGGAGTGCAATTGAAGATATTTCAATGATCTTCTTTAACCTAAAGTCTGCAAACACAGATGATGAGATGAATGAAATTGCAAAAGAATTCTCTCCTCTTTTAACAGCTCACGGAAATGACGTTAATCTTGACGCTGATCTATTCGCAAAAGTAAAAGTTGTTTTCGATAACAAAGAAAATGAAGACTTAAATGCTGAGCAAATGACACTTCTTTCAAAGATTTATAAGGGCTTCGTTAGAAACGGTGCTTTATTAAGTGAAGAAGATAAGAACAAAGTTAGAAAGATCGATGAAGAACTTTCAAAATTAGGACTTGAGTTCTCAGATAACCTTTTAAAAGAAACTAATAAGTTTGAAATGATACTTGATAATAAAGAAGATCTTGCTGGTCTTCCTGAAGGACTTATTGAAGCTGCTGCGATGACAGCAACTGAAAAAGGTCATGAGGGTAAATGGGTATTTACTCTTGATTACCCAAGCTTTGGTCCCTTCATTACTTACTCACAAAATCGTGAGCTACGTAAGAAAATGACAATCGCTTCTGGTACAAAATGTGCCAAGGGTGACGAGCTTGATAACCAAGAAAATGTAAAAAGAATTGCACAGCTTCGTTATGAAAGAGCTGGAATTCTTGGATATAAAAGCCACGCCGATTATATTCTTGAAGAACGTATGGCCATGAGTGCACAAAACGTTTTTGATCTTCTAAATCAGCTTAAAGATAAAGCAATGCCTGCAGCGATTGAGCATATGGATGAAATTAAAGCTTATGCAAAAGAACAAGATGGTATCGAAGATTTCGCTTCTTGGGACTATATGTACTATTACGAGAAGCTTAAGAAAGAAAGATATAGTATTGATGATGAAATGCTTAAGCCATACTTTAAATTAGAAAATGTTTTAAATGGTGTTTTTGAAGTTGCAACAAAACTTTATGGACTTAACTTTAAAGAAGTTTCTAATATTCCAAAGTATCACCAAGATGTAATGACTTATGAAATCACTGATCGTGATGGAAACTTCATTTCTCTATTTTATGGTGACTACTTCCCACGTGCTTCAAAGCGTGGTGGAGCATGGATGACAGCCTTTAGAGAACAATATGTTCAAAATGGAGAAGATGTACGTCCACATATTGCAAACGTATGTAACTTTACAAAGCCAACAACAACGAAGCCATCACTTCTAACATTTAATGAAGTAACAACTCTATTCCACGAATTTGGTCACGCACTTCACGGTATTCTAACTAAGTGTCAGTACCGTATGCTTTCTGGTCCAAACGTATTCTGGGACTTCGTTGAGCTTCCATCTCAAATTATGGAAAACTGGGCATTTGAAAAAGAATGTCTTGATCTATTTGCTAAGCACTATGAAACTGGAGAGTTAATTCCAGCAGAATTAGTACAAAAACTAAAAGATAGTTCAAACTTTGGAGAAGGACGTCACACTGTTCGTCAATTAAGTCTTGGACTACTTGATATGGCATGGCACTCAGGTGATCCATCAACGATTACAAGTGTTGAGGAATTTGAAAAACTTGCAACTCAAGATGTTGATCTTCTTCCAAGAGTACCAGGTGTGATGACTTCAACATCATTTGGGCACATCTTTGCTGGTGGATATTCTGCAGGTTACTACTCGTACAAATGGGCAGAAGTTCTTGATGCAGATGCGTTTGAATTATTCCTTGAAGAAGGGATCTTTAACACAACGATTGCTGATCGCTTTAGAGAAAATATCCTAGAAAAAGGTGGTTCAGAGCACCCAATGGATCTTTATAAGAGATTCCGTGGACGTGAGCCAGAGGTTGATGCACTACTTAGACGTGGTGGTCTTATCTAGCCCTTAACGAATAAAGCAAAGGCTCCTTTTTAGGAGCCTTTTTTATTTTCGAAAATTTCTTTAGCATGATACCAAGTATAGTAATCCTTCGCATTCTTAAGCTCTAAGAGGTGAGGAATCAATTGATCTGAATAGTCAATTGAACTCTCTTTAGGTAAGGCCGAAGGAAGGTTATCAATTGCAATAATATTACACTCGTGATCAATTGAACTTTCTATACGGTGAAGTGGTTTATCCCAAGTTGTATGGACATTATAAACTGGGATTGGATTTAGATCACTATTTGGATCACAACTAACATCACAAATAAGTGAAAGCTTCTCATTCCTCTCCATAATCGCTTTATCAAGAAAAGGAGCAATCTTCTTTGTCATAAGAACTGTGTTGATGAAAATATCAGCGTTAATGATTTCATCGAATGGTCCACCTACTTTAGTTTCTTCTACGTCCCAATTAATTGACTCTAGTTCAAGATCTGAAAGTAGCTCTCTTGCTCCGCTTCCACAACGCCCTTGGGCGCCAATAATAAAAGTACAAGGGTTGCGCTTACCCTGTCTTTTATTGTTAATAATTTTAAGCCACTCTTCTTTAGAGGAATAGTGCTTTAAGGGTGCTGGTGAGTCTGAAAAAAAGTTTTCAACACTAAGTGCTGCTCCTACATATCCGGCCCAGTAACCGAAGGCCGCAACACGTCTATTGTCTTCATTAAGCAAGAATTCAAGATCAAATAATGTTCCACCGCCTTTACTGTAGCGATCAAAAACTTGCTCAGCTCCATGCTGACCTTTATAGATATGGGCAAAGTAGATATGATTGTGCTTTAGTGGAAACTCATCCGTTTCTTTCAATTCTTTTAAACCTAGAATAAAGACGTCATCGCTTATTGGAGCATCTGTTATCCATGCGTGACTTTCTTTAATTTCACAACCTAGCTTTTCATATTCTTCTATTGGAAAGATTCTATCCTGTGATTTCTCAACGATAACTTTATAGCCGGCATCGATCAGCTTTTTTGCATTTTCTGGTGTTAGAGGAGTTCTTTTTTCAAATGCTTTATCCTCATCTCTTAACCATATTGTTGTCATACTATATAACCTTGTCTTTAAATTAGATTTGATCTTGTATTGATGTATCCCTATCGACAGTTTCGTTATTTAAGTTAAATAGTGCTTTCATATCAGAAAATAGCATTCGAGGAAAAATGAGAGCACAGAAAGCGATACAAACGACGATTAAAATCTCTTCAGTTGCAAATTGATTTCCAATAAATGTTAGGATAATCCCTCCTAAAATATTTGGAACAACAAAACCTAAATCTAGTAAGGCAAAAATTCTTGCAAGATATTTTGTTTCTACTTTTAATGAAACATAATTTAGTTGATTTGTAATACGTACAAAGACAACAAATCCCCAAACAAAGAAAATTGCCAGTGTTGCTGTATATGAAGCAGCATATAACCAAAGCGCCATGAGAAGTGGTTCAATGTATAGGGCCGCAATAATTATCTTTCCAACTGGTTTCTCTTTTAGAATAGTCGAGCTTGCCCATCCCCCAAATAGTCCGCCTAGACCAAAGAGAGCAAGCCCTATCCCATAGTCTTGTTTCGTAGCTCCAAGTGTTTCTGTTAGGTAAGGTAGTATTAGTGGAAACATAAAACCAAGAACAAGTCCTTCGATGATGACATTTGAAATGACAGCAAAAAGTTCCTTTTGCGTTCTGGCATATTTAATTCCATTTTTTATTTCAGACAGAAAGTTTTCACTATTTCCTTCCTGTCTTGGAGGGTTATAGGTAAGGCTCATAATAAAATAAATACCAACAATATATGTTAGGAAATCTAGAGCAATAACTTCCTTGATTCCACCAAAGGCCGTAAACATAGTGGCACCAAGAAATGGGCCAATCATGTGAAGTACTGCAAAGGCAGAACCGAATAGGGCATTCGCTCGATTCATGTCTTTTTGAGGGACAATGTCGTTAACCATAGCTTGTCTTGTTGGATTATACATTCCAGTGAAGAGAGCAATGAGGCCATCGCAAAGGATGACAACTTCTGGAGTCTTAGCGAAGATGATCGTAAAAATTATTGGAATTCTAATGTAGTTTGTGAAAAGGAGAACATTCTTTCGATTGTATTTTTCTCCAATAACACCACCAATTAAATTTCCGATTGTTAAAAAGAAGAGAAATACTGCTCGAGCTGCACCAAGATAACTTTTGTTATGATTTGATAACTCAAATACTAAAAGCATTAGTGCAGTCTCTGACACAAACGAGCCTAGCTCGGATGTTAGTCCTGCAATATAAAGCCTTCTAAAATTTTGATAGCGTAAAACCTTAGGAAGCTTGAACATAATTAGGATCTTTTAGCTAAAAATTCTTCAACAGATGTTTCAAATTCAGAAACAATTCGATCAACAATTTCTTTAACAGTTTCAATCTTTGTAATGAATTCAATTGAAGGTCCGGCAACCCAAACTGTTTTGTATGTGGCACCAAAAGCCGCATTTTCAACAGCTTTCATTCCTTTGTAACCAGTAAGCATTTTCGCATACTTTTTAAGCTTCTTATTTTTGCTCATGGCCTTTTCAATAACATTTTGTTCAGTTCCAATCTTTTGCACGTAAGGAGTGTTGATAACTGTACAAGGCGTCCCTGAAATTTTATTGGACATGACAATATCTTTAGCACCATATTGAACGACTGCTTCTTTATAAGCATCAGATACGATTGATTCTTTCGTCGCAATGAATGGAGAACCGATTGAAACACCTTCGCATCCTAGGGCCATAATACTAAAGAGGCCCGATCCTGTTGCAATACCTCCAGCTGAAATAACTGGTATATTTAAGTTCTTTTTAAGTAGTGGAACGAGAATACTTGCTGGTGTTGGTCCCGCGTGTCCCCCGGCACCAGAGTTTACTGCAATTACTGCATCAGCTCCTTGGTCTTGAACTTTTTGTGCATATTTAAGATCAACGACATCACAAATTATCTTAGTTCCTTTTGGACGACACTTTTCGATAACCTCTTTTGGATTTCCAAGTGATGTGATAATGAAGTCTGGAGCATACTGCGCGCAAAGCTCAATTTGCTTGTGCATATGGATGTTTGACTGATTTACAATGATATTGATTCCAAAAGGACCTTCACATCTTTCTTTTAATTCTTTTAGTCCTTCTTCAAACTCTTCTGGAGTACGCCAGTTAAGAGCAGGGATACAACCCATAATACCTGCCTTAGAAGCCTCAACCAGCATATCGATACTAGTTACAAGGAACATTGGGGCCATAATAATTGGGTATTTGATATTAAAAGTTTCTGTTAGCCATGTTTTCATCATATGCAATCCATTTTTCTGTATATATTTTTATAGCTCAATTATAATGCATTTTTTTGTATTTAACACCTAAGATTACTTGCACAATTTCTTCCCTCAACGTACTCTTAGAGAATGAGCTCACAAGAAATAAATAAGCTACCTGACTTCTCAGCAATTCGAGAAAACATAGAAACAGAACGTAAAACAATTATTAAGGTCAATAATTTTTCCGATGACGATAGTTATGTAAGGGCCAGTGAAGATGCACTCGTCGTTCTTGGCTTTTTAGAGTCAACGTTAACAAAATTATGGACTATTTTTGATGAGAATCCATCTTTAGTTTATTTCTTTAACAAAGACTTCACTAATTTTAATTTATTAATCAAGCAAGATAATATCCTCGATCTTATTTTTATTGACGACTGTATGATTCCTGAGAATGAAGCAATCTTTTTTGGTCAAGATGGTGGACTCTCGCAAAATATTCTTTCACTTCATGAAAAGACATTTTATGAGTGGGGACAGAAAGTATTAAATCATCACGAGGCAACGCAAACTTTCATTCGCTCAGATATTGATTTAACAAAACACAAAATCAGTGAGCTTAAGTGTCAGTGTATTAAATGTGTTAATGATTTTAGAGCACTATTACGAGACTCAGTTTATGAAAGCTGTGTTGAGTTGATTGAATCAACTAAAGAACAAATTAAAGAAGAGATTGATAATGGAATCCATGTTGTTTCAGATCTAGTCTTTAATCTACAAAAAACACTAGATAAGAATTTCTATAAACTAAGAAATACAATCAAAAGATCTTCTCTAAATCGTTTAGAGAATCAGGTTAAACAATACTTTAAATCGGAATTTGCTTATCCGTCAGAGCTCGCTTCATTACATCGTCGAAATGTAAGCATGCTATTCGATCAATACCTAGAAGCCAATGAGCTTAGTACTGATCTTATTACTAATGCGGAATATGATAAATTTTATCGTTCTCTTTCAACTCACTACTGGAGAAATGAAAGATATCTAGAACGAGAATTTAAGAAATTTGTTAAATCAATTATCATTTTAAAAAAGAAAGACGTTTCTTCGACAATTCTTCAAGAGTATCTTGGGGAATTCTGGGTTCACTCTTCAGCAAGACAGATGAAGAGAAAGATTGTCTATCATATGGGGCCGACTAACTCGGGGAAAACTTATCACGCAATTGAAAAGCTATCGACAGTTCCTAAAGGTTGCTATCTAGCACCTCTTAGACTTCTAGCTGCAGAACTTTACGATACACTTAATGCAAAAGGTGCTGTAACAACACTTCTTACTGGTGAAGAGGTTATTGAGAGAGAGGGTGCGACACATTACTCTTCGACAATTGAAATGGCACGATTACAAGAGGTTTTCGATTGTTGTGTAATTGATGAAATTCAAATGATCACTGATCCTTCACGTGGTTGGGCATGGACAAGAGCACTTGTTAATATTATGGCCGATGAGGTACACCTTTGTGGTGATGCTTCAGCACTTGATCTTGTAAAAGTGATTGTTGATCTATGTGGTGATGAACTAATCATCAATGAATATACTCGTATGACTGAGTTATCAGTAGAAAGACATCCAATTGTTTTAGCTGATATGCAAAAAAATGACGCTCTTATTGTATTTTCTAGAAAGAATGCTCTAAGACATAAAAGAGATCTTGAACGCTTAGGTTATAAGGTTTCGATTGTTTATGGAAGGCTTTCTCCAGAAGTTCGTCGTGAACAAGCACGTAAGTTTGATCAAGGTGAAACTGATGTAATCGTGTCAACTGATGCAATTGCAATGGGAATGAACCTTCCAATTAAAAGGGTAGTGTTCTCAACACTTTCTAAGTTCTTTGATGGTCACCAACATGATATTTCGATTAGTGAGATTAAACAAATTGGTGGACGAGCAGGACGTTTTCAAAGGTTCCCACGCGGAACAGTTACTTGTCTGAGGAAAGTAGAAGATGGAATTGAGTCAATCAATGAAGCCTTGAGTGCGACTCTTGAACAAAGTGATCAGTGTATGGTTGGACCTGACCTTGATATCTTTAATCAGGTTAATAAGGCCCTAATCGATAATAACTTACCAAAGCTTAAGCTTTCGGAATTTCTTCGTCTGTTTAACACGATGACTTTCCAGGCTCCTTTCTACTGCGTAGATATGAAGGAGATGATTGAGCTTGCTGAAATGGTAGAAGACGCTGATTCGAATGGAATACTTACGGATGCTGAAATCTTCGGATTTGCTTGTGCTCCAGTAAACCTTGGGTTAATGGATCATGTTCAATTCTACAACTGGATTCTTCATAAGTACGTTAATATGGAAGGAATTCCATGTGAGCCAATTGAATATGGCTCTAATGATATTGATTATCTAGAGACATCAATCAAGTGTGTTGAGCTTTATCAATGGTTATCAAGGCACTTCAACAATAAGAACTTCGTTTATTCAGAAGTTGAACTTCTTAATAATAAGCAACTTGCAATCGACCAACTAAATGAACTTCTTTCACAAAAGATTATTGCTAGATGTTCTTCTTGTAGTGTTAAGTTACCTGAAGACTCACGCTTTCCAATTTGTGAAGAATGCTTTGAGAAACGCAAGACTAACCGTCGCAAACCAGGTGGTGGGCGATTCAAAGGTAAACCTGGCAGTAAGCAAGGAGCTTCTAAGGGGTCTACAGGAAGAAATTTCAAAGGAAATGGGCGTCCTGGACAGAGTCGAAAAAGAAATGTAAGTCGTAAGAGAAAAAATACTAGTCCTAAACGTTAGAGTTTAATGAATACTTACGAATACGCAAAGTTATTGCTAGAATCTCCATTTCTTGAAGATAAGTTAACAACTTCTGATGTTGTTACGGATCTCAATTATTTTAAAACTAAAGATGGTATAAAAGATCTTCATCCATCTAGAGAGGGGAAGATCTCATTTTCTGCTGAGCAGATTAAGTTTCCAAAAAGAGGAAGCTTTCACTTGGATGAAAAGAAGGCCATGGCGTTGCACTTCTTTGCTAATCATGAACTATTGGCCATTGAAATGATGGCGACAGCACTAATGTACATCCCTATCGAAGATAAATCTCAATATAAAAGAATTGCTTCAGGCTTACTTCAAACAATTGATGACGAAATTAAACATTTCAATCTCTATCGCAAGAGAATGAATGACTTTGGTATCGACTTTGGCGATCTACCCGTAAATGACTTCTTTTGGCGACAGATGCAAAAGATTACAAGCTTTGAAGAATACTTTGCGGTAATGGCCCTGACATTTGAAGCGGCCAATTTAGACTTTGCTAAGTTTTATCGAGATATTTTTCAAGGTGTTGATGATAAGAAATCAGCAGCTATTCTTAATGTAGTTTACGAAGATGAGATTTCACATGTTGGTTTTGGAGTTCATTGGCTAAACAAATGGCGTGATCAAAGTAATCTTTGGGAATTTTACGTCCAGTCTCTTCCTGATCTTTTATCTCCAGCCCGAGCTAAAGGAATGATCTTTGATAGAGAAGGGCGTGTGAGAACAGGAATGGATAATGACTTCATTTCTCGTATTGAAAATTTTAAAGACGAATTCATTGTAACAAACCGCAAGGAATGGAAGTGAAATATCGTGTTAATCTCGACTTTGATGCTGCTCTCGCTGCCAATAATCCTAATCTAAAAAATGATAAATACCTAAGTGAATTAGAATATATTTTTTTTCTCGTTAATGATTCCGGTGAAAATATTTTATGTACAAAACTGGCCTATTCTACTGAATATCTTAGTCATTTATCGACACTAGGATTTATTAGATCGGAAACAACGAATGATCTTAAAGAATACCAAAATTGGTGGGGAGATCTTACTGACTTTGATTTAGCAAAAACTCTAAATTCAAAATGTTGGCTTGCCAGTTGGCATAGGCCTCTTGAGGATATGATCATTAGGTCAAAAGATGATGTGGTTTTAAATGAGATTAAATTTTATCGGCCGGATCAAACATTTTCAGGGATAGGTAATAGGTTAATCCAGAATAAAGAAGATCTTTCGCGTGTAAGTTATCCTGGTGTATTGTCTAAATATGTTGATGTAAAAAAAACTTTTGGCGTTACCTATAATCTAAAAACTAGAGAGTATTACATCGTAGAAAATTTTACGAATTCAAAAGGTCAATTCAAAGGTGGACGTTTAATATCTCTTTCTGATTTAGATGTTAAGTTCAACCTAAATTCAACGATAGACTTAATTCAGTCTAATCTACCAAATTCAGAGATTTCTAAGATCCAATTCGACAATATGATTTATGAAGATGAAGAGGGGACGTTAAAACTTTGCCCCCTTGTTGAATTAAATTATCGTCGCACGATGGGTGAAGTAATATTCAATGTTACTAAAATACTTGGAGAGGGAACTCTTCATTTTGGTGATAAACAGTATTTGAATAAAGATTCACTTATCCTTTCTCCTTCATTCGTAAAAAATATTTGCTACTATAACCGACTTAAGTAGTTGGGCAAGAATGCTAAATAGATAATATTCCTTCGTAGATCTTCAATTATACAGTAAAATGGAAGAGTTCTTTGGTTTAGATTAGGAGTACTTGTGGCCAAGAAGGGATTTTTTGACAAGATGAAAGGTAAGCTTAAAAAGTCGGAGGAAGACGAAGAGCTACTTGAAGAATTTGAAGAAGATGAATTCGAATCTGATGAAGATGAGGATGAGGATGATTCGGATTTTGATGATGCAACATCAACAGATGTTAAAATTCCTGGCGCAAAAGAGTTGGTCGATACTGAATTAGAAGAAGATGAGTATGATTCTGGATCAGATGATGAAGTCGTTATGTCTGAGCCTCAAAATGTTGATGAGGATGAAGAAGATGATGATGACGACGAAGATGACGACGAAGATGACGACGAAGATGAAGATGATGAAGATGATGAAGATAAAGATGATGAAGATGAAGACGACGAGGAATCATTTCTATCCAAAAACTTTCCGTCAATAGCAAAGCTCTTTAAGAAAAAATCTTCTGATGAAGATGAGGAAGAAGATGAGGAAGAAGATCGTGATGACGAAGATGAGGATGAAGATGAAGACGATGAAGAAGAAAAGTCGTTTTTAGAAAAGCAACTTCCATTCCTGGCTAAAATGCTTAAGAAAAAGTCTTCAAAAAAAGATAACGGTGAAGAAGATGATGCCGACGAAGATGACGAAGATGAAGACGAAGACGAGGATGATGAAGATGAAGATGAAAATAAGAAAAAGGACTCTGATAAGAGTAAGTTAATTAAGCTTGTCTTAATTGTTGCAGTTGTTCTCCTTGCCATAGATCAATTTGTTTTAACAGATGAGAGTGACAATGAAGTTCCGGAAGTCCCACCAGTAAAGAGACAGAAAAAGCCTCGTAAGAAGAAGCCAAAGAAGGCTCAAGAGCAAACGACGGAACAGTCTCAACAAGTACAAGAGACTCAAAATGCTCAATCACAACAAGCTGAAACTCAGCCTTCTGTTCAACCAGAGACTCAACCTGAACCAGCGCCTCAACCAGAGCCAGTGCCACAGGTACAGCCTGAGCCGCAAGTTGAAGAACCTGCAGTAGCACCAGTTGAAACAATAACGGAACCTCAAGTTGAGGAAAAAGTTGAAGAGACAGTATTAGATGTGGGAGAGAAGAATACAGAAGTTAATCCTGAGCCCATTGTCGTTCCTCAAACGCAGGTCGATACTACAGGTAGTTTTGGAGAAAAAGATGAAGATGATGTGAAGTCAGATTCTCTTGATAATCAACTTGATAAAATTGTTGATAAGTTGGAAGAGGAAAAGAAAGAGGTTGTTGAAAGACTAGAGTATGTTGAGCCTCCTAAGTATACAGAGTTTGGCCAAGGTCTAGTATATAATTGTAAAGGAAAACACTGGGCATGTGTTGATCGCAAAGCCTATCTTAAGTGTGAAGCTAATATGAAATGGGCACTACAAGAAGGGAAACCTAACGAATGTGCAACCTCTAAGGTTTTAGCATCAGAGTACGACTGTAGAACTTTACAGATGTATTATATTAATACTGTTGCTGAAACGCCAAATTGTAATTAGGCGGCGTCTTTCTTAAAGAGGCCGTCGATGATTGTAAGCGTGAACGTTTTTTCTTGTTTCGCTTCTTCTTTTTTCATCGCTCTTACAAATGCTCGTGCTAACTCTGGGTCAAATTGTGATCCAGAGAATTCTTCAAGCTCAGCATAAGCAACTTCGTAGTCTAGTCCCTTACGATAAACACGCGTTGAAGTCATTGCATCGAAAGTATCTGCAATTAGAATAATTCTAGAGAATAATGGAATATCTTCACCCTTAAGTCCTTCAGGGTATCCTCGTCCATCCCATCTTTCATGGTGATATTTTGCAAATGTAGCGACTTTTTCAAAATGAGTAAATCCTTGGAGGATTTCAAATGATTTTTCTGGATGACTTTTCATCTGAAGAAATTCGTCTTCAGTAAGTCTTGAAGGCTTATTTAAAACCTCATCTGGTACACCAATTTTTCCAATGTCGTGGAAAAGTGCAGAAAGTTCTAAGTCATATAATTCGTCTTCATTAAGTCCGATTTCTTTTCCAAGTGTTAAACTAAAATAAGCAACACGTGTACTATGTCCGTAAGTGTAGTGGTCTTTGCAATCTAGTGCATGAAGAATTGTTCTCGCGGCCATTTCGCAAATCTTCTTTTGCTCAAGCTTAAGTGCTTTATTCTCAGCTTCTAGCCTTTTTGTTGGATCATCAGTTGTACCCCTTGAATTAACAACGGTTTTTTCAGAGATGACTGCGGATTGAGACTTCTTTGTCGCAGTACTTTTACGAGTACTTGCTTTCTTACGCCTCTCTCCCAAATTTACGATTTTACTCTTCTTCATTATAAGACCTAGTGTTACAGTCGGGTTATACCCATATTCTAATAATTCTTCGGGTCATTCTTAAGGAATCTTTAATTTAATCGGCTCATTTATATGATATTGGTCGCTTAATATGCTAAAATGGATTTTCAAGATGCCAAAAAATCGTGTCATCACTATTTAATTTTAAATACTTAGGAAGAGTTATGCGTATTCGTATCGTCGAGTCTAATATCGACAAAATTGCCGTAGATAAGCTCAATAATCTACTAAAATTGCTAGAGCTTTCAGATTTTAATCAAGATGTTTCAGAAGAAAATAACGAATCAGCTGCAAGTCAAGTGGCCTTTACAAAATCACAAAATGATATTGCTAATGATGAGTACTTTATCATTGTTTTTCATGATGGAGATCAGATTGATAAATCAATTCTTGAAAATGAAATGTGTCTAGGTGTTTTCTTTGCTGATAAATCAGTTGAAGAGAACTTACTAAATATGAAGAATGCAATTGAAGGCCTAAAAGCAATGGAGCTTCAAAAAAAGCTGCTTTATAAAATGAATAGCGTCATGGAAGGACTTGTTGGACAAGTTGAAAGCATTAGAGAAATGCATAAGAATATGGCCCCTTTTAGAAGTGAAAAGATTCGAGGAGTTGGGATTACGTCACGTTTTTGTGCGGGAACATCTAATGGTGGTGAATTCTTCGATTTTTTTAAAGTAGGTGGTGATGTTTGGATTATCTCCCTGCACGCTACATCATATATGCTCATTGGGAGTTTCTTAACGATGATTGAAGGATGGAAAGCTGAAGGCAGCCTTACAATGGATAAGATTCTTGGCCAACTTGAAGAGCGTACTGAGGATTTCTCGGAGTTCGGAGAGGCATCTATTCTAGTCGCTAAATTAACACTAGCTGATCTTACTCTCGAGAGTATTAATATTGGTGCCCATGAGATTCTTTCTCAAAATGATATTCTAATTTCATCAAATGAATATAGCTTTCCAAACTCATATGAAGTTAAGAAGCAGAGTGTTCAATTAGAAAAGGGGAAGGGAGTTCTTTTACTATCGCCTGGATATTTCAAGAATAACGACCATATTGTTAATGGCGAAGAGTATATTTCTTTTATTAAGAAAAACTGGTCATCTCCAGTTGAGTTAATTAGTGAATTAACATTTCAAAGTAAAAAGGGATATAATGAAGATGATTTTTTACCAAATGATCAAACCATCCTAATGGTAGAGGTAGATAAAAATGCAATTTCTAAAATCTAGTATCGTTTTCTTTATCACAGCTCAGGCAATTGCCTTTACTGGAACTGAGTGCTTTCAGTCTTCATTTGATGTTTCTGTAAAACACAAATCAGCACCATTTGGTCTTTTGAATAAGACTATAACTATTAGTAAGAAAGAGTGCGAAATTGAGATCGCCCATAATCAATATAAGTATATGAATCGTAATTGGCTTATTGATATTTGTCGCGATCCAATTCACGTTAAGTCGACTTCAAATTCAGTAGATGTCTTTCGTAAAGAAGGTGAGTGTCATGCAACTTCAAACGAATTCTGTGACGAATATAAGACAATTAAAAAAATAATTGAAGATGACGGTCTCATCTTTGCTTCTGGTGCAAAAAATAGTCTTAATGATGATCATGGACGTGTTTTCTGTGCAAAACTTCTAGTAGAAGAATACTTAAATGCTAATACAGTATTTAGTCGCAATGGAAACTATGACTACATAATGATTAGAAAGCCAATTGCTAGAATTCCAGAAGATTTAAAAAGAAAAAGAGCAGAGTTTAAACCTGTAGTAGAAAAAACTGAAGTTAAAGAAGATAATGGCCAAGAGCAACCTACAATTGAATCATCTGGTGACTTTCAAATTGATGAAAGCGCTGGTCCAGGAACTTTTTAAACTGATTTAAATGCTGTTTCTAAATCTGCAATAAGATCGTTAGCATCTTCTATACCGACAGATAATCTAATCAGGTTATCTGTCAGACCAATACTTTCACGAACATTTTTTGGAACAGAAGCATGAGTCATAATAGCTGGATGTTCAATAAGGCTTTCAACTCCACCAAGGCTTTCTGCTAGTGAAAACATTTCAACTTTTTGTAAAAATCTCTTCGACTGCTTGATATCACCTTTTAAAAAGAATGTAATCATTCCGCCAAAGCCTGACATTTGTTTCTTTGCAATTGAGTGTTGTGGGTGAGACTTAAGTCCTGGGTACATGACCTTTTCGACTTTAGGATGGCCCTCAAGATACTTAGCAATTTTCATCGCATTCTTTGCATGAGCTTCCATTCTTATAGCAAGAGTTTTTATACCGCGAAGAACTAGCCATGAGTCAAAAGGGGATTGTGTTGGCCCTAGTGATTTCTGTAGTGTCCACAATTTCTCATAGAGTTTCTTATTGTTAAGCATACAAGCACCTCCGACAACGTCAGAGTGGCCATTTATATATTTAGTTACTGAATGCATAACAATATCAGCACCTAAATCAAGAGGGTTTTGAAAATAAGGACTCATAAAAGTATTATCGACAACTGTTATGGCCTTATGCTTTTTAGCTAACCCAGATACTTTTTTAATATCGGATATTTTTAAGAGTGGATTTGTTGGTGTTTCTACCCACAAGAGCTTTGGTTTGTGTTCTTTTAGTGCAGCTTCAACTTTATTCACATCAGTTGTGTCGACAAAGATAAAATTGTGAATTGAGTTAAAGACTGTTGTAAAGAGACGGTAAGTGCCACCATATACATCATCTCCACATAAAATTGTCGAGCCTGCTGGTAGCGTATGCATAATAAGCATCTCTATTGAGACCCCACTTGACGTGGCCAATGCATACTTTGAATTTTCAAGTGCAGCTAGAGCTTCTTCAAGTCTTGTTCGTGTTGGATTGTGACATCTTGAGTATTCGTAACCTTGGTGCTCACCAGGACTAGATTGAGCATAGGTCGTAGTTTGATAAATAGGTGGAATAACCGCACCTGTTTCTTTATCAGGATATGCCCCGGCGTGAATACACACCGAGGCTTTGGCCGCTTGTTTAAGCTTGGCCTTTTTCATTACTTTGAGCCTTTCTCAGACATATACTGAAGAACGTCGATTTCAGAAAGTACATCTGAAACTTTTCCATTCTTAGTAATGATAGCAACTTCTTTCTTTAAAAGTGCATCTGCTACAGTTTCAAGAAGTTCGTTACAATCAACTACGCGGTAGTTATTAGAGATTGCAAGAGAGATATTGTCGTCTTTTTGGAACTCGCCCATGATAACAGGCTTAATTAGGTTCTTCTCTGTACAAAGACCTAGAATATCTCCACCTTTATTAACTACAGGAAGCTGAGAAATATTCTTTTCTTCCATAAGTGTAATTGCTTCACCAATTGTTGTTGTGTCTTCAACAGTGATGATATTTCCATTTTTTCCAAGAGTGTTAAGTACTTCTGAAATTTGAACGTTAAAAGAAGAATCAAGGTAACCACCATCACTCATCCAATCATCATTATAGATTTTTGAAGCATAACGGTTTCCTGAATCGTGTAGTAGGATAAGAATTTTCTTTGGTTCAGTTTGTTTTGCTGCATACTTTAAAGCACCTTCAATTACGGCACCAGCTGAACCACCAGCATAAATTCCTTCTTCTTTAAGAAGTCTTCTTGTCATAAGAAATGATTCTTTATCGTTAATAACTTCAAAGTCATCAATTAAGTCAAAGTCATAGTTTTCAGGAATAAAGTCTTCACCAACACCCTCAAGAACATATGAGTGTGCTTGACCCATTTCACCAGTCTTGTGGTAACCCGCGATAATTGAACCAACACAGTCAACACCAATGATTTCTACTTTATCCATTTTCTCTTTGAAGTAGCGTCCACAACCAGAAATTGTTCCACCTGTACCTACAGCTGCCATGAATACATCAAAATCACCTTGAGTTTGCTCATACATTTCTGGAGCAGTCCAAGTATAGTGAGTATTTCTGTTATGTAGGTTATCGTATTGATTTACATAAAATGAGTTTGGAATTGTTTCTGAAAGTTTTTTAGAAACAGAGTAGTAAGAACGAGGATCTTCAGGCTCAACATTTGTTGGACATACAACAACTTTTGCACCGAAAGCTCTTAGGTTATCAATTTTCTCTTTTGATTGTTTGTCAGCTAGAACGAAGATACATTTGTAACCGTGAACTGCTGCCCACATCGCAAGTCCAACACCTGTATTTCCAGATGTTCCTTCAATAATTGTTCCACCTGGCTTTAGAACACCTTCTTCAACTGCACGATCAAGCATATAAGCACCGATGCGATCTTTTGTTGACCCACCTGGGTTCATATATTCTAACTTCACGTAGAATTCACAATTTGTATCTTTTCCAATACTATTTAATTTTACGATTGGTGTATTACCAATTGCTTCAACAACGTTTGCCTTAGCACCTTTCATCATACTTCTTTCTCCGTTTTCTTCCAGTTGTCCTGTAGGGCCCTTAGTTGCTCTATCGGGTCAAAAGTCACAAGATCTGGAAACGTAAGAGTTTCGATATTGGACTTCTTCGAAATGGAAGTTTTTATTTCTTCTTGTTTAATTATTGTTTCTTTAAATTCTTGCATCTGTGTCGTTTTAGGCTGCCACGATGCGAGATTGTTATACCATGATTTATTGATAATGAGGTAACGTTCGGTGTTCATTTGAGCTTGAATTGAGTCAAAGATTTGCTTCGTTTCGACCTCTTTCATGTGCTCTGCTGAAGTTACTAAATACCACCTCGAGTGAGCAGGATCATTTAATGTTTTTTCTACACTTAATCCATCGATAAACTTCTCTCGATTACCGTAGAGAATTGAGATCGCCTCAAGGAAGTCGTTGATAAATCCTTGTCCCGTTACACTTTCAAGATAACTAAGGAACTTTTCAATCCCCGTTGAGATAATGCGGTTGAAAAAACGCCCTGGTTTATTTTGATTTGTAATATAATTAAATGCTTCCGCAAATGTCTTATTAAAGAAGCGATTGATCTTCTTTGAGGAATTAAGGAAGTCTAAAAAGTTCTTTCCTGGTGCTGTATCCACTACGATCGCATCATAGATATTGCGATTAATTTGAGACTGAATTTCAAGGACTGCAAGAATCTCATTAAGTCCACCGCGTGAACTCGTTAAGTTTTCTAAAATCTTATTATCAACCTTTGCACCTAAGATCTTTTCAAATGAAGATTTGCAGTCAAGAAGAAGAACGTCGAAAGAGATTTCTTCGTTTTTGAACTCAACTATCTCAGACTGATCTTTGAGATTGAGGAGTTGTCTTAAGCGTTTAGCTGGATCAATAGTAATAAGTAGAACTTTCTTATTCATTGCCGCTAAAGAAAAAGCGCGGGATGCAGAAATCGTTGTTTTTCCAACTCCTCCTGTTCCACAAAAAATCTCAATTTTCTTAAAGTCCTTCACTCGTCACAGCCTACTTTTTATTTTGTTTTAAAGATATCCATCTTTTCAATGATCATATCACTTAATTCCTCAACCTGTTGCTCTTGCGTCTGTGCAATGATCTGAGGAAAGTGGAGATCATATTTTACCTGAAACTTATCTTGTAAGTGTCTTTGATTCTCAATCTTTACCTTTATAAAGTCAGGCGTGTCATCTTCTGGGAATTTGTTCAGAGTTAAATCACAATTGAGGATTTCGATTGTTGAAATACTATACTCATTAGTAAGTTCAGTTCTTAATTCAATACCTTCTTCAACAGCAAGCTCTGTCGGAATACTAACAACAATGCATTGAGTGTGTTCTTTATTCGTTAAGAAGTTATGCATCTTATCGATATCATTTGCAATCGGTCCTATTTTAAAAATATCTTTAAAGACCTTTGGAGAGTGTATTGTTGAAAGTAGGTGACCAGATGCTGGAGCATCAACAATCACAATATTTTCTTCTTCTTTTGCAAGGTCAATAATGTGTCCAAGGAAGATCAGTTGACCAAAACTTGGGACCATATCAAATAAGGCCTTAAAGAATGAAGTTGAAACAATCCACTTGGCAATTGTTTTTGAATTTAGTTTACGAGCAATATATTCTTGAACTGAGCTTAAGTGAGTTAGCTCAACAGTTTTGATATTAAGTGATTTGATTAGCTCTTTGTCCTCATTTTGTTCAAATGAGAAATAATATACATTCTTATTATGATTTAGTTCAGAAATCGACTTAGTAAGCGCCAAGGAAGTGAGGCTTTTTCCAACGCCTCCTTTTCCCGTGACGATATATAAGTCTTTAAACTTCATTAGAATTTGTAGAATACCGTAAGTAGAACTTTAAAGTAGTATCCCTCAACATCTGAGCGATTCTCTTGATCTACATCAAACGGATCGTTGAATGTGGCCATAGCACCAACTGTGATTTTTCTATTTAAATCAAAGTCTGCACCTGCACCTAGTTGATAACCAAATACTGTCTTTGCATCTGACTTATACGAATCAGTCTTTATTTGTGGCCTAAAGAAACCAAGACCTGCTGCAAGGAATGGTTGGAATGCATCATAATGAAATAGCTTTCCTTTCGCTCCAAAAAGAAGTCCTGCAGTCTTCGAATAAGTATTCTCATATTCATGTTTTGAATAATGTAGGTTGGCGTAAAAATCAAACGAGTAAGAAGCCTTGTAATTATAAAATAATTCAGCCGTAATTTTATCTTCACCGTTATCTTTAAGATCACTCATTAGAAGTGTTTGACCAATTCCGATCCCAACTGAGTGAATGTGAAGCTCTTGGCCACTAAGAAGAGCTGCCGCTGCTGCCGCATCTGAATTCTTCTTTGCTGACTTAGAAGAAGTCAATTGCTTAACTGTTTGTGCTTGTGTTTGAACACCAAAAATAAAAAGGCCTGCTAGAATAACTGCAGGCCTTAATATAGATTTTGAAATTTGAAAAATCATTTCACCCTCTAAACTAAATATATATGCAGTAATAACTGCCTTATATTAGTTTAAAGTAGTCGTAGTTTCAACAGAAGAGTTTAGGTTTGCTGCGCTGTTGAAAGAGTTGAAAGTTTGAGCTGGTGCTTCTTCAACAACTGGAGCTTCAATACCTTCTAAGCCTCTAATATATCCAGTGAAAGTACCTTCTTCACCACGGATAACTCTCTTAAGAAGTTCAACGTCACCTGGCTTAGTTGACTTTTTCTCTTGATCAAAAAGAAGTTGGATTTGAGTCATGTAAGTGATGTCATTTTTAGTTTTGTTATCGATTACTTGAATCTCGTGACCTTCTCTGATGATTTGAGCGATCTCTTCAAGTGTTACATAGCAACTTTGGTGTGTGTCATAAAGTTTTCTGTTTTGGTACCTTTTAATAATTCTTACATCATTCATTCTACTACCCCTATTGGTTTACGAATATATCTCAAGTTTAATTTTAGAATTCTCTTGAGCTAAAACGAGTTAATAATTAACACGACGCTTTGTAATAGTTAAGCTTTTTGTATAAATTTCACCGTTAAGCTATGTCCAGTAAAATTAATTACTTATAAGTTCAACTTTGAACAAAAGACAGGTTGGTGTTCATATATTTTATTGATTCCCGCTGTGTCTATTGCTAAGCGTTTTGAAATTTGCATCAGAGAAGTAACAGTCAATGACAGTAACTGTCAAGGGATAGGCTTCTTAATTTTATCTAAATTCAAAGAGAATCCATTTATTTGCCATGATTTCAGCTATTTATCGTGCATTAGGTCGAACTAATGCAAGTCATTGATACTTAAGTTCTACCTAATGTTGCCCCTACGAAATTAAGGATTAATTTTCTTTAAGAAATATCTATTTAGGTCGATGAGAGACTGAGGCAGTAAGGCCAAGGATATTAGATGTTTAAAAATTTCATTCAAAATTCACTCTATACGATAGCGCTAGTAACACTCATTGGTTGTGCAACGACCAATAATGTTGAAGATGAGTCTAATATCAATGAAGATTCACAGCTTTCAAATACCATTTCTGATTTTGAAAAGGCGAAGCGAGCGCAAGAGTTTGTTGATCAGTCTCTTAGCGAGATTGTAGAAGAAGCAAAAACGAAGGGCGACGCTACGGTAAATTATGTCGCTAGTGACCTTTTCTTAAAAGCTGCAGACGCTTCTTTGAGTGGTGATTCTGTTTCGGCATCACTTATCTTAAAACACGTTGTTGATTTAAAACCTAAAGATATTTATCTAAGAAAAAAATATGCGGTTGAACTTATTAAGTCGAGTCAGTTAGAAGATGGAAAAAGGGAGCTAAAGTACCTTATTAAACATGCGGACAAAGATATTAAAATTAAGGCAAGACTCTTACTTGCAGGCGTATATGGTGCATTGGGAAAATCAAAGCAGTCAATCAAGTTATATCGTGAACTAGTCTATAAAACGAGACCAATTTTAAGTGAAGCTTGTATTTATCTTTCAAAAGCTTATGTGGATGAAAAGAAATTCAAGAAAGCTGTTGGAACGCTAAGTTATTGCTCACAAAAAGATCGCGAAAATCGCAGTATTTATGCCTTTCATACTGGCAAAATCCACTTTGAAAAATCTGATTATAAGAAGGCCAAGAAGTATTTTAATAATTCTTTAAAGCTTGATCCAACTAATCAGCAAAGTACTATTCTGCTTGGAATGATTTACGAACAACAAGGTGATTTTAAGTCTGCAAAGGTTCTTTATCAGAAGTTTTTGAAATACGATCCAAATAATTACACTGCACTTGGAAAATACGTAAATCTACTTTTTACAGATGGTGAGTATAAAGAAGTTGTTCCTTACTTAGAGAAGTTACTAGCTCTAGATCCTGAGAATTTAAATTTAAAGGTTAGATTGGGAGTTATTTATACAGAGACTAATAAGATTGAGGATGCAAAAGGAATCTTTAAAGAGATTCTAACTGTTATCCCAGATTCAGATAAAGTTCTTTATTACCTAGCAAGTCTTTATCAGCAGTCTAACGAAGGTGATCTTGCGGTAACATATTTTTCAAGAATTAAAGAAGATAGCTCACTCTTTCATGAGTCAAATATTCAGATCGCAAATATTTTGAATACATATGCACAAAAAGATCCTGCGCAAGAAAAGCGTCTTGTAGAATTTGTAAAAGAGCGTTCAAAAGCATCAAAAGAGTTACGTTTTGAATTAGAAGTAATTCTTGCAGGTTACTATGAAAATCGAAAAGATCTAAGCCGAGCTATCGCTTTAATGGAATCTCATATTGAGCACGATAGCTATACAGATGGACATGCTTATTATCTTGCATCTTTATATGAAAAAGATAAGGCATTCACAAAAGCCGAAAAGATTATGTTAGATATCTTAAAGCGTGATCCAAATAACTCACATGCTCTGAACTTCTTAGGTTATACATACCTAGAGCAAGGTGTTCATATGGATAAAGCCTATGCTTATATTAAGAGAGCTGTTCAGCTTAACCCTCAAGATGGATATATCCGTGATTCTTTAGGTTGGTACTATTACAAAACTGGAGAATATCAGAAAGCTTACCGCGAAATTAAAAAAGCCTTTGCTTTAGTAAGTGACGATGTGGTCATTGCAAAGCACTTAGGGCTCATATATACTTCTTTAAAGAAGCCAGAAAAGGCTCGTCAATATTATGTCGAGGCACTTAAAAATTGTACGAAAGTAAACGAACGCGAAGAAATTCTAAATTATATCGAAAAGCTGGACTCTGTGCGTTTGCCGGCTTCACGTTAATATCTTGTACAACAAATCCAAAAGATTTATCAGATAAGGCTGGAGCTTCAACGAATAAAGTTGAGGCCCATAAGCTTTTAACGAGTGGTATTTGCCAAGAATTTAAAGGCCGTGGCCGTTTGAAGTTTGGCAAGAATCAAGAGCGCTTCACTTATAATGCCATTTTAAATAAAGAAACATTTAGCCTTGCCATTGATGTTCCATTCAAAGGGCAAGAAACCTTAATTCTTCCACTCGATGCAAGTGAAGAGTTAGCAGCTGATATTTCAGGAACTCTCTATAAGAAAATTTCTACAGAGTTAGTAAAGGCAAAGCGTTATTCATCACTTAAAATATTAAATGACTTTCTCTTAAGAAACCGACTTTTCTTTAGTGAGATAAAGAATATCGATAGCAATTATTGTGACAAAGGGTGTCTTGAAGGTGATATTAAACATTACAGTGATGGGACTGTTGAATATAAGACGCCAATGATTGGCAATTATGAATTCAACGCATCATTCTCTCAGTTACAAGAAAACGAATATAAATTTATTCGTTTAGAGGGAATTCACAACTCTAAAAAAACAAATAAAAAGCAAAGAGTCCTCGCCTTGGACCTTATCGTTGATAGCTGCGGATCTATCTAGCAGCGCAACAACGCTTCCTAATAAATTCTAGTAAATTTATCTTATCTCTTGTATAAATTACTCTAGTATTATTCTATGCAATAATTTTTTGAACAAAGGATGGTTTATGAAATCAAGGAATCTTGTTTCATTTTTAATCATGGGGCTATTAGCTTTAACAGTTTCATGTACAAAAAAAGTGGATCTTAGTGAAAAAGTTCTACACCTGGCCGTTACTTCAGAAGTGAAGGGAATGGATCCAATTTATGCAAACGACAAGTATTCTTCAAATGAAGTTGGTCGTGTTTACGAAGGTCTATTAGAGTACCACTACTTAAAGAGACCATACACACTTGTACCAAATCTTGCAGAAGCTCTTCCTGAAGTTTCAGAAGATGGTCTAACTTATACTTTTAAAATTAGACAAGGTGTTTTATTTCAAGACAACGCTGCCTTCAAAGATGGTAAAGGGCGTGAGCTTGTTGCAGAAGACTTTGTATATTCAATCAAGAGACTTGCAGACCCAAAACTACAAGGTCTAGGTTGGTGGCTACTTCAAGATAAGATTGTTGGTCTTGATGAGTGGCGTGAGAAGAACTCTAAGAAAGATTCTGTTGATTATACAGAAGTTGTTGAGGGTCTAAAGACTCTAGACAAGTACACTCTTCAGTTCAAACTTAAGAAGCAATTCCCACAATTCCTATACTCTCTTGCAATGCCATTTACATTTGTAGTTGCAAAAGAAGTTGTTGATCACTATGGGAAAGAATTCCTAAACCACCCAGTTGGTACAGGTCCTTTCATGCTGAAAGAGTTTAGCCAATCTTCAAAGAAGTTTACTTACGATAGAAACCCTAACTTCAGAAAGAAGCTTTTCCCATCTGAAGCAAGTGATGAATTCAAACACATGCTTGCATATGCTGGTAAGCCAGTTCCTTTCGTAGAAAAGATTGAAGTAAACATCATTAAAGAAGATCAACCAAGATGGCTAAACTTCCTTAAAGGACGTGTTGATTATATTGGTATCCCAAAAGATAACTTTGAATCAGCTGTTACTCCAGGTAAAGGTCTTGGAGAAGAATTTGCTAAGAAAGGTATTGATCTATCAGTATCACCATCACTAGATGTTACTTATACTGCTTTTAATCACGACCTTAAACTATTCAATAACGTTGATCTAAGAAGAGCGCTTGCACTTGCTTACGATGTAAAAGAGTTTAATAAGCTTTTCTATAATGATACAGCTCTTCCAGCACAATCAGTTGTTCCTCCGGGGATTGCTGGTTACATGCCAGATTATGTAAACCCTTACCGTAACCGTGACCTAGAAAAAGCAAAAGCACTTCTAGCAAAAGCAGGTTACCCTGAAGGTAAAGGTCTTCCTGAAATTACTTATGACTGTCCAAGTACTTCAACTTCAAGACAGATTGGTGAGCTTTTCAAAAAGCAAATGGCAGAAATTGGTGTAAATATCAAAGTTGTTCAAAACTCTTGGCCAGAGCTACAAAAGAAAATTACTGCTCGTCAGGTAATGCTTTACGGAATCGCATGGGGTGCAGATTACCCAGATGCAGAAAACTTCCTACAATTACTTTATGGACCAAATAAATCTCCAGGTGCTAACGGATCTGGTTATGATAATGCTGAATTCAACAAACTATTTGCTAAGGCTTCAGTTATGCAAGATTCTCCAGAGAGAACTGCTATCTATGAAACTCTTAACAAAATGGCAGCTGAAGAAGTTCCATGGCTATATGGTGTTCACCGTCAGTCATACTTAATTAAGCACAGCTGGTTAAAGAATTACATTTCAACAGACTTTGAAGCTGGTCAAGATCAGTACTTAGATGTTGATTTAAAAATTAAAAAAGACATGCAATCAAAATTATAATTGATAAATGTTAGCGCTGGAGTTTACTTCAGCGCTTATTTAATGAAGCAATCTTAATGGTTGCTTTTTTAAATAAGCGATACGCTAGTTAAGTTCGAGCTAAGGAGCTGTTTTTGTGAATACTTGGTCATATATTTTAAGAAGACTACTTTATACGATCCCAATTATTTTGGGTGTTTGTTTAATTATTTTCGCTATCTTTAACTTATCGGGATATGATCCTGCTCAGTTACTGCTTGGGAAGCACGCTTCAGCAAAGCAAATTGCAGAAGTTAGACATGAGCTTGGTCTTGATCGTCCGTTACTTGAGCAATATATCGGTATTGTAAAGTCAGCTTTTACTTTTGACTTTGGTCGCTCTTGGGCAACAAAGCAAAGTATTATCGATATGATTAAAGAAGGTGCAGTACCATCACTAACGCTAACTTTTCCAGCGTTTTTAATTTCGACAGTTTTCTCTATTTTACTTGCGATCATCGTAGCATTTTTTAGAGGAAAGCTAATTGACCGTACACTTGTTATTATCTGTGTATGTTTAATGAGTATTCCATCTCTTGCTTATATCCTCTTCTTCCAGAAGTTTTTTGCTTATGAGTTAGGGTGGTTTGAAATTTCTGGTTATGAGCATGGTTTCCCATACTTTATTCCTTACGTAATACTTCCGGTTATCATCATGGTTGTTTTAAACCTTGGTCCGGATCTTCGTTACTTTAGAACAGTTATTCTAGATGATATTTATCAAGACTATGTACGTACTGCACGTGCAAAAGGTCTAAGTGAAAAAGTTGTTCTTCTAAAGCACGTATTAAAGAACTCTTTAATTCCAATTATTACATATGTAGTTATCCAAATCCCTTTCCTTATTTTAGGTGCTCTATTACTTGAGAGTTTCTTCTCAATTCCAGGGCTAGGTGGATTAACTGTAAAAGCTGTATTTGATAATGACTTCCCAGTTATTAAGGCGATGACGATTCTTTCGGCAATGGCCTACATTATCTTTACGGTAATTACAGATATTCTATATACAATCGTTGATCCAAGAGTAAGGCTAAAGTAGGAGTTGTCATGTCAGCAAATTTATCAAGCGAATCAAAATCACTATGGGGACATGCTTGGACGGAGCTTAAAAATGATAAAGCTGCAGTCTTTAGTATGGTTGTTATTGGATTATATGTAATACTTGCAGCACTTACATTCTTTGGTGTTATTGCAGGTGAATGGTCAAAAGAGATTGGAGCATCGTATATGCCTCCAAGTGCAGATGCACTATTTGGAACAGATATCTTTGGTCGCTCTGTAGTATATAAAACTCTTAAAGGTGCAGAAATGGCGATTGGGATTGGTTTCTCAACAGCTATGATCTCAACTGTAATTGGTGTGACTCTGGGGCTTATGGCCGGATACTTTGGTGGTAAAGTTGATGAAATCATTGTTTGGTTTTATACTTCACTAGCTTCAATTCCTTATATCATGCTTCTTTTTGCAGTAACGATGGTACTTGGAAAAGGGACATCATCACTATTCTTAGCTCTTGGGGTAACTTCTTGGGTTGGTCTATGTCGTCTTGTTCGTGGTGAAGTTCTACGCCACAAGGAAAGAGAGTATGTTCAGGCAGCAGCTGCTCTGGGTGCAGGAAATATGAGAAGAATGTTTAAGCATATTCTTCCAAATATCTTCCACATTGTTATCATTCAATTCTCACTAAGATTCCAACAGGCAATTAAATCTGAGGTAATCCTTTCTTATTTAGGTCTTGGAGTACAAGGTCAGCCTTCTTGGGGAACAATGATTGATGACTCAAAACTTGAACTTGCACGTGGTGTTTGGTGGCAACTTTCTGCAGCTACACTAGCTATGTTTGTTCTAGTTCTAGCATTAAATCTACTTGGAGATGCTCTTCGTGACTCTCTAGATCCTAAGCTTAAAGGGAAAGCGTAGGAAAACGCTCGACTATTAAAAAATAGCTTAATTTATTTACTCAACATTCCGATAAATATTGTTAAGAGGGCCTATTATTAGGCCCTAATTTTATTAGCTTACGGGATTATGAGAGAGATAAACTTAAGTTTCCAGCAGATTCAAAACAATCCTCTACTTAAAGGAGAGTTGTATTGGTCACGACCAAGTGGCAGGCGCCTTCTTATAGGCCGTGCTGGAGAGTTTGCTAATCTCGAGTTAGTTGAAAAACTTTCGCAACAAAATGATCAATTCTTTCAAAAAATAATCATTGATGAAGAGCGCGTTTCAAAAGTCGTCGATCACTTTATGGATCTACAAAAGGCCCAATTAGAGGAAGTGAAGCTTCGTTATCGAAATCTTATTCTGGTGGACTTTTATCGTATTTTAAAAGGTGAGAAAAAGTCTTCGACACTAGACTTCGTTTTTATTTGTCATGAAACTTTCTACGAGTTTAATCATGACAATATTAACCTTGAAGAAGAGTTTATTAAAACTAGTGCTATTACATTTAAAAAGGCACAAGTCATTTCTTCATCTGTTGTATATTTGGCCCTGATTTCGGGGTATCTTGATTTCAACTTTTTAAAAGAAGTTTTCAATACCATTCTAATGACTTATTTCTCTTATGTTTGCCGTAATGGAACAAATGTTGTGGATAAGTTAGCAAGCTTAGAGGAGTCATACGGTAATGTTGAGTATCTTAAGAGCCTAAGTCGAGACTTTTTTGAACTCGATTATAACTTAGATGATGATATTAGTGAGCTATGGCATAAAGTTCACGATCAGGTGTTCTCCTTAGAGCTAGAATTTGACTCCAATGATATTGAAGTCATTTTTAAATCAATCTTAGATAATGTAAAAGACTATCGCTACTTCAATGAAATCTTCTCTCAAGAAGATATTGGGAGGAGCGCGTAGGTGAGTAATAGAATTGAGGTTTATACATTTATCGATCAAGAGCTTTTTGAGAAGCTGAGTGAGCTAATGTGTGAAGACTTAAATTTTACTCAAGTTGAAAGTATTGAAGAGCTTTCAGATAAGAGAAATATAATAGTTAATGATATTAGCTATAAGAATTCGAACCCAATGGGAAGAGTTGTCTATATCAGTGAAGAGATAAAATCTGGTGTGGTAAGTCTTACTCCTGACGCCGTCTATACTGAGAATTCATTTATTCTAAATGAAATTGAAAACTACTTCGGCGTTCTACAAACCCCTAAGAATCGCACATTCCCACAGTTTACGAAAGTTAAGCAATATAAAATTCTCTCTCGTTTTAGTGTCGGTTATTATTGTGACCTCGCAAACCTCAAGGCCCATGAGAATTCATTTGATATTGAAAAACTTTCTGTAGGCTTACAGGGAATTTTAAATGCTATTGTTCTCAAGAGACAATGCGCTCCTGTTGAATTAGAGATGCTTTTTAGCGATGAAGAGCTTCTTATAAATATGAAGATTTCATCTATCTTTGTTGATGATGAATTGATTAATGAAATTTATCGATTCATTTCTAGTGACTTCTCTTATCTTTGTTTGAGAATTAATCGAAAAAAAGGGAAGATGGATCTAAGGTTCTCGCTTCAAAAAAAGAAATCGTATATTGCTCGTTTCGACTATGAAGTAAACTCTTCAAGAGCTAATTCTAGTGAAGAGCTCGTAAAAGATTCAAGTGAGAGAATTGTCGATCATAGCAATTATCACGATCCAATTATAAAAAAGGCATCATTAAAAGAGTTAAAGAGAATAATTGATTTTCTCTCAAAGAGAGAAGTCTCTCAAGATGACTTTCTAGATAACCTAGAGGCATATCCAGATAAAGAAATGCTTAAGGTCTTAGTTGATGATGAAATTGAATTTATTAAAAAGTCTGTATTAAATAAGGAAAAAGCTGAGAGCCTAAAGGAAGCCATTAGACTGACTGTGACTAACAGCTTTAATGAACAAAGTAGAGAAGAGTTCAATGAGAACTTTTTTAATAAGGTTGATAGACAAACTTTAAAAGATCTTGTTAAGGCAGAGAATTGGCCAATTGATAACGATGCTTTAAAAGAAGAAGTTAAAAATAAGATCTTAAATGAAAGAGAGCTTGAAACTTATAATGATTACTTAAATTCAGTACAAGGATATGTTGAAGAAACATATAACGTTCCTAAAGAAGACTTTGAAACTGTAAAAGACGGTGTTGAAGGTAATATTGCTGAAGAAGTATTAGAGAAGACTGGAAAGTCTGTAGAGCAATTTATTAGAGAGTCTGAATACTATGCAATGAAAGAGAAAGTTGCTCGTATGAGCCACTTATTCGATAAGATGCAAGCCGAGTTAGAAAAGGCAAAGCAAACTCCTGCTCTAGAAGTTCAAGACGTGCTAGTTGAAGAAGATGGTCAATCTCCTCTTGGAGCAATGGGTGAGCAAAGAGCAATTCAGGATCTTGAAGAGAAAGTTAAACAGCTTTCAAAAGAGTTAGAAATAAAAGGTGACTCGATAGAGGTCATGAGCCAGAAAGTTGATGCAGCTAGCCTATCGGCCGCAGAAGATAAGCAAGAGCTTAGTCTGGCACAACAAAAGCTTAAAGAAGAAATCTTAAAAGTAGAAGACTTAGAAAAAGAGTTAGCCAAGTTTAAAGGCGACACTTCTAATACTTCTGGTACAGGTGAAGATCTTGAGACAAAACTTAAAGATGCAAATATTGAGATCAAGATGTACAAGCAAAGACTTAAGTTTGCTCAGTCTCAGATTCAAACATTAGAGAAAGCGAAGAAAGCTGCTGCAGCTGGTGGTGCAAATAATAAGAAAATAGCCCATCTTGAAAAGCTAATGGATAAACAAAATAAGCTTAAATCTAAGATGGAAACAGAAATTTCTTCTCTTAAAAAAGATAATCATAAAATAAATCAGGAAAACAAAATCCTTTCAAATAAAATTAAAGACTTAGAGAGAAAGCTTAATAATAAAAATAAATCAGCAGCGTAATTTTTTTCTTGCCATATTGAGTGAAGTCCCTTATAAATATTCTCACGCCTTACCAATGAAATTTTTGAAAAATTTTTAATTGTGCCCAGATGGTGAAATTGGTAGACACGCTAGACTTAGGATCTAGTGCCTTTGGCGTGGAGGTTCAAGTCCTCTTCTGGGCACCATCTTTTTGGTAGATCGCTTTAGCGGTCTTTTTTTTTGCCTTTTTTCAACTTTAATTCAAATTTATTTTTAGCTTGCCCTCAACTTCGTAAGATGGATTGGTCGTATTACTCTTTTCTACGATCCTAGGTTCCACTCTGCACGAAAACATGCCTTTGGGCATCTTTTCCCGCAGGCGGTGGTAGATCGCTTTCGCGGTCTTTTTTTTTGCCTTTTTTCAACTTTAATTAAAATTTATTTTTATCTTGCTCTCAACTTCGTAAGATGGATTGGTCGTATTACTTGCTTTGATAATCATATTTTTTGCAGGCGGTTGCTTCAAATCAATCATTTGCTATAATTAAATATATTTTGTCGTAGCGATTGGATTAAAGTGAAAATTATTAAAGTCATATTACTAGCATTCTTTTACATCAACTTTGTCAGTGCAGAGCCAATAGATTTTCAAGAAGTACTTAAAAATAAGAAAGTCGATTTTATCAAGTTTCCTTATCGAATAAACTTTAGTGGTGAGAGACTCTCTGAGATTTATAAAAGGTTTATTCTTGATGATGCTGTTGTAAGTGCAAAGCACCCAATGGTTCAGCGCACGATGAAAGCTAATGAAGTGGATTTTTCGAAGCTTAAAAAAGATAGTGTTCTGCAATTATATATTTCAGTTGAGTTATTGGATTATAATAAATTCTCTGTTTATCAACGCCAGTTAAATAAAGCAGGGAGGATTGATCAAAACAGTATGAAAAGGATTAAAGAGCAATTAGGCGAGAGAACATTTCGCTCTTCTGTGTTCTATATGGCCTCATATGGTAAGTTTGCTCAAGATAATCCTGCTTACGCTGATGTGAGCTTTCTACAGAACTCACCTGTATCTTTGGGGCTTAGTACATCTTATTATCCAAAGGATAGACCTTTTAATATTTCAGGTAGTATTTATTATTCATATCTAACAACGGCCGAAATAGATGATTATACTAATGATAAGATAAATGTAGATCCGGAGATTGGAGGAAATCTTTATTTTTCATATCGTTTAATTTCACCTGCTATTTCATTATATGCTGGTCTTGATTACGAAGAATTTAATACATTCAATCTTGAAAACCTGAAAAAGAATGACCTTGTAAGCTTTGATACTAATCAAGTCCTATATGCTACGTTTGGAGCTTCTCGCTCTGTAAATTTATTTGGTCAAAAGCTCTTTGCAAAATTGAGTTATTCCCAGTCTATAGCATCTGAGAGGAGCTCTAGTTTAGTAAATGCTGAAAATACTCAAAGCTTTACAGGTAGTAAGATTCTTTTTTACCTGTTTAAAAACGTCGGGAATAACTTTTTCGCCCATAGTTTGATTAAGTATCATTGGATGAGTGGGCCCTCTAATATTACAACTTTAAGGGTTGGTCTCGGTTTTGGTTATATTTTATAAAATTTAAACTTTTTTTTACTGATACCGACAATATGTATTGAGGTGTATGTGAAAAAAATCAATCTTATTTCAATTTTGTTTATTAATCTTATTTTTCAATCTTGTTCAATTGATGTTTACAAATTTGTTTCTGAAGAGGATTCGACTATTGAGGATGATACCCTTGTCCTTACTCAGGATGACCTAGTTTTTAATCTAGGTACTGTTAGTGAAAAAACTAATCTTTTTCGCTCTGATACCATCTATGAAGATATTCCTAAAAGTAATCTTATTGAAAAAGAAATTTCAATGAAGGGATCAAGAACTCCTGCTTCGTCTGATCTGAGTTATGACCTATATGAAGTTCAAGAGTTTGATACCGCCATGAAAGTTGCATTTTATCTTTATAAAGATATTCGTAAATGGAAAGAGATTAGGGATTTAAATGGATCAGTAGATATGTATGTTGGGCAAACAATTAAGGTTCCTCGAATTCCTGAAAATTTAAATTATGTAAGACCAGAAGGTGAGCCATACCTTATAAAAAAGGATGATACCCTTGGGAAAATTTCTCAAGGAGTTTACGAAGGTAATAGTCGATTCTGGATTAATATTTGGGATAATAATAAAGAGATCATTGATGATTACGATTTAATTTTTCCAGGCTTCACTTTATATTACAAAGATTATGCAACGGTTAAGAAAGAATATCGTGCAGTAAGAGCGAAGTATGATTTTTCAAATCCAAAAAGAAGAGAGATCAGTTCTGAAAAAATTATTAAGCAATAGAAGTTCTATCATAATGATCGTTGGAGCTTTCATTGCTCTTACGATCTTTATATTTCAAAATAAAGAAATAGAATCAAAACAATCTGTTATCGTTACAACAGTTCAAAGTATATCACCTCCACCCTCTGAGCCAGTTGTAGCAAAGAAAGTAAAAGTTGAAGAAGTTGAGCCAGTAATAATTCCGAAGATATTGGAAGTTCAAAAAATTGAAATTACTACTGGAGAGCGAAAGCAACAAAAAGATTTAATTATTGAAACTTTCACTTGGAGCACAACGAAGAAAGCAAGTGCCTCCGTGAAATATGTAATCGAAATTCTTAATAGAGAGAACCAAAGGGTGTTAAAAGAAGAGACTGTGAACTCACAATTTGTCTTTAAACAAAACACTGTCGGAATCTATAAAATTAAGGTTTCTCAAATCGAAAATGGGCAATTGATATCATTTGGTGAAAGAAGTTTTTCTCTTACTGCGCCAGAAAATAGTAATCCAAAAAGTATGAGTAGTTATGTGATGAAATTTGTTTCAAAAAGAAATTGTTACAAAGTGGATCTTCCTAGTTACTCAACTGCAAAGAAGTACTTTATAGAAATTTATCGTGATATTGATAAGAAGAAAATGGTACGTGAGATTTGGGCCGATCGATCAGAGTTTTGTTGGCATAGTTCGCGTGATGGCCGTTATTATTTTCGCTACAAATATCTTGATTACTGGGGCGGTAGCTCTAGGTATTCAAAAATGTCTGAAATTATTTTCCCCATTTCACCAATGACAGACTTCTAAGACAGTTAACTGCGGTTAAGTTTTTCTTAATCTTTCTCAATTTGTATGAAGTAGGTTTGTCGAGGCTCCTCGTTATTGATAGGTTTGCCCATATCGAAATATTTGAATTCTATGAGAGGGGGAATTTATGCCTAAAATGTTAAAAGGAAGTCTTTGTCTATTTGCACTTCTAGCGAGTCTTAGTATTTTTGCCAATGATCAAACTGACGCTGATTCATCAACAGAGCCAATGCCAGTTCCGTTAAGTACTGCTTGTATGGTTCAGGGAAATTTTGGTGAAAATCTACCAATTAGAATAAAAATGAGTAGAGTATTTCAAGAGTGGACTGAAAAGCGCATTATTGAGAATACGACAAAAGAAGAGTGCTACGATATAGCAGATGATATTGCACATCTTGCTATTGGGATCGAGGACGTGAAAACTGGTGAGATTATAAAAACAGTCTCAGCTAGGCTTTGGTTTAAGAACTTTGAAACAAATGAATTCATAGAGGACGAAGTCTTTCGCGATCTATAATATAAAATCAGTAGCTTAGGGCTCCTTCTCTTGGGAATGGGCCTTAAGATCTAAATATTTCATGTGTATATTTCATACACCGCTTGTAATGCTTTCAATCGTAATCAAAATACAGTTTGTTGATGTTAACTTGAATTAATTCAAAATTAAATTTAAGGAAAATATCATGAAAACACTATTGGTTATTCTATCGGCCCTACTTCTATCTGCTAGTACTTTTGCAGGTAATGTTGATAGTGAGCTAGAGGAAAGGCTAAATACAATTAAAAATGAGATCTATCATCAAGAGCAGGAGAGCTCGGCACTAGATATTGTTATTCTTAAAAAGCAAAAGAGCCTTAATAATCTGCTTTTAAAGAGACAAATTTTAGTAGAAGAGACGGCATTACAGCATGTTATAAGTAAACTTGAAGATCGTCTTGATTACAAAGATAGCTCCTCACAAGAGGAGAAAGAAGTCTTAGAAACATTGAATATTCTTTTGGAACTAAGTACTGATGAGAGGCAAGAGGTAATCGATCGTTTTTATGAAGACCATAAAGATAATAGAGAGTAATTAGAATTTTTGATCTTTTATAGAAAGTCCTCTTAGTCTTTGCCCAAATTTTCAAATGATGGTAAATAAAAGGCATGAAGACTCTTATTCTTATATTTTTTGCGGTTTCAGCATATGCCATCAATATTAAAAAATTTGATATTGATCATCGTGTAAAATCGAAAGAATTCGATGTCGCTATGATTTCGGGAAAGAAAGATGGAATTCGTTTCTATCAAGGAACCATTAGTGATGTTCTAGCTCTACCTGTAAATACTGTCTTAGACACAGTCTTGGCCTTTGATAAACGTTGTAATAATGAACTTAGTGATAAACGCACTCTCTCAAATAAATTTAAAAAATGTCCATTTTCTAGTGACTCATTAATTGAGTCTGTCATTGTAAATGATCTCAAAATAAAAAAACTCGATAAAAATGAAATCAAGCGCTTTGTCGTTAAGCGTAGATCCTATAATCGTGGCCTTTATACATATAATGATTTGATACGTGTTTATCGCTATATGGATGGCTTTAAAATTACGATGGAGATGATGGATGACAAGCTTTCAAAGAGTTATATCTCGTCTCCCCTTAGTAATAACAGTGTGATGCAAACATCTGGTGGGGTTTATTACATAATGCCGGCCGCTGGAGGCAGGACACGTTATACGTACACATTTACGTGTAGCACTGACCATTGGTTACTTAATAAATCCATCACGGTTTCAACATTTTTTAGTAACATGGCCAAAAATTTGAGAGATGAGTTCAATACAATTAAAAATTGAACAATTGTATTATTTCCATGGCCCTTGAAACACAGCGTCTAGCGTGTTAGAGTCCCGGAAATTAAGAAAATACGCCTATTTATAAATGACGGTCACTAGTCATTATTTCAGCTCAAGATCGAGCAAACATCCGTGGCCTGCATTCTAGGCTTGCGTTTAAGGAGTCAAAATTGAATTTTAACGAAATTCCACTTAAGGAATCGCTGCTTCGTGCACTCGAAGATAGAGGGTTCGAATCGGCAACAGATATCCAGTCTCAAGCTATTCCATTATTAATTGAAAAAGACACTGACTTTGTTGGTCAGGCCCAAACTGGGACAGGTAAGACTGCTGCTTTCTCTCTTCCACTTCTTCATCGTATTGATGGAAGTGAAAAGAATATTCAAGCAATTATTCTTTCACCTACAAGAGAGCTTGCTAACCAAATCAACGATGAAATTAAAAAGTTTTCAACATTTGAAACTGTAAAGACGATGTCGGTTTACGGTGGTACTGCAATTGATAACCAAATCAGAAACCTAAAGAAAATTAAGCCGCAAATTGTTGTTGGTACGCCAGGACGTGTTCTTGATCTAATTAATCGTGGTGTTCTAAAGCTTGAAAAAGTTAAGTATGCAGTACTTGATGAAGCTGATGAGATGCTAGACATGGGATTCCTTGATGATGTTAAGGAAATTCTTGCTCAAGCTGAAAATAAGAAAACGTGGATGTTCTCAGCAACAATGCCACCTGCAATTCTTGATTTAATTAAGAATTATCTTGATGAACCAGAAATTGTTAGAGTTCAAAAGAAAACTCTTTCGAATGATAATATTACGCAAAAGTTCTACCTTGTACGTGATCAAAATATGAGAGAAGCGGTTTGTCGTCTTCTTGATGCTGTTGAGGATTACTACGGGATCATCTTTACAAAGACAAAGCTTGAAGCAAGCTCTCTTTGTGATGAACTAAACCTTAGAGGTTACCTTGCGGATTCTCTTCACGGAGATATGGATCAGAAACATCGTGATGTAACGATGAGAAAGTTTAAAGATAAGAAAGTAAAGCTTCTTGTATGTACAGACGTTGCAGCTCGTGGGATTGATGTTGATCACCTAACTCACGTATTCAACTATGGACTTCCGCAAGATCTAGAGTCTTATGTACACCGTATTGGTCGTACAGGACGCGCGGGTCAAAAAGGTCTAGCTCTTTCTGTCGTTTCACCAAGTGAAATTAGAAAGATTTCTGCACTAGAAAGACTAACAAAAGCTAAAATTGAAAGAGAAAGAATTCCTTCAGTTGATACTCTTAAAGGAGCTATGGTTCGCCGTAAGCTAAACCACTTTGAGGAGATTTTTGAAGAACTTGAGGGAGATGATTCTTTAGACGATAGCTTTAGCATCTTTGCTGAGAACTTTGATCATCTTGAAAAAGAGCAAGTTCTTAGAGCAATGTATATGTCACTATTTGCTGACAATCTGAAGCGTTTTGAAATGAATCCAATCATCGATATGGAGCCTAAGCAAAGAGGTGAAAGAGGTGAGCGTGGTGCACGTGGTGAAGTTAGAGCAGATAACCGTGGTAATATTCGTTGTTTCGTAAACTACGGACGTGATGACGGTGCTCAAATTGCTTCTTTCTTAGATGCAATTGCAGGTGAGCTTAAAATTGATCAAAGAAAGATCCGTAACGTTCAGCTTAAAGATAAGTTCTCTTTCATTGATATTCCAATTGAAAGTGGAAAGCTTCTAATCAACGGTGAAGAACAAGTATTCATCGGTAACAAGAAACTAAGATTTGAAGCAACTAAAGAACGTTCTCGTGATGGTGGACGCAGTGGTGATCGCGGTGGTCGTTTTAGCCGTGGCGGTGACCGTGGCGGACGCGGTGGAGATCGTGGTGGACGCTCTGAAAGAGGTGGCCGTGGTGGTTTTGGAAACCGTCGTAGCAGCACTGGGCGCTCAAACGGAAATAGAGGAAACTCTCGTAGCCAAATCTAATTAAATGAAAAAATATGATGTCATAATCATTGGTGCTGGTGCCGCAGGTTTATTCTGCGGCATTCATGCTGCCAAAAGAGGAAGAAGTGTTTTAATTCTTGAAGGTGCAAAAGGCCCTGGAAAGAAGATTCTTGTCTCTGGAGGCGGGCGCTGTAACTTTACGAATCTTGACGTCACTCCAAATTTCTATGTTTCTAATAATCCTCATTTCTGTAAGTCAGCATTAAGCCAATATACAAATTGGGATTTTATCTCTTTTATATCTGAATACAATTTAACTTATACAGAAAAGACGTTAGGTCAGCTATTTTGTGATCAAAAGTCACGTGGAATTTTAGAAGCACTACTGAAGTCTGTACCTAAAAATTGTGAGCTAAGAGTTAATAGTCGTGTTGTTGATGTTGAGCATGAAGAAGAATATAAAGTCACTTTATCTGATGGTACTGAATTTTTAAGTGAAACTCTTGTTCTTGCAACAGGAGGTCTTTCATTTCCTGGACTTGGAGCAACTGATATCGGCTATCGTGTGGCGAAAAAATTTGGTCATAAATTAATCGAGACGACACCTGCACTAGTGCCTTTTACTTTAGACAAAGTGAATGCAAATTTAGCAGGTATTGCTATTGAATCAGAGGTGAAGGTAGGAAGTAAGAAGTTTCTTGAAAATATCTTATGGACTCATAAGGGTCTAAGTGGTCCATCGATTTTAAAAGCATCACTTTATTGGAATATTAAGGACGAGGTTAAGATTAATTTCTTACCTAAGAGTGATCTTTACGAAATTCTTAAAGAACATAAGAAGAAAAATCTAGTTAATGCTTTAAAGGGACATTTACCAAGTCGTTTTGTTGAGCTTTGGTTGGCCCAGCACGATCTTCCCTTAAATAGAAATTGTGCAGAACTTTCTGGAGCACAAAAAGAAAAGCTAATAGAAGTAATGCATCACTGGACTTTTGTCCCTAATGGAACCGAAGGCTATCGTAAGGCCGAGGTTACAAGAGGTGGTGTGGATACAAATCAGGTAAGCTCCAAAACAATGGAGAGTCGATTGCAAAAGAATCTTTACTTTGTTGGTGAAGTTCTTGATGTTACAGGACTTCTTGGAGGATATAACTTCCAATGGGCCTGGTCCTCTGGCTATGTAGCCGCAAAATATGTATAATTTCTCTATGAGAAATAAGAAGAAAGAAAAAGCTGTTGTATTTACTGGTGGTGGAAGTGGTGGACATGTTGTTCCTGCTCTAACTTTAATTGATAAGTTAAAAGAAGATTCTGTTAGGATTTACTATATTGGTTCATATACTGGAATTGAGTCAAAGTTAACGAAAGGTAAGGTTGATCGCTATATTGGTGTTTCAACAGGGAAGCTTAGAAGATATCTCGATTGGCAAAATATTACAGATATTTTTCGTCTAATGATCGGACTAATTCAATGCTTTTATTATCTTGCTCATATTCGTTTACGTGCAAATACTATTGTATCGATGGGGGGATTTGTTAGTGTCCCAACTGTTGTTGCAGGTAAACTTCTTGGTTATAAAATTATTGTTCATGAGCAAACGTCACGAGTAGGGCTTGCTAATAAAATTGCATCATTATTTGCTCATCGTGTGTTCGTTAGTTTCAAAGATTCTTTAAAATATTTTCCTCAAAAGATCGTTCGATATTCTGGATACCCTGTAAGAGATGAGTTTAAAACAACTCAACTAAAGACTCGTACTTTCAAAGGTATTGAGCTTAAGGATTCAGATGCGCCAATATTTTTCATTACTGGTGGTGGAAATGGTTCGAAATTATTGAATGATAAAATTAAAGAAAACTTAGGTCCGTTAACGAAACAATTTGTCGTTATACATCAAGTTGGAAGTCAGTATATTGAGGAGTATAAATCTCTTGAAAGTAGTCGCTATTTTCCAGTCGCTTTCTTAGGTGATGAAATGCCTGATCTAATGAAGGCAGCAAAGTACATTATTTCACGCTCTGGCGCAGGAACAGTTGCTGAGTTGATTGCAATTGGTAAACCTAGTCTTTATATTCCATTAAAAATTGCACAAAAGAACGAGCAATATCACAATGCGATGGAAGCAAACCGCCTCTTAGGTTCTATCGTAATTACTGAAGATGAGTTTGGTCGTTGTGACTTATTAGAAGAAATAAAAAATATCCCATCACATGCTATCCCTCAGGATAGGGAGCATGCGAGTGAGATTATATTAAAAGAAATATTACAGTCTTAGAAGTACACCACGAGACTTAATTGTCTTGATGTAGTTTGAGAAAGGCTTAATCTTTCTTCTTAGGTTTGATAGGTGAGTATCAATATTTTGTGAGTTAACATCACTATCGGCCCAAACAACTTGAGAGATATGATCTCTTGAGAATATTTTGTTAGGGTTTGAAGCTAATAGAGTGATGATTTTATACTCAGTTGTCGTAAGTTTAATTTCTTTCCCTTCTAGAACAACATTTTGCTGATCGAGATTGATTGAGAAATTATGATCTTCAAAGTTGATTTCATTCTTCTTTTTACGACGATGCTTATTCTTCTTTGCTTCTACTTTATTTTTAATACGGGCCACTAGTTCATTAATAGTTACTGGCTTAACAATAAAGTCTTGTGCTCCAATTTCAAGTCCCTTAACACAGGCTTCTTCTGATGGGTCACCAGTTAAGAAAATTACAGGAGTACGCGGAGCAAGTTCTCTGGCCTTACTAAATAGTTCGAAACCATTTACTTCCGGCATGTGAAGATCCAGCACCATAATGTCTGTCTTGTTTGTGTTCAAGAAACTTAGAAGCTCGAGAGGATTTTGAATAAGTTCTAAATCAAACTCATCTTCTAGAAGATCTTGGTAGTTTTCTAAGTTATCGCTGTCATCGTCAACGATTGTTACGTGTGGCTTCTGGGCCTTTAAAATTTTTGACATGATTCAACTTCTCGTTCTTTAGTTTTGAACTATAACGTATTGATTTTAAAGGTTGGTTCATATGCTCGTCAATAAGATAAATATATGCTCGATGCGTCGTTTTGGAATTATTTAGATAATTTCTTTAATTATAGGTACTTAAGAGTTCGTAATTGTGGAAAAAAAAAGCCCCTAGTTCTTGTCTAGGGGCCTATATTGGGTATTTTAAGCTTTTTAATTGGCAATTAGTCCTTGCTCTTCTTTTCTTTTCTAACAACTGAACGTTTATTAGCAGCAAGCTCTTTCTTTCTAATACGGATATTTTGAGGAGTTACTTCTACCCATTCATCGTTATCAATCCAGTCAAGTGCCCACTCTAGAGTTCTTGGTCTTACTGGTGGAAGAATGATGTTTTCATCTTTACCTGCAGTACGAACTGAAGTTAGTTGTTTCCCACGACAAATGTTAACGTTGGCATCGTTTTCTTTTTTACTTTCACCGATAACCATCCCTTCGTAAACCATATCACCTGGCTCAACAAAGAACTCACCGTTGTTAAGTAGGTTGAAGACAGCGTATCCAGTAACTTTACCAGCTCTATCTGAAATGATGGCACCATTTTGACGAGCAAGCATTTCACCTGCAAATGGACGGTAACCTAGGAATTCTGTTGAAAGGATCCCTTCTCCACGAGTATCTGTCATGAAAGCACCACGGTAACCGATTAGACCACGTGATGGAATTTCGAATTCAATTCTTGTACGACCTTCACCGATTGGCATCATTGAAGACATGATTCCTTTTCTGATTGAAAGTTTTTCAGTTACAACACCAGTAAAATCATCTGGTACATCAAGAACTGCTAACTCATATGGCTCGTGCTTCTGGCCATCGATATCTTGGAAAAGTACTTCTGGTCTTGAAACCATTAGCTCAAAACCTTTACGTCTTAGTTCTTCGAAAACGATAGCGATTTGAAGCTCTCCACGACCTTTTAGTTTGTATACTTTTGCATCGTCAGTTCCTTCATATTGAAGAGCAACGTTTAGACGACAAGCATCTTGTAAGAATTCTTCAAGCTTTCTTGAAGTTAGGTATTCACCTTCTTGACCACTCATTGGAGAAGTTGAAACAGAAACGTTAACCGCAACAGTTGGTGGCTCTACTTCAATTCTTTCTAGTGGGTTTTGAGCAGTAGTTGGAGTGATTGTATCTCCAATATGAACCTCTTCAATACCAGCACAAATAACGATCTCTCCAGCGTGAGCTTCGTTAACTTCAACTGTTTGAAGTCCTGAGTAAGTTTGAATATTTGAAACTTTGAAGTTCTTAGATTTTCCATCACCGATACAAGTAAATTGTTGGTTCTTAACAATTGTACCTTGGTGAATACGTCCAACAAATTGTTGTCCTAGAAATTTTGAGTATGTAAGATTTGAAACGAGTAATTGTAGAGGAGAATCGATGTCTTGTTTTGGTTCTGGGAAGTAGTCTGAAACCATGAAATCCAGTACCGGAATCATATCCTCCCTTACTACACCTGGCTCCATTGCTGCCCAACCATTCTTTGCAGAAGCGTAGATAAAAGGGATATCAATATCAAAGTCTTCAACTTCAAGTTCAGTTGCGATTTCTAGAAGTAGGTCTTCACATTCACCTTTTACTTCTTCAATTCTTTGGTCTGGACGGTCAACCTTATTGATAATAACGGCAACTTTTAGTCCTCTTGAAAGAGCTTTTCTAAGTACAAAACGAGTTTGTGGAAGTGGCCCTTCTGAAGCGTCAACTAGAAGTAGTACACCATCTACCATCATTAGTGATCTTTCTACTTCTCCACCAAAGTCCGCGTGGCCTGGAGTATCAAGTAGGTTAATTTTTGTGTCTTTGTAAAAGAAAGAACAGTTTTTAGCTGTAATTGTAATCCCGCGTTCTTTTTCGATTTCGCCAGAGTCCATTACTCTCTCTTCAACTTCAGCGCGTTCGTCAAAAGTGTTTGATTGCTTAAGGATTTCATCAACCATGGTTGTTTTACCGTGGTCAACGTGCGCAACTACTGCGATGTTTTTTAATTTCTCAAATTGACTCATTGTGTGCCCTTTCTTGTCTGTCTAATCTGCTTTCTATTAATGAATTTATTTGCTACACAATATATATGATTCAGCTTGTAAATGTAACTAAATCTTTTGGTGGCCGAACGCTTTTTGAAGAAGTGACGTTCTCACTCAATATGGGTGAAAGAATAGGCCTAGTGGGACGAAACGGTACTGGTAAATCGACTTTATTTAAGGTCATTATGGGGATCGAGTCCTATGATAGTGGCGAAGTAAAGATTCCAAAGTCTTATAAAATCGGTACCTTAGATCAACATATTCACTTCTCGCATGAGACTGTCTTGGCCGAGTGTATGTCAGCACTAGGGCCTGAGTTTGAATATGAAACTTACCGAGCAGAAAAACTCTTAACTGGACTAGGCTTTTCTGATGAAGATTTTGTGAAAAGTCCCCAGAGTTTTTCAGGTGGTTATCAGATACGAATTAATCTCGTCAAAACTCTTCTTACTGAGCCGAACTGCCTCTTATTAGATGAGCCAACAAATTACCTTGATATCGTCTCACTTCAGTGGCTTCGTTCATTTCTAAGAACCTTCCAAGGTGAAGTAATTATCATTACTCACGATCGTTCATTTATGGATTCGGTAACGACTCATACGATGGGTGTTCATCGTGGAAAGCTTAGAAAAATAAAAGGGCCAACAAAGAAGTACTACGAGCAGCTTGAGCAAGATGAGATTATTTATGAACAAACTCGTGTGAATCAAGAGAAGAAAATAAAGCATATGATGGATTACGTGGATAAGTACCGTGTAAGTGCCAGAGGTGCATCTCAAGCTCAGTCGCGTTTAAAGGCAATTGAAAAGATGCAAGATATGAAGCAACTAGAAAAGATAGCTGATCTTGATTTTTCTTTTAATCACGTTTCATGCCCAGGTAAGCAAATCATGAAGGTTAATGATTTGAGCTTTGGTTATGATGAAGAGAATTTATTTTCTGGTGTGAGTTTTGAAGTAGACCGTGAAGATCGAATTGGGATTATTGGAAAAAATGGTAAAGGTAAGTCGACTCTTCTCAATGTTCTCTCTCATGAGCTTAAACAGAGAACAGGAGAGATTTGGGAACACCCAAGTCTTGCCCTAGGACACTTTGGTCAAACAAATGTGAAACGTCTTCATGCAGAGAATACAATTGCTCAAGAAATCCAAGAAGTTAATACGGAACTACCTATTACGAGAGTAAAGGCAATTGCCGGAACTATGCTTTTTACTGGTGAAGATTCAGACAAGAGAATTTCTGTTTTATCTGGTGGAGAAAAAGCTAGGGTTATGCTTGGAAAAATTCTGGCAAAGAAAACAAACTTACTTTTTCTAGATGAACCAACAAACCACTTAGATATGGAGAGTATTGAGTCTCTAGGTGAAGCGATCAATGACTATGAGGGTGCATGCTTGATTGTAACTCACAATGAGGATCTTCTGCGCTCTTGTGTTAACAAACTTGTAATCTTTAGAAAAGATGGTGCCGAGTTCTTTGAGGGGACTTATGACGAATTTCTTGAAAAAATTGGTTGGGAAGAAGATGTAAAGCCAATAAAAGAAAAGCCTGCTCCGATAAAAGTAGAACCAGTAAAAAAAGAAGAGCCTAAGGTATCAGGAAATAAATATAAAGAAGAAGAGATCATGGCCCAGATTGAAACATTAGAAAAGTATCAGTCTGTTTTAGAAGAGAAAATTCAGAATGCTTCAGCGGCGGGTGACACCGATGCAATAACTAGCGCAGGCCATGAGCTTGAACTAGTTAATGCAAAAATCGATGAGTTACTAGAGTTACTATAATTATTGTTCTTGTGCTGATGATGAGTTAGACGAATCAGGAGCACTTGTACGAATGGCCTTGTCGGCTTTCGCATTGGCACATTGAGTGGCATCATTTTCATCACAAGGACAGTATGCAAGAAGTTTAGATTTAATATCGAACTTCTTTTGCTTTTCAGAGTGGGCTTCGCAGATTAACTTCTTAAGACACACTCCCTTATTTGAGCAATTAGCATTCTTTCCTTCAAATAATTTTTCATTCGAATCAAAGTTACAATTGTAATAGATTAAATCATCAGGAAGAAGCTCCTCTTCTTGTTCGACTTCTACCTGTACAGGAACAAATTTTTCTTCATCGCCACCATCTGCTTCTCGAGGAATTGCTTTCTCTCTTCCGTCGTCATCACGTGGAATTACTGGAATAGCTTCTGGTGTAGGCTCTGGTTCTTTTTCCTCTACTTTAGGAATTTCTGGTTGCTCAGGCTTTTCAAAAATTGTTGCAAGCCTCTCTTTTAGAGCATTACAGCTAAATGCCTTTTTAGGTGTACTCTTTGCTTCACAAAAACAATTTACATTATCAATGATTTTTTCAAATGTTTCTTTATTGTTATTATAGCGCTCTTTCAAAGACTCTTTGAAATTAGGAACTTTTGCAGAAGCTTCTAGACATTGAGAAGTCGCATAAGCATATGAAGGTGAGACTTTAATACAAATTCCGGCTTCGCTATTTCTTTTTGAGTTTTTTGTAGCTACAAATGGTAGTGGGTCGAGACTAGAGTCATAGCCACCAAAAATTTTCGGATTACAGCGAAATAGGTTTTTTCCACCACAACTATAACTATTAGTATAAACTACTGAATCAACACTTTGAACTTTATCTAAACCAGAAACTTTCCAAGGAGCCTGACAATAGCTACCTTTTCTCGTTGATGCCCAACCACCAAAGTAGCACATATTGTTACATTCTTGCCCTTCAGCGCAAGCTGTTGGGATTAGCATATCGATGACAAAGTTAAATGAATATTTTCCACCATTTGTACTTTCAACCTTGTAGAGTCCATTTCGTGAAACCTCAGCAAGTGTCTTCAAATAAGCTTCGATAATATCCGATGTGTATTCACTTTGCGGTAACATTTTTAAAGCTTGTTGATAAATATAGTTATCTGATACAGCAATGTCGGTCGTTGAAATAGGGTAGGTTACCTGAATCCCTACTTTAGGATTGTTTAAAAATGGTTTCACCTTTATATATTTTTTCGACTTAGTTTGGATTAAATAGTGTTCTTTCGTAATATTAATTAACTTACCTGTATTGTATACTGTTGGTACTGTGAAAGCATACGTGTTAAAAAATGAAGTAATAGTGAATAGAACAGAAATTAAATATTTCATCTTATACCTCCGTTCCTAATTCAATAACACTACACTTATTCTCAATTGTAGAATTTGAAATGGATTTCACATGACAAGAGTTATCTCCAATTGATTCTTCATCATTAAATTCACATGTGATCTGATAAGTTTGATTTTTACATTTATAAGTTTGAGCACAAACTCTAGATTTTGAATTGTCATTGATACACTGTTTTGGATCTTCTTGTGAGAATGATATAAGTTCGAATTTTGCAAAGTCAATTTGCTCGTCTTCATTTGTACATATCTCATCTCGACATTTACCATAAAGCTTGGCCGTTGGAGTAAATCCGTCTTCTGGTTTATACCTATAACTTTGATCGATAGGATAACAGTTGCTACGTCCAACTTTTTCAAGCTCATCTTCGGAAAGCTTTAGCCTTTTGGGACGGCAGTTACTTTCTTTTGCTAAAATGTTTTTTGTTCTTTCGTAACAAAAATAAAATTTTCTTTCGATCTCAGGTGTTTGAGTATCAATCTCAACAGGCTCTGGTTTTGTCGCAGATGACGTCTTAACTTCAATAGCTCCGCGATCTTTTGGATTTAAAAGGGCAACTTTTACAATATTGCGAGCACTTTCATTCGTAATACAACGAATCGTCATCTCTCCACCTGAAACAATTCTAAGTGTAGCTTGAGAGCTATCGTAGCAATAATTACTTTCTTTATTTACTTCGATCTCTTTGACTTCTCGATAGATTTTTCTAACTTCTTCGCGATCACGATAGATATCTAATCTTGCACGTACATTACTTAAGCTATCTCTAGTACTTACAGAACTATCACCTTTAGCTATTTTATCCATTAAAGCTTTTTCCTCTTGTAAGAGAGGATCGGCCTTTTCCATAATTACTTCAGTTAAGCGAGCTTTTAAATGATCAGTAAAAGCCTTCTTATATGCATCAGACTCAAGAATATTGATCTTAGAGCCATGAACACTTGCTTCGTAGAATTCATGACCTTCAATAATTTGATCTACAATTTTGTCATCATTTGCAAACAAAGGATTTGAAAAGAGTAGCGGTGCTATGAGACTACATAGTTTTAAAATTTTTTTCTTTGAATAAATCATTACGATAATTCCCTTTCTCTCATTACTCAATTCTTATCGGTAATGAGGGGCAATTACTTGAGCAAAAGCGTTCTAATCTAAGTATTTAAAATTCTTATTGATTATGTGATTTCACATTGTTGTTTTTACGATTAGACTGGTTGTTTTCAACTTCACTTTTTTGATTACTTTGAGATTGGTTGATAACACGATCACGTGATTTTAAAGTAACTTTCGTCGCACTAAACCAAGGATCTTCAATCTTAATTTGGTCTTCATTACCATCTAGAATAGTGATAACTGGTACAATATCATATGAGTCTTTTTCTTCTTGTTTTACTGAAAGTCTAATAGTTTGTGGCCCTTTACCTTTTCTTGCACTTGAATCCTCTAGCTCGATTATGTATTTACTTTCTTTTCTAAGTGTTTTGTATTTCTTACGTGGACAACCTCCTAACTTATATGAAGTAATGACATCTGCGGCACAGCCGTCACTAATATAGTAAAGTAGGTCATATTCAACAATAATTCTATCAGGAGAATCTGCATCTATTGTAATTTCTTTCTTAGGAAAAAAGCTTTTGTTAAGCTTTATCTTCATTTCAGAAGCGTGAATTGCAAATGCAAATAAAATGACTAATGAAGATTTTAAGACAATTTTAAGTCTCATATTACCACCTAAGAAAAGTTTCCTAAGTAGCTCATCGGAATTTATTCTAAATTATTAAATTTAAGTGGAACTGAGTTTGCCATATCTCTTACAAATACTTCGTCCAAAGCATTATTTAAGTCTTTATCTAAGCAAAGCAGAGTATTTTCATAAGAGTGATCTGTAGCGTTGTGTTGGAAGTTATAGCTTCCAATACTTGATAATATTCTATCAAAATAAAATACTTTAGAATGCAGAAAACTCAGATGTAACCAGACTCGAGTTGAGTCAAATCTAGCATAATCTTTTAAAAGATTAGAGAAATGGGCCTCTCCAAAATAGTCATTCCACTTTTTTATACTTTTGAGTTTTTTTCTGATTTTTTTCTGTAGTGATTTATCACTAAGTGTTTCATTAAGTAGTAATTCTTTTATTTCTTCATTCTTTATGTCAATAATCTCATTACCAGTCATATCAGTACCTGTCGTAATGAAGTCTAGAGATATGCCGCTCTTTTGAAGCTCTTCTACTTTTTGATGTAATTTTTTAAACATCTTAAATGTATCAAACTTCTCTATTAAAGGAGCATCTTTAAATACTGAATTATAGTATGTATCTGAACGAATCGGATCCATAACTCCTAGGTATGTATTTGTATAATTAAGTGCAAGGAGGTAGGCATCACCAATATTTGTTCGATATTCATAAGGTGACTGTTGTATAAAACGACAGACTCCCTTCATTCTTGTGTCTTTATTATTTAATATTTTGTCATATTGTCCTTGCCCTCTCAGCTCATTCTTTTCTTCCCATTCTAGTCTTGTGAGGTAAAAGTCGAGTTCCTTTTCTAGGTTTGCGATATTCTTACCAGTGTGTCTGATGATAGCGCCGTTTCTTCCTCTAATATTTCGAGTATTTTTTTTCTTAAAATATTGCCAGTCTTTTAGAAAGCCAATTGCAATATCGGTGACAAGGGGACCTTGAACCATGATATCAATATCTTTGTTTTTGAAGTCAGTATCTTGGGAAAGATTGTCAGCATTCAGTTGATTTTGACCGCCAACGATAGCAATTTTTCCATCCACGACTAATTTCTTGTGATGATAGACTGTACGTCCTTCATGTTTCCAAAAATCATTTGCTCGTATAAATTGAATACCCTTATCTTTAAGCTTATTTGGACATTCATTATGTCCTAGTGCTTTAGACATCATTTTATCGTCCATAATATAGACCTTGACGCCTCTTTGGTGAGCTTTAATTAACTCATTAACTAGTATCTTTACAGAAGAGTCGCAAACAAAACTCAAAGACGACATTAAGATCTCAGACTTTGCGCTCTTAATAAGCTCTAGTTTCTTTTTATATGAATAATGATTTTCAAGAAGTTCTACATTATTGCCAAAGCTAAGTTGAGATTTTGAAACCTTATCCATTTCTATTTGAAATGCTGATGTAAAAAAGGAATGTTCAATCGTATTAAAATTAATCCTTTTAAAATCTTCTGAGAATAAAGATAGGTTAGCTATTTTCTTTCTAATTGGTGGATGATTTAAAAAACCCCATTCTTTTAATGGGTATACATCTACGAGATGATGTCTATTCTCATTTGAAAAATTAAATTGTGAGTAGTAATTGATCTTTGCTTCATTAAAAGTTGTGCCCCCATACTTTTCTATATAGGCATCATAATCAGTTTGGTAATCTTCTTGTAAGAGATGCCAAGTCAGCTCATACCACTTTGTATTCTCAAGCCTTCCATACTCATCTCTCTTATAGCTGTATGTTGCTCTGTCAGCACTTGCCTGATTGATAACATAGTCTTGATCTACAAAAGGAATTTGCAGCGCTAGGACATTAGTGGCCAAAGTTAATATGAGTGCAGATCTTATGGATCTTACTAATATATGAGACATGCTCATATTTTATGTTGGATTAATGAAAAAATATTGATTTTTGAAATAACTACCGTTCTGTTTAAAAAGAAAACAGACGTAATTTAGAGTAGTTGCGGGTGCTCAACGTATTTCTTTATTCCGGCAATGATCTTGCTCGCATAGACTCCATCAATGATTCTGTGATCGAGTGTAGCTCCAACAGTTAATGTTTCTCTGGCAATAATCTCACCTTTTTCTACGATGGCCTCTTCTTTGACTTTAAATAAGCTCAAAACAATTGGCACGTGAGAGATTGTGGGAATTGGAGCAAATGCAAATTCAGCACCAAAGTTACCAACACTTGTAATCATACAAGATCCAAATGGATCACGTTTTACACTGAAGAGTTTCGTGTAAAGATTGAGTCGATACATAGCAAAGTCTAGTAGTGTAAGGGCAGGTCTCGCAAGAAAGTTAGGAATAAGCTCCACAACCTTTTTAACTTTTTTAAAAGATTTATCTTTGTCGTTTCGAATATTATTCGCACTTTTCATCAGTTCTTTCTTGATATCAAAAACACTTTTCTTGTCAGCATTCCTAATGACTGTTCCTGAAAGGTCCTTTCCACTATGATCTACTGAGACTTGTAAAAAGATATCGACACTCTCTCTTTGATAAAGATGAGGGCCACGAATCATTCGATTAATTTGTGGGTTTTCGTGGAATACTTGTGCAATTATTTTTGTGAAAAGATGGGTAGGAGTTACTCCTTTATCTTTTGTGTATTTTTTGAAATTAGTCGCATCAAATTTTAAAAGGCCAAATGTCGAAGGATCAACAGGCGTTTTCCATGTATTCATAGAAACTTTGCGCCAAGAAGAAAGGCGTTTGACCTTAGTAAGTTTAATATGTCTCATAAGCGAGAATTTGCCTTCTGATCACCAATGTATTTGAAACGAGGAGTTTCAACTCCATCAATAACAATAGATTCAATAAACATCTCTAGAGGACGAACCCAGAGTTTTCCAAGATCATTCTCATATAGACATTCGTAGTAGACTAACTCTTCTAATGTTTCCGAATGGCGAACAATATCATGAACGATATAATTCATACCTTTGTAGTGTTGGTATAACCCACCTTTGACGATCTTACTCATTAGTCCTTCCTTACTTTTCTATAAAATTTTATTGCCGCCATAAGAACAACTCCTAAAGCAATAATTCCGCCAACTCCGTAGAGAATTCCTTCTAAACTTTTTATTACAGCAAGAAAGACAATCGCAAAAAGGAAGAGTGTCGCAACTTCATTCCATATACGTAAGAATTTTGCGGTATGAGGAAAATTGTCATTTTGAAGTGCTTTAAAAATCTTATGACATTTAAATTGGTACATTAGCAGTAAAACAACTAGTGTTAATTTTAAATGTAGCCAGTAGTGTCCTTTCATTGGCCAGTAAGTTGTATAAACCAATGAAGCGCCAAAGATCACTGTAGCAATACAAGCAGGCCAGGTAATTCCATACCATAGCCTGCGAGACATAATTTTAAACTGAGCACTTAAAATATCTCGTTCACTGTCGCTCTTATCTTGGGCCTCTGTATGATAGATAAAGAGGCGGACAATATAAAAAAGTCCTGCGAACCAACAAACGATACTAATTAAATGTAGTGCTTTTAAATACTCGTAACTCATTATTTTCCAAATGTTGGAGCACCAGCGATATTTTCTTCATAGAAATTACCGAATGTACTCATTTGCTTATGGAAGCTAACGGCAAGCTCTTGCGCCTTAGTTGTATAAGCATCATGATCTTCCCACGATTTTTGAGGATTTAAAATTGTACTTGGAATTTCTCCCACAACTTTTGGAATATTTAGACCAAAGATAGGGTCTTGTTCAGTTTCAACGTTATGTAGATTATTAGCTTGGATGTTACGAATAATCTGTCTTGTAATATTTAGAGGGAAACGTTGTCCAGTACCATATGCACCACCAGTCCAACCAGTGTTCACCATCCAAACATTAAAGCCTAGCTTGTCAATATACTCACCAAGAAGTTTTGCGTATTCACTTGGATGACGAAGCATGAAAGGAGCTCCAAAACAAGATGAGAAAGTGGCCGTTGGCTCTTTTACTCCAATTTCTGTTCCAGCAAGCTTCGCTGTGTAACCTAGAACAAAGTAGAACATCGCTTGTTCTTTTGTCAGTTTTGCAACTGGAGGTAAAACACCAAAGGCATCAGCAGATAAGAAGAATACGTGTTTAGGAATATCACCACGTGAAGTCTTTTCAAGTTCATCGATGAACTCTAAAGGATATGAAGCACGTCCATTCTCAGAAAGTGACTTATCATAGAAATCAACAAGTCCAGTATTCTCGTCTAGAACAACGTTTTCAAGAAGTGATCCGAAGCGATTTGAAGCCGCGTAAATTTCTGGTTCACCTTCTTGAGAAAGCTTATAAGTTTTAGCATAGCATCCACCCTCAAAATTGAAAGTACCCGCTTCACTAATTCCGTGCTCATCATCACCAATTAGATAAGTACCAACATCTGTTGAAAGAGTTGTTTTTCCTGTTCCCGAAAGACCAAAGAAGATTGAAACTTCACCGTTATCAAGGCGAGATGCCCCTGAGTGAGTTGGCATAATATTCGACTCAGGTAGAAGATAGTTCATCGCTGCAAACATACTCTTCTTAATTTCACCCGCATAAAGTGTTCCTGCAATAATTGTAATTTTAGATTTGATACAAGTTACAATTGCAGTCTCTGATCTTAAATCAAATTCAGCTGGATCCAGTTGAAGTTCTGGAGCGTGAAGAATCGTAAAATCATTTTCATTAAAGTCTCTCATCTTTTCACGAAATAGGTGAGTTGAGAAAAGTGCATGATTAGGATTAGTTGTTACAAGTCTTGCACCAAGGTTGTGAACTTCGTCAGCACCAACGCTTCTTTCAGTAATGAAAAGATCACGATCTTCATTTAGGTAATTAGTTATATGTGACTTTAACTTTGCAAAAGTCTCCGGTGTCATGGCCTTAAAATTATTGTCCCACCAGATTGTATTTTCTGTTGTTTCATCGCGAACGATATAACGGTCATTGGCGCTGCGCCCCGTATGCTTTCCTGTCTCAACTACTAGAGCACCGTCTTTAGTTAGCTTTCCAATGCCACGAGCTACTGTTTCTTGAATTAAAAAGCTTCTTGCAGAGTTTACAAATATCTTATTATTTGGTCGCTCCATGTTAATTCCCATGTCTGTATAAAATTGCGTCATACATCATCTCCGGTTCGTTTTTTACAGTCCATAATAGTTCTTGTTATTAGTTCTTTTATGCCACTAAATATATGCTTTTTAACCTGTATTGATAACCATTTTTATCCTAATTCAGCTCATATTTTTTAACGCTAAGAAGTAGTCGGAATAACGATTTTATAGTATATTTTGGGGACTTATACACAATAGATATGATGCACTTAGTTGTGCTTTGAATTATAAGGAAGAAAATATGCAGCCATTATCATCTCGCGAGATTAGAGAGAGATTCCTAGATTACTTTGAAAAGATGGATCACTTAAAAATTAGTGCATCTTCAATCGTTCCTCAAAACGACCCGACACTACTTTTTATCAACTCTGGGATGGCCCCGTTAAAGAATTATTTTCTTGGAAAAGAGACTCCTCCATCTCCAAGGCTAGCAAATTATCAACCATGTATTCGTACAAAAGATATTGATGATGTTGGTGACCGTCACCACTTAACAATTTTTGAAATGCTCGGTTCTTGGTCAATAGGTGACTATTACAAAGAAAAAGCATGTAAGCTTGCTTACGACTTACTAGTTCATGAACTAGACTTCGATCCAAAGAGACTTTACTTCACTGTTTATGGTGGAAATGATGATCTAGGGATTAAACCAGATACTGAGTCTATTGAGGCTTGGAAGAAGTGTGGTGTTCCTGAGGATCATATTGTCGTTCTTGGTGAAGATAATTTCTGGGGACCGGCAGGGGACCATGGGCCATGTGGACCATGTACTGAAGTATTCTATGACACAGGTGCAGAGTATGGGCCTGAGTATAAGCCGGGTGGACATTTTGATGATGTAAGTCGTTACATTGAAATTTGGAATGCCGGTGTTTTCATGGAGCTTAACAAGCAAAAAGACGGGACATTTGAGCCTCTACCACTTAAGTCGGTTGATACAGGTTCTGGACTTGAGAGACTTGCAATGGTTATGAATGGTTGCGATTCTGTTTATGAAACTGATTTACTCGCACCGCTTATGGCATTTTCAAAAGAGCTTTTAGGTAAGAATACAGATATTCAAACTGAGCGTATGATTTCAGATCACATGCGTGCAAGTATTATGATTCTTGCTGAAGGTGTTATGCCTGGAAACGAAGGACAAGGATATATTCCACGTCGTCTTATTCGTAAGTGTGTCGCCGCTTGTATTTCAAGAGGTGTGAAACCTAACTTTAATAAGCACATTCAAAAAACAATTGAGATGCTTGGTGATTACTACCCACAGCTTAAGTCAGCTCGTGAAGCAATCATCTATAATATGGAACAAGAAATTAATGAGTTCGTTCCAATCGTTGAAAATGGTCTAAAGAAAATTGAAGAAGAGCTATCAACAAACTCTAAATCAAAAGAACTATTTCCAGGGCATGTTGCATTTGAACTTGTAACAACTCATGGACTTCCTTTAGAAGTAATTAAAGCTGAGCTTGCTTCAAAGAAAATTGAATTTGCTGAAATTGAATATAACGAGTGTTACGAAGCTCACAGAAAAGCTTCTCGTGTAATTTCTCGCAAGAGCTCTGTTGGTGCAGACCAGGAGAGAATTGAACTTGAGTTTATCGAAGTAGCTGATACTGAGTTTACTGGATATGACTCTCTTGAGACAGATAGTGAAATTTTAAAAATTTACCGTACTGAAGATGAAATCTACTTTGCGACAAAAGAAACACCATTCTATGGTGAGTCTGGTGGACAAGCCGGTGATATCGGAACTGCTAGAACATCTACTGGTGAGCTTCAGATTATCGATACAATGAAAGTAAAAAATACTCATGTTCATATCGCTAAGATTATTTCTGGTGAAATTGAAACAGGTGAAAAGATTGAGTTGGTAGTTGATGGTGAAAATAGAAAAGCTTCAATGAGAAACCACTCTGCGACTCACTTACTACATGCTGCTCTTCACGAAGTGATTGGAAAGCATGCGATTCAAAAGGGTTCAATGGTAACTTCAGAGCGTCTACGCTTTGACTTTCAAAACCCTCAAGCAGTATCTAACGAAGAACTGATTAAAGTAGAGGCTTTAGTAAATAAGTGGATTATGCAAAATGATTCACGTACAACAAAGCTTTGTTCATACGAAGAAGCTATTGATAATGGTGCGATGGCATTATTTGGTGAAAAATACGATAGCGATGTTCGCGTAATTGCATTCGGAAAGGAAAGTGTTGAACTTTGTGGTGGGACTCACGTAGGACGCACAGGTGATATTGGTCTTTTCGTAATTACTCAGGAAACTTCTGTTGCAAAAGGTATTCGTCGTATTGAGGCCGTAACAGGAACTGAAGCAGTTCGTGTGATGCAGGAAAGAACGGCACTACTTAATGCTGCGGCAAAAGAACTTAGTACGAAACCTCAAGAGGTTCCAGCTCGTATTAAGGATCTTCGTGCAGAGATGAAAAAGAAGATCAAGGAAGCGAGTGCTAAAGCAGCTCAAAATGGATCAACTGACTTTATCAAAGAAGTTAAGCGTGACTATGAAGGGTTTAAGCTATTTGCTGCTACTTTGGATGCTGATGCTAAAGCGGTTAAAGAAATTGGTGATAATATGATCAACAAGGGTGAAGTACAGCTTATCTGCCTCATTTCGAAGGATGATAAGGGGATGAAATCATTTGTATGGTCTAACTCTGATGTTAAGGCAGGGGACTTCTTAAAGAAGATCCTAGAGCCTGTCGCTGGACGTGGTGGCGGACGCCCTAACTTTGCTCAAGGTGGTGCACCAGATGTAAACTCTGGGGCTCAAGTGCTTGAATTTATTGAAAGTTTATAAAGATTTCTATAATAGACACAGGTTCGACAAACCTGTGTCTAATTTCCTAACATCCCTATACTTAATTTCACTCCATAGTCGTTAGAAACAAATTCTGATGTATAAAGAATTTGTCTTAAATTTATGGAGTGTAGACGTGATTAAAACCAATTTACCTACAGATGCTCTTTCTCGTGAGCTTCGTCGTTTAACAATGCAACTTGAAATCATTGAGAATCATCTTGATGCTGCCGAAATCGAAGAAAAGAGAGAGATTGTTGAAAAGTCTATTATTCTAAAAATGAGTGATATGACTTCTTCAAATATCAATTACCTTGGGAAATTGAAAGGAATTAGAAAAACTAACTTAAAGAAGCGCTTTGTCCAAGCCGAAATCAATCTACTTAGTAAGGGAATTGGTCGTTTTCCTCAAAAGAATGAACTACGTCTAAAAGTGATCAAAGATCGTTTTGACGGAATTGTTCATCGATTCAATAAAATCTCTGCATAACCTGTTCATAATTAACTATTTGTTAACTTTGCTCCGAAAAATTTCTGAGAGATTTGGAGTAACTTATGAGAGATTTTGACCCTAGAGTTTCATTTGCACAAAAAATTGTTGTAGCAATTCACTACACGCGAGAACAGCGCTCGCGTGTAAACGATGTATTTTATTTTTCATCACTAAAGCATTTAGATAAAGCTTATCTTGAGGCCAATATCATACCTGTCGATATTGCTGAAAAAATACGCGAATGCTGGATCGAATGTTATAAGAGCATCTGCCAGGAATCTTTTACTTTAAATGATAAAGCTAAAGAACACCTTAATTTTTGGAGTGAGTTACTAATGCTGCCAAATCAAAGCCTGCATTAATTCTTTGCTATATGAAATGAGAGTGTTACACGGGTTCCGATATTTACATCAGAGCTTATATTGATTTTTCCATTTGAGAAATCAGTGAAGTATTTCACAATAGGTAGGCCATAACCTGTGCCAACTTCTCCTTTTGTCCCTAGGCGGCTAGTCTTTCGCTCAAAGTGAAAAAGGCCGTCAATGATGTCACTTGGAATACCTATTCCCTTGTCGACAATATCAATATAAATACGACCAGCTTCATCATAAAACTTTATAAGCACGTCTTGCCCTTCATGACTGAATTTAATCGCATTTGAGATAAGATTACTTAATATATGATCGCAGAAAATCTTCTTTTCACAAAAAAAGCTTTTCTCTGTGAGAATATCAAAGTGTAGTTTTAAGTTTTTATCATTTAAGAGTTTAAAATGCTGTTCAGAGAAGTTTTTAATTAGCTCAGAGTCGATTTTACTTTTATGTGAGAAGAGACTCTCTGAATCCAATTGGAAGCTTCTTACATTTGAAATGATCTCTTGAACCTTCTTTAGAGAGGTGTTGATTTGTATGTAAGAAGACTCATCAATTACGCTCTTTCTAAGTAGGCTTGAAATTTTTAATTTCAAAATAGTAACTGGATTTGAAAGATCGTGAAGGACTACATGAAGTAGTGTATCAAGTTGCTTATTTGAAAGTGCAAGTTTTAGTCTAGAGTTGGACTCCAGCCAAACATAGAAGAAAAAATATATTGTCGTGAGAATAGAGAATTGTACGATATTAAATTTCAATAGAGAATAGTATTGAGTATTCGTTAAAGGGTAAGATAGAGATGCGATAGTATGATCAAGCATAAAAAAAGATGCAAATGTGGAGATCATCACAAATACACCAAAAAGAAGCCCTGATCTATTATAGAAAACTCCGAAAAAAATAGGCGTTCCTGTTATCCAAATAATCCCAGGAGACTTTACGCCTCCAAAAGTGAAGACAATGATTATCATGATTAGAATAGACGGCAGAACACAAATCGCCTTGGCGAGACCATGCTTTCCTAGTGCACAGGCAATAATAAAAAATAAAACCTGGGCCGTCGTATACGTATAAAAGAACTCTTTCGGAATCTTATGAAAGAGAACATTAGGGTACGCCAGATAGTAGTAACTGACTGTAATTGATACCATGATAAGCGTAAAAACAATCAGATAGCGCTGAATAAGGTTCTCGCTTTTGAATTTTAGTTTCATCGAGGCCACTTTAAATCAAATTGTGATCTTATGCTAGCAAAGTGAAATTTATTTATGATTTCTCAAGGGAAAACTTAAGGTAAACTCCGTGCCATTTTCATTACTTGTAGGCGAGTGAACGAAAATTTTTGCACCTGAAAGCTCTACAAAGTAGTGTACGATTGGAAGCCCGTAACCGGTACCAGCTTCGCCAATTGTTCCAGGCCTTGTGGTTTTCTTATCAAATTCAAAAATCGATTCCATAAGTTCTTCTGGAATACCAATACCTTCATCTCGAATACTGAGCAGTGCAGAGTCTCCTTGGATGCTAAAAGTTACTTCAATGATATCTTCGGGATGGCTAAATTTCACAGCATTAGTAAGTAAATTACTTAGTATATGGTCTTTAAGAATAGAGGGAGAACATTTTATCTTAAAGCCTCCTTCATCTTTAAAAATTAATTTTAAGTGTTTCTTATTAATTAATCTAAACTGCTCTGAAAGATATGATTTCAACTCTGTTGATTCGATTATTCTTCTATCTTCTTGTAAGTTTTCAGAACTCATTTGAAAGCTTCTAATATTTTGTATAATCTCTTCAATTTTAGAAAAAGCTTCTTTGATTTGCTTTGTTTCATTATCTTTAATTTGAAACCGTCTTTTCAAATTTGAAAGTTTTAACTTTAAAATTGTAATTGGATTAGAAAGATCGTGAAGAACAACATGTAAAAGGGTGTCCAGTTGCTCTTTTGATTGTTCAATTTCATCTCGCGTTTGTTGCTCAAGCCAAGTGTAGTATAGAAAGAAAAGAGTAATAACAATCGAGAAGTGAATAACATTCATCCTCTTTTCTTGCATATAAAGCTCTGGTGACACATTAACTGTCATCGATAGAATTTGCGCCTCAAAGGCATAGAAGACAGTATAGATAGCAAGCATGAGTGAGATGCCAATAATCATCCCTCTTTTTCTAAAAAATATTGCAAAGAAAATTGGGAACCCTGCAATCCAGAAGACTCCTGGAGCGTGAATACCACCAAAAGAAGTAATTAATACCAATGTTATTGCGATAGAAGGAAAGAGGCTCGAAATATTTCTAAGTGTATGTTGCCCTTTAAAGTCAAAATAATAGAAGGCAAGGTAAAGAGTTGAGATTGGTAAAACAAAATAATACAAAACATTATCATTGATAAAATGATGGTGTCTAAAGGCATAGGCAAGTAATGAGATCATCGCCATGACATTAGTGAAGTGAATAAGAAGTGTATTAAAACGATCTTTCATAATTACTAAATATAAATAATATAAAAGATTGTCGGCTATGACGATATTTTATTTAGTTGAAAATGACTGGGATTTTTTAAGTAAGAAATTGGTTGCGGGTTGTCCCTGCGTTCATGAAGCGCAGCTTTATGACGCTGAGGAGCTTAATATGCAAAATTAAAATATAAGCGTTAGCGCCTTATTTTAATGACGGTAAGTGTGGTAAATGACTGGGATTTTTTAAGTAAGAAATTGGTTGCGGGGGCTGGATTCGAACCAACGACCTTCGGGTTATGAGCCCGACGAGCTACCAACTGCTCCACCCCGCGACAAAGTAAAATCAATATATTATCAGAAAGGTCTTATGTCAAATTAAATTTGTCAGACATAAATTACTAAAATTTCTAGAAGACGCTCCGATATGAACTCTGTATGAGGGATGTTAAAAAATAAATTTTTTGGAGTTTAGACGATGGAAATGCAAAATCATAGTAAGTTAACGATTGATATCGATACTTCAGAGCTTACACCTGCACAGCTTCGCGCAATTAAAACGATTAATATGCTAATGGCACATATTGTGACAACAGAAGATGAAGCAGACTTTTTTGATGGGACTGCGGAAGTGATGAGAATTTGCGCTTCACTAGTAAAACAGTCGAAATTTTGCCAAGAGAATTCAAAAATTCCATACGGAGATCAAGCTTTAGAGTTTTCTATTGAGCTTCTAACTGAGCTTATGGAGTCTTCTTCTTTAGTAAAGTACGACAATTAATAGAATTACATAATTAGATATAAAGGGCCTGCAATGGGCCCTTTTTTTTTGTCAAAAATTTAGCTATAACAGACTGTGAACTTTAAGAAGTAGGCTTTGAAAATGAGTGACATAAGTAAAAAGAAAATTTGTCTTACAGGTGTTAAACCAACAGGAATGCCACATTTAGGAAACTATATCGGTGCAATTAAACCTGCTATTGATAATGTTAATAAATCAGATATGGAAGGCTACTTCTTTATTGCTGATTATCATTCTCTTATAACTATTCACGATGGAGAAATTCTTCGAAATGATATTTATGAAGTGGCCGCGACTTGGCTAGCTGCTGGACTTGATCCAAATAAAGCAATTCTTTATAAGCAAAGTGATATTCCAGAGATTACAGAGCTAAATTGGATTATTTCATGTTTTGCTTCAAAGGGATTAATGAATCGCGCTCATGCATATAAAGCAAAGAAAGATAAGAATGCTGAAGAAAATCGCGATGAAGACTTTGGTATTAATATGGGTCTATTTTCTTATCCTGTTCTTATGGCCGCAGATATTCTTTTTATGAATACTGATTATGTACCAGTAGGTGAGGATCAGCTACAGCATATCGAAATTGCGCGAGATATCGCTTCAAGCTTTAATCACAAATTTGGTGATCTTCTTACTCTTCCTGAAGCTATTGTAAGCAAGGCCGAAAATAAACTTCTTCCAGGTCTAGATGGACGTAAAATGAGTAAGTCGTATGGAAACCATATTCCATGCTTTGTTCCAGAGAAGAAGCTTAAGAAAATGATTAATAAAATCACAACAGACTCAACTCCTCCTGAGGCTCCAAAGAATCCTGACGAATCATTAATCTTTGATATCTATAAATTCTTTGCAACATCAGAAGAACAAGTTGCCTTGGCCAAACGTTATCAAGAAGGAATTGGTTGGGGCCACGCTAAACTTGAACTTTTTGAGGTCCTAAACCGTGAACTAACACCGATGCGTGAAAAGTATGAAGCTCTTATGGCCGATAAGTCACAGATCGATGCTATCCTTGCACAAGGTGCTGCTAAGATTCGTCCTATCGCTCAAGAGAACTTACGTCGTATTAAGAAAGCTATTGGTGTTTCAAACTAATATTTAGTTTTTATGATAAGGATGATCTTGCTTGATCGTTTGAGCTCGATATATTTGTTCGATTAGAACAAGTCGGGCAATCTTATGTGGAAAAGTCATAGGAGATAGGGAGAGTTGGTAATCAACTGTCTTTAAAAACTCTTTAGGAAAGCCTGCTGCTCCACCGATTAGAAAGCAAACACCTTTTTGCTGGGTTTCAATAACATCATAAATATACTTACTAAGCTTCTCACTATCGCAAGTTTTTCCATGCTCGGTCATTGCAACTACGTGTTGATTTCCAAATTTTGCTTTTATGGATTCGACTTTATTTAGAAGTTCCTTAAGTTCAAGATCAATATTTTCTTGATGACCTTTACACTCATGGATGTGAAGTTTTGGGAAGTTAATACGCTTAAGGTATTCATTTTCAAGCGCGATAAGGTGCTTATCTTTTAACTTCCCAATGACAATAACATGATTGTCTTTCATGAGTTACTAGAAGTAACCTTTATCTGAATCAGTAGATGCTCCAGCTTCTTCAGAAGAGTAGTAGTACTCATTTGGAATTTCAATTGATGGAACAGACCATAAATTGTCGATGTCATATGCTTCGCGAGCTGATTCATCAAAGATGTGAACAATAATGTCACCAAGGTCAATTAGAATCCAATCTGTTTGTTGGTGTAGACCTTCTTTAGAGATTACCGTCTGACCTTTTCTTTTCATTTGTTTTGCAATCTCATCAGACATTGCATTTGCCATTGAAGAGTTTGTTGCTGATGCAAGTACGAAGAAATCTGCTAGTGCAGTTGTTTTTCTCATATCAAGAACTTTAAGGTTAACACCTTTAAAGTTACCAAGAATCCAAGCACTCGCCATAGCAATATTTAATGGGAATTCAAGCTTTGAATTATCTGCAATTTCATCTACGTTTTTCGTGATAAATTCATTTTGTGACATTGATTAGTCCTTTATCGTTTTAAGCATTAAAGATTTTAGTAAGTCTATATTTAATCCAGATACTGAAGAGATTGGAAGACACTTTCTATCAACCTGTGCCTCGAAGAAGTCTTGGAACTTCTTAATTTCTTCATCTGTCATAGCATCAATTTTTGTTAAACAAATTAGCTCTTTCTTATTTAAAAGATCTTCACTATAGCGACCAAGCTCTTGGCGAATAATTACGTATTGTTCAAACGCTTCGTATTCATCAAGACACCAAGAAACATCCACTAGGTGAACAAGAGATTTTGTTCTTTCAATATGTTTTAGGAATTTAATCCCTAGGCCTTTTCCTTCTGAGGCATCTTCAATTAGCCCTGGGATATCGGCAACAACAAATGAGTCATCTTCACCAAGTGTAACAACACCAAGGTTTGGCTCAAGAGTCGTAAAAGGATAATCTGCAATCTTTGGCCTTGCTGCAGAGATTGAAGAAATAAGTGTTGATTTACCAGCATTAGGTAATCCAACAAGTGCGATATCAGCAAGTAGACGAAGTTCAAGATCTACTTCAAGTTCTACGCCTTCTTTTCCTGCAGTTGCTTTTCGTGGAGCCTGATTAGTTGCAGTCTTGAAGTGAATATTTCCAAGACCACCACGTCCACCTTGTGCAACCATTAATCTCATACCGTGATCAGTTAGATCCGCGATAACTTGATTCGTTTCTGCATTACGAACAATTGTTCCAACAGGAACTTTGATTGTGAGGTCGTCACCAAATGCTCCACACATTTGACGGCCACCACCTTGCTGTCCGTGTTCGGCGCGGTAATGTTTTTTACCTCTGAAGTTAACAAGAGTGTTCATTCCTTCGTCGGCTTCAAAGTAGATGCTACCACCGTCACCACCGTCACCACCATCTGGTCCACCAAATGGGATATACTTTTCGCGGCGAAAGCTTACGCATCCGTTTCCTCCGTTTCCGGAAATTACTGTAATTTTAACTTCATCGATAAATTTCATAATAAGGTCTTATATAAAAAAAGGGAGCACTATGTATAGGCTCCCTTTAATATTTACAACTAATTAATAGCGTAAAATGGTAATTTTAATTAAGCTTCAACAACAGAAACGATTTGCTTCTTCTTGTTATAGAAACCAAATTGTACTTTACCTTCTTTCGTAGCGAATAGAGTAAAGTCTTTTCCAACTTTTACGTTTTTACCAGCGTGGAACTTAGATCCCGCTTGTCTTACAATGATGTTTCCTGGAACAACAGCTTCACCACCAAATTTCTTAACACCATACATGTTTGGGTTTGAATCACGACCGTTACTTGTTGAACCACCGGCTTTTTTGTGTGCCATATCTAACTCCTAAAATTGATAATTAATTAAGCTTTAACTTCTTTGATTTTTAAAGTTGTAAAGTGTTGTCTGTGTCCGTTCTTCTTCATGTATTTACCTGGCTTTCTTTTAGAAACGATAACTTTTCTTGAACGATCATGTCTTACTACTTCAGCAACAACTTTAGCACCAGCAACAGTTGGAGCACCAACTTTTGCGCTTTCACCACCAACAAATAGAACTTTATCAAATTCTACAGTTGATCCAGCTTCTTGTTCTAACTTCTGAACATCAATAGTCATACCAGCTTCTACTCTGTACTGGTGACCTGAGATCTCTACTACTCCGTACATACTTTCTCCTAATGAAAGGCAGCCTTTGGGGGTTGCTCGATAGTTCTCGCTAACTCTTTTTTCCCTCGGACTGAAATTAACTTTATGAAACTAGGATTTTTATTAATAATTGGGCCTATTGTCAAGGACTAAGACGCAATTACACTCCTTTATTTGAGGATTTTTTGCCTAGCGCTAAGCGGAAACCACTTCGAGCTTATTTAGTCGGAAAAAATACCGAAAAATTAAGTTGAATGGAGGCGATAATGCAATCTGTAAGTACTGAAAAATACACATATTATCAATATGCTAAGGAGCAGGCGCTGCCTGTTTATATTAGGCTGCGTATTGCGGAGTTCGATCCGGAAATCGCAGGATTTTTACAAATTATGAATTTTACTGAGCTGGGTGAGAAAGAAAGTGAGCTGGCCCAACAAAATATAGCGTCAAATCAACTGGCCAAGGTCATGACTATTGATGAAGCGACACCGATGGTGGCCGCCCAAATTAGGTCAAATTTTGACAATGACAAGTATGGGAAGGAGTCGATCGTACAAAAACCTGGATACAATGTTTATCGCTATAAGAATATGGCGATGATTGTTCTGTCTTTGGCCTCAAATGAGTGGCTAATGGGAACATTTCCAGAATTTGGTCACACCGAAAGAGAATTTGAAAGCCGAGTCGTTATCAATCGCTTTTTAACTTGGGCTTTAGCTCCTATGGGAATTATTGGCCTATGGGGAAGAAAAACTAAGCAGGGAATTATTCTTGGCCGTATGGCAGATGTTAAAGGTGAAGTTATTTATATCGATTATCGTAATCAGAATATATTTACGATGAGTGAAGTACATAAACTGAGAAAATCAGAGATCTTTATAAAGCTTGATCCTCTTAATAAGTTGGGCCCTGTTAAGATGAGGTTTGAAGATGCACAGGCATTTTTAGCAATTCACTCGGCTTACTTTGGTGCCAATGGAATGCCAATGGCAACAAGACAGGCCCTGGCCACTCTTGCCAAAAATATTATGTGTTACAAATTTGCATTAAACGATGTTGCAAAAGAGTTAAGTTAGTTTTTTAAAAGTTTAATGAGAAAAGAATCCTTATTCTTCACATCATCTTTTTTTATCATATGAATAAATATCGGGAAGCATGTAATTGTACATGCTCCTGTGTATGTAATTGTGAATCCGGCTTCATCATTCCAAATATAGACTGACGTGCCGTCATTATTGATAAACTTATCCTGCTTACCATAGCGATTTATTAGTGATTGATGAAAAGTATTGTGAAGAAAGTAATTTGGAAGTCTTGCGTAGAAATCTAAAACGACTTCATCTCTAACATGAATAAAAACAGGAAAGAAGTAGTTCTGATGGCGAATTTGAATTTCATAAGTTGCTAGAGGTTTCTTGTCATTGATTAATCTGATTGCTTTATATTCATTCTTTATATCTGACAGTTTTTGTCCAGGATAGAATGGTTTGAATTTATCAAAGGTGAAGTCGTAATTCGGTTCTTCCACCTTAGCTTTTGCCGGATTGATAAATATGCAAAATGATAAGAGAATAAATGAACAAGTTAGAATATTGTTAAGAATTTTTTTTACCATACGTTATTTTAAACGATTTGAATTTTTATAGTTAAAAGGGGAATTTAATGCAACCAGCAGCAAAGAAGGAAGCGCAGAAGATTGGTATTGCAATGGTACTCGGATTAATTTTGGGTCTTCTGTTACATTATTTTGGAAAGGGTGAATACGTAAAATTTATTTCTCCTATAGGAGATGCGTTTATCTCTCTTCTTAAAATGGTGATTATCCCTCTTGTTTTCTCATCTATCTTTATGGCGATGTACCACTTAGGAACACCAGAATCATTAGGAAGAATGGGGGTAAGGGCCGTTGCTTATTATTTCATTACAACTTGTATTGCCGTTTTATTTGGAATTATTTTTGTAAATCTTATCAATCCTGGTATTGGTGCTGATCTTGGCTCTGCTGGAGTTCATGGCCTTTCAGAAGCAATGCAGTCGAAAGTTGCAAGTAGTTCAAGTGGTTGGGCGTCACTGTTTGCTTCAATCAAAGAAGTTCTACTAGGTGCAATTCCAACGAATCCATTTGGTTCAATGGCCGATGGAAATATTTTACAAGTTATCGTCTTCTCAATTCTTATGGGAATGACTGCGCTATTTATTCCTAAAGATAGTGAACCATTTGTTAAAGTAGTAGGTTCTCTTGAATCTCTTTCTAATAAACTAACAATGGGAGTAATGAGCTTAGCTCCTTATGGAATCTTTGTTCTTATGACAGGGGTTCTTGCTAAATCTGGTTTTGGCGCAATTATATCTCTTTCTAAGTATATGCTGACAGTAATTCTAGGATTGATTTGTCATGGTATTTTTCTTCTGATTATTGGAAGTATTCGCGGAAAAACTTCTCCTATTGAGATTTTAAAAGGTGTAGGGCCAGCTATTATTACTGCTTTTTCAACTGCTTCTTCAGCAGCAACTCTACCAATTACGATGATGAATGTTGAAGAAAATTTAGGCGTTGATAAAGATACTGCAAAATTTGTTTTACCATTAGGTGCAACTGTAAATATGGATGGAACTGCTCTTTATGAGTCAGTCGCCGCCATCTTCATTGCGCAAGCTTATGGCTTTGACTTAGGTTTAACTCAGCAGATTATTATTTTTATGACAGCATCTCTTGCGGCAATCGGAGCAGCAGCAATTCCTGGTGCGGGGCTAATTACAATGTCGATCGTACTTTCAGCTGTCGGGCTTCCTATTGAGGGGATCGGTCTTATCTTAGCTGTGGATAGAATTCTGGACATGTTCAGAACTGCAGTTAACGTCTTTGGTGACGCCATGGGAACAGTTGTTGTTGATTCTATGCTGAAAAATAAAGAGTAAACAATATAAAGTATTGAATTCAGTACTGTACTTAACCGAAAAAATCTTTTCCTCGTTGACTCAGACACGACAATTTGAAAAAATATGGGAACCCCAAAGTTGGGTTCCCGAATATTTATGAAAACGAAATACGCACATATAGTTAAGGAAGATCGATGAGAATTAATGGATTAATTTTACTGGTAACCTCCCAACTGCTCTTTTCATGTATCTCTGTTGAGAAAGATGTCCCGAGCCCGAAGGACATTTCTGAAGTTGTTGAAACAGATGCTGAAATTGAAGCAGATGCGGAATACTCAGAAGAAAAAATCATCGCTCGTAGTGCAAAGCACGGAGCAGAGTTCTCGAATGATCAGATTGTTGGTTCTGCAAAGATTGAACATCCAACAACTCATGAACTTAAGACTTACTTCCTATATGGAGCTGAGCATTTAAATTTAGAAAATAATTATTTTGATATTCCTGTTGTTTACAATGCGGCAGTTAAGAAATGGATAAAGTATTTTACAACACGTGGCCGTGGCTTCTTTGAAAGATACTCTGCAAGAGCTGGAAGGTATGCTCCGATCCTTTCTAAAGTTTTAAAGGATAATGGTCTACCACAAGACTTAATCTTTTTAGCAATGGCCGAATCTGGATTCCAAACAAAAGCTAAGTCGTGGGCAAAAGCGGTAGGGCCTTGGCAGTTCATGCCTTATACAGGTCGTCGTTATGGACTTGAAGTTAACTGGTATGTTGACGAGAGACGTGATCCAATCAAGTCTTCAATTGCTGCTTCAAAATATTTAAGAAAACTCTTTAATCAATTTGGTTCTTGGGAGCTTGCTGCAGCATCATATAATGCTGGTGAAGGAAAGATGTCTCGTGCGATTCGTCGCTATCGTACAAAGAACTTTTGGCAAATCAGAAAAGGCCGTTATTTAAAACCAGAAACAAAGAATTATGTTCCTAAAATTATGGCACTAGCTATTATTGGAAAGAACTTAAAGTCTTTTGGTTTTGAAGAGATTGATTGGCATGAACCACTGGATTTTCAAGAAATCTCTGTTCCAGGTGGAGCGGACTTATTCGAAATTGCAAAAGATTTAAATATTGAATTTGATGATCTTCATTACTTAAACCCAGAGATTCAAAGATGGTTCACGCCACCAACACACAAAACTTACACGCTAAGAGTTCCTGTTGGAAAAAGAGAGCAGTGGGCAAGTTGTTGTACTGAAAAGAATTACGTCGCTAGCCAGGATGTTTTTCAAAAGTATCGTGTACGAGGTAAGAGAACTCGTTTAAGTGATGTTGCTCAAAAATTTAAAATTAAAGATAAAGAAGTTCTTACTTGGTTAAACGATGATTACAAATCACATCGTTCAAGAGTTAAGCGCGGATCTTACGTAACACTGCCATTTAGAATAGGACAGAGTAAGAAAGATAATATGTACGCAGATCTCTATGATAAACCTCGTAAGTCTGTTGTAAGAAAAAGAAAATATAGTAATCGCATCAGATTAGCGAAACAACGTGGAAAGAAAATTAATAATCCAACTCAATACTACACTGTTCAACGTGGAGACTCTTTATGGTCTGTATCACGTAAAACAGGTGTAAGCCTTGATACTCTAATTGTTTCAAATTTAAATATTATCAAGAAGAGACAAATTAGAGCAGGCGATAGGCTCGTCATTAAATAATCTAAAAATGTAAGAAAAAAATAGTGAAATTACCTGAAACCACGCTTTAATGCGTGGTTTCGCTATTTTAATTCCAAAAAAAATACGCTATTGTATTGCCAAACACAACACACAAGGAATTTGGTACTATGGCCTATAGCGATATTCTTAAACTTAAAAAAGTTGAAGTAAAACAAGAAGAGAAGACATTCATTAAAAATTTGATTGTTGGAAGTGATATCTTTGCAATTGATCTATTCGATCATTTAAATAATTTAGATGCAACAAGTGTAAAGCTTCTTTCTGAAGAAGAAGTAACTGAAGATAACTTCAAGCTAATGGGACCGTCACTAATTCGCGGTGAAGGAAATATTTCAATCTTAAAAGATCTAGGACTTGTTGAAGAGACACCAATCAATAGTTCATGTTTTTACAAAGATTCTAAATTTCACCCGTTTGGATCTCGTACAAAGCCGATGCCACTACTGTGGGGGGAAGAGAGTTATATTGATAATCATATTCAATTATCGCCATCGCAACTTCTTCCATCGCTTAGTAAAGAAGGACTTCTAGAGAGAATTAAAACTAATAGTTTCAATCTTAGAATTAAAGAAATCTATCGTACAACTCCAGAAGAATTAATTGATCAAGCATTTTGGAAAGTATGCCTAACAAATGGTCTAATTATTGAATGTGAAAATTTATATTGGGGAGAGTCTCCTGCTAAGTTTTTAGAGCTCTTTCAAGATAAGAAGACACTTTCAAGTGAGTTCATTGAATTTTGTGAAAGTACATCGACACCATGTTCTCTTTATGTTCACTTAGACTTAAAAGAGAAAATTACAAAAGATGAAGAGTCGCAAACTTATTTCTTTCCATTATCTTTTACGCACGATTGGGGACACTTTATCGGTGAGATTTGTGAATCTGAAAGTGAAGGATATGCTCAAACGGCCAAATTTGTTACTTTTGTCGATAAAGAAGAGAGCACGGAGGAAGATATTTCTAAAAAAATCAATCTTCTGAAGAAAAACCTGGCCAAGAATTTTGACGCTTTTAATGAGAATGAGTCAAAGGAGCGTGTGGTTTTAAGAGACTATTCTTATTGTCCGGATATTGACGATTCTTCAATAGAGGATGGAACTCTAAACGAAGATCACCTTATTTTCTTTAGTTTTAACGCTCCTTTGAAGCAGGCGGCGACAAAGAATGATACATTCGTAGATTCCTGGATGTCGTCAAAGTTTCTCGCAAGAGGAATCGCTGTCCAAGCAAAAATAAAATAAAAAATACTTATATCAGCCCTGGGATTGCGAATTCTTTAGCAATTTCAGGGTGTTGACATTCATCCCATCTCCTTCGAAAATTTAAGAACTAACATTTTTTAATAAGAGTTTACTTTTTGAACTCATGGAATTTACTCACTCAAGGAGAGGAATATGAAAAAGGTATTTTTAGGTGCCGCTACTTTAGCTCTTTTAAGCACAAGTGCTTATGCTACAAAAGCAAGACTTCTTGCTCTTGGTGATGAAGTTGAAGACAACTACTACACAATGGATGATCGTTATATCTTCACTAACGCTTCATTTGTAAACAACTATGGAGATATGGTTGTACTTGAGTACGGTGCAGAAGGTATTGGTTCTGGATCAGCAACTCTTGATACTGATGGTGACCCAAAAGCGATGGGTGGATTCTTTAAGAAAATGGGGAACTTCACTTATGGTCTTTACCTAGGTAACGAATCAAATATTTCTACATCTCTAAGAATTCTTGCATCAGCTCCAGCTGCTACAACAAACTACTTAGCTTCATCAGATAATCAACTAGAACTTTTCATTGGTGGAAAAGCTGGTGTTAACTGGGGTGCAGCTTTTGTTTATGCTTCTTCAGACAGAGACGTTACATCAATTGATGGGACAACAAATAATAAAATGGAAGACGAAGCAATGGCCGTTAAGCTTGGTGTTAACAAAGACAACTGGGATGCATACGCAAACGTTTCTCTAATGTCTGAGTCTAAGAACCTTCTATCAGGTAATAAGTTTGATGGAACTCTTGGTGTTCAAGTTGGTGGTTCTTACACAATCAATAAAGACACTAAATTCTACGGTTCATATAAAACATTTTCTTGGGATCAAGAAAGAGGTCTTGGAGCTGAAGATGGAGAGCTTTCTCGTCTAGATCTTGGTGCAGGTAAAGAATACAAAGTTGAAGGTGGAATGGTTTTCGTAAGAACTGCATTCCAAGTAATCAATGTAGAACTTAACGCAGTTCCTGGTAAAGCAAAGCTAGAAACAATGAATCTTCCAGTTATTATTGGTGCTGAAACTAAAGCAACTGATTGGTTAACTCTAAGAGGTTCTGTTTCTCAATCTGTTTACTCAAATGCAAAATCTACTGACCTTGGAAATGCAACAGGTGGACCAACTAATATTTTAGCATCAGCTGTTGTTGCTAACTACAATGGTTCTTATTCAAATGGTGATGCTTCATTTGAAAACACTACAAGAGTTGCTGTAGGTGCTACTTTAACTTATAAAACTGTTGATATTGATGTTTACACTGGTACAAATGGTGAAGACACTGATTCAAGAGTTGCAATGAAGTACAACTTCTAATTGATTTAAAATTTTTGATTGTATACAGAAGGCCGTGGAAGTGTAACCACGGCCTTTCTTAAAAAAAAGTAAAAAAAAATTGCACAGAAAAACAAAAAGGGTATAATTTAGTAAATTATTTTTTTAAATCGAACTAGAACGCTAGTTTAAATAAAACAAAACAAGGAGTAAGTTTTGAAAAAAATGACAGGTATTATCGCAATGGCAGTACTTTCTTCTGCAGCATTTGCAAACACAATCGTTCCAGAAACTTCACGTGATGGAAAAACTAAGAACTCTTCAGTTATCGCTACAACTGGTGAAATGAGAACTTTCGTAGCTGGTGAGTATAACTCAAAAACTACAGAAGCTGATACTGCTGGTGCACCAGAAGTTGATACAACTAACATGAATGTTTACGGTGCATGGTCAAACAAAATGTTCTCTGTAGAAGCAGATATCAACATGGGTGAAGATGCAGATACAGATAATGATTCATACGGTGTACAAGCTGCATACAGAATCAACAAGCAATTTGCTGTTGGTCTTGGTTACACAATGATGTCTCAAGATACAACTCCAGAAACTGATATGTCTAAACTTGAAATTGCTGGTTCATACAATATGAATGACCTAGTAATTGGTGCTTCATTTGCAATCAACTCTTATGAGCAAGGTACAACTGATGGTTCATTCAACACTCTAACTGTTGGTGTTGGTTCAAACGCAAACAACATGTCATGGGAAGCTGGTCTTACTTACACAATGGAAGAAGATGAGGATCTAGATGTTGGTTCAAAATTTGAACTATTTGCTGGTATGACTAAAGTTGTTAACAACATCGAACTAGATGGTGATCTTTCTTACGAAACTGGTGACGCTTCAGCAACTGCTGGTGGTGACTACACTAACCTAGAGCTTAACTTTGATGCAGAATTCCTAGTTGGGAAAATGTTCTACATCACTCCAGGTCTTAACTACTCAAGTGAAGATGATAATGGTTCAGAAACAAACCAACTTGATCTATCTGCTGACTTTGGTTACAGAGCTAACAAAATCGATGCTACTTTTGGTATTGACTATGCTGTTATGGCTGAAGAAAACAACGTTGATTTCGATTCAATGGCTTGGAAAGTTAACGTAGCTTACAACTTCTAATTTTAATTTTAAAATTTAGAATATACGTGAAGGGAGACTTAGGTCTCCCTTTTTTTTTACATTGAAAATATTTGCTTGTGTTTTCATTGCTGTATATGGAAAATATTTAGTATAGTTATTTTTTAAGGAGTAAACATTGAAAAAAATATTAAGTTCTGTTGCCGTAATTATGCTTTCATCTTCCACATATGCAAATATTATAGTTCCTGAAATTTCTAGAGATGGTAAATCAAGAAACTCTTCAGTTATTGCTACTTCACAAGAAAAGAGAAAATTTGTTTCTGTTGAATATAACTCTTCAACTTTTGAAAAGGACAACGTTGACAGTGAGCTAGATAGAAATAGTATTGATATTTATGGAGAATGGTCAAATTCAATGTTTACGTTTGCTGCTGATTTAAGAGATGGAAAAGGCGACTATCATCAAGTCGCTGATTATGATTATGATTATTATAATATCGCTATTGGCTACCGTTTAAATGAGAGACTCTCATTAGGTCTAGCTCATACTGTTGACAAAGAAGCTATTGACTCTGCAGTCGTTCATACTGACTCACAACTCCCTGAAACAGAATTTGGTTTATCTTATAAGTTAAATAATTTAGTTATTGGAGCATCAATTGCGCATCATTCAAGCGATAGAAAAACTACGATAAAGTCAATTAGCTTAGTTAGAGAAACTGAAGGTGATTGGTATGGATATCGTTTGGGTGTTGGTTCAAACGCAAATAACATGTCATGGGAAGCTGGTATTGAATATAATGCTGAAGGAGATTCGAGTTCTGATACTACAAAGCGTGATTCAAAGTTTGGAGTATTTGCTGGTATTACTAAAGTAATTAACGATATAGAGTTTGATGCAGATATATTTTATATAACTGGTGATAACTTAGTAGAAACAAATTTAAGTAGTAACGACTATAAGAAATTAAACGTAAATCTTGATGCTGAAATTTTAATTGGTAAAATGTTCTATGTAACACCTGGACTTTATTATAATGATCGTGTTGTTGGACCAGTTGAAGAAGACTCGCTAGGTCTTTCTGCTGATTTTGGTTATCGTGCAAATAGTTTTGATGCTACTTTAGGAGTAGATTATCAATTATCAGGTGAGTATATAGATGGTACTGGCGCATATGATACTGACCAAATGGCTTGGAAAGTTAACGTAGCTTACAACTTCTAATTTTAATTTTAAAATTTAGAATATACGTGAAGGGAGACTTAGATCTCCCTTTTTTATTTCTAACTAACTCATTCAAGCCATCATTTTTTTTAATTAAATTAAGTTTTTATTTTTTTCATCTTAGTTGAAAATTTGCATATACAACTTTTATGGAGGAATAAATGAAGAATATCTTTATGGCCGCAACTCTAGTTGGGCTTACAACGACAGCGTTTGCGAATACGATAGTTCCCGAAACGTCACGAGACGGTAAAACAAAAAATAATTCAACAATTGCAGTAACACAAGAGATGAGAACTTTTGTTGCGGCTGAGTATAATTCATCAAACTTAGAACCAGATAGTGGTGGTGATATTGATACCACTAACTTTGATTTTTACGGTGCTTGGTCAAATAAGATGATGTCAATCGAAGCAGATCTAAATTTTGGAAATGTTGATACTGGTGCTACTGATACTGATAGTAATACATATGATATCAAAGCAGGCTTCAGGTTATCAGATCAATTTGCTCTCGGTATCGGCTATCAAATGGTTGATACAGATCCTGATAGTGAAGATACAGTTATTGAGATAGCAGCTTCATTTAATATGAATGATCTAATTATTGGTGGGTCTTTTAGTCTTGTGGATGAAGATAATGGAACTATAGATGGTTCTCATAATCGTATCATCTTAGGTGTTGGTTCAAATAAAGATAATATGTCATGGGAAGCGGGACTTCAGTTTGATCTTGAAGAGAAAGATGATGCTATTAAGTCTCCTAGTCGTACAAAAATCTTTGCGGGAATGACTACTGTATTAGATAGCACAGAGCTTGATGGTGATATTGATTATACAACTGGAGATTTCACAACAGCTGGTGGTGACTACTCTATGTTTCATTTAAATTTTGATGCTGAATTTATGCTACATAAGATGTTCTTCATTGCTCCAGGTATTGAATATACACTTATTGATAATGATGGAACAGACACAAAGCAACTCGATCTTTCTGCAGACTTTAGATATCGTATGAACGGAATTGATGCGACATTCGGTGTCGATTATGCAGTTATTGGCGAAGTTGGATCTGTCGATTACGATGAAATGGCGTGGAAGGTTAATGTAGCCTATTTATTTTAAAAACTGATATTAATCAAATATTTGTCATAAAAAGGGAGATTTTCATCTCCCTTTTCTCTTTGTATAATCTAATAAAATATTCATACGCCCTAGGAGTTCGAGTTGAAGTCGAAAAATATCTTATGTCTAAGTGTACTTTCACTTATTAGTACCAATGTAACTGCAAATTTTATTCTTCCTGAAATTTCACGCGATGGTAAAACTTTAAACACGTCTGTTATTGCATCATCGCAAGAAAAGAGAAATTTTGCGGCGGCTAAGTATGAATACTTAAGCGTAGAAAGTGATACGAATCCAGTCGTTGAAATTAAACAAACTGTTCCAGGTGTTTTTGGTGGATTTTCTTCAAATGGATTCAATGGACAGTTAACTGTTGATATACCTACTTTTGATATTGAAGGTTCTAAAAATCATGCGACCAACTTCTCATTTCTCGGTGGATACCAAGTAAATAAGAAGCTAACTTTAGGGCTTGGTTACACAAAGTCTGAATTAAATATTTCAACAGATGAAAGCATTATTTCTGCCGGTGGAAGTCTTAAAGTTAATGACAAGGTTTTAGGTGGTTCTGTTGAATATGTTGAAAATAAAACTTCTGCCACAAAAGGTGGATTCTTCGTTCTAAGTGCAGGCTTTGGTCAACAAGATTCTAAAAATAGTGTCGAAGCAGGTGTACAACTAAAGACTGAAGGCTCTGATGATTTAACGACTGGTAAGAGATTCACTCTTTTTAGTGGTATGACAAAAGTAGTAAATGGAATTGAAATTGATGGTAGCTTTACATATGAATTTGGAAACTACTTAAAAGATGAAGATAATACATCAGATGGAAATAACTTTAATGCTCTATACTTCGAATTTGATGCTGAATTCTTATTAGGATCAAGCTTCTATATTACTCCGGGAATAAATTATTCGGCTGAAAATGCTCCAGGTGTCTCAAGTGACACTTCTGACGTAAGACTTAAAACTGATTTTGGCTATCGTACAAAAAGACTAGATGCAACAATAAGTGCAAGCTATATTTTTGTTGGTGAAGAAAATGATATCGACTACGATGGCCTTGGTTGGTCACTAAACGTAGGATATTTGTTTTAATTAATTTATTTTAAAGTATAATAAATCTTAATATTTATTTTATTGCTTCAAGGAGGAAGATTTGAAGAAGTTTATTAGTGCAGTTGCTCTAGCAGCACTTTCGACATCAGCATACGCTAACGTATTAATGCCAGAAATTTCACGCGATGGTAAAACAAAAAACACATCAGTACTTGCTGTTTCTCAAGATAAAAGAAGCTATATTGCTGGTGAATATACTTCTCAGTCCCTTGAAACTGATACGACACCTTCAGTTGATCTAGATATTACTTTTACAAATTTATTTGGTGCAGTTTCAACTGATACATTTTCATTTGAAGGTTCTTATTCAAAAAATAAAATGGAAACGATGGGTGCAGAACAAGATCTTGCAGAACTTAATCTATTAATGGGATTTAGAACTGGTGGAAACCTAACTCTTGGTTTAGGGCTATCTGTAGATGAATTGACTGAAACTATTGATGATACTGTTCTTGAAGCAGGTGGAACTATGGTTGTTAATGGAACTACCCTAGGTGCTTCACTTGCTCATCATATGATTGATACTCCTACAACTGAAGGAGATTATACTGTTCTTACTCTTGCTTTTGGTAAACAAGATAAATCTGTTTCTTGGGAAACGGGAATTCAATATACAACTAAAGGTAACGATGCTGTACTTGCAGATACTCGCCTAGGAGTTTTTGGTAACGGTACAATGATTGTTAATGATGTTGAATTAGATGGATCACTATCTTATGAATATGGTGATTACTTACAAAATCGTGCAACAGACAACGATTATTCTCAACTTGAAATCTCTCTTGATGCAGAATTCTTAGTTGGTCCAACTTTCTATATCACACCAGGTGTTTATCACTTGAGTACTACGTTACCTAAAGCCGCTGACTCTGATTCATCAATTCTTAGCGTAAAGTCTGATTTCGGTTATAGAGCTGATGGTCTTGATACTACTTTTGGACTAAGCTACTCAACAGGTGAGTTAGAAGGTATTGATGCTGATGGTATAGGATTTAACTTAAACGTTGGTTACAAGTTCTAAGATTTATTTATAAATTTTATATGTGGACGGGGAGGCTTTGGCCTCCCTTTTTTTATTTTAATTTTCTCCTATAATTCTTTTTTTAAGTTATTAAAATTAAAGGAGTAATTTTGAAAAAAACACTAAGTACAATTTTATTATCATCACTAACTTTATCAGCAGCTGCTAATACAATAGTTCCTGAAACTTCACGTGATGGAAAAACTCTTAATAATTCTGCAATCGCAGTTTCGACTCAACAGAGAACATTTGCAGGAGCGATGATCGAAGATACTGAAGACACTTCAGGATTAGCAGCATTTGGTGCTTATTCATTTAAAAACTATTCAGCAGAAGGTGTTGTTGATTTTGGTGATGGTTATAATTCAATCAATGCTAAGGGTGGAATGAAGGTCTCAGATGACTTGGCCATTGGACTTGGAATTGATTTTAATAGTTTTGATTCTGATGCAAAAGACATGGCCATTGAGTTTGCAGCTTCTACTAAGTGGAAAGAGTTTATTGTTGGTGGATCTGTTACATATAATTCTCAGGACTTGGTATTTGTAGATGGAAGTTATCTTTCTGCGACTGCCGGTATTGGGCAAGTGAATAAGAAAATGACTTGGGAAGCGGGAATGACTTATGCGCTTTCATCAGATGATCTAGGTCGAGATGATAGATTAAATCTTTTTGGTGGTTTAACAATGATCGTTGACCAAATCGAATACGATGCTGATATTTCTGTTTCATCAACTGACGGACTAAATATTTTCTCTGACAATATAATCTCTCTAACTGGTGATGCTGAAATTTTAGTACAAGATCGATACTACGTAACTCCAGGTGTTATGTGGGATATCGTGGATTACGATTTTGAATTCGATAACTTAGCAGTTTCAGGTGATTTTGGTTATCGTAAGGATAAAATTGACGCAACTGTAGGTGCTGACTTCTTCTTAGGTGGAGATCTGAACTTAAAAGTAAACGCTGTTTATTTCTTTTAAATATCAGGGAGGTTTTGACCTCCCTTTTTATATCCTCTAGAATAAAATCAAATTATTTAAGAGGGATTATGAAAAGACAAATTTTTGCACTATCACTACTATTAACATCAACAGCATTTGCAAATCGAGTTATGCCTGAAATCTCTAAAGATGGTAAAACGAGACATAGCTCTTCAATGGCCGTAGCAAATGATCGTAGACAATTTTTTAACACACAATTCGAAGGCGGAAGTGCAGAGATTCAGGATATCGATACTCTTGATAGTTCAGACTTTGATATTAATGGTGCTTTTGGGAACCGTGTATTTTCAGCAGAGTTTTCATATAATGACAATGTTGGATTTGCACAGACTCAGCCAATTATCACAGAGGTTGGCCACAATAGAGAAGCTGTTCTTCTTATGGGATTTAGACCTGTTGATTTAGTTTCTTTTGGTTTTGGATATAGAAATATTGAAAGAGACCTTCAAAATAAAAATATCAATACATTCGAAGTTGAAGCTTCAACTATGTTTAATTTTAATCGTGTAAGCTTTGGTGGAGCCTATAAATACGTAAAGCCAAATTCAAAAAAGCATGGTTACTACACTGATCTAACACTTGCTGGTGGCTATCTTGATGAAGTTCTATCTGCTGAAGCTGGTCTTAGTATTAAAACAAAAAGCCAAGAGCTTAATCGTGGAACAAGAAAAGAATTTTTTATTGGTGGAACAAGAAAACATAGTAATTTAGAGTTTGATACTGATTTTGAATATGAGTCAGGAGATAATGGATACGCTTCAGGTGATTATAAGAGAATGAAGTTTAACTTTGATCTTGAAGTTCTTTATACAAAATATCTCTATGTTACTCCAGGTATTGAATATCGAAAACTTGATATTAATAACTCATCATCTGAACAAATCTATACTTCTATGGATTTTGGATATCGTGAAGCGGGGATGGATATAACTCTAGCTTTTGACTATCTTGCTGATGGTAGTCTTGAGATTGCTAATCAAGATATTAAGCTAGATCAATATCGAATTACACTTGGTATGGGTTATCAATTTTAATATTGAATAACTCTTAATGCTTCGTAGGCCACAGTCGTGGCCACGTTTGAGAGATTTAACGATCTCACATGCTCTGAAAACATTGGAAGACAAAATAAACGATTAGGGTAGCTATCAAAGATATGCTTTGGTAGCCCTTTTGTCTCTGAACCAAAGACAAGATAGCAGCCTTTAGTGTAGTTTCGTCCATAGAAATGATTTTCTATGGCCGTCTTTGTATAGAAGAAAAGATTTTCTTCATCTGGCTTTTCATTTTCTATGAATTCTTCCCAGTTTTCGTATTCTGCAACTTCTACATATTTCCAATAATCAAGTCCCGCGCGTCTGACGGCCTTCTCTGAAAGATCAAATCCGTAAGGCTTAATAAGGACTAGTCTTGCACCAAGAGCGATACAAGTACGCCCTATACTCCCGGTATTTCCGGGAATATCTGGCGCATATAGAACAATGTTAAAAATTGCGTTACTACTCACTGGGATGACTTCTTAGTTTTGCTTTAAGAACTCTACAAGAGATCTAATCACAGTTCCTGAAGCACCTTTTGGTGGACAGTATGGTAGGTGAGATTGAGAGTCACCAACACCTGCGATATCAAGGTGTGCCCAAGCAATATCATTTTTGATGAATTCTTGTAGGAAAGCAGCAGCTTTAGCTGTACCACCAAAAGAAGAACCACCGATATTTTTAAGGTCAGAGATTGTACCTTTCATGTCTTTTGTCCACTCAGGGATAATTGGAAGTTCCCACATATACTCATCCGCTGATTCAGCAGCTTTAAGAAGGTTTGCAGAAAGCTTTTTGTCATTTGACATAAGACCACAAACTTCAGTTCCAAGAGCAACTAGACAAGCACCAGTAAGAGTTGCAGCGTCGATGATTGCATCTGGTTTTAGATCACAAGCATAGTCTAGACAGTCAGCAAGAACTAAACGTCCTTCAGCATCAGTGTTTAGGATTTCAACTGTTTTACCATTTCTAGCTTTTACAATTGAGTCTGGCATCGTTGCATCAGCGTTTACTGCGTTATCTGTCATACCTAGGATACAAGTGATTTTTACTGGAAGTTTCATTTTAGCAGCAGCTCTAAATGCAGCATAAACAGTTGCAGAACCTGCCATATCAAACTTCATATTCATCATTGATCCACCTGGCTTAAGAGAATATCCACCAGTATCAAAAACTAAACCCTTTCCTACGAAAGCGATGTGCTTCATGTTCTTAGTAGCTTTTGTTGGAGTATAAGTAAGGTGAACAAGTTGAGCATCGTATGCAGAACCGTTGTTAACAGATAGGAAAAGATCCATTTTTTCTTTCTTAAGTTCTTTCTTTCCAAGGATCTTACACTTTACACCTGCGATACCTTCAACATCTTTTTTAACACGCTTTGCGTATTCAGTTGAACGTAGAACGTTTGGTGGCTCGTTAACAAAGTCACGTGCAACATTGATCGACTCAGTTACAAATTGTGAATCTTTGATAACTTTATCAAAGTCTTTCTTCTTTGCAGCTTTTTCAGCAGTATCAATGATTACTTCTTTAAGAGCAGCTGGCTTTGATTCTGAAAGATACTTATCAAATTTATAAGCAGACATTTCAAAAGCTTCAACTAGAACTGCTAGAGACTCTTCTTTTTTCGTTTTAAAAGTAAACGTATCAAAAGCTACAGCAACTTTCTTGTACTTAGAAACAAGTTTATAAGTTTTCGCTAACTCTTTTCTAATGTCTTCAGTTGTAACTTTAGTTTTGTCACCAAGTCCAACAACTAAAACGTCGCTACCATAGTGGTTGAAAGCATAAGTAGTACCTTTTGTACCATTGTAATCAACTGAGCTATTCATTGATTCAAAAGTAGCTTTAAGCTCTTTTGGCCAACCTGTAAGGGCTACAGTTTCTACTTCTTTTTTACCTTTTTTTGTTTTTGTTGAATAAGCACCAATTACATAACAATCAGCACTTGAATTTTCTTTAGAATTTAAATTCAAAGTGAATTTCATATTTGCTCCTTAAAAGGGGGTTTCAAAGTGATTTAAGAGGGTATAAACTAGCAGTAACTATACAAAAAGACAAAGTATGACAACAGTCGCTAAGGGTTTTCATGGACGCAGTCAAAAAGATCAAAGATTTAATCCCAACTAAGATATTTCAAAGATACCTTGCGTCAAACTTTATTGTCCCTTTTGCGATGAGTCTTACTTTCTTTGTTGCCTTCCTCTTAACGACACAACTGTTCAAATTCATGAGGCTTGTGACAAAAAAAGGTGTAGGAATTTTTCAATTTTTAGAAATTCTTGGCCATATCTCTATTAGTTTCATCCCAATGGCGACTCCGTTATCGATTCTTTTTGCAATGATCTATACACTAAATAAATTAAGTGAAGACTCAGAAATTGTTGCATTGAGGGCCATGGGAATTAATAAGCACAGAATTTTTTCTCCTTATTTTATTATCTCAATTCTTATTGCTGTCTCTGTCGTTTCTTTAAATACGAATATGATTCCTACTTCAAAGAAAATATTCAGGAATACTTTTAAGCAACTTGGATCAAAGGGAATTCTGACAGATATTAAAAAAGAACAATTTTTTACAGAGATTCCTGGGGTAATTCTTTTTGCTGAAGATGTGAAGGATGATGGAAAGATATTAGAAAATGTTTTTTTGAGAATCTCTTCTAAAGATGGTGTTGATAAAGTAATTATGGCCAAACTAGGAGTCTTGAATAAGCCAAAGTCTGATGGAGACTCAAGTGGTTTAAATATTAGATTTGATTTTTTCAATGGAAGTATTATTTCTATTGATAAAGAAGGCCATGAAGTAGAGAAAATTCTATTTGAAACGTATGAATATCCAATAGTAACAGGTCAGAGTTTTTCGAGTGTTAACAAGGCAAGTATGATGTCATCTAACGAGCTGAGAAGACATATTAGAAAGCTAAAGGGCCAATTAAAAAATACTAAGACGAAGAAGATAAAGGATAAGCTAGAAGATGATATAAGAAAGGGAAATATTGAGTATTGGGAACGTTTTACGATACCTATTCAATGTATTGTTTTTGCTCTTTTAGGCTTTGTCTTTGGTGTAAAAAAGGGGAGAGGTGCAACTCGTAATACTAGTGCATTAGCTCTTTTGGTAACGATTGTTTATTACACCCTTTATTTCTCTGGTGTGTCTGTTGCTAAGAAAAGTAATTTACCAATCCCATTAGTCCTGTTCTTACCAGCGGTAGTCACAGGAGCTATTGGAATTAGTTATTATAAAAAATTAGATTGGAATTCTTAGTTTTGAGAATTTTCTTTTTGTTCTAAATATTCTTTAGATGTTTGAACACCACCGTTTTTATCAAAAATAAACAGTGGTAACTTGTAATCTTTTGCAATTTCAACTGGGAAAACTAAGCTTTTGACCCCTGAACGAGAATTCATACCTAGTAGTTCACCATTATAAAATACGTTTAGAGCATCAATATTTCCTAGGCGCAGTAGAATTTTATCACCCTTAATTAGAAGATACCTTCCTTCTTTAAGCGTGAACTTTTTGATTGGATCTTCATCACTTTGATAAACAATCCAAGAATCACCAGTCATAGCTTTTAGAAAAATATTTTGTTTTCCATCTTCAAATGCAGCTCTGATATTTGCTGGAATAATCTCATTCTTCTCATCTTCTGAGATATCCTTGAATGCAAAGAGTGGAGAAGGAAGGTTGTAGAAATTAAGCTCTTTTTCTTCTTTTTCTTCTACCTTTTTTTCTTCTGGCTTTTCTTCTTTTTTAGTTTCAACGATAACTTCAGGTTTTGTCTCTTCTACTACTTGCTCAGTAGCATCTTCACTTGTTGCTTCTTGTGAAGTTGTTTCTGTCTCTTCAACGCTTTCTTCTTGTAGCGGAGTGTTCTCATCTAACACTTGTGCTTCGACAACGACTTCTTTAGTTTCTTCACCAGTATCTACTTCTCTGGATTTATCAAGATTAATAAAAATAAAAATACCAATAGAGAAGGCTGCAACAACACCTAGTAATTTATATTTTAGAGAGTCCGAAATTTGAACTTCCTTTTTAACAAGATCCTGCTTCTTCTCTACGTTTGCTTGAGGGAAGTCTGTTGCTTCAAGCGGTTGTGTCTGTTCACTTGCAGCTTCGCCATAAAGCTCTTCAAGCTTTCTTGTTGCTTCTTCGACATCGATGTCATAAGTTTTTGCCAGTGTCTTAACGAAACCTCTTACGTAAGCGATGTTAGGTAGTCGCTCGACGTCGTCCGCTTCAAGTGCCGAAAGGTTTGTTAGGTTGATTCTAGTATGTCTGCTTACTGCTTCGATACTTAGATCTTTCTTATCTCTGGCCTTTTGGAGATATTTTCCTAGAGATAGGTTTTGGGCTTCTTTTGCAACTTCCTGTTCCATTATTACGCCTTTTTAATTATAAATTATCAGTTTCAAATTTGTTTGAGTAATAAACATTCTTCATTAGATTATTCTTGATTACTAAGCTTCTTTTCGCATAATCAGTTCTTGGGAACTGCTCAATAATTTCGTTGTAAAGAGGTAGTGCCTTCTTAGCTTCACCAAGAGAACGATAAATTTCTGCAAGTTCAAACTTTGGTGCAATCTCTTTCTTACATTCACCTGTTGTTGCAATATTTAAGTTCTTGATGGCCTCTTTGATATTTCCATCTTTCTTATAGATTAGGGCCAATTGATAAGGAGCAGGACAATAGTCTAGTGTGTAGCCAGTAACTTCTTGAAGGTACTTAACTGCTGCATCTTTGTTTCCTCTCTTAAGTTCTATAAGAGATAGGTTGTACTTAACTCGATAGTTGTAGCGATAAATAAGGTCTTTTAAAACAATTTTGTAGTGCTCTTCTGCTTTATTGTAATCACCTTCTTTGAAATAAATTGAAGCAAGGTTATTTCTAGCGTCTGAGTTTTTATTATCTATTTTAATCGACTGATTAAAGTAGAACTTTGCTTTTTCTGGTCTATTTTTAAAGTAGTATGCAAGACCAAGATTGTTTAAAGTTTTTGTATCATTAGGATTTAATTGATTCGCATTCTCTAAAGCTTCAAGTGCTTGAGAGTAATCCTTATCGATCATTTTTTGAGTACCATATGTATAGAAGAGCTCTGCCTTCTTTAATTGTTCTGCTTTCTGATTCGAAGAACATGAAGTCGTCATGATTCCAATTAATGTTGCAAATAGAAAAGTAACTGTAGTTCGTTTCATCATTTCACCAAAAACGTTAGATTAAAAAGAGAATATACTCTTTAATTGTAATGGCTTTCAGTGCCCATTACAATGTTAATCTAAGAACTTACAATCGTTACCTATGCGCAAAGAAGATAACTGATTCAAAGTGTCGGGTACCAGGAAAAAAGTCGAACATGTGCGACTCTTCAATACGATATTCTGATTGAATTTTATGGGTATCTCTGGCCAGAGTTTGGTTATTACAACTGACATATACGATATGTTTTGGCTTTAGGATTTTAGTGAATTCATCAATATTTTTAAGTCCACTTCGAGGAGGATCAATTACAAGAAGATCAATTTCTGTAATTGCCATTTCCTCTAGCTTCTTTATGGCCGTGTGGTGGTAGATATCTAATTCAATATATTCCTGATGCTCTTTATTTTGTAACTTGATAAATTTAGTCGGAGTTGCATCCATGACAACAGTACGATGTGAAAGTGCTTTTGTAATATTTCCGCTTCCTCCAAATAAATCAACAGTGATAGAGGAGTTACTTGTGACTTTACTCATATATTCATTAACTAGTGTTAATAGGCGTTCATTCATCGGTGGATTTACTTGTAAGAACCCTTCCGCTGAGTAGTAGGAATCAAATGTTTTTAAGATTTTTCCATCTCGTTGAAATAATTCAACATGGCCTTTGCTTTTTTTTGCATCACTTTGCCAGTCTTCATGAAGCACTGCTAATTCACTATTAATGTCATCATTTGCCATTAAACAATTTTTAATTGTAATGATTTTAGAATTTGAATCGTTAAAAAAGCCAAGAGAGTTGTCCTTCTTATTATAATGAAGTTGAATACGATTTCGATATTTATAGCGTTCGTCTGCTTTATGAATAATCAGAGATTCACTTAAGTCGATTTTAAATTGGCGACTAAAGTTGTCGAGATAAGCTTTCTTTTTAAACTCAATCTCATTTTCATAACTAGTATGTAGGAAGTGACAACCTCCACACTCGCTATAGTAAGGACATTCAGAACCAGTACGTAATTGGGACTTCTTAGTTAACTCGGTTAAGCTTGCAAATTGAATACTTTTCTTAGACTTGTATACAAGGGCCTTTCCTTCTTCTCCGGGAAGTGTTTTTTGAATAAAAGCAATTCCATTTGATTTCGATACACCTTGACCAAGAGAGTCGAGGTGTTCGACTTTGAAATCGATTGGGAAAGTTTTTGGAAACTTGATCTCTTTGTTTGGTTTCTTCTTTTTAGTCATAGGAAAATATGTCTCAATCTGCTATAAGTATCAACTTAGCTAAATTAGTAATATTATTAAAGAATATGGCATCATTATTACAAAAATTGTCATTCCTGTTTGAACTTTTTTTCAACGGTAGTTTTATCCTCTTATTCACTCTCTACGATAATAAGAAGATCCCGGCCAGTTGGAATCAAAAGTTTATCGTGAATACCCTAGACTTAATGGTTTGGGTAGTCCCAATTGCCATTGCTTTAACGGTTATTAAGAACATGATTGAAGCAAAAAATGGTGAAGACTTTTTTCGTCGATACTCATTTTCTTTACTCGTATTTATACCGACACTCATTACTTGGGGTGATTTAAAGTTTACCTATTTGCTCGCCAGCGCGCACTTACTCTCGACTATTTTATCTTTATATGATGATGGGGGAGAACCAACAAATCGAGAGTATAAGAATCGTTTTGATACGCTCTTTAGTAAAATCAAATTAACGTCTGCTCAGCTTGTTCTCTTCACCTTTGGTGGGGTTATCATGGCAGGGACTTTATTACTCATGCTTCCTCTCTCTGCTGCAGATGGAGTAAGTATCAGTTTTGTGGATGCCCTCTTTACTGCAACCTCGGCAACTTGTGTTACAGGACTTTCAACCCTTGGAACGAATACGAGTTTTAGTGTGGTCGGACAATTGGTCATCTTAGGACTAATTCAAATTGGTGGTCTTTCCATTATGACCCTTTACTCTTCTATGGCCATTGTTCTAGGTCGATCGATGAAGATGAAAGATCGTATCATCATGCAGGACCTTCTCGATGTTTCTTCTCTGGAAGAGCTCTTTGCTATGATTATCAATATTGTTAAATATACTTTTATTATTGAGCTTTGGGGGGCCATTATCTTAACGATTGGTTTCACTTTCGAAGGCTTTGAATTTGGTCAGGCAATGTACTACGGATTCTTCCATAGTGTTTCTGCATTTTGTAATGCTGGTTTTGCTCTATTTGATAACTCTCTTGAAAATTATGCTACTAATCCTTTAATTCACGGAACTATTGCAATTCTTATTTCTCTTGGAGGAATTGGTTTCATTGCTCTTAAGGAATTAAAGGAAGTTGTCACTAGAGAGAAGACGATTGTTCGTTTAGGGATGCACACTAAAGTTGTTCTTATAACTTCATTAGCTCTTACTGTTGGTGGTGCAATTTTTATTTTCTTTGGAGAGTTTCTTGGTGCTCTCGATAGCTATAATCTTTGGGAGAAAATTCAGATTTCTGTCTTCCAATCAATTACCCTTAGAACTGCTGGATTCAACACGATTCCTCTGACGAATCTTCATTCGTATACGATTTATATGATGGCCATGTTTATGTTCATCGGTGGTTCACCAGGTTCGACGGCCGGTGGGGTTAAGACGACGACTCTTGCTATTCTTGTTCAGTCTATTATATCAACACTAAAAGGTGATAAAAACGTTATGATGTTTGATCGCAAAATTGCTGGACCTGTTGTTGTTAAGGCAACAGCACTTATGTTCATCTCTATTGTCGTTTCAACATCATTTATTTTTATCATGATGAAAATAGAGCCAAATCAAAACTTCTTACCACTTTTCTTTGAAGTTCTAAGTGCAGGGGGAACAGTTGGGCTCACTCTTGGAGTTACTCCATTTTTAACAGTCGCAGGGAAAGTTGCAATTTCTATTCTGATGCTTATTGGACGTATTGGTCCTTTAACTCTAATCTTAGCAATTGGTGAGAGACAGAAATACTCAGGTAAATTAGACTACCCTGACGGACGAATAATGATTGGTTAAAATTAGATAAAGGATTTTATATGCTAGTTGCTGTTATCGGGCTAGGGACATTTGGAGCAAAAACTGCGGTTGGACTTTTTGAAAAGGGAGCCGAGGTAATTGCTATTGATAAGAATGATGAGCTCGTTGATAAAATTAAAGACCGTACAACACACGCTGTTGCACTAGATGTTACTGATGAAAGATCTCTTCGATCTGTAAATATTTCTGACGTTGATACTGCGGTTGTTGCCATTGGTGACAATATTCAGATGTCGATTATGGCCGTAACAATGCTTCGAAAGCTTGGTGTAGGTCGTGTAATTGCCCGTGCTACTTCAAAACTTCACGAGCACGTTCTTCATGAAATTGGTGCTTCTGAAATTATTAAAGTTGAAGAGGAGATGGGGGAAATCGTCGCTTCTAAGATTATTGCTCCTCACGTTCTTCAGCGTTATAACTTTGCGGCCGGATATTCTATTGTCGAGCTTAAGCTTGGAAAGAAATTTGAAGGAAAGACTCTGGTAGAGAGTAAGATTCGTCAAAACTATTCACTTAATATTGTTGCCCTTCAAAAGAAGGTTCCATATATCACTGAAGACGGTAAGTCTGCTTATCGTATGGAAATTAACGATTGTCCAATGCCGATGGATATTATCGAATCAGATGACATCGTTGTTCTAGTTGGAAGTGAAAAGAATTTTAATAAACTTTTTGCTGATCTTGAGGATGCATAAGTCTTTGACGTCGCATAAAGGGGAATAATTTTGAATTTATCACTAAGAAATCGAGTCGCCTGGAGTTTTTCATTTGCAGCAGCAGTTGTAATTCTTCTAGCGTTCATCGTTTTTTATCATTTAAATAACCTCAATAAAGAAATTGAGTCGATTACTGATCGTTCAAATAAAGTAACTCTTATTACTGACGAGGTTAGGATTTCAGCGGTTGCGATTTTAAAGAATCAAAGAAGGATTCTCACAAAAAAACCAACTCCAGAGATGGTGGAAAGAATTCTAAACCTTTGTGAGTCTTTTACATCACAACTTCAAAGACTTGATACTCACTACGATGAACCAGAGGTTAAAAAGATTATTGGACAAATGCTTTCTTATACCGATTCATTGAAGGTTATTCTAAGTAAAGCTTCTTTATTCCATCGAAATAATATCGGAATGACTTCCATAGGTGAGCTGGCCGATAAAATTCTTGATGCATTCTCTGAGTTTCAAGACATTCAGTATTATCAGAATGTGGAAAGAGAAGAGAAAATTAAAGGAATCATCAACGAAACTAAACGCAAGATGATGATTACTCTAATTATTGCATTTCTTTGGACGATTATTTTAGGTCTAGTTATCCCTGGTAAAATTGCTTTACCATTTAAGAAGATTAAAGATGCTATTCGAGAGCTACAAGATTGTAACTTCGACGTTTCGATCTACTATTCGCAAGATGACGAGATTGGTGAGATTGCTCAAGAGATGAATAAGATGATTCACTCTTTCAAAAAGTTTGAAGAATTACGTGCAGATAAGATTGTTGTAGAGAATAGAAAGTTTGATGTACTTGCCAATATGGTTAAAAGACCTGTTCTTTTAACAAATGCCAAGGGTGAGCTCATGTATATGAATAATCAGATTTATCAACTTCTTCAGGTTCAATCTGAAGATACAATTGGTAAAGTGATGACAGACTCAATTATTCCTCAATGCATCATTGAAACATATGAACTTGCCATTAAGCGTCGTTCTAAGATTGAAAACCAGGAAATCAAAATCGCTAAGCGCGATGACTCAGCTAAATCAGATAAAGAGATTGGAGATAAGATTTCTGTAAAGGTTGATATCGAAGGGGATGAAGCAGGTGAGTCTCATGAAGATATCGAGGAAGTAGTTGAATATATTTACGAAGGCTATGCGTCAGTAATTCCAATTCGTGGACGCGACTCGTCACTAGATTATTACTTAATGGTAATGTCAAAAGAAGTTCAGGCATCTTAAGTATTTAGGTGCCTCAAAACTCTCGAAAATATAGTTATCCCTAGAAATATGTGCTATGATTCGTGGAATTTAGCGGAGTTATAGATACAATGATTGATAGGAAACTAATTCGAAATTTTTCCATTATTGCACATATTGACCACGGGAAATCGACTCTTGCGGATCGTTTAATTGAAAAAACAGGTTCAATTACTGATCGCGAGAAATCTGATCGTATTCTCGATAATATGGAGCTTGAAAAAGAGCGTGGGATTACCATTAAGGCACAAACTGTTCGATTGAACTACAAGGCCCGCGATGGACAGACTTACTACCTAAATATCATCGATACTCCGGGTCACGTTGACTTCTCATATGAAGTTTCAAGATCACTTGCTTCTTGTGATGGTGCTCTTCTTGTTGTTGATGCCTCTCAAGGTGTTGAAGCGCAAACTCTTGCTAACGTTTATATGGCCATGGAAAATGATCTTGAAATCATGCCTGTCCTTAATAAAATTGATCTTCCTCACGCAGATGCAGAACGTGTTAAGCAAGAGATTGAAGATGTTGTTGGTATTGAAGCATTAGATGCTGATGAAGTTTCAGCTAAGTCAGGACTTGGTGTAGAAGACCTACTTGAATCGATTATTGAAAAAATCCCTTGTCCTAAAGGGGACCCAAATAAAGATCTTCAGGGTCTAATTTTTGACTCATGGTTTGACCCGTATCAGGGTGTAATCTTCTTACTCAGAGTGGTTGAAGGTACGATTAATAAGAAAGATATTATCTATCTTAAGAATTCAGATCAAGAATATGAAGTTCTTAAGCTTGCTGTGAACACTCCGTTCTTTACTGAGGTAAAAGAGCTCGGTGCCGGTGAAGTTGGGATGGTTATCTGCGGTATTAAAAATATTCGTGACGTAAAGGTTGGGGATACAGTTGTTAATGCTAAGAAGAAAGATACGCCAAGTTTAGGTGGATACGAAGAAGTAAAGCCAATGGTTTTCTGTGGTATCTTCCCTGTTGAATCTCATGATTATGAAGTATTAAAAGATGCTCTAGAAAAACTAGCGCTAAATGATTCTTCATTTACATACGAGCCTGAAACATCTCAGGCACTAGGCTTTGGTTTCCGTTGTGGATTCCTTGGTCTACTTCACATGAATATTATTCAAGAACGTCTTGAGCGTGAATTTAGTTTAAATTTAATTTCAACTGCACCTTCTGTGTCTTATAAAGTTAAGATGAATGACGGTGAGATTGTTGATGTTGAAAACCCTTCAACAATGCCTGAGCCTGGAAAATTTGAAGAAATTACTGAGCCGGTTGTTTCAATCTCAATTCACGTACCAAACGAATTTGTTGGTAAGATTATTCGTCTATGTGAGGAAAAGCGCGGTATTCAGACTGATATGAAATATATTACTGAAGAGCGTGTGCAGGTTACTTATGATCTTCCACTAAGTGAGATGGTTTTTGACTTCTATGATAAGTTAAAAAGTTACACTAAGGGATATGCATCGATGGATTACGAGTTCAAAGGTTATCAAGCCTCAAAACTTGTTAAGGTTGATGTCCTTTTAAATAGTGAGAAAGTTGATGCTCTATCAATTATTTGTCACGTTGATAATGCATACTATAAGGGTCGTGATCTTGTAGGACGATTAAGAAAGATTATTGATCGTCAACAATTTGATATTGCCATTCAGGCTGCAATTGGTGCTAAAATTGTTGCTCGTGAAACTGTAAAGGCACTTCGTAAGAACGTACTTGCTAAGTGTTACGGTGGTGACGTTTCAAGGAAGAGAAAACTACTTGAAAAGCAGAAAGAAGGTAAGAAGAGAATGAAGATGGTTGGATCCGTAGAAGTTCCACAAGAAGCATTCTTGGCCGTTCTTGCTGTTGATGAAGAAAGTAGTGGTGGGAAAAAATAAACATGGAAGAATTGAGAAGTATTTTAGACGATGCTGTAACTAAGTTTTCGTCGAATGAATACTATGACAAATTAAGATCAGCAAAAGAAGAGTATTTTAAGCTTGCTGGGAAATTATCGGAAGAAGATGAGGATTACGAATCTCGTATGAATGGATTCGTTTACTGGTATATCACTCAACGTGACTTCGATGATAATGGGCCACTTATTAAGAAATTTGTTAATGAAATCTCAATTGAAGAAAATCAAAAAGATTCAATGTTAAGTATTAATCATTCTCTTTTTGAATACCGTGGACAAAATCTTTTTAAAAAGCATGTCTTTAAAGACATTCTACATAATACTAAATTCTATATTCCTAAGAATGAGTTTACGTTACAACTAGTAAAAGATGACTTATTCATTGCTCGAACAATTTCTCACGAAGGAAAGACGATGTTATTAGATGATATCTCTGTTCTTCCTTATGATGCGAGAGGGCCGCTTGTTAAGGAATCTAAGAAAGTCAGAAAGCTAAATGATCGTAAAAGAGATATGCAATTTCTTTTAAGGATTGAAGCTTTAAAGACTAAGTGGCGTCAGTACGGCCATATCGATCCGAAAAAGATTTTTGTTTTTAACTAATTTACTTAATTTTCTTCAAGTGCTTCAGCTTCTTTGAAGGTGTGCTTCTTTTTCCAAAGAACGTATGGAATGACACCTAGAAGATTCACTGAAATTGCTACTAAGAAGTAGAGATTGAAAAATGAAGCACCTTTATCTTGTCCCAGTGCCTTAAAGAGCTCTTCAAAAACAAGGTGGCCAACACCTGCTCCTGCAGGAGATATTGGAATAGCTATTGAAATCAGCCCAATAGGGATAATACTGAAAAGTTGTTTAATTCCAATATTTGTATCTAGGAAAGAATGAACTAAGCTCCAGAAAGCGCTAATTGCAAAGATGTGGACTATCACTGAGAGGCCAATTGATTTTAATATCACGCTTCGACTTTCACCAATTTTCCAAAACGTTTCAGTAATATTTGCAATCTTATCTCCAACAATTGGTAGAATTTTTATTAATTCAATGACATGTCTTTTAATTCTTACCGGCATAAAGAGTACTAAGACAAAACCAAGTGCACCAAGTAGAAGCATAATATTGAATGAAATAAGAGGTTTTACCTTTGGTGATAAAACGATCAGTTCCGAATAAAAGTAAATCGAAGAGGTGCCACCGACAATTAAAAGGCCAATAAGGCCAATGATTCGATCAATAAGTGCAGTACTTAAAAGAAATGATCTTTTTAAATTTCGATCACAATCTCTAACATAGAGAAGTTTTAAGAAGTCACCAGTTACAACACCAGGGAGAAAAGTGGAAAAGAATTGTCCAATCAAATTAATTGGATAAATTTTCTTTATATGAATCTTTTCACTTTTTGTTTTAAGGAGAAGTGACCAGCGAAAAGCTGCAATAAATGAACCACACACTAACAGAGTAAATGAGATCAGGGCCCATGGACCATTTTCAAGTACTTTGTTTATTAGCCCAAGGTCAAGCTTGTCTGACTTTGCAAGCCATGTCAGGATAGCAATTGCGAAAACTACTTTGAGAATTGTCTGGAATGACGCCTTGAGCATACTGTTGAAGTCCTTATTTAGACTTAAAACTTAGCATAAAAGGTGCTAATCTAGTACCAATTTTTAAAAAGGATAAAAGCTTGAAAATTACAGTTATTGGAACAGGATATGTAGGTTTAGTAAGTGGAACTTGTTTTGCGGAAATCGGTCACAAGGTTACTTGTGTTGATATCGATGAAAATAAAGTTGCAATGATGAGACGTGGTGAATCACCAATTTTTGAACCAGGACTTAACGATCTACTAGAAAGAAATATTAAAGCAGAGAGACTAACTTTCTCAACAGGTCTTGAATCAGTAAAAGATTCTAAGTCGATCTTTCTTGCGGTTGGAACTCCTTCTGGAGATGATGGAAGTGCAAATCTTTCATATTTATTTCAAGCTGCTGAAGATGTAGCAAAAAATATTAGTGATGATGCAATCATTGTTATTAAATCAACAGTTCCAATTGGAACATGTGAAAAAGTAAAAGAGATTGTTGCAAAAAATACTGACAAAAAATTTCATATCGTAAATAACCCAGAGTTCTTAAAAGAAGGATCAGCAATTGAAGACTTCATGAGACCTGATCGTGTAGTTATCGGTCACAACGACCCGTACGCAGCGCAAGCTATGGAAGAGCTTTACGAGCCATTAGTAAAACAAGGTAACCCAATTTATATGATGTCTAATCTTTCAGCAGAGATGACAAAGTATGCGGCAAACTGTTTTCTAGCGACTAAGATTTCTTTCATTAATGACATTGCAAGACTTTGTGACACTCTTGGTGCAGACATCAATGAGGTTCGCCAAGGAATCTCAAGTGATCGAAGAATTGGACCACACTTCTTATATCCGGGCCCTGGTTATGGTGGATCATGTTTTCCAAAAGACGTGAAGGCCTTAATTTATACAGCTAAAGAACATGGGCATACTCTAAGAGTCATTGAATCAACTGAAGATGTAAATGATGAGCAAAAACTTTACATGGCAACAAAAATCAAAAAGCATTTTGGTGAAGACTTAAGTGGAAAAACTTTTGCATTTTGGGGTGTAGCATTTAAAGCAAATACTGATGATGTTCGTGAGTCTCCTGCAATTTATATGGCAAAGGATCTAATCGATGCTGGTGCAAAGATTCGTTTCTTCGATCCTGAAGGTGGACCAAACTTCATGAAAGCTGTGGATGAAAAGTATCACTCATCTATTGAGCAAGTAGCTAATAAGTATGACTGTTTAAGTGGATGTGACGCTATGGTTACTGTAACTGAATGGAGAGAATTCTCTACTCCCGACTTTACTGAAATCTCTTCGCGCTTAAATGGTAAAATCATCTTTGATGCAAGAAACTTATTTAAAACAGAAAAAGTTTTAGCGGAAGGATTCACTTACTACGCGATCGGAAAGAAAATTTAATGAATGAATTGGTTATCGCCAATATTCAAATTTCTTCATCTCTCGATTATCAATCGAATCTAAAAAAAATTAAAAAATACTTATCTCAGGCAAAAGAAGCGGGGGCCCAAGTGGCCTTCCTGCCTGAGTGTTTTTATTCAATCTCAAATGGCCGCATGCCAAGTCCATACCTTGTGGAGTGGGACAATGAACACTTTGATAACATCAGGCAATTGGCCATTGATTCTGGGCTCTTCCTTGTTGGGGGCTCTGTTGCTTTTAAAAGTAATACAGCTATTTATAATAAGGCCATTAACTTGGATCCTAAAGGTTGTGTTATTGGTAGCTACGACAAGTGCCATTTATTTTCTTGTGACATCACAACTGTAGATGAACAGGGAAATGAGATTCATAAGAAAGTTAATGAAGCTGATATTTATACAGCAGGAAATGATCCTTTAATTATTGATATTCTTGGCTGGAAAATTGGTATCGCAATTTGTTTTGATCTTCGATATCCAAAGTTCCTTCAGTATTACTACGATAATAAGGTCGATCTGATTACTTTTGCTTCAGCGTTCACTGTTCCTACTGGAAAGGCACATTGGCATACTCTATTACGAACTCGTTCAATTGAAGGACAGTGTTATGTCGTGGCCAGTGCACAGAGTGGTGAAAATAATCCTGGCATTCACACTTACGGACACTCCCTTGTTATTAACCCTTGGGGCGAGATTCTTTCTGATCAAAAAAATGAAGAAGGTGTGTCTATTGTAAGACTCAAAAAAGAGCAAATTCTTGAGGCCCGTTCAAGGGTCATTCTCTAATCTAAGTATTTAAATTTATTGAAAATTGAGTAAAATTTGGAGGTATTCCACATTTATCTGCCGATAAGTCTATATGATTAGATTAAGGAGGCAAATATGGAATTACTAGAGATTATACTCGTGACTACAGTCATGGCATTTGCCACCAGCGGAAGTATTATCCTTTCAGGATTAAGTTACTGGGAGACTGAGGATAGGGTGAGAAGATCAATTTCTCATGCAAATGAAGACTATGGAATGCGCGAGTCCGAATTAGAAGAACATACTAAAGTCGCTTAAACTTTAATAAGCTGATAGCTCCCGACTGGGAGCTATTTTTTTACATAAACGGATTATCACCCTTTGAGTGATCTGTAACATCCACAACTTCTACTATGTCTGGAAAGTTTTGCTTAACAAGTCTTGCAACACCATCTGTAAGCGTTGCCTGTGAAGCAGAACAACCCTGACAACCACCAGTCATCTTTACATAAAGTTTATCATTATCGTAATCGATTAATTCGATATTACCACCGTGAGCAGCAAGAGCTGGTCTTACTTGTTCATCAAAAAGTTTTTCAATTTTTCTAAGCATATTATTTCCTATCCATTAATTGGTTTAAGTGGCCAAGGATTGCGATTGAGGCATTTTCAACTCTCATAATTGAAGGACCTATGCTGATTTCTTCAAAACCAAGATTTTTAAATTCAGTTATTTCTTGGTTGGTCCATCCACGCTCTGGGCCTATGGCCAATTGTAATGGTCTTTCAATATCTATTTTAACATCTTTTAACTTTGTTGTGGCATAAGGTGAGAGAATAAATCGTTGAACACCTTTCGCTTCTATATCCTCATATTGATAAGTCTTCTTAAGAGTTGGAGCTTTATAGAAAACAGCAGACTGACTAACGCCAAGTTCTGATAGTTCTTGAAAGCGCTCATAAACTTTAGAAGTGAGATAGCTCTTATCACTTAAAATGGCCTTAAAAATATGAAAGTGACTTGCACCCATAGCACTACAGTGCTCAAACACTTTTTTCATTGTAGGAGGTCTTGAAGCTGCAATAATCAACTCAATTGGAAAGTGAAGCCCTTTTCTGACTTGCCCAATTTCTACTTCAACAATTCCATCGCTAATATTACTTACAGTAATAGTCGTTAGACCTTCTTCAAGAATTGTCCCTTTGAGTTCGTCGCCAACTTTTACTTTTACAATTTCAAGTAAATGCTTCGACTGTTCTTGTGTGAGAACAGCTTTTGAATCGTGAATTTGCTCTTTTCTAATTATGACAGAATTCATGTTCTTTAATTTTAATGAGTTATAGCTTTAACTCTTTTACCACTTCTTGCACCTCTTGGGTATGGATTTTAAAGCAACTTTGTCACAGATCGTCAATAGAGAGCATTCATTCACTTTATTTATGGCCCCTATGGGCTGGGGGAAAACAAGACTTATTTGGCAATTATTAGAGGACTTTGAAAGGATTATTATTGTCTCTCCGCTGCGTTCAATACTGGAAGATTTGAAGGAGAGGGACTGTGTTGTGAATAATATTTCTGACAAAGGAATCTTTTTAACGACAGTGGAGTCGCTTTCTCGGGATGATTTAGAGTTTGCTTTAAAATCCAACTCCTTGTTTGTGCTTGATGAATTTCATCTCTTTTACGAATGGGGAGAGTCTTTTCGTCCACGCTTGCTTGATTTTCTCTATCAAATCTCTTCCTCTGGAAATACAAAGGTGATTGGTTTAAGTGCGACAATCACTGACGAACTTTATCGAGTGATTGAAAGAGATGTTGAAAATAATTTTAGGCATTTTTGTTTTCTAAATATCGGAAATTTTCAAAAGAAAAATATGTATAAAAAGAAGAGGATGTTAATTAGGCCACTTCTTTTATTGAAGCTTATCTTTGAGCAGTTGTTCTTTGAGAGGGGACGAACAATTCTGTTTTGCTCGTCACGAAAAGAAGTCTTTTTTTGGAATAAGTTCTTTCAAAGATTAGGTGTTTCTTGTGATTATTGCGTGGGGGGAGAGGTTAAGGATTTTGTTGTCAGAGAAAATCAGGCACCCTCTGATTTAATTATTGCAACTAGCGCCTTAAGTCACGGGGTTAATTTACATGGAATAGAGAATATTTATATTAGTTATAAACCAAATGAATCGACAAATTTTCAAATGATAGGTCGCGGAGGACGATTTGGAGAGGAATTTCAATACATTGGAGCTCTTGAAAAGGGGAAGAAGTGGTGGGAAAGAATTCACTACAAGATATGTGATTATCTCTTTATAATGAGTCAGGATTTATTATTATGGTTGAATTAGAAGGCATTCTTATTAACAAAATTCCATATCAAGACAAACACTTGATTGGAAATTTACTCCTCAGAAACGGAAATAAAATTTCTGTGATGTTCTATGGTGGACAGGGAGGAGGAAAGAGGAAAGTATCTTCTATCTTGCAAGTTGGTTATCTTTTTAAAGTTGGCTTTGGCCGAGTTAAAAATAGTTTCGAAATACTGACTAGTAAGGATCATGTTGAAAAATGGTGTCATAAAAATATCTCACATAATCCAATGGCATTCTACCTTCTTTGTTTTTTCTGCGAACTTTGTCAGTCTTTTGCTCCACAGATTACACACAAAGACGATCTTGATTTAAGTGAAAAAAGTCATGAAGGTATTTTTCGACTTCTTTCAAATGCAATCTTTCGCTTGGAAAGTCGAGTTACTGCTAGCGATTTTAATCCTAATCATGAACTTTTTATTTTTCTAGTAAAGGCGATGGTCGAATTGGGGATTTTTCCTCGTACTGAAACATGCGCCGTCTCTGGCGTTGAAATTGGTGATAATGACTTTGTGTCACTCTCAATTGAACAAGGTGGCTTTATTCACTTCTCACATTTAAGTCTCGAAGAGCAACGATTGGTAAATGGGCAAGAGGGAAAGAGCCTTCGAAACGAAATGCTTAACGTAGCTGCAAGTAAGTATTCGGATTATAAAGTTAGTACACATATTCAAAAGTCGGATCTTAATCAATTAGTGAATTATATTTGCTACCATCAACACGTGCAGCGTGAACATTATAAGTCACTAAGCTTATTATTATAGATCTTCAAAAACTTTATATGTAAGTGAAATGGCCTTAGCTAAATTTGTATTCTTTGCAATATTTAAAATTGTTTCATCTGAGTAATTTAAGACAATAGAGCTTCTTGTAAACATATATGAGTAATTGAAACTCGTTGAAAGGAAGTATTTGTTTTCACCTTCGATGCCATCTATCTTAACGGCACTGTCTTGCCAATAAGTTAAAGAAGTTCCAAAGCGCATAGTTGCATTTGGATTATAACCAAATCCTAAGGAAGAAGAGTACCCAAAACCTGGCTCTACTTCTTTATTGTCTATCGTTCTTTTAAAACCGTAGTGACCTTCTAGTGTTAATGAATAATCGTATTCGTATACTACCTTAAAAAATGCAAAACCTAGAGTTGATTCAAAAACACCACGGCTTAGGGAGTCTGACAATAGAGGATCGTTATAGCTGTATATTGAATTACCATTTGGAATTAACTGTTTAAAGAATATAAAACCACGAGGCTTAATGAGATTATAAGTTAACTCCGGTAAGAACTCCCAAGTAAATTGAAAGCTTGGATCGACTATCTCTGTGGTACTCGTCCTTTGGGTTGGAGACTCAACTGTTCTTTTTTTGATTGGTATATCAAAGGCAAATTGAAAGTAGCTATCAATTAGATAACTGCCTTTTAAGGCGATTGTTTCTGTTACTTCATTTTTAGAATTAATATTATGAATCTTACCATCTACTCCGGCTTCACTTGTTACTGCTGAGTTGGCATAATTGATTTTTGCCTCCCATTGGTGATCGCCAAGAATAATATTAGGTATATTTGCTCCGCCGCCACAGCATGAAGACGCATAAGTGCTAATAGTAAAGAAAATTGTAAATAGAATTAAAGTGTAAGAGGCCATGATATAGAGTCGTATAAATTTCCGTTATCTTTTAATTGTAAGTGAAAATCCCAGAGACCACCCATTGTGAAATAGATATCAGTAAGTTGATAAACTCCAGTAGCTATTCTAGTTACAGTAATTGGGTATGAGCCATGTCCCATATCTGGCATCCAGATGTAGGCAGAGAATTCACCTGCAGGATCTTTCAAGTTATTTGCTGAGTCTTTAAATGTAATTGTAAGTGTTGAACTATCGTAAACTATTGGCCCTTTATCCCACTTTCTCAAAATAGTTAAGGCCTCCGTATCAAAACGTATTTCGTTAGAAATATTATCAACTCCACTAACTAACTCTTTAAGACCACCAGAAAAGGGAGAATCTCCACAACTTGTAAATAGTAAGAATAGAAGTGTAAGTGACAATAGTTTCATTACTTCTTAAACTCCACATCAATAGCTGTAATGTCGCCGTCTAATTCAAAGCGAACTTGCCAGTAACCTTTCATATGTCCCATGAAGAACTTAGCATTTCCATTGATTATTGACTCTTCATTAAATGACCAAGTGATTGCAGGCCCACCATGTTGATGCCCATTGGCCATCATCATCCATACATATACTTTTAAATCTTTCGGTGTCACTCTCTCTAGTGAATCTTTATCAAAGACAACGGCTTCAAATGTAGATGGTTTTCCATCAAAAGGACCGTTAGTCCATTCAAGTTCAACACATAAGTTTTGAGATTCTATTTGGTAAGGACATGCAACAATTGAAGCTGTCATAAGTAGTGTAATTAGTGTCTTAATCATATTTACCTCGCGATATAGCAACCAAGTGCTTTTGATTCTTTATATGGTAGCTCTTTATTATTTTTGAGTGCAGTTAGCACATCATTCAAATAAAATTTTGTCGATAATTCAGGGCTTCTCTTATTTGTCACAGCTCCTTGATAGATAACTTCTTCTCTCTCATTTAATAAGAAAATATGTGGGGTTTTTAATGCATTCATCTTATTTGCAAACTTAAGATCCTGATCGATAAAGATTGGAAAGTTAATTTTGAATTGATCAAAGTATTCAAGGGCCTTTTTTTTGCTTATATGCTTGTTAGAACTAAAACCAATAAATTCAATATTATTGAACTTATTTGCAAGAGAGTTTATGTAATCAAATTGTTTTTGGGAGCAAGGACAGCTTGGTGAAAGAAAAATAAGAACTTTCTTATTTTTAGTTCGAGAAATTTGTTTCTCTTTATGTGTTGATAAATCGTAGCGAACTTCTGTGAATGCCCCAAGAGTTATACTTGAGAAGATAAATGCAATTAGTAATTTCATATGTGATATTTATAAAATGTCTAATTGAAGTACAAGAATTCAATACCCTAGTAGGTATTAATATTTACGATTTCTTGATTAATGTCAGTTTTTGGGGACGTGTTAATTTTTTTATTTGGGCTTCTCGTTTACTCGCACTTGAGCGGTCAGGGTGCTCTTCTGTGAAACGAATTTTTTTAGGAGGGTTTGCTTTAGTGAATTTTGCTCCTTTCGGATCATTTTTGTGTTCTTCAAATCGGCGCTCTACATCAGTTGTAATACCTGTGTAGAGCTTTCCATTTTGAGTTTCTATAATATAGACAAACCACTTGTTGGCTTTTGCCATTAATTCTTTCTCGCTTGATAAGTATCTTCTTTCATTAGCATCCCTGTACCAATTCCGTACTTTTCCTGAGTGCCTAGCATCGATTTTAACTCATTCGTTGAAATCTTTCCATTGAAGAAGTTTAGATAACCTTCAAGTTTACTCTTAAGTTTGTCATCGTGCTCATTTAAAAGTTCAATTCTAAACTGTGAGACACCCTTTGCAATTAGCTCATCAATTAAGTCAGTTGAGCTTTGTGCAATAGCATTGAACATTGTATTTCGACACTCTTGATCGGCTTTAATAAAGTGCATATTTCCAAATTGATCTTTAAGTTCTACATGATGTTTTTCACAAGGCTTCCCACAGTCCTTAAACGATGAACCTTCTGATAAGAATGCTGCATACACACAGTGTTCCATATGAAAGCTTGGCATATACTGATGAATATTAACTTCAATCTTTCCAGCATCAGTATTGGCAAGAAGATTTTCTAGTTGTTTTGCATTTAAGTCATATGATGAAGTTAATGTTTCAAAGCCTTTATCAAGTAAATAATTTGCTGTTTGAGAGTTTGCAACGTTAAGAGAGAAATCTCCTTTCAATTGAACATCTGTCTTTGATCTTAAATATTGATACGACCCTAGATTTCGACAAAGGATAAAATCCGGATCCAATCGAGTCAGAACATTTAAATGATGGTATTCTTTAGGTTTTAAAATTCTATTAGTCGCAACACCAACTTGGCAGTTTGGTAGTTGTTTAAGAAGCTCTAATGAGGGCTTATAGTCTTTTCCAAATTCAAAATCTAAAGTAATTAGAAGTCTTTCAAAATCACAGTTTTTCAATACTTCGTATGCTTGCTTAACCTGATCAAAATCTCTAAGAAGAAAGTTTAGTGTGATCTCGTTTTCTGAAACTTCTTTTTTAGATAGTTTAAATGATTGCGATTTTGGTGCTTTGACACTAACTCTTTGACTATTCAATTCTTCAATAGCTTCTTGTCTTAATTTCTTAAGTGCCTTTGAGTGAATGAAAGGAGACTTACCATTTGTTTTTAAATCGAATTTTGAAACAGAATAAATAGTACGCGAAAGTGCACAAGCATCTTTTTCAACTTTCTCAAGATCAGCTGGTTTTCTCGCTTCTTCTACTAAGTCATCACTTTGTCTAATAACTTTGTATTGGCCATCTGTAATAATATAAGTAAGATTTTCTCCTGCATTTGCTAACAGTGTTACTTCAACAGGTATACGCTTTTGCTTATTAATATCGCTAATTAGAGACTCGCTCTCTTTTGCAACCTTTGGGTCAGAGTTTAGGTAGATATCCATACCTGGGCGAACTTGCTTCCATTTAAAATCATGAGCAAGAGAAAGGCTAACTCGTTTTCCTTTTCTTTTTACACTAAAAATAGATGAGCCAATTTCAATACCTTTATTGTCATCACAAATTGCAACGCCCATTCCATTTTCTAATTCGCGATCAGTGTCGATTTCTAAATATGGAGGATCAACTCTCTTGATCTTACCAAGTTCAATTCCTCGGTGAGCTCCGTAGTTACCTTTTACTAGTTGTTGATGGTCAACACCATGAAGCCAACCAGAAAACAGGCCACGTGAATAAGTAAGTGCCATATTATCTATTTCTTTTTGACTTACTTCTTTCCCTTCAAGTTTTGCTTTAAAAGCACCTGCTGCTGTCGACACATATGCAGGACCTTTAAGACGGCCTTCAATTTTAAAAGAGTCAATGCCCATGTCTTGAAGTTCGTTAACTTCTTCAATTCCACAAAGATCTTGAGGAGACACAAGATAGCTCATTTTACGGCCATGTTTCGTGAGGTCTTCTTTTTTACCATCCACAAACATTTCATAAGAGAAGCGACAGCTCTGTGCACATTGACCACGGTTGGCCGAACGTCCGCCGATACTTTCTGAAGTAAAGCACTGGCCAGAGTAGGCAACACACAGCGCCCCGTGAGTGAAGACTTCAAGCTCTCGCTCAGTATTTGCTCGAATTTCTTTTATTTCAGGAATTGAGTTTTCGCGCCCTAGTACGAAGCGTTTGATATCAAGATCTTCTAAGAAAGTGATGTGATCATGGTTTGTCACAGTCATTTGAGTTGAGCCGTGTATTACTTGATCTGGATAAATTTGGCGAACAAGATTTGCAAGGCCAATATCTTGAATGATTAGAGCATCGGGACCTAATGCCACCACTTCATTTAATCTTTCGATAGCATCTGCTATCTCTTCTTCAAATATTAAAATATTAAACGCCACGTGAACCTTAACTCCATAGAGGTGGCACATGTCGATCATCTCTTTTAGTTCATCAACTGAGTGGTCGTGAGTTCTTCCACGGGCATTGAAGCCAGGCATTCCTACATAGATGGCGTCCGCACCACCGTGAATTGCTGCTAAGCACATTTGCATATTGCCCACTGGGGCGAGAATTTCTGATTTTTTCATGACCTGCTTTTAGCACGAGCGCAAAAAGTATGCGATATCAAATCGTGATTTCAGTAATTTATATATAGATAATCGCCATATTTATCTGAATTTTGGAGCTAGATCATTGGATTATAATTATCGCTAATTACTTGCATGAACTGTTATTAGCTTTTGCTTATATTTGACTGAAAAATCACGGTTTTTGAACAAAAAATGACGCATAAGTTAGTAATATTACAAAAAGGTGGCGTTTACCTTAATGGGAAAATAATTAGCCGATTGGTGAATGAGTGGGTATACTTTGTGCAATTATTTACCATAGTAGGGGGCATTGTGTCAGAAAGTAATATTAAGGACATGCAGCAAATTGTTAGTCTAGCTAAACGCCGTGGATTTATTTTCCAAAGTTCGGAAATTTATGGCGGTCTATCTTCTTGTTGGGATTACGGCCCATACGGAATTGAGTTAAAAAGAAACTTAAAGAATAAGTGGTGGAAGGCCATGACTTTACGTTCAGATATCGTTGGTGTTGATGCTTCAATTTTCATGCACCCAATGGTTTGGAAAGCTTCTGGTCACGTTGATGGTTTCAACGATCCAATGGTTGACTGTAAAGCATGTAAGTCTCGTTTCCGCGAAGATAAAATTGATACATCAGCTCCTTGTCAAAACTGTGGTGCTGTTGGTGAGTTCACTGAGCCACGTGATTTTAACCTAATGTTTAATACACAAATGGGGCCAGTTGAAGATTCATCTTCAAAAGTATACCTAAGACCTGAAACGGCTCAGGGGATTTTCGTAAACTTTCTAAATGTTCAATCAACAATGAGAAAGAAGCTTCCATTTGGTATTGCTCAAATTGGTAAAGCTTTCAGAAACGAAATTACTCCAGGTAACTTCATTTTTAGAACTCGTGAGTTTGAACAAATGGAGATGCAATATTTCATTAAGCCAGGAACTCAAGCTGAGGCAATGGAGCAGTGGAAAGAAATTCGTTGGAATTGGCACTTATCAAATGGTCTGCGTCCAGAAAACTTAAGATGGCATCCACACTTAGGTGATGAGCTTGCTCACTACGCGGATGCTGCAGAAGATATTGAATATAAATTCCCACATGGTTGGGATGAGATGGAAGGTATCCACTCAAGAACAGACTTTGACCTTCGCCAACACGAAGAGTTTTCAGGAAAGAACTTAAAGTACACAGATCTACTTGATGGAAATAAGAAATTTCTTCCTTACGTTCTTGAAACATCTGTTGGTTGTGATCGTTCACTACTAGCGATTCTATGTGATGCTTTCAGAATTGAAAATGAAGGTGATAAAGAGAATGAAAGAGTTGTAATGAAATTCCACCCTTCTCTTGCTCCTGTTAAAGTTGCTGTTCTTCCACTAACGAAGAAATTAGATGAGCCAGCAACAAAATTATTTAATGAACTCCAACAAGAGTTTGCAGCTGAATATGATGTAGCAGGTTCAATTGGTAAGCGCTACCGTCGTCAAGATGAAATTGGTACTCCATTCTGTATCACTTTTGACTTTGACTCTTTAGATGATAACGCTGTTACGATTCGTGATCGCGATTCAATGAATCAAGAGCGAATCGCACTAGATCAAGTTAAGAATTATTTAAGAGATAGAATCTACATTTAAAATAAATTTTTTGAAGGGCCACAAGTTCGTGGCCTTTTTTCTATACTAAGCAAGGAGCGCAGTTATGAGTAAATGGGTTTACTCGTTTTCAAAGGAAAAAACTGAAGGTAATAGAAGCATGAAAAATCTTCTAGGTGGTAAAGGTGCCAACCTGGCTGAAATGTCTGCTCTTGGATTACCAGTCCCTCCAGGTTTTACAGTTACAACTGAAGCCTGTATCGATTATCAAAAAGCCAATAAAATAAATGAAGAAATTAAGGCCCAAGTTATTGAGTCTCTAAAGCTTGTTGAGCTTTCAACAGAGAAAACTTTCGGTGGTGGAGACAATCCTTTACTATTTTCTGTTCGCTCTGGAGCAAGAGTTTCGATGCCAGGAATGATGGATACGGTTCTAAACTTAGGACTTAATGACGAAACTGTTGAGGCCCTTGCCAAGAAGTCTGGTAACGAGAGATTTGCTTGGGACTCATATAGAAGATTCATTCAAATGTATGCAAACGTTGTTATGGGAATGAGCCATTCACTCTTAGAATCTACTCTTGAAGATTTAAAAGAAGCAAAGGGCGTTGATTCTGATACAAAGTTAGATGCAAAAGATTTTAAAAATTTAGTAAAAGTCTATAAGCAAATTATTGCACAAGAAACAGGAAAGGCTTTTCCTACTGATCCAATGGAACAACTATGGCTAGCAATTGAAGCAGTATTTGGTTCATGGAATAACCCAAGAGCTATCAAGTACCGTCAGCTTAATAATATTCCAGGAGACTGGGGAACTGCTGTAAACGTACAGGCCATGGTTTTTGGAAATATGGGTGATGATTGTGCAACAGGTGTTTGCTTCACTCGTGATCCTTCTACTGGGGATAAGAAGTTCTTTGGTGAATACCTTGTAAATGCTCAAGGGGAAGATGTTGTTGCGGGAATTAGAACTCCTGCTCCAATTAACGAGTGTTCAAAGAATGATTCAAATAGAAATGAAAAAACACTTGAAGAATATATGCCTAAGGCGTTTGCTGAATTAACTGAACTTTATCAGCAACTAGAAAAGCATTACAAAGATATGCAGGATATCGAGTTTACGATTGAAGCAGATAAACTATATCTTCTTCAAACTCGTAATGGAAAAAGAACTGCAGCAGCTGCATTAAAGATTGCTGTTGATCTTGAGAAAGAAGGAATTGTGACGAAGGAAGAAGCGATTATGCAAATCGATCCTGAAGCACTTAACCAACTTCTTCACCCGAGACTTGATCCAGATGCAACAAAGAATATTATTGCAAAAGGTCTTCCTGCTTCTCCAGGAGCTGGTGCAGGTAAGATTGTATTTCACTCAGACGATGCCACTAGTATGCACGAAAATGGTGTGAAGGTTATTCTTGTTCGCCAAGAAACTTCTCCTGAAGATATTGCTGGAATGGCAGCCGCTCAGGCGATCTTAACTGCTCGTGGTGGGATGACTTCACATGCGGCCGTAGTTGCTCGTGGTATGGGGAAGCCTTGTGTTGCTGGATGTTCTGACATTCTCGTTGATAGTAAGAATCGCACGATGATGATTGGCGATAAGAAATATGTTGAAGGTGACTTCATCACACTTGATGGTGGAACAGGTGAAGTTATTGAAGGTGAGGTTCCAACACTTGATGCTGAAATCAATGCAGATTTCGCTGAGTTTATGACTTGGGCAGATGAGATTAGAACACTTAGAGTTCGTACTAATGCTGATAACCCAGAAGACAGTGAAACGGCCGTTAAATTTGGTGCAGAAGGGATTGGACTTTGTCGTACGGAACATATGTTCTTTGAGCCTGAGAGAATCCTTGCAGTTCGTGAGATGATTTTCGCTGATTCAACAATTCAAAGAGAAAGAGCACTTGCAAAACTTCTTCCTTATCAGAAAGAAGACTTCAAAGGAATATTCAAGGCCCTTGATGGTATGCCTGTTAATATCAGACTTCTTGATCCACCTCTACACGAGTTCTTACCTCACTCAGATGAAGAGAAAAAAGAACTTGCTGAGTATATTGATGTTGAAGTTAAAACAATTGAAGATGGCTGTGAAAGACTTCACGAGTTCAACCCAATGCTTGGACACCGTGGTTGTCGTTTAGGAATTACATATCCAGAAATCTATACAATGCAGGTAACTGCTATCACTCAAGCAGCTCTTGAGTCTATTGCTGAAGGTGTTGATGTTAGACCTGAGATTATGATTCCTCTTGTTGCAACAGCAAAAGAACTATCAATCTTAAGAGAAATTCTTGTTGAAACAATTAATAAGACAAAAGGTGATAAAGAGTTCAAATACAAACTTGGAACAATGATTGAGCTTCCTCGTGCTGCTATTACTGCTGCTGAGATTGCAAATCATGCAGACTTCTTTTCGTTTGGTACAAATGACTTAACACAAACAACTTTTGGACTTTCTCGTGATGATGCTGGACGTTTCTTAACTGAATATATTTCAAAATCAGTTCTTCCAAATGATCCATTTGTTTCTCTTGATCAAGAAGGTGTTGGTTATCTTGTTAAGTTTGCAACAGAGCAAGGTAGAAGTGCCAATAAAGATATTCACGTTGGAATATGCGGAGAGCATGGTGGTGAGCCACAATCAATCGACTTCTGTCATAGAATTGGATTAGACTATGTTTCTTGTTCTCCTTACCGAGTTCCTATCGCTCGTCTTGCAGCAGCACAGGCCGTGATTCGCAACAAGTAATGTCGATTACAGAATTAACAAACAAAATAAAAGCAGAGTTTGGCAGTTATAATTTTAACTGCCTTGCTTTTGCTTATATTGACTTCAAAAAAAGTACGTATGAAACATTTTCTTTTTTTGAAAATCCATTTTTAAAAGGTCAAAAGGTTTATTTTGATTTGGCCTCTCTGACAAAGCCTCTTACGCTTGGTTTTGCTTATTTAAATAAACCAGAGCTATTCTCTGAAGATATGAAGCTTCTTTTAAATCATCGTGGTGGTTTGAATTCTTGGGGTAGACTCTCTGTCGATACTTGGAGAGAACAAATTCTTTCTTATGAGATTAAAGAGAGTGAAACTCTTTATTCTGATTTTGGCGCTCTAAGACTTCAACTTGAAATCGAAAAGGAGCAAGGGCTTTACGAACTTGTTTCAACAATGTGGGATGAAGAAATAAAGCATTGGCTTGATATCGAAGATGAGATCTGTGTGCCAACGGGGCGTCGAAACCGAGATATCATTGATGGGGAAGTTCACGATGATAATGCTTTCGTTATTGCGCAGAAAGTTTCACATGCTGGGCTCTTTGGAACCATTGATGGCGTTTGCCGAACACTTCTAAGAGTAAATAATGATTATCAATTAATTAATAAAACAAATCGTGAAAGTGATCATCGATTTATTAATGGTTGGGATAGCGTGACAAATCCTGAAACATCTCTTGCAGGTATTTATTCCAATAAAGATACTTTTGGTCATCTTGGTTTTACAGGTACTTCAATTTGGATTGAGCCACACTCGCAAAAAGGAGTGGTGATCTTATCGAATGAAGTCATTAAGTATTGGTATGACCGCCAGAAATTAAGTGAAATCAGGAAGGAAATCGCAAATAATTTCTTTTCTAAGTAGCTGAATTTACAGTTCCTCTTATAGCTTCAATTAAGAAATTCTTAATAATTGCCGATAAATATCAAGTATTTTATCGGAGATGAATAATGGGACTCGTCCTTAAGCGCATTCAATTATTATTTTTAGTATTTTCATTCTTACTAATGTCTTGTCAGCAAAAAGATCGATCGATCTCAAGTGTCGATGGTGAGATTAGTAATCAACCTGCTCTTTACTTAAATTCTGTTACAGAGGTGTCTGACCTATTTGACCGTAACTTAGAAGAACTAGTTGCACATTACAATGTAAACTTACAAAAGAGAGTTTATGATTCGAGTGAAACAAGGGCCGTCTTAATTTCACTAGACTCTATGGATTTACCTGAAGGTCAAGCATTTGCAATTGATACATCTATTGAAGAAAATGGTGTTCATGTTTTAAAAGTTATTCGTTCAACAAATAATGAAGCAATCACTAAATCTTCAAAGAGTCTTTTATTCAATTTTCTATCTGAAATTAATGAGAAAAAGAATATCGTAAATATCTATTCATTCTTTGAAATTGCACATAATGCTAAAAATGGAGACCTTCGTGCAAAGATCGCTTTAGAAGAATTAAAAATTAAGGCATTAGGTGATTCAGCGCTTTACGATGAAGATCGTAAAACGATCGAAGAAGGAATCTCTCAACTTGAAAGTGATTTTAAAGTTGTGAAAAAAGAAATGAAGGCGAAAGAGACAGCGCGAAAAAATGCAATGGCCGCGCTGGATAAAGCTGCTGAAAATCATCAGCTTAAAGCACTTATTCAAAGTAATGACCGAAAAGGTGTTGCAGATCTTCTTGAAAAATATCTTCCTTGGGAGCAAATGACTCCTATTGAAGATTCGTATTGGAATCATATTCTTAAGCGCATGCGAAACCCTATTGAAGCCAAAGATAAGGTTCTAGTATATCGTGGAACTTATGGAGATCGACTTTTTCCACAAATCGTAAATGGTCAAGAGCTAGAATATGAGGATGCTGTTAAGCAAGCAAACCTTGGCTCAATGTCGACAATTCTTACAAGAAATCAAGGGACTTATAACCGTAGGCTTCGTTCTTTACAGACGATGTATGGTAAGAAGATTGCTTCAAACCCAAGTAATGCAGACTCTAAATTTGTCGAAACTGCTCGTTTAACGACAATGCTTAAACAGCACTCAATTGAAGCGCAAGGAAGCCCATTCCTTTCTTTCACTTCAAACTTTGATACTGGATATACATTTGGTTTTTCTATTGCAGATGATAAGACTGTGGCCGATGCAAAAGGTGCTATGGGGGCTTTCCTAATCGATCCAGAGCTTCTGATTTTTAATCAAATGTCTGGTTTTAAGTCTGAAATGGAATACCTTGCTCCACTAATTACTTTCCCAGATGAAATGGTTGGATTCTTTGATGAAGATTATATGGAGAAGACAAATCGCGAGGCGATTAAAGACTCACTTCATGACGGTCTTAGAAAAGAGATGATTAGGATTTATGGAGATGCTCAAGGGCCTAGTATTGCTGACGAGATTCTGTCTCGCTCAAGTGAGTTCAATGAATATGATAAGGCATACCTAGTTCCAAAGTTGAAATCAAACTTAACAGGATCGGCAGAAGGTAATGTTGGAGTTGCCAAGAAGATTAGTAATTTCTTTAGTAACTTAAAAAATAAATTTTCTTCTTCAAGTAAGGGGAAAGTAAAAGTGATTGATGAAATGCCTAAGATTAATAATTGTTTATACGCTATTAAGAGCTTCTTACAATAATAAAAGAGGAATACATGCATAAGAAAGCATTTGGTTTACTTTCCGTCTTACTACTCACTCTCACTGTTTTAACACAGTATACTCAGGTCGATCGCTCTGAATATTCGTATTTTAGTACGAGAGCTCCTGCATCTGTTGCAGATATGGAGAGGCTAGAGACTTTATTAGCAGTTGATAAACTTGATTACTATATCGGCGAGTACGTTAATAATTTTGGAAAGAAGATTGATGGGGAATCATTAGATGTTCTTAAAAAAGTTGAGCTTGATTATATCGTCGATAAATATTCAAGCGATTCAAGAATATTTGATGCAAAAAATTATGATGCAATCATTTATGATATTCTAAAAGATCGATTAGGTAAGAAGCCTTCTGGGACAAAAACAAGCTATGAATGGGGTTATAACTTCTTTAAGAATAAGCTTAATGAAGGTTTTACTCTTCTAGATTCTAAGATTAAACCAAAAGATGATTCAGCTGTTACTAAAGTAGAGCCGCGATCAGAATTCACTCTTCCTGATCAAGGAATTAAAAATGGTGAATTAACTCTAGATGCGGATCACTATATTTCTAATCGAACAACACGTGCTGTATTTTGGGAAGCTGTTGAAAGTAATCGCGATGTAGAATTTCACCTTGAGAACTCAAGAGAATTCTTAAAGAATCTTCAGGCAAATGGTGGTCAGATATTAAAGGAAATCCGTCCTTTTGCTAATAATTATAATAAAATTTATGCTGTTCAATATCCTGGAGAATCAACTTATCGCTACGCTATCACGGCCATTGGTGGGAAAGATCGCCTTAATCACTTAATGTTACAATTTGGACTTTCTAAAAGAGGTCACACTGTAACTAATAAGGTGAGAATCTTTGGTGATCTGGATGAGACTCACAAAATGATGGAAGATGAGTTATCAGGTATTTTTAGACATTTACCAAAATCTGAAAGAGTCATCATTGGTCAAAAGGGTGCTATTGAGAGGACGTTTGAAACGTTATGGAAAGTACGTGCACTTAAAAATCTTTACGAAGACGAGCCTGATTTGGTGCTTTCACATATTTCGGATAAATTGAAAGACTCCTTTAAAGCGTTAATGGCTGATGGTGATATTAAGAAATACGATATTTTCAAAAATAAAAAAGATGTCGAAACAGCTTATACGAAATTAGAAAAGACAATTAAGGCCAAGGGGATAGAACCTTTTGAGTTTAAGAAATATGATTATGATAACTATGTTATCTCAATGTCTGATCTTGTCTTTAAAAATTCTGAAGGTGAAGACGTTGTTTGGCGTGTTGTTGCTAATAGTTGGGGGGATGAGATCTCTCCACTTGCTAAGGCCTTAAAGAATACTGGACATAAAAATATAACATATATCGGTACTGCGGGAGCGTTTCCTGATAAAGGCTATAGTGTTGGTGATCTTGTTATTCCTTCACATACTCGATTAGACGGAGAAAGTAAAAAACTTCGTGGAACGATTATGGATATTGATGGTGCTAAAGTCGGTGGTACTGTTGATCATGTTTATTCTCCTTTTATTGAAACAAATGAGTGGTTAACAGAGAGTTCTAGTCATTCAGATTTTGTTGAAGTTGAAGTAAGTCACTTAAGAAAAATTCTTAATGGTCAAGATGATGATCTCCAAGCTTATCTTCTAATTTCAGATGTTTTAAATTCTGAAGGTGAAACACTTGCATCAGCCACTGGTGCAAAAAGAAGAAATTCATTGAATAAACTTCTCTATGCAATGCTTGATAGAGACAAAGTAGGTATTCCTCAAGGAGTAAATACTGCTGATAACCACATTGGAATATTGAGAAGTACAATTGATAAAGTACTAGGGAATAAGGCAAATACATTAAAGTATTATGTCTTTTCAATGTTAAAAGATAATAAGAATGTTTCTGAAGCAGAGATTCAGGCCGTAGTCGATTCAGTTGATAACTTTAGTGATAATTACTTTACAAAGAGAATTACTGAATCATCTGAAGTTTCAAGCTATGTTTTAAGAAAACTTGAAGAGTTTGGGCATATGCCAAAGATTTCTATCGACAAGAAATTTGTTGATGGTAAGTGGCATCCTAAAACAGATAAGATTATTATCAATGTTCATGCTGATACAGATGCTATTGTTGAGCAATATAAAGAAGTTGTTGCTGACCTAGAAAAAGAAATTAGTAAGGTTTCTAAGTTTTGTGAAATCAATTTTATAAGAGGACCTCCATCTGAGGAATTTGTTACAATTCCAAAATACGTAGGTCTTGACAGTGACTTCCTTGTTAATCTTTATTCTCAGTCCGCATTTAAGCAAGCCGGTCTTGATGCACAAGTTACTTATAATGGTAATTTAAAATTTAATTTCCTACCTACTGTTAATAACTCAGATGTTTGTGTTGATGATAAATTCTGTCACTTATCATTTTTTAAACCAGACCAATCAACAAAAGATCTTTTAGTTGATTTTGATACACATGCAAAATTTAAAGCACAATTTGATAAAGATCCTGTTTATATTTTTAATGAATACATTAAGTCAGCTAACTTACAAGGAAATGCTAAAAACTACAGATATGAAGTTGTAGTTGAAAAGAATGCTACACTTGAAGATGGAAAGCTTGCTGAAATTGTTCCAGATGTTGATCCTGAAAAAGGGCTTCTAATAAAGGTACGTTTTACAGAGGAAGGATATAAGAATCCTCTGGTTCTTTTAGAAGAGGCTATGCATGTGGAGCAAATTACACGCAATGGCGACTTCTTGAAACATCCGGTATTTTGGGCCGAAGCAGCTTTAAATGCAAAGCATGGATCAATGCGTTCTCGTGAGTTTTTAGCACGTGCAGAAGTAGATGCTATGGATAAGCTAACTAATATGATGAGAGGCTACTTCCAAGGAAATGCTGATGAAGCACTTTCTAAAATTGAGCAATATGCAAATACGAGAAAAGAACACGCGTCTAAAATTGTAAATAACCTTAAGAAGAAAGTGCGTTCTGAAAAGACTGTTCGAAATGGTTTGGCCAAACAATGGAAAGAACTTCATAAAGCACTTGAGGCGCAAGATCTCAAGTTAGATGATTATATTTCTTCAGGTAATCGTAAGAAAGTGGCAGAACTTATTGAAGCTTATATGCCATGGGAACAAATGGAGCCAACTGAGATTGCAGCTTGGCAAAGATGGTTAAAAGAAATTGAAAATCCAAGTGATGACTTCTTTGTGAGCTTTAGAGGCCTAGGAGATGATCTTGTTCGTGAATCAGATGATGGTGGACACTTCCTTATGGCCAAAATGCTAACTAAGAATCAGGGAAGTTATACGAGAAGGCTTCGTTCTTTAAAAACTTTCTTTGATAAAAAAATTAGTAAAAAGTCAGGTCAATATATGCCAGTTGAATTTCAATCGTTGGCCGCAGTATTTAAAGGGCATAGTGTTGAGCCTTTAGGTTCTCCATTTTTATCAGGCTCAGTCCTATCTGTAGCAGATAGTTTTGCTAGTGAATTTAAAGGGCAAAATATAGCCGCACTAAAGATGTCTAATAATAGGAGCTTATTAAATCTTGTTTCAAATTATAATGAGCTAGAAGAGATGATTCCACTGATTGTCTTTCCTGATGAGATTATTTCAATTGAACCTGCTGGAGATCTTGAAGCAATTCAGGATGCTGTTGAGGAAAAGATTGGACGCCAACTCAAACCAACTGAATTAGAAAGAATTGCGGTACAGTCCGATGATAATGAAGATTTCAAAGTTAAAGCGGTGCTTGAGTGGTGGAATCAAATTAACCCGGATGGTATTACATCTGCAAACTCAACTAAGACATGTAAGGATGTAATTAAAATGTTCCTATCTCAACAGTAATTGATTAATTACAAATATTTACCCTTACCCTTTGTCCGAAAAACGGTTAAAATTGACGGATAAAGGGTAAGTTATGAATTTAGAAAATTATAAAGATATAAATGCACTTTCTGCATTAACAGAATCAAATAAATTTAAAAAAGTATTCTTTTACCGCATTTGTGGGACGGGAATGGGAGCAGCAGCTTGTTTACTAAAAGAAGCAGGCTTTGAAGTAGCTGGTGCGGATCGTATGTTTTACCCACCAATGAGTACCTATCTAGATAACTCGGGTATTGATGTCTATAAATTTGAAGAACATAATATTGAAGAAGTAATTAAAGATTTTGATCTAATTGTTGTAGGTAATGTCGTTGCAAGAAACTCTGATGATGCAAAATTTATTGAAGAATCAGGAATTCCTTTTTGTTCATTTCCGGCCGCTATTGGAGCACTCGTTTTAAAAGATAAAACTGTTGTTGGTATTTCGGGGACGCATGGTAAGACGACAACTACATACTTCGGTGTTCAACTTTTTGAAAAGTTGGGGATGGAGCCGGGCTACCTTATCGGTGGTGTTATGGATGAGCGTCCACCTGCAAGAGTTGGAAGAGGGGATTACTTCTTTATTGAATCGGATGAGTACGATTCGGCATACTTTGAAAAATTCTCAAAATTTCGCTCTTACTATATTAATAAATTAATTATTACATCTCTTGAGTTCGACCATGCAGATATTTTTGAATCAATTGAAGATATAAAAAATGAGTTTAAAGCAATTCTTCCTAGTGTGGACGAAGTAATTGCATGCTCTGAATGGAAAAGTATTAACGACCTTAAGGTTACGGATAAGTCTTGGTCAGAATATGATCGTGATAATGTGAAAATAATCAATGTCGATAATGGTTTAACGACATTTTCTATGAAATGTTCTTTGGGTGATCACGAATTCAAAACAAATCTAATGGGTCATCATAATATTTTAAATTTAGCTTCTGTAATTATCGTTGCCTTAAAAGCTGGGAAAAAGCCTGAAGAAATTCAAGCAGGAATACTAGATCTAAGAATGGTTCAAAGAAGGCAAGAAGTTAAGGGGATATATAACGAGTCTCCGATAATCGATGATTTTGCACACCATCCAACAGCTGTTTTGGAAACACTACATGCTATTTCATTAAAATATCCAGGTAAGAAGATACATGCTTATTTAGAGCCAGGCTCAGCAACAGCTCGAAGTGACCTGTTTCAAGAGCGCTTTGCTGATTCTTTAAAACAGGCTGCCAGTGCAACGATTATCAAACCATCTCGTCCGACGACGGCCAAAGGGCAGGGGGATTTAGATGTTGATAAGTTACAATCAGACTTAGAGAAAAGCGGAATTAGAACAAATATTGTCACTGAGCTAGAGCCTTTAATTTCTTTAATTAAAGAAAATAGTAATGGGCAAAGTGTTCAATTAGTTATGAGCAATAGTTCTTGTCTCGGTTTATGGAGTAGTGAGTTTGTTAAAGCACTTTAAAACAACTCTTCCATTTTTAATCGCTTTTACAAGTTTTTCAAATCAGTTTGTTCAAGCAAAAGAAATTAGTGATGCTCAAGTTATTAATGAGTATATGAAACTTCATCGCGCCCAGTATAAAGCGACATGCTCAATGAAGATATATAATGAGTCACAAAAGCTTTATAAAAACTTTTTAGGTAATGGTATTTTTATTCCGTTCAAACTAAATGGTGAACTTGATGAAGCTACGATTAAAGAATATCTCCCATTAATGCAAAAGAAACGTGAGTGGATAAAGGGTGTTAATAAACGTCTTTCAAAAATGCGTTCGTTTAGAAATGTTCTTTCGCGGAATCGTGAAATTCAAAATCAGTTTGAAAAGGCCATGCGCCACAATTATAAATATCGCTATATAAAAGACTTAAAAACTAAATCATTAGTCGCTTTAGAATCAAAGAACGAGATAAAAAAATTTCTAACAGATCTTGAAGCATATTTAAATAGTCTTTTCTTTCTACAGTCATTCAGCTTTCCCGTTGATCATCTTCACCTAAGAAGTGAATACGATAAAGTTAAAGATATAGAGACAGCAGAAGGTAAGCAGAAGTCAAACTCTGCTTATTTGTTAAGGAAGATCGTAGAAGATGGAAGTGTTGACCCTAAAAAAGGTCGATCTGATCTAAGCTTACGGTCACTAATTGATTCTGTTTATTTACGTATTGTTGGTTTTGATAAGCCATTTTTAACGGAAGACCTCCGTTATGATATTTCGGATTTAATTTCTCGTCTTGATGGTGTTTTAAGACAAGGTTATAAGAAAACTTTTGCTAGAACAAATTATTGGCAAAAGAAAATCATTGAACGAGAGGATTACTACGTTGATCTTTTAAATAAGAGTAAAACGAAAGATGATATCTTAAAGAAAATTTTCGAAGATAAGAATCAAGCACGTTATGCTTTAAGTAAGTATATCTATGATAAAGAAGCATTAGTTTATAAGTTTTGGAAAAGACAAAAAGAAATTTATCGCAAGCTATATGCACTTGAGACGATTCTCATTCATGAAGTTGGTCGCCTTGACGATAGTTACGGAAGTGAAAGAAGAGATGTTGCTAAGGTTGTAATCAATCGTGTTGATAATCCTGGCTATAATACTATTGAAAGTGACGAACCTTTCTATCAGTCACTATTAGATGCTGGAGTTAAGGACACACAAAAGTATCCTTGGTTAAATGTACTTTTTAAAAGGGGACAATTCTCTTTTACTTACTTTTTTATTCCTGCATCTAAAGGAATCTTTTGTCCTGATCAATCAAAGTCTGCTCGCAAACTAATGCGTAAGAACTTGAAAATGATTTTAGATGAGTTACATAACCCTGATAAAGATTTCAAAGCTACTCGCTATTTTTCGAGAGCATCAATGCTGGGAAGAATGGATATGTCATCACTATGGGATGAATATTCAAGCATGGAAGAAAGGCCTGGGCCTTTAATTCATAATACGACAAGATTAAATACTCTACTGAATCGTAAGAACTTGAACTTCTTGTATTCATTTAAAGATAGTGGCGAGCAAACATATGATGTTTATCGCTATAAAAATAATGTTTATGTACATTCTGCGAGGACTGGTAAATTCTACCAATATCGTAATCCTCATTATTTCAAATACTTCGTAAAGAACGATGATTACTAATTTTTATTGAGTATAAACTATTGAAAATAGTGCCTTAAACTAGTTGTTAAAACGTGCTAATAGAAGTATATTCATTCAATTATTAGTGTATTAATTATTTACAGCTAGGAGATGAGGCAGTGCTAAAAGATTTTACATTCACTTCTGAATCAGTAACAGAAGGGCACCCTGATAAAATTGCGGATCAAATCAGTGATGCGGTACTTGATGCGATGTTAGAACAAGATCCAAAATCTCGTGTTGCTTGTGAGACTATGATTACAACTGGTTTAGTTGTTCTTGCAGGTGAGATTACTTCGAAAGCTAATATCGATTTTCAAGAAACAGTAAGAAATAAAATTAGAGAGATTGGATACGATCACTCTGACAAAGGTTTTGATGCTAACACTTGTGGAGTTATGGTTGCTCTTGATAAGCAATCACCAGATATCGCTCAAGGTGTAAACGTTGGTGAAGGTACTTATACAGAATTAGGTGCTGGTGACCAAGGTCTAATGTTTGGTTACGCTTGTAATGAAACAGACAGTTTTATGCCAATGACAATTGATCTTTCTCACAGACTTGCTGAAAGACTTTCAGAAGTTAGAAAGAATGGAACTCTAGGTGAGCTTAGAGCTGATGGTAAGACACAAGTATCTGCTCAGTACGTAGATGGTAAACTTTCACGTATTGATGCAATCGTTGTTTCTACTCAACACTCAGACAACATGACTCTTGCTCAAGTTCAAGAAGCAGTAAGAGAAGAAGTTGTTAATAAAGTTGTTCCAGCTTCACTTGTTGATAACAACACAAAATACTTCATTAACCCAACTGGTAAATTTGTTATCGGTGGCCCAATGGGTGACTGTGGTCTTACTGGTAGAAAGATTATCGTTGATACTTACGGTGGTCACGGTGCTCACGGTGGTGGTGCATTCTCTGGTAAAGATCCAACTAAAGTTGACCGTTCAGCTGCTTATGCTACAAGACAAATTGCTAAGCACATCGTTGCTGCAGGTCTAGCTGAAAAAGCTCTAGTACAAGTTGCATACGCAATTGGTGTTGCTGAGCCAATGTCACTACTTGTTGATACTTTTGGTACAGAGAAAGTTGATGTTGCAAAGATTAACAATGCTGTTAACCAAATCTTTGATATGAAGCCAGCTTCAATCATTGAAAGACTAGATCTTCTAAGACCAATCTATTCTCCAACTGCTGCTTATGGGCACTTTGGTAGAACTAAAGATGGATTCTTTCCTTGGGAAGAGCTGTCTTACGTAGAGAAGTTAAAAGCTTTATGCCTTTAATATAAAAAAGAGCTCCCAATAGGGAGCTTTTTTTTTGTTTTCAGTTTAAAATACCTTTATGAATGAATTCCTCATGTTCACATTGCGCTACACGCCATTTTGGTCAATTCCAATTATTATTATCGGTGGCCGTTTCGCGTATTACTACTGGCTAAGAGGCTATACTCTGCCGCCATTATTTTTTGCACTTTGCTCTTGTATCTCAAGTTTCTTTCTCTTTATTTGGATAATGGCCGGTGGCCCAGACAAAGTTGTTCATTATTTCTTAGATATTGTAAGAAACTTTTAGAGACTAAACTTTTTGTTTAATACTGTAATATTAGCTATTTATGCTAGTTTCGGAAGTTTTATCTTGGTGTTAAAAAATTGACACGTCCACGAATTATTCGATACCATTTTAGTGGGACAATTTTAACCTCACACGATGAGAGGCAATGACACATGAAGAATGATTTTAGTTTTCTAACTGATACATTTTCTAATGATGAATCAGATAATGAAGTAAAAATCGATCAAGGAAGAAAACCAGTCATTATTGTCGTGGAAGATGATCAAACTCTTTCCGCAATGATAACGAAGTATCTAAGTAAGAAGATTAACCTAGAAGTTATTAGTTTCTCTTCTCCTGCACCTGCAATCGAGCATATTACAAAGAATCAAGTTGATCGCTTTTGTTTAATTACTGACATTAGTTTTGAAGATAATTCTTCAGATGGGCTTTACTTAATCGACCTCTTAAAAGAGCGTGGGCTAACTTTTAGCTCGATAGCGATGACTGGGTTTGCATCAATTGAAACTGCCATTGCGGCAACGAAGAAAGGTGTTTTTCACTATCTAACAAAACCGTTTGAGTTTGAAGCGCTTAAGGATCTAGTTGTTAGAGCTCTTGTTCACAAGCTAGAGTATCGCGAAAGTCTTGAGATTAATGCTAATTCAGCAGTATCAAGCGATAAGCGCTCATTTAGTAGTAGATACAAGCTAGAGATGCCTACAGAAGATGATATGTTTTGTGGGATGATTGGACGCTCAAAACCAATGAGAAAGATTTTTGAAAGAATTAAGAAGGTTGCTGCTTCTAATTCGACAATCTTAATTGGTGGACCTTCTGGAACAGGGAAGGAGTTGGTAGCGAAGGCCATTCACTTATCTTCAAATCGTAATCACAATAAAATTGTAAATGTAAACTGTGGTGCCATTCCTGGAGAACTCTTAGAGAGTGAGCTATTCGGTCATGAGAAAGGAGCCTTTACTGGAGCAGTATCAAGTCGCATGGGACGCTTTGAAGCTGCTAATGGTGGGTCAATTTTCTTAGATGAAATTGGTGATATGCCACTACTACTTCAAGTAAAACTTCTTAGAGTTCTACAGCAAAGAGAAATCGAGCGAGTTGGTTCTTCAACGACGACTCCTGTTGATGTTCGTATCATTACGGCAACACACAGAAACCTTGAAGATTCAGTACAGCAAGGCAATTTTAGAGAAGATCTCTATTATCGTTTAAACGTAATTCCTATAAAAATCCCTGCTCTTAAAGATCGCAGGGAAGATATTCCACTTTTAATATCATATTTCTTATCTCGTTTTGTAAGCGCAGACGGAAGAAACGATATTGAATTAGATGACGAGACTTTTGAAATTCTTATGTCATATGAATGGCCTGGTAACGTTCGTGAACTTGAGAATTTAATTGAAAGACTTGTTATCTTAAGAGGTGGGAATAAGATTAGACCGCAAGATTTACCGCCTAAAATCTTAGCTCTTACAAATCGTTCGATGATTGATACAGATGACCTTGTTAGTCTTCCAGAAAACGGTATCAATTTAAAAGATTTTATGAATGAAGTAGAGGAGTCGCTAATTAAGCAAGCTCTTATTAAAACAAATGGTAATAAGAACCAAGCTTCAAAGCTGCTCCAGATGAATCGTACGACACTTATCGAAAAAATGAAGAAGAGAAATTTAGACGTTAATATGCAACAATAAATTTCTACTTAACAAAGCCATTATGACACCAATACTTAAGCCGACTTTCACAGTCGGCTTTTTAAATGCCTAATATTCTGTAATGTAAAATCTTTGACATGGAAAAATCGTCCTATGAGAAAAATTTTCCTTTGAAATATTTCAAAATATTGTAAAATGAATTCACGGCATGCTTTAGGACGAAGAAATTGCCAAATAATTGACGTTATTAAATTTGAAACAGGAAGTTTCTACCAAATGAAGATAGATTTTAATTCAAAAAATTTATTATCTTTTATCGTACTTGTATTTTGTACGGCCTTCCTAAATATCGCATCAGCAACAATTGTTACTCCAGAAGCTCATAATGACTTTCTACGCGTTAAGTTTTTTATTGATAAGAAACTAGTTAATGTAACGAAATCAAGCACAGAGGTATCATTTTCGACTTTAGATGGTGATGTTTACTCTAAGGTAAAAGATGGGCTGAAGAACTTCTCTTCTTCTAAGTATATCAAGACAATCTCATACACTGAGCCAACGTCTGGAAATAATGTTTTCACGATTACATTAATGTTAAAGAAGGATGTAGAGGTTTTCTCATTCTATAAAAATCGTGATCGTGCTTACTTTGTCGACTTCTGGAAAGACGGTGCCGTAAGCAATAAGCAAGCCGCAATTAAAGATGTTTCAACACTTGTGAAAAAGAATGAAGCTTCGGCCCAAGAATCAACTCCAAAATTTGTAAAAAAAGCTTCCGCTGCAAAGCCAGCTCCGAAGAAAGTTAGAAAAAATGTTGTTAAAAAGGCTCCATCTAAAAAAACGAATCCATATCGTGACTTTAGATATGGAGCCTCTTTTATCTGGGATTATCAAGCACTTGCACCAGAGCTAAAGACACAAATTTTAACGAATAGAAAAACTGCAGAATACTTCTTTCCAATTAAGAACTTTGATTACAATAAGAACGAACAAGAAGCTCATATGCAACTGACACTTAATCTTTATAGAAAAGGTAAGTGGGGACTTATGTATAAGTCGATTAAGCTTTATGAGAAGAAATTTCCAAAGTCATATAATCCATACAATGACTACATGAAAGCAAATGCTCTTTTAAGAGAAACACTAGAAAAAGGTGATATTAAGCCAGTTGATACTGCTGTTTCAATGTACACAAATATTCTTGAAAGAACTGATGTTTATGACTTAAGAAAAGGTATTTATAAATACTTAGTACAGTTTTACCGTGAAAAGAAAGACTTCGTTAAGGCCCTTAAGTATGCAAAGAGATTCTTTAGTGATGCAAAAGAAAATTTTGATTATGAAGAATTAGAGTATATGGGAGAGTATATTCTTTCTTCTCTTGCAAACCTTAATCAAGTTGAGAAAGTAGAAAATTTAATTCAAGATAAGACATTAGTTAAGATCATTTCTAAGCAAAAGCTTAAAGCGTACGAGATGTACACTTATCTGAGACAAAATGATGAAGAAAAAGTGATTGATGCTTACGAGAACTTTGCAAAAACTACTAAGGGTGAATACCTACCGTCAATCTACTATAACGCAGCTGAAGCTTACTTTAGAACTTCTCAATATGAAAAAGCATTTAGAATTTACGATACTTTCATCGCTAAATATTCATATGTGAGTGAAGCGGCTCAAGCAAGACTTCGTATGGCCCTTATTGCTGATCTACAGGATCGTCCAAAGAATGAAGTACTAGAGCTTTATAAGAATGCAATTAATAGAGCTCAAAACCAAGAAGTGAGCCTTGAGGCCCGTATTCGTTATGTAGGTCTTCGTACAATTAGAAAGTTTAAGCCTGATTCAAAAGATATTGAAACAAGAGTTTTCCTTGATAAGGGTACTGATAAGAAACTTAATAAAGAACTCGAAATGCTACTTTGGCAAACTCGTTTAAGAACGTTCATTGTTGATGGACAGTATGAAGAGGCCCTGACTTTCTTAACAGCTCTACCTATTGCAGGAATGAAAATTAGTGAAAAGAAGGTTTTTGAAGCTGATGGTGCAGAAATTGTGTACGGGATCATTAAGTCTAACTTTGATGAAGGAAAATTTGCTCGTGCTATCCGCGCTTGGGAAATCTACAAAGATACTTATTTTGCTAAGATCGGTGCAGACCCTGAAATACAATTTATTATCGCGAAATCGTATATAAATCTTACACTGTGGGACGGATTTCAAAAAATGTATGAGAAAATGATAGCGAGCAAAAAGGAAACTGCTCATACTTTCCCTCTATGGGTTTCTCGCAAGGAAGTTAAGAAATTGGACTTGTATAAAAACGAGCTACAAATTCTAAGAAATCTAAAGCTAAAAAATTACTCTTCAGTAGATCGTATTATCGCGAGTACAGAAAAAGACTACCCAGGATTCGAAAAGATCACATTCTATAAAGCTCTAGCTCACTATAAGAGAGGAGAGTTTTCAAAAGCTGAAAAAGAGTATGAGAAATTCTACGCAAGTGGAACAAATGCAAATTCAATTGATGCTAAAGACCTTGTTGACTCAATCCAGTTTTACCTTGAATCAATCTATGAGAGCAAGAAGTTCGATAAATACCTGAAGGTATCAACTGCACTTCTAAAAGATGCTAGCTCATTCCAGATCGCTGATACAGTTGTTGAGGGATTAAGAGAAAGAGTAAATTACCAAAGAATTGAAATCCTATTTAAGAATACAGATAAGATTGCTGCAGATGAGGCAAGAACATTCTTAAATGAGTATAAAACTTCTCTTTATAAAAACCGTGTGAAGTTCTTATTAGGAAAGGAAAGCCTAAGAATGAATGATTTCACAACTGGGGAAAAGTTATTAAATGAAATACTTTCAGATAGTGAAGCTAAAGATTATCTGAAAGAGTTGGCCAGGACAGAGCTGACATTAATTAACTTGAAAAAACGTACACTATAAAATTTTAGCCCACGGATCGGGCAATGACAGACAGGAGGTCAGATGAATACGTTTACAGCAGAAATTTTCGGACAAGATCCTAAAATTGTTAAAGCACTCAAAGTTGCAAACAATGTTGCTGTTACAAAAGCACCAGTACTTATCGTTGGTGAAGCAGGTGTTGGTAAGAAGACACTAGCTGGTTTTATCCATGAAAATTCAACAAGACAGGGAAAGCCATTTGTAACTGTAGACTGCGCAGCAGAAGCAAACCAAGTTGAGAATGAGATCTTAGGTTATAGAGACCCAGAAACAGGACGTTTCATTAAAGGTGCATTCGAAAACGCTAACGGTGGAACTGTTGTTCTAGTTAATGTTGATGGTCTAGAAGATACTTTTCAAAAGAAGCTTCACAAGATTCTTGGTGAATTAACTGATTATGAAATTGATGTAAGAATGGTTGCTACAACAACTAAGAACTTATCTAAGCTTGTTGGTGCAGGTCGTTTTTACCGTGGACTATATACTTTCATTTCATCTAACTCAATCACTCTAACTCCACTTAGAGAGAGAGTAGGTGACCTAGAGTACATCGCAAAAAATATTATCAAAACTACTCTTGGTGGTGCAGAAGTTAGCGTTCAAGACGATGCTATGAATAAGATTCTTTCTCACTACTGGACTCACAATGTAAAAGAACTTAAGGCAGTAATTGAAAATGCTCTTGCAAACTTTGAAGGAGATGAAGTTTCAGCTGAACACCTTGAGATCGGTGAGAAGAAAGCAGTAAATGTTATCTCTGAAGATGATTCAGAAGGAATCAGACTAATGTCTCTTAAAGAAGCTGAAAAGCTACTTATCAAGAAGGCACTTATCCATACTTCTGAAAACAGAACTCAAGCTGCAAAGATTCTTGGTGTTTCAATTAGAACACTAAGAAACAAAATCAATGAGTACCGTGGAGACGGAAACTCATACTTTGTTAACTTAAGATAAGGTTTCATCATGAGGGTTGAGGATAAGACATTAAAAGCACTAGCTGCATCTTTGAATTTAAGGCAGATCCGACATGAGGTCTTAACTTCGAATATCGCTAATGCAGATACACCTGGCTATAAAGCAAAGCGAGTTGACTTTGAAGAAGCACTTGCAAGAGCTTTAGACGTTGATGGGAATCTTGAAATGTTGACCTCTGAAGAGAAACACTTTGACGTTGGCAATGGTGGTTTTGAAAATCTTCAACCTGAAATTTATGATGATCCAAATGGAATCGTCTCTGAAGACGGGAATACTGTCGACAGAGACGCTGAAATGGCCAAAATGGCAGAAAATAAAATTTTGTATGATGCATCGGTAAAGTTACTGAATAAGAAACTTGGGATGCTGAAATATACAATTAACTCTGAAAAATAGAGTAGGGGGAGATAATGGATTTACTAACGAGTTTAAAAATTAGTTCATCAGGTGTTGCTGCAAATAAGAAGCGCATGGCCGCGATTTCTTCAAATATTGCAAATGCCCAGACGACAAGAACGGCCGAAGGTGGTCCATATCGTAAGAAAGAAGTTGCTTTTGGAAGCGAGCCAGCTCGTGAAAGCTTTTCTGATATTTTAGAAGGTGAGATGGGCGAAGTAGCACAATCTGTTCATGCAACAGAAGTTGTTTCGAGCGATAAGCCACCAATCTTAAAATATGAACCAAATCACCCTGATGCAAATGAGCAAGGGTATGTTGCCTATCCAAATATTAATGTAATGGAAGAGATGGCAGACATGATTTCAGCTTCAAGAAGTTATGAAGCGAATATTAACGTAATGAATACGACTAAGAGTATGGCGATGAAAGCGCTTGAAATTGGAAGTGGAAACTAAGAAGTATAAAGGAAAGGGGTTAACCCATGGCGATCAATAATATTACTACAATGAATGACGTCTTTAACTCACATAAAATGCGCGAGTGGACTAGTCCAACTGGTGGCGCGGAAGAATTTAAATTAGAGGGCTTCGATGAGCTATCTAAGGTTACTCCATCTGAGAAGAGTCAGTCTTTTTCTGAACTTTTAGCAAATCAGATCATGGATGTTAACAATTTACAAAAAGAAGCTAACACAGCTATTGAAAAATTAGTAAGTGGTGAAAGTAAGAATATCCACGAAACAATGCTAGCTGTTGAAAGAGCTGAAATTGCTTTTAAGACAATGAACCAAGTTCGTAACAAAGTAATTGATGCTTATAAAGAAGTAATGAGAATGCAAGTCTAGTTAATAACTAGTTGTTAATGATCTCTTAGTTTAGGATGAATTAAGAGTTTCAGGTGTCAGGAGGATACGTGAAAGATTTTTTCGATAAAATGCTTAGAAACTTCAAAGAGTTCTACGGAGAACTTGATGCAGGAAAGAAGATTTCTCTCTTTGCTGTTACTGGGGTTATTCTAGTCTTCCTACTAGGTGTTGTCCTTTGGGCCACTCATACTAACTATAAAGTTCTTTACTCTGATCTTAATAAAGAAGATATGACTAAAGTTGAAGTCTTCTTAAGTCAGAACAATGTTGAGAAGAAGACATCTGCAGATGGTAAAACAATTAGTATCCCTGAAGATATGATTGAAACTGTCCGTCTTAAAATGATGACTTCTGGTTTTTCATTTTCTGGAACAGTAGGGTATGAAGTATTTGATAATCAATCTTTTGGTACAACTTCATTTGTTCAAAAAGTAAATAAGCAAAGAGCACTTGAAGGTGAGCTGATTAAGACGATTAAGCACCTAAGAGGTGTTAAAAGAGCACGTGTTCACTTAAATATTCCTGAATCTTCTCCGTTTGTATCTGAGAAGAAACCACCAACGGCCTCAGTTGTTCTTGAGCTAAATCGTGGAGTTACTCTAACAGAACAAGAGATTAAAGGTATCTCTTCACTTGTTGCTTCATCTGTAGAAGGAATGAGAGGAGAAGGTGTTGTCATCTTAGATCACAGAGGAAAGAAGCTTTCTGAAAATATCGGTGATGCTATGACTGCTAATACAGCAAATCGTCTTGCTCTTGAGTCTAAATTAAATAGAAAGTATGAAAAACAAATTGAAGATATTTTAACGAGAGTCGTAGGTGCAGGAAAGGTAATTGCTAAAGTTTCTGTTGATATGGACTTTACTGAAAGTGTATCGACTCAAACAACTTACGATTCTGAAAATAAGGCAGTTCTCTCTGAAGTAACAAATACTCAAAACCTTCAAGGCTCACGTCCTTCTCCACAAGGTATTCCTGGAGCACGTTCAAATCTACCTGGAGAGCAGCCTCAACCAGGTGTTCCAGAGACGAGAAATGACGTTAAAAAAGAACTAGCAACTCGTAACTATAATGTTCCAAAGAAAGTTACTCGTTCAAAATCACCAACTGCATCTGTTAGAAAAATCTCTGCTGCAGTAATGGTTGACGGTAAACGTGTAACACAATCGCTAGATGGTAAGACGGTAACTAAGTATGAGCCATGGTCGGAAGCTGATATTGCAAATTTTCAAGCGATCGTTGCTTCAACTCTAGGTATTGATAACCGTCGTGGTGATGTAATCACAATTAAGAATATGGAGTTTCAACAAGAAGATCTTGAGGCCATTGATGCTCTTATGCGTGAGCGTGAAAATAGAGAGCTAATCAAGAATATCTTCAAGTATCTTGCAATTGGTTTAACGATCTCACTATTCTTCTTCGTAGTTGTTCGTCCATTTATCCAGTGGGTAACAGACAACGCAGTAGAAACTGTTGAAGATTTCTTACCAAGAACTCTAGAAGAACTAGAAAAGGTTCAAGCAAATCAAAAACTACCTGGACTTGAGGATGCTCTTCCACAGATTGAAGAAAAGCTTAATCCAGAGAAAATTGAAGGGAATATGCTACGTGAGAAGATTATTTCACTGGTTGAAGGAAACCCTGCAAAAGCGGCACAGATTGTGCATGATATGATTCATAGTACGGAATCTGATAAGCAGATTGCGTAATGAGAATAGTAAATAATAGAGCCCTTTAAGGAAGAGGAGAGAAAAGTGGCCGATCAATCATTAGACCCAGATGTAGAATACTCGCTACTATCAGGACAGGACAAAGCAGCACTTCTGCTTAGTTCTCTTGGTGTGAGTACGACGCAACTTATATTCGCACATATGCGCGATAACGACGTAAAACGTCTTATCAATGCGATGTCTAATGTTAAGAAGGCGCCAATTTGGATGATCAAGCGTGTTTTAGAGGAGTTCTACTCTGAACTAAACGAAGAAAATGATCTACTTTTCTCTGATAACTCATCTCGTGACTTTATTGTTAATGCTCTTGGTGAAGATCGTGCTAAGCAACTTCTTGGTCAAATCATTGATGTTGGTGCCAATCAGACACTAGAATCACTGGAGCTAGTTGATACTAGAACACTTGCTAACTTCCTAATTAATGAGCACCCACAAACAATTGCGCTTATTATTGCTCACTTATCAGCAGAGCGTAAGGTGGATGTCCTAAGACGTCTTCCTGAGGGACTTCAGGCCGAAGTTGTATTAAGGGTAGCAAACCTTGACTTCGTTTCTCCTGAACTTATTGCACAACTTGATGATGTTCTTAAGACTGAACTTTCTACACTTGGAACAATTGATACAAATCAACTTGGTGGTGTTGAACCTATCGCAGATATGCTTAACCTTATGGATAAGAATTCTGAGAAGAATATTATGGGACGAGTTGAGGAAAAAGACCCAGAACTTGCAGAAGAAATTCGTAAGCTTATGTTTGTTTTCGAAGACCTTGTCTATGTTGATGATCGTGGTATTCAAGCACTTCTTAAAGAAGTTGATCAGCAAAAACTTGTTATTGCTCTTAAAACGGCACCTGAAGAAATTAAAGCGAAGCTGTTTAGAAATATGTCTAACCGTGCAGCAACTCTTCTACAGGAAGATTTGGATGCTCTCGGACCGACAAAACTTTCTGATGTTGAAAAAGCTCAAGCAGAGATCGTTCACAAATGTAAAGAACTTGAACAACAAGGTAAGGCGTTTATCTCACGTGGTGGAGATGGCGATGCCCTTGTATAAGATAAGGTTAGTAGCTTAGTATGACTCGTGAAGTAAAAGAATATGAATTTCACTCTTTCTCTCAAAAACCTCTGAACTCTAGTGTTGAGGATTTTGAGTTTCAAGATTTCGAAGGTATGTCGATTCGTGAAATCGAAGAGAAGCAAAAGATTATTCGCGTTGAAAGACAGATGGCCAAAGATACTGGTTTTGACTTAAATCCAATTGTTCACGAGCATAGAGGTGTGCGAGCACAGGAAGAAGATGATTTTGCTAGGGCCGTACAAGAAGAAGTGGCCCGTCAAGTTGAAGCTGTTAAAGAGGACGCTTATCGTGAAGGGTTAGAGCTTGGACGAGAGCAAGGACGTGAAGAAGTTAAGGTTGAACTTGCTGGAGCAGCGGAAGAGAAGATTCTTCTTTTAAACGATATGGTTTCAGAAGTTCTTAGTACTCAAGTAGGACTTCTTTCTGCACAGAAAATGCAAACATATACACTACTTAGAACAATTGCAAAGTGGATTGTTTTAAAAGAGCTTAAAGATGATGGGGAATATATTATTCGTCTTCTTGAAAAGCTTATTGTCGAAGCACAAACAAAAGAAAACCTTCTTATTAGAGTCAATGAAAAGCATTTCGAACAAATGCCAGAGGTTTTAGAAGTTGTTCAAGCAAAACTTGGAGAACTTACTAACACTCGTGTCGAAATTGACTTTGATATCGAGGCACCTGGTATTGTCGTTGAATCTCAAAACGGTATTGTCAATGGTAGCTTAAAGACTCAACTTGATAGTCTAGATAAGTTATTTGAAGCAGTAGGCTTAGCAAGTTCAGAGGACGACTCGGATGAATCACAATAATTTTTCAACATTAGACCTTGAAGCAATTCATAAGGCATATGAATACGCAACTCCTTACCAAAAAGTAGGGAAGGTTTGTGCATCAAAGGGTATGCTTTATGAAGTAAACCTATCACGTGCCGTTATTGGTTCAAACGTCGAGTTTGTTACTGAATTTGGTGATCGTTGTCTTGGAGAGGTCGTTTCAATCGATGGCCCAAAATGTTTAACAATGCCTTATTCTGAAATCGCAGGGATTAACTCAGAAACAAAAGTATACTTAAAAGAGCTTGTTACAAAGGTTAACGTTGGAGAGCAATATCTAGGTCGTGTTATCGACTTCCAAGGAAACCCAATCGATGGAAAGGGCCCGATTAAAAGATCTAATGAAGTGAGATCTATTTTTGGTGAGTCTATTAATCCATTAGAGCGTCCACCAATTTGTGAAATGCTAGATACTGGTGTTAATGCAATTAATGCTTTTATGACAGCTGGAAAAGGACAACGTTTAGCTATTATGGCCGGTTCTGGTGTTGGTAAGTCAGTAACACTTGGTATGGTTGCGCAAAAGTCATCAGCTGATGTTAATATTATCGCTCTAATTGGAGAGCGTGGCCGTGAGGTTCGTGAATTTATCGAACATGACTTAGGTGAAGAAGGTTTAAAGAAATCAATCGTTGTAGTTGCAACTTCTGATACTTCTGCACTTATTCGTATGAAGGCCGCTTATGTTGCTACAACATTTGCAGAATATTTTAGAGATCAAAATCAAGATGTTCTCTTAATGATGGATTCGATTACACGTTTTGCTATGGCCTCTCGTGAAATTTCTTTAAGTGCTGGAGATCCTCCAGGTCAAAAGGGATACACTCCAACTGTATTTGCACAGCTTCCAAAATTAATGGAGCGCGCGGGAACAAAAGCTGACGCTGGTACCATTACTGGGATCTATACTGTTCTTGTTGAAGGGGGAGATATGGATGAGCCGATTGCTGATGCCGTAAGGGGGATCAGTGATGGACACATTATTTTATCTCGTGCTCTTGCATCAAAAAACCAATTCCCTGCAATTGATGTTTTACAGTCATTATCAAGGGTAATGAATAAAGTTGTTTCTAGCGAACATAGAGTAGTCGCAGGACATATGCGAGATCTTATGTCAGCTTATCGAGATAACGAAGATCTAATTAACGTTGGAGCTTATTCAAAAGGTTCAAACCCTAAGGTTGATAAGGCGATGATTATCATTGATCAACTAAATGATCTACTAAAACAAATGCAAGGTGAGGACCATTATCAATCAATTGATGAACTATATGATTCGATGGTTGGACTCGCAAAGTATGCAGAAGAAGCTTATAACTCATATGAGGAGTAATATAATTGCGTAGAGAAAAGTTTAAACTACAAGGCTTATTAAAACTAAGAGAATTCAAGGAACAAAAAATTAAACTTGAATTAGGGCAGATTAATATCGAAAAAGGCCGTTTAAACGAAGCTATTGCAAAATGTAACCTCGATATTGAAGAAACTTATAAGGCCCAAGAGGCTTTCTTTGATACATATACATCGGGAAGGAATGCTCAATTTTTTCCAATGTTTATTCAATCAAAAAGAGACGAAATAAAAGTCTTAGAAAATCAATTACACGCAGTTGAAAGACAGTATCAAGAGAAAGTAAAAGAGCTTTCTGTTGCAAAAGGTGAAGTTAAAGTAATTGATAATTTAAAAAATGAATTTGAAACAGAACAAAATAGGGTCATTGAGAAGAAGCGCCAAGAAGCGATTGATGAATTAATGATGGCAAAAAGGCATGCTCAAAAATTGGCCGGGGAAGCTTAAATGAAAAGGTTATTACTTTTAGTTTTGATTATTTCATCTTCACTTTCAGCTATTGCAGAAGAGAAGAAAATATATTCACAAGAAGAGTTTGATAAGGCACTTGAAGTTGCCTTAGAGAAGAAAATGAAAAAAATAGGGCGTTCAAAGTTGATTGAATTCTCAAAAGAGCTTCTTAAAAAGGAAGAAGAGTTGGCAATTCGTGAAAAGGCCTTAAAGAATCAGCAAGAACAAGTTGTTGTTAATCAAAAAGAACTTGAAGGTCGAATTAAGGAATTTAAAACTTACCAAACAAATTTCCTATCATGTCTTGATAAGAAAGATTCTGATGAACAAAAGCGTGTTATTCACATGGTTGATGTTGTTTCTAATATGAGGCCTCAGACAGCGGCAAATCTACTTTCTCAGCAAGATCCTTCTATCTCAATCAAGATTCTCGGAGAGCTCGATCCTGTAAAAGTTTCGAAGATCTTTAACATGATGGATAAAGAAGTTTCAGCGCGTTTACAAAAGCAATACATGACGATGAAGAAGTAGGGGTAAACTTTTCCATGGTTAATTTTTTTGTGAATTTATGTAAAAATATTGCAAGGCGTTAAAAAAGGGACAAAGAATAATGCTTAAAAACTTACTTGGACATAACTTAAAAGCAAAGGGGATGAAGGAGCAGTCGCAGACTAGTGCGAAAACTGTTTCTCTCGATAACCTGCTTTCTAGTCATGCCAATAAGAAGCTTTCTAAAGGACAAAAAGAAGAGTTTAGTAAACTTCTTCATGGTGGGGAGTCCAAAGGACAAGAATCACTTCTGACTACGAATGTGGCCAAGGGATTAGTGTCAAAATCGCAAAAGCATAATCTTAAAAATCCAGTTAACGAAAAAATCACTCATCAAGAAGTAAGAGAGCTTCTTAAAGAGGGAAAAGCAAATACTAGCTCGCTAATTAAAGATTCAAATAGTCCAAAGATTGCAAAGGCCATGGCCAAACACTCAACACCGACATCTTTAATTTCAACTTTAAGCTCAGCAAGTACAGCAGAGAATAGACCAGTTGGTAAGCACAGTGATATTGATAATATTCTTGGAACAAAGAATATTGTTGAATTACAAAAAGCAAAAACAACACTTGTTAACTCAAAATTAGAAAATTCAACTGAAAACAAGCAAGCACCAAAACTAGCTTCAAATGGTGTTAAGACTAATGCTCTACTAGGTAAGCACACACAAGCAATTATTGAAACAGCGCAAGTTTCACCAGATAGAGAAGTTGAAGCTCCTCGTGAAAACACGAATCTTTTAAGAATGGCACCAACAAACCTACTTAAAGGTAAGAAAGCACCTAGTTTACAAAGTAATCAGTTGACGAGTAGTGCAGATTTTATTGCTAATCGCCAAGTATTAAATAATCAACCTGCAAATGAAATGAAAGCTTCAAATAGCTTACATATGAATAAGTTTACAAAAGAAGCATCACAGAAGAATAACTCAATTATTCGTGTGAAAAATGAAGTTAAGGTTGAAGACTTTTCATCAGATATTACAGCAAAAGGTGATAGAAGAGCACCACAACAGGTTCAAAATAATTTAATTGGTGCACTTGGAAATTCGAATACAGCAAATGATTTTAAAGCTGAAATCAATCTTGCGAAAGCACCAGAAGTTCTTGATCTTTCAAACGTAACGAATGCTGATCAAATGATTAAAGAAGTGACTAACTATATAGAAATGAATCGAATTGAAAATAGTAAGTCTCTACAAGTTCTTGTAAAGCATAATGAACTTGGACATTTTAATGTAACGGCCAATAAAGACGCTAATGGTATGATTGCATTAAATATTGAAGCTTCAACAATTGAAGCGAAAGAATTCTTTAAGGAAAACGAAGTTAAGCTACTTAAAAATCTTGATATGAAAGGAATCAGAGTAGCTGACTTTAAGATCCATACGGCCACGTCTGGTCAAATGAGCGATACTGCTTCACAATCTGAAAACTTTAAGAATGAAAAGCGTAATAGTGAAAGGCAAGCGGACAAAATCTCCTCTTCAAAAATGAGTGGAAATGAGTCTGAATATGCGAGACAATTAGATAGTGAAGATTCTTTTGCATTTGATAGTTTTCAAGATGCAAGAGAAGGCCGTCAAAGAAGATGGCAAGAGTATAGCGAACGCATAGGTGCATAATGCCAGAAATTGGAAAACCACAACAGAGAAATTCATTTTCACAAATCGGTATGGGCCCACGTCAAACGAAGGGCAATAGTCGAGGTGAATCGGTTGGTGAGCAACTAAACCGTATTGCTGGTAATGATATTGTTGATCAAAAGTTTGTTGATGAAAAAGAGCACAATAAAATGGGCCAAGATGGTTTCTTAAAGCTTCTTTCTCACCAGCTTACAAATCAAGATCCAATGAAGCCGATGGATCAAAAACAGCTATCTGCTGACCTTGCACAATTCTCTCAATTAGAGCAGATGACAAATATGAATGCTAAGCTCGATAAAATGGGTAAGAATGACCCTCAAGAGCTCAAGTTTTTCGGTGCTAGTTTCTTAGGAAAAGAAATTTTAACGAAAGGTGCCTCAGTTAGTTATGATGGCCAATCGTATAAAAAAGATGTTCCATTTTTCTTAGATAAAGAAGCTAAGAATGTTATGGTTAATATCTATGATAAAAATCGCCAGTTAATTGGAAAGGTTGAAGCAGAAAATCTTGGAAGAGGACAACACACTCTTGCTTGGAATGGCCGTCAACTTGATAATACAAGAGCTGCAAAAGGTGATTACACACTTGAAGTTTGGGCCTTTGATAAGGACATGAATAAATTTAAGGGTGAAACAAAATCGACTGGTGTTGTTAATGGTGTTGATTTTGAAAATGGAGAGACAATTTTCACATTAGAAAATGGAAAAAAAGTTTTCTTACGTGATGTTGATAGCTTCAAACTAGCTTCTAATACAGGTTCAGAAGTGAACGATAAAAATATTGCCGCATTGCAAAAGAGGGCGGCACAAAACTATAATAATATTAACAATTCCGCTAACCAATAATTGGAAATAAATGGGAACTAAAGATATTTCAAATTTTCATATTCCAAATGTAAGCCAGATTCCTGGTTCGAAGAAAGTTGATCTTCGTAACCGTCTTGGTAATGTTGGTGGAAACGAAGCTGCTCAATCAGAATTTAAAAATCTTTTAAATGAGCAGATCTCAAATGAGAAGATCAATAAAGCGCATCAGTTAGATCAGTTAGCGCAAACTCAAAGAGAACACGGAATTCAACTTTCGACTCATGCAGCGAAGAGATTGCAAGAGCGAAATATTGATATTGATAGTAACGAGTTTTTTAAACTTAAGGATGCTTTTCAAAAACTTCAAAGTAAGGGTGGAAAGGATTCTTTAGTAATTACAGATAAAGCAGCCTATATCGTGGATGTACCGGCCAAGAAGGTGGTAACGGCCATTGATAAGGGAAGTATAGAGAGTAACGTATTTACAAAAATTGATTCGACTGTATTGGTTTAAGATTTAATTAGCTGGTCCTAACGGAAGCTTCGTGTTTGCCTGTCGTTGTAAACACATCTTTTAAAATCTTTATTCCATTTAGTCGTTTTTAGATCTGGATCTAACAGAGCAGTTTAGATTTAGTTTTAGTCTAGGAGGGACGAATGAGTATTTTAAGGTCATTTAACATTGGTGTATCTGGTTTAAGCGCTTCTGGAGCGGGAATGAACGTTGTTTCAGACAACATTTCAAACGCTGGGACACATGGTTTTAAAGCTTCTAGAGCTGAATTTCAAGATGTACTTGCAGTCTCTCTAAAAGGGATCGAAGGTGGAGATCAGTTCGGTGCTGGTACAAAGCTAGCTCACATTAAGCCAATCATGACTCAAGGTGATGTTGCAAGAACTGAGTCGATCACTGACCTTGCTATTCAAGGTGATGGTTTCTTCAAGGTAAAAGCTCCATTCGGAAATGGATACTCTAGAGATGGTTCAATGCACTTTAACAAAGACGGTGAGCTTGTTAACGGTGATGGATATAAAGTAATTGGTTTCAAATCAAATGAAGATGGAACACTTACAAATAAAGAAGGTGAGATTAAGTTAGGAAACACAACGATTCCAGCTCAAGCAACGGAAAAAGTTAAGCTTTCTATGAACTTAGACTCAAGAGCTTCTGTTAAGCAATTTGATCCAAATAATCCAGAAGAAACTTCAAACTTTTCTTCTTCAATGACTGTATACGATAACGTAGGTACAGCTAGATTAATTACTGTTTATTATAATAAGACTGCTGATAATAACTGGACTTACCGTGCAATGGTTGACGGTGCTGATGCTCAAGGTGGTGAAGCAGGAACTATGGTTGAAATGGCACAAGGTCAACTTATCTTCAACGACAAAGGTCAGCTTCAAGAAGAAGTAGAGTCTTCAAATGCTTTCAACTTCAATAAAGGTGCACAACAAGGTCAAAAAATTGAATTCTCATGGGGTGAATCAATCTCTGAAGGTGGAGATGGTACTGATGCTTCAACTCAGTATGGTTCAGGGTCTGCAGTTGCTAGACACACTCAAGATGGTGCATCAGCTGCTACTCTTGGATCTCTATCGTTCAACGATGATGGTATCCTTACTGCAGTTTATGACAATGGTGAAACAAGAGATATCGCTCAAATCGCTATTGCAAAATTTGATAATAACGAAGGTCTTTTCAAAATGGGGAAAAACCTTTTTAAAGAATCTAAAAACTCTGGTCAACCAGCAATGGGGAAACCAGGTGAAGCAGGACGTGGACAAGTTCTTTCAAAGTCGATCGAACTTTCAAACGTTGATATTGCAAATGAGTTCGTTAACCTAATGACGTCTCAAAGAAACTTCCAAGCTAATGCTAAGACGATCTCTACAGCAGATAAAATGATGCAAGAGGTCTTCAGAATCAAGGGTTAATAAATAACTCATACTCCTATGCTTTTAAGGCCCTCTTTTGAGGGCCTTTTTTATGTTCTTGTGCTTAAATACTTCTATTATTGGAGAATTTTATGAAGACAAGAATTGAAGAAGATTTACTCGGACAATTAGAAATAGATAATGAAATGCTTTATGGAATCCATACGCAAAGGGCCCTAAATAATTTTCAAATATCAAATGCAAAAATTGGAGACTACCCTAATTTTGTTAAGGGGATGGTTCTTACTAAAAAGGCAGCAGCAGCTGCTAATAAAGAAATTGGTACAATGGAAGATGATAAGTGCGATATGATTATTAGCGCTTGTGATGAAATCCTAGCAAACCTTGATGATTACTTAAAATACTTTCCATCAGATGTCTTTCAAGGCGGAGCTGGTACTTCGGTAAATATGAATACTAACGAGGTTATTGCTAACGTTGCTCTTGAAATGAATGGACATAAACGTGGCGATTATAGTGTCTTAAATCCAAACGATCACGTAAATAAATCTCAATCAACAAACGATGCTTATCCAACTGGTTTTCGTGTCGCAGTTTTCTTTTATATGACTAAAGTAATTGAGCGAATTCAAGAGCTATCAGATAGTTTTGAAAAGAAGGGCGTTGAGTTTGAAAAAGTTTTAAAAATGGGGAGAACACAATTACAGGATGCTGTTCCTATGTCATTAGGAGATGAGTTTCACTCATGGGCAGTTAATCTTCGTGAAGAAGTGCGCTCTCTTTCCCGTTGTCGTGACCTTGTTTTAGAAGTTAACTTAGGTGCGACAGCAATTGGAACAGGACTAAATGCTCACGATCGTTATTCTGATCTTGCCATCGGTTTTCTTTCAAAATTTACAGAAGAAAGTTTTGTAAAATCGGAAAACTTAATTGAAGCAACATCAGATTGTGGAGCTTATGTTATGATCTCTGGGTCTTTAAAAAGAACAGCGGTTAAACTTTCAAAGATTTGTAATGATCTAAGACTTCTTTCTTCAGGTCCACGTTGTGGGTTTAATGAAATCAATCTTCCTGAGCTCCAGGCCGGATCATCTATTATGCCAGCAAAGGTAAACCCAGTTATTCCAGAAGTTGTAAATCAGGTTTGTTTCAAAGTTATTGGAAATGATATGACTATTACAATGGCCGCTGAAGCAGGACAACTGCAACTTAATGTAATGGAGCCAGTTATTGCTCAATCTCTATTTGAATCAGTTGATCTTCTTAGTCATGCTGCTACGACATTAAAAGAGAAGTGCGTTGAAGGTATTACAGCTAATGAAGAGCATACGACAAATATGGTTTTAAACTCAGTTGGAATCATTACATATTTAAATCCATTTATTGGCCACCACATGGGTGACGTTATTGGAAAAGAGGCCGTAAAGACGGGGAAATCAATTCGAGAATTAGTTCTTGAGAAGAAGTTACTTTCTGAAGAAGAATTAGATGAGATTCTTTCAGTTGAAAATTTAATTAAGCCTAAGTACAGAGCAAAATTATTCAAATAAAAAAAGCCTCCATTTCGGAGGCTTTCTTTTTCGCTATATTAATTACGACGATTTCTTCTTTCTTTAAATACATGAGCTCGGCAAGTTGCGGCCATGATATTTGGATGATTTGTTGGCCCTGAGAACCTTGTGAAGTCAAAGCTTCTAACGTTGCAACCATGTTGGCAACGGTAGTTAAAAGTTCTTTGAAATCCATTCGTGTATGTAATCGTGTATTGATAATCAAGAACAGTCATAAACCTATGTGAATTATTATAAATTTCACAATTAACAAAAGGTCCCCAATTAATTTGGCCTTCCACTGTGCGGTGTCTTTCTTCTTGTGCCCAAATCTTTTGAGTTAAAAAAAGTAGCAGCGCTAAACATAATAGCTTTTTCATAAAAATCCCTCTCTAATGAATATTTATATAAAAATGCTATTAGAGATTAGAGGCTCTGGCAAGTTAACGAGGGTAAAGCTATAGGTGCGACGTGTTACTGGTTTAGTAGTCTATCGGCCTGGATTGTTAGGCCAACATTCTCTCTTGTCACTTTGCAGTATAGTTGCGTACCTTTGAAAGTTTCTTCTTTCCACATATCCTGGTAATCATCCCAGTTTTCGTCTGCAAAGAATTGATCAAAGAAGGCACCGATTGAATCCACTAATCCTTCTAGAAGCTTAGTGTGGTCACCGTTTTCTTCTAGATCCATTGAGGCAAAGTATGTTGTAGCAGCAGCTGCTTGGTTTGATGTGTCCACAAGAGAAGCAATTACTAGAACTTCACCTTTGTGCAATCTTCCATAGACTTCAAAAACTTTATTAGCATCAAATAACTCGTTGCGATACGTATCTTGAAGAAGTTCAAGTACAGAATCTGCCCACTCATTTGGAAGATCAATTAAAAATGGCCCGTTTGTTCTTGAAAGCATTCGCAATATCCTTTTTTAACGCTACGAAAATCTATATAGAAGTAGAAGATAATTAACAAGCCACTGTTTGTGTGTCAATATATCTGGACTTTAAATAAGACTAAATAAAAAGGAGTAAATAATGAGTGTTTATATTCTTTCTGGTGCTAGAACACCAAGTGGAAGTTTCTTAAGCTCACTTGCAGAAGTTGGAGCAACTCGCTTAGGTGCAACGGCAATTGAAGCTGCAGTTGAAAAAGCGGGAATCGCAAAAGATAAGGTTGATGAAGTATTTATGGGGAACGTTGTTCAGGCAGGTGTTGGACAAGCTCCAGCTCGTCAGGCCGCAATCTTTGCAGGTCTAAGCGAAGCGACTCCATGTACAACAATTAACAAAGTTTGTGGATCGGGGATGAAGACAATTATCTCTGGTGCTCAGTCAATTATGACAGGTGACAATCAAGTTGTTGTTGCTGGTGGTATGGAAAATATGTCACAAGCTCCTCACTTGCTTATGAACTCTAGAACTGGTGTTGCAAAATTTGGTGCAGCAGAAGTTAAAGATGCTATGCAATGGGATGGACTTTGGGATGTTTATTCTGACCAAGCAATGGGAAATTGTGCAGAAGAGTGTACTGAAAAATATAACCTAACAAGAGAAGCACAAGATGCTTATTCAATTGAGTCTTTTAAAAGAGCTCAAGCTGCAATCGAAGCTGGGATTTTTAAAGATGAAATCGCTCCAGTAACAATCAAAGGTCGCAAAGGTGACGTTGTTGTTTCTGAAGACGAAGGACCATTCAAGGCTAAGTTTGATAAGATTCCTGGTCTAAGACCAGCTTTCAAAAAAGATGGAACAATTACTGCTGCTAACGCATCAACTATTAATGATGGTGCTGCTGCTGTTGTTCTTGCAGGTGAAGAATATAAAGACCAAGCAGAATTTAAAATCGTTGGTTGGGCATCTCACGCTCAAGCGCCAACTTGGTTTACAACGGCTCCAATTGAAGCAATGAAGAAGAACCTTGAGAAAACTGGACTAAAACTTTCAGATATTGATGTTTTTGAAATCAATGAAGCTTTCGCAGCTGTTCCAATGGCAGCGATGGCAGAAATGGGAATTGATCACGCAAAACTTAATATCTATGGTTCTGGTGTATCACTTGGTCACCCAATTGGAACTTCTGGTACTCGTATTGTGGTAACACTTATGACTGCTATGAAAAACCAAAATGCAAAGTACGGTTTGGCCTCTATTTGCATCGGTGGCGGTGAGGCGTTATCATTGATATTAGAAAAAATTAAATAAATTTGCAGGACTTTCGTAGTCCTGCTTTTTAGTAGGACTATGGATGGCCCAAGCTCAAACACAAAAACAACACAAATCTGGTATCGTTCGATTCAAAGCAGGTGAAGTTCTTTTCAACCAAAACGATCCAGCGGATTCTCTTTATATTATTCAAAAAGGACAGATAAGACTCTATATTCCAAAAGGACAGGGCTTTGTTGAAATTGCAATCCTTCGTGCTGGTGAAGTTATTGGTGAGATGGCCTATTTTGATGATAAGGGATCAAGAAGAAGTTGTTCTGCTGCTGCCATTGTTCCTACAGATGTTGTTCGCGTTACATTTTCTGCATTCGATAAAACAATGCAGGGTCTTAATCCATGGTTTAAAACAATCGTTAATACTCTTGCTGAACGTTTGAGAAAGACGAATGATCGTGTAAAAGCACTTGAGACTAATTCTGTTGGTTTCGGTAAAGATGGTAAAGTTGGCGAGTATGTCTTCTTTCACACAACAGATGTCCTAAGAATTCTTGCAGGGATTTATCTATCATCAAAAGTACACGCACAAAAAGGTGAGGATGGTGCTCATCGAATTCATATAAGTTCAATTCGTTATTACCTATTCGATATCTTTGGTGTTTCTGAAATTAAATTTGAAGAGATGATAGAACTTTTAAAAAGAGAAGGTTTAATTGTTATGGAAGATGACAAGGATGGGCAACCAAAGCTTGTCAAAATACCTAATCTTGAAAATCTTCGAAGTATTGTAGCTTTTGTTAATGCTGAAAAAATAAAAACAGATGATAAGAAAATAAAAACAACGAAGAAGTGCAATCTAATTCTTTCTCGTATGAAGAATCAACTTCTTGCAAAAGGTATTACTAAAGGAAAGTCTTCTGCCGATTTATCTGCAGTTATTGCTGAGCTTAAGGAAGGTGAAGCGATTGTTAACGCTGAAGATATTCGTCCTGCAATATTAGCGGGAATTGTGGAAGATATTTTCGTGGATGACAAAGGTAATATGACTAATGTTGTAGATATGGATAAATTGATTAAAATTTTACCGGGCCTAATCTTTCAAGTTGCTTGGCAACGTTTAAATGAAGAAAAGGCCGGTAATAGTTATTAGTTTCCAGTTGGATAGAAGTTTACTTCAACGTTGGCACCATCACTATAAATAGCATTTCCATAAAGTTTTAAGAAATAACCAGTTTCGTTCATAACAGGTGTCGCTGGAGTGTCATCTGTTGGACTTGTCACCTTAATATTGAAGTTTGAATAATAGGCAGGATTAGATCCTGATTTCATTAATTGCCATCCATTTGTCGAACTCTTATTAATAGTCTGCCCATTAATCTTAAGAGTAATCGAACTTTCAACAGGCTTACTATTAAGTTTTACGTAACCATAAAAGTTTTGTGGTGTTTGATAGCTTACAACTAAACATTCTGGATATTCCACAATTGCATTTCCATTTAAGCGAATGATGTGGCCAGAGTGTTCTTCTCCAACTGAAGGAGAGTATCTTGTTGCAAAGTTTCCTCTCTCACCAATATAAGTATAGCCATTGCTCATTCCTTCAAGAATTGGTGTTCCAGCTTGAGAGCTTCCTCTTACATACTTTGTGATAATTAGAGAACTAGTATCGATAAGAGCACCTGGCTCTGCTACTTTCCAGTAGTTGTATTTGTGTTTAAGAATTGCATCAACAATTGAATTGTTTACGTGGTCAAAAATATTATTGAAGTTACTCTGAGTACATACGTTAATATTATCATTTTGACCGAATCCATTGTACGAATATGATGAGTATGGAAATGGGTATGGATTACTTCCGCTTAAGTTATCATATGGTTGATTGTAAATAAGATCACTGGCTCCGTGATAATTATAGTTTCTTTTCCCTTTTGATACTTGTGGGCAATTGTAAGAGCTAGGGTCAATTGATGGAGCTAAAGAAATTAGTCTCATCATCGATGAATTAAGTTCGTAGCTACCAACATTACTACAAGTTGAGTTAAACGTTGCAGCTGTACTACGAGTTGTTCCAAGCATTTGTTTATCATCACTTGTATATAGTGATTGAGAGTAAAGTGCTCCATTATAATTACCACGCATACATAGAAGGTCATGGGCCATGGCCTTACGATACTTTACAGATAGTGAGTGGTTATTTGGTAAGTTGACACCCGTTGTATTCCATGAGTTATCATCCTCGTTAGACATGATAACAATGATTGTATAGGCGTCTTTTCTAAGGGCACCATTTAATTGATTTAATTTTACAAGTTCGTTAATACGAGAAAGACCGCCTTCTTTTGTTCCTGATTGGGGACTAAAGTTTGAAATAACATTTGAAGCGGCATAGCGAGATATTGTTGTAACTCCTGAAGGATTAATTCCTGAGCGAGAAAAAAAGTATGTGCCATTATTACCTGAACCAATAAGAGGCGCCATAAGAACCTGGTAATCAAATCGATCCGCAATATTGTTTACAACATTATTTAGTGCTGTTTTAGTCTGGCTACTAATAAAGCTGGTACTTGTTGAGTTATCCCAAACAAAGAGTAGGTCAACAGGTGGCCTAATATAAGTAAACTTAGAACACATTTCACTGTTTACTGTCTGAGTAGGGTCTGTCCCAAATGAGTTAGAATTCTTGCGTGTTGCAAATTCTTCTTTCGCACAAGAGGCCATGAATAATAATGTCAAAACAAGTAAGATCTTTTTCATCAATTAACTCTTCGGTTAAGAAAAACTAAAACTTAAATATAATTCAGCCTTTTTTACTAAAGTATTATTCCCATTTGATGCTTCTTAGGGGCAATATTTTTCATTAATTTTGTTAATGATATCAACAGGTTAAAATAGGAAGTGCAAATCAAATGGAGAAGAATATGGCACAATGGTATTACGTTGAAAAAGGTGAAAGAGTAGGACCTGTTGAATTGGAAGAGGTTGAAGTCCTATTTGGAAAAGGAAAGCTTACACCTGATAGCTATGTTTGGACTAAAGGATTTGATAATTGGAAACTTATTTCAGAAGCAACAGAGCTAGGACACTTATTAAATAAGCGTGTAATGGATGAACTTCCTCCAGAGCTCGATATGCCTCCTGTCATTGATGATCAGCACGTCGTTCTTTATTCATGGGATGATATCAAAGATGATGAAAAAATAATTACGATTAAAATTGGTCTTGATCGAGGAATGGAAGAAGTTGAGTATGGGCCGTTTAGTGTAATTGATTTACAAAAGGCTTATCAGCAAAATCGTATTAATGAAAAAACTCTTGCCTATATTCCTGGTGAAAACGAATGGGTTTTCTTAGCAGAAACACCAATTGCTAAGAAGGTAATGGGGACTGTTCCTCCATTAATTACAGATGATGAAAGAAGATTAAATCAAAGAAAGCCATTTGTTGCTCGTATGTTCTTTCATGATTCTCAACAGGTATTTGAAGGAGTTTGTCGCGATATCTCAATCGGTGGTATGCAAGTTCTCGTTTCGAATTTTCCATTTAATGTAGGTGATGAGGTCACATTAAATGTTCACCCTGAAAATACTGATTACCACTTTATTGCCTCGGGCCTAGTAGTAAGACATCTTAATGAGAACCAAGGTTTTGCTCTCCGATTTGTTAATCTCTCAGACGAAGCTGAAAGCTCGATTAAAAGCTATATCGGTTAATTTAAGATGGATACTTCGATCTATATTCGTGAGTATCATTCAGGTAATGAGGAAGCAAAAACCCTCATTCTTTTTCATGATATTGGCGGAGGCCACTATACTTACGATAGTTTAATTCCCTTGCTTGTGGAAGAAGGGGTGAATGTTGTTTGTTTTGATTATATTGGCCATGGCCTAAGTTCTGGCACACGTGGACACTTTGAAAGTATTAATCACGTTAAGAATTTTTTAAATGAACTATATCAACATAGTAAACTTGCGCAAGGTGAGGAGATTTATACTCTGGCCGTTAATCAAGGTGCATTGATCTCTCTTTTTTATTCCACGCTATTTGATAATGTAAAAGGTAATATATTCTTAAATCCTAAAATTAGAACTGAATATAATAAGAACATAAAAAATGAATTAATATCTAAAATACCATGGCAACCAAATTTCTTGTCACGCTCTCATATTAAGCTATCAAAGCAAAGCAATGACTTAACGGCCAATAACTTTGTAACAAAGAAGACTCTAGTTGTTCTTAACCAAATCTTGAAAAAAGTTCAATTGAACGTCTATTTCATGCAATGTCGAAACTTAATCTTTAGTAGTAATAAAGACAGTATTATCTTTGAGACAATTATGAGTGAATTTAGAGAAGAGGTTGAAATCCCTGAGTTTAATTCTGTAAAGACCATAAAAAAACAAGACATTATTTTCAAAGAAACTTATAATTGGATACATGAAAACTAAAATTTTAGCTCTTTTTGCCCTGGTTTTATTAACTTCTTGCGGAAATATGACAAAGAACTTTGTCAAAGGCGGAGAATCTATTATCAAGGGTGGTACTGCTGGTGGTAAGCCTTGGAATGATCCTTTGAAGTTTCAACGCCTCTCTTGGTATTCAGAGCTTAATTTAATGTATGATGTTTTCTTAACTAAAATCGAGCCAAGCTCTCCGTTTTGGCAATGGTTTTCTGAAGGTGAGTCAAGACGCCTTAAAGAGTGTAAGGATGTCTATGTTGCTATCACATTTAGTTTAGACTCTGACCGAATTTCTCATGCAATGTTTTATAATCAAGTTTTATCGAAAGAGCTTCAACCTGTCGTAACTAATGACTTTGATCTTGCCATTGCAAACCATCCAGATTTCAATAAATTCTTTTTGTCGTTATACAAGAGTAAAACACTTTGTGCTACATCTGATATCGGTGACTTAAAGATTCATTTTCCAAATTATAGAGTGAAAACTCTGCATTTTTAGTCAAAAACTTATCTAAAGTTTGCACTCTGAAGTTCCGATAAAAATTCGAGGAGCTTTAGTAATGAGTGAAGAAAAGAAATTTGATAGATTTGGTCGATACCTTATTCTAGATCACCTAGTTGATGGTGGTATGGCCAAAATTTGTCGAGCTCGCTTTCTGGGGGAGCAAGCCGATAAAATTGTAGCAATCAAAATGGTTCAGCCACAATTTTCATCTGACGAAGCATTTCAAACTATGTTCATGGATGAAATTAAGACGACATTTGGATTATTACATCCAAATATCGTTCAGACCTATGACTATGGTTTTCATAATGGTCAGCTTTTTGTTGCGATGGAATATTGCGATGGTAGAAACTTAAAGCAATATATCGATAAACTTAAAGAACATAACTATGTCTTTCCTGTTGAAATCTCAGCTTTTATTACGATTCAAGCAGCCCAAGGCCTTCACTACGCTCACACATTCACTGATAAACTAACAGGGAAACCTGCAAATATTATTCACCGTGATATTTCACCTCATAATATCATGTTAACTTTTGATGGCTCAGTAAAGGTAATCGACTTTGGTATTGCAAAGTCTGAAACTAACTCTGAAGCGACTCAGGCGGGAACTATTAAAGGTAAGTTATCATACCTTGCTCCTGAATACTTAGATGGTTTAGATCTTGATCCACGTTACGATCTATTTGCTACAGCAATTACATTATGGGAAATGCTATGTTCTAGAAAGCTTTTCAAAGCTTCAAATGATCTAGCGGTATTAAAGAAGATTCAAGAATGTAAAATTCCTGTACCTTCATCAATTAACCCAATGGTTCCAAAAGAACTTGATAAGATTATTTTAAAGGCCCTTCATAAAGATCGTAACAAGCGTTACCAATCTCTTGAAGAGTTTGCTCGAGCTTTAAATAAGTTCTTATACTCAACTTATCCAGACTTCAACTCTTCAGATCTTTCATACTTCGCTAAAGAGTTATTCAAAGATGAGATTAAAGTTGACCGTGAAAGAATGTACGAATTTGGTCAGATTGAGCTTGGCCCATATATTAAAGATTATAAAAATGAAACAGAAGGTAAGCCTTACAGTAGTGATGATAGTGTTGATGCAACTCAACCATCTGTAGCTAAGAAGAGAAAAGAAAAAGAGGCACTTTTTGAACTTGATATTGATGAACAAACAGATATTCAAGTAGAAGGTTCATTACCTAAACTTGATATGGCCTCAAAGTCATCAAAAACAAAAATTAATAAGATTGATATTCGCTCTAATAAGACTAGTGCTAGTACTAAGATCAAGCGAATTAAGAAAAAGAAGAAAGTTGAAGCAAAGAAAAAGAACTACTTCATTCATGTTGCCTCTGTGGCAGCAATTGCTGCTGGAGTTTACTTTGCTAAGGATCATATTCCTTTCTTGAAAAATTCATCAACAACTCCAACTGAGGTTGCAACGACAGTAGAGCCAAAGGCTAAAACAAAGCGTGAGCCTACAAGTAACCAGCGTGGAACGATAACGCTTAAGAACTTCAGTCGAAATAAAGATAAACTTTATATCAATGGATCTGAACAAAGTGTTGATGTTTTAAATCGTATAAAAGTAAATGCAAATGAACTATTAACTGTTCGTGTAGAGAAGACAGGGCGTGAGCACTTCATTGTCCAAGATATTTCAATTCAGGATGGAGAGTCTCGTAATATTCAAGTTGAATCGATGCCAAAAGCATACTTTGGATATCTACAAACAAGTTCTGCTTGTTTGAAGGGAACGATCAGTTTTGAACTTTTTGGAGAGCAAAGAGAAGAGAGATTACCTATCCGCTTTGTTCCAGGGATTCCATTTGCAACTGGAATAAGTCCACAAGGTGATAGTGTTCCAAAGGAATATGAAGTCATTATTAAGGATGCAAAGAGCTCTGTACCACATAAGGTAAGTTTCGAAATTCAAAATTCCAAGGTCGTCGATCTTTGTAAATTATTATAAAAAAAAAAAGCCCGCTTAGCGGGCCTTTTTTTTATCTTGATAATGCTTTAATTAGTGTTGCAAGAACTGACTCTTGAAGCTTTGTTATTTGACCAATATTGGCCATAATAATAAATGGACTCTTTAGAATATTTCCACAAATAGTTAATTCACCCTTTTCTTCACTGTATTCTACAATTTGAAAAGCATTTACGAATTCTTCTTCAAAGTGTTTCATTAACTTTGCTTCAAACTCTTTTCCCTTAACTGGGTTTGGTTTTTTGTCTCCATCAATCGTAATGTGAACGAGTGCCTTTTTATCGCTATTTTTTGAAACGTCTTCGATATCATTATAGATAAGCTTTAGATTATTAGCACCTAGATTGATTTTGAAAATATGCCACAGTTCTTCGAAAAAGGCAGTTCTATCATTTGGCCATAGAGCTTTTAGGTGATCCACTACTTCGAATAGCTCTTCTAGTAGAACAATATTATTTTGCAAAATCCAGTTACTTGAAATCTTATCAAATACTTGTTTTAGTTTATCGTTTGATTCTGCTTCAAATTGTTCAGAGCTTTCAAAAAAATTATTTCCTTCATGTAGTGGTGTGTACTTTGATTCTTTCTTTAGAAAGTTATGGACAACCTCTTCTTCTAATAATTCAGGAGAATAAAAGATGCAGTCAAATTTCTCTTCAGATACTTCTGCCACGTCAGCAATCTTGCTTTTTGTGTTGCTATTTAAATCTCTGATAATAATTTGATTCTGATTTTTAATAAAACCAATCTGGCGTTGCATTATGTCCCCTCTGTGTGTCCTATTGCAAAATATTATCGAATTAGTCGAGCATACGTCAATCTTCTAGGCCCTCGAGGATATTGTTTGTCGCTGTTTTTGACGAAATAGGGGAATAAAAGAGCATGGGGATGTTGGAATTTGAACTCGATGATATAATTAACATATGTTGTCATTAAAATTGATGATTGGCCTATGTCCGATCTTATTATTTTCAACAAATAGTATTGCTCAGGATGCCTGGCTTCTCGATGATTTTTATACACAAGGTAGCAAAAAGGAAGAGAAGAAGAGAGCTAAAACTCATTACAAGAAAGATTCCGCACTTTACCAAATTGATATAAATGGCGACATTGTAAGAGAGTATATTGGAACCTCAATTGTTGATGGTATCCCGACTTTACAGATTTATGATGTTCAAAAAAGATTAATTTTTAGTTATCGATTTCCAATTTCAGGATTTAATTCTCACATCTATCGAATTAAAAGAAGAAAGATTTCAGAAAATAAAACAGCAACACTCTTCTACCAATTTAATGGTAATACTAATTATATCAATACATATGGTTCTTCCAATTTATGGGGAATCGTAGTTGAGAATGGAAAATTAGATAATATTAAAATTCATAACTTCGGACAAATTTGGCAAGAGAACAAAGATAATTATGGCCTTTATAAGAGGGCACATTTAGTTAACTTTATGGATGTTAATAATGATGGACAACTAGATGTCGTTATCTCTAGTGGTTCAGTCTATAAGGCTTACTCCCATGTTAATGGGAGTGAGTGGTCTCAAACATATAAAAAATAAATTAGTTCTTTTTTAGGATATTTACGAAGCTTTCTTAACTTCGTCTTTCTCTTTTGTACTTCTCTTATCTGAGAGGTGAGTTACATTAGAATGATCAGTAGTCTCTTCGCGCTTTAGGTTATTAGCGTAAGAATCTTTGTTCGCTCTGAAGAATGTATAAGCACTAACTGCAATTGGAAGTAGAATAAAGAAAAGGTAAAGTAAGCTTTCTGAGGCATTACTTTCTGTATAACTTTCTACTTTTAAAAGTTCTGGGCTATGTACTCTTTCTGTTTTTGCAGTAGAGGGTTTTCTCGTTGGAGAGAAGTCATACCCTTTTGCTTTTGAAGGTTCAACTTCTTTATATTCTTCGATTGAAGAAGTATATGTATCTTCTACCGCTGGTTTTCTTGCAAAAGAAAATTGTGACGATAAATACATTAATGAAATTGCGATAATTAACTTACTCATTATTTTCTCCATCCTAGAAGTGACCAGGGCCACCTTAGTATTTTACCACCATTTTAAAAGCAGTTTGAGATGGTAATCTTTGACCATCAGCTAATCATACTTATCGGCTAACTTTTGTAGGTACTTAAAATTGCGGAAAAAAAAAGAATGAACAAACTAAAATTCAGGGATTTATAACCGATGAATATATGTAGGAATCGATGAAAAGAAGAGAAAGGGAGTCAGGTATTCGTACCTGAATAGCAAATGAAAAAATATATGAACGCCGTTAGGTTCGATCCTGACAAAATTGAAAAAGACTTTCTTGAATTTTGTAAGACATTCGTACTTCGCTTAATTGCCTCAATTTTTTTATTTAAAAAGAGAAAGGGAGAAGTACTGGCGGGTGCAACAACTTTCTTTACGATCTTAAGTTTTGGCCCGGCGATCATGATTCTTATCTCAATTATTGGTGCTTATCTAGGTGATAGTGATACGGCAAAAGAACATATCATTTCAATGATCTTTTCAAATTTTCCACAAATTGATACTTCTGTCTTAAATGCTATTAAGCATCTAGTAGAAGAGCAGGTAAAGGGCTCATTTGTGGACTGGCATCAGCTTGGTCTTTGGTTCTTTGCTTGTTTAGGTATTAGTACTTCATTTATTTTTGGAATTAATACTCTTTCAAAAGTGGATATTGACGGGGGAATGATTCAAGATGATCTAAGATCTGCTATTTTTGGTGTTGTCTTAGCTCTCTTTTTTCTAATCGTTTCATTTTTGATGGAAAAGAATGTGATTGTTGGTTTGTTATCAAATGTAACAAAACACTCAAATGAACTTTATTATCTTATTGAATTACTCTTGTTACCATTTACAATTACAACCTTTGCTCTTGTATATAAGGTCTCAGCACAAATCAAGGTTAGCTATAAAGATGCGCTCTGTGGTGCATGCGTATTTGTTATGTGCTTCTTCATCGGCAAATCGACTTATTGGGTTTATCTTAAGTATTTTAAAGATGATTTAGTTAGTGACTACGGAAGTTTTTATAACCTACTCGTAGCAATGATTTGGGTTTATTATATTATATGTTCCTTCTATTTAGGGGCCTGTTATACTTATGTGCCTAAGATTAAGATTTTCGATGGCAAGAAAAGAGGTAAGCGTTGATTAAAGAAGATGTCATTCTATTGATGTGCCATGAAATATGTGAGGATTTACATATTGATAAGGTACTTCGAAAGAATTTCTTTGCTTATTTCTATTCATGGTCTTTTAGCTCCTATAATCAAGTTGAAAAAATTATTAATGAAATTGATGAAGATCAATCCTTTTACAATCGATGGAAAAGCTCATTCAAATATATCAATGCTAAGTTTACTTATGAGGAAAAGAAGCAGATTTTCTTTCGCCTTTTTGACGTATTTAGTACGAAGATTAGAAATAAGAAAGCGCCAAATGTATTACGTGAAGCTTATGAACATCTAGAGATTAAAGAAGAAGATCTTGAATATATCAGAGATGGATTTTATCGTACCCATTACTTTAATAGAGCAGGACTTAGAGATTACTCAAATGCCTTATTGTTCTCATTAATGATCTCATATTCTAATGATGGTGTTTTGGATCAAGCTGAATTTGAAAGCCTTCGAAATATTTTACGTCATATTAGTGGACACATGCCAAAGGTTCCAATCCATTCATTTGATATTAAGAATGTTTTGGCAGTAAATGCATATTCTAAAGATGAAATTCTAAAGATGCGTAATGAAGTCATTGCCGCTGTAAAGTCTGATGGCGAAGTAAATAAAAAGGAAATTGCAGCTGTTAAATCAGTTATTAAGAAGATGCATCTCGGTGAGTTTCACGACGATAGCTGGAAAGTTGTCTCTCCATTTATTTCTTTGATTGTCCTTCTCGCAGATCACGAATTAACTGAAAAAGAAGAAGAGTGGTTTTTTGATAACTACGATGCGAACTTCGTCGTTAATAATATAGAACAGGTATTTTGGCTCTTTAGTGTCCTTATTCAAGTACCAACTGTCTTTAAGAAAAATCGTAAATTTATACGTAAAATATGGCACGAAGAGAAACCGCTTTACGATATGGCCAATATGCTATTTCTAACTTTTGCGAAACACTTCTTAAGATTAGATGAGAATAGACTGACAACTTTTTCTGATTTTATTAAATCTGGAAGAAAGAAAGGGATTGTTGAGGGTATCGATGAAATCTTATCAGGTAAGGTCGTAGAAGAAGAGATTCTTCTGATAATTAATCTTGTTTTAAATGATCGTTATGACCTTGAAAAAATCAATGGCTTTTTAAATAAGAAGTATATTGAAAGGGTTTTCAAAGGTATTAAGAAAGAAGATTCAAAGCTTAAGTATCTCGCAATTTGCCATATCTTATTTGCTGATGAAGCTATTGATGGGAATGAGTACAAGGCCCTTTGGGAAGCATTTGCTACATCGCGATTAAATCCTCAGATGCTCCAATCTGTTATTTATGATTACTCGATCAGTAGAATGAAGGTATATAAAATGGATGATTACCATGAGTACTTAAACTCGGGGAAATTCTATCGAGCTATCTAAGGCTTTTGTTAAATAATCTCATTTTAAAATCTACACCCATAATTTCCATAGGCTTAAGATCAATCCAAATATTGTCACCAGATAGTGGCTCACTTGAAAAGATTAGATGGTTTACAAAACCTGTCTTAGTTGGTGCCTCACATTCTGGGGAAAAACTACTGCAGGTATCTCGATCGAGACATTTGTTCTTATATGTAGAATAGTAAAGCTTTTTACCACCATTAAAGGCAAGCATAAGGTTTCCATTTGTTAAGATAAATGAAATGAAGTTATCTGTTGGTGGAGCTTTTGGATCAAAGTTCAATTCGCCAATAATTTCAATAAGCTCATCAATTGCACTGTTGATAATATTTGTGACAAATTCGATATCAATTTCTTCTTCACTTAAGTTGATCTCTTTTGAGATCTTTGAAAGGAGAAAGTAGAAGAGAACCTCACTGTCAGTTGTCCCTAAAATAAATTTTTGAAAATACTCTGGGATATGTGAAAGAATCTTGTCACGACACTCATCAAAATTTTTAATATTTCCATTGTGTGCGAAGGTCCAATGCCCATATTGAAATGGGTGAGTGTTAAGAATATTAGTCTCTCCAATGGTGGCCTTTCGAATATGTCCAAGTACGGTTTGTGATGAAACTACACCAGAAACCTTTTTGAAAATCTTATCTTCTAGTGCAGCACAAGTAGATTTGATAATATGCGGTGAGTTTCTTACATAGTAGGCAACGCCCCAACCATGTGGGTGTTCTCGACTTTGTACCTCAAGGGCATTGTCAGCCTGAACAAGGCTTTGGTGAACTTGACTTAATATAACTGATCTAAATCCAAATAATCGACACATAGAAAAAATTCCTTCTATGTGTCTGATCGGATTTATCTAATAAAATTTAAAGTTGAACGAACATTTCTTTTAATAGACTCAATTTTTTCCTCTTCAGAGAAATTGCAGACCTTTTCTTTCATGAGTTTGATAAAAGAAGACTGGGCAACAAGAGAAATAATGATGATATTATGCATGATATTTCTAGCGGCCCAGATGAGCTTTTCTTCATCACCAGAATAATTAATTTCTTTCTGAATCAGTTCCATTAAAACATGTGTCCCAGGAGGCCCCATTGGTTCCTCTAGGCATGTTGGAGGCATAATTGCTTCATCCAGTGGAAGTGTATTCATAAGAAAGAGTTTCATGGAATTAAAGAAAGTATTACTTTCATCCATGAAGTATTTGTAGATTTCAATGGCCAGGTCTTCAGTTGAAGAAATCTGTCCTTTGATCTCGTCTAGCTTATCACGCATACGTAAAACGTTTTCATTTAATACTTCTGCATAAAGTCCAGCTTTTGATTTAAAGTGGTAATTTATTGCAGAAACATTCGCATCTGCTTCCTTTGCAATGTCACGAATTGAAGTATTATCATAACCGCGGTCGGCAAAAAGCCGACTCGCAGTTGCTAAAATTAAATCTCTAGTTGTCTTGCTCATTATACTTCTACCTCTTTCGTCTCTACGATCTCAGCAGGAGCTTCTTCATTATTTGATTGAGCCGTATTTCCTTTCTTGAAAATCTTATTCGAAATTCTATCCGTAAACTCAACAAAGTCTTCAATAATTGCGTAAGCACATGGAATGAAGATAAGAGTCATAATTGTTCCCGAAGTTAGACCCCATGCCATCGACATCGTCATTGGAACAAGCATGGCATCTGAACCACCAATTCCGTAAGCTGTCGGTAATAGTCCCGATACAGTCGTAAGAGAAGTAACAAGTACAGCTCTTAAACGTAAGCCAGAAGCTTTAACAAGAATTTCATTTAAACTAAGTTTTCCTTCTGCTCTTAACTCATCAATGAAGCTGATTAGAACAATACCTGAGTTTACGATAATCCCAGCTAGACCAATAATACCAATTAAGGCAAGGAAGCTGATTGGACGTGAACGATCAGGGTAACCACTAAGGATTGGCGTCGCAAAGGCAATTGAGAAACCAATAAATCCAAGAGGGATTGTCATCATAATGATCATTGGACGAAGAAAACTCTTAAACAGGAATACAAGAATTGCAAAAATAGCAATAATTGCAAGGACACCTGCTTGAGCGAGTGACTCCAGTGATTCTTTCGTACTTTCTGCGGCACCACCAAAGCGTAGTGAAACACCTGGATATTTAGCTGAAACCTTATCAAAGATCTGCTTTAGCTTGATATTTGCCATTGCAGATGTCGCATTAATATTATCAACAGAGCCAATTAGTGTTTTAGACCTTTTGAAGTCATAACGCTTAACATTTGGAGTACCATTCTCTTTACGAATTTTGGCAAATGACTTTAGTGGAATAAGGTTTCCACGATTATCCATAACTTGAATGTTAAGGATATCATTTGGTTTACCTCTAAGTGCTTTCTTAAAGCGTACTTCAAGGTCAACATCCTTATTATCTAATGTAACAGTACTTGCAATACTTCCTGCGATAGCTGCTCTAATGGCCGTACCAATTTGAGAAGCGGATACACCTAGCTGATCTGCACGAACATAGTCGATATCTACGTAAACTTCTTCATCACCGTATACATCATCAGTTTTTAGATCAAGAATTCCATCGATCTTTCCTAGCTCTTCTGAAATCTCACCAATGATTGCATCAAGTTGATCAAAACTATTTGCTCTGAATGTACCTTGAATATCTTCACCAACAGGTGGACCGTTAACTTGAGATTCAAATGTTAATGACTTAAGTCCTTCAACTTTAATTTCACGAAGTTTCTTAAGCATCTGCGTTTCAGCAATATTAAATTTTGCATAATCATTTACGTAAATGAATAGTAGACCTACGTTATTACCTTCTTTATCTTTTGGATCAGAGAAACCAATAGCAGCTTTCCCCGAGAAACCAACGATATGCTTAGCTTGGTCACCGATCTTTTCTTTGATCTTACGACTTACTTCAAGCATATATTCTTCTGTCTTCTCAACAGGAGTTCCTCTCTTAGCTTCAAAGCGAGAAAGGTAAATTTCTGTTTGATCTGCTGGGAAGAGAATAAATTTATTACCAACGGCCATGAAAACAAGTGAGCCGATAATAATAGTTGTAAAGAAAAATGCTGAAATATAGCGGTGTCTAATCGCGATAGTCATTAACGATTCAAACTTTGCTTGAAACTTAGTAAACCAGTCTGCTTTCTTTTCTGTACCAGTCTTCTTTGCTGAACCTGAGTACTTTGCAAGTCTCATTGGAAGTAAGAAGAATGATTCAACTAATGAAAGAATCAGAGAAACAGTTACGATGATTGGAATCGCCATAATAAATTGTCCCATGATCCCTTTCGTTACTAGCATTGGGATGAAGGCCGCAATCGTTGTCATCGCTGTTCCCGTAATTGGAAGCCAAAGAGACTTAACACTTGAAAGGGCTGCTTCTTTAGCACTATATCCTTCTTCATTCATTAGACGAGTGAAGTTTTCACTGATAACAACACTGTTATCAACAAGCATACCTAGAGCAATAACTAGCGCTAGAACTGTCATCGCATTTAGTGTCAGTCCATAATCTGGCATAAACCCAAGAGTACCGAATACAGCAAGTGGTAGAGACATACTTGCTAGAAGTCCAATACGTCCAGGAAGGAAAATAAATAAGAAGAAGATTACAAGCAGTAGACCTGAAACTGCGTTGGAAGCTAGCACTTCAAGCTTGTTAACAACTTTTAATTCTTCGTTGTTGTATACATAGAACTTGTACTCAGGATAGCGTTTTTCAAACTTCTCCATGTGAGCTTTAATCTCTTCAACCATCGCGATTGTGTCTTCACCTGATTTTTTAGAGATTGTGATAAGAGTCGCTTCTTCACCATTGTATGAAGTGATTACTTTCTTTTCTTCTTTTCCATCGATTACTTGAGCAACATCTTCTAAAAAGATATTTGCCCCAGAAAAGTTCGAACGAATAAGAATATTTTTAAGCTCTTCAACATTTCTAACTTTTGCTTCAATACGAACAAGTTTTTGGTCATTGTCAGTTTTAAGTGTACCACCTGGAACGTTTACATTTCTAAGACGTAGTTTATTTAAAACTTCGTCGATACCAATGTGTTGTCTTTCAAGTTTTTGAAGATCAAGAATGATTTCAAATTTTCTCTTTGCAAAGCCATCAAGTGTTACGCCTTTTACGGCCTTGATATCTTCAATATCTTCTTTAAGAATATCTGCTACTTCATCTCTTTCTCTTACGTTGTTTGGTCCAACAAGAGCAATTTGATAAACTGGAATTTCATCCGAAGCAATTTCTTGGAAGAGCGGTGCATCTTGTAGATCTTGTGGAAGATCAGATACACGATCGACTGCCTTTTGTAGATCACTCATTACATCATCAACACTGTCAACATTATCCATATCAACGCGGATGATAATTTTAGATAAACCTGCTTGAGAAGTTGACTTAACGTCCTTTACTCCAGAAACAGTTCTAATTTCATCTTCAATCGGTTTTGTAATTTTAATTTCAATATCATTTGCTGAAGCACCATCATAAATTGTCGTTACGACTGCTGTAGCAAAGGAAACTGTTGGGTATGATTCTGATGTCATTTTGTTTAATCCCATTAATCCATAGATTAAAAGGAAAAACGTAACAACGATCGTAAACTTATGATTCTCTATAAAGAATTTTGATAATTGATTCATAGCTTAACTCTTCTATTTAACTTACACGGTGTTTGGTTGAAAACTGTGAAGTAATTGATAATAGTTTCTATTACTTGATACTTTGTACTAACTTCATCAAGATTTGAGTTTAAAAGTTGGTTCTCATCGATCAAGAGGTCTTGTGATGTAACACGGGCCTGTTTAAACTTTCTCTTAGAGTCTTTTAATGTTTCTCTTAGGTGAACTTCATTTCTTTTTTGAGCTCTAATAACATTTTGTAGTGTTAGTACTGATCGAAGTGTTTGTGCATGGAACGCATCGAGCTTTCCTTTCACTTCTTGTGCTTGAGCAAGGTTTTGACGTTTGATAATTTTGTCTTGAATCTCTCTTGTCTTATCCTTTTCTCCACCAATCGGCATAGTCCATTGAATACCAACTGAAAAACGGTTATCACCATTGTCAGTCATTTCTTGAAAACTATTTGAGTAACTATACTCTTTTCCAACAACTTCAAATTGAGTCGTTAGTTTTAGATCCGATTTGTCGTAGTTATTATTAACTTTTTGAGAAAGTTCTAAGTCTTTTTGAAGTAGTCCAAGAACTTCATCATATTCAGTATACTCAAGTGGTAGGGAAGACGAGTGTTGAGCAATAGTTTGAGTACAACCCATAACTTCTTCAACCGTACTATCAAGATCATAAGATTCTAATTGTACTGTCTTACCACCTAGCTTTTCAGGAAAGAGAGACTTAAGTGTTTTAAGTAATTCATTTCTTTCAAACTCAAGTAGATATAGCTGGCCATTACGAGCTTCAACCTGAGAGCTAATACGTGAAAGATCACCTTTGTCAGCGATATTACTGCGGTATCTCTTCTTTGTGTCTTTTTCTAGCTCTTTTGTTGTTTTTAGAAGCGCCTTAGCAATCTTAGTTGATTCGTTATTTGCTACAATTTTCCAATATAGCTTTCTTACTTCCTGAATAAATGCATGTGAAGAAATTGTTCTTTGTCTCTTTGCAATCTCTTCTTGAACCATAAGGCTTGCGTCCTGTGCTCTTGAAGTTGAACCTAGGAAATCCTTGTAGATATCTAAAGCTAAGAATGCACCTGCAGAAGAAGTCGTTCCATCTTTTACGAAATTATTTGAGTATTGATTTGCATTAACCAAGACTCCGTAAGAAAGACCGTATTTAGAATTCTTACTTAATTTCATTTGGAAATCTGCTAGTGGAGAGGTTACCGGAATAAACTGTGCAAAAGATTTCTCTTTCGTTTCTTGATAATTAGCTTGAGCATCTAATTTGAAACCAAAGTTTTCATCATACTTTGCTCTTTCTTGTTTCTTGGCAAGTTCCTCTAATGAGATCCTTAATTGATTAAAGTTTTCTTCCTCGGCCCAGGCAATGAGCTTATCCTCACTGAGCAGGACAGGAAGGGAATTGGCCCAACTAAATGAAGTGCCAGTAATCAGTACCATGAGGACTGAGAAGTTGAGTCCGTGGCGTAAGTACTCTTTCATAATAAAATTACTCCCTTATGTATTCAAACAATTGTTTGATTCAAACGCTTGTTTGAAATTTACTATAATTTGGTTTAACTGCCAAACACTTTTATGGCCGAACATTTTCACTTTATAAATGAACATTGTTGCCTAGCGATAAGCTTAAGTTGAGCTTTAGAATATAATGGTGATAGAGAGTTAGCCGTGACCAGGAGGTCGAGCTGAATTATCCACAAAGAGCCCTTGAAACTTTTAAGAAATACTCACAATTAAATGAGTTTAGAGAGTTTTATATTTCTGTCTATAGGCGCCTACAAAAGAGGGCGGGCCCAGTTGAGAGGGTTCAGCTTTCTCATGAAATCATTGATCATTATACGAATGAAGTTAAGTCAGATCCTGTTGCCGCAGCAATGATTTCTTGTCGGAAGGGTTGCTCTGCCTGTTGCCATACTCAAGTATCCGTAAATAAAGATGAGGCGGAGCTGTTGGCCTCGCGAATTTTGGAAGATGGAATAAGGGTTGATGTTGAATTACTGGCGATCCAATATGCTGCTGGAAATGATTCTGCTGCTTGGTTTTCAATTCCTTATAAGCAAAGGGGCTGTGTATTCTTAGATGATAAGGGTACTTGCCGTGTTTACTCAGATCGACCTAGTGTGTGTCGCACGAATTATGTCATAAGTGATGCAAAACATTGTGATACATCAAATGGTGAGTTTGCTACGATTAGAATCCTCAAGACTAGTAAGGCCGATTTTGTAACGATGGCGGCTTTTAATCTCAGTTCGCAAGGTGGCGCATTACCTCAAATGCTTGTTGAGTCTCTAAATAAATTAGGGGAACAAAAATTATCTAAATCAATGAAGAAGAACTTCAAGAAGAATAGCTTTAAAAGGCTAAAAGAGCTTTTCATTAGTGGTGCGATGTAATAAAAATATTTCATGCACTGTCCATTATGTCATAGTAACTCAATTCATTTATACGCGAATACTTTAGGTAGTGATTATTTTGAATGTAAGAATTGTTCTTACGTTTTTAAGGATCGTTCTAAATTGCTTAATAGTGAAATTGAAAAATCTCGCTACGATACTCATGAAAATAATTGTGAAGATCAAGGATATATTGATTTCTTGAATCGATTAATCCTGCCTTTAAGTGAAAGATTATCTGAAAATAGTCGTGGATTAGACTTTGGCTGTGGACCAGGGCCTACGATTTCTAAAGAAATGAAAAAGCGTGGGCATCATGTTGAAGACTACGACATTTACTATGCAAATAGACCTGAGCTTTTGGAAAAACAGTACGACTTTGTTACTTCTACAGAAGTGTGGGAGCATTTCTATGAGCCAGCAAAAGATATTAAGAAGTGCTGGGATCTTGTAAAACCAGGTGGTCACTTAGGAGTGATGACTTACTTTATCCCTGAAGAAAAAGAGAAGTTCTCTAACTGGTGGTATCTACGTGACGAGACTCATGTTGGTTTTTACAACGAAGAAGTCTTTCGATATATTGCTAAGGAACTTGGGGCGAGCTTAGAGATTTTAAGTCGCCAGGTTGTTATTCTAAAAAAGGATTTATGATGAAAGTTTACGGAATAAAAAATTGCGATACTGTAAAAAAAGCTCTTAAGTACCTTGATGCAAAGGGTGTATCGTACGAGTTTATTGATTATAAAAAAACACCACCAACAAAAGATGATTTAAAGAGATGGGATGAAGCTTTTGGAGAGCTTCCTGCTAATAAGCGTGGACCAACTTTTAGAAAAATTAAAGAAGAATTTGAAGGAGCAACAAAGGCAAAGCAAATTTCTCTTCTTGTTGAAAATTCATCTGCAATAAAAAGACCTATTCTAGAAAAAGGTAAGAAAACTCTAAGAGGATTCTCACAGGAAGAGTGGGATCAGTTATTCTAATATATGCTTAAAGATTTAAAAGACACAAATTCATATCGCATAAAGTGTATGGGCTGTTCAAGGCCCAAAACACTTTGTGTATGTAGCCTTATCAAAACATCTCAAATTCGCTCTAAGATTGTCATTCTTATTCATCCAATGGAAGCAAAGAAAGAGAAGCTGGGTACAGGTCGTATAACTCATACTGGATTAGCTAATAGTGAACTAATCATGGGGATTGATTTTACTAATGATAAGAAGGTGAATGATCTTTTAAGTGATGAAAGATATTATCCAATGGTTCTCTATCCAGGTGAAGATGCTCTTAATATTTCTGCACCTTCAAACAAAGACATTGAATTACTAAAGAATAAAATTCCTTTGATCTTTGTGATCGATGGGACTTGGCCATGTGCTAAGAAAATGATGAAGCTTTCAACAAATATCAATGAGCTTCCTCGAATTTCTTTTTCTTCTGATAAGGAATCAGCATTCCTCATTAAGCACCAGCCTCATAAGCAAGCACTTTCAACTGTTGAGTCTGTACACGTCCTAGTGAAAGAATTAGGTAAGTATGGAGTCGAGGAGCTTGATGGTAATGAGGATACGATGATTGATGCCTTTAAGGTTATGGTTCAAAAACAAATCGATATTGCCTCAGATCCTAATGTTCCCACTTATCGTGGACGTAAGATGGACAAGCAGAGGGTCGCTCTTGTGAGAGAGAAGAAAAACCGTTCATTTATTCTCAAATAACTCAATTTTTTGGCATTCCTAATCTTAGCTAAGTGGCTAATATTAAAGAGAATGCACTTAAGTTCCCGCTTTTTTAGGAACTCTTAAGGCCCTATAATAAAATATAAATTATTAAAGAGGGATTCTTATGAGAAGCTTAAACGTACTCAATAAATTATTAACGGCGACCATCATCTTCACGATGATTAATCTCAATATTGCAATTGATATCGAGCAAGCGCGCTTTAATATCACGGGCCAACAGGCGATGGCACAAAGTACACTTCCGAAAGAAGATCGTTCGATGTCAGGTGATGGGTCATTCAAATTAAAGAATGCACAAGAATCAGATAACGATAGTATGGCCCGCAAGCGTCAGCAAAATAGTGGGACCTATACGAAAGAAGAAGCAAGCGGTGGACTTGGAATTTTCAACAATCAACTTTTTGCTCCTCTTATTATGCTTACGATTGCATTCTTAGTTTCAAAAATCTGGTTATTCTTTAAACCAAGTAAGCCTTATGATGTTTATGCTGCCGCTTTAGGTGCAGGTATTTTATTAGTGAATGAACTAATGAGTGCCTTCAAACAAAATACTTCTCTTAAAGACCGAAAAGATCGAATTGAATATGAAGGACTTGATGAAGATGGACAAGTTGATGTTTCACAAAAACAAATGCTTGAAGAAGAAAAAGCGGCCCTAGAGGAAATCAAGGGGACAGCAGAAGATAAGTCAAAATATCAAAAAGCAGCTGCTGCGGCATTTGCTGTAGCATCTGGTATCGCATTTGTTCAAGGAAATAGTGAGCAAATCCAGGCACAAGCTTGTGCTGCTGCTGTAAATGCTAGAGCCAAGTCACTTATTGCCCTTCAGGCAGGCTCTGTTGCTTGTATGGATCCATCAGCTACTGATACTCAAGTCTATACAACTGCATGTGAAGCAACGGCCGTTACTACAGAGGCAATTGAGGCATTGAAATTAACGCCAGGTGAAACAAAAATTCAGTATTCAATGTTAGTGGAGTTAATTAAAACGAAAGAAGCAAGTAAGAATACTTGTGACTTAGGGGCGGATGCAAAGTCTAAGCAAGCGAAAACGGTATGTCAGGCTAACTTAAATGCCGCTCAATCTGCATCGCCAGTTTCAGCCGCACTGGTTACAAAGTACTCTGTTGCTTTAGGGAAAATTTCGGCGGCATCAAGTGCGCTTGTTGGAACTAAAGCTGCAATTGAGTCAGCTTGTGTTAAGCACACAGAAGAAACAGTGAAGAATTCAGGTGAATCTTCTGAAGTTAAAACTCTAACAGAACTGTCATCTAGTGCAAAAGCAGGTTTCTACGCATCTCTTCTTTCCCTATTAATTAGTAAAGCTCAAGCCGGTAACTATGGAAGTCTAATTGGTGCCCTTGGTGGATTAATTGCTGCTTATAAACTTCCTGTTGGTACAGCAATGGATACGTTTATGCTTTCAAGTATAAAAAGAGGGACTCTTTGGATTGCAATGAGTGGTACTTCTCTAGCTTCAGCAAAAGCAATGGAGAGTGAAGCGGATGCGATACAAAAGAATATTGATAAGATCGATGCTATCTTAGCAAAGTTTAGATCTGCTGATTCTGTGACTAGTGCTCAAGCAAAGACTCTACAAAAGAAAACGACAATGCTAAGTGCTTATACTCCTCAGCAAATTGGTGAACAAGTTGAATGTATTGGTGGTCTTCCAAAAATCGCGACTAATAACGGTTCAAAGGCGTGTCCAAACGCTAAAAAGTATATTGTAAGTGGAACAGATAAGTTAAATACTGCTGGATTTAGTATGCCTGATAGCTTAGTGGGATCACTTGTAAATGCTGCAAACGGTATTCAAGATACTTCATCTGTTTCTCCAACTACGCAAGAGGCTTTTGATGCTCTTGGTTCATCTGCCAACGCTCTAAATAAGAAAGCAAATGCAGTTATGAAGAAAACACTAGAGCGTGCACAGAAGGCGAATAAGAAGAAGCCTGTTGCTAAGAACTTATTAGCTTCTTTTGGAAGAAAGTTTGGAGGCTTAAATAAGAGAGCAGGTGGAACAGGTGGCCTGATGTCTGCACTTCCATATCTTTCTCAACCAAACCAAGGTTCTAACTTTGGTAATGATGATGAAGAGGAAGAGCTACAAGATGGGCTAGCAGTTGATGCAAAAGGTGGGAAAGGTCTTGATGCAGTTGGCGCGGCCAATAATGGTGGTTTTAAATTTGACTTTGGAGAGGGAGCTGCAGATCAATATGCGCTTCAGAAGAATTCTGAATTTGCTGCCAATGCTGATGCCGTTGCTGCAATGGAAGAAGATGGTGAAGGTGAAATTATTGAAGATTCAAATGTCGATATTTGGCAGGCAATCTCTGTTCGTTATAAGAAAACAGCTTACGATAGATTATTAAAGCGAATTGAATAAGGCTAGAGGTCAATTTTTTTGATTCGCTTATCAATACCTAGATTTTTCTTACGATATTCTTCACCGAATTTCTTTGGACAATCGACTTCCTGATAAGAAAACAATTTCGTATCTTGGAAAAAGTAATGTGGTTTCTTACCTTCATAAAACCATTGGGAATGAGACCACGAACTTACTTTGATTTCTGCTTCTTTACTCTTTTGATTAATAACGACATCATCCACTCTATAGATTGAGCTTGGAGAACGATTTGTTCCTGTGTAGCGATTATCTAATTCCTCTACACACGTATCAACATCATATGCCACATGATAGCTAGGTGAGCACGAAATAAAGAAAGAAATTGAAAGTAATGCTAGAGTGATTCGTTTCATGCACTACTTATCGTCAGCTCATGAAAATTCCTTTAACTGTCAAAGTTTCAATTAAGTAAATTTAATGGTTTAGACGATTAAATTAATTTAAATATCTTAAAAAGACACCCAGACCTAAATAAAAAGTGAAGTGAAACCCTAGCGATAGCAGGTAGCCGCGATAGAAATATGAAATAAGATAGGCAAAGAGCACTCCTCCTGCAATTGACGGCAAGATAAAGTACAAGGCCTTAAGTCCAAATACATAGAATAGAGGCAGGTGGATTACTGCAAAGAATATCCCAAAATATTTTACACTGTCTCTTCGATTATAGAATTTTAGATAATGTTCAATGAGAATATTGATTAGTAATTGCTGAAAAATAATATCTGCTGATTTTGAAACAAAAACATTCCAACTAAAAAGTGGAAAGATTATTTTCGAATTAATGATTTCAAATTTCTTAATAATTGAAATTGGAAAGATGTAATTAATTGAAAGCGCCATGGCCAAGAAGACTATGATTACTAGCAAGTAAGACTTTACGTGATCTTTCGAGATTTGAATTGAATTCGTTAAGTAATTGAAGATCAGGGCACTTGTAATGAAGAATGCCGAAGTGGCGGCCCAACCTGAATCATAGTCAATTCCATATGGTTTAAAGACTAGATTAATAATACCCATGATTAGGATCCAAAAGCATCCCACGATAATAGTAAATTTAAGAGATTGTTGTTTCATAGAAAGTCGTCGAAATAAATGGCGCACTCGTCAGGATTCGAACCTGAGACCGTTCGCTTAGAAGGCGAATGCTCTATCCAGCTGAGCTACGAGTGCGTACAGTGACTTTGTGTTCAGTTAAAATAATGGCACTCGCCACATTTGTCAATATAAGATGTAAAAATGTTGAAGAGATGGTAAAGTTTATAGAAAGTTTACACAGTGGAATTCTATGTCAGATAACGTATTAAAAGCTAAAATCATTCGCTCTCACCAGCGCGACTTCGATTGTCTCATCGATGAAACAAAGGAAGTAGTGAAGGCGACGGCACTTGGTAATCTCCTAAAAAAAGGAGAAACTCTAGTTGTTGGCGATAATGTTTGTTTAGATACGATAGCTGAAACTGGTGAATATATCATCAAGGAGGCCATGCCTCGTAAAAATGAGATCTTTAGAATTCTAGTCAGAACGTCAAAAAGAAAAGTTACTGCGGCCAATTGTGACTACTTGGTTATTGTTTCATCCGCTGCTAAGCCAAGATTTAAACGAGGAATTATCGATCGCTTTCTTGTGCGTGCTTTTCAGTGGGGTGTTGAGCCGATTATTGTCTTCAATAAGATGGATGGCTATGACCCAGAAGAATTTGATATTCAATATGAAATCCTGCGTTTGAAAGAGCTTGGTGTGAAGTATTTCGAGATTTGCGCCCTTGATAAGGACTATGAGACTCAATATCTTAAAGGTGGGATGAGTGAGTTTAAAGAGGCCCTAAAGGGGAAGACGGCCCTTTTTGTTGGCCAGTCAGGTGTTGGGAAATCACAAACGATTTCTTGTTTATCAGATGGCGAAGTTGAGCTAAAGACTAAGCAGGTTGGAAAAGTTGGAAAGGGTTCACATACGACTACTTGGTCTGAGATTGTGGATCTTGGGGACTTCTATCTTATTGATTCTCCAGGAATTCGATCATTTTCACTAGATGATATTGACCCAGATGATCTAATGGAGCTATTCCCTGATTTGGAAGAGATTGCTCGTCACTGCCAATATTCAAATTGTAATCATGAGCCAGAGAACCGAGGTTGTGCATTTTTTAGCGAAGAGTACGATCCTGAAACTGAAGAGGGTTTAATGGTTCACTCTAGGCTTGAAACTTATCAACTGATTCACTCAGAGATTTCTTCGACACCATTTTGGCAGAAAAAGAAAAAATATCGATAAGTATCTAAATTTATTTAGTTTTTAACATTTGGACCTTCTTGCCTAGCGCAAGTTTTATCTCTTATTTACCTCATGATTTATGCCTTTTTGACGATAAGTCAGACAGCAAAAATATCTGTAATAAGGGGTAATAATGTCTGATAACAAAGTAATCAACTTCCAAGCAAAGAGAGAAGAGAATATCGAGAAGAAGCGTAGAAGCTTTGAGCGTATTTGCTTTAATAACTTTATGGGAGCTTACTCGGTAATTGAGTCAGATGGTTATTCTTATGCAATCAATATGGTTGATATCTCTCATGATGGACTTTCTTTCAATGTTCCGTGGACAGATAAAACAGATGCAAAGCTAAAAGAAGGGGATGAGCTAAAGCTTAAATTCTATTTTACAAAAGGATCATATATCCCTGTTATCGTTAAAATTCGTCACAGCGCACTAACTCAAGGTGCTGACGGTGTCACTTATATGCAATATGGTTGTGAGTTCGATAAATCGATGCACTCGTTCAAGGCCATGGAGCAATTCATCAACTTTATTTATGCATTCTCTGAGTATTCAGTAGTGGATAATGGAGAGATGAAATCTCTTTTTATTTAATGGTATCTAATTGTCATTAAGCCTTTAAGCTTATAAGATCGGGCCATGAAAATCGCGATTTTAGGTAGTGATAAGAAGGCCCTTGCCGCTTATCGTTTTTTTGAAGACTTAGGTGTCCACGTTAAAATTATTGGTCAAATTCCAACAGACTCGCAAGCAGAGTTTAGGGAAATCGCCCACCGTAATGTGGAAGTGATTCGCGTTCATAAGCGCTTTTTATCGCCGAACTCTGTCTTGGAGAGTCGCTCTCGTATGGCCGATACTTTTCGCGTCGTTTTTAAGGTAAATGCTACAACTGAAATTGAACGCCAAAAATTAGAAAACCCTGAAGTTTTTGAAAAGCTTGGTAAAGATGTTCTTGAATCATTAAAAAATTCGATTGAATCTTTTGAAGACTTTGATTTTATCTGTTACTCAAATGAGTTAACAATAGCAAATCCTATGGGTGCAGCTCAAGTTCATGCTCTTAATGAGCTTGCCCTTGCCGATGATGAAAGAATCACTTATCACAATGAACACCATGCTAGTCTTGAAGATATTAAAGCGACAAGAAATCTATGCTTAGTTGGAACTGGTATTGAGAATCTAAGGCTTCTAAGTCTAATAAAAGAAGATTATCTAAATGATCTAACAAAAACACTCCAGCTAATCACTGCTGAAGAAGTTCCTTTCGGGAATCTAACTTCAGCTCAGGTTAAAGAATATAAAGATGAAATTTCTCAATTTAGTGACCTTTTAGCAAAGGATCGCCAGCAATTTGACGAAGAGAAGAGAGAGTTTGAAGAAAAGATTATGCAGTGGAGATCTCTTGAGCCTCATATTAAGGCCAAAACTCCTACACCGGCTGAACCAAAGCCTAGGCTAATGATTTATAATAGTGCAGTCGTCTCTTCTGTTGATAAGCTTTTAGATCGTAAGGGTCTATTTGTTACGATTGAAGGCAGTGACCTACTTGGTGGAGCTGAACAGCTTAAGACTCTTGCTTGTGATCGAATTTGTGTTGATCAGGGTGTAAGTGTTGAGTCTAGTAAAGTTAGGGGCCTAGCAATGGATGAAGAAGGCTTCTATCCTCTTCATGCAATGACGTTAGATGAAATTAAAGAAAATATGTTAAGATATTTCTCTAAGCAATAATTAAAAAATAGGTTTTATATTGAGATTACTTTATATCGTATTCATATTAACACTTCTTTCTTGTACCACGACTGTTGATCGTGAGTATAAAAGAGTGCAAACAGATGAATACTATCGTGACTCGGGTGCTGCCGTTTATATGCTTCCAATTCTTCCTGAATGGAGAAACTTTTCAGGAGAAGGACAATGTAAACGCACAAGAGATATGAGATACTTAAATATTTTGAATCTAATGGATAGTTTCTCAATAGATCATCAAAGCGCTTCGCAAATACAATTTGCCTTTAATCGTATGTACTCTGAACGTGCGCATAATATGGAGAGAAGCCCAACTCTTAAAGAAGTTGAGCAAATCTTTTTTAGCGCTAATGATTTTGTAACGGCCACTGGTGGCTATATCAAGCTTCCAAAATTTAATCGAGTTAATATCATTTGGTTTGATAGCTATCGTGAGAATTTAGATCAGTTAAAAAAATTAATGTCCTCAAAATCAATGCTAGAAGGAAGACCTGTATTTGTTTCCCTGTGCCTGAATGATATTGAAGTGAAGGCTTCTTTAAAAGAAGCTAATGTAAATTTTGAAGGTGCCTACTTTGTCGATTATCGCTATCTAACTTACTATACGCCTAAGGGAGAGTTATCTTCAGAGGAAAGTTTTTATTTAGATCAATACTTAAGCGCAAGTGTAAAAGTACGCCGTGTTTATTCTCATAAGAAACGCCCGAATTTTATTAAGGGACGCTTTAAATATATAAATTATTAAGGAGTAATTATGTTCGGTTTTGGAACTAAGAAAGATGCCCACAAAGAGGATCTTGATCGTCTATACGCAAACTTTGAAACTAATATGGGAAATTTCAAAGTAGAGCTTTACGCAAAAGAATGTCCAGAAACAGTATGGAACTTTGCTAACCTTATTGAAGGGAGACAAAAGACTCCTGCAAAAGAAGGTCCTTACTATGATGGTCTAATTTTCCACAGAGTTATTTCTGGTTTCGTTATTCAAGGTGGATGTCCAGATGGAACAGGAATGGGTGGTCCAGGTTATAAATTCGAAGACGAATGTCGCTCAGACCTTCGCCACGATAGTGCAGGGATTCTTTCTATGGCAAATGCTGGCCCTGGAACAAATGGTTCTCAATTCTTCATCACTCTTGGTGCAACTCCACACTTAGATGGACGCCATACAGTGTTTGGTAAAGTTATCGAAGGTATGGATGTTGTTGAGAAGATCGGTGAGGTTCGCACTGGTATGCATGACCGTCCAATGCAAGATGTCGTTATGGAAAAAGTGACTATTGAAAGATAATTAGATACGGACCTTAACTCTAGTTAAGGTCCACTCTTTCAACCATTAGCTGAATATACTTATTTCCATTGAAGTAGTTTAGAGCAAGTGTGAAGTAGACATCAAGTTCAACACTTGGATCATTTTGGCGCTCATAAATTTCGTTCGGTGTAAGCGCTCCCCACTTAGACATATAATTAAAACTAATCCCTTTAAGATTAATTTTCTGATTTGTTATTGATGTAAAATTCCATCTAACGTGTACATCTTTTAGAAGATCAAAACTTTTAAGCTTTGCACCTTTTAATTTAAAGATTGGTTTTGCATTTCCCATTCCAAAAGGCTCAAGCGCATCTAGCCCTCTAAGAAGATTTGGATCAATTTCATCTGGAGTTATCTCAAGATCATAAAAATCTTGTACCGTTCTTTGGATCAAGGGAATTTCTTTTAACATTGCATTCATCGAAGTTTTAAATTTTTCCAGATTTTCAACTGGCATTGAAAGCCCTGCGGCCGCCTTGTGGCCTCCAAATTTTAAGAACAGATCGCGATGCTCATTAAGTAGGTGATAAATATCGAGATCACCTGCAGACCTTGCTGATGCTTTAATCACACCTTCATCTTCGGCATCACTGAAAACAATGGCAGGTACTTTAAATGTTTCAACAAGCTTTGAAGCAACAATTCCGATAACACCTTCATGAAAGTGAGGAGCATAGACAATTGCAATGTCTAGTTCGGCATCTCTTTTAAGTTCGTCTATGACTTGTTCTTTTGCCTCTTCAAAGACTTCTTTTTGAATGGCCTTACGTTCTGTATTACAGTTAACAAGCTGGTGATAGTACTCACGTGCTTCGTTATAGTCTTTTGAGATTAAAAGTTTTAATGCTACTTCTGGGTGGTCTAATCGCCCTTTAGAGTTGATTAACGGGCCAACATTGAAAGATAGTTTTTCGCTTGGAATAATATCTTTTCCACGATCTGTTGGATCAAAGAAAGCCTTAATTCCTTCATATTGAGTGTTCTTAATAAGTCTCATTCCATGACGAACAAGTTTTAAGTTCATTGGACTTAGTGGTGCAAGGTCACAAATTGTACCAATCGCTACGTATTGAAGTAGATCATATACTGAAGGGATATCTTGTCCACGGGCCAAGAGCTTCTTTCTAATTTCAACACAAATCGCAAATGCTACACCAACACCAGCAAGTGGTTTCATGTCTGAATCTGCTGGCTCGTCTCGGCGCGAAGGATTTACAACAGCGATTGCTTCCGGCATTGTTTCGCGTCCATCTTTGTGGTGGTCGGTGATAATTAATTTTAGACCTTTCTCTTTTGCATAAGCGGCTTGCTCAACGTTTGAGATTCCACAGTCGACTGTGATCATTAGATCGATACCTTCTTCTATTGCACGATCAATTGAACAATTATGAAGTCCATAACCTTCAACAAAACGGGAAGGTTGAATGAGGTCTACTTCGAGATTTAGCTTTTGAAAAAATTGATAGAAGAGAGCACAAGAAGTCGTCCCATCAACATCATAATCACCATAAATGGCAATTTTCTCATTATTATCAATAGCTTTAATTATTTCATCTGCGGCAACATCAATATCAATGAGTGCTCCAAAGTTTGGTAGGGAATTCAGATCCCAAGATAGGAATTCTTGAATCTCTTGAGGTCCCATCTCTCTTTTAGCAAAGAGCCTTTGAACGACTGGATGTAAATTAAAATTCTGAGTAGCGTGTGTAGTGTTCTCCATAAGAGAACGATATCACGTTGGAACTTGATCGAGAATTAATAAAGTCTTACCAAAGTACGGTAATGCCTTTGATAATATCTTCTTCGTGCAGCTCGTTAACATCTGAAAACAATAGCTTAAAGTCTGAAGAGTTCTTTGCATGGACTTTATCAAAGTATTTTGTTGGTAAGAATGACTTTTTACAACTCTGACATTTTTGAACTTCAGTTGCGGTATCGTGCACATGGCCACAAACATGACATTTCTTGATAATTCTTTTCTTCGCAACTTCCATATTTATTTCTTTCATCATTCTAACCTTAATTCCTTTAGATTTAGTACCTACCTCTTCGAAACATAGATGAATAAGTTTAGAAAAATCGGCAATAATTACCGAAAAAAACAAAAGGCCGAGTGTTAAACTCGGCCTTTAGTATCAAATTAAAGGGGGGAGGGTATTAAAAAAGCTTTATATTAGCGCTATTAGTAGCGTCTAGAGCAGTCGTAAAATTATTTAAGATAGGAGAGCTGCTTGCAGTATTGATTCCCATATTAAAGTTTTGATTTGGAATACTGCTTCCCCAATTATATCCACTTTTAGAGTAGTCAAAGTTTTGTACTTGAATCGATTGTTCTGGAGTGTAGTAATTACCCCAAGGCATCGATTCACTTACTCTTAGCATTGGTGCATTTGCTCCATAGTAATCATTATAACTATAGTTCCAGTTGTTTAGTCGATTAAGATCTTGCATCATAAAAGACTGTTCTCTAAAGTCGCGTATCATACTTGAGAAACTATCTTGTCTCTGGTTAAGCGCATCGTATGTTCCAAAGTAAGAGTTAACTTGTGGCTGCGTAAATTGAGATGTAAGCATGCTTACAAATTGTTGCATGGCCATGGCCTCTTGTTGTTGCTGGCGCTGGTACTCTGCTTGCTCTTTCATTTCTCTTATATATTCGATAAGAGCTAGCTCTGCTTCTGAAAACTTATCGTCTTTATCTTCTTTATCTTCTTTTTTATCCTTCTTCTTTGCTTTAATTTTATCTTTATCAATCTCTTTGCTACCTGCTTCTGCGATAACTTCTTTCTGTTCTGACTCGTTCTTATATTCCTCAAGTTCTGCCGTAATTTTTGCAAGTTCATCTTGAAGCTTTTTTATCTCGTCAGTATCTATTTTTGATTTAGCATTTTCTAGTTCACAGGCTAAAACAGCATTTTCTTTCTTGAGCTCTTCATTCTCTAGTTCTAGAGAAGATAACTTTTCACTAATTTCCTGAAGTTTCTCTCTTGTTTCATCAAATTTTGAAATTGCTTCTTTGGCCGTATCTAGCTCAGAAGTTCTTTGCTCGATTAGTTCTTCAAGTGCCTTAATTTTTTCTTGGCGAATATTATCATCAACAGGATCTGAAGATTGTACATTAGCAAGTTGAGATTTTAGACTTGTGATTTCTTCACTACTTTTTGCAAGCTCTTCAGTTAGTGTATTAGACTTACCTTGAAGCTCTTCATATCTTTTTGAAAGATCTTTAAAATCTTTTACTAGCTTTTCATCAACATCTTTAATTTCAATTTTAACGATATTCTCTACTTTTCCAAATAGCTTTGCAGTATCGAACCAAAGGTCAAAGATACCTTTTTGGTGGACTTGATAAGATGTTACAGAGACTTGCTTTTCTCCAGCTATCTCGCGGTAATGGCCATTTTGATATGAGTTATCAGTGATAGACATTTCATTTTGCACGTAAGTGCTCGATAGAAATAATGCACTCATAATAAATAGCTTTTTGTAACAAGCTTTCATAAATTCCTCCCAAGAATTTGATTCAATTTATTAGATGCAACTGCTATGCCAAGAAAAAGGCCAAAAACCATGCAAAAATGCCATGGATACTGTTCATATTTTAGACACTGGCCAAAACCAATGCGCTTTTGCTTTAATATCTCTATGAAAAATTCAATCTATCAAAAGACTTATCAGGTCAGTATCAATAATGTGAATATCAACAAGCGTCTTGGACTCTTTGGAATGCTAGGTTATCTGCAAGATATTGCAACAGTTCATGCCGAAGAGATGGGCTTTGGTTTAGAAGATATGATTCGAGATCAATCATTTTGGGTTCTAGTTAGACAAAAACTTCGCATGGACAGGTTTCCTCATTGGAACGAAATTATTGAGATTAAGACGTGGTCGAGACCGCCAGAAGGTATGTATGCCTTTCGCGAATTTGAGATTTTCCTTGATGGTGAAAAGATTGGAGATTGCTCAACTGTATGGATGATTTTAGACGGTGTGACAAGAAAGGTTAAAAAGCCTGATTTCCCAATGGAGAGAATTAATCCTCGTACAGATTATCATCTTGATTATATCGCTCATAAAGTTGAGGTGAGGGATAACTTTGAAAAAGTTAATACCATTACAGTACGAAATAGTGATCTGGATTTAAATATGCACGTTAATAATACGAAGTATTCTCAGTGGATTCTTGATTCAATTCCAATAGAGCTTCATAAAACTGCAAAGTTAAATGACTTTGAAATTAACTTTATGGCCGAAACACACCTTGGTGATAAAATTGATATCTTACGAGCACGTAATGAGGAAGGTGAGGTTACTCACGATATTGTCTATAAAGGTATTAGGGAATCAGATGGCAAGACCTGTTTCTTAGCAAAGCTTTTAGCAGACTAAATTAACGTAGGTAGAACTCAAAGCTACATGCACCTTTTCCTGAATAGCAGACTTCTGTTCCATAAGCTGGCACGACACCTTCGTTACCACCATTGAATGTTATATTATAGGCATCAACACCATTATAGTTATCATTGGCATTCTGGCCTGAACATCCTGCTGTTCGGCTTGTATGGCGCAGATTCCCTGTACAGTCCACATAGTCATAATCCCAAGTTCCATTGCCATTTTCAATTATTGGAGCACCTGCATTGTATGAAGGTGAAATGAACATGGCATCAGTTGTTCCATTGGCACGAGAGAAGTATTCTGGATTAATTGAAGCTCTAGTTGCAGGAAGTGTTCTTTCAGTTATAAGGTTATCAGCAATAGAGCTTACCATGATTGAATTATCAAGATCTGTAACTCCACTTGAGCGTGCTACTAATGTCCAGCCACCACCATCTGTTGTCATATCACAATAGACGCTTCGTAGAGCATTTTGACCAGGATAGAAGTTAATAGTGTAATTACCTGATGGAGCATTTGGATTTTCTTCCAGGATCTGCTTGCATGAAGACTTATAATCTCCGTATGAGTTTGACTCTCGAATCATAAACCAACCGTTCCCCGCACCAATTGCAGTTGCTGGGTCAGTAGCAAATTCCATAGCAGTTCCATTCCAATAGGCACCATTGAAATAACCACCTTCTGAAGTTTCTCCTCCTCCATTGATCTTACCGTTCCAACAGTTTGCATACCAAAATGGAGTGTCAGAATAGAATGACGGACAATTTCCAGTATGATTATCGTTATCTTGATCAAGTGTTGACCACATCATTCCATTATGACTTGTGGCAATTGCCGCTTTTACTGTACCTATTAATTGAGTATAGGATTCAATATTTAAACGGTACTTATCCGCAGGATTAAAATTTTTCACCGTCATCATCGCCTGTTGTGAAAATGACTGATCGTAATCGTAAGACCAAGAATAGAGTAGTTGAAAATCTCCATTACCAGCAATATTATCCCAATGAGAGAGACCGACGAAGTAGTTTAAGTAGTCTAGGTAGTCGTTAGTGTTATTTGATGCAATACTTGTAGTCGATAATAGACTACATTTTCCTGTTGTATCACTTACGCTTCCAGCGGCTGCAGAGCATTTTGGCAGAGTTGAAATTGAATCAGCATATGTAATAGCAGTTGTAGGCTTATTCGTCCCACCACGAGTATTTCCCCATACAAGCGTCCAGCCTCCACCATGAGTTGTCATATCACAAACTGTTGGGAAGGCCGGATTTGAACCTCGTGGTCCATCTGGATCAATTAAGTAAACCCCTGTGCCACTTGAATAGCCACGGTCAAGAAACTCTCGACATGACTTCATTGAAGGAAGAGAGCGTACCCAAACGCGTGTTTCTTGGTATTGTTTTAATGTTAGACCAAGGCCTGATTCTACCTCTGTACTATTGTAAGCATTTGTACAGTAACTATTACCGGTTGAAGTACAAGTTGTGATTTCAGCTCTGGCCATGGAGTCTCTTGGAGTACATCTTTTTCCATAGGCACCACCGATAAAAATTCGATCCGTAGTATTGGGGTCAACATTTACGCATGAATAGAAAACACGCCAATTATTTCCGTAGCCATGAAAGAAATAGTTTCCAACAAGTCCTACGTTTTCATTACCGTCCATATCTGCAAACTTTACTTGTGGTTTACTTGCATCTGTAAGAGCGGCCACTTGTTGAAAATAATTAGGAATTGTTTTGTCTAAATAAGCCGTCTCCCAAGTATTGTCAGTGATACTGAAACCTGTATTCACACCTTCAACGCGCATTTGATTGAAGGCAATTGAATTTGATCTTGAGTAAACTTCCGCTGAAGTATCGCCACGAATAGCGTGAGTAGGGTAGCCGTGCCATACTTTTGTCCAACCTCCACCTTCTGTGGTCATATCACAATCAACTGTGACGGCCGTCCCTTCTGGATAAATTGTGTAGGAACCGTTTCCTCGAGATTTACCATTTAAAAGAATATCCATACAGTTCTTTGGACGGTCGTATTTCTCTCTTAAAAAGTAGCGTGCCTTAACAGTTGCTTGTCCTGTGTTGAAACCACCAACGCCACGAACACGGTTAAGGTCATCACTACCATTTGTATGATAAATATAGTGTCGTGGATAATCGTGTACATCAGAATATGGTGTTTGCGTATAAGTAGGGAAGCAGTCTCCCCATCCAAAACCAACTCCGGCCCAATTAGTTTGCCTATCTAAATAGTAGTTTGTTCCATTGCTATTTCTAAAGCGAAATTGTGAGCCACCTGTCATAATGTCACAATCTCCTGGTGTCGTCCTACTTGGTCCTGCTTTGATGTCGAGAACAAGATTTAAGTCATTAGGATTAAAAAATTCTACTGTCGAGAAATCTGTCGCTCCCCAGTTACCGATATCACGGGCCATCATTTGCGTTGCTGAAAAATCAAAGAAATTATGCATACCAACGGTATTAATATCTGCGTAATTTGTGCTGGTGATATTAATGCCAGCAAATTCGCTTTTCATCGTATTATATGACTTCTTTGTCGTCATTGTAGGATCTGCAGCGTTGGCATAGAAAAGAGTCCAGCCGCCATTATCAATATCCATTTCACAGTAAACTTGAGTCGCTGTTACTTGATCTGGGTATACTGTATAGAGACCTGAGCCTTTCGATTCACCAAGCTCAACGAGATGTTGGCATGACATCGGTCTCATCCCTTCATCATGAAGATAGAGCTCTACTAATTGTGTCCCTACGTCATTATTATGATCTGAAGGAATTCCAGTTTTATAAACTTGATCTGAACCGATTGCAAAGTACCAATTTGAATGATTAACTGAGCCATCTAATAATGAAGCATCACCATTTGAGTAACCAAAACTATTGTTCCCAAGCTCTAGGCCACCCCATCTTTGACTATTCATTTCAATATCAATTCCTCGATAGCCACGTACAGGAGTGTCGTAAATTGGATTTGTAAATTGTGACCAAATATTTTTCTTCGTTTCATTCGGATAATTAATCCAAAATGTAAAACGATTTAGACTTTCGAGCTCATCAATATATTGAACAATTGAGTAGAGGTTTCCTGTCGGTGCTGCTTGATTGTAGAGTAGGGCCGAATTCGTTGTTGGAAAGTATCCTCCAGCTACATCGTGTCTGTAAATTCTCGTCCAACCACCGCCATTATTATCCATATCACAATAAACACTTAGAGCAGCAAGTGGTCCTGCGCCGTCTATGTCGATTGTATAAAGTCCACTAGGATATGATCCTGTTTTATTTAAAGTCGAGCAAGAAACCTGACAGTCGCGAACGACAATATCAGATGGTGCATTGGCATAGAAATTCATCCACTCTGGATTTGTCTTTGTTGAAACAAAGTGTTCATTTGTTGTTGATGTATTCCATACTTTCTTACAAGTATTATGGGCCACAATAGTTTTAAGTTCATTGCTTGCTAGTTTAAAACCAGTATCAACTGTATTGATCGCAAGAACAGCTTGCGAGAAGAGTAGAGTAAATAGAAAACCTATTTGAATTTTCATTTCTTATTTGCTTTTTGTAACTCTTTAATTGCTTTGCGCATCTCTTGCATATCTGCTTTAAGTTGCTCGTTTTCTTCTTTAAGTGAAGCAATCTCTCTTTTCACTTCTTCATCATTATTAAAGAGCTTATCAATTTTACTTGAAATTGATTTTACTGCTTCTACTAATAGCGCTGTGATATTACCGTACTGAACTGATTTATAACCATCTTGACCAGTCTTTACTAACTCTGGTTGAACTTTTTCAACTTCCTGAGCGATAAAACCTACAGTCTTCTCTTTTGGAAAATTTCTTTCTGGAAATTCATCTGTTTTCCAATCAAAAGTTACCCCACGTAGAGAATTTACCTTATGAAGTGGATCAATTATCGTTTCCACGTTTTCTTTGAATCTTTCATCTGAAGTATAAAGGTAAGCTGCAGCTAAAACATTACCTGCTACATGAAGCCTTTCAGATGGTGCATCTGTACCAAGACCTAGCTCACCTGTCCCCGTCAGCCTCATGTACTCAGTATAGCTACTCCCACTAGTGTATCTTGCAAAAACTAACGGGTCAGAAGGATTATCTCCCCACGTAACAGAAGGAATCTTGTCATCTCCTGTTGCTCCATCTCCATCAATATCGAAAACTTGCATACCGACTTGATCATTTCCAGATTGAACAACTAGACCGCCTAAACCTGTTGAACTAAGTTGACGAACTCCATGAACTATAAGTAGATCAGATGTTGGTACACTTGTTCCAATTCCCACCTTTCCAGTGTTATAATAAATATCACTACCTGTCGTTGTCCACTGAGATTGATTAACTCCACCAATTTGAGTCGTTACATAACTTTTCATCGCGCTAACTGATGGAGCTTGTACAGTTTCTGTTCCAGCTGTCGAATTTACAACTGCTGCTGTTTGGGCACGTCCATTTGTGAAGTATAAATTGGTCGCACCTTCCGCAAGATCATCAGTGTCTGCTAATCCTGTAATTGCAGTATAGTTTGCATTGATTTGTGCTTGTAATTTTCCATAAGCATCGAGAACCGTATCTGTTGCTACTAAAGCTGAGTTTGCACCTACAGAGTATCCTGTTAGAGGTGTACTAAGGACAGTAGATCCATCGATAACTGAAGAAGGAACACGTCCACTCGCATCGAGTCTTAGAAGCTCATTGGCACCATTTGAAGTATTAACGGCCAAATTCACATCATCAGTGTTTGCCGTTAGAGTTAGATCACTAGAAGCTGTTAAGCCTTTGAATACCAAGTCAGTTCCAGTCTTTGTCTTATAAAGAGAAGTTCCACCGGCACTAGAAGCAGTGTTTTGTTCTCCACTTGCTGCAACAACTGTTGATAAACAACCTGCACCGTCTATACAGATATCATTGCCTGTTGTGACATTCATGCCACCATCAACAGTTAGTTTTTGCGTAGGTGCAATATTTCCGATGGCTACATTTCCACCAGAAGACTGTAGATAAACATCGACATCACCAGCATTAGGACCTGATGCTAAAGTTCTAAGATAGGTATGTGTTGCACCACCTTCATAGATTAGGCGGAAATTCATATCTTGAAAGTCAGGTTCACCATTATCTTCAATCAAATCAAAGAAAGATGCTGTATCACCAACAGTTAGAGAAAAGGCTTCTACTGTAGCACCTGCTCTTGAAATATAGAATGGTTGTGTACCAGATGCTGTTGCAAAGTTTGCACCACCATTTACGGTAAGCTTGTGGCCTGGAGATGCAACACCAATCCCAACATTACCTGTACCATCAATTCGCATTCTTTCTTTATTAAGATCTGCAATTAGTGGCCCACTTGTTCTAAAAACAAGAGCCGCTTGTCCGTAATCTGCATTCGCACCATCAGTTTCTTGGATTGAAGCAATTGATGCGTTAGCAACTTTTGAAGATCCAGAGTAGTTAGATGTAAAAAGAATATTTGTTTCAGCGCCAATCGCTGGATCAGTTGAGTTTAAACGTAGCATCGCAGGGAAGTCTCTAGCTGCTGCAAGGCTAACCGTTTTATCCACACCGTTAATATCAAGAAGAGAATAAGGTGTTGTTACACCAATTCCAATATTTCCAGTCGGATAGTGAATATCACTTCCTGCTGTTGTCCATTGAGTTGCACGATTATCAACATATGATTTAATAGCAGCAACTGAAGGTGCCTGGTCTGTCTCACTGCCTACTGTCGAGTTAACAACTGCTGCAGTCTTTGCACGGGCATCTGTATGATAAAGGTTTGTCGAACCTTCTCCAATATCATCTGTATCATATGCCGAAATAGCAGCAAGAGAAGAGGCGTGTGAATTAAGTTGACCTTGAACTTTTTGAAATGCTTGAATAACAGTATCTGTCGCTAATACACTTGAAGCTGCACCTGTTGTAAAACCCGTTAAGGCAACATCAATTGCAGGATTATAATTAATAATTGAATCTGCTAACTTATCACCGGCCCCAACTTGCGCAATTTTACCATTAGTTGTTCCAACATCTACTGCTAGAGTTCCTGATGACGTAATTGTTCCACCTGTAAGTCCTGTTCCCCCTGTCACGGCAGTAACAGTTCCTGCATTACCTGTCGGCCATGCAGCACGACAATCGGCCGCGATACAAAGTTCGGTTGCTTTGACTTTACCAGCAACATCAAGTTTTTCAGTAGGCTCATCCATACCAATACCAACATTTCCAGTGTCACCATCTAAGACTAGAGCTGTATTATTACTTCCATTAAAGAAGTTAAAGTGAAGTTCATTGCGACTTGTTGTTGCTGCTGAGTTTAAGCCGAATGCCATAATATCCCAGTAAGCACTTGCAGTGTTTCCTGTTTGCATTCTTATTGCACTCTTCTTATCTTCGTGTCCAAGAAGGTTCAGGCTTGCTCCTGCTGCTGAAGTTGTACCTTCTATTCCAATCTCGGCCCATGTGGCACTCTGAATGTGTAGTGGGTAAGTTGGTGTTGTTGTACCAATTCCGATATTACCTGTGTTGTAATAAAGGTCACTTCCTGTTGTCGTCCACTGAGATGACGTAATAGCACTAGTTTGGGCCGTTACATAATTTTTTACTGAATCAACAGAAGGGGCAGTATCCGTTTGTGTTCCTGCCATTGAGTTAATAACTTTTGCATCGGCCATGGATTGTGCCGTCGTATCGACGTAGCCTTTTACTGCAAGTTCACTTGGAACTTGTGTCGCTGAATCTAGAGTTCCTGAGTTATCAAGATCACTTGCCGGAATTTGTGCAACGTTGGCAACATTTGCAAGCCCGACATATGTTTTATCAATTGTTGGTGCATTAATTTTTGACCAAGCAATTGCTGCACTCGTGTTGATATCAGCATCAACGATTAAGTTGTCTTGAATATCATTTGCCGTTGTTGAAGGAGGTGTTGTGTTACCACTTTTTACACGTCCCTGCGCATCCACAACAACAGAATAGTAAGTAGTATTATCAGTCACAAGGTTTGGTAAACCTATAACCCCTGCATTGTTAACAAGCGTTGAATCAACAGCTACTGCAGCAGTTTGATTCACACATTCAAGTTCATTAGATGCGTTTACAGAAACCACTTGTCCTGGAGAGCAAGTCGCTGCGATAACTAAATTATCCGATAGAGCTGCGTGATTGGCGTAAACAGAAATTGGATTTGCCAAGATATTCTGATAATCATAGGCGATTGGATTTCCAACATCAGTCACATCTGTCACGCGAATAACAAGAGTCTGTCCTGTGGGTATTTTATCAATTACATCTGCAATGTTGGAATAGAGAGGATCAAAAGACCCTAAGTTATCAAAGTCTAATTCAACAGTGTAGATCCCATTAGATAGTGGCACACTATTGATTGTTTGAGTTGCAATTATTGTAGGAAGATCATTTGAATAGAAGATATCAAATTTTAAGTTAGGAGTTCCTGTAACAGGAGTACCGTTACTAAGTACAAGTCTGCCTGAGTAACCAAGCTTACTTGTCGAAGCATATAGATTTAAGGATAAGAAGCTTAAACTAAACGCTAAAATGAATGTAAAGATTCTACTAACGTGCAACAAAGTTCCCCTGTGTTTACAGTGGCATATCGACATAATATTACGAATCATTAAAGAAATGAAATTTAGGTAGTTAAGTGGACAATATTTCCAGTTTAGGGCAGAAATGTGCCAATTAAAGGTGGCTGACCCCTTAGATTAAGGGGTCGCATTACAAGGTGGATACATACGAGCAAGCTCGCCAATAGGTCCACCAGTTTGGCTATGATTCGGTCTTAGCTTTTCCCAATAAGAGTTAGTTGGAAAAACCTTACCATTTGCCTTATACATACCTTTTTTACCAAGAAGAATATTGTACATAATATCCATACTGCATCTAACTTGGTTTCTTGGTTCTATTGTCGTTTCATATCCAGATGCAAATTGGCAGTTCTTACCTCGCCAATAACGTGCATCTTTTTTTCGGTTTAGCTGAAAGAGTCCAGTAGGGCGATCTGTAGCATCTGGTACACGACCAGTGTTTACCTTTGTAGGATCGCATGATGACTCAACTTGTGCGATTGAAGCAAACATCCAAACCCAAAATCTCTTTCTTTGCTCATTATTTAGGTTGTACCAATTGGGACAAGTATATGGAGCCGCTGTCATCCCTTTGATTTCATCATAGAGAAACATCTCAGAAGCGCCCGATTCATTTTCAATATACTCTGTAATCATTTGTCCCCAAACGCCTTCTTTACCATCTTCAGTAATAAACATTTGGCAGTCTTTATTAAAATACTTTCCATCTCTTCTGTGTTCAGTTGGTAGGGGATCACCCTGAGAAATTGTATTGTCCTCTACCTGACAGTTATGACAACCACCATCCGGCGGATTTGTGACACTATTAATAACGCTGTTAAGCTCATTTAAGAAATCAGTTTTTCGAGAATTAAGATCAGAGCTATAAGAATTAAAATTAAGAATTAATGTAGATACAAGAATAAGTGACTTCATTTTTTAGCCTCCTTACTCTTTTGTACTTTTTGATAGACACACTTAATTCCACTCTCTTTCGACTCGTAGTTGATGGTATCATTTTTTAATTCGAGAATTTGAGTACTAATCGAATCCTTTTGATTCGCTGATGCCTTGCAATCTTTGACTTCACTTACTTGGGTAACTTTTGTCTTTGTATAAGTGAATACTGAACTATATGTACAATCCGACTTTTCAACTTTTTTCTTATCAGAAAATGGGCCGAGGAAAATACGATGTCCTACTCTTAGTCCTTTTTGTGGAGACTTTTCATCAATAAATTGTACTTCAGAAGCGTCACAAAAATCAGAGCTTCTCACTAGGGTTTTGTATTCACCCACATGCTTTTTCATCGCAGAAATGAAGTCATTCGCTGAAGCGGCCAACGCCATTGTTGGTAGTGCTAAAATTACTACCAATTTACAGATACTTATAGTGGAATTCTTAATCATACCTATCCTCTTATTAACTCTCGAATTATACCATTTTATAAGGGTTTAGAGCTCTTGGGAGACAAGATTTCCCCATGGATAATTATTTGGCCTAAGTATTGTGTTCATTATTACACACTTTAAGACATAGAGAGGCTTTCACTGGTAGTAATGCCTATTACAAAAATGGGAGAAACATATGAAGAAAATGGTCAATATTGCGACGTTAATGACATTAGCACTTCTTGTGTCATGTAATGCCGAAAAAATATCAAAGGTTAAGTTTGTACATGCTCTTGAGGGTGAATCTCTTTCAGGTGAAATGAAGATCAATGGCCAGGAATTAAATTTAACTGGTTCAAGTGAAGAGTCATTTGAAGTGAAGCCAATGTACCCAAGAAAATTAAATCTAAAGCTCGAATATAATCACGGGCCAGAGCTTAACAAGTTATCAGCTACTGAAATTAATATGGAATTTGAAGTGCGTAACTACGATTCTGAAGAGGGAAGTGTTGATCTAAGAAAAGCAGGTTCTGTAAAACTTCAAGGTGATAAGCTTAAGCTTACTAATTGTACAAACACAGTTGACTTCAAAGTAAATGGTAATGAACTTGTTGTCGATATGTCTAAATTTAAAAGTCTTGCTTCTTGTAAGGCCGTAGGAAAGTACAAAAACTATAACCGTATTGGTGAAGAAGGCCGTCTACACAATGGTTTTGGACGTAACTTTTTTAAATTTGCGACTGATACTCAGTTTGGAAAAGAAGCTGCTTATGAAATCGTAAATAACTTCTCTCGCTACATTTATCAAGATGGAGAAATGGCCGAGTACTTAAAGACAATGATTACTAAGATTGCTAAAGCATCAGATATGCCAGATGTAGAACCTAAGGTTTTCTTTATTAATGCTCCAATTGAAAATGCTTTTGCTCTTCCAGGTGGATACGTATTTGTTTTTAGAGGTCTAGTTGATTCTCTTAAAACAGAAGCTGAGTTAGCTGGTGTATTAGGACACGAATGGGCACACGTTACTGAAAGACACGGTACAGAGTCTGTAACAAGAAGCTTAAAGTCTATTGCTACTAAGTTTGTTGGAGCTGGTTTTGTTTGGGCCAACTTTGGGATTCTAGGTGGTGCAGCTACTTATTATGTATACGATAAATTAGAAGATATTCCACTTATGGGATTTAGCCGTATTCAAGAGCTTGAAGCTGATAAGCTAGGTGTTCAGTATGCATATAAAGCAGGATATTCACCTTACGGACTTGGAAAGTACTTTTCATCGGTACCTGATTATGATGAAACTTTCTTTCAAGCAATTACTTCAAGTCACCCAAAGTCATCTACTCGCGTGGAAAAAATTGAAGAGTTAATCTTTAATTATATCCCATATGATACATCGCTTGTCGTAACAAGTGATGAGTATGAAGCAGCGAAGGAGTCAATTGATGATCTTCAGGCGATGCCTCCATATGTTGTAAGACAACTTATGGTTTCAATGGGAGCACTTGTTGAATCAAGTATCAAAAAGAGTGTTCGTAAAAAACTTAAGCTAGATCACAAATTAGAAGAAAGATAACAAAAAGAAGGCCCTCATATGAGGGCCTTTTTTTTTCTAGTATGTAATTCCAATACCTAAAAATACTTCACTTTCATTTTCTTCTGTTTCGTGTTTTCTAACAAAACGGTATGCAAAGTCCACAGGAATGGCCCTGAAGATCGATGTATTAAAAACCACTTCCGCTCCATAACTACTAATATGAAATCCATTGTCTGCTGATATAGCGTATACTTTAGTGTTATCGTAGAAGAGATTCATATAAATTCGCTTAAAGTAGATGAATGCTGAAATATTATAATCCGGATAGAAAAGTGGAAATAAATAATTAGAAGTGGTTTTTACATATCTCTTCGTTGCGAAATAATTATAACCACGAGAAAAAACGTATCCCATAATTTCTTGCGAAGTTGGTTGAAAGCGATAGCTTGTTCCATCTCCATACTTTTCACCAGTAACAGAAAATTTAAAGCCATTATTATTAAAAAAACCAGGTGTCGTAATTGTAAGATCTCCAAACCAGCGATAATCACCAACTAATCCAGTCGTGTCATCTGTACTTGCATCCTGATACATTCCTAAAAGAGAAAAGCTCCATGGCGAGATAATCGATCTTGCCGTATAGTCTTTATAAAGATCGACTAGTAGTGACGTACTTTGACGAATTAAATCCGATTCTCCTGATGTGTCAACGTCATTTGAATTGTAATCCTTAGTTTGAACGAACTCAGCACTATAATCTAAAGTTATATTTAAGTTATAGAGATTTTTTCTGAAAACGAATGGTAGTTGTACTTTTGCTCCTACTGCATTTTCATCCCAACCATAGTCATCATTATCTGTACCAAGGCGACTAACTTCTCGTTCTCTTAAGTCAGCAATTAGGCTGAAAATTGGCCAGTATCTTTTAAAATCAATTTGTAGCGATGAATATGGAGTATTCTCAGCCGCTTCATATCCTAGGTTAACATTCCATCCAAAGTCTCTTAAGTAATTATCTGCCCACAATGACAGTCCATAACCTTGACCAACAAAGAAGCTCCAAGAGTGTGGAGTAAAAGCTCGCCAGTCAAAACCAGAGTAATCTTTTTCTTTGTATAGATTGAAGTTTTTATTTGCTACTTCATCACGGTCTTTAAATTCTATTTTTTCAAAGTTATTTAAGCGATCACTAGGGCTATCTTTGGAATAAAACTTATCAGGATTAATTAAATTATCGATTGGTAATTTCTGACAGTTTGACATCGAAGTATTGCTAATTCTCTTACCATTTATTGTTTGTTCAGAGAATAAAATTTCATCATTTGAAAATGTAGGTGAATAGGCTGCAATTCTAGAAGTCGTACACTTTTGTAGCTCTTTTGCGTTTATGTTGAATTTGAAAACCTCAACTGAACCATTGTATTGAGCTTCAAATAAAATATTATCTTTGTAATCAGATTGTAGCCAATAGAGATTGTTAAAACTTACTGGAATTAGATTAGTTATATTATTATTTCTTAAATTTGCACGTACGAGACCTTTTCCACCACTGGCCTTTGTCACAAGTGCTATAACTTCATCTTCATTGATTGAAACAGCTTCTAAGAATTTGTATTCATTGCTTTTGATTGTTCTAAGGAGTTTGCCATTTAATTCAAGTTCTTGAACTATCCATTCATTTTTGTCATTAAAGTTAATAGCAATGATCCTTGTCCCATCTTCGTTGAAGTGTGGATTATAAAGCCTCATTCCCGAAGTAATATACTTCTTATGACCATTTTTTAAATCAATTAGGCTTAAATCAGAATAGCTTTTGAACCCATATCGCCAGTGCGGTAAAAAATGAGATTGTACGGCATGATTTTTACTATAGTCTAATCGAGTAATGTCTTCACTGTAGGCTAAATCTGTTAGAACTTCTTTTTTACCATTAGTTTCTTTAATTAAGCGATAGAAGTTATTAAGGTCATACTCTAGATAATATAGATCAGCGCCATTTTTGTATTGATTAGTCTTAATATTAAAATCTGTTATTTTTAATTCTGGAAAGCTGTCCTTTTTCCACTTTTTTCTTAAGTCTTCAAATGCTTCGTAGTAGAAGTCATAAAAGTCGATGCCTGATGCATTTTCAATTGCGCCAACAATTCCGTTTGGATAAGGCCTTGCTGTAACATTGTCCATGACATTATCCCAAAAGTTGTCACCATACTTTTTGTAACCATGAGATATTAGAACGTATCCATAAATATACCAACTCACTAATCTATCATTATATGTTCCATTAACAAATTGATCATATGTTGGTGTTTCGCCTTTAAGTAAAATTGCTTTTAGTCTTGCCATAAAGCGAGAAGAGCGACCTCGTCCTGATTGAGTATATTTTGTTTCAGCATAAACAGCATCACCTTCCATATACCAAGGCTTTCTAGCTAAATAACTTAGAAGTGCTTGCCCAGTATCACCCATAAGTACATCAAACGCCTTTACAGTTTTCTTATTAAAGATATCTTGTTGGATAACGTGGCGATATTCATGAATCGATAGATTTTCATGCCACTCAAGTGTACTTACATGGGCAAAGAAATTCGTTGAATCAAACCACTCTGTACGTCTTGGAGCAAGTGTTACAAATCCATTAGGATCACCCATTTCTGGACGATAGATCAAGCTAACTTGCTCCGGCTTTTTTAGCCCATAAGAAAGTCCTACATATTTTGAGTAGTGCTCCATTAGATTGGCCATATAAATTGCATTCTTCTTAAAACCTTTAGGGTAGATAACTTGCACAAAATCATTCTCTAAAGTTGACCAATCTTGTGGTGGGCTTTGAGTATTTACCCAATTATGTTGGGCCAATGTGTGAAAAGAAGTTGATAATATAAAGGCAATATATAGAACAAACTTTGTCATTAATTGTCTCACTGTGGTTAAAGCTAATTTTGTTTATTAAAATTAAACTTTATTGTAGTGAATATGTAAATGAATTGGTTAGGGAGTATTGAATGAGATTACTAATACTAGGAGCAACAGGCCTTGTGGGCAGTCATGTGTTAAAGCAGGCCATCGAAAGAGATGAAATCGAATATATTGTTGCACCTGTACGTCGAGAAATTAATTCACACACTAAACTATATTCACCCATCATTAATTTTGATCAGGTAACTTCAGCAATGCTTAAAGAGTGGAATGTTGATGTCGTCATATGTGCTCTTGGTACAACAATTAAAGTGGCCGGTAGTAAAGAAGCATTTAAAAAAGTAGATCTTGTGTATCCTCTTACTTTTGCAAGATGTGCAAAGGAAGTTGGAATTGAAACTTTTGTCTTAAATTCGGCAATGGGAGCGAATGAGAATTCTATTTTCTTTTATAATCAAGTCAAAGGGAATTTGGAAAATGCATTGATGGACTTAAAGTTTAAGTCTCTTTGTCTAGTGAGACCTGGACTCATTGGTGGAGAGAGGAATGAGTTTCGATTAGGGGAGGTTATTGGAAAATATTTATTGAAAATTTTCCACTATATCCTACCAAAAAGCTTGCGTATTAACCCTGCTTCATCAATTGCAAAAGTGATGCTAGAGGCGGCAATAGAGCAAAGAGCGGGGATAAAAATCATGACCTCTGACAGGTTAACGTAAATTGAAAACGACTTTTCAGTACCTTACTAAGCAATCTATATAAATTTTGTTCCGATTACTTTTTATCATTTAACTATCTGAAATTATTGTTAAGAAATTATAACAGTTGACGATAAGTCGAGATATAGATTTTTCATCTATTGGGATTTTTTATATTTCGGAGAACTATGTGAACCAAGCTTTTAAGAAAGGTATTGAGTGGGATATTATCAGTCTTGCTAATTATGTGTCAGAAATTGTTTCAAAAGAAAGTGGCAATATTCTAGGACCGGCACAACAGTCGATGGTAACAAGTCGTCTTAAGAAGAGAATGATGACCTTAGGTTGCTCGACTCCGGAAGATTATTATAGTTATTTAACAAAAAATTATGCAAAAGAATCATCGCATTTAATTTCAATGTTAACGACTCACCATACTTACTTCTTTAGAGAGTTTTCTCACTTTGAATATTTATTAAAGAATCTTGATAGTATTGTTGCGAATGCAAAGAAGCGTGGCGATTCTACGATAAGAATTCTTTCGGCAGCTTGTAGTCGTGGGCAAGAAGTTTACTCACTTGGAATGTTCTTTCATCATCATTTAAAAAACTATCCTGGGATGCGTTTCGAAATAGTTGGAACTGATATTGATCCTGAAAGTGTTAAGATTGCAAAGAATGGTGTTTACCGTTATCGTGAAATAAAATCAATCCCAACTGTATACTTAACTGGTAACTGGATGCGTGGCTCTGGTGAAATTTCAAAATTTGCTAAAGTTAACGCAAATATTAAAGATAACTGTCAGTTTGGTGTTATGAATTTACTTGCACCAGAAAAGTTTCTAGGTAGCAAAAAATTTGATATTATTTTTTGTCGTAACGTTTTCATCTACTTTGATCAAAAATCTATTGAAAATATCGTAATGAATTTCAAAAAATATCTACATAAAGATGCGCTATTTGTTACTGGAATAAGTGAGTCACTGAAGGGGACGAGTTTAAAGGTTCAGACACTTGCTCCAAGTGTATATTGCCTAGACCCTGAAGCACCTAAGGCTGAAAGAAATCTTAGTCTTGTTAAAGATGGTGTTGCACCACTTTCGAGACCTGCTATTAGACCAATTTCAAGTCTACCTTCGATTCCTAAACCTATTCGTATGCTAATAGTTGATGATAGTTCTTCTGTTGTAAAACTACTAACTAAGATATTTGAAAAAGATGAGGACTTCGAAGTTGTTGGAAGTGCGGCCAATGGTGTTGAGGCCCAGGAGTTCCTAAAAACTAATAGAGTCGATGCGATGACTCTTGATATTCATATGCCAGAAATGGATGGAGTTGAGTATCTGAAAAAGAATTATCGTATGGGACATCCAAATGTAATTGTCGTATCAAGTGCTAGCCGTGAGGATACACGTTATGCTCAAGAAACTCTTAATAATGGAGCATGTGACTTTGTTGAAAAACCAGCTCTAAATAACTTAACTGAAAGAGCAGAAGAGATTAAGAATAAGGTGAAAATGTCTTTCTTAAATGCAGGACCTGCTGTTACAAAAATTGATCGCTCATTCCAGAAAAGTTTTGATATCAAGAATCCAGATACAAAGGCACGTTTCTTTGTTGGAAGCTTTAGTGATAAAAAGAAAATCGTTGCAACACTTGATGAGTTAAGAGGTAATCAACCTCCAACATTCTTATTCTTTGAAGGGAACGGAAACTTCCTTGAGATGATTAGTGAGGAATTTAAGTCTGTTCCAAATATCGAAGTTTTCTCTCAAATGACGACAGTTGTGAACAATGCTGTCTATATTTGTGATTTCAAGTCACACTTTGCTTCTGTAAACGCGAAAACTTCTTCACGAAAGAAGAGCTTATCAGTTTTTGGAATTGTATCAAAACAAGTTGAAAACTCATTTTTTGATTTAAAGAATACTCAAATCCTGATCGAAGATACTGAAAGTATCAATGCTAGTGTTAAGGAAGTAGCTTCAGATATCTTTCCATGGACAAGTTTTGCTCACCTTGGAACAGAGTACCTTGCGGATGATGAATAGTTAAATTATCTATAATCAGTCTCTCTTCATACTTTTTGAAGAGAGATTGAACTCTGTTATTGGAATTCTCGTGGAAAATTCTTTTAGTGCTTTCTTATTTTTGTGTTTCATCTTAACCATTACTCCTGGTTCAGATACCGCGTTAGTTTTGAAAAGTTCAATAAGTGGTAATCGTAAGAATATAATGGCCACTATTTTAGGGATCTGTTCAGGTCTTTTTATTCACGCAGTGATGTCTTCACTTGGACTCTCTGCAATCTTGCAACAATCTGCTGAGCTATTTCACTTTGTGAAAATGATTGGAGCTGCTTATCTCATATACTTAGGTGTACGTGCATTATATGAAGCATGGTTTAGTGGTAGTAAAACGAACCTCTTCCTCGTCTCGAAAAATGTAAGAAAACAGGTCTCTGTCTCTAGTGAGTTTCGTAGAGGTCTTTTAACGAATATTTTAAATCCAAAAGTTGCAATTTTTTACTTAACTTTCTTACCTCAATTTATTGATATTAATTCGAATCCACTAGTTCAATCAATTGGCCTGTCGTTAGTTCATATTGCCTTAAATCTAATCTGGCTCTTTCTATTTGGATACTTTGTTACTTTCTTTAAGGCACAGTTTGAAAAGGGAAGAACTAAGCGTGTTGTTGAAACACTTAGTGGTTCAGCATTCTTATTCTTTGGTCTCGCTCTAGCAAAAAGTAAAGATTAGCCCTTGGATTTTCTTAACATTCTATCTTGGTCTTGTGCTAGTATTTTTCCTTGATATGTTTCATAGGCTTCTTTTAAGAGTTCTTCTGCTCTTGTATTAGAAACTGGTAGAAACTCTAGATAGCACTCGCCAACGGAGAGAAAGTTGTGGGGAGTTTCAAGTACAAGAATATCATCTACCAGACTTATAATCTCACTCCAAGACTCTCTAGAACATACAGGTGTTACAACTTCAATTTTATTTGGTGTTTGCTGTTTGATTAATTTGATTGCGGCCTTCACTGTTGCACCTGTTGCGATCCCGTCATCAACAATCAGAATATCTCGACCTGCTAAATTAATTGGCTCTCTCCTTCTTCGTAAAATTTTCGCCTGCTCCAGGGCCTCTCGTCTCTTTTCATTTGTTAATCGACGTAATTGAAGTTCATTAACTCCAAAGTGACTTATTAAATCTCTATTATAATATGTGTCTCCAGTTTCGGTGACAGCGCCAATAGCTAATTCACTGTTTCTAGGTGCACCAATCTTTTTTACACAAAATACATCAAGAGGAAGACGGTGCCTCATTGCTATTTCGTACGCTACAGGAACACCTCCTCTAGGAAGAGCAATAACTACAGCGTTATTTTTTTCGCGTATCTTATCCTTGAATTCCTCGGCCAATAATGCACCGGCTTCCTTTCGGTTTTTAAACATCTTCGCTTCCTGTTACGCAATTTTAACTTGTCTTGTTTCGTCAATTGGACATTGAATTGCCGATTCTTTTTCTATCTCTAATTTAACAATTTGTGATAGGTCATGGATTTCATTACCAAGTCTTTGAATAATATCGTCCGAAGAAATGATTCCTACAATTTGATCACTGCTGTTTACAACCGGAATGCGCTTTATTCCATTGGCCTGCATCTTTTTTATTGTATCGACAATACTATCCTTCGGTGTGCACAGAACTACATTCTGAGTCATGATCTCACTTACTTTAGAATAAGGTTCAATCTTTCCTTCTTTTCCAAAAGATATGGCAATGTCTCTGTCTGTTAAAATTCCAACGGGAGTATTTTTCTTACCTGTTATATTATCCACAACAATAATGGCGCCAACGTGCTTTTCATACATCTGCTTTGCCGCATCTTTTAAGGTTGCATTTGAATTTATGATAACAACATCTTTTTGAATGATATCTTTAATCGCCATTATTTATCTCCTGATAAGCTTTTCTTTCAAGTTGATTATAAGAGGAGATATCAGCAGATAAGATTTAATTATTTTTAAAGAAAGGTTTTGATTAATTTTCGCTTATCGTTCACGAAGCAAGCGTCAGCGCTAGCGTATCGTTTAAAAATGAAAGTATCTTATTATTTAAAGAATGGAGCGCGTGATACTGAATGCGCAAGCATTCAGCAAGATTAGCAAGCGTCAGCGCTAGCGTGTCGTTTAAATGTAAATAGTATCTTAATTTGAATTAAAGAATGGAGCGCGTGACAAGATTCGAACTTGCGACATCCACCATGGCAAGGTGACACTCTACCAACTGAGTTACACGCGCTTATTTGAGTGAGATGAAATATATTGCTGAGAGAAAAAGTTGTCAATAGGTACAGAATATTTTTTTTCAATAAAGTATTAACTACTTAATTTTACAAATATATTCTGCACCTTAGTTTAAATTAAAGGTAAATAAATATCTGTGATCAGTTCATTTTCAGGAACCTCTGGAAAGAAGTTATGATAATGAAAGAAAAGTGGAAAATCTCGAAGCTCCTCGCCACTTGTCGGAAGCCATTTTCCATATAATTCGTAGATCTTACCCTCAATATTATCAGGTGAACCAAAGTGGCGTGCAACAGCACATCGCCCAGCTGGAATCGTTTTTTCGATAACTCCATCTTTATTTTGTTTTAAGTCTTCAAATAGTTCACCACAAATATCAAAGGCAAAATCCTCTGGTTTTGTATTATTTGGATCGTTGTAGACGATACCAAATGTGCGTGCTTTGTTTATTGGTGATTGCTTACTTTGAATTCGCCAATTTTTAAACTTTTCAACTGAGTTGTTAAGAGTTGCGGGTGAAGCTCTATGTTCAAGAACGGCCACCTTCATTTCTTCTAAGTTTATTATTTTTATTTCCATGTGATTATCTCCTGTAGGAATTATGAATTGATATTTCTCATGCCACTTTTCCCAGTTAGGTGCACTTCTAAATTGAGAAGGAGTAACATTAAAAACTTTTTTAAAAGAACGAGAAAATGCCTCAGGACTATCGAAATTAGCATCAAATGCAATATCGATAATCTTCATTTCTTTGTTGAAGACAAGTTGATACGAGGCCCTCTTTAATCGTGTTAATTGAATAAAGCTGTATAGACTAATATTAAGTTTCGCCGTGAAGACACGGTGAAAGTGATACTTAGATAAACCTGATACTTCTGATAGTTTTTCAAGGTTAAGATCTTCATTAATATTATCAGCTATATATTTACAGATAAGAGCTATTCTATCGTTATATTCATTACTCATAAAACTATGATAGCGTACTTTAATTTTGGAAACTTGATTAATCTTGCTCTTTAAGAATTTCTTTATAGATTTCTTTTTCCCGAGCCATCAGGTGAATCGAGAATATACTGAGGAAGAAGCCACCCTGGAACTTGGCGGCGAAGCTTACGATAGATTTCTCGCCCTTCATCTTGTGTGAGGTAGAAGTGCATGGCACCTTTTGCTTGGTCAGGATGGTGGAGGTAGTAGGGCCTAACTCCTAAATCATGAAGTTTATAAATAAGCTTTTCTAAGTCTTCGACTTTATCATTCACGTCTTTTAGAAGCACAGATTGTGAGAGTAGTGGAAAGTATTTTCCAAGTTTTGCAATACAATCACGCACATCGCTTGTGATCTCATCTGCGTGATTTATGTGAATAACAATATTGATATCGTTGAATACTTGCTTGAACTTGTTAAGAACTTCGATCACTTCATTACCAATATAATTTGGAAGGGAAGCGGGAGTTCTGGTATGAAAACGAATGAATTTAATATGTTCTAATTTGCTAAATTCATTTAGGTAGAAATTGATTTTTGCAGCTGAAAGCATAAAAGGATCGCCACCTGAAAAGATAATTTCATTAACCTCAGTATGGGCCTTGAGGTAAGTTATAACTTTTTCAAAATCGGCCTTAAAAATTTCATGCTTTCCACTTAATTCATTCTTTCTGAAACAATAGCGACAAATTACCGGACAAATAGTTGTCGGAGTAAAAAGGGCGCGATTATCGTAGCGATGGATCAGTTGTGGAGCGACGTATTTTTGTTGATCACCAATTGGGTCATCAAATCCATCCTGATGAAGTTCTTGATTAGAAGGAAGAAATTGTTTGGCATGAATGCCATCAAATCCTTCTTTTTCAATTAGCTCATTTATATGATTGGGGATAAAAACTTCGTAGCGAGATGGTTCTAAATTGAGACCAAAGCGAGCATTGACTTCATCTGTGCTTCGCAGTCCTTTTCTCATTCTTCGCTATTATCTTTTTTGTTTTGTTCTTCGTATTTTTTAATGTCATTTAGGTGATGCCACTTGGCCCAATAGGCACATCCACGAATAAGAAGGGCCCCGTAAAGAGCAATTCCTGTAAAGTGAAGCATTACACTTACTGTAGAGAGCACACCTGTGTTTTGAAGTAACCAGTAGATCCAATAGAGTAGAGCGATGTGAATGATGAAGATCACGACAAATTGGATTTTATATGAGATTGATTTTCCTGCTAGCATGGCGTCTTTATATAACTACTTTGAGTCATTTTCAACATGCTCACGGATTTCTTGGATCTTTTTAATGGCAAAAGATTTGTAGATATCTGTAAGTAGGCAGTGAGCGTAGAGAACATCGCCGGCAGGCATTGGTAAAAGAGCAACAGGTTTTATTGGTCTAAATTTACCTTTGTATGTTCCACCCTTGTATTTGATATCAATAACTTCTTGTTTAGCGATATGTGCTTGAAGTTTTTGAATCGTTTCAGGGGCTTCTGCGATATTGGCCTTTCTAAAGTCTTGGATATTTAGAATTTCACCTTCTTTAAGTTGGCGATTAGACTTCACTTCATCCAGGGTTTTAGCAAAAACACGAAGACAGGCAATTGTATCATCAAGTGCACGGTGATGATTTTCAAGAGGAATATCAAAGTGTTTACACAATGAACTTAGTTTATGGTTCTCACTTCCTTTCACATATTTTCGAGAAAGTTTGCATGAGCAATAAACCTTAGCTTTATGTAATTCCATCTTAAGTTGGTGCATCGCAAAGACGATAAAGCCTATATCAAATTTTGCATTATGGGCCACAAGAGTGTGAGTTCCACTGAACTCAAGAAATTTTGGTAAGACCTCTTCAATTGAAGGAGAATCTTTGACCATCTCATCTGTGATACCATGGATTTTTGTTGTGAATTCAGGGATTGGATTTTTAGGTTTTACTAGGGACTCAAAAGTTTCTATTTTGTTCCCGATGACTTTAATAGCCGCAATTTCAATAATTTCGTCAACTAAAGGGGAAAGTCCTGAGGTCTCTAGATCGAGTGCTATAAGGCCTTCTGGGAAATACTTATTGATATTTTTAATTTCGCTCTGTGTAAAATTAATGATAATCCCTTTAAGTTGGCTTATAGAGGGCAATTACAACGATTTGTAAATATTAACGAATCGTAGCAATGTGTCATGCCAATTTTAAATAATTTTAGTACGTTGAAGAACCTTAAATCTTAACTTTTATTACTGATTATGGGCCTTATGGTCAATAGTTTGAGGAAATATTTTTATGAAGAAATTTGATGTTATTGTTATTGGTTCTGGGCCAGGTGGATATGTCGCCGCTATTCGTGCTGCCCAACTTGGAAAAAAGACTGCGATCGTTGAAAGTAAAGAACTAGGCGGTGTTTGTCTTAACCGTGGATGTATTCCAACAAAAGCGGTTCTTAAAGCAGCTCACAGTGTACACGAGCTTGCTGATATGAAAGATCTTGGTATTGATGTTGAACTTAAAGGTTTAAACGGTGGCCAAGCTGTTAAGCGTGCAAAGGGAATCTCTGCAAAGATTTCTGGTGGTGTTGCTTACCTAATGAAGAAAAATAAAATTGAAGTTTTTGAAGGTTATGGAAAGCTTCGTACAAATACTCAAGTTGAAATTACTTCATCTCGTGGTCACACTGAGACAATTGAAGGAACAAATATCATCCTTGCAACTGGTGCTCACTACCGCTCATTTCCTGGACTTGAGCACGATGGAAAAAGACTGATTGGTGCTTGGGAAGCAATTAAAATGGAAGAGCTTCCAAAGTCAATTGGGATCATCGGAGCTGGTGCTATCGGTGTTGAGTTTGCTTACTTCTGGAATGCATTTGGTGTTGATGTTCATATCTTTGAACTTCAAAAGAATCTTCTGCCAATCGAAGATGAAGAATCTTCAAAAGTAGTTGAGAAAGCATATAAGAAATACGGAATTAAAATGTCTCTTGGTGTTGAAAAAGTTTCAGCTAAGAACAATGGTAATGACGTAACAATCACTGAAGTAAAAGGTGGTAAGACTGTTGAGCATAAATTTGACATGGGTCTAATCGCTGTTGGTATGACAGGAAATATCGATGGTATCGGACTTGAGACTGTTGGTGTTCAAACTGATCGTGGGTTTGTTGTAGTTAATAATACTTACCAAACAAACGTACCAAATATTTACGCAATCGGTGACCTTGCTGGTCCACCTCTTTTAGCACACGCAGCTTCTCACGAAGGTATTATTGCTGCTGAAGCGATTGCTGGTCTTCACCCACATCCACTAGATAAGATGAATGTTGCTGGTTGTACTTACTGTCAGCCACAAGTTGCATCTGTTGGTTACACAGAAAGAGCTCTTAAAGAACAAGGTATTAAATACTCAGTAGGTAAGGTTCCATTTACTGCAAATGGTAAGGCCATGGCATCTAACGAAACAGAAGGGTTTGTTAAAACTCTTATGGGTGAAGATGGAGAAATGCTTGGTGCACACATTGTTGGTACTCATGCAACTGAACTAATTCACGAGTATGTACTGTTCAGACAAATGGAAGGTGTTGATGAAGAAATGTTCGCAACGATTCACCCACACCCAACTCTAGGAGAATTCCTGGCTGAATCTGTGTTAAACGCTAAAGGTAGATCAATCAATTTTTAATTATATATAAGGACTGAATATGAAAAATGATATCGTAATGCCACAAATGGGTGAGTCTATTACAAACGGAACGATTACAAAGTGGCACAAGCAAGTTGGTGACACAATTGAAATCGATGAAATCCTATTAGAGATCTCGACTGATAAAGTTGAATCGGAAATTCCATCTCCATTCTCTGGAAAGATCGTTGAGATTCTTTTTGAAGAAGGTGAGACAATTGATGTTGGTGTAAAAATCGCAGCAATTGATGATGATGCAAATGCAGCTGTTTCAGCAGCACCTGCAGCAGCGGCTCCGGCTCCTGCAGCTCCAGCAGCAACTCCTGCTCCTGCGGCAGCGGCTTCTTCTTCAGATACTCTTGAAGACGTTGTTATGCCACAAATGGGAGAGTCAATTACTAACGGTACAATCACAAAGTGGCACAAGCAGCCAGGTGATATGATTGAAATCGATGAAATCCTTCTTGAGATTTCAACTGATAAAGTTGAATCAGAAATTCCATCACCATATGCAGGTCGTGTTGAACAAATTCTTTTTGAAGAAGGTGAGACAATTGATGTTGGTATTAAAATCGCAGCAATTGAAACTGATACTTCAAAAGCATTTGGTGCAGCGGCAGCTCCGGCGGCGGCAGTGGCAAGTACTCCAGCAGCAGCACCAGCGGCAGTTGCAGCAGCTCCAGTAGTGGCAGCTTCTGTTCCAGCAGGACGTCGTTTCTACACTCCTCTTGTAAGAACTCTAGCAGCTAAGCATGGTGTTGATGTTAATGAATTAGCACACCTTAAAGGAAGTGGAGCAGGCGGACGTGTAAACAAAGCTGACTTCATGAATTTCCTAAATAATAGAGGAGCAGCTCCTGCAGCAACAACTTCAGCTCCTGCGGCGGCTCCTGCTCCAGTAGCAGCGGCACCTGCACCTAAGGCAGCAGCACCAGCTTCTGTTCCAACTGCAACAAGCGGACGTGTTGAAGTTATTCCAATGGATAATATGAGAAAAGCAATCGCTAAGAATATGGTTGCTTCTAAAATGACTTCACCACACGTTAACTCGATTGATGAAGTTGATATGACAAACCTATTTAAATTTAGAGAATCGTTCAAGAAACAATTCCAAAAAGAAGAAGGTTTCTCTCTAACTTATACTCACTTTATTCTTTATGCTCTAGTTCAAGCGCTTAAAGAATTCCCAACGGTTAATGCTTCAATTGATGGTGACAATATCATCATGAAAAAAGACATCAACCTTGGTTGTGCTGTAGCTGTTCCTGGTAACGGACTTGTTGTTCCTGTAATCAAAGGTGCAGATAACCTAAATATTAGAGGTATCGCTAGAAAGCTAGACGAGCTTGTTCAAAAGGCAAGAGCGAAGAAGCTTACTATGGATGATATGTCAGGTGGAACTTATACTTTCACAAATAATGGATCTTTCGGAATCCTTATTGCAACACCTGTTATCCTTCAACCACAACTTGGTATCTTCTGTGTTGGTACAATGAAGAAGCGTCCAATTGTTACTGAAGATGACTCAATTGCAATTCGTCAGATGATGTATGCAACTCATACATACGATCACAGACTGATTGATGGTGAAGTAGGATCGAAATTCCTAAGACACGTAATCAACACTCTTCAGACAACTGATTGGGCGGGATTATTTTAGTAAATTTAAAAAATCAAAATAGAAAAGGCTACCATCGGTAGCCTTTTTTTATATTCTTGGTGCTGATTTTTGGTAACGTTCTCTATCTTTAAGACTTTCATAGAAGTTTTCTAAGGCGAGATGACCTTTCTTCCAGTTAAAAACATCTCGAAATGTCAGCCAATCAAGAACGCAAAGTAGCCAGTCTTTTTCCAGCTGATGAAGTCCACCTTTATCAACTTTCTTTTCAAGTGAGTCTAGAATACTCTGCACTCTTTCGTACTGAACTTTAGAGAATTTAGACTCCCATTTTGTATCACATTCCCAGAGTTTTTGTTGAAACAGAATGATACATGAATCACAAAGCTCATCGATTAAACGAAGCGCTAATTTTGTATGTACATCTAATTGCTTTCCTTGTTTTTCGAGTAAGTATTCACAAATGATAGTTGAATCAAAGATTGAACCATCTTCTGTTTCTAGAATTGGGATTCTTCTTGCAGCATTATATTCACCAATTTTTTTTGCACCATCTGGAGTAAGTGATCTCACTTGTTCAAGTTCATAAGGAATTCCGAGTTCTTCGAGTACGAGAATCACTTTCCTAACGAAAGGTGATGTTGTTGATCCAATTAGTTTCATACAGGCCCCTAGTTCAAATCATTATTGATTTTAATTTCTGGTTTATCTGTCTTGATTGTAACGTTAAATTGGCATTGATAGATATCTTTTTTCTTATTCTTTTCTAAGTAGCAATTTAAGTGTTTACCTTTCCTCACTTCGTAATTCTTGGCCCCTATTGTGTGATAGTCATCAGCAATTAAGTCGAGTTTTTGCCAAAATCTTTGGGCCAGGTTTCCATCAAACTTTATCTTTAATGTATTATTTTCAAAGCGAATCTTTGCCTTCCCATTTGCCCTCGATGTTTCTAAGAATTCACTGATAGCTCCTTTTCCAAAATCGGTATCACTATTATATGAAGATAATTCTCCTTCTCCTTTTCCATTTAGATAGAGATGACAGTGAAATTTATGACTTGGTTCGCGCACGCAAAAAAAGTATTTGTGGTAGCGAAAGACGAGGCCATGGACGAGGTCAGCGTAGGTATTTTTAACAGGAAGACCTAAAAAAATTTCTCTTGCATACTTTGAGTCAACGACAGAGAACTCATTTACGTGGCTTGAGATTTCGATACCTGAGATTTCGGTAGCGAATGTTTTAAAGGTTAGAATAAGGGCAAACGATATCAGTAGGAGCTTCTTCATAACTATGAACTATAGAATTCATCGAGATTGAAGTAAAACAAGTTCACAAAAGATTAACAAAGAAAACAATAGGCCAACAAACTAAATCACTAACTACTTAGAAATAGTAATAAGGCTTCGATACATTTTATTCGCCTTGTGGGACTCTACATTCTTGCTAATCTCATTATACTTAGTACGATATAAATTTGAATTTCCTTCAGCAGTAAAATCTGATTCAAGTTTCTCAAGAAGTTCCTTGGCCTTATTATTAAAAATGAGGTCATCTTGAGTGAAGTCTTGAATTTCAAATTTATCTTTATACTTATTTGCAATGGCCTTACCAAGTCGTGTTTTGCGAAATGGTCGCTCTGATGTATAGGTGAGGACAAACTTTCCTTTTGGTTTTAAGCTATCCATAATCTTGTTTAAAGTGCGGTAGAGGTCATTGAGCATATAGAAACCATCTAGCGAGATAACAAGATCAAATTCATTCTCTCCGAGCCATGTTGTTTCATAATTTGCTTCTTTATAATCATGATCACTTTCGACGAGATCAAATCCTTTTGCCTTAAGTTTGTATTTCTTTGCAAAGTAAGCCGTTAATTGTCCTGTTCCACAACCGATATCAAGAACTTTTTGATGGGGCTTAAAGTGAGAAGTTAGAGCAGAGAATTGCTTCTTTGATAGGTTATTTTGCATGAAGCATTCAATTCCATGCATCTCTTTACAATAAGTTAGATATGATTGTGATTCTTTTGCAAAACGGTAGTAATTCGTGAAGGCACGTTTAGCTTTGGCGTTGAATCCCTTTTGTGTAAGTAATTTTCTAATAAATTGAAACATAGTTTTTTATACTCCTATTTTCTTTAAAATTCTATCTTCATGAAATCTTAATCAATTAGAATTTGTGAGAACTTTAAATAAGTGTTTAAAATAGACTAAGAAGCCAAATAGGAGGTTCCTATGATTAAGTTTTTAGTATTTTTAGGATTACTTGTGACTTTAGCGAATGCTGCGGTAACGACGGTCTTTATTGACGGCCTCAATATTAAAGGCCGCCAAAAAGTTGAAAATATATTAGAAGTCTTTGATATCTGAAACTAGCTCTGGGAAGTCGATATAAGGATTTCTATTTCCTTGAATCTCTTCAATCTTGTTATTTCTTTCGATTTCATCGCTGTCCACTGGATCTTCTGCGTGCCATCTTCTTAGGTATTTTTCCATTCTACTATTAATCTTCGCTCCATAGCGAGTTGCAAAGTAGAACATTGCTCGAGCAACATTGCCCTTATGCTCTGTTGGTGGTTCAAAATAATGTCCATCAGAATGAGAAGCAAAACAATCTCTCGTTGCAGCTTTTCCACCTTTTAGGTCAGCAAAGTCATTTGAGCTACGAACGCTATTGGCCTTAGAGTCAGTTGGGAATAAATGGTGAAGGTCACCTTTTTGAAGTTGTGAACTAAATCCGCCTGTAAATTTTGACTGAGGCCATGTGTGCTCACAGTTAACAATTTGATGGTTAGGGATTTTCCCATCTCCAATTGGTCCGATATTAGGAGTACTTCCATTGAAAACTTTATTGCAGTAAACACCTTTTACATAAGGTTGGTTACTTTCATCATATTTTAAATGTAATTCGTTAAAAAGGTAGCGCTTAGCTTGAGAGTAGGAATTTTTTTTGTGATTTTGGCTGATAATTCTTTGTAATTCTGTTCTTAGGTTTTCATCTTGTAAAAGGTCATTTGCGACTTCTGCTTTAAATGATTCCGGATAATAGCCGGCAGTGGTCGTTAGTGCCAATAAGGCTGCTACTAAGAGTTTTAATTTCAAAATCTAATCCTTGATATTGTTGCTGTATATAAAAGCATCTCAAAGATGAAAGGTTTTGCAAAATAAAAAATGAAATAGAAAGGCCTTCTTAACAGAAGGCCAATATTAGTACTGAAATGGATTAGTCAAATATTTAGAAATTATCGATTTTATCAGCTAGGTTAGCGATGTCGATAAATGGATTTCTATTGTTTTGTACAGAATAGATAATTTCGTTTCTTTCTCTTTCTTCAGCGTCAACTGGATCAAGCTTATCCCACTCTCTAAGAACTTGCTCTTGGTGGTTTGAGATTGAAATATCATATCTTACTGAGAAGTAGAAAAGTGCTCTTGCAACATTTCCTTTGTGCTCAGCTGGTGGTTCGAAAGCACCGTTACCTTGAGTTTGTGAAGCTGTACAATCTTCATAATCAACTGGGAAACCATCTACATTATCAAATTCATAGTTACCTCTTACAGAGTTAGCTTTTGAATCAGTTGGGTATAGGTGGTGTAGGTCTGATTTTTGAAGACCTTTGTCAAAACGACCAGTAAATTTTGATTGTGGCCAAGTGTGCTCGCAGTTAAGAACGTTTGGGCTAGGGATTTGTCCTGGACCCATAGAACGAGTTTGAACTCTTCTTAGTGTCTTTTGGCAATATACATCTTTAATGTAGTAACCTTTATCATCTTCTTTTAAGTGGATTTTTCCGAAAAGTACTTTTCTAGCGCCTTTGTAACCTAGGCTTCTTTGGCTGTAACAACGACCTTTGTTCTTTGAATCACATCCAAGAACATCTTGAGAATTTGTTTCTTGGTGAGTTGTATTTAGAACTTCGAATAGGTAGCTCTTTAACTCTGCTCCACCTCTTGAAAGAACATCATTAGTTTCTTTCGGGTAGTAGTTATTTAATTCTGCAGCATTACTCGTAAGAGCGAAAAGTAGTGTTGATAGAACGATTGCGATTTTCATCTAATCCCCTTTAGTGGTTTGTGTGTGTGAAGCTTTTATAGGACATAATTATTAAAATGGCTAATAGGAATCTTAAGTTTTTCTAATAATTTCTGTCAGGTAATCTAATTTCAATATTTAGACGCGCTGCTCTTAATGAAAGTTTAATAATACTATCGAAAAATCTGGATTTATTTAGTCGGGTTTTGTATAAGTCACCAAAGAAAATAACAACATTATTAGGGTAACTTAATATGAAATACATCTTAATTGCATCATTGCTTATATCTTCAAGTGTCTTTGCTTACACTAAGACAACTCTTAATTGTATTAAGAAGCTAACGTATGATCTTAATGTCGATAGTCGTGCGTTTAAAATTAATACTGATGAAGTAGATGCTGATATTGATTTCGAGGGGAGACCTCTTGATGAAGCGATTGCTATCATTAGGACAACTCTTGAATTAAATGGATGTAATAGTAATAACGCAATTAACTTTTCTAAAACACCATCTGGACGTGCAAAAAGCCGTTGTGTCGAACTTGTTCCAGGACAAGACTATTCAATGAGCTGTTATGTTGAATCAAATATGGGATTCTTCTTTGTAACAAAAGACCTTCAAACGGATGCGTTTGTTGTTTATTCTCGTTGGGACTAGACTACTTTCCCCAAAGTTCTTCTAAACGTTTCTTTATATTATTTTCTACGCCAATCGCTTTTGGTTGGTAGAACTTTGGCGTTCCTTGAGGTGCGTATTGTTGCTTAACAAAAGCTCCCTCGAAGCTATGTGGATACTGGTAAACAACTTTATGATCTTTATCTGGAAAGTTCTTTAAATGCTCTGGAACTTGGATTGTTTGCGAATTCTCTACATATGCTAAGGCTTCGTTTATTGCATTGTAAGCAGCATTACTCTTAACGGTACTAGCTAGGTAAGTCGTGGCCTGTGCTAGTGTAATTCGTGCTTCAGGCATACCAATATTTTGAACAACATGAAGTGCATTTGTAGCAACAGTGAGTGCATTTAAGTCTGCATTACCCACATCTTCACTTGCAAAGATAACTAAGCGTCTGGCGATAAAGACTGGGTCCTCTCCACCATCAAGCATAACAGCTAGCCATAGAATGGCCGCATTGGGATCACTTCCACGCATACTTTTAATGAAGGCAGAGATTACATCATAGTGGCGATCACCACCAGCATCAAAGTTTCGTGAATTTTCTTTGATGATATTTTTAACAGTTTCAAAATCAATTTCATCGTCTTGCTCAAGAAGGGAGAAGATGACTTCTAGACTTCCAAGAGCAATGCGAGCATCACCGTTTGCGTATTCACAAATTAGATCGAGATATTCTTGAGATAATTCTTTTTCTAATTTTGTGATCGTTCTCTTTATAAGAGAGCGAATTTTGTCGGTTGTGAATGATTTAAGCTCAATAATCTTCATACGAGAAAGAAGAGCGCGATTAACTGAACGACGAGGATTCTCAGTCGTTGCTCCAATAAGAATAAAGCTTCCTTGTTCCACATGTGGAAGAAGAGCATCTTGTTGGGCCTTATTAAAGCGGTGGATCTCATCAATAAATATAATGGATTTTCTTTGAAAGTCTCGGGCCTCGTCTTGTGCCTTTTGGATAAGCTTCTTAAGTTCTGCTACGCCAGATAAAACTGCGCTAAATTCGTAGAAATTTGCGTGAATTTCACTACCTAGTACCTTGGCCAGCGTGGTTTTTCCACTCCCTGGAGGACCCCAGACAATAAGTGAAGGTATATTTTCACCCTTAAGAAAAGGGAAGCGTCTAGCTAGGGCATCAAAGCCCTCATAATCCTGCTTGCTACTTGGTCTTACTTGATGAGCAAGTGGTGTGACGGATGAATCTTTTGCGCTGAATAAACCTTGTTGCATATATTACCTAAAGTAAGTTGGCCATTGACACATTGTGGGGCCGTCGTGTAATTTAACATACCAATTAAAGCTAGACAAAATTTAGAGCGTTAAAGCTCTGAATAAATCTCATAAAGCTGTCGTTAAAGGTAGTGAGAAAAAAAAATAGAAGGAGGTGAATGTTATGTCTAAAGATTACTCAATCAAAATCGAGATCGATGAAAGATTAAGTGCGGAAAGAGCTCTTAAGAAATTCAAGAGATACTGCGAAGCTTTCGGTGTTATTAGAGAATACAGAAAGAGACAAGAGTATAAGAAGCCTTCTATTAGAAATAAAGAAAAGCTACAAGCGGCTGAGAAGAGAAGAAAGAAAACTCAGACGAAGTACAGTAGAGGTTCTAAAATCTAATTTGATTTAAATTTCTTATATACTTTAAGGGCTCCCGACGGGAGCCCTTTTTTATGTCCAGGATGGACGGTATGTCCGCGGAGGCAGGAGCCGAGAGCGGACGCATGTTCAGGATGGACGGTATGTCCGCGGAGGCAGAAGCCGAAAGCGGACGCATGTCTTAAATGGCACAATGTTAGTAGAACATTAATTTTAAAATACTATTCCAACGAGCGTGCATAACTTTAACGTTACGAACATATTCTCTTGGAAATCCTGTCTGACCTTTTTCTAGATCCATGTGAAATACATTCCATTGCATATTGAGATCACCCAAACGATCGATAAACCAGCGCTTATCTAACTCTGCCATCATTCTTAATTCAAGTGGCGAAAGGAAGTTATCAAGGAATTGTTCAAAGGATGGCTTTAGTTCATTAGGTATAATGTAGATAAAGGCATCATTTGAGTAGTTATACATTTTTCCAACGTAATTCTTATAACTTTCAATATGAGGAACATAGGTTGAAAAATTTGTTCCTTCTGTTAGATGTAGAAGCTGTATATAGGATTGAACACGAAGATTCAGGTTATCAATATTATCAAGTAGAGAGATAAGATTAATATAGTCGTCAACATTTCCATATTGTTGAGTTGGAAGAGAGATGAAGTCTTCGCGAAGCTTTTTAATGTTTCGCTCAGTTGCCTGAATAAGTGGAACGACTTTTTTTATTTCTTGATAACAAGTCTTTTGATTTTTTTTACACTCGTCATAAGCTCCATCAAATTGCAGTACTAATTTAAGAGTATTTTCTCTTAAGTTGATAAAGTCCTGTGATGTGTAAGTAATTCTCTTAACGATATAATAGAAGTCATTCTTAAGTGAGCGCAGTTGCGGACGAACATAGCGACGATAGCTATAGTCATTTAATTTTAGTTTTGAAGAATCAAAATTAAAGTACGGGTATTCCGCAAAACTAGAAAGGGTAAGAAGAATGGCAAAGATTATTTTTTTCACTTCTTAAATGATTGAAGAGGTGGTGCAAAATGTCAATTAGCTTAATAAAAAGTCAAATTAGCCAACGAGATCAAGATCTTCTTGAGGGGCAATGTGACTTAGTTCAATATATTTTGGCTTCATTTGAAGTGAACGAAACTCCTGAACCCAGCTGTCTGTGTTACATAGAGATATAGAAATATTGTGTTTAGGAATTTTGTGTTTCGCTAAGATTCTTGGAAAAAGTCTTAGTGGTGAGCCATGTAGCTTGAAGTGAACATCAAGGTGAGATGGAATCTTTCCTGAATAGATGAGTGCTAAGCAAATAAAAGTTCCCGCATTACAAGTTTCAATTTGAATTCTGTCGCTTTTTACTTTTTTAATAAGTGAGAGTAGGTCGCCAGCATATCTTTCAAGTTCTTTTGTATTCAAGTTTTCAAATTTAAAGATGTCTTTTCTGTTTTTTGCCGTTAGAAGTCTCTTCTCATTTTCGGAGAAATTTAGATGAGTAAAATTCGTCATCATTACTTCATCAAAAGTGGGCTCTTGAGTATCGAATTTGTATACAACGTCGGCCCCAGCACCTTTAACTTTGATTTTTCCAGAAAATAAGACCTTAGACACAACGAACCTCGTAGTTACTAAATTGATAATGTTATTTAGTTAATCGGAACGATTGGGTATTTAATTAAGTAAATTTGCTATAAATTTGAAATTTAACTAATTATCGTCGAATTTAGTCGTCAGACTCACTCATTAACTGCTTGAAAATATTATTTTTTCTCATTTGAAGCAGTTTCATGATATCTGTGGCCGTCTCTTCTAGGGCGCGGTCAGTAACGTCAAATACCGGCCATCTCTTGTTCTTGCCAAAGATTTCATTGGCCCATTCTAACTCTTCGATAACCTTATTCGTATCCGCATAATCACCTGTGTGCTCAGTTGCGCCAAGTTTATTTAAACGGTTTTTACGAATTGAATAAAGTGCTTCAGGGTCAATCGTTAGGGCAAAGATTTTTCTTTGGTCAATTTCAAAAAGTTCCTTAGGAAGATCTTGTCCGTTAATAATAGGAATATTAACAACCTTAATTCCGTGCTGAGATAGGTAGACAGAAAGAGGTGTCTTAGATGTACGTGAAATACCAACGAGGATGACATCTGCAAGATGGAGAGTTTCTACGTTTCTTCCATCATCATGGTTAAGAGTGAACTCCATTGCAGCAACTCGATCAAAGTACTCAGAGTTCACGGCGTGTAGAAGGCCTGGCTCACTCTTTGGTTCTTGGTGAAAGTAATTAGAGAAAGTCGTTAGTACTGGCCCCATTAAATCAAGGGAGCGTACGTGCTTTTGCATCGAAATCTCTTTTGTATATTCTCTAAGCTCTGCTGATACGATTGTGTAGATAACGAGGTCGTGATGAATTGCTGCTTCATCAAAGATTGATTTAATCTGTTCTTTAGTACGAACATTTTTAAATCCTGTATAGAAGACTTCACTTTCTGGGAATTGTGTCATGGCCGCGCGACTGATTGCCTTTGCAGTAGAACCTGTTCCGTCAGAAATAATAATTATTTTCATCTTTTTCAAAATTAACCTCTAATAAAATCGTTATAACTACTTTATTCAAGAATGAAGTCTTCGACAAGGTTATAGATGTCATTTCGCTGACTTAATGGGTGAAAACGAGATAATGGTGTTACTTTTTTTAGGAAAGTTTTTTGAGACTTCGCGAGCCTGCGAGTTGCAAAATAAATCTTTTCGATAAGTTCTTCTTCAGATGTAATCTCACCATTTAGATATTGAATCGTTTCTTTATAGCCAATGGTTTTTAGGGCCTTAAGCTCTGGCGAGTGATCATCATTGGCCATAATATCTTCAACCTCTTTAAGCAGTCCCTGTTCTAGCATCTGTTTTGTTCGCTTCAGTATAATTTCCCAATGCTCTTCTTTTGGAAGCTCAAGGCAAATATTAAGCGTGTCCCAGCCATGAATATTTGTTGAGAAATCATACGCCCCATGATCATCGGCTTGCTTTTTTTGATCAGAAATCTTCTTCCCCGTCATGCGATGGTACTCATAAGCACGAGTACGACGATAGTGATCGTTCTCATGAAGATTCTCAAGTGATTCAGGATCATGAACCTTAAGATAAGCCACAATTGGGGCCATACCTTCTTTTTCATAAAGATCACGGGCCTCTTGCTGAATGACCTCATCGGTTGATTCTGATTCATACATGCCGCGAATAAGGCTTCGAAGATAGAAGGCGCTACCTCCAACTAGAATTGGAACAATTCCTTTTGAATGAAGCTCATTGATTTTATTTATAGCTAATTCGACAAAGTCAGATGCATTTAATTCTTTCGTAATAGGGGAGATGCTAACGAGATGATGAGTGACACCGTCCATTTCAACTTCGTCTGGCTTTGCACTTCCAATATTTAATTCATTATAAAAGAGAACACTATCGAAGTTGATAACGTGACATTTTTCAATACCAATACGTTTGGCAAGATCAATGCTGATTCCTGTTTTGCCCGATGCAGTTGGCCCTAATAGAAGAATTAATTTCTTTGTCATTTTAGTAATTTTTTTAATTTCTTAGGCGAGATTCTTTTTGCAATTTTCTTTTCTACTAAATCGTAGAAAGAAATAAATGAAAGAAGTCTTCTTACTTCACTTACTTGAAGCTCTAAATCTTCAAGCAGATCATTACCGTTAATAATATTTGCAGATATTTTTGCGTATGGAAGATCTTCGAATACGTGAGACACTGACCTTAGAACACAAGTGTGTGCATCAAGACGTTCAATCTCAATTCCCATTGCCATGTATTGCGATAGGTTTTCCATATCCGTCATATCTTTTGAAATTGGCTCTGAAATTAGTAGAGGAGTCATATTGTCGATATCAATTTGCCCACAAGCTTCATCTAAATATACTTGAGCATCAACAAAGTATGGACCTCTCTCGATGTGATTAAAGAGAAAAATATTTTCACCAAGTGCCGATATCGTTAACTCACTTTGCTGGCCAATTGTATTTTCTCCAAAAAGAGAGCTTTGGCCATGAAAGTCTGTACCTTGATTAAGTTCATTTTGAAATCTTTGTAGATTTAAACCACCGCCAAAGTTATTAGCAATAATATTATCTCCACCTTGGTTGAATAGGGCACTTGATAGAGAGTTGAAATTTGCTTCATCTTCATTCATTTCAAGAGAGTGGTTCTCATTGATATGATCTTGATTTTCTGAAATGAGCTTCTTCGCTGTAGCACTTGTTAGAGAGAATATCTCATTGCTCTTTAAAAATTTAATAATTGTTTTATTTGGATGAACGTTTACATCAATTTCATGCTCAGGCACTCTGAATTGCATGATGTAGTCGCCAGTTAAGCCTTGAGGCCAAAACTTTTCCATATTTCTAATGATGATCTGATGTATCTTTTTGTCAGTAAAGAGACGGTTGTTTACAAAGAGAAACTGTTGCTTTCCGCTGTATCCCTTTGAGGCATCTTTAGAGACGTAGAATTTACAACTTGAACCAAGGTATTCACCATAAGATTGCATAATCTCTGGAATATTCTTGCGTGATTTCTTTTTAAAGATTTCCCCAACTCGATTCACTGTATGTTCTTGAGCACGATAAATTTCAGGGTCTTGGTCATCCCATGTGATTGAGAACTCAACTTGAGGGTAGTTAATTAAGAACGAGTTAATAACACGCTTTAGGGCATTCTTCTCACTCTGTCCTGACTTCACAAATTTCAATCGAACTGGAGTATTAAAGAAAAGGTCTTTGACGTAAGTAGAAGTTCCACACTTATGTGTCGAATACTTTGAATGCTCAACCGTTCTAGCTCCGTGAATAACATACTTTGCACCTTCTTCAGGATTTGATCGAGGAGCTGAGTGACATGATATTCGTGCTACTGATGAGATTGAGGCAAGTGCCTCTCCACGAAAGCCAAAAGTATTTAGGCGGTAGATATCTTCGAAGTTATTGATCTTTGAAGTTGCGTGACGGCAAAAGGCGTAGGGAAGTTCATCAAAGAACATTCCATCACCATTATCTTCAATTGCGATAAGATCTAAACCTGCATTAATAATCGTGACTCGAATTTTAGTCGAGTTTGCATCAATTGAATTTTCAAGTAATTCTTTAAGAACATTGGCCGGGCGTTCAACAACCTCACCGGCCTTGATTTGATCAATTAAGTGTTCGGGAAGAAGGTTAATTCTATTTTGTGTATTCTCTGATATTTCCATTATACGAACTAGTCGCGATAGAAATTAACCTGGTTTCTTCCACCTTCCTTGGATTTGTATACTGCAGAGTCGGCCCTTTTAAATAGGTCTGTTCCACTACTAACTCCCTGTCTGTAGTCAGAAACGCCAATCGATGCAGTTACCGGTAACTTATTATCGTCGTAAATGAAATCGTGAGTTTCTACCGCCTTTCTTAGGCGCTCAGCGATTTCGTATGATTGTTTAATATTTGTTTTAGGAAGTAGAACAACAAACTCTTCTCCACCATAACGTGCGAAAATATCAGTTTCTCTAATTCCGTTTGAACGGATAACTTCAGCTAGTTCTTTTAGTACGTAGTCACCAGCATCGTGTCCGTAGTTATCATTAAGTTTCTTAAAGTGATCTAGATCGAAAACAATAAGAGAGAGTGGAGTACCTGTCACTTTTGACTTCTTCACTTCAAGATCAAGTTTCTTGTTGAAGAAAGACTTATTGTAACAACCAGTTAGTCCATCTGTATTTGCTTCTAGTTGAAGCTTATCATAAGTAAGTCTCTCTGGATCACCTTTTGGAAGGTATTTAAGTGCCATTGCACCCATCTTAATGATGTCACCTTTTTGAAGATCAGTAGGTGCTTCAACTTTACTATTATTTAAAAAAGTTCCATTTCTAGAACCAAGATCAACTACCTGATATCCATCCGCAGATGAAACTAACTTGAAGTGCTCTCTTGAGATACCATTAAACTCTAATGGAATATCACATTTTGCACTTCGGCCAACAGTAATCTCTTCTGCTTTTAAATCAAAAAGAGTGCCGTTTAAATCACCACCAACAACAAGAAGGGCCGCAGGCTTATCTTCGGCTTCTTTATTCGCTGATGCTAGGGCAGCTTTAATGTCAGTCAATACTAGAGTAGCGTCATCACTCATATTCGTCCTTTCAGTACTTTATAATAGATTGTTTTCCCTGTTGATTTTAACTAGCGCCCCGATTTTAATCAAGATTGGAAAACATTTCTATCTGTCTAAATCGTGTATTTCTCATAGGTTATCAAGCCATTCAAAGCTATATATTTTTCCGGCCTCAACTCCTGGTTGGTTAAACGGATCAATATTTAGGCAATAACCTGTGATAGCTGTCAGGTACTCGAAGAATACAATCAACTTGGCCAAATTTACTTCATTTAGTTTTTCTATTTCAAAAGTAATATGTGGAACTCTTTGTTCTGTTAAAGCTTTTTGAGTTCCGTAGAATTCTGAATCGATTAAATTCTTCAGTGTGTACTTTCCGAGTTTTTGTAATTTCGGATGATTGAATGAATTTCTTAATTCAAAATTGTTTGCGAACTCTTTAACATGGACGAGGATCATTACTTTATTTAACGGGCCTTCCATGAATAATTGCATTTGTGAATGTTGATCAGTAGCACCATAAGAAGGAATTGGAGTTATGCCAATTCTTGTTCCATCTTCTTTCTTTTTCCCAAGACTCTCTGCCCATAGTTGTACAAACCAAAATGCAAAGTCTCTCATCTTACTCGAATAAGGCATAATAACAGTTTGGTCATAGCCTTGTTCAAGATGATTTAGAAATGTTGAAGTTACTTCTTTTAGTTCTGATGATTCTTTTAGTGACTGTCCATATTCGAAACCGCTTTTGCAAAGAGCTTGAATATCAATTCCAGCAAAGAGAGCAGGTAATAAGCCAACAGGAGTTAAAACACTAAAACGCCCACCAATATTTGATGGGATTGCCAAAGTTGTAATACCTAGCTCATCTCCAAGATCTCTTAGTTGTGAGTTAGCTGGGTCACTTGCAAATACAAAATAATTTTTTAAATCTTCTTCGGCGACTCCTGACTGTACTAATTCATTTGCAAGAATTGCAAAAGAAGCAAGTGTTTCAGCAGTACCACCAGACTTTGATACAACATAGATTAGAGAGTTCTTTAAATCGATACTATCTAGTAGTTCCTTTGTATCGTCTGGATCAATATTATTAAAGAAATGAAAACGACGTTTCATATCTTTTCTAAGTGCGCTTACTAGCATCTCAGGCCCAAGTGCACTTCCACCAATTCCTACTTGGACAAAGTCACGTCGAGAATTAAATTTAGAAAAGATATCAACACACTGTTGTTGATAATATTCTTCACTTAATTTTGAAACAAATTCAAAACGAGGGTTTGATTGAAAGTTTTCAATTTCCTCTAGAATTTGCTCTGACTTGTCTTTATGTTGAATAAAGGAATTAATTGAAACTTTCATTAGGCTCCGTATTCCTTCTTTAGAAGACGAGAGATAACCACTTTTTGAATTTGGTTTGTTCCTTCAACAATTTGAAGAACTTTTGCATCTCTCATAAATCTCTCGACTGGATACTCTTTTGTATAACCAACTCCACCAAGAATTTGAACAGCATCAGTCGTAACTTTCATTGCTGTATCACTTGCACGCATCTTTGCCATTGAAGCAAGCTTTTGATTTGAAGCTCCGTCATCAATTGATTTTGCAGCAGCTTGAACAAGTAGTCTTGCAGCTTCGACATCACAGGCCATATCGGCCATCATGAATTGTAGTCCTTGGAAGTCAAAGATTGCTTGTTTAAATTGTTGTCTTTCTAGTGAGTATTTAATTGCTTCATCTAGTGCACGTTGAGCACAACCGACAGAGATTGATCCAATTGCGATTCGACCTTTATCAAGCCCACTCATTGCAACTTTGAAACCTTCACCTTCTTTTTGAAGAAGGTTAGCGTCAGGAACAAAACAGTTCTCAAATAGAAGTTCACGAGTAGGTGAGATATTCCATCCCATTTTTCTTTCTTTTTTACCGTATGAGAATCCTTCCATTCCGTCTTCTACGATAAATGCAGAAACACCTTTTGCTCCTTCTCCACCTGTTCTTGCCATTACAATATATGTTTTCGCAATTCCACCTGAAGTGATCCAAAGTTTAGAACCATTTAAAATATATCCACCTTCAACTTTCTTTGCTGTCGTCTTAAGACCTGCAGCATCTGAACCTGCTCCAGACTCTGAAAGAGCAAAAGCTCCAATGGCCTGACCACTAGTTAGTTCTGGAAGGTATTTTTGTTTTTGTTCTTCATCTCCAAAAGTATTTAGAATTGATTGAACCATTGATGAAACAGAAATTGTCACAGCATAGGCCACTGATGACTTTGCAATTTCTTCAAGTGCATAACTATAGTCTTGAACTGGAAGATCAAGTCCACCGTATTCTTCAGAAACAGTCATTCCTGTAAAACCTAGCTCTCCAAGTTCATTGAAGATTTCCATGCGAAACTTTCCTTCGAAATCATCGTGCTCCATATGTGGCTCGATTTTCTCTAGGCGAAAGCGCTTAAGTCCCTCTACAATCTCTTTTTGCATTTCATTCATATCTAAACCCTTAGAATTGTTCAATTAATTATAAAATCTACCTACAGTACCAAATAAATCATAAATGGTTAAATTTTATGAAATTTAATGCCGCTTTCTTGAATTCTTAAACGTAATTACAGTATCTTAGATGATGCAGTGATTAACTAGGTTTTATTTAATGGATTTGTGCGATACAATAGAACAAAAGGTGAAAGCCCCTTCCTAAGCGCATGCAAGGAGAATACAATGAGAAACGACTTCAACCTAGTTCATTCTGAGAATGCAAACGGGAATGCGGAAGAGATTGAGTTAACTAATTCGTTTCCTTATATGCTTCTCATTGCTTCAATGGCCGTAATTACAATCATGCATTTAATTTTATATCCTCTGGCCAAGCAGTTTGCAGCAAGATTCATCGGCTATTAGGTATAACTGCCACAGAATTTAGCCGCCCTAAAACTAGTGTTTTCTACACTAAGTGTCTGATTTGATTGATGTCCCAATGAAGTTCTTCGTTAAGTCTCATTTCACTTTTATAATTTGATTATGAAAACACTACAAGAATTTCGACCAACTCACAAAAATGTAATTAACAACGGTAAGGCCAAGAAAGCCGGCACGTCTCGTAAGTCAAAGAAGGCTAAAAAGGGGAGCTCTTCTTTTAATCTTACGAACGTGGCCCTTGCTGTTTGTGCAGTTCTTATGGGTGTTGGGCAATATAAAAAGTCTTCAGAAGTAGCAAAGTTAAAAGAAGCGAATGCTTCATTAACTCAAAAGGTTGCTAATCTGCAAATGGACTCGATGAAATATATGGCAGACAAGAAGATTCAAGAGATTTCAAAAGAAACTCTTAAGAGTAAAGTCGCTCATGTGGATTCCTTGAATGCCATTATTGCAAAAAGTAAAACAGATCTAGCAAAAGCTAATCTAGAAATTGAAAGTCTTAAAAATTTAAAAATGTCTGCACTAGAATATAAAACGAAGCTGGCCCAAATTGAAAATGAATACCAGAAGCGTTTAGATGAGCACAATAGAGCAAGTACTGAAACGATTACACGAATGGGTCGTAAGATGATGGCAGAAGTTGATAATGCTAAGACGCGAGCACCAGCAAGTGCTACACGTCATGTTGTTCAATTTAAAGGAAATCAGCCAGTGAATGCAAAAGTACTTAGTAATCAGAAAAGAGCTGTTGAGTCTGATGAATGGAGCTCAAATAATATGGAGTTCTAATTACTTTCAAACTTAGCTAATAGCTTCAGGGCCATATCCTTACGGTAAGCAATATCAACAGGAAGGGCCCTAAAATCCAGATTATCAATCGTACCCATAAACTTCTTATATCGCTTAGACAGATCTTCTCTTGCTTTACCAATAAAGAACACGTCAAGGAACGTGATATTATTACGTGCAATTTCAATCTCTCTCATACTATTGAAGTAAATCGCCATATTTTCTAAATAGAGTAGAGCAGCAATACTTTGATCTTCATTTGTTGAACTATTTTTTAAGTCACGATCATAGAGAGAGTGAATGAAGCTTTCAATCGAATTAATATCTATTGGCCTAGCAACAGAAACAATTTGTGTAAGATCACGTCGAAGACATGATTGATACTTTGTTATTTTATCTTGTTGAATGCATTTGTCGTAATCCATTTTATCTATTCTCTCTTGTGCCACCGAAGGGTTAAGGAATAGGTAAGTTGGAATTGTCACTCCTAAGAATACGACAAATACAACGATAAATTTTATAAAGTCTCTAAGTTTATTTTTTGTCATTAAAATATATTCCGAATCCAAATTTGATTTTCGATTTTGGATCTTTAGGTTCTACAACTTTAATAATAACTCTTCTGTTTGGGCTAAAGAAAATTTTATTCTTATTTTTTTCTTTTAGTTTCTCTAACTCTTCTGGAGTTATAAGTGGCTCAGAGTCACCCTTTGTCGTTGCTGCTAGCGTGCTAGGAGGGAAACCAAAGTACTCAAAACGAGAAAGAACTTTAGCTGCTCTTACTGCTCCTAATTGCCAAGGACCTTCGATGCCCGGAGCAATACTTCTCTCATCAGAGTCAGTGTGCCCCTCAATCATAATTCGATAATTAGGATTCTTAGTTCTGATAATATCAATCATTGTATCAAGTGATTGCATACTACTCTTATTAAGCTCTGTACTTCCTTCAGGGAAAAGAATACTACTTGAAAATGATATGATGAGTTCATTATCTACAATGGAAATCTTACTATTCTTCTCTAATTCAGGGTGCTTTGAAATTTCTTCTGTAAGCTCATTAAGCTTAACTTCCGAGCTTTTAAACTTTCCCTTTTGAAAAGAAGTCGAAAGATCCTTGGCCTTTTTGTTGAAACCGACAGGATCATAATTTGCAAATGCCATCATCAGAATGAAGAAACAAGCAATTAGAGTCATCATATCTGCATACGATACTAGCCAACCACTCTCGTCATCTCCGCCACCCTGATTTTGAACTTTCTTTTTAATTGCCATTATTAACTCGCAGATTTCCAGTCTAATCTTTCATTAGGTGCAAGGAAAGAGTTAAGCTCTTCTGCAACTAGTACTGGATTAGACTTTTCTAGAATATGTTTAATACCTTCAAGAACGATATTGTCTTTAGCTTCCATTTGTCTTTGAATCTCTTCAAGGTTTTCACTAATTGGGATAAATCCAAGGTTTGCAATGATAACTCCATAAAGAGTTGTAATAAGACAAACACCCATGGCCGGTCCAATCATCTTCATAGCATCTGCTCCACCAAGGTTTGCAAGAAGTACGATCATCCCAATTGTTGTCCCCATCATCCCAAAAGCCGGTGGAAATTTTCCAAGAGTTTTAATCTTTCTAGTATCTTCACTTCTAAGCTGATTCATATTGACAGCTCTTTGCTCAAGGATCTCAATAACTTTTTCCTTTTGAAGAAATCCATCTGCAATTAACTCAAGTCCTTCTTTTAGAAATTCATCGGATGCTTTACCAGGAAGGTTTTCAGCAGCTTCGCCTGAACGATAAGCTTCACAAATTTGCATGATCTCTTTAATAACACCTGGAGAGTCCACCATTTTCCCACCAAGGAATTGTTTGATGAAAATCTTAAGGAGAGCTCCAATTTTATTAAGTTGAAATGCTACTGAAGTCGCTGCAAAAGTTCCTCCAAGTACAATGAAGAGGGAAGGGCCATCGAAGAAAAGTTTTAAGTCACTTGATGACATCCTTAGACCTGCAAAGAGAATTACCGCAGAGAGGACCAAACCAATTAAAGAAAAAATGTTCATTTATTCACCTTTGTAAATATTGATTACCAAAATTTTACTATTTTTAACTACTTAGGTTAATTTCTTCTCAGGTCGACACTTTTTTCCGCCTGAAATTATGCGGCCTCAGATTTCTTAACTTTAAGTTTGTCATGGCATCGGTTGGGGAGCGGTAAGGTTGAACAAATACTAAACTAAATATGCGTTCGGTAATATTTTCCTTTAATTTTAGGCACTTAAAATAATTCTCTTTTTAAACTACAATTTTGAGTGAGAAGCGTAGCGTTATTTTTAATTAATGTAAATAAAATGGGTTATCGAATGAATAGAATTTACTTTCTGTTAGGATGTTTTTTACTTTTTAGTTGTGTTGGAAAGGTTGAGGATGCAAATTCTGAATTAACAAAGGGGATTAATGACGGAGAAACAGTCATTAATTACACTGGTATTCAGGATGCAATGGCCGTTGCACATGATAAAGTTGAAATATATTTTCCACCTTCAAATCTTGATCCTTTAAAAGTTACTTATATCATTAACTACGATGGTGCGATTGCTCCAATTACAGTACCTGGGCGTACTCTTGTTCCTGATTATCGTGGTTTTCTTCGTTACACAGTTACTGGTTTAAATATTAATGAACAATATGTTTTTAACGTTCAGGCTAAAGACGATAAAGGGCAGCAGTCAGTTAATGACGCTTTTAAGTCTGTAGCAACTTATTCAAATCAAACAGCTAACTTTACTGGTATTGGTAGCATTAAAAATCTGTCAGGTGGAGCTTCGAAAAACTCTCTATTAATTGAATGGCCAGCAGCAGAGAGAACTGGTGGATACATTCCTGAAGATTCGGATGTTTCAAAGTATGAAGTTGTTTTAATTAATTCTGATACAGCAACACCAGTTGCGTTCGACGACACTTCATTTACAGCACCAACTCGTATTGTAAACTATGTTGATGGAAAAAAGATTTCTCAACAGGTAAATGGTCTTCTTCCAGGTACAACTTATTATGTGAGAGTTAGAGGTATTCACCACGGATTTAGTAAATTTAGTTCTGATCCAAGTTATTATTATGAAAAGAATAATAACTACCTATCAGCTACTACACTAAGTGATAGCGTGGGGGACATACAAGTTGATCTAGATTCTTTTGAAGTAACAACTCCTAGTAATAGTACTGGAAAAACCTCTCTTGATTTAAGTTGGGCAACAGGGATCGGAGCAATCGATCATTACCGAATCTACTATAAAGAAAATGGAACAGGTGAGGCGTGGTCGACATATAAGAATAGTCGCGATGATATTTGTAATGGTCAGGAAACGACAGATCCGGCTTACTTTTGTAAGCAAGTTACATACGAAGATAGTAAGTCAAAGCTTGTTGAGCTAGAGCCTTATACTTCTTATGAAGTATATCTTATTATGTGTTTAGATTCTTTATGTTCTCCGGGGAAGTCAATTATATATAATTCTCCGAACGTTTATCGTACAAGCCCTCCGCTTGTAAGCTTCTCAGGAATTACTGAAATTAATAATCCACGATACCATTGGGCCCTTAACGAAATCTACTTAAGCTTTGAACCTGTAGATCTAGCTAGTGGTGTAATTGATGGGATGTTAATTGAAGTAAAAGGGAGAAGTACTGGTGAGCCATTTATTGATACATTCATTAACTTTCCAGATGGTAATAACCCTACATCGCTAAATCCATCAACTCTCGATTTTACTAATGGAACAGAAGTTTCAATTAGAGGGATCGACATTAACTCGACTGAAGAGTACTGCTTTGCTTTATTACCATTCGTTTACGTTGGTGACGTTGTTACACCTAATCGTGACTCAGAAGTAGTTAGCTGTATTGTTCCGCAGGTAATGACTCCTACATATGAAGACTTTACTGGAATCAGTTCTTTATATTTTGATAGTTCAAATAATTCCGCAGCTATTTCATGGACTCCTCCTGAAGAGGGGGTCTACGACCGATATGTTGTCTTTATGAAGACAACCACTGGAACTTTTAGTTTTAGTGATGCTGTAAATGGGAATAATGATTACTTAAGATTTGAGGCCGAAGAGAATGCTGTTGGTATAACAATTCCTTTTATTCCGCCTGGGACATATTACTTTGGTGCACTAACTTATCTGTACCAAGAAGACAAATACTCTGAATATAACAATAGTATTCAAACACTGGTGGTTGAGTAATTTATGAAATTTCTATCTATTGTACTAAGTTTATTATTACTTGCTGGTTGTGTTGGAAAAGTAGAAGACGCTAATCTTGAAAAAGCAAGAAACGCTGAAAGTGGTAGGCAGACATTTCAATTTGCCGGTATTTCAAAAGTCATACCAATTTCAAATGATAAGATTGAAGTTTATTTCTTTCCTGCGACTGGACCTGCTTCTGAGTTAACTTACCTTATTAAAGTTAACGATGCGACGATTCCTATTGAAGTTAAAGCCGACTCTTTATCAGTTAATGATGAAGGGATGTATCGTTTCACTGTAAGAAACTTAAATGTAAACACTGAATATACATTTTCTGTTGGTGTAAGAGACGGAAGTACTGGAAGTCAGAGTGAGAACGATGCAACATTAAGTGCTAAAACATTTTCAAATTTTACTGCGGACTTCGCTGGTATTTCGAGTGTTGAGCCATTGGTAGGTGCTGCTGGCCAAAATACTGTTCTTGTAAAATGGGTACCAGCTGTGACTCTAGGGTCAACTTATAATCCTATGCCTAACGATCCAATCGCTTATGAGGTTTCATACATCGCTGCTGATGATGGAACAATTTCGGACTTATTTAATAATACACATCCTGCAATTCAAAGAGATCTAAAGCCTGGTGAAGTAACGGCTTCAACAGGTGGAACAACTGAAAGAGAAAGACAAGTTACTGGGTTAATGCCTGGCAAGCAGTATTATTTCAGAGTTAGATCTATTCATAAGAGTTACGGTATTTATCAAGATACACAAGGTTATCGTTTTGAAGAAAATAATAAAATTATTTCTGTTACTACTTTAGGTTCAGGAGGGCTTTTTGACTGGGATACCCTATCTCTAAGAGCAACAACACCAGACAAGAATCTAGGTCTAACTTCAATTGATTTAACTTGGGCCCCTGCAGTAGGGCCATTTGAAAATTATAGAATTTATAATTATAAACTTGGTGAAGCCGAGGAAGACGTTGATCTTGTAAGAGCAAGAATTCCTGAAGAAATTGATGCTTCAATTATTGATCCTCTTAACTTGGCCGGTGATTATAGAACAGCTAATGCAGAAGAATTTTCAAAAAGGATAGGGAGTTTAGAAGAGTATGATTACTACCTAACTTTTGCGATCGCTTGTCGAACTCTAACATGTGGTGATGGTGAAAGAATAATTGGAAAACCTGTTTTCTACCGTGCAATTCCAAAGCTTGCTTCTTTTTCTGGAATTTTAGGGATTCAGAGTCCACAAGATATTAACAACCTTAATCAAATTACAATTAATTTTGATCCACCTGTTATTGAAACAGGGTTTCTAAATGGATTTGATATTTACTGTTATGAGGGTGAAGGTGATGCTAGTCCAACGCTTTTGAATTTTAATGTTGCAAATGCAAGTGGTAAGGCATCGTGTGATGGACTTATCAGATTAGATGATAACCCAGGAGACTATGCAGGATTTGGTGCATATACAAGTGTACGTATTCAAGGAAACTTTTTTGGGGCCGGGGATACTGTTGCTGATAAAGAATATTGTTTTGCGGCCGTTCCTAGTGTTACAGGAAATAACTTTTCACTTAATGATGTTGATAACGCGATCGTAAAGTGTATTACTCCAATTGTTAAGGTTCCTACTGTGGAACAATTTCCTGGTGTAATTAATGCATGTAACACTGGTGCCGATTACATTACAGTAAGCTGGGATGCTCCTACTGGTGGTATCTATGACAAGTATGCTGTTTTCTATAAAGAAAAAGATGGGAAAGTATTTAAGTATACAGATGCTCTAGCAAATGACCCTGCCTATACTAGAGTTGATAATATTGTTGCGACAACTTATACATATACAATTCCATCTCTTGTTCCAGGTAAGATTTATCAATTTGGTGTTCTTCCTTATATTGACGGAGCATCTCCGATTTATGCAGATATCAATACTGGATTAGGTGAGTGTAAGATTGAAGTACCTAAGCCAAGATTTGAAGAGTGGGTTGATATTTTTGCCATTGGTCCAAAAGCAAATGGAATGGTTACTCCAACGGGACCTGATCGTAAAAAAGACTATATTTTAGAAACATTAAATGATAGTGGACAACCAATTGAAGTAGAAGTAGATCCTGCTACACTAGCTCCTACAAGTGGTTTTGAAGATCAGTTTGGTATTGCAAATGGTAGTACTCAATTTAGTGGTGCTTATGGATCTAAAGATGGAGTGACAACAAACTCACTACATCAATACTCGAACTCTGGTATCATTCGTATCGCTTGGAAGGATGTAACGTTTACAAGTGGAACACTTTCGATGCAAACTTTCATAGATGCCTATGAAACTGGTTTACAAAAGAAAGATCATAAAATTGGATATCGTGTTTATCGCTCTGATGATAATAAAATCACTTGGAAAGATATCACAAGTGGTGACTTTGATTACCAAACTCTGACGAATAAAGGTTTACTTCACCCAGTTGATTACACAGAAAGAAGTCGTACTAATGAGGTACTTGAAACATATCGTGCCGTGATGTTTACAGACTATTCTGTAAAGCATATTCAAGCGGGTGATGACTTTAATCACGCTCGTGTTTACTACTATAAAGTCGTTCCAGTTTTTAGAGGAGTTGAGCTCGAGTATGAAAGAGAGACAACTAACCCTCAGCATATTATTAAGGTTGTCCTTCCTCCTGAAAATATGGCCCTTGTTCACCGTTTTATGGCAAACCGTCAGCAATGTCGTGAACTTGGAAAGGTTCATTCAAGAGATATTAGCCAGAAATATACTTGTTCTTGGAATGGGGTTGGGGCCAGAGGTCTAACATCTCCATGGATTAAAGGTTCAACAGTTTATGATTTTGGTCCAAGTATGCTAATTGACCGTTTTGAGCTAGGTTGTAATTTTACGAGAGGGGATTACGCATATGAAAGAAGTAATTTCTCTGGAACAATTCCTAATTTTACAGGTTCTAATGATCTAGGTTCTGGTTTTGTGGGGTGCTTTAACGGAAATTCTCCGGGGTACACTTCTGGTGTTAATCACCCAAATACTGGCGAGTCTTATACAGATCGTAGTCAACTTCGTGTAGGTGATTGCTTTGGTGAAGATACTGCTTCAATTGCAATTACAAGTACTACATGTAGCGATCCGGATACTGCTGACCGTAGGGATTTTGTTGCGCCAGGAATTTCTGGTGATTTTACTGATTGTACTGATCCGGCCAATATTGCGACAAACTTCTTTAATCCTTATGGCGGAAATGGAAGTTATGCTTCTTATAATGTGCAAAGTGAGTTTGCGGCAGTTTACTACTCTCGTAATGCTGTAAAGACTTATGAAGATCGTATTAGCCATGGTTACTACAGAGGAGCTGGTGGTGCCGCCCTTGCTGATGGTAACAACCTTAGAAATAAGAACTTTCTTGGGCCATCACGTTGTATGATTAATATTCCAGTTTCGGATTCAACTGATGGGGATAAACTTAAGCCGAGATGGCTTGCTGTTAATAATCTTTCAACACTTGCTCATGGGGTAGATGATGTCGACATTCTTGATATGTCGATGAATGATATTCTTACTAATAATAAGTTATTTGATTCAGGAATTAATGCAACTCCTAGTCCTGCTTATACAAATGTTGATACATCACCACGCTATCGTGGAAATACAAAATTATCTCGTGTTTTCTCTTCTAATGATTCGAAGCTTCCTCCATTAACGGGGCTTAGTCAGACTCAGGCCAATCGTGTTTGTAATTCATATGAAGTAAAGATTGGAACATATGATGATGACGCAGAAGAATTTAAGCAAATTGGCCCGGTAAGAGAAAAGAGGCTTATGCGTCGTGGAGAAGGGATTACGGCAAGTCGTTATCCTAAAGACTTTGATGAAGCAGCTGTAGCTGAAGTTGAGACAGGAACAAGAAATGATGCTCCTGTAACAAGTGGTGTGAATTTTCAAAATTCATGTAACGTCTATGATAGAGATGTTATCAGTGGAGCAGCGACAAATCAGCAAAGGTCAGGTGATCGCCTAATGATCAATATGCCAAGTAGTTATCAGGGAACAGTGACGACTCCACGTCGTGTACCATTTATTACTGGCTCAAGTTTCTACGATAATGGTGGGACACAATTTACGACTCAAGCTTGTACATCTCGATTTGGAGTACAAGATATTATTGGAAATAAGGCGGAAATTTCATCAGAGCAAATCTTTTGTGGTTTTGATAGTGAAAAGCTAATGCTGGGAGCAGGACTTGCTTCAAACTCAGTTGAGGCACCAAATGGTGCTTTCTATTTAAATACTTTAATCTCTTGGGTTATGTCTGATACAGATACTGGGCGTTGTTCTTTTGTTGAACCAGGTGGAGCAAGAGGTGGTAACTACCTTGTAAATGGTGCTTTTACACCTATCTTTGACCTCTTTGGAAATGTAAATACTGGAGTTGCTGAATCTGTAAACTCATTGGATCCAGGAAGTGTTAGTTATTATAGAAATGGTGACGGGTTCTTCTTAGACTTTGGGCAAGATAACTTTGCTCCTAAACTTTCAATTAATGACACCTTGGCCATTAAGTGGGATCAGGATGTTATTAATCGTGCACAAGATATCTCAACAGACCCACGTCGTGGCCGCTACTTTAATCCAATTCTAGGCTTACCACTAGAGTGTCAAGGAAGTTTATGTTCAGAAAGTTTGGATAATATGTCGATTTCTCTTGAAACTTTTGTAACGGACTTTAGTCTTGATCCATCGTCAATGGATATACCAAATTTTCCAGTTGGCGATAGTCAGATTTTTTCTGATGGGATGTCTGAAATTACAGTTAATCGTAATCGTTATATTTCTCCTGCAAGTAGAGAGTATTTCTATGACTTTATTGAGTCTGTTGACCCTGCAATGGATACATATGCCACATATTCAAGTACACACGGTGGAGCGCTAAAGTCATCTCTTGATAATGATGGAACGGCGGTTGACTATGTTAGATGGAGTCTTTCGCGTACAACTCCTATCTATATGCTGAATTTTGGAGAATCGAACACTAAGAGCAGTGGTCGTTATTCAGCAAAGTTTAATGCTAGAAACGAATATGATCAGATGAGAAGTGAGTATGCAGCAGTAAGGTGTGTTGTGCGCATCGAAGATGAGTCTTATCAATAAGGTAGAATAAATGAAGAAGTACGTTTGGTTGATCTTATTCTTTATAACAATTATCTCGTGTACTCCGGTGGAGAAGGCAGATGAGACAGCTGAAATTTTAAATGATGGTGTTGACGGTACGGTTGAATTTTCAGTCGTGGGAGATCTTGATAGAGGAGAGTTCCTACTTGGCGGACTTGGTGACGAAATTCTTATAAGAGTTAAGAATAATACTGGTTATAACTTAAGTGATGCTCAATTGCTTATTGATCAAACTTCATCTGCTGGTGTTAAATTCTTTCCTGACGAAGCAGGGGAATCAGAAAGTCCAGGCTTTGGTGGAGATTGTGGTCTCGTTATTGCTTCTAAAGCAACTTGTTATTATAAGCTAAGATATGAAGCTCGTACTTCAGGTATTCACACGCAAGATCTTCAATTTAACTACAAAACTCTAATCGATAATTTTTCGAAGTCAACTCAGTTAAAGTTCTTAACAGGAACTCCAGCATCATTAGTCTTTGAAGAGGAGACGATTAATTATTCATTCGGTGTTGTTGAAAGAACAGAGCCAAAAGTATTCTCCCAAAGACTTGTTGTCGTAAACACGGGAGAATTAAGGGCCCGTAATATCACAATGACAAAGCTTGATAACACGACTTCAAATGCGATCAGTATTGTTTCAAATACATGTGGAACTGTACTCTTACAAAATGAAACTTGTGAACTTCTTGTTGAATTTGAGGCAAAGAATTATGGTGTTGGTGCACCTGATGGCAATGTTGATGTTGATTACAATTCAAATATTAGATTTGACTATGGCCGTGACCCTGAGGGTGGTGTTAATGCCCTTAACGTTTACTTTGATGCTAAGTCAATTCGAATTGAAGGTGATATTCAAATCGGTGGTCTTCCAAACTTAAGTTTTGATGATCTTGTTGTAGGGAATATCGATACTCAAACATTAAAAGTATCAAATAAGGGATATAAAGAAGCGATTGTTCTAAGTGTTGACGTAAGAAATGCTGCAAATACGCTCGTTGCACGTTGTTTAAGAGACGAAAGTACTGGTGGCGATAATCTCGTATGTCGCGATCCTTCAGGAGACTTAACGAGTAGTGCAAGTGATCTTCCACTGACAACAATTCCTTTTAAATTCTTCGATTCGAGTAAGTGTTTTATTGATGTAAATGATTTTAACTATATTCGTGGTGAAGATGGCCGAATTACAAATACAGCATTAAAGCAAGTTGCTGGTAGAACGATTGCTGATCCAGGTGGGTCTTGTTTCTTTAATGTTACTTTTCATCCTAGTGTGCAGTTTGAAGCTGATGGTAATTTTAATAACTACCGCTTTAATGTTCGCTATGATTCAACATGGAAAGATAATATCGTTATTAAAAATGACTTAGATGCTGACGAAAATAATTATATTGTTGAGGATGCTAATTACTTAGCTGCGGCTAAATTAAGCTTTAATGTAATTGAGTATAAGAATACAACATATACTAATACAGATACCGCTGATAACGATCTATTTGATTATGACTTAGGTCGAATCTCTCTAATTGCAAATTCAAATTATAAAGAAAGACTTAGAATCAGAGTGAATAATAGTGGATCAACTTCTGGTGAGGTAGTAAGTATTACAGACGGTGCTCAACCTACTGCTAATGTTATTACAGAAACAAGTTATAATATTAATAACTATTACCAAAACGTGAAAAACTCTGGGTGTGACTACCTAAATCCATATAATGGGCAATGTGATATCTTATTTGATCTAAATCCAATTGTATCAACAAACCCAGATAGTACAGCGGCTGAGAATGAAGAAAACTCAGCAATGTACGATGTACTAGAAGCTTATCCAAATCGTTACAAAATTTTCAGAATCAAATACAAAGATGGGACAACTTATAATGATGATATGTCTCCTCGCACTGATCGTGAAATTGAAATGAAGATGCGTGGCCTTCTCGTTAGAAAGGGATTCCTCTCTTATTCTGATTTTACAATGACAGAGGGGATTACAACTCCTCCTGTTACAGCTAATGAAACACGTTACTTCCATTTAAAATTAGAAAATGTTGGTACAGGTGGTATTACATACATTAATTTGAACACTCCTCTAGTTTTTCCAGGGACTTTCTTTTGGGCCCCTGATGCAAGTACACCTTTATTTGGAGGTGAAATTGTTAATAACCCAAGCTCTGCACTTGTGGCAGGTGTTGATAAGGATTGCTATGACGTTATGGACTTTGGTGGCGCGATGGGGCCAGTATCAACTTCACCAGGGACAAATGCACCTTCACTTCTTGCTCCTGGAGAGGTTTGTAGTTTAACTATTGAATTGGAAAAGCTATCAAATGATAAAAGAGAAGATAGCTATTACAATACGAACGACCGCAGGTGGCAACGTCACTTTTCTGCGCCTTTAAATGGATCACATGCGCTAAGAGAATATAGTAGTGGAATGATGGTTCAAGATTTCTTCAATTTTGGGTATTTCGATGGAGATGGGATTGCGGATGCCGGTACTGGATACACTCCTGAATTAGATGGGCACGGTGGATACTATATGACTCAAGATTATCCTGTTGCTATAAACTCAAGAAGATCAGCAGCACTTGTACCAGAAGGGGCGCAACCGATGATTAGTGCGGTTTTATGGCGTCAACAAGTAAATATCCCTTCTCATTCTCCTTTGGCCGGAGAATGGGGACAAAGTTTTGGAAGTTACACAATTCCAGCTATGTATCGAGATCTTGCAAAAGGTACTGCTGTAGAGCCTATTACTTATGCACCTACAAAGTCTGTTAATAGAATTGCTCCGTATCGTGATACAACTTATGACTATGTTTATTATGCAGGAACTTTTTATGCTGGAGATACAGTAACATTACCATTTCAACTTTATAATGCTGGAGAAAAACAAGCTTCTTCATTATCTCAAATGTTAAATGGTGACAGTGAATTCTCTGTTACGTCAATGCCTGGGAATGTTGGACAAGCATCTTTGGCAAATATTGAACTAGGATTTGCTCCTACTGTACAAGGAACATTTCAGACTGAATTAGAAATTCAATATAGAGATGGATCTCAAACTCTTACTAATCGTGATACTTATGCTTACACAAATAATATTAAGTCTCTACGTATTCTAGTTGTTGCAGAAGCAGTAGCTGCAAATACAGGAAGACTTTCTATGAAGTCTCAAAAGTATACTGTTGAATATGATGAGCTGACTAATTCACATACTGAAACCCTAGATGTCACTGAAACAACTCATAACCTTGAAATGAATGGCTATGATGTTGCAACAACCGTAGGGGTGGAAGCCGTTAGAGGTTCAAATGTTTATGCAAAAACTCGTCTCGTTTTCACAAACGAAGGAACTACGACAGTTAATAATGTGAAATTTAACTTAAAGACATCTCTTCTTGGGGCCATCCATGATAATAATGGTGCAGGTGTGGGATATTCTCTTGAGTCAGTAAATTGTGGAGCAACCTTAGCTCCTGGAGCATCTTGTTTTGCAGATGTTAAGCATAAGGCCAGTATTGCTGAGTTACCTTTGACTACTCGCTACGGTATTCTCTCTTATGATATTGGTACAGATCAGTACTATGCAGAATCGTTTAGAATTCAATTTACTGCAGTTGATCCGGCCAAAGTTGCGGCAGGGAATTTAATTACAAATAATATTAGTGACGGATCAGGTGGAACAATTCCTAATGCTTACTTTATTGATATTGGAACTTATGCGAATCCTGCGCACCCGATTCTTTCTTCTTATCCAAGTGGATCACTGATTAAGAATATTAATCTTAATAATCCAAGTGATGAGAAAGCAAGTTTCTTGAAAGAGTATAGAGAGTATGTTGGTAATCAAAGTGCGACAATTCCTGCAGGTGACTTTCATACAGTCTATAACCAAGGCTTCATTCAGGTTGAGTTAAATCGACCTTGTTTCTTTGGTGATGATGAAGGGGGAGGTCTTCCAGAGGAAGAGTGGGGTTTCAATGTCAATACGACTAGTACTTGTACGATGAGAGTAACATTCACGTTCGATGAAACATACCTTGGTGAATACGTCGATGAAAGTCAAAACTATGCTATTTTAAAATACTACGATAGTAAGAGGGCATCAGTTTCGACTTTGCCGATTTATGTAAAAGGATTCATTGAACCAAACCGTTCAAATGCAATGACAAATGAAATTTTTAATGTTGAAACAGATGATACAGGAAGAGTTTATTTAGAATGGGTTGATTTTTCACCAATCAATAATGACTGGGGACCAATTATCTCTTATCGCGTTTACTATAGTGAGTTTGAAAGTAGTTTAAATGATTTATATAACTCAACTGGTTTAACTTTTGTTGAAACTGCAGGTGTTACACCGAATGTTGAAATCACAGGGCTGCTACAAAATAGATTTTATTATTTAAGGGTTGTTGCTGTTAGAGAAACTTCATCAGGTAAACAATATCTTTCTATGCCAAATGGATTTACGACGAAAGAAGTAGTCATACCTAACGAGACTGCAATTTATGATTACTCGAGAAGATTAATTATAGATAAATTTGCTCTTCCTGAAGGATCTGGTTCTCCTACTTTTATTACAAAATCAGAGGCCATTGAAAATTGTGAGGGATCAACTCGCACAATTAGAAAAGAGGGTGGTAACAGAACTAGAGCAAAAGAGCTTATTGACTTAAATGACTATTACTTAATTAATGCTGACGATACTAATAGTGATTATCCTTTCTTTGCATTCCCACACTGGTTGGCCGACGCACCAGAGGATATTGCACCATTATTTCCTGGCTTTAGTTGTGATTTAACAAATATGCACAATGAAGCTGATAGCATTATGTTTATTAAGAGCTGTGATAATTGTACTTGTAATAGTTTGTCTAAGATTGTTGGTGGAGAAGACTTTCCACTAGATACAATTATTTATGCTTATGATGACTTTAGTGGTGCAGCTAGATGTCGTGTTTCTCAAGATGATTTTTAAAAAAAGAGGGAAGTATTATCCACAATGAATTAGTTGGGTAATACAAACCCTCTTTTTAGTTTAATTCTTAACAAAATCTTCATAAAAAACTCAATAAAATCAGATGGTTTAAGAGAATTTTGCCCTGTATTAATTGATATTTTATTAATTTAGAATATATAGGTGATGAACTCGTTTTACATTTATATTCTAACATTTCTCTTATCATCTCTTTCATTCGCAAAGGATGGAAACGCTGTAACAGCCGATGTTAAGGCAGCTTCAGTGACGACTGTTCAAGATGAAGAGATTACTCCTTACATGATGATTCGAGTTGTTCAGGCAAAGGGAATAGAAAGGCAAGACCTTTCACTTATTCGTAAGTCAGCAATGGAAATCGTTCTAGGAACATCTTCATTTGAAATTTTAATGGGGGATAGTGCTGAGGCCATCTATCAAAATACATTCTCTCTAGATATTTCAACGAAAAGAGAACGTGAAAACTCTTATGTTTTAAATTTTAAAATTCAAGATATCCAAAATGGAAAGATTGTTACAGAAGTTTCAAAGAATAACGTTCCAAGAAAGAGATTTCACTTAGAAGTAAGAAAACTATTGTATGAACTATTCTACGGAGATGGGTCTTCAAGCTTACGTCCTTCAAAAGAAACTCCAGAGAAGAAGAAAATAAAGAAGAAATTAAATTCTGATATAGTTTCTGCAATTAACTCACAAAGAAATTCACAAGTTGTAAATGCTAATGCCGTTAGTATTTTTTCAGTTGAAGAGTCTGCAGCTGTTGAAGAAATTATTGTTGGTGCCGATGTAAAGAAGCTAAAAAACAAAAAAATAGAGAAAAAGAAAAAGAAAAAAGAAGATAAGGTTAAAATTAGTGAGTTTAAATCACCAGATCTAGACTTAAGAATGAATGTAAAACCAGAAAAAGTAGAACCTTCTACTCTTACTCTTATACCAGATAGCTTTTATGCGATTGGATATCTTAAAGAGACAACTTTAGCATCTAACACTCTAAGTACAAATGAAACAGTAGATACAAGAACAAATCTTACGAGTATTAATTTAACATATCTAAGTAATTACAAAGTAGAAGAGTGGCAAGAATACTTTTCTATTGGTGGTGCTTTTTCAAATATTCTTAGTGAAAATCCTTATGGGATATCTCCTCGTATGTCTGTTTTTGGAGCATATAACAAACTTCTTATTGGAGATTCTTTCTTTGCTTCAGTTGATGCTGAATATGAGCGTATTAGTTTTGCCAATATTAAAGATAGAGGGGCCGGGGTTTCTGGTTTTGCCAATAATGTCTTTTGGTTTGGATTTGGATTTAAGTACATTAGCGAGCATTTCTCCAAAAAAACTGTTATCGAAGGTTTTTATAAAAAGGCATTAATTGGATCTTCTGATTTAAGTACAAATGGAGACTCTGCACCACTTGATGGTGATAAATATGTTCTCGATTTTTCAGTTAATTTATATAAGAAATTTGGTCTTGGTGGATATGTTGAAATTGTAAATCTTGCATCTGCAGCATCATCGGCATTCGATACATCTCATCAAATATTTGGCGTAAGGCTAGTTTATAATTAGGAATAATGATTATGGATTTTAAGGAAAAAATTGAAAGCCTATTTTCTAATGCATCTCTAGAAGTGAGACCAACGCATGAGGAAACACTAATTTATTTTGGTGATAACCAAAGGCAACAAGTTAAAGATTTTTCAATTTTTAGTAAGTCGTTTAGAGATCAATGTGTAAAGGCTCTTAAGATTAAAAATGTGGAAGTTAAAATTCTACAAAATAGTTTAGAGAAAGAACTGATTAATGCTTATCTCGTTCAAAAGTTACTAATCGAAGAAATGAAGCTACTAAAGAGAGTTATTGGTGATATTGGAGCCGTAAAGCTTTACGTAACGCCAAGTTTTATGACTATACAACTTTGTAATATTGGTAATGTTCGTACTACTGTGGCGAATATGCAAAGGGATATCTTTGGCCGTCGTGGATTCTCTAATCTAGTTGCAATTAGACTTACACGAAGTGGGAAGAAAACTAATCTAGTTTTAAAAGTAAAATATAAGAATATTGATGAAAAAGATTTTCTACAGTTTAGAAATCGCGAGGTAATGAATGAAGTTCTTTGATGTGGCAGACAATACAAATCATAAGGTTGATTTAGAAAAAACAGCTAAGAAGACTAAGGTTTTTAAAAATCTTCCAGGTATTGCTTTAGTAGTTATTGATGAAAATGACCAAGTTATCAAAGTGAATTCTGAATTTAGAAAGATGTTTAATAACGTTAATCTAAAAGGTGGAAATTGGGACGCTTTCTTCAAAAAAACTTTTCGCAAAGAGAAGGGATTAGCAGATACAAGTAACCTTTTTAAGAACTGTAATGATATTTTAAATGACTATATCATCCATACATCAATGGATCAGTCGACTGGTTATCGTTATGGTTGGATCTATAAGATTCCTGTTGATGTAATGAATAAGATCTCACTTAAAAGAACAGCTCTAATGGAGTCAAAGAAGCTTGATGCTTATAATTTTATTGAAGATGAAGTGTTTGGAAAAAGATTAAACTGGATTAACAATAATCTAACACTTAATGATTTTCAATATGCGGATGATTGTCTTCTGTATGCAAATACAAATGAAGCAAAAATGCTTTTAAAAGATTTTGTTGAGCTACTTTATGGGGTGCTTAATCTAAAAACTGAAGATACAAAATGTTCGGTTGAGTTTAGTCGTGGGAAGAATGGACTTCAGTTAACTGGTGTTTTTACAAATTTCAATTTCTCAGACGGTGACTTTCAAGCAAATGTAAGTTGGCATGGTCGAAAGATGAGATTAAACGATATTTGCAAGGTGATGGAATCTCGTCTTCCTGATCTTTATACATCAATTTATGTGAAAAACTTTAGAGCTGATCATCAATCAAAACTCAAAATCACATTAAATGTAAACGATATCGATGGTGTTCGATGGCATGTTTCAAAAGGAACAGTGAGTGACATTTAAGAAACTATTGATACTTACTCTCTTGAGTACAAGTATCTTTGCAAATGAAAAGTTCTTTAATTCTGCAAGTATATCACTGGGAATGATGAACTATTCGGTAACACCAAATGAGAGTACTTTACAGAATACTGACGGTAGTTCAACTGGTGGGGAAAGTGCAGATGCTGCTGCAGCTGCTGTTTCTGCAATTTCTATTCAAGTGAATTGGGAATTTAAGTCAGAATTAAAAAAGAGTTACTACATTAGTGGAGTTCTTCCAATGATGTCGGCGGAAGGAACAGGTGTTTACTCAACGACGATTGGAATGAACTGGTACTTTGGTGATATTGGAACTAAGTACACTTATACAAGTAATGGACAGAATCTAACGATTACACCGACTAGTAAGTACTATTGGGGTGCTTTTGTTGGTCCTGGTTATGTTATTTACAATACCGAATCTGCTAAATACTCAGATATTTTCTTTGATTTGGGAGTTAACCTTGGTGGCGGATGGCGCTGGGGGAAGAATAGAACAATTAAAGCTGAAGCGGCAGTTAGTCGTGCAACTGGAATTAAAACAACTGGAATTAAAATGGGGGTATTTGTAGGTATTAGCCAATATCTATAAATAATTTTTTAATGAAGTACTTATTATTACTACTACTACTACTATCTACATCTGTATTTGCTGCTAAGTTTAATGTTAAGTCTGATCCTAGTGATTGTGATGTCTATGTTATTGATAAAAATGGAAAAAGAGTTTCTCTTGGGAAAACTCCTTATGAAACTGATGTCGAAACAATGCAAACCAATTATGGAGCAAATGGTCCAGTACAAATTGAAGTATTCAAGCCAGGCTTCGAGCCTTACAGTTTGTCAGTTCCAATGCTTGCGAAATCAGATATTGATATTAGTGCTAATTTAAAAGTTGAAAAAGATATCGAACTAGCACAAGACTTCGATTTCCTAGTAGGTGATTTATTTGACGTACTAAGACTTATGAGAGGTAAGAACTTCGACCTAGCTTTTGCAAAATTAGAAAAGCTAGAAGCAAAATTTCCTCATTTTTCAATTATTCACGAAATGAAGGGCTCTATTTCTTATATGAAGAAAGACTTTAAAAACTCTCTTGCTTTTTATCGTAAAGCATTTGGGATTAATCCAAAGAATAGAGAAGCCTATAAAATGAAGATTTACTTAGAAAAGAAATTTAATGTTTCTAAGAATGAAGGAGGTAAATAATGAAGAAGTTAGCTTTTATCTCATTACTATTACTTTCTTCTGCAGCAATTTCAAATCCGAAGATGAATGTTTTACCAAGTCTTGAGTGGCAAAAGAATGAACTAGAAATGAAGGTTCACGATAAGTTACAAAGAGGTACCGGAGTTATTCTGGGCCATGAACATTTTTTCGTTGATGTAGAAATTGTAACGAATACACCTGAAACTCCAAATTTTAGTATTCCACTCAATCCCGCTCCTCAAGGAAGCAATGGTGGAGTAAACGGGAAAGATGGAAATACTCTTGATATGTCTGATGATGCTGAAATGGCAAAGTCTGATGAAGAGAAGAAAACAAAATCTGATGCTGAAATCAAGTTTACAAATGATGTTCCTGAAACAGACTACGGAGAGAGTATTGTATTTTCTCGCCTTGGTATGGAGGCACCTCTTATTGATGATTTCAACGATTTCTCTCCTTCAGGAAAAATCCTTCTAACGATGGGGGATAGCTCTAAAGATAAAATGAATCAAATGAAAGAAGATTTCTCTAAAGAGAAAGAGAAACTTGTTGAGCAAATTAAAAAGCTAAAAGACGCTACTAAGGCAAAGCCTAGTATGATCGAACAGATGTGGAAGTATAATACTTCAATAGATATCTTTAAAAATATCTCTGAAATTAATATTTCAGTACGTCTTCCAAATGATATTGCTAAGGACGAAAGAGTTAGAATTGAAGGTCTTATCAAGTCTATTAAACTTGGTGTGAATGATATTACACCTAACTTTAAATTTTCTTACACTATTAATGTTCCTCAAAAAGAAGATGTCATTTCTAAAGGTGACTTCTTAAAAGCATTAAGTAGTGTTTCAAATATCATTGCAATCGTCCTTGGTGTGTTACTTATTGGATTTGTTGGTAACCGTCTAATTTCAAGATTCTTTGAATTAAATAGTGCTTCACAAGCTGGTGGTAATTTTACTATGCAAAGTGACAAGTCTGAATCTGATGATGAGTCAGGTGCGGGCGAGATGATCTCTGCCGGTGGTGGTAGTGGAGATGGCCTTGCAGGTGTTCACTCTCTTAATGGTATCGAGAGATTTAAAGTTTTTGCTAATAATACACCACAAGAAGCTATCCTTCTTGTGAAAAAATGGATTGCTCAAGATTCTAAAAGTGGACATGCTGCTCTTAGAGCACTTGTACAACAAATTGATAATAGTGCACTAGCAGATGTTTTCAAGATGTTAAGTGAGCCAGAAAAAGCAACGTGGAGAGACTTACTAAATAAGCCTCTTACTGCAAATGAGCTTTCTATTGCAAATGACTTTATTAGTAACCAAATCGTACAAAGTGTAATCCTACCTTCAGTTATTGAAGATCCTAACACTTACGATTTATTACTAAAGCTTAATGCTGATATGATCAATCAGATCTATGAAAAAGATCCATATATTGTTTCACTTGTACTTAATGCTTTAAGTGAGAGTTTTATCGCTGAAGTTCTTTCTAGTTGTGAACCAGAAACTGTTGATCAGATTTTAATGTCTTCAGTAATTATTCAAGAGAGTGAGGTTAGGGATAACCAGGCTCGTATTAAAGAAGTTCTTTCACAATATGTTGAATCGAAGTCAAAGCTACCATTTGTTGAGAAGCTTTATGATATTCTTCCAAATGTTTCTTCTGCTGTTGAAAGAAGTATTTTCAATACACTTAAGCAGAATATTAATGTTGAAGAGTTCACTCAACTTAGCCAGAAGAACTTTCCTTCCGAGCTAGTACGAGAGTTACCGACAAAGTTCTTAAAAGAGTCTCTAGCTACTTATGATCTAGGGAAGAAGGTTTCACTTCTTTTTGCAATGGATGAGAATGAGAGAATGTATTATCTTGATCTTTTTGCTCCTGATGGAACGAAGGCCCGTGATCTAATGCAGATTGAATTTGAATCTGTTGAACGTGATGAGATGAGAAAGAGTAAAATCCTTGCTGGTAGAGATGATAGCTGGCGTGATTTTGTTAAGTTTGTTCGTACACGTATTACTAAAGAGAAAGATGAAAAGACAGAGATTGAAAATCTCGTCCATACTTGGGCCCTTGATTTATATGGTTCAGGTGAAACACAAACTGAATTAAAAGTAGCATAAAAAAAGCAGCTCTTAGAGCTGCTTTTTTATTATTTACATTCTTGCTTGTGCTAGAAGATTTTTGGCAATAATCATAATCATTACCTCATTTGTTCCCGCTCCGATTTCGTTAAGCTTATTATCTCTCATCATACGCTCTACCGGGAACTCTCTTGAATAACCATATCCACCGTGAAGTTGGATCGCATCAAGTGCAATTTTAGTTGCCATCTTTGGAATAGCTAATTTTACTTGTGCAGCAACTACTGGACCTTTTTCTCCTTGATCGTAACGGTAAGCTACGTTGTATAGGAAGTTTCTCATCATCTCAGTTTCAGTTGCCATTTCCGCAATCATTTTTTGGATCATTTGGTACTCACCAATAGTTTTTCCAAATTGTGATCTTTCGTTTGCATATTTAATACACTGATCAACACAAGCTTGTGCGATACCAAGAGAGATACCAGCGATTGTGATTCTTTCGATCTCAAGGTTTTTCATCATGTGGTAAATTGAATCACCTTCGTTGCCAACAAGTTGCTCTAGACCTACTTTAGCGTTGTCAAAGATTAGCTCACCTGTAGGCGATGCACGCATACCCATCTTGTGAATTGGGCTTCCAAAGTCAAAGTGACCTTTGTCTTTTTCAAGAATGAATGTTGAAAGATTTTTTCTCTCTTTACCTGTTCTTGTGTATACGTAAGCAATATCTGCATATTGTGCATTTGTGATCCACATCTTCGTTCCATTTAGAAGGTAGTGGTCATCTTTTTTCTCAGCTTTTGTTTGAATACCTACAGCATCTGATCCATATTCTGGTTCAGACATACCCATACAACCGATGTGCTCACCAGTGATTAGTTTTGGAAGGTATTTTTCTTTTTGTTCTTTAGACGCGTTATTTTCAATATTATTAACACAAAGGATAGAGTGGGCAAGGTAAGAAAGAGTTGAAGAAGCACATGCTTTTCCAAATTCTTCCATAACGATAGTTGCGGCAAGTGCACCCATTCCAGCACCACCATATTCAGGATCAGCAGTTATTCCAAGAACTCCGATTTCACCCATTTTTTTGAAAGCATCCATATTGAAACTTTCTTCAGTATCATGCTTTTCTGCAACAGGAGCTAGTTCTTGTCTTGCAAAGTCACGACACATTTTTTGGATTTGTTTTTCTTCCTCTGTGAAATACCACATATATATGATCCCCTCTGTCTATTTTAATCAAAATAACTTACCGTGTCTTACATCCTATGGCAATAATCCCAAAGATGTTTTTAGACAATATCCAATATTTAGGCTTAAGATAAAAATTGTAAGTCCTTGAAATTGTCAAAGTGTTTTACATGACCTACAATTTTTTTTAAGGAGTCGATTGATGCTTACAACACCTGTAGTCAAGGATGAGGACACGGTATTTCCAGGAGAGAATTGGTTTTTCTACTGGAAAACTTCAGCTTCTCTTTGGAAATCTAAAATTGAACAAACGTCTTTAACGGACAAGATTATCGTACCGATTAATTGGAGCTTCCATACTGATACGGGGGATAAGATTGATTTTGCAAAGCAAAAGCCCGAGACGGACTTCAAGCGCCTTTATGATATTTGCAAAGAGCTAGATAAGGAAATTATCTTTCTTTTACCTGTTTCACCAGTACCTTATTTACCAAATGGTGGAATTCCATATCTTTTAGCAAGAACAGCTAGCTGTGATCAATATGGCCTTAATCGCGCAAGTGCTGATAGTGACGGAACAATTCATAACTTTTATAGCTTCTATGATCCACGTGTTTATAAGGGATTTACTCGCTTTTGTTCTGAGCTAAACTCATATTTTCAAGAAAGTGGAATTAATGCTCCTTTATGGGGTGCTAATTGTGGTCATTATTCTCATGGACACTTTCATTCTTATATTTTTGATCGCTCAATCGCATTCCAAAGTGGATTTAGTCGTTTTGTGGAAATGAAGAAGGCGGAACTTAAGCTTGAGAAAATAACTGCTGAACAAGAGCATGAGTTTATTATTGAATATAATGAAACAATCTCTCATATCTATATTGATATCGTTAAGCATTCTTTAGACAAGAACTGGCAAGGTGTTAAGAACTTTTCCTTCTTAGAAGGATCGATGAATTCAATTGAAAACCGAATGCTTGATCAAGTAAGTGATACGAAGATTATTGATGATGCCCTTAAGAGTTTGGATAATGGAATTCTTCCTTCATCAATTCTTCTTCCAAATCGAAATAAGAATGGGATCTATTCTGATTTAAAGAAACAAGTCATTAATTCTTCTCGTTTGGACGAATTCTATAACGATAAGACGATACTTTCAGATAATGAATTTATTTTTAAAACTTCAAATGCGGTTAATATCTTTCATAATGTGAAAGACTTTAAGAGCAAAGAGATCATTGCATTTTCTGGCTTTATTGATTTTTGTAAAAGTCAATTTAGTTGGAATTATAGCTATAGCGATATAAATGAGTTCCACTGGGAAGATTTTGTTGAAAGCCCATTTCAATTTTTCTACTTCAATGGAAAAGAAATCAACGCTGAACTTTTAGGTAAAGTGTTGAAACTCTTCATGAGCGGTGGAAAAGTACTTATTGATATCGCATACCTTGAAAAGAATTTAAGAAGAAGACTGGAGTCATTCTACTTAGAAAATGAATTAAGTGTTGAAAAGATTCGCTTTCTAACTGAGATCAATACTGTCACAATGGGTGAGGGAAGACTTCTTATTTTTAATTCAAATGACTTTCAAGAATGTAGTGATGATGAGTTAAATACATTTTGGTCAAAAGTTACAAAGAGCATAGGTTATGTTGGATGTGATATTTCTCAAAGTGGTGAAGTTAGATACAAGTGGCAGGAGAGGGCGGTTGCGTCTTCAGACCTTAAGTATGATAAGGTAAAGCGCATCAGCTTTTTTAATCCTTCAAGTTATAAACAGAAACTTAATATTAAATATCCATCGGAATACGTTTTCCAAAAAATGATCGATCAAAATCATGTTGAGATTAATAATACTCCACATGAGATCGAGCTAAGCTTTATGCCTAAGGGAAGTATTTCATTAGATTTTGGGATAATTTCGGAGTAGAGATGGGTGGAAGTGATAAAGTTTTATATGTAAGTTATGTCTATAGTGAAGAGCACAGCCTTTTCTTTATCCGATCAATATTTACTGCAAAGTCATCAATCGATTTTAATGAAGTTGAGCTTGGTCCCCGTATGGAAATTACTTCTGATGGCTACTTAAGTGGTTTCTTCGATGAAGAGGAGCTTACGAAATTTGCTTATGATTTAAGTGATCGACTAAAGCAAGACAAGGTTTGTCTTATTTCCCCAGAGTGTTTCAACAAAGTATTAGAAGTTACTAAGAAAATTGGTGGGCTATTAGAAGCATTCATTGAACATGGCAATGTCTTAGAAAATCCAGAAAGAACAAAGAAAGGATTCCTATCGAGTTTTATTCGATAGGAATTCTGAAACTTGCTTGTAAAGGCTTATGATCTGAGCCTTCTACATCTCCGCGAACCTTAGCGCTAATTAGCTCAAGGTCGCGATACCATATATAATCAAGTTTATTACCAAGCCATTTCATACGATCATCTTCACCAGTATATTTAACTTCCTGAAAGCCTTTACTGCTTAGAATATTTCTCATCATTTTTATTTTAGATTTAGAGTTGGTATTGAAGTCACCGGCAAAGACGACTGGACCGTTTGTTGTTCTAATGTAATTAACGACTTGATTGATTTGTTTTTTTAAAGACTTCTTTTTTACAAAATTAATAGCGTGAATATTGATAAAAGTAATACTCCTACCGTCTTCAAGTTTATACTGACTTGCAAGAGATAGTTTTGGTGTGCGAATAAATGGTTCTCTCACTTTACTTCGTAGAGGAGTTATCTGAATCGTTGGATATTTAGAAATATTAGTTACACCTGTATTGTGCTTACCCCAACTAATAAATGAAGTTGCAAGAATAATCTCTTCATCTTCCGGATTAAAGAGACGCGCTTTCATTTTTCCTTTAAAGCTAAATTCTTGTCCTAGAAGAATATCACTTTCATTCATTAATTCTTCAAAGTCTATTTGCCAACTATCTTTCTTGCCTTTATACATATTCCAAACCGTCAGTTTGAATTCATTAGGAAATGGGCAATCATGACAAGAAAGTCCTTGTTTAACTTGAATGATTTTATCTTCGCTTGGTATTTTGTGTACGAGCTTTTCTTGGGCAAATGATGGAGTTGCAAATAAAGCAACGGCTAAGCTTATCATAAGCTTTTTCATAACAAATCCTTTTGTTTGAATATACTTAATCTTAATTATCTATAAGTGAGCACAAATGTGCAAAGAAATGCAGCTGAATTTTTCTTTTTATCAGCTAAACTGTCAAAGCTAATACTTAATCAATTAGCTCGAACTCTGCCTGCATAGGTTTGTGATCGGAGCCTTCGATTTCACCAAGAACTCTTGCTTCAATAAGATTTAGCCCTCGATACCAAATATGATCAAGAGGTTGTCCTAGAAAAGTCATGCGATCATCTCTGCCAGTATATCGGGCCTGTTTGAAGCCTTCTTTCTTAAATAACATATTCATTATGAGAGTTTTTGTCGGAGCATTTGTGTTGAAATCTCCTGCAAATATAACTGGTCCTGCATTATCTTTAATTGCACTAAGAAGTGTTGCAATTTGAATTGTGAAAGGTTGGATTCCCACAAAGTTAAGAGCATGGATATTTATAAATGTAATGATTTGTCCATTATCAGCAGGGTATTTTGAAATTAGCGCTAGTTTTGGTGTATTAACTATAGGCTCACGGTCGCTACTTTGAAAGGCTTGTTTACTTACGGCCTTTACTGTTGAGCTTGTAAAAACTCCAGTTGCTTGTCCATTCGTATCATAAAATGAAGTTGCCAAAATATTTTCGCGATTAGCATTAGATAAGACGTCCTTCATTTCACCTTGAAGTAAGAACTCCTGCCCAAGGATGATCTCACTCTCACTAGCTAATTTAAAATAATCTGCTGACCAAGAATCTTCTTTACCTTTATACATATTCCAAATGGTGACTGTAAATTTAGAGGGCATTTTACAATCGAAACAGTTAAGAGAGCCTTTTGTTGAAAGTATTTTATTTTTTGCCGGAACTTTATAAACCAGGTTGGCCATATTATTTCCGGCCAGGGCATGGCCTTGAAGTAGAAGTAGGGAAGTTATTAATAGGCTAATTTTTTTCATCTCAGTTCCTATCTGTCCTGATGTCATCAGATTTTGTTGTATTTCAACCTTAATAGACCAAAGAATAGGCTAAATAGCAAAAATTCTACAGAGGAGCTTGTAATATTTAGTCCCTGACCATATAAATGTCACCTAATATTGGAGAATCATATGCAAAAGCAGCTTTTTTACTCGCTTTCACCTAAGTCTTTGAAATCATTCCTCGTTGAGAATGGTCAGAAGGCTTTTGTAGCAAATCAAATTCTTCAATGGGTCTATGAAAAACACGAATATAATCCTGAGGGATGGTCAAATATTTCTAAGAATCTTAAAGAGCTCTTAGAGGAAAACTTTGATTTTACACTTCCTAAAATTGTTTGGAATGGACTATCAAAAGATGGAACGAGAAAGTTTCTTGTGGCCATGAGAGATGGGAAAACTGTTGAAACAGTTATGATCCCAGCTCGTTCAAATCGCAAGACACTTTGTGTATCATCACAAGTTGGTTGTGCTATTGGTTGTACATTTTGTCATACTGGTACAATGGGACTTATGCGCCACCTTGAAGCAGGGGAGATCATTGGACAATTCCTTGCCGTAACTAAGTTCTTAAGAGAAAACGTTGGACCTGAAGAAAGACTTTCAAATGTTGTATTCATGGGTCAAGGAGAGCCTCTTCATAACTTTGAACAAGTAAAGGCCGCAACAGAGCTTATGGTTGATGAAAAGGCATTAGGTCTTTCTCAAAGACGAGTGACGATCTCAACATCGGGACTAGTACCGGCTATCAAGAAATTAGAAGAGTTTCCACCTGTTAATATCGCAATCTCACTTCATGCAGCTCACAATGAAATTCGTACAGAACTTATGCCAATCAATAAGGCGTATGATCTCGATAGACTCCTAACGGCCATTAAAGAGATTCCTCTTAAGGCCCATCGTTATATTACATATGAGTATCTTTTAATCGATCAATATAATGATCGTGCCGAAGATGTCGATGCACTTTTAAAGCTACTCCCTAAGAAAGTATCAAAAGTGAATTTGATTCCTTTTAATGAGTATCCCGAGTCTAACTTTAAACGCCCGAGTGTAAGTCGTATCAATTGGTTTAAAAATCAACTCGATAATGGTGGAATCACGACGACAATTCGTACGACAAAGGGGAGTGATATCTTAGCTGCCTGCGGCCAGCTTAAGAGTGAGCTTGAAAAAGATCTAAATCTTTGGAAGTAAGATTACTTCTTATTCTCGTAATCCCAATACTTAACTTTTGTATTCTTTGAAGATGGAAGACGCTTTGACTTCTCTGATTTAGAGTCATCTTCCACTTGATAAGAGTCTTCCCAAGATTCTTGACTCTTATGGTGAACTACTTTCTTTTTGAATGAAATTGGCTTTTGCGCTTCTTGATAAAATGCGGGTGTTTCATACTTCTCAGCAAATACAATGCTAGACTGAATTACTAGAGTAATTATGGCAATTGTCTTAATGCTGAAACCTTTCATATATCCCTCACTTCGCATTTGCGGTTTGATTCCTATACCTTTTCGGATAGGGACAAATTTACTTTAATCGGCAAGTTTGTAACTTGTTAAAAAGTTTACGAAATCCAATATTTTTGGGAAGATAGAGGGGTAGGATTTATAAGCTCAGGGAGGATGCTTTGTCGAAATCAAAATCAAAAGATCGTGCGGTCATAGGCCTTATGGCAATGGTTGCAGTTTTCTTTGTCGTATTAATTTTATTTTCCGCTTATACGGTAACAATTTTCAAAGGAAATAATGATCTTGCTTCGTCGAGTAAGAAGTCTAAGGATAAGATTGCTCTGATTGAGGTAGAAGGTGTCATCATGGACGCGAAGAAGACTATTCAACTTCTTCATCGTGCAGAAGCTGATGAATCGGTAAAGGGAATTATCCTAAGAGTTAACTCACCAGGTGGAGCTGTTGCACCTACTCAAGAAATCTATCAAGAAATTTTAAGAATTAGAGGAGCGGGAAGTTACGCTGAAGTAACAAAGAATCCAAAGCCAATCTATGCTTCTTTCTCTTCGATTGCTGCAAGTGGTGGTTACTATATTGGTGCGGCAACAGAGAAGATTTGTTCATCACCAGGAACTCTTACTGGTTCAATTGGTGTGATCATGCAATTTGTTGACCTTTCTGAGTTATATAAATTCGCCATGGTTAACCCACAAACAATTAAGGCCGGACGCTACAAAGATATTGGTCAACCAAATCGTTCAATGACAAAGGAAGAAAGAGCTCTTATGACTGAGATGACTCTTGATGTTCATAAGCAATTTAAAGACGATGTAGCAGCACAGCGTAGTGAAAGAATCACAGTAGAAATAGATGAGGTTGCTCAAGGTCAAGTTTTCTCAGGTGCACAAGCTAAGAAGCTTGGACTTGTTGATGATCTTGTTGGACTTTGGCCATGTGCTCGCCAACTTCATGCAAAACTTGAACTAGAAGGGGACTTAAACCTTTCAGAAATGAAGATTAAAAAGAAAGCTAATTTCTTTTCAATTATAGAAGATTTAGAAGATGTTAAAGGGGCCGTTAAAAACTTTGTTAAGGCTAACAGCTCGACAACATTAATGTACAAATAATAGAGGCATAATGCATATATACTTAAATTGGCTACAAGATCATATCCTAGCAGTTGTAGCATTCGTATTTACACTTATTCTGATCTATCACTATTTTAGTGAGAAGGACACAGGTGTAAAACTATCGAAAAGATATCGTAACTCGATTTTTGAAGCCCAATCAAAAGTATTCCTAAATGCAACTCAGTACTTAATTTCTGGAAATCGCGACCTTGCGATTAAAGAGTTTCTAAGTGCAGTAGATATTAATAGAGAAACAATAGATACTTATTTTGCACTTGGTGGTCTATTTAGAAGTAATGGTGAAATTGAAAAAGCTATCAGTATTCACCGCTCACTTATTGCCAGAGATAATATTTCCGAATCTCATCGTATTCGTGCCCTAAAGGAATTAGCAATTGATTTTGATAAGGGTGGTTTTGTTGATAAGGCCATCGAAACTTATAAAGATGTCTTAAAAATTAACCGCGATGAATATGATGTAATCCAATCTCTTTGCCGTATCTATGAAGATATTGGGGACTGGGACCAAGCTTATAATTACCGCATAATGCTTTCAAAAGTAGGGCATGAGAATCAATCAGAAACGATTTCACATATTCTAGTTCAAAAGGCCAAGAAGTTCTTTGAAAATGGGCAACTATCAAAAGCTATTGAGGATTTAGAAGATGGTTTTCGCTTTGCTCCTTCTGTTTCAGCAAAGATTCTAAAACTTAGAATTCTTCTTCATGAAGGAAATATAGATGAGGCGAAATTTTATCTTGTTGAGCTATTAAAAGAGCAACCAATGTATGCTTCATTTGCATTTGAATCACTTGAAGAAGGTTTTAAGGGAAGTGAAGAGGAAAAAGAGAAATACTTTAAAAGATTGAATTTACTGATTGAATACTTTTTAGAAATGAATGATGAAGAATTACTTTCTAATGAATCTATCATTCTTACTAAAATCAGACTTTATAAACAACAAAGTAAACTACATAAAGCATACGAGTTGCTAAGTGAGTGGGATAAGAAATCAAATGCAACTTCACAAGCTTTAAAATCAGAATATATTAAAATTTTAATTGAGCTTGGGAAGAAGGAAGAGGCTGTAACTCAGACAAAGGATCTTCTGGAAAATATGCACCAAACTCTTACGAAGCACTACTGTCGTGAATGTGGATACAACTCAGATGAAATTTTCTGGCGTTGTCCTCAATGTCACGAATGGGAAACAATTCAATTTAGATGGAAAGTTTAATGAGAATATTTGTAGTATTTTTTCTTCTTCTACCGGCCTTTGCTCAAACTAAGGCTCAGTCTACTAGTGAGCAGAAGAAGACGATTTACTACGTGCAGTCAGTTTATTCTCAACTGCATCAAAACCCTTCAAAGTTCTCACGAGTTCTTTCTACATTTGAGTGTGGACAACCTTTTTACGTATTAAGTTCACCAATCTCAGAGTTCTATCAAGTAGAGTATTCGAATTATAAAGGCTTTATGAGTACTAATGTTTTGGCGCAGACAAAACCAAGTAGCTGCTGGCAAGATATGTATCGACGTTTCTTTGATCAAATTGATATCGGTGTTACTGAAATACATTACTGGGGAAGGCTTCAAGACCTTCTTATTAAAGGGGAGAGTAAGTAATGAAATACTTCTTATCATTTCTCCTTTTATTTAACGTAAATGCGCAAGATAACCTTCCTGTTGAAAATGAATTTGTGAATTTTAATAAAATTCAAAAAGTTCTAAAAAAAGACGGGCTTGAAAAAGCTGCAAAAGAGAAGGCCAAGCAAGCAAAGAAAAAGCAAGTTGATGTCGATGCTCAAAAGAAGGCCTTTTATAATACACCTGCTGGAAAAGATTTTTGGCATATCATGACACAATATTGGTTAGTAAAAAATGTTGGTGTTCTTAAATGGGATTTCCATAAGCCGGATTTTGGTGTTCGTGAATATTATGCAAAGTTTCTCAAGGAAGTAGGCTATTTTGGTATTAAGTTTGATATTTTATATTTAAACTCACCTAATGTGACACACTTTGGTTTTCCTCTATCAACTAATCACTATTTATTTGTTATTAGTGTCCCTTTTATTAGGGCAATGGATTTATCGAAACTACAAATATCTCTATTACTATTTGAGGATTTACTTAGATTAGAGGATCAACAATTTATTAAAAAATTTGATGATGAAACACTATTGAAATTAATGAATAATAATTTTTATAAGAAGCAATTTCCAAAAGAAGAATTTCATAAGGTTTTGGCTCGATTCAGTGATATTGTTTTTAACACTGGTTTTACTTTCAAAGATCAGTTCAAGACAACTAAGAAAATGGATATTATTTTAAAAAATAATCCAAAGTATTGGAAAAACTATTATCACTTATTAGAGAAAATCGATTCTTTAACAAAAGGGAATTTACTTTATAAGAATTATTCAAAGATTTATCCAGCGCCTGAGCTGCAATTGAATTGGATAAACCCAACGACGAATTAGTATGAAGTTATTCGCCAAAGAAAAATCTATTTATCTGGCAAAGTACGCCACATCGACAATAATATACTGGATTATTTACTTTATTCTTGTCTCAATTATTACGTTCTTCCACTTTAGGCTTGGGCATAAGCTTATAATTGTAGAGAATTGGCTTTATGATTTTTCATGGCAAGTTTTAGTAACGGCCAGAGTTCTGGGATATCTTGTTTCAATCTATTTTTTCTCAGATATGAAATTTAAAGATATCAAGAGTCAGCTATCTTTCGATTGGTACAATAGTGTAAATGTTCCAACTTATTTAATTTCGATCGCAACTTTGATTGTCTTTGTATTTTTTAGTCGACCTTCGCATATGGAGAATGTTCAATTTAGTTTTTGGCAATTAGTTGTTCATAATATCTTAATCTTCGTATTTTTCTTCTTTGAGTTCTTAAATTCAAAAATCTTTTTAAAGTCTAGAAGAGTAGGTAAGGGATTTCATATTCTAACTGAGGGATCTTTCTTATATCTATCTCTTTTTGTTTTATTCCCAAGAAATACTAGTCTCGAAATTGGGCATATGTTCTTATTTTTCTTAGCTTATGCTCATCTTTATTTGTTTAATTATTCAGTTCTTAAGGGAATGATATTTATATCAATTGTCTTTGTACCTCTTTTTGCCTTCTTGGGTCATGACCCATTATGGGGTACATATTATTCGATATTCTTTTCAAAACTAAGCAACCTAATAGTACCAGCTATTAGTTTATTAATTGTTACATCCGCATATTCATATATTTTAAAAAAGCAAGGAGAAGTATAGTGGAAGGTCATAATTTAGATATTTTCCAAATCCTTTTAGATTCAAGCATTGTTGTTAAGTTAGACTTACTTCTTTTAATCGCGGCATCTGTGCTTTCTTGGACTATTATTTTTCAAAAGAGATCACTCTTTAATAAAACAGAAAAGGCCAATCGTGAGTTCAAAACATTCTTTAGTGGTGTTAACTCGTTAGAGGAGGCTTATCATGATGCTCAAACAATTGAAGATAGTCCTTTAAGGAGACTATTTCTTTCAGGTTATAGAGAACTTAAAAAAACAGAAATTGCTTTAGGTGAAAACTATGGACTTATTAAAGAACATTATTCGTCTATTGCGAACCAATCAATGGAGCGTGCTCTATCAAACGAGGCAGTTGAAGTTGATCAGCAAATGAGCAATGGGCTAACAACTCTTGCTTCAATTGGCTCGATTACACCATTTGTTGGGTTATTTGGAACAGTTTGGGGGATCATTGATTCATTCTCTGGACTTGCAAGCGGTGGTGCAACTCTTGAAACAGTTGCTCCAGGTATTGCAGAAGCACTTGTTGCAACTGCAGTAGGTCTCGTTGCTGCAATTCCTGCAACTTGGTATTTTAATAAATTTGGACAAAGAAGAAATAAGTTAAAAGAACAACTTCATATTTTTGGTAATCAATTTATCAACGAAGTTGAAAGATATATTTCTTCAAAATCATAATTTAGGGGTAAGCAATGGGTATGAATTCTGGTGGTAATGGAGATGGACCGGTATCAGAGATCAACGTAACACCACTTGTTGATGTTATGTTAGTTCTACTTGTTATCTTCATGATTACAGCGCCCTTGATGTTAAATGGGATTGAACTTACTTTACCAAAAACGAAAGAAGTAAATGTCATGAGCTTAAACTCTTCTCAGGTTGTTTTAAGTTTTACAAATTCAGAAGAGTATTATGTTGGAAAGGATAAAATCCTATTAAGTGAGCTAATTGCAGTACTTTCAAATAAGTTAAAGGAGACTAAATCACAGACTCTTTTCCTTAGAGCTGACTATCAGCTTGAATACGGTAAGGTAGCAAAGCTTATGTCTTATTTAAAATCAAATAATATAAATGATATTGCTCTGGTAACAGAGTTAGAGGATAAGTAGTATCGAAAAGAGTTTTAATAAATACATTTCTATCTCATTAGGGGCCCATGCAATCCTAATACTAGGACTGTATCTTCTATCGATCTTCAAACTAGGAACACCTTTTGATCCAAAGAGGGCCAACCTAGATAAGGTGCGTGTAATTGGAAAGGCCATTAAGGTTGATGTTGTGGCCATGCCAAAAATGACTTATCAAGAGCTAAAAAAAATGGTTCCTCCGCCTCAAGAAAAAGTTGAAGTGATTAAGGAAAAGGCAAAGGAGACAGGCGGAAGCGATAAGGCCGTTCTTGAAAAAGCGGCAAAGCAAAAGTCTTTAAAAGATATGCTGTCAAAATTTGCGAATCGTAACGTAAAAACAGATACGAAAGCGAAATCAAAAGTAAAGCCTAAGCAAAAGGTCGTTGAAGATACAACTGACTATAGCAACATTATTGCAGCTGGAAATAAGTTAAGTGAGGGGTCCTCTTATACAGGAACTGGTAGCGCCCAGGCACAAGGTGACTTTGACAATTATGTTATCTCTGTAATGGAAGCCGTTAGAAAGCACTGGAGACTTCCAGCGTATCTAGCGAATCTTGAATTATCTTGTCACGTTCAGGTTTTCATCAATTCACAGGGTAAATTATTAGAATATAAAATTATAAAATCGAGTGGGAATGCGGAATATGATAGCAAGGCCGTGGGATCAATACGCGCGGTAGGCTCATTTCCTCGTCCGAAGAAAGAAATTACTAATAGGCTAGTGGCAGGTGAACTCGTTCTTGCCTTTCCTATATAGGAGTTTTTATGAAGTATTTAGTTTTTTTACTTATATGTTTTAACGTTATTGCTGATGGTGGACTGACTGTCGTCTCTGTAGGAGATGCTGAAGTTGTTAAAGAAAGCTTATTAGTTGAAAAAATTTTCTCTGAAGGAGTTTTTACACCTAATGAAGTCGAGCAGTCAGAGAACTACATCAATATTGTAAGAAATGACTTTAAGTTTTATCAGAATTATTTCAACGTTCTGCCACGTCGTATCTCTCAGACATCTTTTGATAATGTACGATTTACAAATTATAAAACGAAAGAAACGAACTTCTTAGTTCGATTTAAGATTATTAGAAGTGCAACGCAAACGACATTATCGTATAAGCTTTGGAATATCGCTGCGGAACAAGAGCTTATATCAAAGTCGATTCCTTATGATGCCAATGATCGAGCTGCTATTCACGCTGTTTCAGATGAGATTTATCGTGCAATAGTAGGCAAGCCTTCTATCTTCAAAGATAAGATTGTTTTCGTTTCTGATTATAAAATGCCAGATGGTAAGAAAGAACTATTCATGATGGATTTTGATGGTGCCAATCCAAAGAGATTAACATGGCACAATGGTGTTGTACTTTCTCCTGCGGTTTCACACGATGGATCTAAAATCGTTTACAGTTTGATTGATGAGTCAGTTAAAGGAGCAAAGAAGAACGTCAACCTAATGCTCTATGATGTAGCAACTAAGAAAACTAGTATTCTATCAAAGAGGCAAGGGATTAACTCTGGTGCAATCTTTACGAATAATGGTGATGAAATTATTCTTACGCTATCACATCAAGGTAATGCTGAGCTTTACCGTATGAACTTAAACACTCGTGCGATCACACGCCTAACGAAAAGCTATGCTCCTGACGTTGATCCATCACTTAGTGCGGATGGTTCAATCCTAACGTTCTTATCGGGAAGACCTGGGAAGCCAATGATCTACACAATGGATCCAGGTGGACTAGAGAAGAATGTGAAGCGTATTAGTTATGTCGGTAAATACAATGCAACTCCACGTTTTCACCCAAGTGCTTCAGAAATTGTTTTCTCAAGCTGGTTAGATAATCGTTTTGATCTCTTTAAGGTTGGTTCTGATGGCCAAAATCTCGTTAGATTAACAAAAGATTTCGGTTCAAATGAGGATCCAGAGTATTCAAAAGATGGACAGTTCATTATTTTTACAAGTTTGAGGGTTCTTTCACAGTCTAAGGCCACTCAAAGTGTCTATATTATGGACACTTGGGGTAAAATCCTAGGGCCACTGACCTCAAATTTCGGAAAGTGTACAAGTGGTAGATGGCTTAAGTCATTATAATCACAGTATATCTATATTTTTTTTGAACAACCGAGTATTTTAGTCTTGTAAAAAATTCAGACGCGCTGTATCATGAATTTAGATTAACGCTTCGCAAAACACACACTAAAAATTACACGGGAGTTTATACATGACAATCGAAATGAAAAAAGAATCAACAAAAATTGAAAATCTACTGTCTACACTTCTTACAACTTTAGATGAGCAGGTTTTCTTTTCTGAACTATCAAAATTCTTTAAATCAGAAATCGTTTGTGATGAAATCATCGTAAACCTTGCACACGAAGACGGAAGCTGTCGCATGGTTGCTAAAGATGCTCGCGCTGTAAAGAACGCACAAAGAATTTCAAAAGGTCTTGGTGCAGTAGGACACGTAATCAAAACTAAGCGTGCTTACTTCTCAAACAACGTACAAAGAGATCCTCTATTTGCTTCGACAAAAACAGAAGTATCTCACTCTGAACTGTGTGTTCCAATGATCATCGATGGTGTAATCATCGGTACTATTTCTTTCAAAGGAAATAGCGAAGAAGTTAACTTTAAGAAAGAAGACATTAACATGGTTATCGATAGCCTAAACTCTATCCAAAAGCCACTTAAGAATATGAAAATGTATCTATCTGCTAAGTTCCTTAACGAATCACTAAAGCAGAAGATCGAAGAAAAAGAAATTGAACTAAAGAACTCTGTACCAGGTGTAACTCTATCTCGCTCAACAACTCAAGAGAAAGAGATCATCGGTAAGTCTGAAATCATGCAAGAGCTTCTAGTTGCAGTTGATCGTGTAGCTGCATCAGATGTTAACTCTTACATGGCAGGTGAGACTGGTGTTGGTAAAGAGATGATCGCTAGAAGAATTCACTGTCGTTCAGAGAGAAAGAATCACGCTTTCATCGTAGTTGACTGTTCAATGGGTAACGATGAGTACCTAGAATCAGAAATCTTCGGAAAAGAAGAAGTTGATGCTGTAAGAGGTTTCAGAATTAAAAAAGGTGCTCTAGAAGCAGCGAATGGTGGAACAATCTTCATTAACAATATTGATAAAATGCCAGTTAAAGTACAGGCAAGACTAATGAGCTTTATCAACGACCTTGCTTACTCAAGAGTTGGAACTCATGAAAAACTAAGATCAAACGTAAGAATTATTGCAGCTTCTTCTCTGAACATGAAAGAAAGTGTTGCACTAGGAACTTTTAGAGAAGACCTATTCTACAACCTATCAACAATTGGTTTAAGAATTCCTTCACTAAGAGAGAGAAAGTCAGATATTGAAATTCTAGCTAACCACTTCCTTAACTTAGGAAAGTTACCAGAAGCTCAAAAGTCTATGTCTCCAGGTGTTGTTAAGCTTCTTGAAGACTACAACTGGCCAGGAAACGTAAGAGAACTTCACTCAATCATGGAAAGAGCATATGTTCTATCTCCGGGAATGATTGTTGAAAGAGATCACCTTGCAGATAGCATTAAAGTTGAGCAAGCTGAAATTAATGAAGAAAAAGAAGAAATTAGAATTTTTAGAGAAATGACGCTAGGAGAAATTGAGAGAGAACATATCTGTCAAACTCTAGATCACCTAGGTGGTAACAAGACTAAAACAGCTAAGGTTCTTGGAATTACAGTTAAGACTCTTTATAACAAGCTGCACAGCTACGGTATGATTGAAGCAAAAGAAGCTTAATCAACCTTTAAAGAAGCTTAAAGAGAATTGATAAAGCGTACTTTTGAAGTTAATATGTCAGTCTAATAAGGAGAGCCCATGTCAACAGAAGACAATAGACTACCAAAGAACTTCAGAAATTCACCAGATTTAGAGAATTTCTACCGCTTTATCTATGAAAATAACTTAAGAAGTGAAGCGAAGAAAATTTTTGAAGCGTTAAAAGTCGCTACAACTCCTGTAAAGAAAAGAGGAAGAAAGAAAAAGTCTTAATCCTTGTATCTATCAACAAATTCATTATAAAATATAAGATGCCCGTTAATTAACGGGCTTTTTATGTACAGGATGTACGGTATGTCCACGGAGGCAGGAGCCGAGAGTGAACCAAGTACATTTATATTAAAGGATCAACATGGAAGTTGTCTCAAACGCTAAATTAGGTCTAAAAGTTTATGATCCATTATATGGATTCATCGACTTAACTCCACTTGAGATGGAGATTATCCACAGCCCATTTTTTCAAAGGCTGCGTTGGATTAAACAATTAGGATTTTCATTCTACGTTTTTCACGGTGCCGAGCATTCTCGCTATGGACATTGTATTGGCGTACTTAATAATGCTCATCTTATTCTAAGGTCAGTTGGCCGTGGTGTTGAAGATAATGAACTCTTTGTAAAAGAGCAGAAATCAAAAGAGGCCAAGTATCATCAGGCCATTCGAGTCTCAGCTCTTCTTCACGATATTGGAACATTTTGTTTTTCTCATACAACTGAGATGGCCTATATCAAGATAGGGGAGACAACAAATAAGAAAGGTGGAAAGGGATTACAAGACGATCACGAAAACCTAGGCTCATTCATTATCAAGAATACTGACTATGAAGGTGGCCTAACACGAATTCTAAAAGATCATGGAATTGATCCACAAGAAGTTTCAGATCTTGTTAAAGGAACACACTCGTCAATCCTTGCTAATCAAATTCTTCACTCTGAAATTGATTGTGACCGCATGGATTATCTTTTAAGAGATGCTCACTACACAGGTCTTAAGTATGGAACTTATGATAGGGAATATCTACTTCATCACTTCACAACAGAGAAGGTAGCAGGTCACGACATTCTTGCAATTAAAGAAAATGCTCTTCACTGTGTGGAAGACTTTTTAAGTGCACGCTTTGCTTGGTACTCGCAAGTTATTCGCTCTCCACGTGGATCAAAGTATGATGCAATTGCAGATGCCCTTTGCTATCACATGTTAGAAAAAGGTCATATTTATCGCTACAGTGATCTTCTCGATATTATCAGTAACGATCCTATGCGTTTTTACGGATTCAATGATTCATACTTTATGAATACAATTCATAAGCTTCTTGTAGATGGACAATTTGATAAGTATGCAGATATTAAAGATATGGCACGTATCCTTCTTCTAAGACATGGCGCTAAGAATATCGATACAAGTGACTTTTCACAAAGCTTGCTTGAACAAGATAATATTGGATTCAATGATAAACTCTTTAAGAAGACTGGTAATAAGGCCACTGATATCGTTAACTTCGTAAAAGAAAATGGAAGTGATGCTGATTGGGTTATTCCAGATATTCCTAAAAAGAAGATTATCTTTGTTAAGAGTCCAAGAGAGCTCGCAAAGAAGACAACATTAACAAACTTATTACTAGAGCGTGATCCAGTAAAAATAAGATTGGATGATGGCCAGGTTAAGCTACTTGCTGATGTTGAAAACTCAATAATCTCAAAGCTTTCAAATACTATGAGCTATACACCGAATTGCTTCTGCTCAGACGGTGCGTATAAATTACTTAAAGAACAAGGTGTGATTTAAGTTTTTTTGCCCTTTCGATTAGGGGTAAGTAGATACCTTCAAGACTTGCCCCATCGTATTCGATTTTTGATAGCTTCCCAGTTAGTAGCTCAAGATTCGAGTTCACAAAAAGTACTTCAGTATACCCTTCAAAAGTTGGGTAATCCCTTACAAAGGCTTTTTCTTCAATAGAATTCTCTAAATTTAAAAGTAAGCAAATGATATTAGCACTTCCTTTTCTTTGTGGAATACGAGGAATGATAAAACTTAAATTCTCAATGAGATTATTTAGATATTCTTCTCTCTGTTCTTGCCCAAAAGTGACCATCGTCTTATTTGTGATTGAAAAGAAAGTTGCCTCAACACCCATAAAGCGATGAGATTCATTATCAATTGATAACAGAGAAATTGTTTCATCACGAGGCGAGAGAATGTATTGGCAAGTTAGCTTGTCGTAAGGTGGAACAAAGATAAACTCTTCGAATCGGCCAGATGAATTTGGGTTAAGAGCGATAACCTCAATAAAATTAGATTCAACTTCTGCACATAACATTCCAACAGTGATTGCACGTATTCGACTGTTTTGATCAAGATATTCATTGCAAAGTGTTTTATCTGTAAAGGCCAGGGTCACATTAATCCCGACCTCATCAATTCGCTTCGTTCTAAATCGCGGGCCAATATCAACAGCTGTGTCGATGACATAGATGATGTCATAAAATGAAAGATTTCGAATTTCATAATCTCCATCAACACTACTGTCTTGTAAGAGGGAAGACAGTAGATGGGCATCGACTTGCTTTCCATTAATTTTTTCAAGCACTTTGACCTCGCTTTTACTGATTTGCACCTGATTCTACGTATAAAATTTGTTTCCTTCAACAGGTGAAAGATAAAGATTTACTTATTTGACGCGCGTAGTCGGTCTTTTTATCTACCTTTGCTTAAAATTTGATTTTGTTATAAAATTATAGAGTGGCAAAGAGGATTTTTGCCCAATTCAAGTTAGGAAGATTTGAATATTTAAATGAAGGACTCATATCAATGATCTCAAGCAGTTACGCGAATCAAGCAAGTAATTTATTTGGAAACCAGAATTTAAATACGAATATGTATTTTACGCTGGAGAATGTCACTGTTGATTTCGACGGAATCAAGGCCATTTCCAATATCAATTTGCAAATTAGAAAAGGTGAAATTGTCTTTGTTACCGGGGCTTCTGGAGCGGGGAAAACAACACTTCTAAATGTTCTTGCAGGAAACGTTTCACCGACGAGCGGAACGATTAAAATTGATGATCGAGTTTTTACAACACAAGTTTTTCAAGATTTAAGACTGATTGAAAATATGAGTCTAATCGATAATTTACAATTTGCATTTGATCCAAGTGTGTATCGTTCTCGCAAAGAATTTGAGAGCGACTTAAACGAGCTAATTAAAATTCTAGGAATTAAAAATCGCGTAAAACTTAAGGCCAAGGATGCTAATGGGGGACTAAGACAAAAAGTTGCCATCATTCGCGCGCTACTTGCAAAGCCTGACGTATTTATTGCGGATGAGCCATCAAGTTCACTAGACTTTGATAATACAAAAAGACTTTTTGATTTATTAAATATCTATAATGCGAAAAGAGGGACAACTATTATTTGGGCCTCTCATAATCGCGAATTAGTACAACGTTTCACGGGACGAATTATCCACCTAGATAACTCTCGTCTAATCCACTCGGGGCATGCATGTTTTATTTAAAAGAATTAGCTCGTTTCACAAAAAATAATCTTTTTGGGCAAGCGCTTTTTTCTCTTTTAACAATCTCTCTTGTTATTTCTGTTTCTAACTATGACAGTTTTAAAAAGAAGATTTCAAATGCGCTTCCTGCAATTCAAAATGAGTATTACTTTAATGCTCTCGTTGATGGGGATTTAAACACATCAAGTATTTCTAGAAAGATTAAGGGACTACCTGGAGTAAAGGGTGTTGAAGCGATTAGTGCAACAAAGAGCATGGCCGTAACAAATCAACTTAAAGATGTTCTAGAACTTGGAAAAGATGAAATTACTTCAATTATCTCAATGAAGGGTTTAAAAATTATTTTAGATGAGAAAGTTTCGGAGAGTTCGACTAACCTTATTAGAGAATACTTAGTTCGTTTAACAGGTAAGGACAATGTTGTTCTAGGAAGTGTGAGAAAGAAAATTTCAAATTCACAATCTTGGAAAAATGTTATGAATGAACTAAAGAGAAGACCGCTTCAAGTTTTAATCACTGTACTAGCTCTTTTTTGGGTTGTTGCTTTTATGACTATTAAGCGCAACTTAAAGCAGGTTTCTTACCTTATTGAAAAGTTTCAAAGAAAGAAGAATGTCGCTTTCAAAATGTACACAGTGAATATTATCGCATCAACTCTTATTGGTTGCGCTCTATCATTTGCCTTCTTCTCTCCGGATGAAGTATTTACATTAATAGTAAGTGCAGCATTATTAACAACTTCTGCGTGGTACACAATCGGGAAACTTGAATGGCAAAAAGCTTAGTTCTTTTCACAGTTCTATTAATTACTTCAGCTTCAATGAGGGCCGAGGCGGCACCAAACTTGAATGCGATTAAAGGGCAGGTAACTGATTCTCGCAGCAAGATCGACAATTACAAAAAGTCGATTCAATCAATCGAAACTCAATTACAGACAAAGAATGAAGACTATCTTCAGGCCATGAAATCAAGACAAGATCTTGATTATCAAATTTTTGAATTAGAAAAAAATCTTAATCAATCTTTATTTGACCTGGAATCAGATAAAGTTCGTGTAAAAAAGACGATTCGTCATGTTGCCTTAAGTTACATGGAAAACTCGACGCACGAAGACCTTGTGAAAAGTCAGCTTCTTTTAAAGTCTCTAAAGAATGAAAAGAAAGAGATTCAATCAAAAATTGATTATTGTACAGACCTAAAAAAGAAGACATTTGAACTTAGAACTCGTTTGAGTGAAACAGTAAAAATAGAAAGAGAGCTTTATACTCTTTTACAAGAGCTTGAAACTCGTAAAAGCTCAACTGTTCAAGAATTCTTAACTGAAAAAGAAAATCACGAAAAGTTAAAATCAGAATATAGTAAGTTAAGAAAATCACAACAACTTGCTAAAAAGAAAGCTCAAGCAAAACTAAAAGTAAGTAAAAACAAAGCAAGTAGCTCTTCGACTAAGTTAGTTGCTAATTTTGCAGTTCCTGTTAAAAAATTTATTTCGACAGAAAATGGCAAGAAAGGAATTACTTATACTGTTAAGAGTGGACAAGAAATTTTTGCGACCAAAGCTGGAAAAGTTGAATATGTAGGTTCACTGGCCAACGTAGGTAATGTGATTATGGTGGATCATGGAAATGATATTCGTAGTATCTATCTTGGTGACTTCGCAGCAAGCGTAAAAAAGGGACAAGCTGTTGATCTTGGCTCATCTGTTGCAAAAACAAGATTCTCAATTAAGAAGGGGAATCTAAGTAAAGTTTATTTTGAAATTAGAAAGAAAAATACAGCACAAAATACAGCACAACTAATTAATAATAAAATTAATATTTAAAATTAGGAATAATAATGAAAAAGCTATTTGTTGCTCTTATGCTTACGGCATTTGTAGCACCTGCTCAGGCAAAGCAAACTGAGAGGTCGCGTTTTGAAAAGCTCGAACTCTTCAATAAAGTTATTCATATCATCGAAACAAATTATTACCGAAAGGTAGATATTGATAAGCTCATTGATGGAGCACTAAAGGGAATGTTTCAAACATTAGACCCTCACTCTGCATTTTTAGATGAAGAAGTATTCAAGAAGATGCAAGAAGACACAAGTGGCGAGTATGGTGGACTTGGAATAGAAGTTACGCAAAAAGATGGTGTTCTTGTCATTACAACTCCAATCGAGGATTCTCCTGCTGAAAAAGCGGGCCTTCTGCCAGGAGATAAAATTGTTGAAATTAATAATGAGTCAACAATTGGTATCACTCTTGATGAAGCCGTTGATCGTATGAAAGGTGAGCTTGGAACTGTTATTAACCTAGGAATCCTAAGAGCTGGTGAAAAAGATATTCGTAACTTCAAGGTAAAGCGCCAAAAGATCAAGACTAAGCCAGTTAAGTCATTTGCAGTAAATAACTATGCTGTTATTCGTTTAAGCCAATTTCAAAAAGATGCAGCTGAATATGTAGTAAAGGCACTTAAAAAGGAAAAAAAGAAACTTGGAAAGAATTTTAGAGGAGTTGTTCTAGATCTTCGCTCGAACCCAGGTGGACTTTTAAATGAAGCAGTAAATCTTGCTTCAATCTTTTTAAATGATGGAGTAGTTGTTTCGACTGAAGGTCGTGATCCAAAGAATAAAGAAATTCGTTATGTTAAAAAGAGTGGCCATAAAGAACTAGAGATACCTGTTGCTGTATTAATTAACGGCTCAAGTGCTTCTGCTTCTGAAATTGTGGCAGGTGCTCTCCAAGATCACAAGCGTGCTCTAATTGTTGGGACAAATTCTTTTGGAAAAGGAAGTGTACAAACCGTTTCTCAAGTTTCAGAAGAGCAGGGGATTAAACTTACAATTGCCCAGTATATGACACCAAAAGGAAGAAAAATTCAGGCCCTTGGTATTAAGCCTGATGTTCAAGTTTCACAAGTCGAAGGTGAATTTGTTGAAGAGCATATGTATGATGATGGTGGAGTAAGAGAAGTCGATCTTAGAAATCACTTAACGGCCACTGTTGAAACTGAAGAAGAAAAGGAAGCTCGTCTTAAGCGTGAAAAAGCAGCACGTCTAAAAAGAATTGAAAGAGCAAAAGAAATCAATCAAAAGAAAGATGAATCATCGGTAGCTAGAAAGTATTCGGCCGACAAAGACTACCAAGTTCTTCAGGCAATTAAATTTTTAAACGCAGTCAATAAATTTCAAAATATCTAGTTGAAATCACAGTGGGATGACGCTCTTTGTCTTCCCACTTTGTGCCTTTTTTAACATCATTAAGGGATGAATAATAAAGTCCCATCAGTCTCACAACTCGTAAATCACATTAAGAAAAATCTCGAGTCTAATTATCAAAATATTAGTGTAACAGGAGAGGTTTCAAACCTTAGCTCCTCTGGTGCAGGACATTGGTATTTCTCTCTTGGTGATGGCAGTGCCCTCATGCAAATGGCCCTTTTTAAAATGGATGCCATGAGAAATCCAGTCATTAAAAATATTCGTGCAGGAGATAAGGTTATTGTCTCTGGTTCTGTTTCTGTTTATCCGAGTCGTGGAACTTTTCAGTTAATTGTTAAGCGTATTGTGCCGGCGGGTAAGGGTGATCTTCAGGAACAATTTGAATTATTAAAAAAGAAACTTCAAGCAGAAGGTCTTTTTGATATGAGTTCAAAGCAGCCGATACCGACGATGCCAAAACGAATTGGTGTTATTACGGCAAAAGGAGCCGCGGCCCTGCAAGACTTTTTAAATGTATCTCAAAGAAGATCTGAGTATCATCAGGTTCTTCTTTCACCGGCCCTCGTTCAAGGAGTAAATGCTCCTGCCTCAATTCGTAAGGCCCTTGAAAAACTCATTGCTTATCATTTAAAGGCAAAAGAAGAGGGGCGTACTAAAGATATGTTAGATGTTATCGTTCTCACTCGTGGTGGTGGGTCGATGGAAGACCTCTGGGCGTTTAATGACGAAGCACTTGCTTGGGATATTTATAATTGCCCAATCCCAACGATTAGTGCCGTTGGTCACCAAGTGGACTTTACAATCTCTGATTATGTAGCCGATCTTAGGATGGAGACGCCTTCAGCTGCTGCAGAAGTTTTAACTCAAAAATTTATGGCCTTAGATTCTGATATGAATCGCATTCGTAAGGATTTAAAAGGTGCCATGAATATGGAACTTCGTCGTCGCTATGATGTTCTTTCTGAAACATCACCGAAGAGTTTCCTCATTGCTCTTAAATCGAAAATTTCAGATTATAAGCATGAGCTTGAGAAGCTAAATCTTATTAAGAGAAAAGAACAGATCCTATCTCTTTATGAATATACTTTTGAGCTTGATCGCCTTAGTCGTCAGCTCGTAAAAGCAATCCAAAATAAAATTGTGAATTATAAAAATAAGAATATGGAATTTGAAAAAATTCTCGGTGCCTTAAATCCTAAAAATGTTCTAACTCGCGGATATGCCTATACTCAAATTGGCGATAAAGTTATCAGTAGTGCCAAGGACATGGCAAAGCTTGAAAATGTCGATGTGGATATTCACTACGCTGACGGTAAGGTGACTCTTCATAAAGGAGTTAACTAGTGAGTGCATCTCTTGGCTTTCAAGATAGTGAAGTTAATTCGCCTAAACAAAATTTTTACTACCACTCAAATATAGAGATTGATGAAGAGCTGGAGCGCAATCTAAACTATTCTGGATTTAGCTCTAGTGATTATGAATTTGATTTTTCAATTGAATCTAGTATCCCTCTAATTGTTAAGTTAGAAGACCACATTATTGAGATTGAAACAATAGAGAATCTTAAAGAGCTTCTTCATTTCAAAAGAGAGCTTGCAAGAGTCTTTAAATTAAACTCTAGTATGGCCAGTGCCAATCTAGATGAAATGGAAATCGCAGGTCTTTATCTTGAAAAGGTATATCAAGATAATGATGAGAATTTTATAGCTGAACTTTTTAAGATCTCTGAAGTCAAAAATGAATTTAATATTAAGGTAATCGATAAGGCCGATTCACATCTTTACCCTGTTAAAGAAGACTATTGTTTTGAAGATAGTACTTCTTATTATCTACTTACTGTAAAAGGGGATAGGGAAGAAGCTTTTTTGGCCGCACAAGCGATCGCCAATGTTATTCAATTAATTAATGTTAACCAAGAAGAGCTTTCAAGTGAGCAATTAGGTGTTACAGACCTAATTAACAAATTGTCATATCCTGTTGTTATTTTGAGTGATGATGGTATCGTTCACTATCATAATGATCACTTTCTAAAGCTTGGTATCACACCAAATAATCTTATTAAGAATATTGATTCAGGATGGTTAGATATTGGAGATCAAAAGTATAAAATTCTTTCAAGTACAACTTCTAATTTAAAAACAATTTGTCTTGTTAAACAGGAATTCAATTATACAAAGTCTCACTCTGAACTTGGTATTATTACAAGCTCGATTGCCCACGAACTCAATAATCCTCTTGCGGGAATTCTTGCGGCCATTAATATGTTAGAACTTGAAGAGTGGGAAGAAGACGATTTAACAATCCTAAATGAAATGAAGGCATCAGCAAATCGTTGTAAAAATCTGATTAATACCTTCCTCGGTTTCGCCAAGGTTAACGATCAACTAAGTCGCCAAAGTACTTTCTCTAGCATTCTGCAACAGGCAATCTCGCTACTAAGTAATCGAAAAATAGAATCGGGAATATCGATTCATACAAATATTTCAAATGATCTCAAAGAATATGCCATCAGTGGTGCGAGTCTTCCAATCATTCTCTACTTAATCCTAAGTGAGATGATGACGCTTAAAAATCACGAACTCTTAATTGATGCTAGCTCTAACTCAATCGATTGTAACTTCTATCGTAGTGAACACGATATCATTCTTACGGTTAAGAATCTCAATATCGAAGGACAAAAGAGTAAGATCTTAAACCGCTTAATCATCCACTTACTTGCACTTGAAAATTCACGGGTTGAAATTCATGGGCAGGAAATTGTGATTTATAATTTGGTCTGATTAAATAAACGCTTCCGGATAATTATACTTATTCGGATTCACTTCAATGAACTTATCAAGTTGAGTAAAGAAGAAGTCCTTATTCTTTAGGGCAAATGAATCCTTAAAGATCATAAGCTCGCGTTCTTGGCGTAGGTTCTTTGCCATATAAAGATTAACAAGTTCCTGCAGCATTTCAGGGAAGTGAATTTCTTTAAGCTTCTGCGCTTTCTTGCGATTAGACTTTGAGTTGATATATTGAATTAGCTTCTTGTCGTGACCAGGGTAGCGAAAGATTAAACCTTGTCTAATCCCTAGGGCGCCAAGAGGGTAGATTGTATATTGTTCTGGCACAAGGTGATTCATAAGAACGAAGTCAGCTTGCTTGATTTTTTGAAGCTCTTCTTTGTACTCGGCGTTTAGTTCTTCTTTCGTACCATCGCCAATCAGGTTTTGACGAAGCATTGTGATGGCCTCTTCTTGATCGGCTTCATCCATTTTATTAAATGAATGATTAAAGCGAATAAGGGCCTCTAGAATTGGTCCACTAAGTTTTATCGAAATTGTTTGCCATTCGAGATCTTTAATACGCTCACTAATGAATTGAATTTCATTATCTTTGTTCGTACATGGGAAAGAGAAGAGGATCACTCCGTTTTGTCCTTTTACTGTAATAACAAAAGGAGCAAAAATCTTTTTCATCTTTGCTACGATTTCTTCGTGCTCACTTGTATCTTTTTTAAAGTTACAAAGATCGAGCTCGTAGCGATTTTTTGGGTAGTAAAGATGATTGATCTTCTTAATATCTTTTTCAATAAAGATATTGAGATAGTTTAAGAAGAGTTGGGCCGTCGCGATAGCATCATCAAGGGCACGGTGTGCCTTTTGGTGAGAAATATTAAAAATACGCGACATATAGTTTAGATTCGAGTTCATGAGAGTTGGAATAAGATACTTCGTCATAAGGTTTGTACACAAACCCTTATTCTCAAGTTGCTTTCTTCCAAGCCTTTCTAAAACTGAATTTAAAAATGGAATATCAAATGAAGAGTTGTGAGCGATAAGAACTCGGTCACCAATAAACTCTAGAACTTCATCAATAACGGCATCAATTATTGGTGCGCCTTCAACTTCATCTTGTGTGATGGAAGTTAGCTTTTGAATGAAGTCTGGGATTTTTCTTTCTGGATTGATAAGAAAGCTTTTTTGAGCTCCTACTTCCAGGTTATCGATTTGGACAAGTCCAATTTCAATGATTTTATCTTTTTTCTGGTTTCCACCAGTCGTTTCTAAATCGAAGACGCAGAAGCTCATGTCTGCTAGCATTTTCTTTGAAGAATGTGTTTCCATCAATAATCCATGAAAGCCGAGTATTCACTCGTGGTTAGGTATTGAATAGATTATAGCAAAGTTCTCCCCACCGAGGTAGGGAGAAATTATGATTTTTTTATTTGATATTTGAGATAACTTCTTCAAGAAGCTCTAGAAATTTCTTCATTACACGAGCGGCCTCGTGCTTAATATCATCGTGATTTAGTTTAGTATTCTCAATCCCTGCGGCCATATTTGTCACACAAGAGATACCAAGAACATCAAGTCCCATGTGGTTAGCAGCAATACACTCTTGTACTGTCGACATTCCAACAAGGTCTCCACCAAAATTACGATACATACGAATTTCCGCCGGAGTTTCATAAGTTGGTCCCATTACACCAACATAAACACCTTCTTTAAGATCATATGAAATATTCTTTGCCGAAGCATGTGCAATTTCTTTAAGAGCAGGTGACCATGCATAAGTCATATCTGGAAAACGAGTTCCTAGCTCTTCAATATTTTCTCCCACAAGACAGTTTTCACCAGTTAAGTTTAGGTGATCTGTAATTAGAACAAGTGAACCAGAGCTGTAATCTAAATTAATCCCACCAGCAGCATTTGTGATGATTAGATTCTTAATTCCAAGTGTCTTTAATACACGAACAGGAAAAACAACTTCATCAAGAGAGTGGCCTTCATAGCGGTGAATGCGTCCTTGCATAACAGCTACAACTTTTCCACCTAGCTCACCCATAACAAGTTGACCTTTGTGGCCCTTAACTTTTGTCTTTTTAAAACCTGGGATATCTTCGTAGCTGATTTCAACTTTGTTTTCTAAAAGGTTAGCAAATTCACCAAGTCCTGAACCTAGGATAACTCCAATATCAGGTGCCTTGTCATATTTGCTTTGGATATAACTTTTTGTCTCTTCTAGTCTTTTAAAAATTGCGTGCATACGTACCTCTAGATTTCCTTCACTTCAAAGATTAACTTACTTGCTTTAGGCTTAGCAGTTGTAACTTTAATATCTTTCTTTAAGTCTGCAAGGATAGCTTCAACTTGTTTCTTCTGATCTTTGTTATGGTAGATCTCAACAAGTGCTTCACCTTTAGAAACCTTGTCACCAACTTTCTTATTAAGAATAAAACCAACTCCAAAGTCGATCTTATCAGTTGCTTTTGCACGTCCACCACCAAGGCTTACACAGTGTAGGCCCATGTTCTTGCAAGCAATCGCAGAAACGTAACCATTCTTAGTTGCGCTAAATACAGTCTTCTCTTTTGCTAGAGGTAGGCGAGAGTAGTCGTCACAAACTTTCTCATCTCCGCCTTGAACCTTAATAAGGTTTTTGAAAACTTTAAGTGCTTTTCCATTATCAATTACTGCTTGCGCTTTCTTTTCACCTTCTTTAAGTGAATCAGCTTTTCCTGCAATATAGATCATTGCACCTGCAAGCTTAACACTGATATCAGTTAAGTCTTTTGGACCGTTACCTTTTAGTGTCTCAATTGATTCGATGATCTCTAGAGAGTTACCAATATACTGACCTAGTGGTTGATTCATATCTGTAATCATTGTGATCATACGCTTATCAAAGCGCTTTGCTGTATCACGAAGACTTTTTGCTAGTGCTTTTGCATCCTTGATATTATCCATGAATGCACCGTCACCAACTTTAATATCCATCACGATACCATTAGCACCTTCCGCTAACTTCTTACTCATGATTGATGCTGTAATTAATGGGATTGATTCAACTGTTCCCGTTACATCTCTTAGACCGTAGATGATTTTGTCAGCAGGAGCGATATCCTTTGTTTGACCAATAAGAACGATCTTCTCTTTATTAAGTTGCTTTTTGAATTGTTCAAGAGTTAGTTCAGTTTTGAATCCTTTAATCGATTCAACTTTATCAACTGTTCCACCTGTATGGCCTAAACCACGTCCGGCCATCATTGGAACCTTAACTCCGCATGCCGTAGCGATTGGGCCAAGAATGAACGATGCCTTGTCTCCAACACCACCAGTTGAATGTTTGTCGATCACGTTCACTCCTGAGAACTTTAGCGTCTTTCCAGAGTAAAGCATGGCATCTGTAAGAGCGGCAGTTTCTTTTACGCTCATACCATTTAAGTAAATGGCCATTAGTAGTGCAGACATTTGATAGTCAGCAACGTCACCATTTGTAATCCCATTTATGAACCACTTAATTTCTTCATCTGTTAATTTTTTACCATCTCTTTTTTTTGAGATGATCTGATATGCGCTAAAATTTTCCGACATAGTATTCCTTTTAAAAATTTAATTCCCTAATAATTCCTGTGCATTTATTGCATCAAATTACTTATGCGTATAGAATAGTAAAAGGGTCATTATAGACACGGCCATTAGAGGTGGCAATGATGAAACTTAATGCGTAGCGCAGGGATTTTAAGGTTTTAGAAATGTTCAAAAAAATTATCATTATATGTTTAGCTCTTACATTTTCATTCTCTTCATTTGCACAAACAAATTTTAAGGAAGAAGGATTACGTGACTTAACAACTGTTGCTGGTCTTGGCCTTGGTGGTGCTATTCTTGGTCTGTCGACATTATCTTTTGTTGAGGAGCCTAAGGATCACCTTAAAAATATTCTCGTTGGTGCTGCTGTAGGGATTGTTGTTGGTGTTGGTGTTGTGGCCTACAATCAAGCTGCAAAGTCGCAGGCGACAATTCGTCAAACAGGTTACCGTGACTTTGATACGACTAGTCGTCTTAATTGGCATGCGTCAAATACGGCACAAGATATCAAAGAGTTTAATGCTGTAAATCCAAAAGTTGGTTGGTCGTTTAACTTCTAATTATTCTTTTTTATTGTCCATTTATGCTCAAACCTATACTCTAAGGCTAATTTTAGAATTAATTTAATTTAGTAATAGGGTATTCCATGGAAAGAGTTATTTCGGCATTTGGTTTGATCGTTATGGTTGGTGTTGCTTTTGCATTATCAAATAACCGTAAGAAAATTAATTGGCGTCTCGTTCTTTCTGGCTTAGCTCTTCAGATCTTCTTTGGTCTCATCATTCTAAAAACTGATGTAGGGCAAAACTTCTTTGAAGGTGCACGTGGTTTTTTCACTGCAATTCTAAATTATACTAACGAAGGTTCAGGCTTTATCTTTGGTCCACTATCAAATGTTCCAAAATTCGGCTTTATTTTCTTTGTCATGGTTCTTCCGACAATTATTTTTATGTCTTCATTAATGAGTGTATTTTATCACTTAGGTATCATGCAGGTTGTTATTAAGGCTTTTGCTAAAGTCATGTCAGTTGTGATGGGGACATCGGGAGCTGAGTCTCTAGCGGCCGCTGCCAATATCTTTGCTGGGCAAACTGAGGCACCACTTGTGGTAAAGCCACTGGTTTCAAAAATGACACAATCGGAACTTATGGCGCTAATGACTGGTGGAATGGCCACTGTTGCAGGTGGGGTTCTTGCTTCATATGTTGGTTTTGGAATTGATGCTGCACACTTACTTTCGGCATCAGTTATGTCGGCTCCAGCGGCACTTGTTTGTGCCAAGCTTATGGTGCCAGAGACACAAGAGTCTCTAACTCAAGGTGACTTAAAATTAGATTTAAAAGATAACAGTGTAAATTTAATCGATGCTGCGGCCAATGGTGCAAGTGAAGGTGTAAAGCTTGCCATTAATGTTGGTGCAATGTTGATTGCAATCATTGCTCTTGTAGCAATGTTCAACGGTGCTCTTGGCCTAATCACAGGTTGGTTTGGTTTTGAAGGAATTACTCTTGAGCTAATCATGGGTAAATTATTTGCTCCATTTGCTTGGTTATTAGGTGTTGAGTGGAAGGATGCGGAAATCGTGGGAATGCTTCTTGGTAAGAAGTTAGTACTAAATGAGTTCGTGGCCTACTTAGACCTTAAGGCGAATATGGGTAACCTATCGGAGCGCTCAATTACTATTGCAACGTATGCCCTTTGTGGTTTTGCCAATTTCTCATCAATTGGGATTCAAATTGGTGGAATCGGTGGGATCGCTGAAAACCGTAAGCAAGACCTTGCAAAGCTAGGTGTGAAGTCTCTAATTGCAGGGACACTTGCATGTTTCATGACGGCCTGTATCGCTGGTATCTTCATTTAATTCTAATTTATTTTAATGATTGATTAGTTGAGTAGGGTAACGCGGAATATTATATCTTCTAGCGCAAAACCTTGCCCAGACGTACAATTATTAGTAGGTTAAAGTCTTTGGCTTGAGCTATGCTCGCCGACTTGCCTCGTGTTTTTATTGCATATTTCGATTTGAGTTTAAAAGGAATATATATGTCTAAAGATTTAATTATTAACAAAACAGTTAACGAGTGGCGTGCTGTTTTGATGGAGAATGGTGAAATTCTCGACTTCCTAATGGAGAGAACTAAGCCAACGACAACGCCGCATCCACGCCTTGGGAATATCTACCGAGGAAAAGTATTAAGAGTTTTACCAGGAATGCAGTCTGCATTCGTTGACATCGGCTATTCAAAAGCAGCTTTCCTCTACGTTGATGATGCTTATCTTCCGACTCTTGATGAGCAAAGAGAGATGGCAAAGAAGGCCGAGGAAATTAAGAAAGAGAAGAAAGAAAATGGCCTTGTGATTCCTGATGAGTTAGCAACTCTTTCAGAATCGATGGATATGAAAATGCGTCCAGAGTCTGCAACGATTGAATCATTCTTAAAAGAAGGGGATGAGATCATTGTTCAAGTTGCAAAAGAGCCTATTTCAACTAAAGGTCCACGTGTTACTCGTCATGTAACAATCCCTGGGCGCTATGTTGTTTATATGCCTTTTATTGAGCACACTGGTGTTTCTCGCCGTATTGAAAATGAGGAAGAGCGTGATCGTCTAAAAGAGATGCTTGAGACAATTCGTCCAGAAGGTAAGGGTGTTATTGCTCGTACTGTTGCGGAAGGAAGCTCATATAAAACTCTTAAGTCTGACTACGATATGCTGACAAAAATTTGGAAAGAGGTGCAAAAGAAATCTGAAAAAGAAAAAGCACCTGCGCTTTGTTATGAAGACTTAACTTTTATTCAACGAGTTTTAAGAGATATTACAGATGAAGATGTTGATAATATTATTATCGACGATAAAGACGGTGTGAAAGAAGTTGAAAAATTTGCAACAAAGTATCTTCCACAAATTAAGGGGAAGGCAAAATTCTTTGATGAAACAAATCCGATCTTTGAAAAATTTGGTGTTGATATTGAAATTGAAAGGGGACTAAGCAATAAGGTTTACCTTCGTTCAGGTGGTTCACTAAATATCGACCAAACAGAGGCCCTTGTTTCAATTGACGTTAACACGGGTAAATTTGTCGGACGAAAAACATTAGAAGAAACAATTCTTCGCACTAATCTTGAAGCAGTTAAAGAGATCGCTTATCAGCTAAGACTTAGAAACTGTGGTGGGATTATTATTATCGACTTTATCGATATGGAAAAAGTTGAAAACCGCGAAGCTGTTTATAACTCACTAGTAGACGCTCTTAAGAAAGATCGTTCAAAAACAAAAGTCCTTCCTATTTCCGAACTAGGGCTTGTTGAGATGACTCGAAAGAGAACTCGTGACACTCTTACACGTATCATGTGTGAGCCTTGTCCATACTGTGAAGGAAATGGAATTGTAAAAACAGTAAATACGATTTGCTATGAGATTGTTCGTGAACTTGGAAAGAAAATTCGCAACAATCCAGAGTCAAAGAAGATATCAATTTATGCTCACCCAGAAGTGACGGCATCTCTTTGTGGTGAAGAGCTTGATATTATCGAAACGATGGAAGAGGTATTCAGCGTTAATCTTCAGATTCGCTCGGAGAACTCTTATCACGTTGAACAATACGAAATATTCTAGCTGCATGGGTGCCTAAGGCACCCTTACTTGCTTTTAAGGTTTTACTGATATGAGAGCACTTCTATTCCCATTACATAAAGTTTCATATCAGGCGATCTTAAAAAAGCCCCTCAATATTTTTGAACCACGCTACATTCATATGATTCATGAAGCAGAGAAAACTAATACACCTGTCGCTTTGGCCTATGCGACTTTGCAAGATGCTGATGAAGAAGCTGATACCATTGGAATTGACCATGAAAAGTATCATGCGGTAAAGAGAGTTGTGGGGCTTGGCCGCGTACAAATTCTTCAAAAATCAAAAGATGGAACAATGCTTGTTGTCCTTGAGCCTCTTTTTAAAGGTCTCATCATGGACGTCTATAATGAAGAGCTTCCATTTAATACAATTGAAGTCGACCCGATTACAGAGTTTCTAACAGTGATGCCTGAGCACATGATTTCACTGCAAAGGCTTGGTCTCGTTTTTCGTCATTGGGCAAAATCATTTTTTAAAAATCAAGTTGAGTACGATGCCCTCATGGAAGCAACAAAAGATCCTGTTGTTTTAATCGGGGCCATTACTGAATTTGTGGTTACTTCGCCAGATCTAAAGCAGGGAATTCTTGAAATCGATGATATCAACGCTAAGATCGACGTCCTCCTTGAATGGCTCGACTAAAGTAGTACGCGCCACCTTATCGAGAATTCAGTAGTTTAGGTTGTTCTCTTTTGAATAAATTGAAAAAAATTCGCATATTTAGGCTATTTTACGCTCATTCGAGGGATATTATTACCGTCGCTATCATCTAAGTGTCCGAAACTACATAGCTTTGCCCCTCCTTGTATTGTCCAACGTATTGTAATCACGTAAAGGTGGCGCGTACCCGAAGTCGCTTTACACAAAGCGCTGTTGCTGATAGATTAGCACCACATTTGACCGTTAATTTACTCGCTTCCCTGTGGTAGGGAGGCCAATAATAACTATTGTCCAGGAGATAAAGTATGATTTATGAGTTAGCATTAGTAGCTCACGCGGGCGCAACTGAAGAGCAACAAACTAGCCTTAAAAACCTAGTAGCAGAAGTTGTAAAAAATTACGAAGGTGAAGTCCTTTTAACTGATGATTGGGGAATGAGAACATTTGCTCAAACTGCCAAGAACGGTGCTAAAACAGGTAACTACATCTATTTCATCGTTTCAGGTAACAAAGACCTAAACACAGAACTTCAAAGACGTTTCAAAATCAACGAAGACGTTCACAAGTATCTAATCATTAAACTAGCAGACAACAACGCAGACGCAGAAGCTGTTGTTAAAGCTTACAAAACTCCATTCTCAAAAGCTCACCCAGGTTCACAAACTGATGAACTAGAAAAAGGTGCAGAAAAAGATAAGAGAAGATTTGCTAAGAGAAAGAACTGTTGGTTCAAAGCAAACAGCATCACTGCAGACTGGAAAGATCCAAAAACTTACAACTGGCTTATCAACGAGTTTGGTAAAATTCAACCAGCAAGAGTTACAGGTGTTTCTACTAAGCACCACAGATGGGCACAATCTGCAATTAAGAGAGCAAGAAATATTGGTCTAGTATCTCACGTTAGAGGTGACTTCGCTCACTAAGAGCGTTGAGAATTTAGTCTTAAGGGAATTAGAAAAAGATAATGAACGATAAGAAACCAAACACATTTACACTTATCTCAAAAGATAACTTCACAATTGGGAAGTTACTTTTCTTATGTGTAGTGAGTTTGATCTTAAGTGTTGCTTATCCACTAGGTGTATTTTCACCACTTCCAGTGGCATTCGCTTTCTTAATCTATGGAAACTTAAAGACGCTTGTGACTTTCGGTGTAATGATCGTTCTTTGCTTTATTGCTGCACAATCGAACGACTCTTTTTTAATCCTTGCTAACTCGGCGTACGTTTTATTCTACGCTGTTATCATTGGTTACTTGAGTGCCGCTACGATTTTACGCAATGAAGATCCTGTAAAAGGATTATTAAAGAGAGGATTTATACTCCTACTTGTGATCTTCGGACTTTTGGGAACAATTGAAGTGATTTTTCCTTCAACAATCTCGACGACGATTACAACTTCAGTAAATGAAGGTTTGTCACAATTAAAGAATTCACCAGATTATAAAGAATTAATTGCTCGCGGTGGTGAAGTCGCAGCAACTTACCAAAGTGTTTTTGAAAACCCAGAAGATATCATTAAGAGAATCTATCAATGGGGCTTCTCTGTTATTTTTGTAAGTACGTTCTTTATTTTATGGTTAACAGTTTTCATGCTTTTAAGAAATGCAAAGTTATGGAAAATGCTTCATGGCTACAAATTTGGTCTAAAGCACTTTGTGCGCTTTCAAGTGCCAGAGTACTTTGCCCTTATCGTAGTTATTGGGCTAGCTCTCTTCTTAGGTGGAGAGTATATTGGTGGTGAGATTGTTGAGGTTATTGGCCTTAATATCTTACTTTGCTTAGGAATATTCTATTTCTTTCAAGGAATGGGTGTTTACTTAGACTTCTTAAAATATATTAAGGTGACTGGGTTTGTTCGCTCAATTCTTGCGATTATGACTATTTTCTTTGCTCATCGTTTTATTGCGATTGTTGGCCTATTAGACTATTGGGTCAACTTTAGAAGATTTTTTAAAAATAATAAGGAGATATAAAATGAAAGTTATTCTTAAAGAAACTGTAAAGTCTCTTGGTAACGTTGGTGAGATCGTTAACGTTTCAGCTGGTTATGCAAGAAACTTCCTAATTCCAAATGGTGCTGCAGTTCTAGCTGATGAATCAAACACAGCTCAGGTTAAGCACTTTGAGAAACTACTTGCTAAGCAAGTTGAAGCTGATAAAGCATCTGCAACAAAAGTTGCTGGTGCAATCAATGGACTAAACATTGAACTTATCAAAAGAGTTGGTACTAACGGTAAACTATTTGGTTCTGTTACTACTCACGAACTTTCTCTTGAACTAGGTAAACTAGGTCACGATGTAGAAAGAAGACACCTTCTTCTAGAAAACCCAATCCGTGCGATTGGTAGCTACGAAGTTAAAGCTAAAGTTTTCGCAGGTGTAGATGCTACTTTTACAGTAACTGTAAAAATGGATCCAGCTCAAGAAGAAGAAAACAAGAAAAAAGCTGAAGAACTTGCTGCAATGAAAGCTGCTCAAGAACTTCTTGCTAAAGAAGCTGCTGAAGCTGCTGCTTCTGGTGACAACTCAGGTGAGATGTCTGAAGAAGAAAAGCTTAAGATGGAAGCTAATAGAATCCTAAGAAGCTAATTTTTTTCTTATATTAAAGAGGGGGGCTTTAAGCCTCCCTTCTTTTTTCTAATCATATTATGGGGCAGAATATGGTTGAGCAAAACAACTCGAACAACGCAAGAACACTTCCAAACGATACTCTTTCTGAGAAATCTCTACTTTCATGCTTAATTTTAGATAGTATGTCATTTGATGAAATCTCTGATTTAAAATTAGAGGGAAAGGATTTTTATAATCCGAAATATGGAATTGTATTCGATGCCATTAAAGATATGGTTCACTCGAATAACCCTGTTGATTACGTAACAATTTGTTCATATCTTTCAGACCACAATCGCCTTGATGAAATTGGTGGTCAGAACTTCATTCTTGATATTACAGAAGATCAGGTATCAAGTGCAAACCTTCGTCACTATGCAAAGACTGTAAAAGACAAGGCGTCTCTTAGAGACCTCGTTCGCCAAGCTAGAAAGGTAGCGGACAAAGGTGCAACTTTCTCTGGAAATGCACAAGACTTCATTCAGGAAGTAGAATCAATCTTCTTTGGTCTTACAAACGAGGCCAAGCAAGGAAGTATGATTAAGCTTAATGAGTGTCTAAAAGAAAACATTAAAGAAATTGAAGATACATCGCGCGTTGCCGGTGAGATTCATGGTGTACCGACTGGTTATGGTGCCCTTGATAAGTTATTACTTGGTATGCAACCTGGTCAGTTAATTATTCTAGCTGCCCGTCCTGCCATGGGGAAGACTGCTCTTGCTCTAAACGTTGCACAGAATGCTTGTGAGTTCTCAAAACTTCCAGTTGCTCTTTTCTCTCTGGAGATGATGGCCAAGGAACTTTCAATGAGACTTCTAACTCAACGTGCGAAGATCGATTCAAAAAGAATTCGTACAAAAGAGTTCCTTGAAACAGATTTAAGAAAAATTGGGCAGGGGATTCAGCAACTTGCTGATATGCCAATTTATATTAATGATAATGCTGGGACAAACCTTCTCGATATTCAGTCTGCTTGTCGTAAGATCAAAGCATCTGAAGGTCTGGGACTTGTGGTTATCGACTACCTTCAGCTAATGAGTTCACACAATAAGATGCTTCCTCGTGAACAGCAGATTGCGGAAATTTCAAGGGGCCTAAAGAATATGGCCAAAGAACTTGAGTGTCCGGTAATCGCACTTTCACAGCTTAACCGTGGGGTTGAATCTCGTCCTAACAAACGTCCAATGACTTCGGATCTTCGTGAATCTGGATCAATTGAGCAGGATGCGGATATTATTATGTTCGTATATCGTGATGAATATTATAACCCTGATACAAAAGATCAGGGGATTGCAGAAGTTATCGTTGGTAAAAACCGTGGTGGTGAAGTTGGAACTGCAAAGCTAACATTCGTTGGTGCGCATACAAGTTTCGAAAATATCGCCTATGCACAAGACGATGGCAGAAACTAGTCAATCGACTTACGCTCTCTTTAAACATGAAGAAGGCTTCTTAAAACTTGAGAGGCCTTCAAAATACCTTCATATAACAAATAAGAAAATTTACGATCGACTCCGTCAAACTGAACAGGACTTCTCTGTTGCTGCTTTAAAAGACTTATTAGGACACTGCTGGCATGTGCAATCTCTGCATTATGAATTAGGCCATTACTTTTTGTCTGATGCCCCTTACTTTGAAGAAGAGCTAAGCCTTGCAACACTTATAAACTTTGAAGAGAAAAGCATTATAAGGCCTACAGAAGCCCATAAGAAAACGACAGCTACAGTAGAAAAAATTATTACTAAAGATGAGTATGAAAATCTATTTCATAAGACATATGAAAATTTATTGGCCGGAAATTGTTACCAGTTAAATCTAACTTCTCTTATCGAGTTAAAAATTTCAAATACAGATGATCTGATTAATACATTTTTAAGTATAGAGCTTTATCCCAAGCTCGGTGAATTTGCACATATCCTAAGTCTTCCATTTGAAGAGCGTCTCGTTATTAGTAATTCTCCAGAATGCTTATACGAGTATGACCACGAAAGAAAAAAGCTCACAACAAGACCAATCAAGGGAACTGTGGCCGATCACCTTGGCAAAGACTTCTTGATTAACGACGCCAAAAATACAAGTGAACTCAATATAATTACAGACCTCTTAAGACATGACCTGTCTGCCATTGGAAAAAACTTTTCAAAAGTTGAATCAATGCGCGAATTTTTTTATGTGCCAGGACTTATTCATCAGTACTCTAAAATAAGTGTGGAGCTAGAAGAGTGCAACAACCTCTCTTTAGTTACCTCCCTGTTTCCAGGAGGAAGTATCACTGGTGCACCGAAGAAAAGAGTCGTTGAATTGATAAAAAATATCGAAAACAAAGACCGAGGAATTTACACAGGTTCTACCATTTTAAATTTTGACAATATTTATAAATCATCTATAAATATCCGTTCTTTAGATATTGCATCATCTTCTAACCTCGCTCTATACGGGGCAGGAGGAGGAATCACTCTACTAAGTGACGCTGAGAGCGAATTCTTCGAACTAAAAGCCAAAGCTAATAGCTTTCTTAAGGTTTTCTTTAAGGATGTAAAAATCTAATAAATTCTTACATCTGTTTTGTTAGTTTTGACATTCAAATATCACGCTAGATATGATTTTTTTGTGACAAAGTGAAGCAAAGGATTGCTCCAACATGGATCGTTGAAAATTTGTCGCAGGAGAGGGAAGTCAATGGATATGACAAACAACACAACACAGACAACACAGAACAAAGATACTCACAACAAGGACGTTATGGTGCAATTAAATGATTTAGTTGAAATCTCAGGTGTACCAACTGATTTCATTAAGAAAGAGTTAATGCTTGATGATACTGTTTCAATGGATGAATTGAGATCAAAAATGCTTAAGTTTCTCGACACAACATTTCAAGAGAATGGTGTCGATACTTCTAAAGTAAAATAGTCAGTTAATCTTTTGGAAACATAGGACTTGTTTCTCAATAATCTCCTTAATGCCCTTCTTATTAAGCTTAGGTTTAGTGAGAGGGGCATTTTTTTATTCTCCTTACTGAACATCTTCAATCGGTAGAAATTTCCACAACTATGCAATTTAAAGTGCTTACTAAAATTTTATTAAGGTAAGACTTCTCATTTCCGATACTTAGAATGAAATAGGAAAATTTTCATAGGAATGTTGTATGGATATAGCATCAGTCATTGGATTAGTATTAGCAGTAGGTGGAATCATGGGTTCCATTATGTCAGGTGGGGCGATCTCAATTTTCATTGATGTCCCTTCAGTACTTGTTGTTGGTCTAGGTCTAATCGGAGTAACTCTTTATCGTTGGCCAATGGAGGTTGTAAAAGGTCTTGTTGCAATTGCAATGAAATCGATCTTCTTCACGCCAGTTGATCCTAAAGACAAAATTAACAAAATTAAAGAACTCGCAGAGCTTGCCAGACGTGAGTCAGTTTTTGCTTTAGAGAAAGCTGAAATTGATGATCCGTTTATGAAGAAGGCGATGACTCTTGCAGCGGATAACAGACCTCCTGAAGTTATTGCTTCGATTCTCCAAATGGATATTGATTCAATGGAGTCTCGTCACAAGACTGGGGCAGATGTTTTTGATGGTGTTGCGGCAGATGGCCCTGCTATGGGAATGATCGGGACCCTAATCGGTCTAGTACAGATGCTTCAGAACCTTTCAGATCCGTCGGCGATTGGTCCGGCCATGGCCGTTGCCCTTCTGACAACGTTCTATGGTGCGATTATTGCCAACGTTTTTGCAGGACCTGTTAAAAATAAAATTTCATACCGATCACAAATGGAACTTATGTCCATGAGTATCGTAGTAGCGGGAACACTTGGAATTGTTGCAGGTGAAAACCCTCGTATGATTATTGAAAAACTTAATTCATTCCTTCCGCCAAGTGAAAGATCTGCTTCGGATGAAGGTGAAGAATAGGCTTAAAACCAATAAAAAAACCAGTATTTGAGGAATAAATACTAAAGGTAATCAAGGAGTAAGAAATGGCAGATGATAGTGCTGCAGTAGTAGATGATGGTGGTAAAGCAAAGTGTCCTGAGTGTGTTCCTGGCCTTCCGGGGTGGATGGCTACATTCTCTGACCTTGTAACACTTCTACTAACATTCTTCGTACTACTTCTTTCTTTTGCAAAGACTGAGACTGCTAAGTATGAAGCGGCCCTTGGTTCAATTCGCAATGCCTTTGGTGGTAACGTTCTTCAGCAGGGTGAAGTTATTCAAAAGGGGAAGTCTCCTGATAACTTTCCAACAATGATGGAATCACAAACTCCAATCAAACCATTTCCAATTGAATTTCTTACAATGGAAGGGTTACTTGATAAACACGAAATTAATCGTGGCTCTGAAGAAGTTTTAAAAAATATGCGCCACGACCTTAAGGAATTTAACTTAAGCGAAAATGTGACAGTATATGAACAATCTGAAGGGATCGTTGTTCGTATAAAAGATAAAATCTATTTTAAACGCGGCTCTGTTGAAATTGAATCAACAAAGATTGCGGTATCTTCTTATCAGCGAATGATTGATCTTCTTAAAAAGCGAAATTGGAAAGTCTTTGTTATGGGTTATGCTGCTCGCGGTGAAGTTTCTAATGATGGTAAGAGTGATGCTCTTGAGTTATCATCGGCCCGTGCCACTGCGGCCACTAAATCTCTTATTAGAAGAGGGATCAATCCAGAAAGAATTTCAACGATATTTTATGGTGATACTCGTTTAACTGATCTTCCTGGTCGATCTCAAATGGAGATTGATAATGAAAATCGTAAAGTTGAATTTATGATAAGAAAACGTGATCTAGAAGATAATGGCCACAAAGTTGAAGCACAATAATAATTTCTGTAATCTCACTGAAAAAGATACATTAAAGGAGTTCCTTAAAGGGGAGCTCCATTTTTCCAATAAAGCAATCAAGACCTCTTATATATCAAAGGTTGCGCTTCAGTCGCATCTTGCTCCTAAGAGTGAGCTATATCTGCCAAGAGACCTTTTAAATCGCTATCACGTCAATCCTATCTACACAGGAGTTGCTATTGAAGTGATTTATGAGGATGATATTTTTATCGTTTTAAATAAGCCACAGGGGATCCACGGACACCCTATGGAGTATAGTGAAACAAATACTGTACTTAATTTCATGCGTGATCACTTTAATCTTCCAAGCCTTGGAAACCCTCGCTCTGATTATGAGAAGGGCCTTCTATATCGCCTTGATAAGTTAACGAGTGGTGTGCTTATCTATATTAAAGATGAGCTTATCCATGAGAATCTTCGAAATTCTTTTTCTCAAATTGCAAAAGAGAAGACTTACTTGGCCGTCGTAAGTGGCAAGCTTGAAGAGAGTTTACATCTAACAGATCGTCTCGTTTCAAGTGGAATTAAAGGTGAGAAGATGATTGTGAATGATGTTGGAGTGGAAGCGACTTTAAAGGTAGATTCTCTCTACTATCACGAAAGAAAGAATCTTACGTTAGTTAGGGTTACACTCAACGAAGGACATCGCCATCAGATACGTGTTCAACTTTCTAATGCTGGCCTTCCAATTATCGGGGATCCGCTTTATAACGAAGAATATAATAAAGAACAAGATAAGCGTCTTTATTTACACGCATTTCAGTATTGCTTAGACGTTAATGGACACACGACTTGTTTTAAAGCAGAGAAGGCAGACTTATTCTGCGACCTCTTGGACTTGGATAGTCTGATGGATGTGGCGAGCTAGGTTATTCTTATTCTTAAGAGTCTTTAACTTCACGACATATTTCCCTTCTGAAAGAGAAGAGAGAATCATTTTTGGGTGAACAAGTTTCACAACGACCATCATCGTACGCTCAAGACTTTCATCCATAGCATAGCGTGAAATTGAAATATAAGAATTGGCCAACGCCTTATACATTTCTTGGCGAAGGATTTCTTTGTCAGTGCCTTCTGGTACGATCTTTTCATCAACAGGAATTGTCACTTCGAGATTATTTTTATTACATTCAATCTTCCAAGAAGGGTGCATATACTTATCAAGACGCACTTTTACTGAACGACATGAAGTTGCAAGCATACTATCCGCTCTTTTTTGAAAGGCACCGTTTTCTCTTAACTGAAAGATAAAGATAATAAATATTAATATTCCGAATCCTAGTACTGGATTTCTAAGTAGTGATTTCAATACCATAGCAATATTATCGCACTAAATTTTATAAAAATCACTAAAGGAAATGATGGCCATATCCGATAAATATAGTAGGTTATTTAAGGAGCTGTAATGACGTCATTTTCGTCTATGGAAGATCAAAATTTTTGGAATATTTTGTTTAATTTAGAAGAAATTAGAAAGCCAATCAGTTTGGTTACTTTCCTAAGAAAAAATCACATTAATCGAGATGAATTCTATATGTTCTATGAGAAGTCTCACTTTTATGGGTTGTCGATTGATCTGCGCCCTAAGGATGATGAATTCTTATTAATGCCACTTTCTTGGCGTAGAGATTATGGAGATGTACTACTGGAGAATACTTCACATCGTGAATTGATCAAAGATATCCAGGCCGCTTGTAAAGAAGGAAGAGTGTGTGAGTTTACTTTCTTAGATCAATCAAAAAAGAAAGTTAGACCTTGGCGAGTCGTTCTTTCTCAAAATCTATATAAAGTCATTAGTGAAGATGTTGTGACTAAGAAATTAATCACTATTGATATGAACGAAGTCGATGATATTGAATTTCAAGAATTCGACTACTCTTCCATGTATTCACGATTTGAAATTGAAGAATATATCAATGCCTTAAGACATATTGATGGAAGTGACCAGCGCTTAGTCCTAAAGTTAAATTATGGCTTTGAGTTACCTCCAATTAGTAATTTAATCTTTCTTGGTCATCCATACTCAACAACAAATCAGTATGGAGAAATCATTTGGGCGGCCTCAGTTGAAAAGTCGCTATACTTATTTGACTGGCTATATTCAATGCGTGATCAAATTGAAATTCTTGAACCAAGTTGTATTAAAGAAGAATTTGAGGAGTTTTGCCAGAAAAGAAGAAATGCTGCATAATCCGATATGAGATGAAAAAGAATAACTTATTTCTAATATCGTTTCTCCCAGCGCTTCTTTATTGGTATCTGGAAGAAACACAGACAGTGGAGATTGCCATTATTGGTGGTCTTTCACTGGCGATTATAGAAATCATATTTGAAAAGATCTTCTTTAAGCATATTCATTCAATTTCTAAATTAAATTTCATTATCATTCTAGTTCTTGGACCAATCTCTTTAATTGGACACGATGGTGTGTGGTTTAAGCTTCAGCCATTTTTTACAGGCCTCTTTCTAAGTGGCTTTCTGATCTTTAATCTTAGGCAAGGAAAAAGCTTAATGCTTACCATGATGGAAGATATGGAAAAGAAAGCAAATATTCCCGAAGAGATCATGACAAAGATCGAGTACCACTTGGCTTATTTCTTACTCTTTAATGGAATCTTTATGGGCTACCTTGCTATTTATGAATCAACTTCACGTTGGGCCTTCTTTAAATCCATCGGTTTCTATATCGTTTTTGCCGTCTTTCTTGTTTTAGAAATTATTATAATAAGACGTGAGGTTAAGAAGATTATGCTTGAGCAAATGCACTCTCAAGCCGATATGCTACATACACACCGTGGAGGACCATTTGACTAAAACAGGCGATATAGTTGAGATTGAAGAGTTTGATATTGCTCCTGGGCGCACCCTTGCCGGGCGTTATGTTGTCATTGAGAAACTTGGTTCTGGTTACGAAGGTGAAGTTTACCGCGTAAGAGAAAAACACACCAATATTGAAAGGGCCGTAAAAATTTACTTCCCGCAAAGAAATAAGAAATTCAAGGTAAGCACTAGATATGCATTGAAGCTTGAAAAGCTCAAACATAGTCCAATTGTTATGGACTGCCTATCGCATGAATTAATTACTCTTAAAGGTCAAAAAGTTGCCTGCTTAACATCTGAGTTTATTGAAGGGGAGATGCTTGGAGAGTTTATTCAAAAACAAAAGAATAAGCGTCTGGAAATCTTTTCTGCCATCCACTTACTTTATTCGATTGTTGTCGGTGTTGAATCAATCCACTTAGAAGGTGAGTATCATGGTGACCTTCATACTGAAAATATTATTATTCGTCGCTTTGGATTAGAGTTTGATTTAAAGATTATCGATCTTCACCACTGGGGCGATTCGAAAAAAGATAATCGCGATGAAGATATTATAAAAATCATCAGAATTTTCTATGATATCCTAGGAGGACAGAAGCATTATAAAAAGCTATCACCATCGATTAAGTACATTATTTGTGGACTTAAACGTGGGATGATCTTAAATCGTTTTAAGAATATTAGTATGCTTCGCTATCACCTAGAAACCATGGATTGGTCAGATGCCGTTTAAGAAAATTGTTTCCGATATACAAGAATTTGAACATGAAATTTTCGATTTTGGTGATTATCGAATTGGTTACTTCATAGCTAAACACAAACTAAAAGAAACTAATGACAATAACGAAGATGCACTCTTTATTAGTGGTGAAGAGAAATCTTTTGTTGTTGGAGTTTCTGACGGTGCTGGAGGACATCCACGTGGCCGAGATGCGGCCGTTGCTATCGTTGAAGCTGTGGCCCAGTATAAAGATGGAAGTAATTGTATTGAACTTATTGAAACGGCCAATCAACACGTCTCTGACCTTAAGGCCGGAGCAAGATCAACTCTTGCCTTTGCCCAGATCAAAGATGATATGGTTCGCTTTTACCACGTTGGGGATTCGGAAATTCTTTATTGGAATGCCCACGGCAATGAAATCTATACTTCCACTCCACACTCTGGAGTTGGCCATATGGTTAAGGCCGGTGTTCTAGGTCAGGAAGAATCCCTTGCTCACCCTGAAAGAAATTATGTTAATAACCTCATGGGTGATGACGTCATTAAAATTGAATCAACTTCTGGGGCCAATATTAAAAAAGGTCACACCATTCTCATTGGAAGTGATGGTTTATTCGACAATATCCCTCATGACTCCCTTACTGAACTTATTGGACAGGGGATTTTTGATAAGTCATTTGAAAACCTCGCTGAGTTTTGTAAAATTCAAAACGAAGATGCTTGGCTTAAGTACGATGACATCTCTTTTATCGCGATTCGAAAGGTTAAGGCTTAGAACTGACCCGCAGGATAACTTCCAAGAATCTTAATGTCATTAGCGTCACGCTTTAACTCTTTAAGGCATTCTTGGACCTTGTCATTGTGAAGCGCACCCATGAAATCAACGTAGAAGATATACTTAAATGGCTCGTGTGGGATTGGGCGTGATTCCAGCTTTGTTAAGTTGATGCTGTAGTCAGCGAAAACTTGCAGGCACCCTAGAAGAGCTCCTGGGTGGTGCTTTGTTGTGAAAGCGATACTTGTTTTTTCTTTCCCAATTCCTGTTGGAATATTCTTTTCTTTGACGAAAATTAGAAAGCGCGTGTAGTTTGCCGCTTCATCTTGAATCTTTTCTTGAATGATATTAAGGCCGTAGTAGTCAGCGCATAGACGAGATCCAACACAGGCTTCATTCAAAGACTTCGACTCTGAGATAATTTTGGCAGAACCTGCCGTGTCGAATTCAGCAACAGGTTTTAGGCCTTGATCTTTAAAAAAGCCATGGCATTGGGCCAAAGCAATCGGGTGAGAGTAGACGGCCTTAATGTCCGCTACATCAACACCCTGATTGGCCATAAGGCAATGGTTAATTTCTAGGTAGAGTTCGCCAATGGCAAAGAAGTCATGTTTAAAAATTAAATCCATATTGATATCGACGTTTCCGACGATGCTATTTTCGATAGGTAAGATGGCACAAGCGACTTCCTCATTTTCAAGGGCGCTACATACGTCTTCACTTAGGGCAATGCCCACGGCCTTAACGTCTTTACCAAAATATTTATAGAGTGCTTCTTCTGAGTAAGAACCTTTGGTGCCTTGAAATGCTACCTTCATGCCTTTATTCAATTCTCAAGCCTTTTAACTACTTTATTAAATGATTCAATAAAGTCCTCACGGGTTTGTTTGGCATATTGATTATGCTCATTCATATCCGCGAATAATTCCCATGAATCATTTTCGACAGTCTTGAGAATTTTTAAAAGTCTTCGGTAACCTTTAGTATCGATAGGAAGTTTTTTCGCATCCATATCCATAAGGGTTCTACCAATCATGTGAGTGAGTAGAAGAGAGTGTGAGATTTGTTTGTCGTGTTCTGCGGCAGTTGTTTCAATAACTTTAATCCCATGAAAACGCATAAAGGCACAGATCTTTTGATAATACTTATCTTCAATGCGAACAGGACAAACCGCTATCTTTGTTCCAAATAATGTTTCACCTGCTGAGTCCGGTCCAAACATTGGGTGAGTTGCAAGGATACTTACTGATTCAGGTAAGTATTTCTTCATCACTTCAACAGGCATTTCTTTGACAGAACAAACATCAGCAACGAGAGCATCCTTTGATAACATTGGTGCTATTTCTTTAATGACTGCTTCAAATTTATTCATTGGAACAAAAGGGATGACGATTGGATTACTTGCAACTTCTTTAAGAGACTTGAAGTGACAACCCATGGCCTCAACTTCCGTTTTTACACTTTCGTTGATGTCATAAACCTCAACTGTAAAATCTTCTTCTAAGTATTTTGAAATTAACTTACCAAGTCGTCCGAAACCAATTATTCCAACTTTCATTAACAAAGAACCTTTTTTATATTTTCATAAGCTTGTTCAATACGTTCAACAGAATCTGTAAAAGCTAGGCGAATATAATCATCTTGACCAAAAAACTTTCCTGGAACAAGAGCAACACCAGCTTCTTCAATTAGCTTTTGAACCATCTCAATAGAATCCTTTACGATACCTTTTTCAATAAATGGTTTTATATCTAAGAATAGATAAAATGCTCCTTGAGGCTTAGAGACTTTAAAGAGTTGAGAAAATAATTCATAAGCACGAGTTTTGCGCTCATGCATGGTCTTAAGCATATCGCCAATAATTTCATCACTATGCTCAATGGCATTGATTGCACCATATTGAGTAAAAGGTGGAATATTTCCACAAAGATGACCTTGAAAACTATCAACTTTCTTAATGAATTCTTCCTTGGCAATCATGTAACCGACACGAAAGCCTGTCATACAAAATGATTTTGAAAAGCTTTGAATTGAAATTGAACGATCTGCGATTTCTTTACCAAGCATAAGAGGTGAGACGAATTCACAGTCATAAGTCAGAGACTCGTAGGCTTCATCACTTACGATAATTAAATCATGAGCAATAGCAAGCTCACCAAGTTCTGTTAATTCTTTTCTTGTATACACAGCACCTGATGGATTATTTGGTGTATTGATATAGATTGCTTTTGTCTTAGATGTAATAGCGTTCTTAATTGCATCAAGATCAAGGTGAAAATCTTCTTGTGAATTAACAAAAACAGACTTTCCTCCAGCTAGCTTGATACTTTCAGGAATAGTTACCCAATATGGGATAGGGACGATAACTTCATCACCTTCATCTAGAATTGATTGAAAAGAGTTGAAAATAATTTGCTTTGAGCCATTACCTACGAGAATATTTTGAGGGCCAATCTGAGTATTGCAACGTTTGTTAAAGTAACTTGCAATAGCTTGCCTTAACTCTGGCTCACCACTTACTGAAGAATACTTAGTTTTCCCTTTCTTGAGGGCCTCATAGATTGCTTCAAGAATACTTTCTTTTGGCAAGAAATCAGGCTCACCGATATTTAAACCGATGATATCCTTTCCTTGATTTCTAAGGTTTGTAATTTGTGCCGATATCTGGATACTTCCAGACGGAGCAATTCCTTCCACTCTTTCAGATACTTTCATAATTTAATTATATCACTTTTTAAGATTCTTTCTTAAAATCATTCATCATTCGAGTTTGTTCTCTAACTGATTCAGTGTGAATTGCGTGGTATAGCTCTTCAACAAATCTGCGATCAAGAGATAGCTTTTCACCCTTAGCAATACGATCATTCATTAGCGTATCCATTCTTCCTACTTGAAGTGGAGTTACGTTATTTGCACTCTTAAGTGCACCAATCTGCTTAACGATATTCATACGCATATGCATAAACTCTAGGATATCATTATCAATTTGATCGATTTTATTTCTAAGGTTATTAAGTTCGTCTTCAAAGCCATCATTGTGTCCAATAGCATCTCTTACTTGTAGGTGAGTGATGATATCGTGAAGCATTTTTGGAGTTACCTGTTGAGCGGCATCACTTAATGCTTTTTCTGGAGTGATATGAGTTTCAACCATCACACCATCCATATTCATATCCATGGCCTTCTGACATACTTCTCCAATTAGGTTGCGATTCCCTGCAATGTGTGAAGGGTCACAGATAATTGGAAGCTCAGGCATAAGTCTTTTTAATTCAATTGGAATTGCCCAGTAAGGCTTATTTCTATATTTCGTTTTTTCTGCACTTGAAAAACCTCTGTGAATTGCAGCAAGTTTATCAAGACCTACATTTGAGAACCTTTCGATAGCACCCATCCAAAGAGCAAGGTCTAAGTTGATTGGGTTCTTCACCATAACAGGAATATCGACACCTTTAAGAGCTTCTGCAATTTCTTGAACAGCAAAAGGTGAAACAGTAGTACGTGCCCCAATCCAAAGAATATCAACATTGTGCTTAAGAGCTAATTCGACGTGAGAAGCATTGGCAACTTCAGTTGTAATTGGAATATTAAAATCTTTTCTAACTTGTTCCATCCAAGGAAGACCAACAAGACCTACACCTTCAAATGTATTAGGGCGAGTTCTTGGCTTCCAAATTCCTGCACGAAAGGCGTCCACTTTGCCATTCTCCACGAGCTCTTTTGCAATTTGATATACTTGCTCTTCACTTTCCGCAGAACACGGGCCTGCGATAACAAGTGGTTTTTCATCAATTTTTATCCAAGAGTTTAGTGGCGCTATTTTCATGTGACATCCTTTAGGCTTTCTTTTTGGTCAAGTATTAAGATAAATTTATATTACTCAATACAATACTATTCAAGTCTTTAACTCATCGAAATTGACTTAAATTTTCTTAATTTATTCAGTGTTTATTTGTTCTAAATGGAATTATTTGCTTAGGGATAGTTATGGGCCCAATATACTCGAAATATAATGAACCCACGACAAGAATTATGGAATATAAATAGCTGAGTTTTTTTCGTTTTCTTTCACTTCTAGACGTGAAATCCAAACGCGACCGTCTGTCTTCTTTTTAATTAGTTCAGACATTTTCTCATAAACAAATTCGGCCGTTCCTTCCATTCCTGCATTTGGAAGCACTCGAAGTTGAACAACACCAGCTTCATCAAGTTTTTTAAATTCTTCCATAAATGGATCGTCTTGTGATGCAAGGAAAGTGTGATCAAACATATCATCAAGCCAAGCTTTAACGTCTTTAAGATCACCAAAGTCCATTACCCACATTTCCTTAGTCAGCTGTGAACATTCAAATTCAAAGTGGAATGAGCGTGAGTATCCGTGAACGAATCGACAATGTGAATCTGCTTTCCATTGACGGTGTGTACATGGGAAGCCATAGAAGTGTTTTGTTGATTTAAAAGTGGCCATAATTATCTCCGTTTAAGTATCTACACACTAGCATAGATCGGGTAATCATGGCCACATGATCTAGCCCCAGATGGGACTATAACTTGATAGTTTTGATATCTTCATTAAGTTCTTTCGTAGCTTTTTTGGTAAAGATGAGGGTAGGGGAATACTTGAAAGCTACGCCCAGAACAAGAAGAGTTTGGATAATGAAGATATTGCGATTAATATCTTGTCCTCCTTCTGCTGCCACGAGATTTCCTTGTGAAGGGAACCATCTTAGGGCAATAAAGTAAATCGCAACTGGTAAGAGCATATTCACTAGTCCATTGTAGACCCTCTCTTTCGAACTCTTAGGGGGATTTAAGAATTCATTTAAAAGAGCGAATCCTAGGGATAGAAGTGATAGTGCTGTAAATACCACGCTCATTACAGGGTTTTGGAAAACTTGAATGGATAAGAGTGCCAAGACACCGAAGAACATATAGCTTAGTAAGCGATACTTCTTGCCCTTGTCATCTTTCTCCGAAAAGAAATCCACTAAAAAAACTAAATTGAATACTGTGAATACGATTGTTATTGTCATGCCTTGCATATCGGGGCTTTTACCAATGTCTAAACTTAAGAAAATGCTAAAAAAGGCTAAATCCTCTTTAACAAATTGCTTTAAATAAGCTACGCTCTGTCTATGACGAATATCACGAGTACACAAGGTTTTATCATTCACGATCAGGTCGTTGATCAGGCAAATCATATGGATTTAATCTTTTGGATTAAAACACCTGAAGATGTCGTAAAAGTAATTATCTCTAATGAAAGACCACTTTTTTTTATTGAAAGTGATGCTAATTTAAATCTTAGCTTTCAAGGAGAAAGAAAGAAGTTAAACCTTAAAGCCTTTAATGGCAGAACTTTAGATGGTATCTATTTTAATCGTCATAAAGATCTTATGGATACGAGAGAGCACTTTCATAAAAATGGGATTCGTACCTATGAAAGTGACGTTAGGCCAAATGAGCGATTCTTGATGGAGAGATTCATTAATGGTGAAGTTCTTATTCAAGGACAAGCTCAAGTGATTGGCAAGATGCGTGTTTTTCATAACCCACAAATGAAGGCCTTGGGAATTCATGAGTCCGCCCAAAAACCAACGCCTAATTTTAATATCATGTCCTTAGATATTGAAACGAGTATGGGCAATGATCTGTATTCGATTGCGATACATCAAATAGGCAATCGTGATATTAAGAAAGTTTATATGGTTGATGAAAGCGGCCAATATACTAATGATGAGTTAACAACTTTTTATCGAAGTGAAAAAGAGTTAATGATTGCATTCATTAATGATTTTCCTGATTATGACCCTGACTTCATTGTCGGATGGCATGTTATCGGTTTTGACTTAAAATTTTTAGAGCGCAAGTGCCAACAATTTGGCATTAAATTTAATCTTGGCCGTGATGGCTCGCAAGTACGTCTTAGAGAAAGAAAGGGAGCCGGTTGGTTTTCAACAATAGCTGGTCGTCAGGTTATTGATGGCCCTCCAACTTTAAGAGCAGCATTTTATCAATTTGAAAATTTTAAACTTGATACTGTTGCAACTGAAGTTCTTGGTGCAAATAAAGATATTACCGAAACAGGAATGGATAAAGTTGAAGAAATTACAAGACGTTTCTTAGAAGAAAAGCATGCTCTTGCAAAGTATAATATTCTCGACTGTACTCTTGTTTTAGATATTTATAAAAAGTTAGAAATTATTGAACATCTCTATCGTCGCGTACAATTAAGTGGAATGTTAATTGATCGTTTATCAAGTTCAACACGTGCTTTTGATCATATTTATTTACCACGCCTACACCGTAAAGGTTTTATTGCGGGAAATACCTTAGATATTGATAAGGAAAGTGCATCTCTGGGTGGACTTGTTATTGAGGGAACTAAAGGGTTACATGAAAACGTTGTGGTTCTAGATTTTAAGTCTCTCTACCCAACGATTATTAAAACTTTTAAAATAGATCCTCTTTCTCGCTTAAAAGGTGATGTGAATTCAACAATACTTAAAAATGGAGTTGCTTTCTCTAAGACAGAGCATATTCTTCCAGAACAAATTGATTTTCTTTTAAAACAGCGTGAAATAGCAAAAACAAGGCAGGATAAGAACTTATCTCAAGCCGTTAAAATTCTCATGAATTCTTTCTATGGTGTAATGGGCTCTGGTGGTTGCCGCTTTTATCACGCGGATCTAGCGACATCGATAACATCAACAGGTCAGTGGCTTCTTAATGAATCCATGAATTATGCACGCTCTCTTGGCTACGAAGTTGTCTATGGTGATACTGATTCTGTTTTCATAAAATTAAAGTTCTTAGAATCATCTCAAAAGGATAAGGCCGGTACAGATCTAGCTCGTAAAATAACAACTCACTTAACGGAGTTAATCGAAAGAGATTACGACCTCGAGTCTCATCTTGAAATGGAATATGAGAAATGCTTTAAGAAGTTGTTTATCCCTGAATCTCGAAGTTCTGAAATGGGTGCAAAGAAGCGCTATGCCGGAATTTTTGAAAATGGTGAATTATATTTTTCTGGAATGGAGTTTGTTCGTTCTGATTGGACGAAAGCCGCTAAAAGCTTTCAGTATGAAATCTATAAGAGGTTTTTTAATTCAGAGTCTTTAAATGAATATATTAAGAATTACGTTAATGATTTAAAGAATGGTTTTTTTGATAGGCAATTGGTTTATTCAAAACGATTATCAAAAGATATCAGCGAATACACAAAAACAAATCCTCCTCATGTAAAGGCCGCAAGGTTATTGCAGGAGAGAGAACCTGATAAGAACATCAGAAAAATCGATTACTTAATGACGCTTCATGGCCCTGTTCCTCTTGTTTTTGCGCCTAAGGACATCGATTATCAGCATTATATTGATAAACAGTTATCACCAGTTGCAACTGATGTGCTAAAATTTATGGGTATCTCCTTTGACGATATTGTCATGGGTTCACAAATGAGTTTATTTGAATGAGCGATCAAGAATATACAGCACCAAAAAGAAGCTATAAGAAGAACTGGGCCTTCATGGGTTCTGTTTTTTTTATCATGGCAATCTTTTACATTCTTTTCAAACGCGATTTCTACTTATATGTTTGTGAACAAGAAAATAATGCTCCGGCCTGTTTCTTATTATCTGATATTTATCAGGAAGATGGGGAGTATGCTAAGGCACAAAAGTATCTTGAGCTATCTTGTCAGAATAAATATGAAATCGCCTGCAACAAGCTTGGAAGGGGCATTCCGGCCAGTATCGTGAAATAGGTAAGCTTTTATTTGCTAACCATCCCTTGAACTTTTTAGGCTTCTTATATATCCTATTTAGCAGTTCAAAGGGGTTGTATTTTGATTCGAACACTAATTGATATTTATATTTTTATTCTCATTATTGATGTGATTATTTCTTATATCCCTCAATATAAATCACATCCAATTTGTGTAAGAATAAAGCAGCTCTCTGATTACACATGTGGCCCTGTTCGTCGTATGTTGCCAGAAATGGATATTCCATTTGATATCTCTCCGATGATTGTGATTTTATTTTTAAAGATTTTCGTCGCAGTTTTTTAGTTTCTTTGTAATTTCAAATTCTTGCCAATACGTATCAAAAGTTATTAAATTATAATTATATGTATTGCCTATGGAGGGGTTAGTGCACAACGAGTTTGATTTTCTTACACAAGAGACTTTTAATCTTAATACACAAGAACAATTTTTAGCTGATGAAGATTTTCGCAATGAATTTCTTTTTGGCTCACAAAGTTTAGAGTCTGAATCAGAATCATGTGTTGAATATCCTCAAACCTCTGGTTTCGTATACAATATCGTTAAAAGTAGCTCGACTTTTAGTATTCGTGGTGTAATTACAGATAATATTAGTGAAACATTCGAATTAGCTAGCTCTGGCGATGTATCGACACTTAAGTCACTACGAATTGAAAAGAGTGAAGTGGCCGAATCTCTTTACTACGAAATTCCTAACTTAGATCTTGCTCAAGTTATTTATGATCAAATTTTTAATAAGCGCTTCCCTTTAGAGGAAGATTTAATTTGCAATATCTCTGACCCGGGCTTTAGCTGGTGGTATCAAAGAAGTGACGATGCCATTCGCATTAACTTTAAAAGCCATAAGCTTGAGGGGAGCGGACAAAGACTGAAACTAGGTCCAATTGGCGATGTGTGTATCGCAAGTATTCTTTTCACACGTCTGGAAAAGGCCCTAGAAGAGAAAATGAATCTTTTAGAGTTTAGTATTTCAGAAAAGCATTTCATTCTAAAGCCGAAAGATCGCTTTCACCGAATATTTGAAGAATTATCTTTAGTTTTTGAAGAAGGAGAGCTTGATAGTGATGCTCAGATTCTAAGAGGACTTGATGAGACTTTGAAATTATATCTAATTGAGTTGGCAACTATCAGAAAGTTTTGGCTTCAAATCGAGTCTTTAAACACAAATTTTGATTATTCGACTTCTCAAAATCTTCTTTCGTAAACGAATAAAAAAACTTCGAATCGCCTTTGTGCGCTTTGTCACGATAAGTTTTCCGTGAGAAAACTACTTGTGTGAAATTTTGAAACGCATTAAAATATTGATATTGGGAAAAAAAGTATTCATGAGGAATACTTCGCAAAAAACAGGATGTAAGTTTGCAGTTTTCACTAGGAAGAAATCGTGGACCTTCTGCGTCAGGGTCTGCATCGACGACTAATAGTAGTTCAGAGCAAAATTCAAGAAGTGCAGCAATGCAAAAAGCGATTGAAAGAAATCGTGCAAAGATGGCCTCGAGACAAGATCAAAGAGGGACTCCTGCAGGTGCACCGAGTCGTGCTTCTGCCCCAATGGGAACGCCGCCTCCAATGCCTAGGGCATCTGCAACAAGTGCTCGTCCAAGACCAATGTCTGCTCCATCTCGTGATGAAGGAGCATCAAGTGAATCGGGATCGTCTGTATTGGCGAAACTTAGAGCACAACGAGCTCAACGTGAAGCAAGTGCAGCACCAAAACCATCAGTTTCAGCTTCACCAAGTGCAGCTCCAACAAGAAAACCAATTACTCAAGCAGATAATATTGAAATGTCTTCACCTCTAAGAAAGAAGACAACAGCTCCTGCAGCTGTTAATTATGCTGACCAAACACCAGTAAAGGCAATTGCTAAGGCCAAGACTGCGGTAAGTGCTAAGAGAAAAGTAAAATCTAAATCTAAAAAGAAAGGTGAGCTTACGCACTGGGGTGTGAAGTTATGTTGGGGATTTTGCTTATTCCTTCTAGGCCGCTTAGTTTTTTCTCAGGGTGGGGTAATTGAATACTTTGATAAGAAATCGACGCTTGATCAGGCTTACCATGAAGTAACTCTATTAAAAGCAGAGAATGATGGCCTAATGAAAGAGCTTGATTTAATCAGAAATAATCACCGCTATAAAAAGAAACTTGTCCGTGATCACTTAGGTTATATCGCTCGTGATGAGTATCTTATTTTATTCCCAGAGACTTCTGAAACTTCTGATCGAGGGCTTTCTTCCATTTAAGTTGGGAGCCCTTAGTAATTCCGAACTTCTTTGCCATACCGGCATGCAATTCTAAAACAAATTGACCTTGATAAACCTTAGTCGTTGGAATCTTTTGCGGTTCATTGCGACTTGGATAATGAGGTAGTGTTTCAATAGCAATAACTTTAAAGTTCTTATCTAAAAAAATAATATCGAGATCAAAGTAAGTATCAGGCATCCAAAACTTTAGTGGCATCTCTTGTTGATAGACAAAAACGAGGCCTTCACTTTTCTTCATCTTGTTGGCCTTTAGTCCACTTAGGCCTTGTTGCTTTTCCTCTTCTGATACTGCCCAAGAGACTTTAATCTCATTATTCTTTGGCGTAATCATGATCTTTTCGTCCCACTTCGGATTAATAAATTGGGCATGTGAATGTGTGCCTAGCGTTAATAGTAGAAATACAAAAAATGTACTGAGAATATGTGAAGAATTTGTTATAAATTTCATACCAAAAAACTATATATCAAGAGGATTAGCATGTCACAGATTAAGGGTTTGATGAGAACTCACAATTTAGGAGAATTAAGGGCCGAGCACATCGGTAATGTAGTAACACTATGCGGTTGGGTAAATAAGAACCGCGACCTAGGTGGTCTAACTTTTATCGATTTACGAGATAAATTTGGTGTAACTCAACTTAACTTCACAAACTTCAAGGGCGACGCTGATCTTCTTAAAAAATGTCATCTTGAATCAGTTATCAAGGTTATTGGGACTGTTGCAGGACGTCCTGAAGAAGCGCTAAATAAGAATATGGCCACAGGAGAAGTTGAAGTTCACGTAACTGAACTAGAAGTTCTATCAGAGTGTGATATTAATAATATTCCATTTCTTCCATATGGTGCAACTGAAGCGACAGAAGATAACAAGCTTAAGTACCGCTACCTAGATTTAAGAACAAAGAAGCTTCAAGATATTCTAAAGCTTCGTTCTAAAATTACTCTAGACGTAAGAAATACAATGAGTGCAAACGACTTCATCGAAGTTGAAACACCAATTCTTTATAAGTCGACACCAGAAGGTGCTCGTGACTACGTTGTTCCATCTCGTGTTCACCCTGGTCACGTTTACGCTCTTCCACAGTCGCCACAGACACTTAAACAACTTCTTATGATTGGTGGAACTGATAAGTACTTCCAAATCTGTAAGTGCTTCCGTGACGAGGACTTAAGAGCTGACCGTCAGCCAGAGTTTACTCAAATCGATATTGAGGTTTCATTTGCTACTGAAGAGTATATGAAAAATATCGCAACTGATCTTATGAGAAATATCTTTGAATTAGGCGCTGATTTTGAAATTCCAGTTATGCATTACAACGATGCAATGAGAGACTACGGTTCAGATAAACCAGACGTACGTTTTGGATTAAAGCAACATATTGTTTCAGACATTTTTAAAGATACTGAATTTGGTGTTTTCAAATCAGCAATTGAAAGTGGTGGAATGGTTAAGACGATGTTCGTACCAGCTTCAATGGGAACATTTTCTCGTAAGATTCTTGATGGATTCGTTGATGTTGTAAAACCTCACGGTGGAAAAGGTGTTGCATTCTTTAAAGTTGAAGATGGTGCCGTTTCTGGTGGTATCTCTAAATTCATTACTGAAGAGGTTCTTGCAAGTTTATCAAGTCTTTCTGATTTAGATGGAGATGCAAAAAATGGAACATGGCTATTCTTTGCAGATCAAGAGGGAATTGTACACGATAGTGCAGATGCTCTTCGTCGCCACCTAGGGCGCGAGCTTGGTCTAATCAAAGACGGTTACGCATTCCTATGGGTAAATGACTTCCCATGTTTTGAAACTGATGAATCAAGATTCTATGCAAAACACCACCCATTCACTTCTCCTAAGATTAGTGAAATGGATAAATTTATGAACGAAGAGATCAATGTTAGCAATAAAACTCTTCGCGACCTTCCTGCTCAAGCATACGACCTCGTTTGTAACGGGTACGAGCTTGGTGGTGGATCAATTAGAATTCACAACGGTGCAGTTCAGGAAAGAATGTTTGAAGTTCTTGGTATGAGTGAAGAAGAAGTTGCTAATCAATTTGGGTTCTTTGTAAATGCGCTTAAGTACGGAACACCTCCACATGGTGGTATTGCTCTAGGTCTAGACCGTATCACAATGGTTAAGGCCGGAACTGATAATATTCGTGATGTAATCGCGTTCCCTAAGACAACGACAGCAAGTGATATGATGTCGAATGCACCATCTGTTCCTTCAAAAGAGCAGACTGATGAACTACACTTTGGTTTCTTAAAATAATTGTAGAAGGCCCTCTTATTAGGAGGGCCTCTTTTTTGGAATATTGATCTATGTTTAAAAGCTTGTACCGTGAATTCTTACATGAGTGGAAACATAGCTCGACAATGTCGGTGGTTTTTCAATTTCTTGGAATCGTCGCTTTCTTCTTAGTCTATACTTCAGATTTACAGCTCGAAACTAATGCAAAAACATTCTTAGCAATATTTTCTTATGTTGTTATTCAATGGCTTCTTTCAAGTACTCCTTTATTTATTTCAGGAATGATGGGAGTTGCTCTGACTGTTCTATTTGGTGTGGTTTCTTTTGAAGAAGCCTTCAGTAGTTTTAGCTCTCAGATTATCTTTCTGTTTATGGGAGGATTTCTTTTAGCGCGTGCGATGGAGAAGCTTGGCCTTGATCGAAAATTATCGGTGACGATTCTAAATACTCGCTTCATTGATGGTGACTTCAATCGTACTCTGGCCGTCGTTATTGGTGTCACTTGTCTATTTTCGATGTGGGTTTCAAATTCCGCTACAACTGCAATGATGCTGCCAATCGGTTTTGGCTTACTTAAGTCTTTTAAAGTGAAAGAAGAAAAGACAAAGCAGTATTTTTTATTAATTGTTGCCTATGCTGCATCCGTTGGTGGAATGGCCACTCCAATTGGTTCACCTCCAAACCTTATTACAATGGGACTACTTGAGCAGCATACAAATCAAGTTTTAACTTTTTGGGATTGGTGCAAGTTTGGCTTTCCCCTGACAATCTTCTTTTCAATAATTTTATTCTTCTATGCAAAGAGGAAAATTACTGAAGATATTAAGAAAGTTGATAAGAATGATCTCATGATGAGCTTAGGTAAGAATAATAAAATTACAAATAACGAAATACGCTTAATGCTCATTTTTACGATTACCATTTTCTTATGGTTTGCTCCAAGTTTATGCTCACTCATATTAGGTAAGGGGCATATCGTTTCAATATATGTTCAAAAATATTTAACAGCGGGGATGGTTGCTATCATTGCTGCTTGTACTCTTTTTATGGCACCAATTTATAGTCGTACAAAATTATTGGATCAAGATGATATTAAGACAATTGATTGGGGAACACTGTTACTCTTTGGCTCTGGTCTTTCTCTAGGATCGACACTTTTTAAAACAGGAATTGCCGATTTTGTGGCAAATAACTTGATTAGTATTTTTAGTAACTGGAGCTTTGCTGCTCTTCTTGTTCTTGTTGTTGGAATTTCAATATTACTCACTGAGCTTGTAAGCAATACTGCTGCGGCCAATGTTTTAGTTCCAATTCTGATTGCAGCAGCAACTCAAGCAAATTATTCAAGTATTACTGCGGCTTTTGTCGTGGCCTTTAGTTGTAATATGGCCTTTATGTTACCAGTTGCCACACCACCAAATGCAATTGTCTATGGAACAGGTCTCGTCCCTATGAATCGTATGATTAGCTTTGGCGTTATTCTCAATATTGTGGCATTTATTAGTTTGTCCCTAATTGTGATAATGTCTTAGCTTGGATGATTTTTCCTAATTTTATTTAGTTCATTAATTATTTAAGCGTACAAATTACTCACTCCGAATAGTCGAGTATGAAAGCACTTAAAATCGCCACGATATCAATTTGTTCTCTTTTAACCTTTGCCTTTGATGATAAGTTCGAAGACTTTGCCGAGATGGATGCATGTGTTGAATGTGTCATGGTTCAAGAACAGAATCAAAATATGAACTCTTCTGGGGGTGGCTATCCTGGTATGGGAATGGGCATGGGGGGCAGCTTTACGAATTACGGTGTTAATCTGAAAATGCCAGATAAAAAAGCGATTGCATCTGCATTTGCAAAAAATCAATTACAGTATCATATATCCCATTCAGCTAATGATACAGTGGACTTAGAAAGTTATTTCGCAAGTGTTGATCCAAAGAATGAGTTAAGTCGTAGTGAGCGTGAAAAATTGGTAACTGAGATTATAAGTAATTCCACAGCTCCATACTATGAATATAATGTAGAAACAAATACTGGTTTCTATAAAGTAAATCCCGCTATCGAACGTCTTATTCGTTCGGCCCAAGCTTCTGGCTATATTGTCGATAATGAGTCTTATAAAGATCTTGAGTTAGCAAAGGCCTATATTACTTTCGAAGGTGATGTGGATGGACTAATTAGTTATCTTAAAGAAAATTACAAAGGGGCCAAACTTGCAAAGGCAGCAAATCAATATCCTCGTTATATAGGTATGGATGCCAATGGAAACCTTTCAGACGACTATTATAAATTATTAAAGCTTTCTCTCGAATCTGGGGGACTTGATGATACAAAGGTTATGGAGTTAATTAGACAAGAGATTCTTTCAAGATCACTTGGAGGGAAACCATCTCCGATTTCTGATTTAATATCAAAGCATATTGATGTGGCAGAGTCTTATCGAAATGGGTTAGGAGATAATCTGGCATGTGAATTTGCTAAAGGGATTTATCTCAATACTAATCATATGAAAGAAACGATAAGTTCTACATATCCAGCAATGGCCACTTCTAGTAATTTATTTGGCTCTTATGAGCAGCAGGCCATCATGGAAGATCTCAAAAGCTCTGCCATTTTTAATAATATGAATAATCTTCTTCATTACCAGGCCCTAGGTGGAAGTATTGATACGGTTTGTGCTGATGGTATGTATCCAAGGGATTACCTCGAAGTTGCTCATAGAGAAGGGCTTCTTGATAATTTTGCGAAAGAAGAGCTCATCATCCTTGGACTTGTTCAGGATGATTGCTACAAAGATGTTTCTCGTCTTGAGTTAGCGAAGTTATGTGATGCTGCTTCAATTGCATATATTCTTGAAAGACAGACCAGGCGAAATCTTCAAATGTCTGAGCGTACAGAAAACTCAAATGTAAAACACAATTATATTGAGGGGAGAAATGGTTGTAGCATTTCTGTTCTAGATAATATTGTGAGAAAAGGTGGAAAGACAGTTGATCGAGAAGTTGAAGTTCTCTTAAATAGTGATGAAGTAATTTTAAGAACCAAGAGCATGGAGAAGCTAAAGGCCAGTATTAATAGCCTTTACGGAGACCAGTAAGTTCTTTGTTGCACGAAATCATAGGGGCAGATAAAATAGAATATTATGGCCCTTAGTTTAGAAAAAACTTTTGTTAAAACGACAAAGAATAAGATTAAAAATCGTATTGAAAATTCTGATGAATCTTTACTTGAGATTATACTCGATCATAAAGAGGAGCGTTCTCGTCGTACGCAAAAAGGTGAGCATAAGGCCTGTGTGAAAAGACCGTGGGATTCAAGTGATAGTTCTCAGCGTGATCTCTTTAATGGAAGTAGTGAAGGCTATAACAAGTCTAAGGTTGCTAATAAGACAGTTATGAAGCCATATCAAAAAGAGTGTGAGGGGAGTCGTCCGAGTAAGTCAGTGAGCTGTGACGAAAAACTAAAGTCACGTGTCGTGGGCCGTGCCAGCGAGATCTTCGCCAATCTCGAACTTTAGGGGCGCGGGTACCAATCGAGAATTCAATTATATAGAAGAGAGAATCATATCTAATTCTCACTTTTCCATGAAATTTTTAATGAATTAGCCTCGAAGCATCGCTTTATGGAGTGTTCGTTATTGTATTTTTGTGAATTTAAGAAATAATTCTTAGTTAAGTATCCGAATTCTCGATTGGTACCCGCGCCCCTAACCGAATAGGCTGATTTGTTCAACTTCTTCAACTGGCTCGGTATCTGCTTGGATCTCTGCTAGTGCATAAGCGAATTCTTCTGTACTGATCACATGAGTTTGAGAGATGAAGTCCTGCACACCTTTTTGATCATGTCTTAAGAAGTTGATCACAAGTGGTAAAAAGAAAAGTAGGTTAGCGAAAACATAGCCGATTGAGCGTCCAAAGCAATCAAGGGCACTTAATGGCTCAGTTACATCGTGTGACTTCACAACCTTTAACTTGAAAAATGCTTTCCCTAAAGTCTGTCCATTTCCTAAGTAGTAAGAAAAGAAGAAGTAGCTAAAGAACATGATTGCAAGTGATAGCTGTGTTGTCTGACTCTGAAATGCCATTGATGAAACCTTTGGCGAAGTCGAAATATTTGAAATGAAATTATTTACAAATGAAAGCCAAATAAAAGTTAGTGCCTTATTGGCAAAAACCACAAGATAAATATCTAGGATAAAAGCGTAGAATCTCTTTCTAAGACGATCTTGTCTTATCTTCTTAGCGGCTTTGCTTTTTTTGTAGTAATCGTAAATTTCAGATAGCTTATTATTCGTGCTCATACTGTATTTATCGGTATGAACGCTGAAGATTAAAAGAAAGGGCGCTTTAGAAAGCGCCCTTGGAAATTATTTCTAGTTTAAAGTAATTTGATCAACTAATTCATTGAGCTTATTTAGGGCCTGAATAGGAGTTAAGTTGTTGATATCGACTTTTGATAAGTGATCCTCAACTTGTTTCAAGTACTCAGGTATTTCTGCTGGTGTTTGTACACTGAAGAAATCTAATTGTTCGCTATGATCACTATCAAGTAAGGCTTGAGATACGCTTGATTCCTTTTCCATGCTCTTAAGAATTGATTGTGAACGCTTAAGTACAGTTGGAGGAAGGCCTGCAAGTTTGGCAACGTAGATACCAAATGATTGTGAAGCGGCTTGTTCAACGAGACGATATAGGAATTTAACATTTCCTCTATGGTTTTGCGTTTCTACTGTAAGGTTTTTTGCCTCAGGGTAGCGATCCGCAAGATCAATTAGCTCATGGTAGTGAGTTGCAAATAGACAAAGTGCTTTTGTGTTCTCAATGAAGTGTTCAACTAGGGCCCAAGCGATTGAAAGGCCATCATAAGTTGAAGTACCACGTCCCACTTCATCAAGAATGATAAGTGACTTATCTGTTGCGTGTCTTAGGATCTCAGCTGTTTCGGCCATTTCCACCATAAAAGTCGATTGTCCTTTTAGGATGTCATCACTTGCACCAAGACGACTGAATAGGAAGTCGCAAATGCTAACTTTGGCATTATCTGCAGGAACGAATGATCCAATTTGTGTTAGAAGTTGGATGATCGCAATCTCACGCATAACTGTTGTTTTACCGGCCATGTTGGGACCAGTAATAAGACCGAAGTATGTTTCATCATTAAGTTTAAGGTCGTGCGGAATGAATTGATCTTTGATGGCAGCTTTAATTAGTGGGTGCCATGCTCCGCGAATATCCATGTCACGAGACTTTTCAGAAATAGTTGGTCTTGAGAATTCTTCGTTTCGTGCAATCCAAGAAAGTGATTGAAGAGTATCTGTTGCAGATAGGATATTTGCTAGCATTTGAATTGCATGGCTTAAATCCGTGATCTGCTTAATTAGCCCTTTAAAGATTTCTCTTTCAAGTTTTTCTAGCTTTTCGCGTGCAACAACAACTTCTTTTTCAAATTGAGTTAGCTCTTCAGTTGCGTACCTCTCAGAGTTAACAAGAGTTTGCCTGCGAATAAAATTTGCAGGAACTTTATCTGAATGAGTTTTAGAAACTTCAATGAAGTAGCCAGCAACATTATTTGATTTAATACGTAGCTTTTGAATTCCTGTTTCTTCGCGGTAGCGATTTTCTAGTTCGACTAGAGCTTGGGCCGTATTTTGAGAAATCTTTGCAAGGTGGTCACGTGTCTCATTTGCGCCTTCTCTGATTAAGTTACCCTTATCGAGATTTGCACCTATTTCATCGTTAATTGTCTTTTTAATATCATCACGAAGCTTGAATAAATTCGTTTTGTCTTCCGTTTTCATTTCTTTAAAGACATTTGTTGGAAGCTCGCTTAGCGAATTTGTTAATTCTTCGTATACATCGACTGCACTTGAAATATTTAAAAGGTCCCCAGCATTTGCACGGTTTGTCGCGGCCTTCGCTAGGATTCTTTCAAGATCGCGAACGTTATTTAAAGCCTCGCGAGTATCTTGTAAAAGATCATCATGTTTTAAAAAGAACTCAATTGTATCAAGACGATTTGTGATTTCTTTTCGATCTGTTAGTGGGTTTGTGAAAACAGTTTTTAGTTTTCTTGAACCCATTGATGTTTTTGTCTTATCCATAAAGCCAAGAAGTGAGTCTTTATAAGTTTCACGTGACTTTGGAAGTATCTCTAATCCTGTAAGAGTAGGGATTGTAACCTTCATGCTACCCGTGCGATCAGATAGACTGAAAGCGTGGAGGTGAGTGAACTCTTCATGATTTTGAGTCGAACAAATATAATATGAAAGCGCTCCAATTGGGCCGAGAACACTTTGGTTTTCATTTAAAAGTTGATCACGTTTATAAGTTGGAATTAACTTTTCAAGATAAACACTTGAGTACTTTTCATTAAAATATTCTTTTGAAAGGTGAGTGACAAGAGTTCCATTGTGCTCATTAAGAGTAGCGACACTCTCATACTTATCCCACTGTCCTAAGTATGTAATGAACTCTTTAGGATGAAGGACGCGAATTTTTTCAATAAAGTCTTCAAAGCTATCAAGAATAAAACCTTTGAAGAATCCAGTTGTAAAATCAATGGCAACAATTTCAAAGCGGCCATTTACTTCATTACAGGCAAGAATGAATTGGTCTTCTTTTGAATCTGTTTTATCGAGATCGTAAGGCATCCCTGGAGAGACAACTTGAGTAACAGCTCTTTTAACAATCCCCTTTGCTTCTTTTGGGTTTTCGACTTGTTCACAAATTGCGACTTTAAGTCCCTCGCTTGAGAAGCGATCGATATAAGTTGCAGCTGCATGGTGTGGAATTCCTGCCATAGGAATTTTGTGTTCACCAAGTTTTCCTCTGTGAGTGAGTGCAATATTTAGAATTTTAGATGCATTGATTGCATCTTCAAAGAAGACTTCGTAAAAGTCACCCATGCGAAACATTAGCATATGGTCACGATAGTTCACTTTGATTTCGTGATATTGGGCCATCATTGGTGTAAGCTTTACGCCTTCGGCAACGATTTTTTCAATCTCTAAAGTCATGTTATTGATTCCCTTAAGTGTTGTGTATTCTTGAGCGATTAAGTCTACCAAATACACCACCAATGGAAAAGACTTCAATACTTACAATTGGCATGACGCACTTATTTGTCGTAAAATAGAAGGACGTAAATAGCTGATTATTTACATAAACTGAAGGAAGTTGTTTTTGCTAAGCGTTGGACAACGTTTGTCAATCTGGTTATTTCTTATTGGCATCATGACATCAACATTATTTGGACTCTTTAGCCGTTACGAAGACGAGGACTTAGAACAGTCGATGACGGATCTTTTGAACCAAGATATTTATTCGTATTTTAAAAATGTTAAGTACTTTAAAAAGACAGATAAAGATGCTCGCTATCACCTTGAAGCGGCAGAGGTTTCTCAAAATTTAACAACAGATGTTCTTATTCTAACAGAGCCTAATGGGGTTCTTATTAACGATCATCAAGCAGAGCCAATGTATTACGATGCTTACACTGGTGTCTTGAACGCGAAGGAAAAATATCTTTCTCTTAGAGGAAAGGTCGTTCTTAGAAATCGCAATATGAGTATTAAGTCAGAGAGTATGAATTATTCAGATAATTCTCAGGTTGTGAATTTCCGTGGCAAGACAGAATCGATTTCAAAAGATTTTGATTCGGCTTATGAAGTCGCGGTAAATGCAGATGAGCTAAGTTATAATCTTGTGACAGAAGTTGGAACTTATGACGGAAATGTTGAGGGAAGGGTTCAAAGAGTGAGGGCCTATGAGGACTCGGTTAAGTTTTTTGCAGACTCAATTATTGTTGATAAGAGCAATCGCAATGCCAACATGAGTGGAAATGTAAAATTTCAGAAATCTCAACTACTTGCAAGTGCCCGAAATGGCGAAATCTATCTAGATAACTACAATAAAAAACTCAAGTATTATGCACTATATGACGATGTGGTCATTGAGGAAACTGTTTCTCCTAAGGGACAAGTTCCTTTTAAAAGAAAGGCTTTTAGTGAGCGACTTGAGGGATATATGGCAGAGGATAAAATTGTTCTGCTTGGTCTCCCACGGGTTTATCAAAAGAAAGACGTTTTAAAAGGAAATACAATTGTTCTTAGGCGTGACATCGAGACCATAGAAGTTGATGATGCTAATACGAACTTTAAAATAAGGTAATAGCAGCATGGTTGAAGAAATCGCACAATTATCAGCTCATGGTTTAAAGAAAGTCTACGGCGGCAGAGAAGTCGTAAAAGGCGTTTCAATCGATGTTAAGCAAGGAGAAGTCGTAGGACTACTCGGCCCAAACGGTGCTGGTAAGACAACATCGTTTTATATGATGGTAGGGCTAGTTAAGGCAGATGAAGGAACAATAGATTTATCTGGCGAAGACTTAACAGAGCAACCAATTCATATTAGGGCATTAAAGGGAGTTGGTTATCTTCCACAAGAAGCCAGCATCTTTAGAGATTTAACAGTTGAGGCCAATATCTTCTCGGTACTAGAAAATCGAGAACTACCAAGGGCCAAGAAGAAGACACTTCTTGATAACTTGATAGCAGACTTTGGACTTGGACATATTAGAAAATCTCTTGGTTCAGCTCTTTCCGGTGGTGAAAGAAGAAGAGTTGAGATTGCACGAACTCTGGCACTTGAGCCTAAGTTTGTTCTTCTCGACGAGCCTTTTGCTGGAGTTGACCCGTTAGCAGTTAATGACATTCAAAGTGTTATTAACAGTCTAAAGAGAAGGAATATCGGTGTACTAATCACCGACCACAACGTGAGAGAAACATTAGGAGTAGTTGATCGCGCGTTTATTATGAGTAGTGGAGAATTACTTGTAAGTGGGACACCGGATGAAATTGTAAACAATGAAAGAGCAAGGAAGTTCTATCTTGGTGAAGAATTTAGAATGTAGCTAGACCAAGCAAATAAGCTGGTCTGGTTACTAAGAATAAGGAACCAATATGGCCACAAAACTTTCGCAGAATCTCAGTCAAACTCAGCAGCTCGTGATGACGCCGCAGCTTCAGCAGGCGATTAAATTACTGACATTAAGCCATTTAGAAATGACAGATGTCATCGCTAAGGAGATGGTAGAAAATCCAATGCTGGAAGAGTTTTCACCTGGTGAAAGTGATTACAAACTTGATAAATTAGAGAGTCAAACTAAAGAAGCCAAGGCCGACGATTTTAAAGAAGAGGCCATGATGAGTAGTGGCGATGATATGGATTGGCAAAAGTATGTCGATAGTTATAACTCGACGACATACGAGCCAAATATGGCCGCACCTTCTCTTAGTCCAGACGATATGCCTAATTATGAGAATATGGTTTCAAAGGGAGAGTCCCTTGCTGAACACCTTGAATGGCAGCTTCGTATGGAAGCTTTAAACGATGTCGAGATTGATTTTGCCATTGAGGTTATTGGAAATATCAATGATGATGGCTATCTGTCATGTCCATTTGATGAGCTTATTGAAAAAACAAAATTAGAGCGTGAGCACTGTCTAGATATTTTAGAAATTGTTCAACGTCTTGATCCAGTTGGCTGTGGTGCTCAAGACCTTGTTGACTGTCTGCTAGCTCAAGCAAGAATTGCAGAAGAGCGTTCACCGCTTTTAGAGAAGCTAATTCGTTTTCATTTAACAAATCTAAAAAATAGAGATTATAAGAAAATCACTGCAGACACTGGAGTATCAGAAGAACAGATTATTGAAACTGCAAAACTGCTTCATAATTTTCACCCTAAACCAGGACGTCTTGTAGGTGGTGGAGATACTCATTACGTAACACCTGATGTATTTGTTGTTGAAGTAGGGGGAGAGTTCGTTGTTCAGGTTAATGACGATGGTGTACCAAGATTAAGAATTTCTAAAATGTATCAGGATATGCTTAATCAAGCAGAATCCCTGAAAAATAAAGAAGCTAAAGAATTCGTAGAAGAAAAACTTAAGTCGGCTTTATGGCTAATAAAGTCTATAAATAAGAGACAGCGTACAATTGATCAAGTGGCAAAATCAATTGTGAAAAAGCAGCAGCAATTTTTTAAGAAGGGGCCAAAACATTTAAAGCCTATGGTTCTAAAAGATGTTGCTAATGAGCTGGGAGTTCACGAGTCAACAGTGTCTCGTGCTACTTCAAATAAGTATATGCATACACCAATTGGCCTATTTGAATTGAAGTATTTTTTCAATGCGGGAATCGGTGGAGACAAAGGTGGAATCGACGTTGCAGGTGAAGTTCTAAAATTAAAAATTAAGGAACTTATCGACAATGAAAATGAGAAGAAACCTTTATCGGATCAAAAGATTGCCGACCTTTTGAGCCAAGAAGATGTGAAGGTTGCGAGACGTACAGTCGCTAAGTATAGAGAAATGCTTGGGATTTTGTCGTCGTCAAAAAGAAAAGTAAAATAGCTCGATATTTTGGAGAAACTGCCGATAGGTTTAGCCAAGATACTATACACATAGAGGAGAACGTATTTTATGAAAGTAACAGTAAGTTTTAGACACCTAGATCATACGCCAGCACTTGATGAGAGAATCCAAGAAAAGTCAGAAAAAATCGCAAAATACCTTGATGGAAATCTACATCTAAAATGGAGTTGTGAGGTTAGGGATGGTCGCGAACACTATGCCGAAGTTGAAGTAATTGGACCGAAGTTCGATTACCATGCGAAAGCTCACTCTGATAGCCTATATAAGACCATTGATCTTGTTGTTGCTAAGATTGAAAAACAGGTACAAAGAAAGAAAGAAAAAATGCTTAATAAGAAAAAGATGCCTCACAAAGACATGGAAATCCTCGAACCAAACGATGCGTGGATGGACTATGATGATATGGCGTCTTAATCAGTCAATATAAACATACTTTCTGTATATTTTGCATATAAAGCCTTCCGTTATGGAAGGCTTTTATTTTGCCTCCTTTACTGGTATGCTTGCTGGTCAAGAAAAGGAGACATGATGAAATATATAATTTCTATTTTAATCGCTTTTAGCGCCCTATCTTATCAGGAGATAGCTTCTCACTCTGACTTTTATAAGAAGATTGTTGAGTATACTAAGAAGAATAAATTAAAAACAAGTGATGTTCTTGTTGTCTATGATATCGATAACACTCTTTTAAGATTCAAAACAAGCTTTGGTAGTGATCAGTGGTATAACTGGCAGAAGGAACAAATTAACAATGGTTGTCCGGTTCATTGTATTGCCAAGTCAGTTAATGAAATGCTTGAGTACTCTTATAAAGCAACATTTATTTCTGATATGATTCTAGTTGAAAAAGAAATTCCAAGACTGATCGAAAAACTACAAGAGACAGGTTACGGAGTAACTTCTATCACTTCTAGAGGTCCTGTTAATTATCCTGCAACAGTTCGAGAAATGAATAAGAATGGAATTAATCTTAATAAAGTAAATGCCCCAAGACTTCCATTTATGACAAAGTTACAAGGAAGAGAAGTACGTTATGCTGATGGTATCTTTATGACTTCAGGACTTAATAAGGGCCAAATGCTTACTCACTTAATTAATCGTCCAGGGATTAACAAGAAGTATAAAGCAGTCTTCTTCTTAGATGATCGTCTAAAGCATATGAAGAGTATGGATAAAGAGTATAAGAATAATAAAGCGAATAAGCTTGCTGTCTTTGCCTATCGTCTAACGACAACTGATGCTATCGTAAAAGAGTTTAACGAATCAGATAAGAAGCTTGAAATACGAATTGGTGAAGAATTTAAAAAATTAAATAAAGATTTAAATTAAAAAATAAAAAAGCCTTCGTAAGAAGGCTTTTTTTTAATATGAAGTTGTTGTGCAAACTGTATTCATTCCATGAGTTGTACATGTCGTTCTACCTGTACGATTCGTTCTAAAGCTACCATCCCAGCTATCTTGCTCATGTTGTCTAACCCTTAAGTAAGCCGATAGTGAATCTCTTTCTTGCTTAGAAAGATAGATGCTATCTCCATTTTCAATGGCATTAGCTAGTTCTTTAAAATCAACTCCAGCATCTTCTCTAATTGTTAGCATACGTTGACTAAGTTTTACTGGATAGCGCTTAGCTTCCCAATTTTCTTTGATATGAGTTTTTGATGCTTTCCTATATCTTTTACCATCGGATGCTTTAATCGAGAAAAGTCTGAATTTGAAAATAACACCATTCTCATTCTTCATTGTATTGTTAGATTGGTGCCAGTATCTAAGTCCATCACTTCCGATGATAAGCCCTTGGTCTTCATCAAAATATGAACCAGCTTGATCAAATGGGGCCAGCTCTGTAGGAGCTCCATTGGCCTGAATACACGTAATTGAGATTAGTGTGAATAAGAATATTCTTAAGATATTTTTCATAATTTCTCCCTACTGAAATTGTAGGGGTTAAATATCTTATATTGAAAGTCGCTGTCTAGAGACAGTTTGGCACCAGTCTCTTACTTATAAAATTCTCGCAAGAAATCTTTAAGAATCTTCTGTTCTACAGAGCCTTTCGTTCTTGCTGGGGCCGTTATTCTAACATTGAGTTCGATCTCATCTTTACTAGTAAAATTGATTTGAACACGTGGTTTTAGAATAGGTGTTTCTAAGTGAGACTTTGTGAATAGTTTGTTTAAAACAACTTGGGCCTGCTCAAAATATTCAGAACAATAGAATTCTGATTTCTCAAGAAGAATTCTTTCCGCTTTTTCCCAATCACAATCTGGAGAGAGAACAACTTTAAAAGTATGAAGAACAAAACTCTTTAAAAATGATTCATTCGTTACTCGATTTGTTAAGAATATTGAGTTTGGAATAATAACAGAGCGTCCTGTATAGTTGTGAGATGTTTTATTTGGTCCAACTTCTAATAGAGTTGTCGTGAATAGGTCTCGGTCGATAACACTTCCGCGCTTGCCATCAATCTCAATAGTATCCCCAATAATAAATCCACCAGAAAACGTCTTATAGATACCACCCATAATATTAAGAGAGAGCTCTTTTGTGATGAGGACTATGGCAACCATTAGGGCGGCAAGTGAGAAGGCCAGGTTTTTCAACTCAGTTGAATAAATATAAAGAGTAATAAAGACGAAGATAATCGTTAACGAAATATTTGTGTTAACAACATAGCGTCTTTTCGTTTCAATATTTATGCTACTAGTCTTTTTCAAAATGAAAGAAAAGATATGGTTAGTTAAATAGAAAAGAATCAGTACTAATGTGACATAAACTGATTTTTTAATTTCACCTTGTGTATCAACGAATATATTTTCTAAAGTCATAGGCAAATTATAAGGCTAAATAGCTGATTTCCAAACGATTAAATGCGTTAAAAGTGTCGAATCTTAAAGACATATTTAGAAGTGCCATGCTAGACTGAACTTATTCGTATATTCAGATTAAATAGCAGCTAAATAAATATTAAAAGTTGAGTGGGATTTACAGCATATGTTAAATGTTTCCAATATTTCAAAAATCCAAAGTAGTGAAACCTTATATAGCGGTGGAAGCTTTCAAATAAATCCTGGCGAAAAGGTTGGGCTAGTTGGTCCAAACGGAGCTGGGAAAACAACTTTATTTCGTATGATTATTGGTGAGGAGAAACCTGATGAAGGCCAAATCTCTTTTCCTGATAAATTGCGTTGGGCCTATTTCTCTCAAAAAGTAGGGGAGATGGCAGGGCAGACGGCAAAAGAAGTCGTTATGTCTGGAGACGTAAAAGTTGCTGAGCTAGCACAACAGCTTAAAGAATTTGAAGACAAGTTAGCTGATTGTGCCAATATGAGTGACGATGAGATGAATGATGTCCTGATGAAAATGGGAGACGTTCAGTCAGAGTTTGAAAAGCGTGGTGGCTATGATCTTGAAACACGTGCTGAGGAAGTTCTAACAGGACTAGGGATTATGCCTGTTGATCATAATAAGATGATTGAAGACTTCTCTGGTGGATGGAAGATGCGTATTGCTCTTGCTCGTGTTCTTGTAATTAATCCTGAACTTATCCTAATGGATGAGCCTACCAACTACCTCGATATGGAATCGATTCTTTGGCTTGAAGACTGGCTAAAGAATTTTAAGGGCGGAATCTTTATGACGACCCACGATCGTGATTTCATGAATAATGTTTGTAATAAGATTGTGGAAATTGCTCATAAGAGAATTACGACTTATACAGGTAATTACGACTTCTACGAGAAAGAAAGAGACCTTCGTCGTGAACAATTAATTGCTCAAGCTTCTCGTCAAGCTGATATGCTAGCAAAAGAAGAAGAGTTCATTGCAAAATTTAAGGCACGTGCTTCACATGCTGCTCAAGTTCAATCTCGAGTGAAGAAGCTTGAAAAAATTGATCGTATTGAAGTTCCTGCTGAGGAAGAAACAATTAACTTTCAATTCCCAACGCCTCCAAGAGGTGGGGATGATGTTGTTATCATTAAAGATCTTTCAAAATCATGGCCACTGTCTGACGGAAGTGCGCATGAAGTCTTTCATGGACTATCAACAACAGTTAAAAGAACAAATAAAATCGCCGTAGTTGGTGTAAATGGTGCGGGTAAGTCAACGCTTTTAAAGTGTATTACTGCTCATACTGAACCAACTGCTGGAACAGTAGCGATTGGCCCTAGTATCAAGATCGGATACTTCTCTCAATACTCACTGGAAGTTCTAAATCCAGAATCAAGTGTTTTTGATGAAGTTAGAAAAGATCTACCAATGGCAAGTGATGGGTATGTTAGAAACCTACTTGCGGCCTTCTTATTTAGAGGCCAAGACGTTGATAAGAAAGTTAAGTACCTTTCAGGGGGAGAGAAGTCTCGTCTTGTTATGGCCGTACTACTTTCGCAAAATAATAATTTCTTAGTTCTAGATGAGCCGACAAACCACCTTGATATTAAATCAAGAGAGGTTCTACTGGATGCACTTAAACGTTATGAGGGAACGGTAATGTTTGTATCCCACGATAGACACTTTCTTAGTGAATTAGCTGAAAATGTTTACGAAGTGGATAAGGGGGAAGTACGCATCTTCCCGGGATCATACGTTGAATACATGGAGAGACAATAATGATTAACTTGCAGAATACGGAAGTACAGTACTTATTACTGTTTACAATTCTTCTCATTCTTCCAAAACTTTTACTTCGATTCCAAATCCCAATTGGTATCTCATCAATCTTCTTAGGGATTGCTGCTGGTCTTGGGCTTGGATGGTTTCAAAATGATGATCTACTACTAATGCTTTCTCGCTTGGGGATCACATCTTTATTCTTATTCGCTGGTTTTGAAGTTGAATTTGAAGAACTGAAGCAGAATTGGAAAGAGCTCCTATCCGGGGTTACCCAGACTATCTCCATCACACTTATTGTTGCTTTTGGGATACACTTCTTCTTTTCAATTAGTTTCCGTGCAGCAACTTTAATTGCACTTGGTATCATGACTCCTTCAACAGGCTTCATCTTAAACTCATTAAAGAATTATGGGTTTAGTGAAGGGCAGGAGTACTGGATTAGATCAAAAGCAATTTCTAAGGAGATCTCTGCCATCTTACTGCTATTTATTACTCTTCAGTCGGAGAGCTTAGTTAACCTTGGTAGTTCTACCTTTATTTTAGTTGCCCTTAGTGTCTTTTTACCCCTTTCTTACAAATTATTTTTCAAATATATCGCTCCATATGCAAAGGATTCAGAAGTTGGTTTCTTAATTCTTACTGCACTTATTTGTGGTGTTATCACAAAGAAGATTGGAACATACTATTTAGTAGGTGCATTCCTTGTAGGATTTATTGCTTCTGAATTTAAGCACTTTGGAAAATCTGAGAAGTCAGAAGAAATTCTAAAAAACCTACAGATGTTCTTTTCTTTCTTCATTCCATTCTACTTCTTTAAGGCCGGTGTAGGCTTTACGCAAGATCTATTTACAATGGATGGACTATATATTGGATTAGCTTTCTTAGGAATTTTCATTCCTCTAAGAATCTTCAACACATACTCAAATATGAAATTCTTTATGCAGGATTTTTGGCCAGACCGTAAAGAGATTACTGTTTCATTGCTACCGACACTTATCTTTGGTTTAGTTATGGCCCAGATTGCTAAGGAGCGCTTTGAGGTTCCTTTAGAGATTATCTCTGGTCTTGTTATCTACACTCTTGTTTCAAGTGTAATTCCGGCCTTTATATTTAAAAAAGTTCCACCTGAAAATTATTAGAAATACATGGTTGCGCCTAAAATGAGCTGATTGTTCTTTGGGCGCATACCACTGGCATCGACACTATCATCAAATACATATTCAATACCTAATTCATACTGATCATTTGTATACATATATGAGCCAAGAATTTTAGACATTTCATAATCATCCAGTCCATCGTCATCAGAAGTTTGCCAATTGTATCCAATCATAAACTGGTGAAATGGATTGAAGCGCCAACCCATAATTGCCTCGACATTATCAGTTCTTACGAATCTGCCATCAATTAATTCGAGGTCTTTTGTATCACCGTAGACTGCGGCGATAAAAAGGTTTTTAAAATAATAATTTGCTCCAACGGTAACTGAAAGTTTAGCAATTTCAACTCCATTATTATTTGAATTTAAATTAATCGCTGCAATTCCAACTTTGTAATTTTTTTTAACAATTCTTAGAGAAGCGGCAATTGAATGCTCAAGAGTGAGGACTGCATCGTCAATTCCATCGCCATCAGAATCGTATTCGGCCGTTTCATCTCCTGTAAACTTTGTTTGGGCCCCAAAATGTAGGTCACCAATTTTGTAGCGAAATTCCAAAAGATCTACACCACGAGAAGTTCCAATGACTTCACTATTAGCAGTAAAAGTAGAGGAGGCAAAGGCACCAGTGACCATAAAGATATCAGTCATTTCTGTTACGTCATACCAGACAGACCAGTTCTTTCCTATTGTGGCATTGAAATCTCCGTTTTCAATCCAAAGATAAGCTAGCCTAGTAGAAAAGGGCCGGTCGCTAGTATTGTCAATTTGAAAGCGTCCCGTGGTGTTGGGGATGCTTTGTATGCTCTGGCTCGTATTGCTGGTATTGATTCCAAACTCAGCACGAAGACCAGTGGTGAACTTCTCGATTAGGCCATCTCTCTTATATTTAAAACCAAATCGAGAAGAGTTATTATTTAATGATTGAGCTCCATCTTGACCAATGGCCGCCATGGATATTTTACCGTAGAGACTGAAGTCATCGCCGAGGTTCTTAGCTGTGATTGTACTTGAATAAAGAAATGAACTCGCGCATATAGAAAATGCGAGAGACCTTCTTAAATTATTAACCCACATAGAATCCTCACTCAAATCAATAATCGATAAATTAATTTTAGTAAGGTTCTATGCGATATTCTAACTTAAAAAAGGTAAAGATTGATTAGTGGCCACATCCACCTTGTCCATGAGCATGTCCATGAGCAAGTTCTGTTTCTGTTGCTTCTCTTACTTCAGTGATTTCAATATCAAAGTTTAGGTCTTCACCTGCAAGTGGGTGGTTACCATCTAAAGTAATTTCATCGCCTTCAATTGCAATAACTGCAAATGGAGGAAGTCCTTGGTCTTGGTTAACTTGGAATACGTCACCAATATTAAGTTGTGCATCCTCTGGGAATTGTGAGCGTTGCACAGTAATAACTAGTTCATCATTTATATTACCGTATGCGTCAGCAGCAGGTACATTGATAACTTTCTTATCACCAACATTCATTGCTACGATTTCTTTTTCAAGACCTGGGATGATCTGACCAACACCTTCTAAGAAAACTAGTGGACCATGTTCAGCAGAATTGTCTAAAACTTCGTTCTTTGAGTTCGTTAATGTGTAGTGAAATCCGATAACTTTTGGCATAATAGGGCCCTCTAATTGTTGATTATTAATATAAAAAATTAAAGGTCAACACTAACAAGCTAGATGATTAAAGGCAAATAAAGAATGAGTGAATTAGTAAATCAAGAATATATCCAAAAGATCAATGATTTCCTTGCGCAAACTGTTGATTTAATTAATAGAGTTCCAGATTTAAATGCTGCAGCATTAGCCGATATTGCAGCGAATATTAAGGCCCTTAGAGATGAATCTCTTAATTGTAAGGAAGATGACCTTCCTGGAATTATCCAGCAAATGAACCTTCTTAATCAACTAGCAGATCGTTATGAGCAACACCAGAGTTTACCTAATGCAGAGTCGCCGTTCTTTGGTCATTTTAAGATTGAACAAAATGGAAAGTTAAAAGACTTTCTTATTGGGCATACGCCTTTTTCACATAAAGAGTTAAAGTTTAAAATTATTGACTGGAAAAAGTCACCGATGGCGAGAATCTTCTATCAATTTGGTGAGGGGGATGATTTTGATTTCGACTTAGATGATCGAATTATTGAAGGGCATATATTAGAAAAATCAATCCTAACTGTTAGAGACAAGCAACTTGTGCGAATTGATCGAGAAGGAAACACAAATGTTCTAAGAGATAGAGAATGGATTTCTTTAAGTGAATCAACACAAAAACTTGCTGGTGGAGAAGGGAGTGCTAACCAGAGTCTTGGTAGTGGACGCACTGGATTTGATGGGCCAGAAGTTATTTCTCTACTTGATAAGACTCAGTACGACCTCGTTAATCAAAGTGCAAAAAAACCTCTTCTTATTACAGGTGGTGCTGGTAGTGGTAAGACGACAGTTGCTTTATATCGAATTGCAAAGCTTTGTCGTGAAGATGGAATTCGCCAAGAAGAAGTTATGGTAATCGTTCCAAATAACGGACTTGTGAAATTATCAAAGAAACTCTTAATTGAATCACAACTTGAAAAAGTACGTGTATCGACTCTTGATGATCTAATTAAAAAGATTGTCTTCCAAAATATGCGCTCGGTTCCTAAGAAGATCGAAGATAATCCTCTTGATTCAATCGTTACAATAAAAAGAAATCCAAAGCTACTAAAGCTTATTGATGAGTACTTAGCAGAAAAAGAATTAAGTATTGAAAAGAAGCTTAAAGGGACAGACCTTGAGTTTTTTACTAAAGATCGCACTCGTCCACTTTATGTTCGTGTTAAGAACCTTTATGAAAATACACGTGACTCTGTTTTAAAAGTTGAAGTGAAAAAGATTTTAAATGGCTTTAAAAATGTAAGAGAAGAATTACTTAATATCTTTTCTGATTCAAAGCGTATGGAGAGGCTACCTGAGATGACAAATCGTATGGTAACGACTCACATGTTAAATGATTTAAAATTTTATACGGCCAAACAAATTCAAGGACTAGATAAAGATTCGGATTATGCAAATCATGGACAAGATGTTTCAGGATTTGTTGATAAGTATGATCTTCCACTATTTAATTACTTAATTGTTAAGCAATTTGGTCACCTTCGCTACTTTGGACGTGAGTTTAAATCGTATCGCCATATCTTCTTAGACGAGGCACAAGAGCTTTCAAAATCAGAACTAATTATGCTTGGGCAAATTAAACATCAAGAAGGAAACTTCACGATTGCAGGAGATAGTGTTCAACAAATTGATAGCACTTTTGAATTCACTTCATGGCACGATGTTTGTCATACACTTGAGCTTGATGTGGATGATATGCAAGTTGAAGAACTTAATGTTTCATATCGTTCTCCAAAAGAAATTGTTTCTTTTGCACATAATGTTCTTGGGCCATTGGCTCCAAAAGAGCTTCCTGAATCGAAAAGAGATGGAGGACCGATCATTGAAACGTCTGTGCAGCACCTTGAGCATGCTTCAATGCTCATCAGTAGTGCACTTGTAGAACTAATGAACCGTGAACCGAAAGCTTCAATTGCTATTATTTGTTCGAAAGAAAGTATTGCAAGAGAGCTATACTCAGAGATTGAAGAAGTTGGAAGTATTAGACTTGTACTTGATGAGAACTTTTCGTTGAGACCAGGTGTAGATGTGACAACAGTTGAGCAAATTAGAGGTCTTGAGTTTGATTACGTTATTATTCCTGACTGTGATAAGGATGTTTATCCAGTTAATAATACTGCAAGAAAAAGACTGCACCTTGCTGCAACTAGAGCAATTCATCAGCTTTGGATTCTATTCAAAGATAAGTCACTAATTGCTTAATTGATTTAGAAGGAAGTTGATTTGAAAAATTTTGGTTATGTCTCTTTAGGATACTTATCACTTGTGGCCTTAAGCCTTATTGATAATGGACGCGGTAGTGTTTATCCTGAGCTTTTACAATATTTTCAAATCAGACCTGATAAAGGTTCATTGATATTCTCTTTGATGTCCATAACTTCTTTCATAGCATACCTTACTACTTCATTTTGGCTTCCGAGTTTTGGCCCTGTGAGAGCAACTCGAATGGCCATGGTTATGATGGGGATAGGGACGTTTGGAATTGGACTAGGTGGAGACTTTTTAAATTTTGACTTGAGTCTCTTCTTTGGTGCGTGGGCCGGATTCGGTTTCGGTATTACTGGTATCACCATGAATTTCATGGTTGATAATGGTGCACCTTCAGAACATAAAAGGCGCTACTTATCAGGACTTCACGGTGTCTACGGTGTAGCCTCTTTATTGGCCCCACAAATTCTTTCCCTATTTTATTTCTTAAATTCTGATTGGATTCACTTCTTTAAATTCTTATTAATACCATGTGCATTAGTATTTATTTATTCTTTCTTTATTGAAGACACTCATCATGACGAAATAAAAGAGAACGATGGTTCAATGCCAAATGCTTTTTTAATGAATTTGATGATTGGTTTATTTGCTGGTTTCTATGTTGCATCTGAAATCATGCTCTCTTCTCGATTGAAATTCTATCTTGTTGAAGCTCATAATTATTCAGATATTAACGCTAATAATTATCTGTCTTACTTCTTTTTATTTCTTATGTTAGGAAGGCTAGGCTTTGCCTTCTTAAATATTAAATTATCATCGAATAAGTTAATCTACATTTCATTATTAACAAGCTTGATATGTTTTAGTTTAGGACAATTTCACCATATCTTTTATCCAATGACGGCCTTGTTCATGTCTTTTTGTTTTCCTGTTATCGTTGATTGGGTTTCAAATAACTTTCCAAAAAAGAATCACGTGGTATTGGCCCAGACGATGAGTTATATCGGAGTAAGTATTGCTATTATGCACTTTGTTTTTGGTGTTATTGCTGACAATTTTGGTGCAAAGGATGCGATTAATTTCTTCTACTTTTTAAATATTGGATCAATAATATTCTTTACCATCGCTATTGCGATGGTAAAGAAATATCATCAGAAGTCGAGCTTGTAGCCTAGGAAATAACTACGTGCCATCGTTCCGTAGTAACGAATATTTTCATAATCCTTGTCGAGGATATTAATGATTTTGAAATTAAAGTTCTGATATTCATAGTTAAGATTTCCGATTACATAAGAAGGCATACTTCCAAAGTCTTCTCGTTTTCCTACATATTGCCACCAGTTTGTAATTCTTTGAGAATCGTTTATTCTGTATCCTAACTCTACACTTGCAAGTGCCTTTGGTGTTCTAGCAAGATCCAAATTAGTAACCTTATTTGTCGCTTTCTGAATTGTTAAAGAAGTTGCGAGTGTAAATGAGTTTTGAAACTCTTGATTAAAGTTAAATTCAATACCCTGAATCTCAGATTTTGCAATATTTAGATAACCCATATTGATTGTATCGTAGTCAATTTGGTTCTTTAAATCATAGTTGAATAGTGTAAGTTCAACTTGATATGTGATTTTCTTATAAGAGAGCGTTAGTTCGCTATTAATACTGTCTGTTGGATCTAAATTTTCTAGTTGATTTGCTATCTGATAAAGAGTTGGAAGTTTATATCCACCAGAGAAATGACCCTTTAGAGAAAGTTCTCTTGTGAAGTTATAACCAAGGCCAATACTAGCGATAGTATTTAAATCAAAAGTTGAGAATTTATCAAAGCGTACACCTATATCTGAAAACCAGTTCTTGTAAGCGTAATTGAAAGTTGTATAAACAGAGAAGAGCTCACTATAGTTTCCAAGTGTTAAGTCATCTTGTTTGAGATATTGGATACCGTAGAATGAATTTAAGCTCTTAGAGAATTCATAAGTGGCATCAAGCTTTACATCAGTTTCTTCACCGCGAAATAGTGGAGTGAAGCCTTGAGGATCCTCTCTTCTAATTGTCGAATACCTAATGCTTGGAGTAAGGCTGAATCTCTCATCTGAGCTATTATAGCGAAGCCCCAGATAGTTATTGTACTGATTGTACTTGTTTAGATCATTGTCTGCTACATCAATAGGGTTAAATGGTGGAACAAAATTGAAGCCATCAATTTCGATTTCTGAATCAATGAACTGACCTTGGTAGTTTAGTTCCATTTGATTACTTATTAGATAGCTCGTGTTTAATGAGAAACTTAGGTTCTTATAAGAGTCATCTTCAGCATTTGTTAATCGATCTTCATTTACTGAAGAATATCCATCTGATTGAAGATATGAAAAATTAACACCGTAACTAAGCCTTTCCATGTGACCACTCGATTGGGCCGCAAGCTTTGCCGTATTATAACTTCCATACTCAGCTCTAACACTAGAGCTCTTTATACCTTTCTTTGTATTGATCTTTAAAACACCACCAATGGCATTTGATCCGTATAGAATTGACTGACTACCTTTTAGAATCTCAATACTCTCAATATTATCCAGATTAAGATGATTAATCTGATATGAATTATTGATATCAGTAGGATCAGTTAGTTCAATATTGTCGATGAGAACTTTTGAGAAACCGCTAGGCAGTCCACGTAGTCGAAGACTAGAAGCCGATCCAATTTGACCTGTCTGGCCAATAAAGATAGCTGCTTTACTTTGTAAGAGCTGTTGAAGTGTTGTGGCATCAGTGTTTTCAATTTCTTCACGAGTGATTACAGTGACAGCACTAGTTATTCTTTCTGAACTTGTGTCGAGCTTTGTGGCCTTAATTGTAATCTGTGCAATTGATGTTAATGGTAAGAATGCAGTGGCGTAATAAAGTAGTGTTTTTATGATCTTCCTCCGAGACATAATAAAATTGAAGGGCTCGGACTCTAACCGTTGCGGGACAGTCTCTGAATTTCACAGAGTTCACCTTTATCTTTATAAATTATTTAGGAAGATAGTTACAAGAAGCCCATTATCTGTCAATTAAACAGATAACGGGCCAACTCAATATTTGTTTTAAATATTATGATAATACTGAGAATCAACAACGTTCTGGTACACCTTTGGATCTTTCTCTTTTAAGTCAGATAGAATTATCATATCTGGTGCATCGAGATCATTCGTATGTGTATGAATCTGGTATTTAAATAGCCAATTAAATAATTTTCGATGTTCGCGGTAAACAATAAGTTCGCAAGCGATGAGAATAATCGGTGCAATTAAATATGAATTACAAAGAAAAAGCTCAAAGAATAAAATGTTAATTACTAATGGTGCAGCGATAACAGCTGTTAGCGGAACAAATAAGTTTAACAAGAACATTGTACCTAAGACAATCTCAAGTGTTTTAATCATGTAGTATAAATATCCGGTGTCTTGAAGCGAATTAATGAAAGCTAACGCTTCAGGTGTGTATTGAGATTCTGTAAGTAAGCCAAGTCCTGGAGTAACTCCTCCCAAAAGTAGGGTGGCACCCATAAGTATTCGCGCACCTACAAATAAGAATTTTCTTTTATTCTTCATATGACCTCCAAATATGATCACTAACGATTATATGACTGAAGGGGCAAGCAAGTATGATAGTAATGTTAAAGAAATTTCAAAGTCTCTGATGATACTTTGGCATTAGACATTTCTTATTTTACAAATAAAGTGGTTATCTTTTTCGATAATAATATTTTTAGAAAAAGGAATACGAATTCTCATGAGTGGATCAAAAATAACAAAGGTATCAATATCCATCTCATCAAAATTTATCTCAATGTCTTTAAGTTCTTTTCCTAGAAAACGTTGATGATCCTCTCTATCCACACTTGTTAAAATTGCTCGATTAATTTGATCTTCAAGAAGCTTTGTATAAGATATACCGAGTAATGGTGTATTTATTTTTAGATTTGCAATAATAGGATTTTTTGAAAATTTATCATTTCTTTGGCCACTATAAAAATTGTAACCCTGTTCACTCAATTTATTTAAGACCTTAGAACTTATTTCATCATTGTAGAGCCTGACAAGCTTAATGCCCATATACCTGGCCTGAAGAGAGATGATTTCCTCTGGTATACCAGTATGGCCAACTTCATTACCTTCTTTTGAAAGTAGAGTAATGAGAACAATATCACTTTTACTTGTACCTTCTTTTATTAAAAGTTTTAAGCAGCTTAGTGAGCTAAGCCCTCCACTCCAAAAAAGTGCCTTCTTGTTTTCCATCAAACTCTCTTATCTTTTGATTAATAATATTTAATATAAATTAATAACTGAATATTCTTTACGTGTCTTTTTTTACCTCAAAAACATGGACTTGTTCAATGGAATAAAATTCTCTCAACTACAGTTTTAGAGGAGAATGAATATGCACGCTTATGACAATGACAAGGCCACGGGTGAAAAGCAACTTAGTTTTCGAAATTTAACTCTCGATCCACAAAATCGTTTTGCTCTTGTGGATGATCGCAAAATCGAATTAACAAAGACGGAATATAAAATTCTATATTTCTTATTAAGCGGCGGAAAAAGAATCTATCCGCGTGAGCAACTAGTTGAATATATTTGGGGTGATGTGGAAGTGGCAAATAAAACTGTCAATACTCACTTAACTCATCTTCGTCATAAAACAAAAGGCGTTGACTTTAGAATAAGAATTAATCGAAATAATCAAATCTGTTTGCACGATCTCTAAAGAATAAAGCGTCAAATGGCTAAAATTGTTAGCCTAAACAAACTTATTTTAATTAGTAGCGATAAGATTCGTAACTTGTTGATTTTACAGCTTGTGTAATATCTCACTTGCCCTTAAGGTAAATAAATGAGGGGGGAGGAGAAAAGAAATATGTCATTTGTTTTTCAAAATGAGTGGATCGGATTTCGTAATTTACGAATCAACACCAACACAAAGACAGTCTTTGTTGATGATGGAGAGGTTTCATTAACTAAGACAGAATTCAAAGTTTTAAATTTCTTAATTTCAAGTCAAAAGCGAATCTATACATTAGAAGAGCTAGTTCTTGGTACATGGGGCCCTGTTGTTGTTACAAACAAGACAATTAACACGCATTTATCCCATATTCGTGCAAAGATTAAAGGCGTTGATTTTAAAATAAAAATCAATCGCAACGGCCAAGTTTGTATTAACGACTTATGAACTGATAAATAATTCATAGGTCGCTAAAATCTCTTTAATTTCTTCTGGTTAGGGCTATAATCGCCACTACTTTGAAGAGATTAATATGATTAAATTGAATTTGGACCTCGCTTGTCGTGAAGACATTCTCAACGCTCAGTTGTGGGAGCTTGATATTTGCTTTGAAAAAAGTAAATTTGCTCCTTGTTTAGATCAACTTACTGGCGAGCTCTCGGCAAAGAAATTACTCGTAAAGCCAAAAGTTTGGCTAAGTGACGAGTGGTTTTGTCCAGATTCAATCTCTGGCATTGCCGTTCCTTTCACCCTCATGCATCCAAAACTAATTGAAATAGAAAAAGAATTTACAGGTGCTTGTGAGGGGGAGACTCATGACTGGTTCATGAAGCTTTTGAGACATGAATGTGGTCATGTCATGGATAATGCATATTTTCTAAAAGACGACAAACAGAGAAAATCAATCTTTGGCGATCATGAAATCGCATATCCTACTTTTTATGAACCCAAGAAGTTCTCAAAGAAGTTTGTGTACCATCTCGAAGACAACTATGCGCAAGCTCATCCAGAAGAAGATTTTGCTGAAACATTTTCAGTATGGCTAACTCCACGTTCTAATTGGAAACGAGTCTATGAAAATTGGCCTGCTCTTAAAAAATTAAAGTATGTTGATAATATGATGAAGGCCTTAAGTAATAAAAAGCCAAACGTCATTTGTTATAAAGAGATTGATAGTATTGAAGAAAGTGAATTAACAGTAAGAGAGTATCTTAAGCTTAAAAGAAAGAAATTACGTAAAAGCTCTCAAGCACGTCGTAGTATACATCATATTCAAAAGTACCTTATCCATAATGAAACGACAGGAATAGAGCTAGATAAAGTAATCGGTGGTTTAAGGAGAGAGCTCGTTAGGGATATATCCTTGCTGACAAAAGAATATCAATATAAAATAGAATCTGTTGTAAATGATTTGGAAAGTATCTCAAGTTCTAAAAAGCTTATGATTCCAAATAAGTATGGCCCTCAAATCATACAAAATATTGTGTTATCGCATGCTGATAAATACTTTAGAGAGGGGCGCGACAGGATAGTCATGTGAGCCAGAAAGAAAAAAGTCATAAAAGAAAGAAAAGAGTGTTAGTTCTTGTTCATTCTGATCTCATTCCTCCAGCTGATATATCTAAAGAAGATAAGAAAAAAGACGACTTTGAATTTAAACCGTGGATTACGGAATATAATGTTATTTCAACACTAAAAGAAATAGGTCATGAAGTTAATATCGTTGGTGTCTACTCTGATCTTATGCCATTAAGAGAGGCCATTGAAGAGTTTAGGCCACACGTTGTGTTTAATCTCTTAGAGGAATTTGATGGAAAAGTACTCTTTGATCAAAACGTTGTTTCTTACCTTGAATTACTGAAAGTTAAATATACAGGGGCCAATCCACGCGGGCTCATGATAGCAAGAGATAAGGCGTTGGCCAAAAAACTTCTTTCGTACCACAGGATTAAGACACCTGGGTTTCAGGTTTTCACAAGCCGCTCAAAAGCCAAAGTTACGAAAATATCGAAGAAATTAAAGTATCCATTAATTGTAAAATGCCTCTATCAAGATGCATCTCTTGGAATTAGTTCGGCATCTATAGTTAAATCTCCTGAAAAGGCAATTGAGCGCATTATTTATCTTATGGATAAATATGAGGAAGATGTAATTATTGAAGAATTTATCGAAGGTCGTGAGTTCTTCGTTGGAGTAATGGGAGCGAAAAGACTGAAGGTTCTTCCCATTTTAGAGCTTGCTTTTAATAATATCGATAATCCACTTGCTAAGCTTTACTCTGAAAAAGCTAAATGGAGTCTTAAATACAGACAGAATAAAGGTATTGAGACTGGAAAAGCTAAGATAACAAAAGAGCTGGAAGATAAGATTATAAAAATTTGTAAAAGAACTTATAAAGTATTAGAGCTAACAGGTTATGCACGAATTGATTTGCGAGTATGTCCAGAAGGTGTTCCTTATATAATTGAGGCCAACCCCAATCCAAATGTCGCAACAAAAGATGAATTTGCCATGGCCGCAAAATTAGCAGGAATGGATTATAAAAAATTAATTAATGAATTAATAAAGTAGGTATCGAATGTCTTTGAAATTAGATGACTTAAGAAATTTTCTTATTGTTTCCAAGCTTAAGAATGTCACTAGAGCTTCAGAACAACTTGGGTTAACACAACCGGCATTAAGTTATTCAATTAAAAGATTAGAAGAGGAACTTGGTGCTCCTGTTTTTATTCGACTTAAAAGCGGAATTGAACTTACTAAATTTGGTGAAGAATTTCATCATCGTGCAAATAAGCTTTTACAAGACTGGCAAGATGCTAAGAATATCTTTAATCAAGAAGGTGGAGAAATTATTGGAGAGTTCAAGGTTGGTATTCATCCTTCAGTTGCAATATATTCTCTCCCTCATATTCTCCCTTCGATATACGAGAAGTATCCTCGTTTAAATTTCAATTTAATTCACGATTCTTCACGCATCATTACTGGAAAAGTTATTGATTTTGAAGTTGATTTTGGAATTGTCGTTAATCCTATTAAACATCCAGACCTTATTATTAATGAGATGGGGCTCGATGAGGTTAAGCTTTTTGAGTCGAGCCGACCAAAAAGAAAAAATAATAAATTAATTTTTAATCCTCAATTAGCACAAAGTCAGGACTTACTAAGAAAGCTTAAAAATGACTCGATTGAAATCGATGGTCATGTTGAAAGTGACAATTTAGAAGTTATCGCTAAGCTCACAAATGAAGGGTTTGGTATTGGTCTTCTTCCAAGTCGTGTCGCCTCTAATTATAAGAACCTCGTTCCTGTAAATAACTCACCGATAGTTAAGGACCAAATTGCGTTAGTTTATCGAGTAGAGAAGAAGAACTCTTTGCTTGTTAAGGATATTCTTGCACTTGTTAAAGACTCGCTAATCTAATTACGATGGAAGATTAAGTTTTTCGTATTGTGTTTTCAGTTGGCCACAAGCCGCTAGAATATCATCACCCTTAGTTTCTCTAACTGTACAAGTAAGACCTGCAGCTTGAAGTGATCTTTGAAACCATTCAATATGTTCATCACTTGGGCGTTTAAACTTACTTTCAGGATATTCATTAAATGGAATAATATTAATCTTTGATTCCTTCTTCGGAAGGTTTTCTATCAACCCATCAATATCTTCTTGCGTATCATTAAGATCTTTAATTAAGAGGTACTCATACATTATACGACGAGAGTTCTTAACTGGAATTGATCTTAGTGCCTCAAGAAGATCATCAACTTGGTAGCGTTTATTAATTGGCATCAGCTCACTACGTAGATTATTTCTAATAGCATGTAGTGAGATAGCAACGTTTACATCTGGTAGTTCTTCCCATTGTTTGATCTTTGGTACAAGCCCAGATGTCGAAATTGTCACCTTATGTTTACTTAGTGCAATACCTAGTGGATCAGTTAATAGATAGCAGGCCTTCTTCACATTCTCGAAGTTATGAAGTGGTTCACCTTGACCCATAAAAACAATATTAGAAATCTGATATTTTGGATCGACATTCTCTTGCATCCATTTAGAGACAGTTAAAAATTGTCCGACTATTTCAGATGTTTGCAGATGTCTTGTTAGGCCTTGTGTGGCCGTATGACAAAAAGTACAACCAATGGCACAACCAACTTGAGAAGAAATACACAGAGTCGATCTAAGACGCTTGTCGTTTTCACTCTCAATAAGAACCGCTTCAATTGAGTTCTTATCACCTAAACCAAGAAGAAACTTACGTGTTCCGTCCTTCGAAAGTCCCTGCCAAAGAATTTTTAGCAGTGATAGGTCATATTCTTTTGCCTTTTCTCTAACTACACGTGGAGCATTCTCCCAGGTGTCAGGATTAAAATTTAACTTTTTATAGACCCACTTTCCCATGATTTTTGCTTCATCATATGGGAAACTTTCTAAAGTTAAATTATATAGGCTTGTTTTTGTCATAATGCATAATTATCTGATTGCGTTGTGGCAGTCAATATTTTAGGAGGAAAAATGAGAATTTTACTGCCAATTTTTATGATGATGGGCTTTGTAAGCTGTTCATCTGTTACAACGGAGAATGTTGATTACACAGTAGGGGATAAGACTTTTAAGGGCTATATGGCCCTGACTGGAAATGAGAATGATAAGAGACCTGGAATAGTCGTTGTTCATGAATGGTGGGGACATAATGAATATGCTCGTAAGCGAGCAGATCAACTTGCTGAGCTTGGCTACAATGCTATTGCACTGGATATGTATGGAGATGGAAAACAGGCAAATCATCCTAAGGATGCAATGAAATTTGCTACTGAAGCTTTTAAGGATCCAACTCTTCTAAAGGCCAAATTTAATAAGGCCATGGAGCTTTTAAAAGAGCAGCCAAGTGTCGATGCTGAACGAATTGGAGCGATCGGTTACTGCTTTGGTGGTGCTGTGGTTCTTTTCAATGCTACCCAAGGGGCAGACTTGAAGGGAGTTGTCTCTTTTCACGGCTCGTTAGGTGGGATTAAAAAAGTCACAAAGAACTCAAAGGCAAAGCTACTTGTAATAAATGGTGCAGATGATCCGTTAGTGTCAAAAGATGATATCGCTAATTTTAAGAAGGTTATAAGAAGATCGCAACTTCCTATGAGATTTGTGAACCTACCAGGTGCGACTCATGCCTTCACGAATCCTAAGGCCACTGAGAATGGGAAGAAATTTAATCTTCCATTGGCCTATAATGAAAAAGCAGATAAAGAGTCTTGGGAGTTAATGAGAGAGTTTCTACAAAATACACTTTAAATAAAAAAGGCCGCTGATTGAGCGGCCTTTATATTTTTTTCTTTTTACTACTTATTCACAAGCTGGAATTTCTATCCAAAATCTATCAGCGTGGTATCCATCCAAAGTATAGTCTTCAAAGCTAAATTGTCTTGTTAGCTTCTCATCAACTTTGATTGTTTTCCAATTTGTTGTCACGGCGTTGTCACAATCAAGAGCGACATTTGCAAGATCAAGAGTTGAAAGGAATTTGTTCTTAAGTGGTAAGTTTACCTTACAAGCTTGGAAGCTTCCTTTTTCACCTTCTGTTGCACAAGTCGTTGCTTTTTCAGTTGCTAGAACCATTAGATTTGAATCTTTTCTAAAGATTGTAATATCTTGAGTATTTGCATCAAAAGCTGTCCCATTATTAACAAGGGCATTTTTTAGAGTCTTTTTTAGGCTGTTAATTTTATCTCCAAGCTTATGAAGATCACAAGCAGCTGGAGTATTAGCGTTAAACTTAGTTTGACATGCAAAGTTTTCAGCAACTGCAACACCATCTCTATCACTCACTTTTGTTCCAAAATCTGCATCACCTTCGATTTTACCATGAAGCATACCAGCAACTTTTCCATCAACTAGAACTGGAGAACCAGTTGAGTTCCAATCAATTGCACAATTTGAAAGGACAAAGTTCTTAGAATCTTTTGATCCGTTAATTGTTGTTAGAAGTGAATCTGTAAGTCCATTACACTCTTTCTTTGCTCTCGTGTATTTACCTTCTGATAAAGCATAGTTAATTTCAAAACCTTTTTTAAAGCTTGTAAGTTCAAAGATTTGGTTCTTTCCACCAAAGTTAATACCTTCATTAGTTGTTTCAAGAAATCCAACTTTTGACTTTTGCTTTGTTGAGATTAGAGCAATTTCAGAATATTTTTGATTTTCAATTGATGAGCAAGTATATGTGAAACCTTTAAGGTCTTTGAAAGCAACTGCCGAACAAGCTGAGTCAAGCCAGTCAGAGTACGACTGATCTTTTTGCTTGCTTGGAAGACATTTCTTTGCTGTCGCAATTAAGTTTTCACCAACAAAGAAAGCTGCACATGTTTGAAGTTTTCCACGATTTAATTTACCCATAAGTAGGACTTGATCAATACATCCATTTTTTGAAAATCTGTCACAAACAAAGTTTGCATTTGAAACTTCTGAAGCAACAGCATCACCTTTTAGGCCTTGACTGTTAATAGTTGGTCCCTTGTCGTCATAAATACTTGAACGATTCCCACATGACGTAAGATTTAAAAGGGTAATGGCACTAACACCAAGAAGTAGAATTTTCTTCATAGATTGCTCTCTCGATAATAGGGTAAAAGTTGGCAAAATCTAACATACTTAATATGAACAATGTAGTTCTAACTCAGCAAATATAATTTTTACAATTTGGCAGATGGTGTAGAATGGATAGTATGAATATCATCTTCATCGACGGTAAGTGCTTAATATGTAATAGGCTCGTCAAGTTTATTTATCGAATTGACCACAAGAAAAAGGTAAAATTCTGTAATTTACAGGACCCAAAGGCCTTGAATTATCTTCAACAAGATTTTGTTAAGAATCTGTCGACAGTAGTTTTTTATCAAAATGGTAAGCTTTCTACTAAGTCGGATGCGGTCATTGCTGTGATGGATGTGCTTGGCCATGGGTATTTCAATATATTTAAGATCGTTCCCAAGGTGATAAGAAATTGGCTATATGAACTAGTTGCTAAAAATCGATATCGAATTGGTGAGGAAATGGATACTTGTCCAATTCCTGATATTGAATTAGCTAAGCGTTTCTTGTGATGTTAATTGGCCACAAGCTGCTAGAATATCATCGCCCTTAGTTGTGCGAATCATTGCATGAAACCCCAACTCCATAAGCCCAGCTTTAAATTCTTCTACTGCTGCCATCTCCGGTCTCTTATAGGGTGCACCTGGAAATTCATTAAAAGGAATTAGATTGAAAATTACAGGCATATCTTTTAATAGCCTTCCAATTTCTTCTACGTGTTTTCTCGTATGATTTAAGTCGCGAATAATTAAATATTCAAAAGTTAGAAATTGTCGCTTCATGAGCTTTATTAACTTAAGCTCTTCGATGAGGTCCGCAATAGGGTAGGCTTTATTTAATGGAATAAGCTCATTTCTTTCCTCATTAAATGGTGAGTGAAAGCTTAGGGCAAAGTTAACACTTCCTAATTCACTAAATCTTTTAATTCCCGGAAGATAGCCGGCCGTTGAAAGAGTAATTTGCCTTGGACCTAGTCCCATGCCCTCTGTGGTTTTTAGAATTTCAATGGCATCTGCAACATTATCAATATTATGAAGAGGCTCTCCTTGACCCATAAAAACAATATTAGGAGCTGCTTGGTGGCCCTCAAATTTCTCTTTGATATAGGCATATGCTTGTATGTATTGCAGAATAATTTCTTTCTTTTCTAAAGAGCGTGTTAGCCCTTGAGTTCCAGTAAAGCAGAATGAACACTTCATTGCACAACCAACTTGTGAAGAAAGGCAAAGAGTATACTTCTTTTGAAAAGGGACACAGACTGTTTCAACAGTGCGCCCATCGCTTAACTTGAATAAGAGCTTAACTGTTTTATCATCAACTGATTCTTGAATTTTGGCGATCTCAAGAAAATCAAAGTAGTACTTTTTTTCTAATAACGAATAAAGCTTTTGTGGTAATCCAGAAATTTCTTCAAAGGATTTTGCACCGTGCTTATAGATCTGAGTATAGATCGTTTGAGCATGAACTTTTGTGAATCCATGCTCTGTGATGAAGCCTTCTAGACTTGAAAGTGGAGTAGAAAAAAATGATTCTATTAGATCATCCCCATTTTCTTTGCTTGTTCCATCATTTGTTCACGCTGCTCTGGAGACATGTTTTGAATCATATCTTGCATTTTTTGTAGCTCTTCTGGTGACATTTGAGACATCATCTCTTGTGCCTTAGCGTACATATCTTGTTGATTTTCAAATTTTTGCATTGAAAAGACGATCTTTTCTGGACCGATTTCACTGTCGATCATTTTCTTTTCTCTTAATTCTTCGAGAACTTTATTAAGGCTTAAACCTTTATTATCTGCAACTTCATACATTTTTTCAGTTGGAAGTGAGACTTTCTTTTCAGGGAAGCCATTGGCACTTAAATTTTTGATAATTTGATCAATAAATTTTTCCATTTCACGATCCTTTACTTTGCTGTTTAGGCCTTATTTAGTAACATGATGCGCATGAAAAACCAAGCTGCACCAACGAAAGGCCCAGAGGGCTTTGAATATTTTTACTCACAAATGTGGGGCCAGAGATGGCCTTCATTAAAGGACTCTTTCACAAAGAAAGAGGAAAAGGCCTATCGTCGTAATATTTGGTTTAAAGGTGATTTTATTGATTCCGATGAAATCATTGCAGGTGTTTATGCTAATGGCGAAGTGAGTGAAAATCAGCAAATTAAGTCACACTATATCATGGATGCTGCTAGCGTTATCGTTGCTCGTAATCTAAATCCAACTCCGGGATCCAAAGTTCTTGATATGTGTGCGGCCCCTGGAGGTAAGAGTTTAGTTCTTTTTGAAGAAATGCAAGGAAAGGGACATCTTGTTTTAAACGAGCTTTCTCGAAATCGAAAAGAGCGCCTACGCCGTGTTATTTCAGAGTATGTGCCAGAAGAGATGAGGGATGTCATTGATATTCGCGGCTTTGATGGCAATAAGTATGGCCTAAACCTAAAAGATGAATTCGATTTTGTTCTTCTCGATGCACCATGCTCCGGAGAGCGTCATACTTTAAATGATCAAAAATATCTCAATATGTGGTCTAAGAAGAGAACTAAGAATCTTGCGGCCACTCAATACTCGCTTCTGTGTTCGGCCCTTTTGACCCTTAAAAGTGGCGGAGAAGTTCTGTATTCAACATGTTCTATATCTAGTCTTGAAAATGATGAAGTTATAGCTAAGGTTCTTAAAAAAAGAGCTGACCAAGTTGAGCTTGTTCAAGAACTAAATACTTTCGGTTTTGGAGAAAAAACTGAATATGGTACAATATTTCTACCGGATGCGAAGGGAGAAATAGGTCCTTTGTACATGTGTAAACTTCGAAAAAAGTAGGTAGATATGAAATTCTTTTTAGCGATTGTTCTAACAATTAATAGTTACGCATTTAAGTGTACAAAAGAATTTAGTCCTGTTTGTGGGAATGGGAAGACTTACTCAAATCGTTGTATGGCACAAGCATCAGGGGCCACTGAAATCTCTGACGGTGCATGTGATAATAAAGAAAATAAGACTACAAATAAAAAACAACTAAGGCCCGACGCTACTTCTCCGATGAAGCCTCATCATCCACAGGGGAAAGCACCATGTATCTGTCCGATGATTTGGATGCCAGTGTGTGGAGTTGATGGAAAGACTTACGGTAGTGCTTGCAACGCAAATTGCCAAAAAGTGCAAATAAAACATCAAGGCGCGTGCGAAAAAATTGAGTCCCACTAATTTTACTTTTGTTTTTTTAAATTTTTTTTTATTGTCTAAATAGTTAGAATTCAACATATCCAATTCTATTTATTTTTATTCTGTATAGGTTTAGTTTAAATGCTAAACTTTAATTAAACTTGCCTCTGTACGATACTTCAAGTGGTTATGGAGGATAAATGAAGAATAAGAATTTTAAAGTTAAGTTAATTCTACTATGTTTCTTTTTATCAGTTGTCAGTATTGTTATAAGTACTGTTTCTTACTTCGGTGTAAGTGAATTGAGTGAGCAATCAAGCTTCTTTAGCGAGAATATTATTCCTCGAAATTCATTATTAAGTGAAATGGACGTTAGTTATCAGAAAACGCGAATTCAAGTTAGAACTCTTGGGCTTGAGGACTTGGATCGAAGAAATAGAGAAAGCGCTATTTCTAACACTCTAAAGATGATTGATAATTATGAATTAGCAGCTAATAAACTAAGTCGTCTTATTTCTAATGCAGAAGAACAAAAAATATTTAATGAACTTCAAGTGCAGTGGAATGACTTCAAGAAAGTTGGTGGTAGAGCAGTTGAACTTGCAAAGATTAATAACGAGAAGGCGAGATCTGAACTTCAAGAAATTTTCTTAATTCACTGTCCAGAAGCTGCTGAAAATTATCAAAGAGTTTTAGATAAATACAATGAGCGACTGTCTAAAGAAGTTCTCACTTCTGCATCAGTGGTTAGTTCAACAGCTCGTAACTTGCAAATTACATTAGTCGTCGTTTCTTTAATTGGAATTATCCTTGGCTTCTCTATCGGTGTTGCTTATGCATCTAATATATCGCAAAAAATAAAGGCAACGATCACTGCTCTAACTAATACATCTCGATCACTGACAAAGAGTGCAAAGAGTATTGCATCGACATCTAATGAACTATCGCTATCTAGTGAAAGACAAGATTCATCATTACAAGAATCTTCAAGCTCTCTAGAAGAGATTAGTTCTATGGTCAGGATGACTGCTGATAATGCTAAGGTTTCAAATAATTTAGCACAGGAGAGTTTAGGTAAGGCAGCAGTCGGTAAGAAAATTGTTAAGAAAATGATTCATTCTATGAATGGTATTGATAGTGATATTGATGTGATGGTTGGTGAATTTACGGATAACAATAAGAAGATGCTTCATATCGTTGAGTTAATTAATCGCATTGAGGAAAGAACTCAAATTATAAATGATATCGTTTTTCAAACAAAGCTTTTATCTTTTAATGCTTCGGTTGAAGCTGCAAGGGCAGGAGAAGCTGGAAAAGGGTTTGCCGTAGTTGCTGAAGAAGTCGGTAAATTGGCCCAAATGAGTGGAAATGCTTCAATTGAAATCTCAGATATGGTTAGCACAAGTGTTAATGAAGTAAACTCAATTGTTGAAGAGTCTAATATGAGGCTTACTGATCTTGTTCAAAAAGTTAGAAATAGTGTGACTTCTGGCTCTGAAGTAGCAAATCAGTGTGGGCAAATTCTTGAAGAAATTGTCGATAGTGTTGAGAATGTTACTAACTCAATTACGGAAATTACTACTGCAACGTATGAGCAATCAAAGGGGATTTCTGAGTTACAAAATTCAATTTCAAATATCGATGTCTCTTCTAAGTCAAATACTGGAATTGCTAAAGGAGCATCAAATATCGCAGATCAGCTTTTAAATGAAGTTAGCTTTGTGAATCGTTCAATTGGAGAGATCGAGCTTGTCTTCTTGGGTGAAGAAAGTGAAAGAAGACAAGCTGCTTAAATATGGCCTATGAAGAAGCTGAGTCGTAGACTTGAAGTCCACGTTCCCAAAGCTTTAACAAGATAAACCAAAATACACCAGTGGCAACTACCATTAAAAGTAGGTAGTGCCACTTACTCATATCTAGTAAGAAATGAATAGGGGCCGAGCCTACAAGTAAAATTGGAACAAGAGTTGAAAAGACTCTCTTCGTTGCGGCACCATATATCAGATCCGGCCAACGCGAAAGTTGCTGCATCTGCATTCTAAAGAAGTTAATACCTACACCCTCTACCAACCAAAACATTGCACAGCTTATGACAAACTCGACAACTGCCAGTAGGGCCAAAGATAGGATTAACAGCAGAGGAACTAATAACCACTGAAAAAGAGAGAAATTGTTTATATTTGCATAATAACTAAATACTACAATTGCAGGAATTAAAGTCGGAATTGAGGAAGGCCTTACATTCCTAAAGAAGACACTAAAGATAGAACTTAGTGGCCTTAAGATTGTGTAGTCTAGCTGACCTGATTTTAAATCATCGCTAAAGCGCCAAAAATTCTGACTTAAAATAATCATGTGGAAGCCATCAACTAATAAGACATATGAGAGAAAGAGCATGAATTGGTTTCGATTCCAACCCATGACCATATCCACGTGATCAAAAATAAAATCAACAGTGAAGTAAGCCGAACCAAAGAACATAAGATCCATCATAACCATAAGAACAAAGCTCGTACGAAAGCTCATGGCCACGGCAGTACTTGTAGAGATAAATTTCTTATATACTGAAAGATAGTGTTTAATTTCCGAACTAAAACTCATTACATCCCCGCCGCTGTGTAAAGTTTAATCCCACGACGCCACGTTAATGCACTGATAACACTAACAAGGATTAGCCATGGAGATAGGACACTAAAAAAAGTTGCATAGCTTACGGCCTCTCCCATGAAAACCTTAATTGGATAGTAAGTTAGATAGGGAAATGGTGTATACATAAGGATTTCTCTAAAGAAATCCGGATATAGTTCTAGCGGAATAATTGCACCTGATAAGAAAACTGTGATCATCTGAAGCATAACTCTCAATATCCATGTTTCTTCTAACCAAAATGCCATAACACCCGTTAAGTATTGTAGCGAGAACCAAAAGAGGCTTACAAAAAGACAAACCCCAACACCATTTAGTAGTGTCGGTAAGTCGACACTTGGTAAAATACCAATTATCGAAAACAAGAATATTGCAAAACCTGTTACAAATAATTGAATAATTTGAAAGCCAATAAATGAAGCGGTATGAAACTCCCAAAAATTAAAAGGGTAGATTAGATATGTTGAAATCCTTCCCATTCGAATATCAAGGGCCAAGTTAAGTGCAGTATGACCTTGGGCAAGTTGTGAAACCACAAAGGCCCAGACGTGGTACGTAAGCATCGCCTTAAGCGTATAGCCCTTAATTGTATCACTTCCTGTACTTTCAAAAATTGCCGTCCACAAGTTGTATTTGATAAAGAGAAACACCAGTGCCGGTCCAATTATTTGGAGGAAGAAATTTAGGCGGTATGCCGTGTACTTTACAATGGAGATCTTAATGGTTTGCCACCATTTTATAAGATTAGACATTACTTAGAATCTCCGGATTCTCCATGATCTTCTTCATTACTTTCTCAATTGGAAGTTTTTCCGTATGAAAATCAACAACTGGATATTTTGAAAGAATTGCCGCAGAAATCTCTGAAAGCTCTTCCTTATCAACTCTTAACTCTACACTTGAAGCATTATCTAAGAAGTCGCAATCAAGCTTTGACCAGAACTCTTCTTTTGTATCAATGGCCCTATCAAAGCTGAAGTATACTGATTTCTTATCTCCAAGGATCTTTTCAAGATTCTGAAGTGGGCCATCATATGCTTTTTGACCTTTTGAGATTAGAACGAGGTCTTTGCAAAGCGCCTGAACATCGGCCATGTAGTGTGATGTTAGAATAATCGATAGCTCATTTTTTGCGTGATATTCTTTTAAGAAATTTCTCATATTCTCTTGTGCTACTAAATCTAGTCCAATCGTTGGCTCATCTAAGAATAATACTTCTGGTTCATGGAGTAGAGATGCCATTAACTCAAGCTTCATTCTTTCCCCAAGAGAAAGCTTTCTTACGTGAATATGAAATAATTCTGTTACATCTAAAAGTTCACCCATGTAACCAAGCTTCTTTTTGAATTGGTCATCTGGGATTTCATAATACTTTTGAAGTAATTGAAAAGAGTCCATGGCCGGAATGTCCCACCAAAGTTGAGATTTTTGCCCCATAACTAGAGCTATCTTCTTTCTGAACTCTTTGTCACGTTGCCAAGGTTTGTAGCCTGCAATTGTAACTTCTCCGCTTGAGGGAACAATAATTCCCGTAAGCATTTTCATAAGTGTTGTTTTTCCTGCTCCGTTAGGACCAAGTAAGCCTTTAATTTCACCTTTTTCAACTTTGAAGCTAAAGTCATTAACGGCATATTTTGTTATAGGGTTACGATTAAAGAACGATTTAATACTTCCTTTAAATCCTTCTTCTTTTTTATAACTAGTAAATTTCTTTGTGAGGTTATTTGTTTCAATCATTTTTACTTTACTCGCTAGCGTGTTGGTTAGTGTATTCGTACATGACAATACTTGCAGCAATAGAGACGTTTAAAGATTCTGTCATTCCATATTGCTTGATCTTTAGTCTTTCAATTCCAGGCATTTCTTTTAGTGGACCAAATTCTTCATGGCCAAAGATAAAGGCAGACTTCTTAGGAAGTTCACTTTCATTTAAAAATGTCTGTGCATTTGAATCGAGAGTAAGAGGAGTGTAGCCAAGTTCATTAATTCGCTCAATCGAATCTTCAATATTATCATAGAAGAATGTCTTTACTCTTTTGAGTGCACCTTTGGCAATGGTTACATCGAAGAACTTTGTTCCAACAATGTGAACTTCGTGAACACTATAGATCTCACATGACCTAAGTATCTTTCCAATATTAAAGCCACCCTTTAGATGATCTAAAATAATGATGATCTCATGTCGTCCGTGAACGGCCTTTTCTTTTGCTATTTCTAGTTCTTTTTCAAATTTCTTTTCTAAGAATTTTCTTGTTTTCTTGCTCATATGTCGGTTAAATTACGAAATAAATCGGAGGTTTGCAATGAACAATATCGAAGTCGCAGTTTTTGGAGCAGGGTGTTTTTGGGGTGTCGAAGAAACCTTTAGAAAGCTTGCGGGAGTCATTGAAACTGAAGTTGGCTACGCAGGTGGAAAAAGCGACCAAACGACTTATGAAGAAGTCTGTACTGATACAACTGGTCACGCTGAAGTAGTTAAAATTACTTATGATCCATCAATAATAAAGTTTGAAAACCTATTAGATATCTTCTTTAATAACCATAATCCAACTACTTTAAATCGCCAAGGCGTTGATGTTGGATCTCAATACCGTAGTGTGATTTTTTATAGTAACGAAGCACAAAAAGAAGCTGGAGCAAAGGCCATTAAAGAGCTTGAAGAAAGTGGTTGCTTTAAAAATCCAATTGTTACTAAACTTGAATTATTGAATAATTATGTCATTGCCGAAGAGTACCACCAAAAGTACTTGAAAAAGAAAGGACTTACGAGTTGTTCGCTATAAATTTACGTGAATTTATAAGTCTATGTTTTTATTGAAGCTGGCATATTACTATGGCACTTTTAAATTACCTAATTCAATAAAATCACTACGATTGACCTCTTTGTTCATATTTTAACTATCTGAAATTAGATCAAATTATTTTTCTCGTTAGAGTTTAGCGAAACCTTTGCATAATAGCTAAATAGCCAAAAGGGTTCCAGAGAGGGTTGCCCCTTGGTTAAATGACGAGGAGAACACAAATGAATATTGAAAACTTTAGAGAGACGTTTATTGCCCATGCAAGAGATGAGATTAAATCAATCGTTTCTCAATCGAAAATTAAAGGCGAGTTTAATTGTAATGTCTTTAATGAAAAATTAGAAATCATTTGGTCGGAGGCACAAATCAATGGCCTCACAGAGGACGAGTTCGCAACTATCGTTGAAGAAGTAATCCCAACTCAAATAGATAACGTTATTTTTCCATTTTCAAACGATATACCATTAGCGGCTTAAGGTCGTTATTACTTATGCTCGGGTATCGTTGACAACAGACGATGCCCCGGTATTTTCTAATAATTCTTCAGATTCACTTTCATCTTTTTTAATATTAGTAAATTTTGGAACAAGTGCGACAGATATAACAATAACCACCGATCCAGCAATCGCTGTAGGATCTAGCGTTTCCCCAAATAAAATATAACCAAATAAAGCTGCAAAGATTGATTCACTTAAGAAGACTAACCCTACAATGTGAGCAGGGATACTTCTTTGGGCCGTTATTTGCAGCGAGAATGCAATCAAAGAAGAAAAGATCGAAAGTATTAAGAATCCCCATAGTGGTGATGGGAAGTTAAATGGTGAGTTTGTATAAAGAACAGATAAGCTAGTCGGCCCTTCATAGATCAGAGCAAATACTAGGCCCATAAGTCCCATAAAAATACACTGCAGAAAATTGAAGCGAACAGCTTCAACATCATTAGCGTAGCGATCTGTAGCAATAATATGAAGAGAGAAGAAGACTGCCGAAGCAATAACAAAAATATCTCCCATATTAAAATTACTAAAGTCCATTCCGTTCATCATCATAATTCCAAGCATAGAAGTTGATAGTAGAAGCCAGAATGTTTTACGAACTCTTTGACCAAGAAAGAGAACGGAGATAATTGGCGTAATAATAGCGTAGAAAACAGTAAAGAAGCCGGCCTTTGCCATTGTTGTCATGGCAATACCAACAGTTTGGAGCTGAAGGGCCATCATAAGAAGTGCAGAGCAAATTAGACCACCCATAACTTCTTTTTTATTACCCGCTAGTTTTTTGAAATCATTTCTAAAAAATAAAATCACGAAGGCAAATGAACCAGCAAAGATATAGCGTAGCGAATTTGACCAAACAGGAGAATAGTCAGTTAGTGTAAATCGAGTTCCGGCAAAGCCAAGACCCCAGATTGCACAAGCAATACTTAATAAAATGATACCTTTCATGGCCTCAATATAGTTCGCTTTTAAAAAGAACACAATGAAGAGTTTCGACAGATGGACGAGTTCATTAGTTTTTATTTATTGCCAAGGAAAGCTGACAATAATTCACGATAATATCATGTATTTTTATTCATCTGAGTTAAATTAAGTCGTTGAATTTATTGAATTGCATGAATTATTTCTTAGAAATTCAAAATTGCTGCAAAATGGATGAGTAGTAATAAAGTACACGTTACTTTTCTTTGTTACTTACCTTTACGGGGGACGTTCGAATGCAAAAAGACAATTTTAAACAAACTTTTTTAAATGAAACAAGAAATGAGGTGCAAGGGATTTATTTAGAAACAACATCAGACGGAGATTTCAATGCAGACCTTTTTTCTGAAAAATTATCGCCAATTTGGACAGCAGCTTCATTAAATGGCCTAGACGAATTTGAATTTATATCCTTGGTCGAGGATATTATTAATAAAGATGCCCAGGAAATTTACTACCCCTTTAGTTTAAACTACAAAACTGCGGCATAAGAGTAAGCTCCCATAGTGGGAGCTTTTCTTTTTCTTATAATAAAGAATCATCAACTAAATTTGGAAGTGTAACTTTTAAAAGAGGCTCTTTTTCCATAGCTCTCTTAATTGCAAAAGTTGCACCTTCATTACGGGCCCAACTTCTACGATTAATCCCATTATTTACATCCCAAAATAGCATTGACTTGATTCGACGATCACAGTCTTCACTTCCATCGAGAACCATTCCAAAGCCACCATTAATTACTTCACCCCAACCGACACCACCGCCGTTGTGAAGTGAAATCCAAGTAGCTCCTCTAAATGAGTCACCAACGAAGTTTTGAACGGCCATATCTGCTGTAAAACGTGAGCCGTCGTAGATATTAGAAGTTTCTCTAAAAGGAGAGTCTGTTCCCGAAACATCGTGGTGGTCACGACCTAGAACAACAGGTGCTTTTAGTTTTCCTTCGCGAAGTGCTTTGTTGAAAGCAAGAGCGATTTCAATTCTTCCATCACTATCAGCATAAAGAATACGTGCTTTTGAGCCAACAACTAGGTCGTTCTCTTTTGCACCTTTAATCCACGTGATATTGTCTTGCATCTGTTGCGTGATTTCACTTGGAGACTCTTGCATTAGTTTTTCTAGAACTTGTGTTGCCAGTTCATCTGTTAGATCAAGATCTTCTTGTGTGCTTGATGTACAAACCCATCTAAATGGTCCAAAGCCGTAATCAAAGCACATTGGCCCCATAATATCTTGAACATATGAAGGATACTTGAAGTCTTCAGTGCTTCCTTCTTTCATAATATCAGCACCTGCGCGAGATGCTTCTAGTAAGAATGCATTTCCATAATCGAAGAAGTACATTCCTTTATTCGCAAGTTTGTTAACAGCGTTTACGTGTCTCACTAAACTTTTTTGAACTTCTTTCTTAAATTGTTCAGGGTTACTTGCCATCATCTCATTTGATTCTTCAAATGAAAGATCCGCTGGGTAGTAACCACCGGCCCATGGATTGTGAAGAGAAGTTTGGTCAGAACCAATGTCAATATGCAGATCACTTTCTGCAATCTTCTCCCATAGGTTAATAATATTACCCTGGTAAGCAAGAGAGACAGCTTCTTTATTTTCTTGAGCTTTCTTAATGCGAGCAATGATTTCGTCTAGGTCAGTGAAAACTTCATCAACCCATCCTTGCTCATGTCTTGTTTTAACTGCTTTTGGATTTACTTCAGCAACGACACCAATACAACCTGCAATAACCGCAGCTTTTGGTTGTGCTCCCGACATTCCACCAAGTCCTGCTGTAACAAAAACTTTTCCGGCCGTTTCAGTAATAGCTTCTTTGGAAATTTTTCTTAGAGCATTGAGTACAGTAATTGTTGTTCCGTGAACAATTCCTTGTGGCCCAATATACATGAATGACCCAGCAGTCATTTGTCCGTATTGAGTTACTCCTAATGCATTAAACTTTTCCCAGTCATCTGGCTTAGAGTAATTAGGAATCATCATCCCGTTTGTGACAACAACTCTTGGTGCATCTTTGTGCGATGGAAATAATCCTGCTGGATGACCAGAGTAGAGAACAAGCGTTTGTTCATCAGTCATTGTTGCAAGGTATTGCATCGTTAATAGATATTGCGCCCAGTTTGAAAAAACGCCGCCGTTTCCACCATAAGTAATTAACTCGTGCGGGTGTTGAGCAACAGCGTAATCAAGGTTATTTGAAAGCATCAGCATAATGGCCGCTGCTTGTTTTGACTTATGTGGATATTCTTCAATTGAGCGTGCGTGAATTTTATAATCAGGGCGGTATCGATACATATAGATACGGCCGTATTTTTCTAATTCTTCTTTAAATTCTGGAAGTAGTTCAGCATGAAGCTCACTTGGAAAATAGCGAAGTGCATTTCTTAACGCTAGCTTTTCTTCTTCTTGAGATAGAATTTGTTTACGTTTTGGAGCGTGGTTAATATCCTCTTCATATTTCTTATATTTTGGTAAAGTCTTAGGAATACCCTCTAATATAGCTTCTTTAAAACTATTAGTACTCATTCTTAAATCCCCTTAAAATAAAGTATTTTAGAAGGTTTATACCACCAATGTAATGAAGTAAAAAGGATTGAGCGTCAATTGACGCTGCTTATTAACGAATAGATTGCCTTCAAGAAATTCTAACTTACTTGTGCTATAATACATATCTAACGAAAGGGGATTTATGCCAAAATTAGAAATAGGACAAGAGGTAGTATCGATTAACTTTGGAGTTGGCGTAATTACTGAAATCAAGGATATGAGCGGTTCAGAATTTTATATTATTGAATCATCTCAAGGTCGATCAACAACAATGATTCCAACTGTTAAGAAGGATGCGTTTAGACCATTGAGTAGTCCAACAGAATTAGAAGAAACTCTCGATAAGCTTTCGCAAGACAGAGAGATTAGGCAGTTTGATTCTAAAAAGGATCGAATTAATTTCTTTAAATCAAATATTCAAAAACAAGATATTGAAACGTTCATTGATAATATCCAACAATTACTTCAGATAACGGACAAAGGCTCGGCCGAATCAAAGTATTTAGAAATGCTTTTAGAGAATTTAACTGTGGAAGTTGGGGCAGTCTTTAACGAAGATATCAACCAAGCAAAAGAACGAGTGAACTCTTGCTTGGATGGTAAATTTAGTTTTTAAAATTAGTCTTGAACTGGATCTCTTAAGAATAGAATTCTTGTGATTCTGAAAACGTCTTCTCCACCGCAACCGTTCATGTGACAGTTGTTTGCTTCGTAGCACTGTTTTCTTGGATTATAGTTATAATCTTGATCACCACGAACAAGGATTCCTTCAACAAGACCTGTCTTTTCATTGAATACTGCTGAACCAGAGTTTCCAGAAAAAGTATCTAGGTTAGTTGAAAAGCTAAACCATTCATTTGCCTTGCGAACAAATGCACCATCAGCAACTTTTGATGGTAGACCAGAAGGGTGACCGATAACATATACTTGTTCACCTTTTTGGATTTCATCTCTTTTACGATATTCAAGAGGCTTGCGATCAGTTACTTCACGATTAAGTTCGATAACAGCAAAGTCTTCACCACTTGTGCGTCCAAGTCTTTGAGCAACAATTCTCTTACAGCTATAAACATTTTTTTCTAGAATTGTTCTAGCATCATCTTTTGGAGATTTTTTTGAATAATCAAATACCCAAAAGTTATCATAACAGTCTGCTTTTGAAGTCATACAGTGACCAGCAGTAACAACATATTGCTTATTATCTTTTTCTACTAGAAAGCCTGAACAGTCAGCAACATCAACTTGCTTATTAAATCTCTCACCATCACATAATTCAATTTTTGAATCATCAGCAAGGTAAGTGTTTTCAGTCTTTTTTGTTAATTTAGACTTAGGGATCATCGCTAAAGTAGACATTTGAGCATCTAATTTGTTTTGATCCGTTACTTCGAATTGATCAAGGCGATTATCTTCACCGTAAACAACTTTATCAATGGCCATCGTTGAAAAGTTAACAGTAAAAACAGCAGCTAGCAGGGCAAGTGAAAAGTTCATTTATTTATCCTTATTATGTGAGTGGCGCATTAAATCAATGACACATTAAAAAGTACAGAAAAGGGCCCTCAATAAAAAATTACAAATCCTTACATTATATGTAAATTATTTATGCTTGCTTATAACTATTTAAAATTACGTCTAAAGTTCAATGGACGAGAAGCCGATAAGTCCTTGAGATGAGAGACTTATGAAGAAAAATACAATTTTAACTTTTATATTTTTAGCTACCTTAAATACATCATGTCAGTTAACGAGTGGTGATTTTTTAAGTGGAAAGGCACAGGGAATGGCAAAGAGAGTCTCACGTGAAAGTGATATCCTTGATGTTGTAGACGATGTCGTGCGTGAAGAAGAAGGCCAGGGTGTTAATGAAGACCTACGTGGCCTCACTGATAATTATACAAACTTTCCAACTTCTTACGATATTACAGATTACATCAATGGTAATGTCAGTGCACTAGGAACACAGTGTGCAATGACTGATCATGAGCGAGAGTGGTCATTTGTTAAAAGTGTTGGAACAGGATCTATTGGAGCACGTAAAGTCTTGGCAACGATTTATCAGTCATGTGAGCCAATTGATACAGTTATTGATTCGCGCACTCCTAGCTTAAGTGGTGTTTCAACTCAAGAAGCGACTTTCAGCGATGGAACAGATTTTAAGCAAAGAGTTGTTCATGATGTAGGAGCAATGGTTCGTTCACATGAGGTTTTAAGAAAACTTGATGAAGACCCAGGCTATCCTGGTGAGGGTTGTATTGATGCAACTAAGGTTCCACCTGTTTACGGTTATGGCTCACGTAAAGGACTGCGCAGTAATGAGATTAACCTGTTCACTCGAGGCCAAGGGGTATCAAGAGAAGGTGCTAGGGCATCAGGAATTGATTGTTCAGAATTCATCTCAGCAGCATATGCAGCAGAGGGGCTTAAGTTTACTAGTAACGATAGAGACTATCGTTCACTAACGACAACTTCTTTGCATGATACTGTTAGAAGTAAGAACTCATGTATTAAGCCGGTTAAGTTTAAATTACCATATTCAATTCGATCAGGTGATATCATTAATGTGAAGGGGAGCCACGTAATTATGGTTGATACGATTGGGGAAGACCCTCTGGCCATTAGAAAGTTCTCTGAACTCGGTCGATGTGATGATATTACAATCAGTGACTTTAATTTCACTTATATTCATAGTGGGGCCTTAAAGAATTATGGCCCGGCAAGAGTTGATGCAAGAACTCATGCAACTCATCGTTCGACTATGTTTGCTAATTTAAGAGCACAAGCAGTTGCCTCATGTAAGGCAATTTTAGCTGAACAAGAATATTCAAATGAGATGATGTCTGGACGTTTTAGTATTTTAAGACATAATTCTGAAGACGCTGCATGCTACTATGATGAACCGGCAAAACTTAAAGGTGAGAGCTGTATTAATCAGTGTCTTCAAGACAAATTAAAAGAGGCAAAAAATGTTTAGGTTATTATTTGCTACATTTATATTAGCTCAATTTGCTTTTGCTAACGATATTTGTCCATCTAATAAGGATGTTAAAAAGGTCGCAGCACAATTAGTAGAGATTGAGATGAGCGGTATCAGGTTAATAGATGGTGCTAAAGATGATTGTCTGAAATCAAAGTATCAAAAATATTATCGTTTCAATAAAGACCCTGATTACGATGCGCCAAAATCATTACAATATTTGGCCACGTCAGAAAAAGCAATAAAGATTTCAGATGTGAAGCTTATTGATAAAGATGTTCATGCATATGAAGCAAATTACTCTGTTAATGTGGAAGATTTAAAAGGGAAGAAGAGTGTCGTGAAAGATAGCATTCGCTTCTACATTAATGTCTCAAAAAGAGCACAGCAAGGTGATGGTTGTGCGTCAGTCATAGAGCCTGCAAAGAAACTAATTTTATTAAAATCATGTAAGAAATAAAAAAGCTCCTTTCGGAGCTTTTTGTTTATCAGAAATTTAAGCAAGCTTTACTAGGCTAGCTAGTGCATCTCTTGCACCATCTTCATTTAATTGTTTACTGTAGTTTGTTAGAAGTTTACGTCCAACAATATGTAGACCAATAAATGACAGTTGATTTTGCATTGCCTGAATAACGTATTGACCACCGCCACCAGAGTGAGTTCCTAATACTGCTGGCTTATCAACAAATGCCTCACGCCAAGATTCACCACCTGAGCGAGATATCCATGCAATTGCATTAATAAATGAAGGAGTAACTGATCCATTGTACTCCGGAGTTAAGAAAACAAATCCTTTTGCAGCGATAAATTTATCAGTAAGCTTTACACCGTCGGCCGGGATTCCATTCTTTTCTTCTTCAGCTGTATATAGAGGTAACTTATAGTCACTTAGTTTTACGATTTCAAATGACTTCCCCGTTTCTTGTGCTAGCTCAAGAATCTTATCTGCCATCTTAAGGTTCATTCCGTCACTTGAAGTGACGATTAAAAAATCACTCATTTTCTCTCCTGATTCGTTATTCTAATTCTTTTATAAGTAATAATGCTCTTTGCCCTAAGATAACCTTAGAGTTTGGAAAAATCATTCGTAAATTGTCTTCCGGAGCTTTGTACTCTTCGTTATTTTGGGTAAAAATATGATGTCCTTTTTTAAAAGGCGTAAAATTTGCACTCTCTTCTTCATCAAATGTGAAACTAAAGTCATCATATTCTTTATTGATTGATTCATAGATTGAAAAAGCTTTAGGAAAAGGTTTCTGCACGAGTTCTTTTGAACTTAAGAGCTTTTCAATAGTTTCTTGTGCTGCTTTAAATTTACCTTCTGGATTTTTGCCAAAAGGATACACTTTTCCAAGTTCAACTGTTGCACTAAAAGCATTGAATTTTTCGAAAGTAAACGAACTAAAGACCGTCGACTCTTTATGTGAAAATAGAGATGCTTCAACTTCCATATTGGCCAGGGCCAGATTAAACTCTTCATCTCGTTTACGATCTTTAGACTTTGGCACTAATGCAAAGCGCTCCATTTCACTCTTCTTTAAGGCGCAATGTAAGTCAAAGTGAAAGAGCTGTTTTTGTTTATACTTTGCTACGAAGTTGTAACAATTTTCTTCAATCACTTGTGCTCTTCTTACTTCATAATTATCAGATAATTTCTTATAGGCTCCGTTAAAGCAGCGATTTAGATTATATTCACTAAAACGCTCACCAATATTCATCGCTCTCGGATTACCAAAGAAAATAAGGGTAGGTGAAGTAAGTACGAGCTCGTCATTGTATATTTTCTCTAATATCTCATTAGTAAATTCGATAGGGGCCGTTTCATTTCCGTGAATTCCACACGAAATAATATAAGTATCATCTGTCTCAATAGACTTTGGTGTAACTTCAATAATACCCGTGTCATGAATTTCAAATTCACTAAATTTAGAATTAAATGATTTTGGCGCAAGTCCATTTTCATTTTTTCGAGTAAGCTTTAAGAAATTTAATTCATTCATTAGAATTCCTAGACTCTCTTTGCACTAAAGCCCATTGAGGTTAGTTCATCAACGATTTCTTTTATATGAAGATGTCCTCTGGTTTCAAGTGAAAATTCAACTTCTGTTTCTCCAAGTACACTAGTCGTAAATGCTCTATTGTGGTGAATTTCAAGAATATTAGCTTGTTTAGAACCAATAATATTAGAAATTTTAGCAATTGTTCCTGGCGTATCTGGAACATTGACAATAATCGAACATGAGCGACCAGAAGTTATAAGACCTCTTTCGATAATTCGATCTAAGATATTTAAATCAATATTTCCGCCGCTTACGACGAGGACAACTGTTTTACCTTTAATATCCTTGAATTGATCATATAAAAGGGCCGCTACTGAAGTTGCACCAGCACCTTCGCAAAGAACCTTCTCATACTCAAGGAGTGTAACAATAGCATGTGAAATTTCGGTTTCTTTAACCGTTACAATTTCATCTACATATTTTTTTACAGTATTAAATGTATTTTCAAGAACTGTCGTTACAGCAATTCCATCAGCAATTGTTTTTCTCTTATCAATTGTAACAATTTTATCTTGTTCAATTGATGTTTTCATTGCTGGCATTTCAACTGCTTCAACGCCCACAATTTTTGCTCGGCTACCACTTTCTTTAAGGGCGGTTGAGATTCCCGAGATAAGGCCACCTCCACCAATTGGAATGGCTACAAGATCAACATCTGGTAGTTCATCAAAAATCTCTAAACCGATAGTTCCTTGTCCTGCGATAATATCTTTATCATTGAAAGGGTGGATGAAGACCTGGCCGGATTCTCTTTGAATCTCCAAGGCTTTTTGATAAGCATCATCATAGAAATTTCCGTGTAAGATAACCTCAGCACCAAATTTCTTTGTTCCTTGAATTTTTGCAAGAGGAGTGGACTCTGGCATAACAATTGTTGCTTGAATCCCAAGCTGTTTTGCCGCAAGAGCAACACCTTGAGCATGATTTCCTGCTGAAGATGCGATGACTCCCTTATCTTTTTCTTCTTTTGTAAGCTTAGAAAGACGATTAAGGGCCCCTCTGATTTTATAGGCTCCAGTTAACTGTAGATTTTCTAGCTTCAAATAAACCTGACAATCAAACTTCTCACTTAAAGTTGTCGAGTAGGTTAGTGGTGTTTTTATAATACGATTTTCAATTGCAAGTCTTGCATCTTGAATATCACTTAGCGTTACATTGGTTGTTGTCATAAGGAGATCTTACTTCTTTTCGTAATCAACTTCAAATGTGTTCTCATCAATTTGAATAGGGCCATTTTTAGTCCCCTCATGACGGGCCTGAGCATTATAGGCGTTGCCAGAATATGACGAGAAACCACCACCATTTTTAAATGAATAGAATTGAACATTGCCACTTTCGATTGAACTCATAAAGAACTTCTTTAGGTAGATCAGCCAAAGATGGCGAGTTAACGGAAGTACCATTGAAAGACCTAGAACATCTGTTAAAAAACCCGGAGTTAAGAGCAGTAGCCCACCACCAAAGACAAGTAGTCCATGGATAAAACTATTTGCTGGAACTCGCCCCTGAGAAAGTTCTCCTTGAATTTTTGCGAGAAGGGCCGCTCCTTGTGACTTCGCTAGTGCTGCTCCAATTACACCTGTAATCAGAACTAGTAGAAAAGTATTTCCTCCACCAATTTGACCACCTATCGAAAAGAGTAGGTAAATCTCAATTGCTGGAATAACTGTGAATAACATTACTAATATTGGAAACATGGTACCTCATTTATTTTTGTGTACCTATAAGATGGGATGAAAGAAATTATTGTCAAGGTTGGGAATTTCGAAAGCTCGAAATTCCCTTGTTATCTTATTGAAATTAAATAGATTTTAAGTTCTTTGAATCGTAAACCCAACCTTTATGAGTTGAGCCTTTAAGATAGTTTTTGAATTCAATTTGAACCCAATCACCATCAGTTTTTATGATTTCTACGCGTGTATTTGGTGCGACAACCTCTAGTTTTTCACCTTTTGTGCTTGGGATTGCTCTAAGGTTAAGATACTTAACTGGCGTATGATATTTTTTTTCAACAGCTGCTACTACTGGCTTAACTATCTCTTTGGTAATAACTTGTGTCTTTGGTTCAGACTTAAAGATCATTGCACTAACCAATAGCGAAGTCGCAATGATTGAAGCCGCTATATAAAGGGGCTTTTGATCTTTTTGGCGATTTGAAGAATCAGCTTCTTGAGCTGGCTTCATCTCAATTTGTTCACGAACATTCTTTTGATTAATGATAATAGATTGAAGAAGCGACTCAAGTCTTTCAAATTTTTCATTTACTTCTTTTGTTTCGAATCTTCTTTCTAGGTCTTCGATCTTTTTATAGAGATTATCTTTCTTATCTTCTCTATTTATATTAGCTACATGAGTTTCAACATCTGAAGCGATTACCGTTTGTGTTGTGGATTGTAATAGATTAGAAATAGGGCCACTTGATGCTTTCTTCTCATTCTTTTCAAGCAGGCTTGAAAAGTTGAAATTCCCTTGAAAATCATCATTCATAAATTGTGCGGCTTTTTTTAACGAGTTTTCTAGATTTCTCTTAGAATCAACACTCTCTTTCATTAAACTTCCTTGTCATAAATTTTAATTACTTAAAGAGTGTAGAGAATAGTTTTAAACTTGAAAAGTTTTTAAATACTCTTTCACATCCGCTTGCGCGCTTAAGAAATACTTCTTTTCAAGAACGAGTGCATTGGCAATATAGCTAATCTCATTTGATTCAACATTATCAACTTCACCGTCAGCTGCTGCAATTGCAAAGAGGGCCTTTAGGACTTGGTAGCGCTCTTGTTGAGACATGATATCCACAAGAGGCTTACAGTAACTTCTCGTATCAAGGCCCGAGAGTTCTTTCATTTTTTCAATTGAGTATTCAGTTATTAACTCAGCTTCTTGCGAGTTTAATTGAGTCATTCCTGTAATGATCTTTTGCATTTTCGTTTTCTCACTCTGACTAACGTGAAAATCAGAGTAGGCAATACGAGCAAGTAATCCACAAATACAAGATATAATAACTTTCCTTTCATCGTTCATTGTAGGAAATTTCTTATTTAAATAGGAATGTATCTGATTAATCGAATTTGATTCGTGATCGGCCTTCAGAGATTTGAAAAATTCGAAGAAGTTCATTATGGACCTTTTTTAGAGATTTTCAGTCGTATATACCTTGTAAAGAGTAACACAGATAGGCGATAATGGAAAAAAAGAAAATAAATTTAGCAAAGTCGAGGAAGTAATTTGAATAAGTTTGAAGTTGGCGATATTGACATTAGAAAAATGAATACCATCTTTAGTACACAAGAGGATGGTGATGTAGCACTAGAAGATAAAGTAAAGGTAAAGAAGCCTTCAAAATATCATGTCATCCTACATAATGATGACTATACGACAATGGAGTTTGTCATTTGGGTATTGATGCATGTCTTTAACAGGAGTCAAGAAGAGGCCATGAAGATAATGTTAGATGTCCACAATAATGGTCGAGGAGTATGTGGAACCTACTCATACGAGGTTGCTGAGACAAAGATGAATAAGGTTATGTCAGAAGCAAAGAAAGAGGGTCACCCACTGCTTTGTACTGTTGAGCCTGAATAGGCACAGGAGAAATATAAATGATGTCAAAAAAGCTAGAAACCATCATTAATGAGTCAATTCAAAGAGCAAATTCTTTGAAGCATGAATATTTGACTCTAGAGAATGTTCTTTTATCTCTTCTTGCAGATGAAAATGTAAGAGAAGTAATTGAATATTGTGGTGGCGATCTTGAAGAAATTGAAAGTGAGCTAAATGAATTTATCCACGATGATTCAAATTTTAGTATTCTATCAGATGATCAAATTGAAACTCTTTCTAAACAACAATTCGTTAACGATGAGTTAAGAGAGTTGGCACGTGAAAATGGTATTGTCTATCAACCAGAAATATCAATGTCTCTTCAAAGAGTGATTCAAAGGGCCGCGATTCATGTGCAATCAAGCGGAAAAAGTCAGATATTAGGAATTAATTTATTAGTTTCTCTGTTCCAAGAGAAAGAAAGTTTCGCACTTTACTCTCTTCAAAAACAAGGAATAGAACGATTTGATATTGTTAAGGCCATCTCACACGGCCTTGGCCCTGAGGATGAAGAAGAAGTTCCTCGCATTGAATATGTTGAAGGCGAGGAGCCTCAATCACGAAATAAGAAAGGCGACTCTTTCTTAGCTAAGTTCACTGTGAATTTGAATGAACTTGCCAGAGAAAATCGAATAGATCCTCTTGTTGGTAGAGAAGAAGAAGCTTTAAGAATTGTTCAAATTCTTTGTCGTCGTCGTAAGAATAATCCTCTTTTAGTTGGTGAAGCTGGTGTTGGGAAAACAGCAATTGTTGAAGGACTGGCCCAGAGGATTGTAGAAGAAAAAGTTCCAGATATTTTAAAGGGAACAACTATCTTTAATCTTGATATGGCCGCCTTGGTAGCAGGTGCAAAATTTAGAGGTGATTTTGAGCAAAGAGTAAAAGGTGTCATCAAAGATCTAGAGAATTTAGATAAAGATGGTAAGAAGGCCATACTTTTTATCGATGAAATGCATACCGTGATGGGTGCAGGTGCTACCTCTGGTGGTAGTATGGATGCATCTAACTTGTTAAAGCCGGCCTTAAGTCGTGGAGTTGTTAGAATTATTGGTTCCACTACTTACGCAGAACATAGAAAGTTTATTGAAAAAGATCCTGCTTTTAATCGTCGTTTTCAAAAAATTGATGTGGATGAGCCTTCAAATGAAGACACAATTGCTATCTTAAAAGGATTGCGTCCAAAGTTCGAGTCTTATCACGGAGTTAAAATCTCAGACAGTGTCATTAAAGAAGCCGTTGCTTTAACATCGCGCTATCTTATGGATCGTAAAAATCCTGATAAATCGATTGATGCCATTGATGAAGCAGGTGCTTTAAACCAAATTAGACCTGAAAATAAAAAGAAGTCTTCAATTACAAAGAAGGATATTGAGGATGTTGTCGCTAAAATGGCCAATATTCCAAAAATAACAGTTGAAACTACTGAAAAAGATAAGCTAAAGGATCTAAATAAAAATCTTAAGATGCTTATCTTCGGACAAGATCATGCAGTTGATGAAGTATCACAGGCCATCTATATGTCTAAGTCTGGTCTTGGTGATGAAGGCAAACCTATTGCGAGTTTCCTATTTGCAGGGCCGACTGGAGTGGGTAAGACAGAACTAGCGAAGCAGCTCTCAATTCAGCTTGGTTGTCACCTTGAACGCTTTGATATGTCAGAATATATGGAAAAACATTCTGTCAGTAAGTTAATTGGTTCTCCTCCGGGCTATGTTGGTCATGATCAAGGTGGATTATTAACAGATGCTGTTAAGAAAAACCCACATTCTGTCCTTTTACTTGATGAAATTGAGAAGGCCCATGTCGATATTTATAATATTCTTTTACAAGTTATGGACCATGGATCACTAACAGATTCACAAGGTAGAACAACAGACTTTACTAATACAGTCATTATTATGACTACAAATGCTGGTGCAAAGGAGATGGATAGTGGCTCTATTGGCCTTGCCAAGACATCTTCAAAGAATATTGGAAAGAGAGATCAGACCATTAAGAACTTTTTTAGCCCAGAATTTCGTAACCGTTTGGATGGAATTGTCCATTTTGAGAAACTTTCTACAGAATACATTGTTAAAATTGTTGAAAAATTCGTTTCACAACTGGAAATTAAGTTAGCGGCCAAGAATATTGAGATCGTTTTAAGTGAAGATGCAAAAATTTGGCTAGCAGAAAATGGTTTTGATGAGAAAATGGGTGCTAGACCAATCGCTCGAATCATCGATCAGAAGCTTAAGAAGCCAATTTCTACTGAGGTTTTATTCGGAAGTCTAACTCAAGGTGGAAAAATAGAAGTCGTCGTTGAAAATGATGACTTAAAATTGAAATTCTAATCTTTTTAACATTCTAAAAACAATCAAACTTACATTTTTTAAATGATGAAACTGCCCTGAAAGGGCAGTTTTTGCTTATTCTTTGAAAAAAAAATGAAAAAAAATTTCGCTTAATTTTTTTATAAGAGTAAGCTCGAAACTAACGTCTATCAGGAAGATTTGAATGTTTTATCTTTTTATGAAAAGCCGTGCTGTCGGCTCGTTTCGACGTTTTCTTTAAAAATAATGTAAAGTAATTTCAAAATTAATCCGAAGTTAAAAAAGAACATAGGGAAATAAAAAAGATGCTTATGCTTATCAAAAAGTAATTTTTTATTTGCACACAAATAAAATTATGTTTACCATAAACATAAGTATTGAAAAAACCAGGAGGATGTCAATGGCAGTTAAGAAAACTACTAAAAAGACAACTAAGAAAAAAGTAGCTAAAAAAGCTACAAAAAAAGTAGCTAAGAAAGCAGCAAAGAAAACTGCAAAGAAAGCTACAAAAAAAGTAGCTAAAAAAGCTACTAAGAAAAAAGTTGCTAAGAAAGCTACAAAGAAAGTAGCAAAGAAAGCAACTAAGAAAGTTGCAAAGAAAGCTACTAAAAAAGTAGCAAAGAAAGCAACTAAGAAAGTAGCAAAGAAAGCAGCAAAGAAAACTGCTAAGAAAGCTACAAAAAAAGTAGCTAAAAAAGCTACGAAAAAAGTAGCTAAGAAAGCAACTGCTAAGAAAGCTACAAAAAAAGTTGCAAAGAAAGCTACAAAAAAAGTAGCTAAGAAAGCAACTGCAAAAAAAGCGACTAAAAAAGTAGCTGCTAAGAAAGCTACAAAAAAAGTTGCTAAAAAGAAGTAAGAAGCACTTTTCTTAATTCAATAATGAGTGGGCCCGCTTATAGCGGGCCTTCTTATTTTCAAATCTATTTACATTCCACCTAAAAACATCTAAAAAAAGACCATATTATCGCCAGATTTTACAGCTGTTACGATAAAAAGAACTCAATGATTTCAACATGTTACAACTTTTAACGTTGTAGTATTTTCCTTGGTTTTGTCGTTATTTCAGCTACTTATATGTATTTCATCTCCTCATTTTGCCCGTAGGTAGGGCAGGGAAAATGAAAAGAAAGGCGATAGAAGGAAAATTCATGACAACAGATATTTCTCCAACTGGTTTAGGCGTAAGTAAGCAAAATCACGTAGCTTCATCATTTATAGATGAAAAGTCAGGTGATCGCATTGTTCAACTAGGGGATGTATCGTTTCCTCCACGTAAGGTTTGGATGAAAACTTACGGTTGTCAGATGAATTATCATGATACTGAACGTATTCTTTCTCACTTAAAAAACTTAAATTTCTCTCATACTGAAGAATTAGAAGAGGCCAGTCTGGTTCTTTTCAATACTTGTGCAGTTAGAGAACTAGCAAATAATAAATTTTATTCACAATTAGGTGAACTTAAACATCTAAAGCAGCAAAAAGGTGATGACCTGGTTATTGGAGTTGGTGGATGTGTTGCCCAAACAGAGGGAAAAGATCTTGTAAAAAAATTCAAGCACCTGAACTTCGCCTTTGGTCCAGATACAATTGATACAATTAACGATATGGTTTATCGCACTTATGCAGGTGATGATAAATTTTCAGTAAATACTTGGGATCGTTCTAGTAACTTTTCAATTGAAACAAAAATTAATCATGGAACTCCACAAGCATTCGTTAATATCATCAAGGGTTGTGACAAATATTGTACTTACTGTATTGTTCCTTATACTCGTGGACGCGAACGTTCAAGAAAGCAGGCCGAGATTGTTGAGGATGTAAGAAGACTTGTAGAATATCAAGGTGTTCAAGAGGTGATGCTTCTTGGTCAAAACGTAAACTCGTTTGGAAAGGAAAATGGGGAGCGTCTGTCTGATTTAATTATGGATTTAGATCAAATCAATGGCCTAGAGATTTTAAGATATACAACATCACATCCTTACGATGTATCCGATGATCTAATCGCAGCTCATGGAGCGGCAAAGAAATTATCAAAACATTTACACCTTCCAGTTCAATCTGGTTCAAATACAGTTCTTCAAAGAATGAATCGTGAGTACACAAAAGAGCATTACCTAGGTCTTTTAGAAAAACTACGTGCCGCTCAACCAGATATCGTTCTTTCGACAGATATTATCTGTGGTTTCGTAAATGAGACTGATGAAGAACACAAAGAGACTTTAGATCTTCTAGAAAGAGCACAATTTGATTTCATTTACTCATATGTTTACTCTCAAAGAAGTAAAACTCGTGCAGCTAAGATGGAAGATTTCCTAACTCAAGAGATTCGTAAGTCACGTCTTCACGAAGTACAAGCTTTTCAACTTGCTATTCAAGAAAAGATTCGCGCTAAGATGGTCGGTAATGAATACCGCGTATTAGTCGAAGGCTCAAATACAATGAAAGGCGAGACTAAATGGAAGGGAAGAACGAATTGTAATCGTCTGATTCACTTTAAAGGTCCTAAGGAAAATGAAGAGTTAAACCTTAAGTGGCACTGGGTTGATGTTAAGTGTACGTCGACTACTGCACTTTCTTGTCAGGGTGAACTACTTCAAGATCATGGCCGTCGCTTAAGTAAGTAGTTGTAATTACGAAGTGAAATGGAGTTCTTTGCCTAAATAAGCATTAGTAACTTCCTAAGTTGTAAAATATCCTTGAGTATTTTTTGGGGATATTATGAAATTACGCTTACTTTTACTTTGCAAAATGACGTTCTTAGCTTTGTTAACGATTAATTCACAGGCCTTAACAGAACTTGATCTCGACTTTAATTACAAGAAGAATATTTTTGGTCTCGATCGTGAGTCTTACGAAACGACTCGTATGTATGCAGGCTCTGTTACTTTCTACTTTCTTTCAAAGACAGGTATCGAACTTAATATTTCTCAGTCAGAAAATGAAATTATCGGAAAATATGATAACTCAGGTCTTTCAACAGGACTTGTAATTGAAAATGAATACACCAATATTAAAACTCAAAGCTTTGGTATCGGGATAAGACAAGCTCTTTCAAGTCGTAAATCATTTCTTCAACCGCTAATCTCTCTTGGTTGGAGTCGCCAGCAGTATACTCTTTATTCAACAACTTTAGTTAAGGACTTAGATACTTCGACCGAATATCTCATCAAGTCCGGAAAAGAGAAGTCTAGTTACGATGCAATGTTTGGGGCATTTGCTTTAAAGGTCATGCTAACAAGAACTTTCTCAATAAAGGGCTCAGTAAGAACGGTCTTTCGTGCTTTTGAATTTGAACAAGCGAGAGATCAGTTAAGTTACAATGCTGGGATCTCATGGTTGTTCTAAACAGACTTTTTCTTCTCTTAATTTTATTCACGAGTTTATCTTGTGCCAAAATAAGTTATCTAACTGAGCAGGGCATAGGACAAGTTGATATTCTTTGGAGTGCTCGAGCTAATCAGGATGTCTTAAAAGACCCGAAGGTTAGTGAAGAATATAAGAATAAAATTAAACAAATCGAAACCTATAAAAAGTATTTCTATGAATACTGGAAAAGGCCTACTACAGATATTTATTCTAAGACGACACTTTTAAAATCTCGTGCAGTTACTTATCTCGTTATAGCTTCTAGACCTAATGAGATAAAGGCCCGCAAAGAGTGCTTCACTTTCTATGGATGCTTTCCTTATCTTGGATTTTTCAAAGAGGAATCTGCAATGGAGTTTGCAAAGGAGCTTGAAAGAGACGGTTATGAAACTTATACAAGAGATGTACTGGCCTATTCGACACTTGGAAATTTCAATGACCCAATACTTTCTTCTTTTTTTGAATATGGAAAGTACAGCTTAACTGAAACAGTCTTTCATGAACTATTTCATACAATCTTCTTTGCTAAGAATGAAGTCGACCTAAATGAAAACCTTGCCAACTACTTTGGTGAGCAAATGCTTATTGAGTATTACAAGAATGATAAAGAACTGGTCAAATATTTCAAGAATCTCGAGTTAAATGCAAAGCTCAAGAAGGCCGTTACGATTCACGCTAAAAACCTCAAGGAAATTCTTAAACAAGATGCCTGGGAGAGTAAGAAGAAAGATTATCTTACGATAACAATGCCCAAAGAACTAAGTATGCTTTGTTCTAGTCTTGAGGTCACAAATTGTTGGCCTGCAAAAATGGAGTGGAACACAGCATCTTTGGCAGCTTTTATGACTTATGAGAAAAGTCAGTCTCAAATTGGCGAATATGCTAAGAGATTTAATGGTGATCTAAAAGCACTCTTTGCAAATATTGAACAACGCTATCAAAAGTACCTTGAAGATGACGTGGAAGGTAGCTTTGAGGACTATCTTTTTAATTTCAAATCGCTGAATTAATGTTATCTTTCTTGATATGAAAAACAAGAAACACTTATTCTTTATTGATCCAATTGAAAAACTTGTCACAAAGAAAGATTCGACAATCTTAATTGCTCTAACGATGCAAGAAAGAGGCGAGGATGTTTATGTTCTTTTTGAAAAAGACTTCTTTGTCCAAAATGCTAATGGCATTCAGTTTGACTGTTACCGCATTAGTGGAAAGATCAATGAAAGTTTCTATGTTGAAGATTTCAAAGTAGAAGATGATTCACAAGTTGTTTCAATTGATTCAAATACAGCAATTCATATGAGAATTGATCCACCATATGATTCGCGCTATCAGCGCTACCTTTGGATGCTTAATTTCTTAACTGAGATGTATGGTGTTCAGGTTTTAAATAATCCATTAGGAATTATGAAACATAATGAAAAGCTTTCGGCCTATACAAGAGAGCTTAGCCTTGATAGCTATGTAGGAACTTCTCTTGCTGGTGCTAAAAAGTTTGTTGCAACTCTTGCTTCTCGTGGGGTCCAAGAATTGATTTTAAAGCCTCTTGATCTTTATCAGGGTATCGGTGTGCAAAAAGTAGGCTTGGACGGATTTGAAGGGCATTTTAAGGCCAAATGCGATGAGTTTAAAGGGCCAGTTGTTGTACAAGAGTTTGATGCTTCTGTTATTGAAGGTGAAATTCGCACAATTTTCTATCGTGCTAATGAACTGGGAACAATCCTAAAGGTCCCAAAAGAAGGCGAGTTCCTTGCCAATATTGCTCAAGGAGCAAAGTATTCTGCCGTCGAATTAGATCCTGAAGTAAAAGCAGAATGTCAGCATATTTGCGAAAAGCTTATGGCCGACGGAGTTGATTTAATTGCTTTTGATATTCTTGGTGGAAAGATTTCGGAAGTAAACGTAACGTGTCCGGGATTAATGGTGGAGGTTTCTTCTGCTATGAAAAGAAACCTCGCACTTGAATTATTTAGATAATTACATTCTTGGAGCTGAAGCCGGAAAGTCTTTTGTATAGTCAGTTGAAAATTGAAGATCGAAGCCTACACAGTCATTATCCCATACTCGGGCCATTGGGCAGTAACCATTCACTTCAGCGCTACTTTGACTATAACCTTGATTTAAATAGAACTGACAAGACCAGTCCCATTGAACATCAAGAACATCCACAATGATTGGGCCTGTTGTTGTTGGAAGTGAGTAGCTAGAAAACTCTTTAACTTTCGAAACTTCTTCGTTTGCGATATCACCAAAAGTTACACTTCTAATCATATTTGATTCACAGCTTTCACCTTGAGCGCGAATACATAACTTAATTCTTAATTTCTTATATTGTTGTGGATTATAGTGACATTTTTCTCCATAGGCATCTGTCGTTCCCTGTGTAGGAGCTGTTCTTGGACGTACACGAATATTAAATCGAGAGTCTGTATAGAGCATGGCCTGACCATTTCCAAGAGAAGTCGAAGACCACATCACATTTGATCCAGAAGATACACGTGAGCTACCACGAAGAACAATAGTTCCTACAGTGTAGAAGTTTGTCGTCTGGCCATCGCCATCAGCTGTTCCTTCTTCGTTACCGTCTCCATAACCATCACCACTATCGGTTTGTTCATTATTGCCACTATCATCGCCGTCACTTCCACCGTTACCCCAGTCCCAGCCGCCATTTCCGCCGCTTCCTGAGTTACCGTTATCCCAACCATTTCCGTTAGAGTTATTATAATTAGCTCTAGAATTAGTCGGTTGAGTACAACTCGTTAATGTCATGAGTACTAAAGTTCCCAATAATATAAATTTTCTCATGTAATCCTCGTTCTTACATTTCCTCACTATTTTATCGGTAATCTATTGAATATACTTTAATCTTCACTTAAGTGTTTAAAATCGCAGTAGCATTTTTTCTAAAGCTTGCTAAAATTATCATGTGTTAGTTAAAAAAGAACTTATTCGAAAATTAGTGGATGAATTTTATCAAGTGGCAAATTACTTGATTCAAGATCAATTGCAGGCAATGCAACTTATTATTGATGTGGCCACTGGCCATGTTCAACAAGGTAATCAAGTTCTGTACAAGATAGATAACGAATATTTTGAACATCAATTTCTAATAAAATTAATTGGTCTAGCTAAACAACGAAGTGAGCAAATCTTAAATAAAAAGAATAGCGAAATCGATAGTGTTGAGAAAAGGGCCTGTGTTTATCTTTTTGAGTTCAAAGGGGAGAGTGTTGAGAGTATTGCACAAACTCTTAAGATCTCTCAACAAGAGGTTCTATCTTATATTGATCAATTATCCCATAATAGAATACATTTAAATGAGAGCTTTGATGGAAGAACAATTAATTAATAATAATTTTAAAAAGTGCTTCTTCTCAAAGCAAATGACTTATTTAGAAAGTCGTGACTTTGTGAAAAATGAACAACATCTTTCTCAATGTCTAGACTGTCGCCAAAAACTCCTTGAGTACGATTTAAAAAAACAAGATTTGATCAATGATTTTAATTCTTATAAAGCTAACTCTGAGGTTGAGGAGCTGCTTTTTAGAGAGTTAGATGAATTGATACCTGATTTAGAAGAAGAACAAATAAAGGGGAGTCCTGTCTTAAAAAAGCGTCAGTACAATCTCTCAGTAAAAGACTTCTTTATCTTTCTTACTTTTGGTATTCCAAGAAAATTACAATTGATTATTGTGGCAACGATAATCTTAGCGGCGTGTATTTACTGATAGAGTGAAGATAGCATAGTACTTTCCATCATCGTCTTTTAGATCTTTTACAATATTAGGAATCTTATTCATTTTCCCTAAAGCTGTTTCAAAGATTTTATGGATATCATCATCTTCTGATGACTTAAGAATTTTTACAATTTCAGCATTTCCTTCTTCATCGTAACGTACAACGGCCCTTAATTCTTGAGCTGAAGCTGAGCGTAGACTCTCTTGAACATAAGGCCTTTCTGTTACTCGATTTCTCACCGAAATTTGAACAGAGTTGATATACTGAACAGCAACACGCTTATAGAAAGCATAGAAAACCTTCTCGAACTCATTCAGTTTGTCGGGGCTAATACCTTTAGGCGGTAGAAAACTTACAGTTGCTTCTTGAACGTGTGATAGTTCATTAGTCCAATTAGCTTCTTTGAAGCTTTCTTTTGAAATCCTTCTTTGGGTAATCTGATTCTTTTGAACGGATTCCTTTTTAACTGTTTCAACAATTCTTTTTTCTTCTTTCTTTGATAGGGCAGAAGATCGACTTTTTACTTCCTGATCAACGCGTTTGATTTCTTTTTCAGTATAAGAAGGTTTTCCATAGGCAAGTTGACCAAAAAGGTTTTGGTTATCCTGGGCCTTATCGAGTCCAATCTTTCTAACTTCAATTTGTTTGAACTTGAGCTTAATTGGTTCTTCCTGGGCCAGTTTCTTCGAATTGTCAGCATCAAGTACTAAACTTAGTACCAATGCATGTAAAACGAGGGAAAATAGGATTGTAATATAGTTGATCATTTTTCTCCGGCCGGATTTATCTATAAAAATTGTACCATTTTACTTGGTTTGGGACAAAGGAATCTCCTTTAAACTGGTAAAATTTGTCTACTCTTTCTTCTAGTTGAATCAATAGGTAGAATTAAAGTGTGCTAATTGGCGCAAAAGTAAATGAATTACGCAATTTTAAGGACTTATGGATGAGTAAACCAGTTCAATACAAATTTTCAAAGGTGAGATTAGGAATATTAGGTCTATCTTCTGTCTCAATTTTAGTCATTGCTTATATGCTAAGTGGTGTATCGAATAGTTATAAACTGGTCTCAACAATTCAAAACGGAATTCAAATTTGTAGTACAAGAGTTCAGCAAACCTACACTGCTGCAGTTGCAGGGGATATGAATTCAACATATTTAGATAGTAACTTTACGGCGCAAACAGGAGAATGCTTTGCTCAAGTCTCTGACCTAATGACTGAGTATGGAAAATTCTCTTCAGCAATCGTTAAAAAATTTAATACAGTAAGTTCAAATGTTCACTGGTTTCATGAGAGTCTTAGAAGTACAGGGAAGGGATTTTCTGTAACAGACAAGAATTTCTCTAGCAATATCGACGAAAAGTTCTCTCAGTTTGAAGATGCTGCAGATGCTGGCTCAATTCTTATTGAAAATCACTTCGAAACGATTTCAAGTTCACTTTCAAATATTAAAATCTCTCTTGCTCTTGTTGCAGGAGTGTTCTTATTTACTTTTGCATGGGAATTAATTTTCAAGAAGATTGTTATGCAAAGAAGAAAAGAACTTGAAGATGAGGCGTTAAGTCTTCTTATGCTTAATCAAGAAGATAACTTCGATGAGATTGAAAGCGTTATCATTAATGCACTTGAGCTTAATGAGATGAAGCATTGCTCAAAGCTTTACTCTGCACAAAAGCAAAACTTCAGAAAAGAGAAGAGAAAAGCGACGATCTCTTCTAATGAAAATAAAACTTTCGGAATGGTTCTTTCTAATGATGATCAAGATGCAAAACAAGTTGCGGATCAAATTTGGTCTATGAGTGAATCAAATGAAAGTAGTGAAAATGAAACTAATGTACCAATGGTACAAAGTTGTGAGATTTCTTCGGTAAACCGCTTTATTGCTTGTAAAGTACAAGATCAGTACAAAGAGCAGGGGATCGAATTTAAAATTGATACTAATGAAAAAGAAATCATCGGTGAGAGAGAAACGATTGAGCAAATTCAATATAATATTCTCTTAGATGCAGCTAAGAACTCAATTAATGCTGATGAAGATAAGAGAACGATTGAAGTTCAAGGTAAGACACTTGGAGCAATCTACTATCTAAGTATTTCTTCGTACGGTGAGAGTAAGAATTCAACTGAACTTGAAACTTCAGTTCAAATCGTAAGAGAGCTTTTAAAAGACATTTCGGGACGTCTAGAGCTTGCAAACCTTTACAATGACGATCTACAACCAGTTGGACGTAAGTACAAGATAATCTTTAAAACAAAAGATGTTGTTACTGCTGCTCCAGTAGCTGAAGTAGAAAGTGCTAATAAAGTGACTGAAGAGGTGAAGGAAGATACTTCTAAGAAAGTTACTCGTATTGAAAAAGGTACTAAGCGCGAGATTATGCAAAGACTAATGTAATTAGAATTCGCGTTTTTTTAGCTTTTTAATATCTACTAAATTTCCAATTTCATTCAACAGGCTTTGATAGTTTTCATTTGAGTAATCATCTGATGCTACAAGCCTGTATACATCTTTATACTCAACTCGATTAGCAGCGAAGAAGTAGTCAAAAATAATATCTGCAAGCATGTGTGATACTTTACGTGAAGCTTTATGAAGCTGGTAGAGAGTTAGTCCTTTTAGTTCTTCATTAACATTAGCTCGTTTATTACAAAGCTTTAAACATGCTTTAAAGACCATCTTATCAGTCTTCTTAAGTTGTTTATTATTACGTGCCATGTATTGAAAGTCTTTATACATATTACACTTTCGATAGGGGTTAAAAAGCTTCGAACAGAAGTAAGCACTAATATAATTATGAATAAGATAAACAAATAAATTCGTACGATCTCTCTTATTAAAGAAGTCAACAATCTCTTTTTCCGGAATCTTTAACTTTGATTGATGAATATGAATCCCTGCTAGGTACGAGATGCGATTAATTGAATAACTTGAACAGTAATAAGCTTTCTTACATGGAAGTTTAAACGTCTTACCATGTTCGATGAGCTTATTGTAAAAACTAATGGCCTTCTTTGACTTTAGTTTATTGATTGTTGTTTTTACTTTTTTTAGGTTTTGCTGATCAAAGATTCTAAAATCTTCAATCTCACCAATTGGTATATCAAGATTAAGGGTATTATTAATTTCATGACAAAAGTAAGCAAAGTTATCCAAGATATTGTCTGAAAACTTAAGTGCACCTGTCTCTATAATATACTCGTGAATGTCAAAGTCAGGATCATCAGCTAAGTGCTCATACCAGTAAATTTGAGATTCATACTTTAACCAAGGAGGAGAGTTTACCAGAACAAATTCTCTCATATTGTACTTAACAATTTGATCAGATCTTAGCTTATTGGTTTTAACTAAATTCCAGTAAACTTCATCAGTATTTTGATGAATGATTGTTTGAACAATATCCTTATTTGCCAGATCAAAAACTTTTTGTGGCAGCTTATTTGGAACAATGTGAAGTTCTCCAAATAAAATAAGTAACTTTTGTTCTGGGTTTTCTTTATGATAAGTCGCAATTTTCTTTGCGGCCTTCTTGTCTCTTTGCTCCAGATTTCCCTTAGTATTAAGAGCAATTATTGAAATATTGTGATCCTTAGCAAGATCAAAGAAGATCTTATAAAAGGTCCAAGGGAAGCGCCATGAATTCTTATAGTTGATTGATTCTAGAAATTCGAGCTCAGTAATGGCCCCTTTAAGATATGAATCAATGTAGAATTGATGATTGATATGAATGAATTCGACACCAATTGAAAATTGATAATCACTCTTTGCTAGGATGCGAATGATACGTTCGAGGTTTCTCGTACTCTGGTCAAAAGTATGGAAGTCTCCAAGGTAGATGATATCAGAGGTATCAATTGAATCATAAAGTTGACTGACGCTTGAAGTTTGAAAGTCTCGGCGAGCGTAGCGCTGTTGATCTTGACGATATTTTTTTAGTAAAGCTGAAGGCTCTCCTTCAAGAGAGTTGGCCTTATTTTTAAAATAGCGGTAGATACTCCAGTGAGTCTCATCGACTTTCAATTGCATAAGTCTATGATATCACTAATTATTTATTTGACCAATAATGATATTGTTTAGAGTGTTATTAATTAGTGCAAACGTTTCATTCACGTTATGTGCTACCTGATCTTGCTCTGCAAGTAGGGAATTAAGCTCTTTTGCTGCAGGAACTTCAAGAGATTGAACGATAGTTGAAATAGGAGTTCCAACTGCACTTGTCAGAATGAACTGGATGAATTGAAGTAATTGTAATTCACCATGTAGGTTAAGAACTTCTCTATCATTTGAAATAAGTCTAAGCTTTGTTGTGTGTTCAGACTTTTCAAAGATTGCACTTGTTAGTGGAAGGTGAATATCATTTCTCTCAGTGATAAGTGTTTCAAGATAAATATCTTGGTTGTTTGGATAGATAGGTGTCTTTGGCAGACCAACAATCTTTCCAATGAGTGCACTTGAAGAGTAATCATACTTCATTTGAACCTTTCCACTATTTACCTGATCACGGTAATTACCAATGATAATTTTTAGGTGAGAAAGGATACAACTTGTATGCCATGGCCAGCGCTTAGCAAGTAAGTTGATAGTATCGATCTTAGAAGCAAGTTTTTGCGTGTACATGCAAAAATCCGTTGTCTGGACATCTTCTTTCGAAAGAGTGATATCTTGTAGAGACTCAATATGGTGTGAAGGTAAGAATTCCGTCTTCTCAAGGAATTTTGGAATTAACATGGCATTTAGTTTTGCCTTCGTTTTCTTCAGTCCACCATTAAAAGTAAGCTGAGTAATCTGCTTACCAATTGTCGTCTTAAAGAACTCTCTAAATAGATTGATATTTAGATTTGAGATCTTTGGTAGTAATCCAAAGTATTGGAAGTAAGCGTTACCATACTCCTCAATCTTCGCCTTAAGTGAATCAATTGTCGTCAGCTCAAGCTTAATATCGTTCTCATTAGTGAAGTCCACAATCAGAAGATATGGATATCTCTCTTGAGGGTTAAGGTTGAAGCCTAGTAGGTCGTAGTTGTCATCTTCACGGTAATTTGAAAGAGACTCAACACTAAAGAATTGATCAAATGGGATACAACTCTTTGTTAGGTTTCTAAAATATTGTGGGTGAGTGATCTTATCACTTTCACTGTTGTTACTTAGAAGCTTTCCGTTAAGGATAGCATCTTGGTGAAACTCAAATGATAATCCACACTTTGTTTCATTTGAAAAAAGTGGAGCATCAATGGCCTTCTTATTTGCAAATAGCTTATCAATTTCTTCAACGAAGAAATCAAATTTCGAAAAGTGAGTCAGATCACCATTCATATTTACAGAAAGACACGACTCCTTAAGAAGAGTTGAGTTAACATCTGGGTTACCAAAAATATCTAATTTATTTTCTACCACACGCTTCGAGAAGATATAGAAGTAGCGTGGGATTTCACCCTTACCTTTAAGGCCTTCAAGATTAAAGCGCATCAGTAGTTTGTACTGCTTAAATAGTGCTTCGTTCTTTGCTGCATGAGAAGGAACAAAGAGCTTCTGATTAGAGAAGACATACATATAACCACTATTAGATAGATGCTCCCCATTTTGCATTATATTTGTAATGAGGTAGTGGTGTGGGTTCTTCTTAGGAATATTTACTAAGTTAACCAGAATTCTATCGTAGATACTTTGCTGTACCTCTGTAGCATCAAGCAGGGCAAATTGACCGCTGGCCGTAATTCTCGATTTATTCGACTTCTGCTTAAAAAGAGAAACGATTAAAGAGATAGGGTCTTTATTCTGTCTTGGAGCTAGATATACTAAGAAAGTCATGAATTGAATTTCTTGGAATATCTTTAAGTATTGTCCGTTAACATAATTATCACCTCTAAACTCTGGGCAGATAATTTCTTGCCAAGCCTCTGTTGAATTATTCTCTTGAGCAATCCAGTGAGAGATCGTTAGTGAGTTTAGAAAGTTACCTGTAAATAGGGTACTTAAACATTGTGGTTGAGTATTAAAATTGAAATACCCACCATGATTTTCAATCCACTTTGGAAAGTTGATTAAAAGATTATTAGTCATTAGTCCAAAGTTACGATTACTGAAAGCATGAGAATACTTATCAGTTTCGTTGTGGAATAAAACTACTGATAACTCATTCGGAATTTCATGATTTAGAACTTTAAAGAACTCAATAGGGTTAAGGTCTTTAAGGATAGAGCTAAGTTCTAAAATGCTGTCACCAAAATTTTCATTTGGTCTAAACCAGCTGTATTCATTAGTTCCTAGTGCACGACTCGATAATTCACGTGAGCTTGATACTTTAAAGATCTTACTTAGCGTTGAGTTTGGATTCAAAATCTCATTCTTAGTAAGAGTCTTTGAATAGAAAGAGCTCAGTTGAGTTAGAAAGCGAACCTTTAAGATATAGACGCTAATAGAACGAAGGCAGTAAACTTTTAAAAAGTCTTGGATACATTCGTAACTTGGACCGTTCTTGTCATCAAGTTGTGCCCAAAATTGGTTAAAGTCGCTAACTCCCTCAGGGTGAATACCGTTGTGAGTTGTATATTCAATAAATTCTTGAAATAAAGATTGCTTAAGACTGCGGTTGCGGTGCTTGAAAGACTTAACCTGAGTTTTTGCTTCATTGAAAAGTTCAAATACAATTTTTTTGAACTTCATGCTTCCTTTAGTTAGTAAACTTTCACCACGCCACTTCGGAATAATGTGGTCACTAACAAGAAATTGTCCGCTTTGAATTGAAGGAACAGGAGTAGGTCCGCTTGCATTTACTGCATGCTTAGGCTCCTCAAGGCTATCTGCCTCGGTACTAGGACCAGGAATATTGTTAATCAGCCAATTCTTAGCTGAAAACGATGAATCTTTCACTTCGCCTGTTGTTCCGTATAATAATCGACAGTCCTCAAAACTTTAAGATGGTTAACATTCTAAACTATGTAAGGAAAGTCGTGTGTTGCGTCTTTTAAATTGGTAGTAAAATATAACGATGGCCACTCATATTGTCATGCTTAAAAATAGATATTCTCGACTTAAGCTTTGTAAGTTGCTGATTTTATAACAATGTTTATTTCTTAAAGTTTCTGTCATCTGTGTCGAAAAGCACAAGTGATATTGGATCAATAGACGGAGTTTATATGGGTGGAAATAAACCTCAAGATGCAGCAGCAAAAAGTGTAGAAAGTGGATTTTCTGAGAATGAACTAGATGACATCATGGCAGAATTTGCAAGTCTGGATAAAGAACTGTCAGGACAACTTGATAGCGCGCCAGTAGCAGAGGTCGTCGAAGAAAGCGTTGCAGAATCTGCACCAGTAGAAGAGTTTGCTGTAGAAGTAAACCCGCTAGATGCCCTAGAGGCGCAAGCTAATCCTCTTGATGAAATGGTTGCGGAATCAAATGCTCTTGATGAAATGGTTGCGGAATCAAATCCTCTTGATGAAATGGTTGCGGAATCAAATCCTCTTGATGAGATGGTTGCGGAATCAAATCCTCTTGATGAAATGGTTGCTGAGTCAAATCCTCTTGATGAGGTTGTTGCAGAAGTGGAAGAAGTATTCGAAGAAGAGACAACACAAATCGTTGCTCAAGAAGATATTGAAGAAGCAGTTGCTGGGGATTCTTCTCCATCACTCGAAGAAGCATTTACTGAAGGCTTTGATGAAGCTGAAATGGATGCCATAATGAAAGATCTTGAAGAAATTGACGCAGCATCACCTACGACAACTCTCGAAATGGAAGAAGAGCCGGCAGCGAATGCACAATCAACAGTGATAAAAGATGAAGACAATGAAAATATACTTGTGATAAATCAAGCGCCTAAAGAAACTCCTGCGCCTTCTTTCACGCATGTTGCGCCAACAACTAGCGAAAGTGGTGACGTTACTTTTAGTGCAGCAGGTAATATGAATTTTAATGTAAACTTGACGATCGCTGGGTCGCAAGCAACATTAAGTGTAGTTGATGGACGCTTTACTCTGACAATGAATGGTGTAGACGTTTCAATAACTGAAGAAGGCTTTAAGGCATGTATTGAAGGTGGAGCTAATTTTAATATTCCACTTCCTTCGGCCGAAGAAGCGAAGAAAGTCGCTTAACATTATTTGATGTTGTTTAAACTAAAAAGGTTATAAATGGCCATAAATATACTTGGTGGGCATGCTAAAGGGCATGCCCTTTTTGTTCCCCCTGAATCAATTACTCGTCCAACGAGTGTTATGCTTCGACGAAAATTCTTTGATGCTCATCAAGACTTAACGAATTGTCTGTTTGTGGATTTGTTCGCAGGTAGTGGTGCTATGGGGTTTGAAGCGCTTTCAAGAGGGGCGAAGAAAGTCGTACTTGTTGATGACCATCCAAAAGTTCTTAATGTCTTAAAAAAGAATAAGATAGAGATTTCTAAAAAAGTAGACACAGAAGATTTATCAATTATTAAGCAAAAAGCTCAAGCTTATCTAAAAACAAGTATAAGTTATTTGGAGTCAACATCAGATGAATACGATGAGAGTTTCATTTTCATCGACCCGCCATATGAATTAAAGGATGTCTACTTAGAATGTCTCAAATTACTTAAAGAATCTTCATTCTCTGGAGAGATTTGGATTGAATCCGATCGTCAAAAGGGAATCCTTGAAGCAGATTTAAAAAAACATTCTCTTACTTTCTCTAAAGTCTACAAGCAAGGCACAAGTTATATTGCAAAAATTGCATTGTAATCCGGTGTCGTATAAAATTGATTTAAATTTATAATAGGAATTAGGTACTCAATGAAAAGAGCAATTTACCCAGGAACGTTTGACCCATTCACAAATGGCCACAAGGATATTTTAATGAGGTCACTAACAGTCTTTGATGAGGTGATTATACTTGTTGCCCACAATCGCAATAAGAAACCTCTTTTCACAGCTGAAGAGCGAGTTGAGATGTTAAATGAAACATTTAAAGATGAGCCTCGTATTAAAGCAGATAAGTGGGAAGGACTAATTGTCGATTATGCAAAAGCAAACGACATTGGCTCAATTATTAGAGGACTTAGACCTACAGGGGATTTCGAAGCAGAGTTTCAGATGGCCTCAATGAATAAGAGACTATACCCAGAAATTGAAACAGTTTTCTTTATTACTGAAAGAGATAACTACTATGTTTCAAGCTCGCTTGTTAAAGAAATTCATAAGCATGGAAAAGTAATTAAGGAATTCGTTCCAGATACAATTTATAACTGGATTGCTAAAAAAGGGAAGATCTAATGAATGTTTCGAAGCGTTCACAAGAAATTAATGAGAGTATTACTTTAAAGCTTAATGCCAAAGCAGTAGCTATGGCACAAGAAGGTAAGAAAGTTTACAACCTTACAGCAGGACAACTACCTTATCGACCACCAAGGGAGTTAGTCGAATCAATAAGGGGAGAGTTAGACTTTCTAAAAAGTTTTCAATACAGCCCAGTTGCAGGCGATAGTGAGTTACTAGAAAAAATTATCGAATATGTTGAAACTTCTCGAGGCATTAGCTTTGATGAGTTTGACCATAATTTCAAGGCCGTTGTAGGTAATGGTGGAAAGCATGTTCTTGCAAATATTTTTGCAAGTATTGTTGATCCAGGTGATGAAGTAATAGTTTTTGCTCCATACTGGATTTCATATCCACAAATGATCTCTCTTAATGGTGGTGTCTTAAAAGAAGTTAAGGCTTCCGTTTTTAATGCGTTTGAACCAGACCTAGAGGAATTAAAAGAATTGATTAGTGATAAAACGAAAGCAATTGTTTTAAATAGCCCAAATAATCCATCGGGGATTTTCTATAATGAAAAGTGGATGAAGCAATTTGCTGAAATTGTGAAGCCATATGAAAATACTTTTATTATTTCTGATGAAATATATTACGAATTAAATTATTACGACCCAAAACCAACATATTATTATCAATATGATCGTGAGTTATTGTCACGTACAATCATTGTCGACGGTATTTCAAAAAGTCTTGCAGCAACTGGCCTAAGACTTGGCTACTGTATTGCACACGAAGATGTGATTGATGCTGTTAAAAAGATTCAAGGCCATACAGCTTCAGGTTCTTGTTCATTAATTCAGCGTGCGCTACTTCGCTATAATATGAATCATGTTGATGAGTATCTAACTCCAGTTAAAAAACACTTACGTGAGAATGCTCTTATATTAAGAGAAGTTCTAAGAGAGTATAAGTTAGAAAAGTGCTGGTATCAGGTAACGTCAGCTTTTTATTTTCTCTTTGATTTCTCAAGCGCTCCTGTCATTGGCCGATTTAAAAAATCGGATACTGATCTGTCGGATTACTCTGTTGAGATCTGCGAACAAGTTCTTGAGCAAAAAGGTGTGGCAATGGTCCCGAGTGGGGATTTTGGTCTTCCAAATTGTGCCAGAATTTCTCTTGTTCTACCAAAAGATGATTTTAAAGACGCAATTGTTAGTGTCGCCGAGTATTTAACTCAGGAATAAGCTATTTAAGATTGGTATCTCATTCCCACTATGAATTAAAGGTTAAGTTAAGAGATAATTAAGCTGTGAATAAACTAATTGTTTTCAGTATTTATCTCTTAACATCAATTCTTTTCACCTCTTGTGGTGTCGATGAAGATATCGAACTTGAAAGAAGTTATCTTTCTGTTGAAGATCATTTATCGACTGGGGATTGTGATAAGGCCCTCAGTAAAATGCTTGCGATGAAAGAGCAGAGTGGAGATGCAACTTATTATAAGTTACTTGCTTCTTCTTATGCATGTAAAGCAGGCTTTTCTGTAACAGAGTTCTTCTTAAATGAAATCACAAAAATTACAACGGGTGGAGATCTCCTAAGTTCAATGTCAACATTTACATTGGCCCAGGCCATGACTGACATTGATGATCTTTCTTACTATTATCTTGGCAAAGCAATCGATGTTTTAACTTATTCTGGAGGAGTTGGCCCAGCAACAAAAGATCCGTCTGCTACGCTTCGTAAAGCAACATTTGGAAGTTATGGAGCGGCCGATATAAATTCTTTTCTAATGTATATGCTCTTTGTTCGAAACGGTATGAGCATGGCCTTCTTTGGAAATTCTGATGCGCTTGGTTCGAAAGGAGCGGGGACAGTTGGAACTAATGAATGTCTCTTCGCATACTCTTACTTCGGAGATGGCGATCTTGATGCATATATTCAAGCAGGTGGCGTGACAGGTGCATGTGATGATGGTGCTGATACAGGTAGTATTGATTTAACTAATGGTGATTCAAGCCTACATCTAGAACGTGCTTGCGCATTGGTTACTGACTTTAATAACTTATTAGATGTTCTTGAAAATATCACTCTTGGTGATATTACTGATGTTGATTTAACAACATTTCTGGCCGACATTAGTACTGTTAGGCAAGACTTTGTCGACAATGTGATTACACCTAAAGGCTTTTCAAATAGTCTTGTGACAATAAAAAATCAAACTCAATGTGTAACAGATTTTACAGGTAGTGAACTTCAAATTGCTTACTATATGGCAGCACTTTTTGAAACACTTCATTCAAGGTAGGTAATGGGAAAGACGCTAAAGCTCCTATTCATTACTCTTTTGAGCATCAATGTTTTGGCCTTTGAGAAATTCTTTTTAGGTCAGAGTCCTCGTGCCATGTTAATGGGAAATGCATGGATGGGGCTTGCTAATCAGGATTCATTTACTGTTTTTTACAATCCTGCTAGCTTAGGTGCAAATTATGATGTTGATATATCTCCTGTTAATTTTATTCTAGCTGGGCCAAATGCGATCGATGATATGGATCGCTTTAATAATCTTCCAAGTGATGCTGCTGGTATTGCTGATCAGCTAATGGGTTACCCTCTTTATTTAGAAGCTTCTAACTTTTCAACGATTAAGGCCCATCATTTTTCATTTTCTTATTTTACTAAGAATCGTGCCAATATCGTTTTGAAGAACCGTGTAAATCCGGCCTTTAATGTTGATTACTCTTATGATCGTGGATTTATAGCTGGTTTTGCTTTCAATCTAATTGGTGGCAGTCGCAATAAGCAGAAAAAGAAAATTATGAAAGGTAAGCGTCTTTCGCTAGGATACTCTTTCAAATATTTAACAAGAGAAGGGACGCGAGATAAATTTGATATTTTCTCGACAAATATCATTACAAAAATTGAAAATGGCCTAGGCTCAATTGATGATATTAAAAATACATTTGGCTATTCCAAAGGTTCTGGTGCAGGTCACGATATTGGTATTGAATATGCCAATGGATGGGGAAATACAGAGTTTGTCGCATCAATGGCAGTTCTTGATATTGGTGATACATACTTTAAAAAGACTCAAGGGGATGGGGAAGTTCCTCGCATCAATATGGCCGTTAACACTGGAATTGCTGTAAAACAAGACTGGAAGGCATTTGATTATTCTCTTGCTCTTGATGTTAAGCCAATCAATCAAGGTTTGAGCTTTGGTCGAATGATTCACTTTGGGGCCCAGCTCAATATCCCTTTCTTTGGTTTCTTTGCAGGACTTGGCGAAGGCTATCTGAATTATGGAGCTGAGATTCGCCTATGGCCAGTTACGATTACTGCTGGATTTAATAATGTAGAAATAGGTTCTGAGTATCAAGAAACAAAAGGTGATCGCCTTTTTGTTTTTATCTCTTTATTTGATACATCCATGGATATTTTTTAGGCTTTTGTGTGAGTTTCATGACGCACAAAGGTGAACGGCCCTTTTTCTTTGACATCCCTTTTTACCATAACTTAAAATTTAATTAAGAGAGGCTTCCTCGCATCAATCTAAATGTCATGGAGGGCATTTTGACAAGAAAAACCTTTGTACTCGATACGAACGTATTATTATTTGATCCTAACGCTATTAACAAATTTGGTCCTAACGACGTCTTCATCCCACTAGTTGTAGTTGAAGAAGTAGATCGTTTTAAGAAAGATCAGAATGAGAATGGGCGTAACGCTCGTTATTTCTCAAGAATCATCGATGATCTTCGTAAGAAGGGATCACTTATGGATGGTGTTGAGTTAGACAATGGTGGAACCCTGATCATCTCTGTTGATAAGACAATTGAAAATCAACACGACACAATTGATCTTACTATTAATGATAACTTAATTCTTGCCTCAGCTATCTTCTTAAAGGAGCAGGGAGAAGATGTTGTTCTTATCACTAAGGACATCAACTTAAGAATTAAATCTGATATCTTAGGTATCAATGCTGAAGACTACGGAATGAAAGATATTAAGCTTGAGGAAATTTACTCAGGTTATCGCTTTCTACCACTTCCAAAAGATAAGCTTGAAGAATATGAAAAGAATCGCTTCTTACAGCTTGAAAACTGGGAAGAACTTGAAATTTTTCCAAATGAATACTTAGTTGTTCATGAAGAAGGAAATGATAGAAGAAGACTTCTGGGACGTTTCTCTAAAAGTAAACTTGGAGTTGTACCTTTAATTCCAATGAGAGAAGGTGTTTGGGGAATTTATCCAAAAAATATGGAACAGCAATTTGCTCTTGATGCTCTTTTAAATGACGATATCAAGTTAGTATCACTTGTTGGTAAGGCCGGTACAGGTAAGACTCTTCTTGCAATTGCAGCAGGACTTGAGATGACAATTAATCAAGAAAAATATTCAAGACTTCTTGTTTCTCGTCCAATTCAGCCAATGGGGAAAGACCTTGGTTATCTTCCAGGTGATGTAAACGATAAGTTAGGTCCTTGGATGCAACCAATCTTTGATAATATGGACTTCCTATTTGATCAAAGAAGAGCTGGAACAAGTTCTTCATATGTTGATCTAATGGATCATGGACTACTACATATCGAACCACTAACTTATATTCGTGGTCGTTCTATTCCTGGTCAGTACTTAATTGTTGATGAAGCCCAAAACCTTTCTCCACACGAAGTTAAAACAATTGTAACTCGTGCAGGTGAGGGAACTAAGATCATCTTAACAGGTGACCCTCAGCAGATTGATAGTCCATACCTTGATGAGATTAATAACGGTCTAAGCTATGTTGTCGAAAGACTGAAAACAGAAGAGATTATCTCTCATACGAAGTTAACTGTTGGTGAGCGTTCTGCGCTTTCTGAAACAGCTTCAAAATTACTTTAATAGAGGAATAGCGAGTGTCGAGAGCTAATCGTCAACATTTAAGAGCACCTGTAAATCAAGAGATGCTCTATCTTTGTGATGACTATGTTTTAAAGGGCCGCTGTTCTAATATTTCCGAAGGTGGAATGTTAATTACCGATATGGGGCGTGTACCTTCAAGTACACGCTTTCATACCATGGTATCTCTTATTCAATATCCAGAATTTTCAAAGTTAAGTTCTCAAAAACTTATTAGTATCGACCACAGCGCTTTTGATATTGAAGTTATTCGTTGTGAAGTTGATATTGTTCGTTCATTTGAAGGATTGTCGGAAGTAGAAAAAATCTTATTACCATCTATCGGTGCTAAGTTTTCACATGTAACTTCAGGGAATATGGCCCTGATACGCTCATACGTGACAACCTTTTCAAAGAATATGATTTACTTACTAACTCAATTTGAGAATTCTTCTAAGAAAAATGGGAATATCGTACATCTTAGAAAGACGGCATCATTGCTAGGATATGATTCTGAAATGAAGTTGCCACTTCTTAGGGCCAAAGTTCTACACGATTATCAATCGCTAGAATCCCTCTAAAGTCTGCTGGAAGCAAAAAAATAAGGCCCATCTTATGACGGGCCTTAAAACAAAAAAACAAAAAATAAAAAGAGAAGAATATAAAGAACAAAACTATAGTTTTGCTTTTATCGAATACTTAAGATCCTTGATTGTCGCTAAAAGATATTTGTCGATAGGCGATTCATTATCAAGGATGCGGCTTTTAAATTCAGCTGTTAGCTGATCTACTTTAATTAATAATTCGTTATTAATAACGTCGTCACTGTTGATTTCTGCAACAAGAGAGTTTGTCTCATTGATTAGGGCAGAGAAGTCTAGCTTAGAGAAATAATCTCTTTGAACAGTACTTTCACAACGGCTAGCTCTTTCGCTCTTAAATGCGTTGAAACTGATAACTTTATTTTGCGTGATTGAATTTAACATTTAGCGGTACTCCAATAATCAAATACTGTTCATTTTTTTTCACAACTTTTGTGAACAAGCGGGATTATGGAGGAAGAGGCCCGTGCTGTAAACTGTAATTGACGGGCCTTGTAATTTTTTCTGACTTTAATGATTTTAGGCGTTTACGTTCTTTTTCTTCCATTTTGAGACGATTACACCAAGAATTACAGCAAGTGCTACTGCACCGATAACGTAATTGCTCTTCTTGATATACTCAATAGCTGTCTCACCAAATTTATAATAAACAGTGAAGTAAACAACACATGATACTGTTGCTGCCAGCAGGTCTGACAGGGCAAATTTCCAAGCATTCATGCGTCCTAGACCCGCTGATAGGAAGAGTGCATTTCTAAATCCAAATGGAACAAAACGACCAAAAATTAATGTGAATACACCATACTTTTTAAAGAAGGCATTAACCATATCAAGGCGCTCTGGCGTAACCATTGAGGCAAAGAATTTAATTTTAAAAATTTTCGGGCCTAAGTAGCGTCCAATAAATCCGTAACAAATTAAATCTGAAAGATATGCTCCAAGAAATACCCCAAAGAAAAGTGGGTATAGGTAGTCTGGGTTCTTGGCCGCTAAAATGGCCGAAGTAAATAACATTACATCTTCAGAAATTGGAATGTTAAAGCCTGCTAAGAGGAGTAGTCCAAAAATTATAAATGGCGCCATGTGCACGTGAGTGTTGATATAGAGCATGATCTGATCAATGAATTCCATTTTATCTCCTAGCATAACTGTAAAAAAATTACGTTAAGAATATCCTAATTTGATTCAATATGCATTAGTTATCAGCGTATTTTTCCTCTCTCAAATTTAAGGTGTTTCTCTGGTAATATTAGGGCCGTGAAAAAGAGAATTTTTAGATCACTCATTATTTTTTACATTGGTTTAAATACGAACCAAGTATATGGAAAGAGCTTGGACTTCTTCTTAAAGTCTAAAGGGGACAACCATAACTACTTTATTCAAACCTCTGCTTCTCTTGGAATGTTTAAAGAAAAAACATCTAATCGAGTTTTAAAAACACAAAAGAATTCACCAATGACATTAACAGCAGGGATTTCGTATTTTCCTGTATCAATTGAGAAGCTCTCACTTGTCGCCCTTGGTAGTATTTCATATCTTGTTGCCTCAGAAATTGAGAGTGATAGTGGAAGTAGTTTTTCAAATAATTTAAAGCTTAAACCAGAGCTTGGAGCAAGTTTTTATGCTCATAAGTCTTATACACATCGCAATTCGACAGGTTTTTTTGGTGGTGTTGATTACGAAGTCTTCAATCTTTATAACTCAAGTAAATTCTTGGATGGTGAATCTCTAGATACTGAGGTTAAGCGCATCTATTATGGCACCTTAGGACTAACATTTGCTCAAAAGATAATTACACCTTTTGTACTTAATTTGAGCTTTTCTCAATCTGTGAATTCGCAAAGAGGCTTAAGCGGTCAACGTTATCAGATCAATTACAGTCAGAAGTATAGTGAGAATATGTGGTACAACATCTTTGCCAAACGTCATGAATTGAAAAATGATTATCGACAATTGAGTATCACTCGCTTGGGAATCGGAGTAGGATTTTATTATTAAAAAAGGCCCTCATTTGAGGGCCTTCATATTTCGAGCTAAAATTATAGCTTGTTGAAATATTCTTGTGATCCTTTTGGATCTGGCTTCATTGTATCAGCACCTTTAGTCCAACCTGCCGGACAAACTTCTCCGTGCTTAGCTGTAAATTGGTAACCGTCTACAAGTCTTGCAACTTCTTCAACATTTCTACCAACTGATAGGTTGTTGATTGAAACGTGTTGAACGATGTTGTTGTCATCAATGATATAAGTTGCTCTAAACGCAACGTCACCAGATGGCATAAGTGCACCGTATGATCTAGCTACTTCTTTTGTAAGGTCTTCAAGGATTGGGAAGTTGATATCACCAAGTCCACCTTCATTTCTTGACTGCTTAGTCCACGCTAGGTGAGAGAAAGCTGAATCAACAGAACAAGCGATAACTTCAGTGTTAAGGTCTTTGAAAAGTTGAATCTTGTCAGAAAATGCTGTGATTTCTGTTGGACATACAAATGTGAAGTCTAGTGGGTAAAAGAAAAGAACTTTCCACTTTCCTTTGAAGTCTGAAAGTGAAATTTCTTTGATTTCACCATTTACTACTGCATTACCTTTGAATTCTGGTGCTGCTTTTGAAACTAATGATGTTGGGTAAACTGTTTCAGTCATAATATTCTCCTGTTTTCTGCGCGTATAACTATTGAATAGTTTATAAATTCTTGCGCTAAATTAAACCGCAGGGGTGGGGGAAATTCAAGACCTGCAATGTTAAAATCTGTTCATCTTTTTGTTAAATATAGAAATAGTAGGGTAAATAATTTCAGTTGCTTAAGCTGGAATTTAATCAGAAAATCGCAAATATTTATCTAAAGAAATAGTCCCAACCCACCGAAATGCTGAATGCATTAGACAAATTAATTGGAAAAGAGTCCAAATATATATCTAGGGAGAAAAAATGATGGATCCAAAGGCACATATACCTAACCCAATTGTTATTGAGCAAACGGCAAGAGGTGAGAGACAATACGACATTTATTCAAGACTACTTCTTGATCGAATTGTATTCTTAGGTACACAAGTTAATGATACAGTTGCCAACCTACTTATTGCTCAGATGATGTTTCTAGAGCAGAGTAACCCAGAAGATCCAATCCATTTCTATATCAATTCACCAGGTGGAAGCGTTTATGCTGGACTTGGTATTTACGATATTATGCAACACGTATCTTGCCCAGTTTATACTTACTGTGTAGGGCTTGCTGCTTCAATGGGATCACTTCTTCTTACTGCTGGAGAGAAGGGACACCGTTACTCACTTCCACACTCTCGTATTATGATTCACCAACCACTAGGTGGAGCTCAAGGGCAGTGTTCTGATATTCAGATCCAGGCAAATGAAATCCAAACACTAAAAGACCAACTAAATGGTATCTATATTAAGCACTCGTCAGTTGATATGACGATGGAAAAAATTGTTGCAGCAACTGACCGCGACAATTACCTATCTCCACAAGATGCAATTGAGCTAGGTATTATTGATGGTGTTATTGAATCAAATAAGAAGTAAGATATAATTCTATTTTAGAATTAAAACTAAAGGACAATGAATGACTAAAAAAGATGGATCATACAATAGTTCACTTTCTTGTAACTTCTGTGGGAAATCTCAAAAAGAAGTTAAAAAGCTAATTGCAGGACCTGGTGTTTATATCTGTGATGAGTGTATTGAATTGTGTAATGAAATCATTTACGAAGATACGGTTAAGTCTGTTTCTAAAGCCGCTCTTGATAATGTTCCAAAGCCACACGAGATTAAGCTACACCTTGACCAATATGTAATTGGACAAGATCGTGCAAAAAAGATTATCTCTGTAGCCGTTCATAATCACTATAAGAGAATTGCTCACGGTGATACGAAAAGAAAAGACGACTCAGTAGAACTTGCAAAGTCGAATATTCTACTTGCTGGTCCAACTGGTTCTGGTAAAACTCTTATCGCTCAATCACTAGCAAAGTTTCTAAACGTACCATTTGCTATTGCTGATGCAACTTCACTTACTGAAGCTGGTTACGTAGGGGAAGACGTTGAGAATATTATTCTTAACCTTCTTCAAGCATGTGACTACGATGTAGAAAGAGCAGAGCGTGGAATTGTTTATATTGACGAAATCGATAAGATTGCACGTAAGTCTGAAAACCCATCAATCACTAGAGACGTATCTGGTGAAGGTGTTCAGCAAGCACTACTTAAGCTCGTTGAAGGGACTGTCGCATCTGTTCCACCTAAAGGTGGACGTAAGCACCCTCAACAAGAGTTCATCCAAGTTAACACGAAAAATATCCTTTTCGTTGTAGCTGGTGCATTCGTAGGTCTTGATAAGATTATTGAAAAACGTATGACGAAGAGACCAATGGGGCTTGTTGCAAAACAAACTGTTGAAGCCGAAGAATCAGTAATTCAAAAGCTTGGTGGTATTGAAGCAGAAGACTTAACAAAGTTTGGTCTTATTCCTGAATTCATTGGACGTCTTCCTGTAAACGCACTTCTTGAAGAGCTAGATGAAGAAGCACTTGTTTCAATTCTAACTGAACCAAAGAATGCGATTACTAAGCAATATCAAAAACTATTTGAATTTGATGGAATCGAACTAGAATTCGAAGAAGAAGCACTGAAAGCAATTGCTCAAACAGCTCTTACGAGAAAAACTGGTGCGCGTGGACTTCGTGCCATCATCGAGCAAACAATGCTTGAAGTAATGTATGATGTTCCAGCAAATGATAAGGCCAATAAAGTTGTGATTACTGCTGCATCTATTGCAGGTAAGGAATCACCACGCGTTGAAGAGGGTCCAAGAAAAGACACGAAATCAACTGCTAGCTCAACTTTAGAAGCTAAGAAAGATATCGAATCAGCTTAATAGTTAATTATTTAAAAATTAATAAATAAGTAAAGAGGGCCAGGCATTTTGTCTGGCCCTTGTTCGTTTAAGCGGTGTAGAAATTACACTAGTTTTCAAATGTCAGAATATTTTAGCTAACCGGTCTTCTCTTGTCGGATAACTTAAGTGGTTGTAAATATAGGCCTATGCACTGTGAATTTATTGAGGGGCATAAGATTCCGACCAAAAAAAGTTTCAAAATATTTATAGGTTCTTGATACAATTTATAAAAGGGTTAGAGATTAGACATGAAGTCTTCCAATCTTTCCTTTTCCCAGAATTTTTTTGACAAGTATTAATAGTGCAGGAGGTGCTATGTCAGACAAGAAGTCAACTGAGTCGAAGAGCCTACCGTTACTTCCACTAAGAGACATGATTATTTTTCCACACATGGTTGTTCCACTATTTGTAGGAAGAGAGAAGTCAATCAACGCCCTTGAGGAAGCATCAAAAAATGGTAACGAGCTTTTTCTAGTTACGCAAAAGGATGCTAGTATCCTAAACCCAGATCGTGAAGATGTTTATAACGTAGGAACTGTTGTAAATATCATTCAAATGCTTAGACTCCCAGATAATACTGTAAAGGTACTTATTGAAGGGAAGTACAGAGCAACAATCGAGGAATTTGAAGCAAGAACTGAAGGTTACTGGGCAGATGTAACTAAGTGTGTTCCAGCTGTTCCTGAACAAGTAAAAATTGAAGCAACAGTAAGATCAATCAAAAATGTATTTGAACAGTACGTGAAACTTAATAAGAGAATTCCACCAGAATTACTTATGAGCATTTCATCGATCACTGATCCATCAAGATTAGCTGATATTATCGTTGCACACCTTTCAATGAAGATTCCTGAAAAACAGGAAATTCTTGAAGCTGTAGATATTGAAGCACGTCTTCAACTTCTTCTTGAAAAAATGCAAGGAGAGATCGAGATCATTAACGTTGAGAGAAGAATCAGAACTCGCGTTAAGTCTCAAATGGAAAAGTCTCAGAAAGAGTACTACCTAAATGAGCAAATGAACGCTATTCAAAAAGAGCTTGGACAAAAAGATGAGAAATCTGAAGTTCAAGAAATGGAAGAGCGCCTAGCTAAGAAAGTAATGCCTGAAGAAGCTGTTACTAAGGTACAAAAAGAGATTAAGAAACTTAAGTCAATGTCTCCAATGTCAGCAGAATCTGCGGTTGTGAGAAACTATATTGACTGGATGCTTTCTCTACCATGGGGAGAGTATACAGAAGATAACAATGATGTAACTCATGCAAGAACTGTTCTTGATGATCATCACTTTGGAATGAAAGATGTTAAAGAAAGAATTCTTGAATATCTTGCGGTAAGAAGTCTTGTTGGTGCAGAAGGAAAGGGAACGATCCTTTGTTTAGCAGGTCCTCCAGGTGTTGGTAAGACATCAATTTGTCAGTCACTTGCAGAATCACTAGGTAGAAAGTTTGAAAGAGTTTCACTTGGTGGTGTAAGAGATGAATCTGAAATTCGCGGACACCGTCGTACTTACGTAGGTGCAATGCCAGGTAAAATCATCTCTGCACTTAAGAAAGCAGGAACATCAAATCCAGTTATTCTTTTAGATGAAATTGATAAAATGACATCTGATATGAGAGGGGATCCAGCAGCAGCAATGCTAGAAGTTCTAGATCCAGCTCAAAATAAAAACTTTGGTGATCACTATATTGAAGTTGAATACGATCTATCAAAAGTAATGTTTGTTATGACTGCAAATGATCTAGGACAAATCCCTGGGCCACTTAGAGATAGAATGGAGATCATTAACCTTGCAGGTTATACTCCAATTGAAAAAACTCAGATCGCTAAGAAGTACCTTGCACCACGTGCATGGAAAGATAACGGACTTAAAGATTACGAATACACAATTACTGATAACACAATCATGGAAGTTGTTCGTGGTTATACAAAAGAAGCTGGTGTACGTGGGCTTGAAAGACAGTTCAATACAATTGCTAGAAAGATTGCTACAGACGTTGTTACGAAAGATGTTGAGAAAGGTAAGAAGTTCTCAATCACTTCGAAACTAGTTCAAAAGTATCTAGGTCCAGTTAAATTTGATGATAATGTAATTGAAGAACAACCAGAAGTAGGTTTAGTAAATGGTCTAGCTTATACTTCAGTTGGTGGCTGTCTTCTACATATCGAAGTTATTGCAGTTCCTGGTAAAGGTGGTATCCAAATCACTGGTAAGCTAGGTGAGGTTATGACTGAATCAGCGAAGGCAGCAATGAGCTACGTTCGTTCAATTTCAGGTCGCTTAGGAATTGATTCTGAGTGGTTTGATAAGCATGATATCCATATTCATGCACCAGAAGGAGCAACACCTAAAGATGGTCCTTCTGCGGGGATTACAATGGTTACAGCGATTACTTCAGCAATCTCTGGAATTCCTGTAAGGCAAGATGTTGCAATGACAGGTGAGGTGACAATTAGAGGACGTGTTCTTCCAATTGGTGGCCTAAAAGAGAAGATGCTAGCTGCTAAGCAAGCAGGAGTAAAAACAGTTGTTATTCCTGAAAAGAATAAGAAAGACCTTCTTGAGATTCCACCGGAAATCAAGCAAGGACTATCAATTCACCCTGTTTCACATGTTGAGGATGTACTAAAGCTTGCTCTAAATCTATCTGAGCCAGAAAAGTTCATGCAGCATGTAGGGCTGAAGGTTATTGACTCTGGGAAAGGGATGGAAGTAGCTAACTAAGCTGCTTGCCTCCTATTAAAAAAATTAATACTTGTTAAATTTGGCCCTGCTTATGCGGGGCCTTTTTTATTTCAAGAAGTTATAGAAATAGCGAAATATCGCGTATAATAGGTGGAATAGGAGTTGATATGAATAAGAAGCTTTTAATTATTATTTCTCTAGTGACCACTAGTAATGCTTTTAGCTTACCTAAGAATTTCGGTTATCGTTCTAGGTTAAAAGCTTGCCTTGATAAGTCAGTGAACTCAGCCTGTACTTATCAAGTAAAAGAAAAATCTATAAGTGGAGAGTGCCAAGAGGCAAAAAAAGGCGATCGATTAATTTGTGTTAGCTTAGAAAAACTTAATAAATAAAAAACACCTCTTTTGAGGTGTTTTTTTATTCTCCAGATGCACCATAGTTAGGTAAAACTCGCGCTGATGGATACTGTTGTATCTATCTATTTTTATATTTCAATTAGTGCTAACTCTTTACGAAAATATTTGGAATGATATGTATAACTATATTCTCTTATAAAACTTTGTGAATTTATTAATCTCTTTTGTAGATAGGTACTTCTTTAATAATTTAGTTAGAAGCAATTTCTATAAAATTCTATGACATAAGTGGTGAGTTTTATTTAGTTTCTGATACAATAAATGTGGTTTTAAATAGTTAACACTTGATGAGATATTATGAATTTTATTATTTTGGAATCATTTTTTGATAAAAAACATGTTTACGATGAGAATATGTATATACTCGTTAATACTAAGTGGGACGATAACTTTGAGTTTCAAGTAGAGTATTCATTAAATATACAAAAAGCACATAGTAAAGAGACTAATTATATAGGAACACTTAAGCTTGGTGAGAAAGGCCAGACAAATAGAAATGTTAATATTGAAAAAAACATTGTTTTAAATCAGTTACCGGAGAACCTCTTTTCATTAGGGCAGTCTGAGGAATACTATAATAATTTGAAAAATGTATTAAGTCCGAGCGAAATCATTTCTTTTTTTAGAAATATGAATGATGTTGCATTTGATTTAAATATATTTGAAGAAGTTAAAAATGAGAATGTAACAAAAAAATCTCTGCTAAGGTATGTTTTTGAAAATACTGTAAAAGAGCAGTTTCATCGAATTGCAAATGGTGGAGATAAGTTTACAGGATATGAACTTTCATTTATGCCTAAAGGCTTCAATAAAGATATGAATATTTTAGAGTTTCACGTTGACCCTAACTCTAAGCTTAGTTCTAATATTCATGTATTAATAGGGAGAAATGGTGTAGGGAAATCATTTTTAATGAACTCAATGGTTTCAAATATTCTATATAATCTCACAGATAATGGACTATTTTTAAATGATGTTAACATCGCTTCATTGGTTGTTTCGTCGTTTAGTGCCTTCGATAAATATTACCCTGTTAGCCTCACGGCTCCTAGTGTGAATAATATAGCTTATAAGTATATTGGATTAAAAAAAGATTTCTTTAATCATACTAAAAATAAACTCGAGAAAGTAAATAAAGATACTGATGATTTAATCTCAGAGTTTGCGGATTTAGTATTTGAACTTATTAATGATAGTAAGAAAGAGCTTTGGATTGAATGTATTAAAAATCTTGAAACAGATCCAATATTCAAAAGTGTGAATATTGGAAGACTTGTTGATTTTAACGGAAGTAAAGAAGATTTCATTGTTGAAGCGAGTACCGCGTTCGATAGGTTAAGCTCGGGACATAAAATTATTATTTTAACAATTAGTTCACTTGTCGAGATGGTTAGTGAAAAGTCTCTCGTTATTTTAGATGAGCCAGAGGGACATCTCCATCCTCCATTGTTAGCTGCGTTTATGAGGACATTATCTAACCTATTAAAGAAGAAGAATGGCTTAGCAATTATCTCTACTCATTCACCTGTAGTTTTGCAAGAGGTTCCATCAAGCTGTGTTTGGCAAATTGAGAGAGAAGGGGGAAGTCAAGTATTTAAGCGATTGAATATTAAACCATTTGCAGAAAATGTAGGTATCCTTACTCGGGAGGTATTTGGACTAGAGGTTATTGAGTCAGGTTATCATAGTTTATTAAGAAAGCTATCTGAAGAAAATGATAATTATGAGTCTATTATGGATACCATAAATAATGATATTGGCGATGAAGGGAAAGGGATATTAATGTCTCTTTTAATTAACAAATGAAGTCTCTTTCTTTAATAAATATAAGTCATGAGTATAGTTTTAATACAAGTATAAATGAATCAGTAAAGTTCAAGTCAACATATGAACAATATACCCCGCATATAAACAATATAGAGAGAAAATATTTAGAATTAGGAAGAAGTAAAGAGTTATTTACTTATCAAAAAAACGTACTATTTGATAAGGATCTAATGAAAAAGTTATATAATGACCAGTTTGTCAAAAAAGAATTACCAAGAAGAAATTGCTATTTAATAATTTTGAATAGTGTAGTTGGTAAAACATGCCCAGTGTGTGGAATTTGTATCGTAAGTTCATTAGACCATTATTTACCTAAATCTCTTTTTCCTTGTCTTGCCGTATTACCTGCAAATCTGTATCCCTCTTGTTCATGGTGTAACTCTGAAAAGGATACATATGTTGCTGAAGCTAAGAACAAACAGCTGCTGCATCCATATTTTGATGAATCTTGTGAGTTGGAGTGGTTTCAAGCCTTATTATCTATTGACTCAGTTTTTTATTTCAAAATAAAAGTAAAGCCTCTAAATAATGAAGAACTCTTAAGTCGATTGGAGATGCAGCTTCAGGTGTACTCTCTCAATGAATTATACTCTATGAAATTAGTTCAAAAGTTTACTGATAGACTTAGTTATTTAAAAAGTATTTTTCTTTATTCAGGAACAAATACTCTAATTAAAGAATTGTTTAATAGTTATAATGACTCTATAAGTAAGAACTTAGGAATACTGGAAGTTGCTTTTTATAAAGCTCTTCTTTGTAACCCTAGTTTTTTATATGGTGATTATTTCTCAATTACCAGAATTTCCATAGTTAGGTAAAACTCGAGCTGATGGATCATCAACCTGGCAGTTCTCCCATTCCTTATTAGGCATCCAAAAGTCTGTAATAAGGCCGCAAAGCCCTGGAAAGTGCCCTTCAAAGAGGTCACGATACATAAGAGACTCTTTCGTAAATGGAGTTGCATACGGATATTTTTCACTCGCTTTTGATAGCTCTTCTTCACTATATTTTTCTTCAGCAAGCGCCTTAAGCCAATCAACCATATCGTGCCCAACAGCGTCTGAGAAGGCCGCTTTTTCACGCCATAGGATTTCATCAGGAAGATAACCACTATGATCAAAAGCTTTTCTAAGAAGGTATTTACCCTCTCCTGACCAGTTCATTTTAAGCTCAGGAGCGATTCCCATGACGTACTCGATAAAGGCCTTATCACTGAAAGGAACACGGGCCTCAAGTGAGTGAGAACTAATCGAGCGATCAGCTCTTAAAACATCGTAAATATATAATTCGTGAACTCGTTTTTGTGCTTCTTTTTGAAACTCTAATGGGCTTGGTGCAAAGTCAGTATACTTATAGCCAAAGAGCTCATCACTAACTTCTCCTGTTAGGACAACCTTAACATCAGTTTTCTCTTTGATGTATTTACAAACTAGAGACATTCCCATTGATGCTCTAATTGTCGTGATATCCCATGTTTCAAGTTTGTGAACAAGTTCTCCAAGATGCTCAAAGGCTTCTTCTTTTGTAAAGATGACTTCGTGGTGTTCACTGCCAAGGTAGTCTGCAACAATTCGTGCATACTTTAAATCAATTGGGTTTGTGTCAATTCCAACGGCAAATGTTTTAATAGGTCGATCACTAAGTTTGGCCGCAATGGCACATACTAGTGACGAATCAAGTCCGCCTGAAAGAAGGAAACCTACTGGTGCATCTGCATCAAGGCGTTTTTTTACTCCTTCAACTAAGTGATCATGAATACCTTGATACACAAGTTCTAAATCTTCTTTTGCACGAGACTTAATTTTTCGAACTTCAAAGTAGGGAGTAAATTCACCATCAGCATAGTAGTGTCCTGGAGGAAAAGGTTTAATATCCTTACATAGACCTTGTAGTGCTTTTACTTCACTAGCAAATGCTATCTTTCCATCTTCAAGGCCATATCCATAGAAGAGGGGACGGATACCAATTGGATCACGGCCAGCATAGAATTTACCATCTTGTTCAATTGCAAATGCAAACTCCCCATCAAGTGATGTGAGAAGCTTTTCAATGCCATACTCCTCAAATATTGGAATTATAACTTCGCAGTCTGAATCAGACTTAAAGTCATAGCGGTCAATATAGTCAGTTCTTAAAGTGCGGTGATTGTAGATTTCTCCATTACAAACAAGGTGTGTTTTAGATTTTGAGATAAAAGGTTGTGAGCCGGCTTCACTTAAGTCCATAATTGCTAGACGATGAAAGCCCATTGTTCCTTCTGTTAACTTGTGGATTGCTCTTTGATCTGGCCCTCGGTGAGAGATTAGATCAAATTTCTCTTCAAATTCTTTTTCTTCAACTTTTCCCGTAAATACACTAAATCCGCACATGAAAACCTCCATATTTTTAGTAATATTCGGCTTTTTTTAATAAATTCTCAATATTGAACATGTAAAACTATGAGTTATTTAATAAATACTATAAAATGGTGATAAATTGATAGTTTTAGAGGTGAGATATGGCCAATAATTATGAAATTGATAGTATTGATAAGAAGATAATCAAATTGATGGAAAAGGATGCCCGTATGCCATTTCTTGAAATGGCCAGGAAAATAGGGGTTTCCGGCGGTACAATTCATCAACGAGTTGAAAAACTAAGAGAGGCCGGTGTAATCGTCGGAAGTACAATTAAGGTCGATTATACAAAATTAGGACATAATGTAGTTGTTTTACTTGGCCTTCACCTAGTGAATGCACGTGATATTCACAAGGTTATTGAGAAGCTAGAGAAGATGGATGAAATCGTTGAAGCTTATTATACGACAGGGGATTATGCTCTAATTGTGAAGATCATCGTTAAGGATATAAATCATTTTCACGAGTTTCTTATCGGTAAGATTCAAATGATTAAAGAAATTCAATCAACAGAATCTTTCATTAGTTTAAAACAAGTGATTAACAAGAGCTTAAACGTTTAGTGACCTAAATAAGTCAATGTCTTCTTCAGGGCTATTCCGATTAAGAGAAGAGCAAAGAGCTTTTTTAGTATTGATTGGTTGGCAACACTTGATATTCTTGCTCCAAGCTTAGTAAAAAAGAAGCTTGCGATTGAGATCCCAAGGAAGGCCGGTAAGTAAACATAGCCAAGTGAGTATTGTGGAGTAGGTTTACTAAGACCGTTATAAATATAAAATGAAGTACTAAAAAGAGCGATCGGAACCCCAATTGAAGCCGAGATAGCAACTGCATTTTTCATTTGGTAGCCTCTCCAAGTTAGAAATGGAACACTTATCGTACCACCACCAATTCCAAGGATTGCTGATTTGAGACCAATAATAAAGCCAGTAAAGTTAAAAAGCATATTAGAAGTTTCTTTTGGCTCTTCCACTTTAGATTTATAAAAAATCATCTTTAATGAAACAAGATAAAGGTAGCAGATAAAGATGAGCTCAAGTGTTTGGGCCTCGACTATATTGACCAAATAAGCTCCAGTACTGATACCGACAACAATTGGTAAAATAAATCTCTTTGTTACATCAGTAAGTAGATTTCCCATATTATAGTGTCTAAGTGTTGAAGAGGCGGCAGTGATAACAATTGTCGCAAGCGATGTTCCTAGGGCCATATACATTCTAATATCTGGTGAGAAACCTTGTTTTTGAAATAAGAATAAGAGAGTAGGGACAATAACAACTCCTCCTCCGATACCAAAAAGGCCAGAAAGAGTTCCAACAAATGCACCAACAAGTAAGTATAGTAAGAAAATCATGCTATCAATATGCACTCATATATTGGGTAAGACAAGAAGTATACTTGTTCATTATTGTCAGAGATTGAGGAGAAATTATTGATTCTTCGAAACATATTTTTACTTAGGTCTGCGTCAACGCAAAAGTTGCCACATGCTTATTTTAAAGGCTTTTAATGAGAAAATAGAGGTTAGTGAGGACCTTATGAATCTATTTAAAAGTAAAACTAAAAATAACCAATCTCAAATAAACTCTATTGTTGATATTAAAACAACACAGGCCAATTTAGATATTCAAGTTAGTGAAGAGAAGAAGCTAATTGGAGAGTATGAAGAGATTAATAAATCTCTAAGAAAAGAAGTTGAATTACAAAAGATAAAGCTTCAAAAAACTGAAGTAGAGCTTAAGAGATTACAGAGTGCTTTAACTGATGAGCACGCTGATAAGGAAATCCTAGAAAAGAGAATTGTAAAAATTCAACAATTGAATGATAACCAGGAATCGAACTTAAAAGAACTAGTTGAAGAGAAACAACTCATTTTAAGTTCAATTGTTCAGTTGAAAAAGAAGATTACAAATCTTAATAAATCACATTCCTCAAACTTAGATGAACTTGGTCGCATTAGAGTAGAGTTAGGTAATTTAAGAGGTGAAGAGCTTGCACTAAAGAATAAGGCATCAGTTATTAACGGTGATAAAGCCTATCATCTAGATTCTCGTACTCACTTGAAGGTGGAGATTGAAGAAGCTAATAAGCGTATTTCAAAATTAAGACAGTCCATTGAAGAAGATAGTAACACAATTAAAAAATGTGATATGAATATTTCAGAATTAGAATCAGAAAGAATAAAACTAGATACTGAAATTAGTAAGCTTATTGAAAAAACTCAAGAGGTTGTCGAAAAGAAGCATAAGGAAACTCAAAGACTAGAAGAATTATCAGTTAAAGTTAAAGATGTTCGACAAGATAAGCAAAATTTAGAAAAGGATTTAGAATTACAGATTCTTGATCTTAAAATGATCTCTTCTAAGCAAGCAAAGATAAATCAAGATATTATTGCAGTTGAAACTAGTATTAAAAAGCTAGAAAGAGAATCTGAAACACTACGCACACAAGAGATGAGTGAGCTCGAGATAGTTGCTAGCCTCGAATCAGAAATAGCTTCTCGAGAAAAGAAGAAGCAAGAATTAATTCAGGATATTCAACTTCTTAAAATTGAATCACAAAACTTTAAAGATAAGATCGAAGAAAATACGACAAAGTCTGAGAAATTAGAAGCTCAGATAAATGAGCTTAGAGAAAAAGAAAGTATTTCATTAATTGAAATAGATCGTCTTGATAGAGAGTATAAAAAAACTAAGAAAGAACATGATGCTGTTCTTACTCAATCTCTTGCGCTTGAAAAAAGTGTTCAAAATTATCAGAGCGAAGTTGACCGCTTAGATGCGAGTGTTGAAGAACTTTTAACTAAAAAACAAAAAGCAATTCTTAATAATGAAAATCGTGAGATGAAAATTATCACGCTTCAAAAACAAATTGAAGAGGGGAGTTCTCAATTAAGTGAGATTCGTCTTGAGATTCAAGAATTAAATGGACGTGATGTTGAAGCAAGACAAACTTTAATTGATCTTGGTCTAGAGCAAAAAAATGTAGAGTACCAAAAGCAAGTACTTCAAGATCAGGCCGATAATTTAAGAAAAAGTATTGAACTTTTAAATGTGAAAATTGAAAAGTCTCAAGCAGCATATGAGTTATTAAACTCTGACTGTGAAGCCCAAAATAATCTTATTAAAGAACTTGCTGATGATGAGAATTCATTAAGTGATACTAATAATGAATTACTTTTAAAAATTGGAAGTCTTAAAGGGCGCATTCAAATTGGTGAGAATCGAATTGAAGCCAAGGGACTTGAAATTGAAGAACTCGCTAAAGAAAACCAACGCCTAAATAATATTTCAGAGAGTCTATGTGATAAATTGAATAAAACGGTAAGAATGATTGAGTCATTGGATTCGAAAATATCAACATTTGAAAGTCAGATTAAAGCGTTAGACTTTCAGATAAAAACTAATCAAACATCATACGACGATGCTCTATTGAAAATAAAAGAGATGGATGCCATAACTTTAGACCTTAAGGACAGTGTTATTCGTAAAACGGATAGACTTAAGGCCATCTCATCTTCACGAAAGAAATATGAGCGATTGGCCAATAAGAAAGTATCATTAGTAGAGAATATGAAAATTGAGTTGAGTGAACTTAATTCAGGTATCGAAACTGAAACGAATCTTTACAATAATGCCCTATCAAGAAAGAGAGAGCTTGATGATGAGCTATCTTCATTAAATTTGGAAGTATCTCAGAGACAAGAAAAATCTACTAAACTTCATGCTGAAATCTCTTCGATAGAAGCAATGATTGAAAGTGATGAAAAAACAATTAAGCAGTTAGAGAGTTCAATTGTTGACCAAGGCATAGTTTTAGATAGATTAGAAAAGTCTAGATTAAGTCTATTGGAACAACATAAAGACTTAAATAATCAGCAAATTGTAAGCAATGAGGAATTAACAAAAGTTGAAAATGATTGCTACTCTTTAAGAGTATCACTGTCTGATTTAGAAAAAGAAATTAATACAATTGAAGAGAATTTAGAATCAAATATCTTACGCAAAGTCCAGCTAAGTGAGGAAGCAAAGAAGCTTGAAAATGATACTCGAATTGCTAAAGCAGATATTGTAAAGCTTAACTCAGAAATCGAGCAAAGTGTTAATGAACTTAAGCTTGTTGAAGAAGAACATAAAGTAAAACAAGACATATTACAGAAAGAATTAGCTGAAAAAGAGCTTGTCACTAAAGAACACTCAACTCGTCAAAATAAGCTAAATGTAGCTAAAACACTTTTAGGTGAAGTTGAGAGTAAACTGAGTAGTGCTATATCTGAAAAAGAGATGCTTGAAGAGGGAATTGAGAACTCAACTAAGTTTAAAGGTGAACTGTTACTAAAGAAAGATCAATTGTCTGAGGAAATCTCTAAGATCCGAGATGCAAATAGAGAAAGTCGTAATACACTAACAGGTTTATCTCTAGAAATTTCAAGTCTTAAGAATGAGTGCAGCCAACTTGAGATCAGCTATAATGAAGAACTGGAGAAGTCTAAGTCGATTGTTAGTTCAATTGATATTCTTAGAAGTCAGGCGAGAGACTTAAAAACTAGACAATTAAATGAGCAACAACAGCTAGAGAATTTAAAAGAGAATATTAAGCCAGCTGTTGATGAATTGGCATATGTTGAAAGACAAGTTGAAGCAGGAAATCTTTTAAATAAATTAGAGATGGCCCTTACTCGTGTTGAATTTGATGCAAATCTATTTGCTGAAGATGATGCTTTGATTTTAATTCGTGATGAGAATATTCTTGTTAAAGTTGCTGCTTATATAGAATCACTACCATTTGTTTTCTCGAAAATTAATGAAGTTAAAATAAATGTAACTTCAGAAAATGCTATTGGAATTAGTACTCTTGGTGATCTTCGCTGTGATACGGAGCTAACAAAAGAATTGTTAAGAGATAATGTTAAAGGGAAGTTTAAGAAAGGACTTCGTTTTAAAATTTCTAATGGGCAAATAAAAGTAGAGATTCTTACTCAGGAAAAAAGCCTAGGCGCAAGGGCCTAGGCTTAACACACACTACTGACAATATGGGATGTCATATTTTTTTGTGAATATCTCTTTGTATTCTCTGTCACCGCGTCTTCCGTTGCGGCTAACTTCTTTTTTTAGAGCGATCTCTGGAGTAGGATTTTGCCTATGAACAGTCTTTACCATTCGACAGTTTCTATCCTTACGCCCGTAACAGATCTTCTCTTCTTTTTCGACTTCTAGAGGGTAAGTTAGAATTTCTTTTCCTACAACGATATCTTTGTAGCGATCAGACTCTTTACTTCCACCAAGCCAAACTCTTTTATAAACTGGATACTTTGAAATCGATTGAATTTGATCATTGTTAATACAAACATCGAATACAGAAATATTTCTTCCTACATAAGCAATATCTCCATATAACTCTAGATCGTAGTTTTTCTTAACGTACTTTCTAATCGTTTTCCAGTCGTATTGTTTTAAATCTTTTAAATCATCAACTCCGCCAACAATTCCACCTGTACCAGCATCAACGCCACCATTATTTCCAGTAAATGCGCTAATTCCGCCTGTTCCTGCGAATGCATTAATTGCAAGGGCCAGAAATAATATAGTCATTATTGATTTCATTATAAAACCTTATTCCTTTCTCATTGTGTCTGTGGCCATGAAAGTGAATGTTTTTATATCACCTAACATGCCTTCTTTTTTTGTTACTTCAATCTTCTTGTAAAAAGCTTCTTGATCGATTTTTAACCATGCACGATATCCTTCAGGACTTAGTCCTTCTGCATAGAATGCAATAAGGTTCTTTTCTGCAAGATCGACATCTTGAGTTTTTACATATTTTTCAACTAAATTAAGTCCAAGTCTTTTTACAAGTTTCGGAGAGAATTCAATTTGTTTGTCACCAGTAGTGAACATATTTGTCTTTGTAAGCTTGAGAACGCCAAGGTCTAACATACGATCTGCAGTTTCAGCTCCACTTAAGCCATAACGATATTGAATATATTCGCTAGTTATAGGAGACATCGAGGCCAGACAATAGATTTCAGCAAAAACTTTATCGTAAAGCATTTCCTTGTTAGCTTCTTCACTATATTCAAGTTTTCCTGCTGTTGAAGTAGGAGATTTCTTTTGAATTTCGTTAGCAACTTTTTCAGGAAGGTTCTTTAAGAGAAGGCCACCATTTGGACTATCAACTAAGCATGAATAAAGTCTTACAAGAGTTTGATAACCAGGTCTATTTTCTTGGGCCAAAAGACGCTTAAGTGTTCTTTGGTGAATACCAGATTTTTCAGAAAGTTTACGAAGACCAATAGATTCACTTCTAAATTGCTTTAGATGCGATTCTAAATCTAGAGCTACTTGCTCTTTGAGACCAAGTGTAGGGGATGCCTTCTTTGGTAACTCATTGATTATATTGGAGTTCTCTTCTCTCATTATGCCTCAGTATTTTTTGGCGAGTTTAGCACTATTCATAATTTTATGCAGTTAAGCAGTAAAAATTACAAAGGCCGAAGCAATGCCTCGGCCAATCGTTCTATAAAGTAAGCGTCCCTTAGGGAAAGACGCTTACCAAGTCCCTGGCTTATAATTAGTTACAAGCTGGGATTTCGAAAGTTTTTGAGAAAAGCTCAACTTTCTTGTCATCTCTGTCACGTCCCGCAACACGAGTGATTTTTGAAACAGTGATATCTCTAACAACTTGTTGAGTTTCAGTTGAAGTAACTGTTTTACAGTTTCTGTCTTCTTTACCACGACATACTTTTCTTGTTACTTCTCTTGAGATTGGGAATGATAGGTACTCGTAACCAACTACGATATCTTCGTATCTGTCACTTTCTTTGCTTCCACCGATCCACTTTCTTTCGTAGATTGGGTACTGGCTTAGTGTATTGAAGTTATCACCGTCAACACATACATCAAATGCTGTAACGATACGACCAACAAATACTGAGTATCCTGAAGAGATTTCTAGGCTTGGGTTAGCTTTTACTTCAGCTCTGATTGTATCCCATGAATCATTTGCAGATAGTGCAAAAGATGAAACGCTTAGTAGTGCAGCAGCAAGTGCGATAATTTTTTTCATAAATTCCTCCGTTTGTTTGTTATCAAAAAATTGATTTATCAATTTCAATACTTTTTTATGTTGTTTTGATGAAATGAAATTAATTTGATTGATATGAGGTGACAATTTTTTCTAATTCACATGAGAATTTTGTCCGACATTGTCCAAATTAGTGGCCTTTATCATGACAAATGGACAAATTTGTTGAGATTTAGCAATCTCTTATAAAACAAGAAAGGCCGCATTAGCGGCCCTCTTATTTATTTAATCTGAATTTTACTGGCAATATGGAATGATGTATTCCTTGTTAAAAGAGTCTTGCTCGACCTCTCTTGGTCGATCACTATTTGGTTTATAGACAACTACTTTCTTTACTTTAACGTTTTTGATTGTCTCAGTAGATACATCTTTCATTACTTCACGACAGCGCTTACCATGGTTATTACATACCTTTTCGCGTGTTTTGTAGTTAATTGGATATGTTAGGTACTTGCTTCCTACTAGTTCCGTTTTAAAGCCATCTTTATCGGCTCCCATCTGATTTTTACCAACGTATTTTGTCTTATAGATAGGAAATTTTCTAGTTGTTTGAATTTCGTCTCCATTAATACATGTCTCAAAAGCGCTAACTGGTCTTGATACAAAAACAGTTGTTCCTTCAAGCTTAACGTCATCATTTCTCTTTGTGACATCGATAATTTTTTGCCACGAAGTTTGTGGTCCAAGCTTTGAGAAGTCGTCTTTAGTTGGTTTAGGGCCACCTGAAACACCTCCAACTCCTGCGTAAATCGAAAGAGTCGAAACTATTACTATAAATTTCTTAATATTGTTCTTCATATTATTTTTCATTTTTCATTCAAAGTGTCCGTTACCATAAAGGTAAAGGCCCTCTTTGTTCCTTTTGATTTGTCTTCATTTGCAATTGCAACTTTTTCTTCGAATGCCTTTGCATCTACTTGTAGCCATCGATCATAAGCTTCTTCACTTAAGCCTTCTGCAAAGAATGCGATGATATTTTCACCATATGATTCTGCATTCTGTACCTTACTATATTTTTCTACTAGTGATAGACCCATACGCTTTAGGGTCTTAGCACTAAAATTAGCTTGGTTTTCCCCTAGACTATAGTGACCACTCTTTGTGACTCTAAGGGCCTTCATTTCAAGCATCTTTTCCACTGTTAACATGCCACTCATTCCGTAACGATATTGAATTAATTCGTTAGTTATAGGTGCACATGCCGCCAGTATATAAATCTCTGCAAAAGTACGATCGTAACTCATTTGAGTTTCGATATCTTGGTGATACTGTATTTTTTCTGAGACTTTATTCGGATTACACTTTTCAATTTCCTTTCGAATAACATCTGGAACAAGATTTAAGAGGAGAGACTCGTTACTTGTGTTGTGAATGACTCGATAGATTTTATAAAGTGTTTGATATGTAGGCTTATTCTCTTTGGCCAGGATTCGATAGAGTGTTCTTTCACTAACTCCTGTTTTTTCAGATAAAAGACGAACTCCAATTTTTACGCTCTTATACTCATCTAGCTTTTTAGCTAGGTCTAAGCTTACTTGCTCAATAGGCCCAAGAGGCGCTTGAGATAGTTGTGGAGTGTTCATTTTATCCATAGATGGCTTGAATAGCATGAGTAGATGCCGTTATCTACTCATACTATAAAAAGTATAGCTTAAGTACCTTAGGGAAATACTTAAGCTATTGAATTTATTAGTTACAAGCTGGGATTACATATTCTTTAGAGAATAGTGTTTTCTCGATCGTACGATCGTTTTTACCAACGTTTCTTCTAACAACTTCTTTTACAGATACGTTCTTAACAAGATCTTGGTTTACAGTATAAGCAACTCTTTTACAGTTTTTGTCATCATTTCTACAAACTTCTTTGTATGAAGTGTAAGTAGTTGGGAAAGAAAGGATTTCGTAACCAACGATTACAGATGCATATCCATCTTCATCAGCTTCTGGGTGACCTTTACCAACTTTTACGATTTCGTAAATTGGGAATTCTCTAGTAGTAACAAATTGGTCACCATCTAGACATACGTCAAATGCGCTAACTGGACGTCCAACGAATACAGCTGTTCCAGTGAATGAAAGATCCCAATCAGCAGATACTTCAGCTTTGATTGTATCCCATGAATCGTTTGCAGATAGTGCAAAAGATGAAACGCTTAGTAGTGCAGCAGCAAGTGCGATAATTTTTTTCATAAATTCCTCCGGTTTATTAGACATTCAGTTTTAGTTTGAAGCCTTTAATTAATTAAGTTGTTTTGATGTAGAGGTTATATTTTTGATGAAATAAGATGTCTAAAAAACACAAAGGATATTTATTTTTTTTGTGACAACGGCAGTAGAAGTAGGGTTTTTAACTGTCATCCAAGGAGGATGTCAGTAGAAAATAAAAAAGGCCGAGCATAAACTCGGCCTCAAACTTTATATATACTTGAAATTATAGACAAGCTGGGATTTCGAAAGTTTTTGAGAAAAGCTCAACTTTCTTGTCATCTCTGTCACGTCCCGCAACACGAGTGATTTTTGAAACAGTGATATCTCTAACAACTTGTTGAGTTTCAGTTGAAGTAACTGTTTTACAGTTTCTATCTTCTTTACCACGACATACTTTTCTTGTTACTTCTCTTGAGATTGGGAAAGTTAGTGTTTCGTAACCAACTACGATGTCTTTATATCTGTCACCTTCTTTACTTCCACCGATCCACTTTCTTTCGTAAATTGGGTATTGGCTTAGTGTAACAAAGTTGTCACCGTCAACACATACATCAAACGCAGTTACGATACGACCAACAAATACTGAGTATCCTGAAGAGATTTCTAGGCTTGGGTTAGCTTTTACCTCAGCTCTGATTGTATCCCATGAATCGTTTGCAGATAGTGCAAAAGATGAAACGCTTAGTAGTGCAGCAGCAAGTGCGATAATTTTTTTCATAAATTCCTCCGTTAGTTTGTTATCAAAAATTGATTTATCAATTTCTATATTTTTTAGTTGTTTTGATGAGGAAAAATTAAAATAGTTATTATTGGCCGTAAATTTTTTCTCTGTTTGAATGTTATTTCGTTCGACAATGTCCAATTGTGACAAATTCTTTATGACAAATTGGCTCGAAAGAAGACAAATGGATTGTATTGAGTTTGTTTTTGTAAAAATACTAAGTCGATAGTAATGAGGTTATCTATTTTTCGAGGCTGAATATTTAAGGAAGAAAAAAGGCAAAAAAAAAGAACTCTGTAGAGTTCCGATTTTTTTCTTTTGAATGTACCACAAAAAAAGTGGTGGGCGATGACAGGATCGAACTGCCGACATCTACCTTGTAAGGGTAGCGCTCTCCCAGCTGAGCTAATCGCCCTCCGATTTGAAGTGGAGTTAGAATAAGGATTTCACTCTAACTTGTCAATACTAAAATTTAAAAAGTTTTAAAAAAAATTAATTTTTTTTTGAAATATAAAGGCCTCTTATTTAGAGGCCTTTGTTTTTATGATTAAATTTTTGGATTTTCTTTTCTGATATAACCAACAGCATTGTGGCTGTGAAGACTTTCTAAGTGCTCAACCTTTGCTTGCCAGTCTAGAATCTCTTCTGCTGAGTTTAGAACTTCTGAGATACGTCTTGTTGAGTGCTCAACAAACATTGGATTATCGCCATTAAGAATAGCAAATGCTTGCTCATCAAGTCTCTTAACAAGAGACTGAGTTTCAGTTGGAAGAGCAATTCTCATTAGATCTACTAAATCTTCTAAGTGAAACTTTGACTCTGCCTTATAAGTTACAGTAATCGTCGCTACAGATCTTTGTGAGTGAGCAGAAGCAATACCACTTCCTTCAGTTGTCTCTCCATTTCTATACTGTTCTTCGTACTGCTTCGACATTGAAAGAGAACATGGACAAGTTGATGAGTATTCATATTCCATTGTTAGATTGATTAGAGGAATACCATCGCGTCCTTCAACACCTTCCATTGATACTTTATAGTATTGCCATCCCCAGTTTCCTGACTTTAGTGACTGTTGTTTAACAGGGTAGTTAAAGTCTAGAGTTAGGTGGGCCTGTGGAATTAGTGGTTCAGTATCGTAGTCGCGAAGATCTGTACGGTATCTTCTAAGTACTGTCGCAAAGAATTCATTGTTAACATTTTTCTCTAAGCCTTCCGCTTGAAGAATATTACAGAAGCGAGACATGTTTGCACCTGTCTTATGTGCTTCAAGAAATACGAACATCGACGCTTGTGCGTCAGTTGATCTAACGCTTCCATCTCTGTGCTCAAAATTTAGAGGGATGCGAAATCTTTCAATACCAACTTTTGGAATGGCGATATGAACTTCATTAGCTGTCTTTTGAAAGTCATTTAAACCTGTTTCATCTTTGATTTGGCAATTAAGGATATCTTCGCGGCTATTTCTAAGTGCTTCAATATTTTTCATGTGAGTCCTTTTGTTCCTTATACAGAGGTAGGTGTGGTCCAACCCTTGGTTTCATTAATAATAGCACGTTTTAACGTGTTCAAGCACTTTTGGCAAACGAACTCCGTAGTAATTATAAGGCTATACACTACTTGTATAGGTTCTTTATGAACGTAAGTTATTGATTTCTGGGAAATAACCTCATTTAATAAGCTTATTTTTTTTAAATAAGGTAAAATGGAATGTGACGAGGAGCTTGATATGAAGGAAAGATCCCTAAGAGTCGAAAATTTCATCAGATACTTTGGTGAGATTGAGGACGTCAAAAAACAGATTGAGTGTTGCCCTAAATGTGGGGCCAAGTTCACTGTTACTCATTTGGCCGATCACGACAACCTCTATATCCATGAAGAGGTGACTTGTGAAAACTGCACTTATGGAACTGAGGAAACACTCCACATACTGAACTAATTTAATTAAGGAAGATTAAGTGAAGTACACATTAATTATTGCTGTCATCGCCAGCCTTACGGTTGGTTTTTTTGTTGGAAAATCCCAAAGACAAAATCCTGAAATTCAAATCAAAGAAGTCGAAGTCATCAAAGAAAAGAAAGTTGAAGTCATTAAGGAAGTTCCTGTCATTGATAAGGCCGGGGATGAAGCCTTGGCACAGGCCTTTACTTTATTCTTAGCGGCCCTTGGTCTTGAAAAAATTAAGGTAGATAAAGATGAAGTAAATGAGATCATGAAAGATCCAACGGGCTTTATTGCTCGAAATTCAATAAAAGAAAAATTAGCACCTAATAAAAATAAGCCTGTGTTTGAGAATGAATCACGTTGGAGAAGAGAAAAAGAAAAAGTTGAGGTAAAACCAAAAGTCGCTGATTCAATATATAAGAATGTAAAATTCTCTCCGATCCCGGCCATTAAAGAGCCCCTTGTCTATTTAGCGCGAACTAAAGTCATTGAAGATGAAAAAAGATTCAAACGCATGAATGGTTCATATGCAGGAAATATTAAAATTTTAGAAGGCAAGTACAAAGGTCAAACCCACCGTATTGTCATCAATATTGAATATTTCAAAGATAGTGAAGGAAAGGGAACAGATGGCCAGTCAGAGATTCTTTTGTATGATGAAGATGGAAAGAATTACTCTCACTCTCGAGGTACCGGTGGCAATCGCAATATATTAGAAGGTAGCGATGGTTCATTTGTTATTCGTATCGTCGATAATACATTCCTTCACTTCATTAATGATCGTGGAATGAAGATGGCAAATTACTACGATGATGGAAAGCTCGTAGGAGTTGCCAAGCTTGTTGAGAATTAAAATGAATAGTCCTCTTCTCATTATCGTATCAGGCTTACCTGCAACAGGAAAGACGACGATTTCAAAAGAACTCGTAAAAGAGTTTTCATTACCATTGATCGGAAAAGATATAATCAAAGAAAGCCTATTTAATAGCTTGGGAGTGAAGGATAGGGCCTGGTCAAAAGAACTTGGAAAAGCAAGTTACCCAATTTTATATTCTTTTATTAAAGCACAGCTTAATGCCAATAAAAGCTTGTTGGTAGAAAGTAATTTTTCGAATCAATTCGATACACCAATTTTAAAAGACTTTATCTCAAAGTATGATGCAAGGGTGCTTGCGATTTATTGTGAGTGTGATGGCTCCGTCTTATTTGAACGTTTTAAGACTAGGGCCTTGTCTGGGAAAAGACATCCAGGGCATCAAGATCACTTAAACTTCGATGAATTCAAAGACTCACTTTCAAAAGGTAAGATTGAAAAGTTAGAATTAGATTGTAAAAGCCTCACTGTTAATACGACTAATATTGATGATCTTGACTTAACTGAAGTGAAAGTAGAAATAAAATCTCTACTTTCTTAAATTAATAGCGCCATTTATTTGCAATCTTAACAAGACTAAGCATGACTGGAACTTCAATAAGAACACCCACAACTGTTGTTAGGGCCGCTCCTGAATTAAGGCCAAAAAGGGCGATGGCAACGGCCACAGCAAGTTCAAAAAAGTTACTGGCACCAATCATAGAGCCTGGTGATAAAATATTATGTGGTAAGCACATCTTGCGGCCAATTCCCCAGCTTACAAAGAAGATAAAGTAAGTCTGTATTGTAAGAGGAATTGCTATCAGGACAATGTGAAGTGGATTAGCTAAAATCTTCTCGCCTTGAAAAGCAAAGAGTAGAACAAGAGTTGTAAGAAGGGCCACAATTGAAATTGGCTTAAGTCTGGCCATGAAAACTTCACTAAACCATTTCATACCAAATTTTTTGATTAAGACTTTATTTGCGATATAACCTGCAAGTAGAGGAATCACGACAAAGATCACGACTGAACTTAGGAGTGTATCGTATGGAATTGAAATACTTGTGACACCTAGTAAGAATTGAACGATAGGGATGAAGGCCACTAAAAGAATTAAGTCATTAATGGCCACTTGAACAAGTGTGTACTCCGGATCACCTTTTGTTAAGTAAGACCAAACAAAGACCATGGCCGTACAAGGAGCAGCACCTAAGAGAATTGCTCCTGCAATATATTCTTGTGCAAGCTCTGGACTTAAGTAAGCAGCATAAATTTTTGAGAAGAATAACCATGCAAAGAAGGCCATAGTAAAAGGCTTAATTAGCCAGTTGATGACAACTGTTAAGCTTAAGCCTTTGGGATTCTTTCCAACGTCAGCAATGGAATTGAAATCAATTTGTACCATCATTGGAAAGATCATCAGCCACACAAGAATTGCAACAGGGATATTTACCGTTGCAATATTCATTTCACTTAAAATTGAAATTGATGGGCCAAGGACCTTTCCTAGAATAATACCTGCGACGATACAGATAGTTACCCAAATACTTAAGTAGCGCTCAAAAAATCCCATCTTATATTCTCTCTTCTAAATTAATTACCATTGTCTTTATTTCATCTCTCACGCGGCGATAAACCTGAAGTATTTCCTCTTCGTCACTAAAGTCTTTAGTGAGGCGAGGAGGATCATCAAAGCCGATGTGTATAATCTTGCCACCAGGGAAATAGGGACAGTTCTCATTGGCGTCACTACAAACTGTGATGACAATATCCATCTTTGCTTCAATTTCGTCCGTTGTATTTGATTCGTGATTTGAGATATCGACACCAACTTCTTTCATAACGGCCACGGCATAAGGATTAAGTCCATGCTTCTTTGTGCCAGCAGAGTAGAAGTTATACTCTTCGCCTTTTAGGGCCTTGCCCCAGCCTTCGGCCATTTGCGAGCGACATGAATTTCCTGTGCATAGAAAGAGGATATTCTTCTTCATTACATTCCTATATTTTAAATAATATCCTATTATGACAAACTTCGTAATGAATCGAGTAGTTCTTAATTGTTAAGATTTGGTTATCGCTTACTTTGTCCTTACAATCGGCTGGGCCTGAACTTTAATGGCCTTTCCATGCTCCATAGCAACTTGTCCGCTAACGATTGTATAAGTAGGGCATCCTTTTACTTCCATTCCATCAAAAGGAGTCCAACCGACTTTAGATGCCTGGTCTTCGTTTCTGATAGTAAAGCGCTTGTTCATATCAAGGATTGTCAGATCACCATCCATTCCTTCTTGAATAAAGCCTTTGTTAAGCTTGAAAAGTTTGGCCGGATTCTCTGCTAAATACTTAACAATATCTTCTAGAGTTAGTCGTCCAGCTTCAACGTGAGTAAGCATTACTGGAAGCATTGTTTGCACACCAGGCATTCCCGAAGGAGAAGCTGGGTAGGGTTGAGCTTTTTCTTCTAGAGTGTGAGGAGCGTGATCACTTCCAAAAACATCAATCACACCACTTTTAAGTCCTTCCCAAAGTCCATCTGTGTGATCCTTTGTGCGAATTGGTGGATTCATCTGCGCAAGAGTTCCGATCTTGTCATAGATATCTGGAGCAAAGAGAGTTAAGTGTTGAGGAGTGACCTCAATTGTACAATGCTCTTTTTGATCCTTTAAAAATTCAATTTCATCTTTTGTTGTTAAGTGAAGGATGTGAACTTTGCGTCCCGCTTTCTTTGCAACTTCAATAATCATCTTAGTTGACTCGAGGGCCGTCTGAGCATCACGCCACTTATAATGAGCGTGAACGTCTCCATTGGCATTATCACGAATGGCAACATTGGCATGAAGTCTTTCCTCACTCTCGCTATGAACTGAAATATGGCAGTCTAAAGTCTTGAAGATTTCAACTAGTTTGTCAGTATCATAAAGGAGAAGGTCACCTGTTGAGCTACCTAGAAAGATTTTTACTCCCGAGCATCCAACCATATCCTGTGACTTTACAAGCTCGTCGAGATTCTTTCCACTTGCTCCAATGAAGAAGCCAAAATTTGCATATGAAGTTTCTTTTGCAATATCAACTTTAACTTGGGTTGCCTCAACAGTTGTTGTTGCAGGTTTTGTATTTGGCATTTCAAAGAAAGTACAAATTCCGCCAAGAACGGCGGCCTTTGAGCCATGAGCGATATCTTCTTTATGTGTTAGACCTGGCTCGCGGAAGTGGACTTGTGTATCGATAAGTCCTGGAAGAATATCGAGTCCCTGTGCGTCAATAACTTCGGCAGCGCTTTTTAGATCAGAATCATTAAATTTAGCTAATTTTACTATCTTACCGTCCTTTATTCCGATATCTTCTTGCCAGCTTTTTTGTGAAGAGTGTAGAGTGCCGTTTTTGATGATTAGGTCGAATTCACGGATATTCATGACAGTTTTCCCTTTTTCGGTTATTCTATCTGCATAAAAAAATAGAGGAGTTGATAGTGTCACTAGTAGTTTACAATACTTTAACAAAGAAGAAAGAAACTTTTACGCCATTAGAAGAAGGCAAAGTTAAGCTTTATCTTTGTGGACCAACTGTTTATGGACCGCTTCATATTGGAAACTTTCGTGGGCCTATCTTTTTTAACTTCGCAAGAAATTGGATGGAGCATATCGGTTACGATGTGAACTTCGTTTATAATTACACTGACGTTGATGATAAGATTATTAATAAAGCAAATGAGGAAGGTGTTGATTCCCTTGAAATCTCAGAGCGCTATATTAAATACTTTCAAGAAGACTTTGGCCGCCTAGGACTTCGTCCTCATACACATAATCCAAAAGTAACGGATTATATTCCTGAAATTATAGAATACGTTCAAGGTATCATCGATAATGGTATGGCCTATGTTGTGGACGGAGAAGTTTTCTACGAAACAACAAAGCTTGAATCATATGGTGAGCTTTCAGGTGTAAATCTAGAGGAACTCAATTCGGGAGAGCGAGTCGAAGTTGATGAGCGCAAAAAAGATCCTAAGGACTTTGTTCTTTGGAAACCTGCTAAACCAGGTGAGCCGTCTTGGGATTCTCCATGGGGGAAGGGTCGTCCAGGTTGGCACATTGAATGTTCGGCGATGATCAAGTCGATTCTTGGAAAATCTATTGATATCCACGGCGGTGGAATTGATTTAATTTTCCCACATCATGAAAACGAAATAGCTCAAGGTGTAGGATGTAATTCTTGTAAATACGTAAACTACTGGATGCATAATAACTTCATCAATATGAGTGGAGAGAAGATGAGTAAGTCCCTTGGCAATATCATCACTGCTCGCGCTTTCATGGATGAGTATCATCCAGAAATTTTAAAATATATTATGCTTTCAACTCACTACCGTTCAATGCTTGATGTGACTGATGAAAAAATTGATCAGGCTTTTGGTGGTGCAATTCGTGTTTACCGCGCACTTCAAGTGGCCAAACATGCAGCTACTTTTGAAACTAATGAAAGTGCAAAAGTTAATAAGAAACTTGCAGAAGACCTAAAGCGTTTAGATGCAAAGATTGAGAAAGCATGTAATGACGATTTCAATACAAGTGAGATGATGTCTGCGGTTTATGAAGCAGTTAAAACTTTCAATACATTAAATCTTGAAAAGAAAGCAAAGGATGTAAACTCTGCACCTACTGCAATTGCATTTTCACAGTGGATTGCAAAGTATGGAAAGATGAGTGCTCTTTTTGCAATGGATCCTGAGATATTCTTAAATGAAATTAAGGAAGTTCAAATCAGAAGAAAGGGGATTGCCCTTGATAAAGTTAATGAGCTTCTGGCAAAGCGAGCGGATGCACGTGCTGCTAAGGATTGGGATGCAGCAGATGCGGCCCGTGACGAATTAAACGCTTTAGGAATTGATTTCCAAGAAAGTGGTGATGAAGTGACGTGGTCTGTTCGTGTCTAATGACCGAACACCTATTGTAATTGTTTCTTAAAAGACCTTTATATTCTCTCCTTGTGGTAATTTTATTTATATACGCAATTGACACGAGGAGAGATTTTTATGAAAAATCTAGTAATTTCAACAGCTTTAGTACTTATTTCATCAAGTTCAATGGCCCAAATTAACTCAAAACAATTTGTAGACTGCTTTGTTAAGGCCACAAATGAAGTGATTGCAGATCTTCATGTGAATGGGTCAAAGAGTAAGAAGAAGAGGCTTTGTAAAGAGCTCTCGCAAGAGATGGTCGATCGCCTAATTGAAAAGTTCACTGTAATTGAAGGTGGAGAACTTAAGTATTACTCAGCAGATAGTATGGGTAAAGAGCGTATGATCGATATCTACGATTATATTAAAGATGATATGAATTGCTATGGTAACGCAGTCGAAGGACAAGGCGGATCTCTATTTGGAGCACTGGCAAATACATTTGCTTATAATAAAAACTTAAAATTAACAGATCTAGCGCTGGATAAAATGGCCGGCCAAGATCTTTGGGATAAAGCATTTAGTCCAAGTATTTACAAAAATTTGAATGACTTAGATCTATCATATTGCAAGTAAGCTTAAGCTTTACTTGGCACAAATAGAGGAAGCAAATACAATACTAGAATGAAACGTTTTATCCTACTATTGAGCTTCCTCTTTTGTTTTCAACCTTTCGCAAAACAAGTCAATACGGCCCTTGTTGTAAGTGGTGGTGTTTCACTAGGCTCTTATGAGGGCGGATTCTTAAGTTATCTAACTGAATTTGAAAAATTAAATTATCAAGTACAGCGTACGCCACAAATTTATGCTGGAGCATCTGCTGGTAGTATGAACGCTTTGATTACTTTTCTTGAAGCCGGAAGAGTTCACGGTGGAGAGTATATTGTAAAGGACTCACTCTTTTGGCGACTTTGGGTGCCTTTAGGAATTGATCGACTAGCGGATAATAAGCAAATGTCCATGACTAACTTTTTATCTAAAAAGCCGATTCAATCAATGTATAAAGATGCACGCCAAATCTGGAATGAAGGCTTACGAGCTGATATCGATATTGTTTTTGGAATCACTCTTACTCAAAAGAAGCCTGAGATTATTGAAGTATACAAAGGTGGAAGAAAATTTCCTCAAATGCTAAATGAGGCCATTTTTAGAATTCGTGGTCAAGGTGAGGGGAAGCCTCCTATCATCGAAAACTATCCAATTGCCACAAATTCGACGAGACAAATCTACTTACCATTCACTAAGAATCAAAATGATAACTTAACAAAACTCTTACAGGTAATCGAGGCTTCTGGAGCCTTTCCTTTGGCCTTTAAACCGGTTGATATTGAGTATTGTAAGTACGAGGACTTTAAATCGAAGAAAAAGTGTCCATTGAGTTCAATTACAAAAAGAACATTTATCGATGGTGGGATGTTTAATAATATTCCATTAACAATCGTTAATAAGGTATCTAGGCACAAAGTCGCTAAGGATAATTTGCTTTTAATTATTGATCCAAGCGATGAACACTTACTTTATGAAACTCGTGAGTTTCAAGAGAATGGAAAGGAAGTCGCAAAGTATGTTCTTGATATTTTTGATAGCTTTATAGGAACGGCCCGCTCTCGTGAAACAATTGCTTTTTATGAGTCTCCTAGTTTTTCTAATTCTATGAGCTCAACTGTTTCACTGCCTCTGGCCTCTTCTCCGATGTATGCCTTCTTTGGTTTCTTTGAAGAAGATTTCAGACGTTTTGATTTCTTAGTTGGTTATGCGGATTCTAAAAAGTTTACTAGTGACTATATTGCAAAGAATCACTCGGGACGAAAATTTAAGATGCCTAAAAGAATCCAATTTGATCAAGATGAAGCTTGTATTGTTGAAGTTGTTGAAAGAAAGGACTTTAATCATATCTGTCTTGAAGGACTTAATAAGAATTTAAAGACAATTTTAAAAATCTCTGTAGCAAAGGTTATTGAAAACTGTGAGCAAGAGCTAGAGCTAAAATTGTGTCATCGAACGGAATCATTTAAAAAGAGTCGTTTATATGAAAATCGATATGGGGAATTTAGATTCAAAGAAAAAGAAAATATAACTCAATACACACTTAGAAAACTAAAGGATGAAGACTTTCTCTTTAATGAGCTTCATAAAACAGAGAAGAGAATAAATCGAAGTGATGCGCCATATTTGGTTATAAACAAACTACATACATCTATTGAGTCTTATACTGATAAACTCAACGCTACCGAAAAATTTGTCGCAAAATTAGGTTCAAAAGCCTATCTTGATTCTATTTACTACATTCCTTATGAGTCGTACTTCTCAATTGATTTAGGAACTCTTGCAGAAATTTCGTACACTCGTGCAATTGACGACTTTTCAAGATCGATAAAGAGTTGGCGCTGGGGTGTTGGATTGATGCTAAATTCTGTTATGGACTTTCAAGAATCTAAAGATGATGACAATGTTTTTATTCCTAATATTGGAATTGAAAAGACAATGCTTAGCTGGTCTGATGAGAGTTTACAAATAAGCCTAGGTGTACGAGGAGGCTATATGTTTTCTAGTACCGATAAGTATGGCTCTGTCGAATGTAGTAGCTTCCGTGCAAATTTTAAATCTTGTTCTGGAGTTTATGGCCAATTCTATCCACTTTTTACCTTATATGAAAAAGTACGTATTAAGCCATTTGTTCACTACATTCATGCAACAGAAAATAAAGAAATTGGTACTGGTTTAGAACTTGGGCTTAACCTTTAGTAACAGGTTTATAAAGAACTAAGATAATACCAACGATAATAAGTGGGATACTTAGAATTTGTCCCATATTTAGGGCCATACCTTGTTCAAATGCCACTTGGTTTTCTTTAAAGAATTCCACAAAGAATCGCCATGCAAAACCACCAATAAAGATAATTCCTAAAAAGCGTCCAGATTGCCACTTATTGTGAAATTTTGAATAGAGGTAGTAAACAAGTCCTGAAACAGCAAAGAAGCCAAGTGCTTCGTAGAGCTGAGTAGGGTGGCGAGCAATATTATCTGCACGAACAAATTTAAACGCCCATGGAAGATTTGTTGGATGACCAAAGATTTCAGAATTCATTAGGTTTCCAAGTCTAATAAATCCACCTGTCATAAGGGCCGGTGCTGCAACAAGATCAAGAAGCCACATCAGTGGGACATCTTTAACTCTTTTCTTAAAGGCGTATATTGAAACGATAACACCAAGGAATCCACCGTGACTTGCAAGTCCACCTTTCCATACATAGAGAATTTCAAGAGGATTACTTAAATAATAACCTGGCTCATAGAAGAGACAATGACCTAGACGTGCACCAACGACACAACCTACAATCATGTAGTTTAATAATGAGCTTACTTCGTCTTTAGTAAAGTTTTTTTCTTTGATTAGGTAGCGGCGACAATAGCGCTCACCAATAAAGAAACCAACGATAAACATTAGTGAGTAATAACGAACGGCAATAGGTCCGATTCTAAATATTTCTGGATCAACATTCCATGTAATCATATACTTATTGTATGATGATAGTGTAGGTTTTACACTTACTTTTTACTTTAAAATCTTATGCAAGACGTTAATACACTAAACGCTCAACATTATTGCCAAGTCGCGGTTGATTATCCAAAACTACCAAGTGTTCTTACTTATAAGACGTTAGGAGAGGAGATTCCTGTTGGTACCCTTGTGGAAGTCCCTCTTGGTAGAAGGAAGGCTAAAGGTGTTGTCGTACCATTTACAATTACGCAAAAAGAATTAGAAGAAACGATTACTAAGTATAAGCTTAGGCCAATCAACGAAGTTCTCGCGCCAGAGTTTTCATTATCACAAAGTGAGATGAAGCTCTACGATTGGATGTCTCGTTACTATCACTACAATCTTGGGCAACTTGCTTGGGACTGCTTACCAAAAATTTTAAAACGTCCTCGCGAAGTTGAAACTCAATTTGGTGATAACCAAGATTTTGAACATGAACTATCTCCGCTACAAAAGCCCATATATGAAAGTATCAATGCTAAGCTTGATAATGGATTTGATCGCTTTCTCGTTCATGGTGTTACAGGATCAGGAAAAACATTAATTTATCTTCACTTGATAAAGAATGTATTAAAGAAGGGAAAGAGTGTACTTTTCTTGCTACCTGAAATTAACCTGACGCCTCAGTTTATGGAGACGTTTAAAAAATATTTGGATTGTCCAATTCTTCCGTATCACTCGGGTGTAACACCTTCTCACAAGAATGCTATTTGGAAGTTTTTAAAGAAATCTGATCGGCCAGTTCTTTTAATGGGAGTGCGCTCTAGTGTTTTCTTGCCTGTTGAAAACCTAGGCCTTGTGATCGTTGACGAAGAACATGATAGCTCATTTAAGCAAACAGATCGTTGTCCTTATAATGGGCGCGATGTTGCCATTAAGAAAGCACAGCTATTCAATGCACCTGTCGTTCTTGGTAGTGCGACGCCTTCATTAGAAAATTACTTCACTTTTTCAAAGCTTAAACCAGAGAATTACTTTTCACTGGAAAAGAGAGTTGCCGGCGGCTTTCCGGAGATTGAATTATTAGACTCTCGCTCTCATGGTGCTAAGAAAGATATGGATGCCTTATCGATTTGGCCATTTGAAAAGAAGTCTTTAGATATGATTAGTGAAGCTTTAGATAGAGACGAGCAAGTTCTCGTTTTTGTAAATCGCCTAGGTTTTTCAAATTATCTTCAGTGTCGAGGTTGTGGTTATAAATTCGAAGATCCTAATACTGGTGTACCACTAAGGTATTTTAAAAATAAAAATATTCTTTCAAGCTCTCATTCAGACTATCAAATTCCAAGACCAGAAATTTGTCCTGAATGTGGAAATATGAATCTGCTACAAAAGGGATTCGGTACAGAAAGACTGCAAGAAGTTTTACAAGAGTTTTATCCTACTAAGAAGATTGAGCGCTTTGATCGCGATGAGATCACAAATCTTGATAAGCTAGAAGATAAACTTGAGCGTTTCCATAAAGGTGATATTGATATCTTTGTCGGAACACAAATGCTTTCTAAAGGTCACAACTTTAAAAAAGTTAATCTCGTTTTAATTTTAGGAACTGATTCAATGCTAAACTTCCCTGACTTTAGGGCCATGGAAAAAGCTTATCAAATGATTGTCCAAATTTTAGGACGAGCAGGGCGATATTCAAATCACGCTAAGGTTGCAATTCAAACGATGCTTCCAGATAATACAATGTTCGATTTTATCAAATCACATAGTTTTTCTGGTTTTTATGATTTCGAATTAACAACGCGTGAGTTTGGTCTATTTCCTCCTTATACAAAGATGGCAAATATTCATGTCTCTGGTAGAGATCGCGACAAAATAATTGCCAATCTCTCAAGTGAAATTCAAAAGCTTCGTGGGTTAATGGAACAGTTGGGAATCGATGGCCAAGTATGGGGCCCTACTCCTGCTATGATTGAAAGGCGTGCGAATATGTTCACATGGAGCATGTCTTTAATGTGTAAGAATGGGGGCGAGCTCAATCAAGTATTGCAGATTTTTCGCGCTCAAAATAAGATCGACTATTCTTTCTCTGTAAAAATCGATGTCGATCCAATGGATACTTAATTTATGCTTTCAAAAATAATTACTAGCTTCTTCTTTATCGTGGCCCCTCTTTGTTATTCACCTGGCCCTGCAAATATAACTTTGGCCGGCCTTGGGGGAACTTATAGTTTTAAGAAAACTCTACCTTTCATACTTGGGTTATGGCTTTCAACTATTTCAGGACTTCTACTTTGTCTATATGGTGCAACAGACTTCATCATGAAACATGAGAAGCTCATGAGATACCTTCCTGTTTTTGGAGCTTTATACTTATTCTTTATGGCCTATAAAAGCCTTACTAATGTGAAGAAAGTAGAGGTGAAGAATGAGGAAGAAAATAATAAAGGTCCTTCATTTCTAGAAGGGGCTATTTTTCAGGCCCTAAATCCCAAATTCCTAGTTTTCACAATTAGTGTTTACTCACCATTTTTAAATGAGGGGAAACTCTTTCTAACACTTTTTAGTGCCGTGATTTTTTTTGGTGGAGCAAGTGCTCATCTGCTCTGGTTTTTTATGGGCAATCGTCTGGCCCACGTTTTAGGCGGGAAGAAGGCCCAGTACTTTTTTAGTATCCTATTAATCGCAGTAGGGATTTGGATGATTTCAACTTCTATCTCTAAGTAGTTAATATTACTAGCTGTATTAGTCTAACCTAATTGTCTTAAAACGATTTCTATTTACAAAGTACTTGCTAAATCTAAATAACGCATGTAGATATTGGACATGCACAAGTCTCCTGTTCGCTTTTCATTTATTATTCCGATTGTTATGGGGGTAGTACTAACAATAAGCTTCTTTGTCATGGGCGCAGCTACTTACAGTATTCATAGTAATCAGGAAAGGGTTCGTTTTGAGAATGATAGAGAAATCATTTCAAGACAGATTGTAAATTCTCTAAAACTTCCTATCTGGAACTTAAATAAAGAATATATTCAGAAAATTTCTAATGTCTTTGTTAACTCAAGCGACCAGGCCGTTACTGCTATTACTGTTAGAGATGAGAATGAAAGTCTTTTGAGTCAGATTTCATTAGTTGAAGCAGCGGCCCCAAAATATGTAAGCCCTGAAATAGTCATTGAAAATTTTGAAGTTATATATGAGGGCAAGAAGATAGGAAGTGTTGAAATTAGATTTTCGAATCAATTAAATGCTATCTATGTTCACAATATCATGAAGATGATTGGGGTATGGTTTATATCAGGACTTGTTCTATCTTTGATTGTGACATCAATTGCTTACTATTATTTATTCTTTAATCCTCTAAAACACTTTGTAAATAGAACAAGCCGTATTGCCAGTGGTGACTTCCGCCCAATACGTGAAAAATTTGTTCTTAATGAATTATCATTCTTTGCAAAAACACTTAATAAAACTCTAACCGAAATTATTTTAAGAGACGTAAAGCTAAAGAGATATAATGAAGAGCTTGAGGCGATAGTTACGACAAGAACTCAGGAATTATATGAGCAAAGAGAAAGAAGTCACGAATCAGAGAGACTCGCTGCCCTAGGGCAAATGGCCGCTGGGATCGCTCACGAGATTAATAACCCATTATTTGTTATTCTTGGAAATCTAAATCGATTAAAGAAATGTGTTAACGGCGAGAAGTGTGAATACATTCTTGAAAAGGTTGAGCTTGCTGCAGATCGAATTACCGATATTGTTAAGAGTATGTCGACAATGTCTCGTGATGGTCAAAAGGATTTAAAAACAATTATTAGGTGTGAAGAATTAGAATCAATTGTTTCATCTATTTGTCGAGGACGTTTAGCGGAAAAAGATATTCGTTTAGAATTCTCTTACGATAAATCTTCTATTGATAATTTAATTTATGCTAATAAAACTCAGATTAGCCAAGTTCTTGTTAATTTAATTAATAACTCGATTGATGCGATTGAGGAATTAGACGAACGATTAATTATCGTTTCTATAAAACAAGATTTCGAAAATCTTTATATCGAAGTCATTGATAGTGGAAAAGGGATTGATCCAAGAATCGAAAGCCGTATTATGGAGCCTTTTTACACGACTAAAGATGTAAATAAGGGAACAGGATTAGGACTTAGTTTATCTTATGAGATGATGTTAAATAATGATGGCTATCTTAGATATGATTCGAAGTCTGAAAATACGAAATTTATCTTATCGTTACCTAGATATAGTGGAGAAGCTAGTGAATTACTTCACTAAGTACGCTTTAATATTTGCTTTCTCTACTTCTCTCTTTGCTGCCAAGGAAGTTCAGGTTGGTGCTTATCAATTCCCACCATTTTATATTTCTAAAAATGGAAAGAAGTCTGGACTAGTTTATGAAGTTATAAAAGAGCTTAATAAGGTTCAGAGTGAATATCGATTTAAGATTGTGGAAACATCTGCAAGACGTCGCTATCGAGACTTTACAACGAAGCGCTTTGATTTAATTTTATTTGAAAGCCCTAGGTGGGGATGGGAAGAACGTGGCATAAAATATGATATGACTCCTTCTTTTTTAAAAGGTGGCGAAAAATTTATCGCTAAAAAAGATAAGAATAGAACTCATGCTTACTTAAAGGATTTAAAAAAGAAGAACATTCTGCTGTATGATGGTTATCACTATGGATTTCTTGATTTTGATATTGATCAGAAATACGATGCGAAATTAATCTATACCAACTCACATGAAGGAAATATTTTAAGTATCTTAAAGGGACGTGGAGATATTGCCGTCGTAACAGAGTCTTACCTAACTCAGTTTTTGGAAGATAATAAAAATTTAAAAGATAAACTCATTATCTCTACTCACTACGATCAAGAGTATTCTCACCGAGCATTAGTCACTCAAGATTCTATTATCACAAACGAAAAATTTTATCATTTCTTAAAGCTAATTAAAGATAGACCTTGTTGTCGTCAGTTTTCAAATCTTTAGTTTAACTCATACATTAAAAGCTCACTGAAACGTTCTTTAGAGCGTCTCCAAGCCTTTGCTTCTTGTCTTAACTTCTCATTCTTTGCAGAGTTTGGACCCATTAGAAGTTGTCTCTTTTTTGGATTATTGATCATAACACAAAAAGTAACAGGATCGGCTTCAAAGCTTCTTCCGCAAATATTATAAACGAAGTCGAGGCTTCCTGTTTTATAGCGGTACTTTTCAAACCCTTCATTAGTTAAATACTTGCGATGTAGAGAACCACTGTGACCAGTAATTGAAAGTAGGTTAATGAAGTAGTTATTGCCAAATTTCTTATATGCGTTCTTATTGATGAAATTAACAATATCTTGAGCTAACATTTCTATGTTAACACTCAGTCCTGAACTATTAGTAAGCTCGCCTTTAACAGGTAGCTTTAAGTCGCTAACCATTTTTTGAGCAGCATCTTTCAAATTATCTTTCTTTGTCGCTTTTAAGACTAGTGTTTCAATAAATAAGTTATTTGAGTACTCAAGAGATAATTTTACCATATCTAAAGAAGGCACAGAGTAGACAGTGTTTAAAATTTTAGACTTAGTAAAACTTTCTTCAAACGCCACGCCTTTTGTTTCAATGCCCGCAATCTTTAAGTGATGATTAAAATAATTAGCATTAAACTGTAGTGAGTCTCTTATAGGTACTTCTAGAAAGTAATCTTTGGAATTTGTATAAACCCATGATTCCTTTTCATTATTTTTGATATGACGAAAAACTTCTCCAGGTCCTAGTGGCTTAGGTGACTTTTTAATTTCTAGGCCATTGTGAGTTGGGAAAATATTTTTATCGTCACGTCCGATCGACTTGAAACGGTTAAAATTTATGTTAAGGCCTGAAATACTTTGGTTATATGGTTGGTCATCTAGTCCAACATTTCCTATACGATTTAGATCGACAAAATTATTAACAACAATGAGTTTTCCTTCAACTTTCTTTATTCCAGCTGCCTTTACTGCATCAATGAGATCATAAGCCTGTGCTGTTAGAAAGTAGGGGTCACCTGAAGTACTTAGGATAAGGTCTCCCTTTAGTGTCCCGTTTGAAATATGTCCTCTTGAGGCAATCGATGTTTTAAAACGATAGTCTGTACCTAATTTATCGAGGATGTAATAAGCCGAAAATATTTTAAAAATCGAAGCGGGGATAAAAGAGTTTTTTGAATCGAGGGATCTTGATTTACCACTATCCCATTGTAAGAAGTAACTTAATTCGTCACCCTTATCTAAAAATTCTTTCTTTAAATTGTCGATTGATGTTGTGGCAAGAGATGCTAGAGAAAAAAATATTAAAACTAAAAACTTCATTTGTGCTTATCCTTATGGCAACAGTCTAGAGTTACAGGATCATATCCGCCTTTTGACCATGGGTGGCAACTCGCAATACGTTTTGTTGTTTTCCAAAATGCTATGTGAAATGGCAGTTTGGAAAAGGCCTCAATTCCATATTGAGAGCATGTTGGAGTATAGCGACAATTTGCCCCGAGAAATGGGGAGATTGCTATTTGGTAAAAGCGGATTAATTTGATGAAAATGTATCTCATTACGCGTTATTTTAGCATTTTCATGGATAATTTGCTAAATTTTTATGGTTCAAATTAATAGGAAAGAAGATGTTAAAACAAGAAAGAGCAGACTATATTGTCGAGGCACTTGAGGAGCTTTATCCAGAGACTCCAACGCCTCTAGATCATACGAATGAGTTCACCTTACTGATAGCTGTCTTATTATCAGCACAATGTACAGATGAACGAGTTAATCAGGTGACGCCGGCACTTTTTGCAAAGGCCGATAACGCACGCGACATGATGAAGTTAACACAAGAAGAAATTAAAGAAATCATTAAACCTTGTGGACTTTCTCCAAGAAAGTCTAAAGCCATTTATGATCTCTCAAGAATTCTTGTTAATGAACATGATGGAGAAGTTCCAGCAAGTTTTGAAGATCTTGAAAAGCTTCCTGGTGTCGGTCATAAAACGGCCTCTGTTGTTATGGCCCAGGCTTTTGATGTACCAGCTTTTCCTGTGGACACTCATATTCACAGGCTTGCTCAGCGTTGGGGCCTAACAAAGGGAAAGAATGTCGAACAAACAGAAGAGGATTGTAAGAAACTCTTTCCAAGAGATCTTTGGAATAAACTTCACTTGCAAATTATCTTCTATGGCCGCGAATATTGTAAGGCGAGATCATGTTTTGGACTCGAATGTCCAATCTGTCGCTATGTATATCCAAATCGTAAATCAAAAGTAGAGACAAAGAAATGAGAGTAACAAGAATTAATGATTTTGATATTTTACTACAAGAAGGAAGTACAAATAAGTCAATCGTAGTACTTCATGGATATGGAGCAAGTTTTCAAGATTTAGCTCCTCTATATCAGTATCTAGATCCAAAGGATGAATTCAATTGGTATTTTGTCGATGGACCGATGAAAGTTGATATTGGAATGGGAATGAAGGGAAGTGCCTGGTTTCCAATCGATATGATGGGACTTCAACAAGCTTCGATGGAAGGACGAATCGAAGATTTCTTTTCTCAGAGTGTTCCTGATGGAATCGAAGATATGCGTGATCGCTTAGTTCATTTGATCAAAGAGATTAAAAAGAATAGCACAGAAGTATTCCTAGGGGGATTCTCACAAGGCTCAATGCTAAGTCTTGCCGTTGCATATAAAGAACCTCATTTAATTGAGCGTCTCTTCTTACTTTCATCTACTTTATTTGATGAAGCGCATATTGCAGAAAATACAAAGCATATTAAGCATATTCCAATTTTTCAATCGCATGGAAGTGTTGATCCTATTCTTCCATATTTTCTGAGTGAGAAGCTTAAGAGTTATCTTGAGAAGGTTAATGAATATGAATTCCATCCATTCCAAGGTGGCCATGAAATACCAATGCCAGTTATTCAAAAGTTAAAAGATTTTTTAGGAAAGTAGAAATATGTTAAGTGGAAATATTCGCAAAATGAAAACGTCTCTTGAGGACGGACTAGCTCACTATCATTTACCTTTAGGTGATGAGCTTCTTTATATGAATGATCTTCTTGAAAAGAAGATCAAGCTAAGTTTTGATGGTCAGATAAACTCTGTCTATTCTGGTGAGTTAATTAAGAAATCATATTCCCAAGGCTACTCTTATAAAGAAATGATTACACTTGCACAATGTGACACGTGTATCGTAAAGCCTGAGCTATGCCATTTTCATAAAGGAACATGTCGCGAGCCAGAGTGGGGAGAGAAGAATTGTATGATTCCTCACTATGTTTATCTTGCTGTATCATCTCATGTGAAAGTAGGGATCACACGTCACACGCAAATTCCTACTCGTTGGATTGATCAAGGAGCATCGTATGCTCTACCTATTTTAGAGGTGCCTGATCGAAAAACTTCTGGAGAGATCGAGGTTGAGATTGCAAAGGCATTTTCGGATAAGACTAATTGGCGCAAAATGCTTATGAATGAAGTTGCAGATGAAGATTTAGAAATGCTTCGCGATCAGATCTATGATGACTTTGCAGACTTAATTGATAGTTTTGGTCTTGATGATATTGAAGAAGAGGTGACTCATATTGAATATCCAGTAATTGAATTTCCAAAGAAGGTTAAGTCTCTTGGTTTCGATAAGAATCCTGTTATTGAGGGGACTTTAATGGGAATAAAAGGTCAGTATCTTATTTTAGATACAGGTTGTGTGAATATGCGAAAGCATGGTGGTTACTTTTTAAATGTCGAGGTCGACGTCTAGGCCACATTCTTTAGCGTGGAGCTGAACCATATTCCTCACTTCTTTTGTTGAAACTAAATGGTCAAGAAGCGAAAACTTCTGCGTTAGAGGAATCGCACAACCATTGTCGCATTTAGCATCAGAAGTGATGATATTCACATGTTCTACTGGCTTCGTATTTTGAAAGCTTGCCATCCATTTGAAATGCTCAAGAATCTTATTTGAAATATTCTGAGCTATTTCACTACGTCTTTCTAAGTTGTATAGAAAGCGGCCAGTATCTTTTTGGCGGCCATTAACTAATATATGAATGACGCCTTTTTCTTTTAGATGTACACTGTTACTTAAACACTTTGGACAAAACATTACTTTTCCTTAAATTTAAGTATAATTATAAAAGCTAAATAAAAATTAATCAAAGGGTAAAATATGGAGCCAATTAAAAGAGCGATTCCTATGCGTGACGGTGTCAAATTGTATACCGAAGTCGTTGAGCACGGTGCTAAGTACTGGCTAATAGCGACTCATGGAATAGGTGAGCATTTAGGTCGACATAAATACCTACAAGAAATTTTTGGCTTTGATGTAAACGTTTTTCAATATGATCTTCGTGGTCATGGCCGAAGTGGTGGAGAAAAAGCATATATCGATCCATTTGAGCAGTATATGTTAGACCTTGAAGATTGCATTAAGCATTTAAGAGAGAATTATAAAATGGAAGATTATATTCTCTATGGACATTCGATGGGTGCTCTAATCACTTGTGGCTTCACTCAGAATAACTTAAAAGATGGCCCAAAACCTAGAGCTATAATTGTAAACGCTCCTCCTGTTGGAGTAGGTGGTCCCTTCGCAAAGTTTGTTAATAAAGTGAAAGGCAAGTACTTTAGCAAGCTGGCCTCGATTAAAATGTCGATACCACTTGGTGGCCTTGTTGACTTAAATACATTATCTCACCGTAATCAAGTTGTTGAAGAATTTAAGAACGATCCGTTTAATCTTCAAAAGCTTCACACTAAACTTCTACTTGAAATGGTTTCCTGTAGTAAGAAGGTATTTTCAAAGCCTATTAATGATGAAGTGGAGAAATATATTTCTTATGGAACTGCTGATGAGCTAGTTAGTGTTCCTGAACTTGAAAGGTACTTAAAGGAAGTAGACACAAGTTTTACGATTACAAAGATAGAAGGCGCACGACACGAACAATATCAAGAAATTGAAAAGTATCGTACACCTTATTTTAACTATCTTAGGGAAATAGTTAAAAAACTAATTTTCTAACGAGTTTGAATATAGTCGATAAAATTTTTGATTACTTTACGTCCACCTTCGTAACCTGACTTTAGCTCTTCATCTGAAAGAGTCATCTCAATATGACTATCGACAAAATCTTGCGATGCCTCAGGGTGGCCTTGGAAGCTAAAGAATGGAAGAGTCTCATGAGCGATCCCATCAAGGAAGCAATCATTTGAAGTTGCTAGGTGAACAAAACCTTTTGGAAGCTCTTTCACTTCGTAGTGATGGGTAATAAAGAGACTAAATTCTTCACCCTTATTAAAACCAAATTTATCCATGAGAATTTTTGTTTTTCTGGTCCCTTCAAAAAGCTGATTATCAGGTTTAACCATATCAACTGTTGAGCCAAAGATGTCGGCAATCAGTTGATGGCCAAAGCAAATTCCCATAACAGGGATATCTTGTTCTAATTTTTCTTTCATACGTTTAGCAAGATCGACTTGCCAATCAAGTCTTTGGTATACGTTTGAGTCTGAGCCGAAAATGATATAGCCACTGGCCTCTTCAATTTTATCTAGTGAGTCACATCCAAATTGAGATACCCAATGATATGTCGTCGGTATATTAAAATTTTGAATCATTTGATTCATACAATTGTAAGACGGATTGTTGATAGCACAGTCAATGATAGCAATAGGCTTCTTCATAATTTCACCTTCTAAGCTCGAATAAAAATGCGTTAATTAATGAGGGCATAATCTAACAAAATTGTTAAAAAGCTAAAAGAAGTTTGTCGAAAAAAGAAATTACTTCTTATGAAAATTGACACTTTAATAAGTTCCGTTACTCCTCAAACTTTTGGCACTTTTCAAATTAAAGTTTGAAAAATCAGTATTTTTAAAGGCCAAATATTTAAATACAATGAAAAACATTTGAAATTTATAACTTACCAAGACTTGGTAGGGCCTAAATGTGAATTCAATACCTTTCAATTTTGTCTCGAATCTAAAAAAAAAATACTTTGTTGATATGAGTTAAAGGGCTAATTTTATATAGAATCTAACTAAAAACAGGTTAAAGTTAAGCTAAGAGTTAACCGATAAATAAATTAAGATTAATTCGGGGGGATATCTTGTCAACTGCCAAGAAATTAGATCAAGACAATATTGAGAAGCCAGCAACTTCTGCAGAAGTGTCAAAGGTTTCAGCTTCTTCTAAAGATGAAAATCCATCTAATGTTCTAGAGTTTTCGATTACGAATCAGATCAAAAGTGTTGATTTATCAAAGTTAGGTGAAAGTTCTGAAGAGAGCACTGGTAGTTTAAATAATCTTGATCTAAGTGCTAAGCCAGTAGGCGATATCACTCATACACAAATCTTAAATTTAGCAAAAAGTTCAACTGAAGTGGATGTGCTTGAGGCACAGGTGAAGTTAATCGCCCTTTTTGTATCTGAGGCCAGACTACTTGAGGGCGAGCTGAATAAGTATATTCATGCAATTCACAAACAAAGCCCACAGTCTAAGAAGTATCTTCTTCAAATGAGGAAAGTTGTTAAAGACTTTTCTAATATTGAAAAGATTCTTGAGAAGGCCAGGTCCGTAAAATAAGCTGGAATTAGCGACTTGCTATTTGAAGTAGCTTATCTTCTTTTGTCTTCTTTGAGTCACCCTCTTTTTTAGAATCTTTTTCATCTTTTTCAGGCCCTTGGTCTTCAACTGGAATACTCTTTAAGATCTCAGTTGCAGATACATTCATGTTAATACCAAGACATGCGATTACGGCCATTGCTAGTAAAAGTTTCATAATTTCCTCACGTATAGAATTATGCTTAGAATAGGAAGGATTTAGGCCTTAGACAAAGAGAATCGGTCCGGTGTAGTAATTTTTTTAAACATGTAAGATTGAGATGGGATTCTTACAATGGAGAGGACATTTTTAAGAGTGAGGGTAAGTTTAAGCGGTGCCAAACTTACCCTGAATATTTATTATTTTTTGATAAATGTTTCTAGAAACTTCACCCTTGTCAGTGCTGGTGGGTGAGAGTGGTAAAATGAGCTGTAAACTGGATCTGGAGTCAATGTACTAGCGTTATCCTTATACATCTTCACTAGAGCGTTAATAAGCTCCTGAGGATTTGAATGAATTGATGCAAATTCATCAGCTTCAAATTCATACTTTCTCGATGCCCAAGATGAGATTGGAGTAATAAAGAAAGTATAGATACCACTAACAAGTAAAAATAGAGTTAGGGCCATGTAAGTTTGAGTTGTATGTACTCCATGCATTTCGAAGAACCATGATGTTTGCATCAGCTGACCTAGGATAAAAAGACCAATGAAGCTGAAGACAAAAGCTTTAATCATCATTTTAAGGATATGCTTACGCTTGAAGTGACCTAGCTCGTGAGCAAGTACGGCCTCTACTTCTGAAGCGCTTAATGTATTAATCAGAGTATCAAAGAAGACGATACGCTTATTCTTTCCAAAGCCTGTAAAATAAGCGTTTCCATGTCCACTCCTACGTGAAGCATCCATCACAAAAAGCCCCTTACTTTCAAAATCGACACGCTTTAGAAGATCAAGAATTCGCTCTTTTACCTCTCCTTCTTCAAGTTCTGTAAATTTATTGAAAATTGGTGCGATAAAAGTTGGGTAAATCCACATAAGTAATAGTTGGAACACACTTAGAAATGCCCATGCATATGCCCACCAATACTGTCCTAAAGATTCCATGATCCAAAGAATTCCATAGATTAGTGGAGTTCCGATAATTAGTCCTAGCAGTGAGCCTTTAATCATATCCATTACGAAAGTTTTAAAAGTTGTTTTGTTAAATCCATACTTTTCTTCGATAACGAAAGTTGAGTAAAGGGCCTCTGGTAGGCCAAGTATTGAATTAATGAAACTGAATGCCAAAATGAAAACCGTTCCAGTTAATAGCGGTGATAATCCAAGTGTCAGAATTGATTTATTAAGTGCGTCAAGTCCACCACCTAGAGTCCAAACAACAAGAATAATATAGCCCAGGAAGTTGAACAGTTGTCCCTTATTAAGCTTCTCCATAGTGTAGCGAGCAGCTTTCTGATGCTCTTCTAGTGAGATCTTGTCAGCGAATTCTTCCGGTACAGCATTAAAGTGTTTACCGATATGTTTAATATTTCTCTTATCTAGGTAAGCCTCAATTAATCCTTTGATACAAAGGACTGAAATAAATACTTTTGATGCGATCGTAAGATTGACCATATGCTTCCTTTTTTTTAACTTCTATATTTGTTATGACCTCTATATCATGACAAAAAAAAAGGTATTTGCCTATGAATGTTCACCAAATTTATACCGATTCACCTCTACGCAATTACAACTACATTGTCGAAATGGGCAATGCAGAAGTTGCTGTAGTTGATCCTATCTATCCCGAATTAATCAACGAATGGTTGGCCAATAATGATCGTCAACTTGCAGTGATTTTACTCTCGCATGGACACTATGATCACGTGGCAGGTGTTGAGGCATTAGTAAAAGAGCATGGCGCTCAGATTTGGGGCCATAAAGATAGTTTTGAAACAATTGACCGCATACTCGTTGATGGAGAAAGAATTTCAACCGCATTAGGGGAAATGGAAGTCATCGAGACTCCAGGACACACGATGGACCACTTATGCTTTCTATTTTTTGAATCAGCTAAGCAGGTTGAGATCATTACAATGGATACGATTTTTAATGCAGGCATTGGAAATTGTAAAAATGGCGGCAATCTTGAAGTCTTCGTTAAGACTATTTTAGCACTTAATGAAAGAGTCGAGGATCAGGTTATTTTATGGCCTGGCCATGATTACATTATTAACAATCTAAACTTTACCTTGGCCAATGACCCAGAGAATGAGGCAGCTAAAGAGTTACTTGAGCGAGTGCAATCTGAAGGTAGCATTGGATTTCAAACCAATTTTGAAACAGAAAGGAGAGTTAACCTCTTCTTGATGACGAGTGATAAAGAAAGAATTAAAGACTTAAGAAAGAAAAGAGATAATTGGTAAATTAAAAACAATTAAAGGAGTTGATATGAGTTTTCCAAAAGTTGGAAATATGGCGCCAGCATTTACAATGCTTAACCAAGATGAGCAAAAAGTAAGCCTTAAAGATTTTAAAGGTGAGAAGAACGTTGTTCTTTATTTCTATCCAAAGGCGATGACACCAGGATGTACAACACAAGCTTGCGGTATTCGTGATTATAAGAAAGAGTTCGCAAAGGCCGATACAGTTGTTTTGGGTGTGTCTCCAGACGAGCCAGCACGTCTTGTGAAATTTATTGAAAAACAAAAACTGAATTTTGACCTTCTATCAGATCCAGAGCACAAGTCGATGGATAAGTATGGTGTTTGGGGACTTAAGAAATTCATGGGTAAAGAATACATGGGTGTTATCAGAACGACTTTTATTATTGGCAAAGACGGTCGTCTGAAATATGTAATGGATAAAGTGAAAACTAAGTCACACCATGAAGACGTACTTAACTGGATTAAAGAGAATCTATAGACTCTGTCTTTGAATTTTTAGAAGAGGAAGTATATGAAGGCCCTAATTTTATTTTTATTATTTTCAACGACTTATGCAGCAACAATTGAAGTGATGTCTTATAACGTTGAAAACTTATTCGATACGCAAAAAGATGAAGGAAAGAACGACTGGTCATACCTTCCAAAGAATACTAAAGGAAAAGTTGAAGCTTGTAAGAAGGTTTCATCTAAGTACCGTCGTGAAGAATGTTATTCTGCAGATTGGACTCAAGAGAAACTTGATCTTAAGCTATCTCAAATTAAAGACGTTGTTCTTAAAGAAAGAAAAAAACTTCCAGATTTATTAGTAGTTTCAGAAATTGAAAATGAAAACGTAATCGGACAACTTGCGAAAGTTTTAGGTTATAAGAAATTCTATACATCTAATTCACCGGACTACCGTGGAGTTGACCTTGCTGTTCTTTTTAATGAAACAAAAGATTTCAAGTATGTTTCAAAAAGAGAGCATGTTCTAAAGAGTGATTACTTAAAGAAGAGACCTTCTCGTAATATCTTTGAAGTACAATTTAAGTTAGGAAATAATGACTTATATGTTTTTGCTAACCACTGGCCAAGTTTAGGAAACCCTGATGAGGCAAGAGTAACAGCGGCAACAACTTTAAAATCTAGAATTGATGAAATCATGAAGAAAAATGCTAAGGCATCAGTTCTTGCTGTCGGTGACTTCAATACGATTCCAGAGCTAAAGGAAGCTGGCAATAAGCACCCAATGCGTGACGTTCTTTTAAAGGATGGAACGATAGTGGATGTTGAAAAGGTATTTCGCTCAGAAAAATCAAATGCAAAGAAAGTGCAAGAAATGCCACCGGGGACTTACTACTATGCTAAAAATTCTCAGTGGAATCACTTAGACCGCGTCTTTGTACCAAAGGTTATGCTAGGTGATAAGCATCCTATTAGAGTTGATTTAAAATCTTACAAGATTTATGCACCAGATTTTATTCGCCAACCTCAACCTCAAAGTGTTTATGAAGAAGACATTGAAGAGATGAGAGATCGCGGATTTAAAGTAGAGACAAAGAAAGTGCAAACAGCACCGAATCGTTATGATCACTTAGCAACTAAGAAAGCTAAGGCTGGATATTCTGATCACTTTCCACTTGTTTTCGAATTAAATTACTAAAAAAAGAAAGGCCCTTTAAAAGGGCCTTTTTTTATTTATCAAATACGCTGTTAAAATATAGTCTTGTACATTCTCTAACTGGATCAACACCAGCTGGGTTCTCTTGATAGAAATCCTTACACTTTTTCATGAAGTCTTGAGCATAAGTATCTTTCTTTTTTCTTCCGCGAAATTCAAAGTGAAAACCAACGTAATCAGGAGCAACAACTGGGTGAATCGACATATCCCACTTTTCGTTTCTTTCTGGGTTGTACTCACTTGCATAAATTAGTTTACCTGTTATGTGACCTACAAGAGCACCAATAGCAACATCACTTGCCCAGTGTGCACGGTCGTGAACACGTGACCAACCACCAATAGCTGCTGCTGTATACGCAAGAACAGGGATGAATTTTGATTCATCTTTGTAGTGTTCTGCAATTACTGTCGCAAATGTAAAAGCTGTCGTAGTATGTCCCGAAGGAAATGAAACGTTATCGTTATCCCAATTAAATCCAGTAAAATCATTCTTATCTTCTGTTTTGTTTGGTCTAACACGGCTAAAAGTCATCTTAGCAGCTCTTGTGATTAGTCCCGATAATACAGTTGCCTTAAGTGCAACTTTTGAGATTCTTTTGATCTCATCATTTTGAATAACAACACCCAGAGCGTAACCTGCGGCAGAAAGTTGGATAGGGTAACTTCCAGCTTTTTCACCCCAAAAAGCAATTTCTTCTGAAACTTCTGTACGATTGTCTTGAGCAAATTGCATTAACTCTTCATCGTTATTAAATAGTAAAATTGCCGTACCAGCAGTTGCTCCAATCAGTGCAAGCTCGCCATTTGTAAGGCCAACAGGAAGCGTTTGATAAGAAGGAGCGAAAGTATATTCACCGTAACGGTTAATAATTCCATCTTCGGCGTAGCGAGGTTGAAATACACTATCTTCTCCCATTCCTGGGCAGTGACCATCTCTTAAGAAATCTTCTACTAAGCATTCGGCTTGAGCATTAATTACGAATACTAGGCATGCCAATATTCTTAAAAACTTACGTCCTCTCATAAATTCTCCCTAAACAAAATTATATTTGTGCCATTATATCTTGATAGGTAAATCACTAGTGTGTTTTTGTTGTATTTACATAGGGGCTACAAATTTTAGACAGTTAGATGGCGGTAATATATTTCCTCAATTTTTACAGATAAAATTAAGTTAAAATAGTTGAATGAGGGGAATTTTAATTCTAATTTTAACTATTTACGGCCTATGTGCATATTCATCAAATGACTTTAAATACCAAGATCGTTCGAATGATTTTAAAGGGTTAGCTAAGTCCCTTATTGCTGAATATGAGTATCAGGACTTCAGTGGCTTTTATCAAAACTACTCAGAGCACTTCTTGGCCAATCAAGTTTTTACTAAAGGAAGTGAAAGGTTCTTAATTAAGCTTGGACTAGAGGCAGATTCTAATCATTTAAATAAATTTATAGAACTTGAAAGAGGAGAGGTTGTAAACTTCAATGTTAATAGCACTCCAGTATCTATCTATTTTGAAAATATCTCAAAAGTTGAAAAATATAAGATCGTAAAAAGTGTAAAGGGCTTTGTTGCAAAACAGATTAAGAAAGGTAGCTTTAAGAAGTACACTCTCTTAGATCTAATTATTCCAAAGGCCCACGCATTAGAGTGTGAAAATCAGCTTGAAGAGATTGTTAATATCAATGATCTCCAAGCTCCAATTGATAAGTTCAATAAAGACTATCTGATGTCACAAGCAAGTGGCTGTGTACAGAAGGCGCTTAGTGCTGCATGGGCAAGGACTGGCGGGCTTGTTCAAGATGTTGGAAGTGGGGTTTGGAATTTTATAAAATCTCCAGTTAAGTCAGCAAAGAAATTTTGGAATAGTGCAGTCGATACTTATGAGACAACAAAAGAATTCATTACGCAAATAGATGAGAAATTAGCCGCTCTTGGGGATGCCCTTGGTGCTATGTCAGTTGAGTCGCAAGTTCAATTAGTTTGTGCACTTGTGGGGAATTTAGGATCTAACGTTCTTCTTAATGTTATTATGAAAGGTCCACTAGGTCTTGCTAATGCTATGACTTCGTTAGCGGACTTATCAAAAAGGGTGACATCATCAGCAAAATTTCTCCAACTTCTTGATCAGTTAAAGAATGTTGGAAAGTTAGGAAAGGATAAAGTCGGGGAATTGATTAATAAAGTTCTTACGACAAATAATAAAGAGGGTCTTGATAAGGTAAATTCTCTTTCATCAGCTAATTACGTAAACCTTACAGTGGAGTATGCAGCATGCGCGCTTTAATTATATCAATACTCATCACTTCTAGTTTCAATATTGCTGCTTCAGGAAAGAAGTGCAAGGACCTAGATGAAAAGGTTACAAGAGCGATCGAGTCTCAAAAGATAATGAGTCAAAGAGGAATTAAAGGCGAGATTAGACAGGAGATGACAAGTCTTCTTGATCGAGGTGTTGAGATCGATCCAATGTTTTTTCAACAGATGATTTATCGTAAAGGGTTCAAAACAAGTGGCTTTAAAGACAAAGGCCTTCTTGTGGGGCACGCAAAGAAGCACGGTGATGAATTTAACTTTGTAAGTGATAAGCAATACTTAAAAAATGCAGAGAAGTTTGCTCGCTCTAGTGATGATAACATCATCTCATTTAGAAGTAAGAATGATATTTATCGCTACAATCCAGTTTCAAACGAGTTTCAAGTTATCGAGCGCTCTGGAAAGGTCATCGGTACCTATTATAGGCCAGATCTAAGAAAGCTAAATGCTGCACGAAAACGAGAGAATTTACCCCCATTTAAAAGTGTAACTGAATGGTTCATTAAGAATAAATGGGAGCGTTTTGTTTTAAATAGTGATTTTAAAAAATAGAGAATAAATCATTAAAAATTTTGAAAGCATAACTTTTTGTGAATGCTTCAAAGTTAGTAAATCTCTTTTCAAAACTTTTTTCTTTTGAATTCTCTTGATACAGGTAAGCTGTTGCAGCTTCTGCAAACATTTCTTCAGGTGATACTGTTGAGTATGCAGAAGGGAAGTTATCATACACTAATAAATCATTAGTATTTGTTAATCTTAGTTTGGCTTCAGAAAGATTAATTTCTGGATAATGTTGGTCGTTATTATGCTGATATGTAAAGTATCTTTCATTTAAAGACCAACCAACAGAGCTGATGAAATCTTGATATAGCTTTGGATTTTCTTTTTGAACAAAGTGAAAGAACTCATGTGTAAGTGTTAGATTAATTTCTTCATCATTCTTTAATTGATCTTTATAGATAACAACTTGTTTCCACTCTTCATCATACTTACCTTTTGTAAGCCAGTTCGTTGGATGTGTTGTTTCAAAAATGACGAATTTTAAATTTTGCGTTGTCTCAGTAAAGCCAATGTCGAGTAACTCTTTAACAAGACGGATTTGTTTCAAACTAATTTCTGCAGCTGGGATGATTAGGACATTATAATCATCATAAATCTCAAGTTGTAATGAACTTGCCTCAGATCTCTCTTCGTCAGTAATATTGTCGCTAAACTCAAAATCAACAAAGTCGATAATGCCATTGTTATTGATATCACTTCCTACTTTTGATTTATCCTCTGGAAATTCATCAATGATATTGTCGTAACCATCACCATCAATGTCATTATCCATAGCATCTGGGATTCCATCGAAGTCTTGATCGAGAAAGATGAAGTAGTTATCATTTCTAATCACATCTTTTTCTATGAAAGTTTGATTAATTGTATAGCGAAGCTTTTCATTAATAGAAATGAGATTGAAAGTTATTGAAAATGCACTTTTTGCAAAAAGCATCGAAATAGCGAAAATCCCTAAGGGCCAGAGTTGGCCCCTTAGAGAATTCTTAAATATGTTTTTCTTATTGAAAATCATTTAGCTAGTTAGTCCATTTCTTAGTGGTAGTGAGCTGACCAAATATCTGCCCATGCTTCAATAAAACCACCATGTCCACCAACTAGTGCATAAGATAGGATCGCAGCAGGGAAGTATAGAGGTCCAAGTAGTGCTGATTGTTTAGCATGACCAGCTTCGTGTCCAGAAGCGAAACGGTATCCAGAGCAGAAGTCTAATTCAAAAAGTCCTGCAGACATTTTACCTGGAACAATACCAAGTCCACATACGTCAGCGTAGATCTGCATTTTTGAAGCAGCTATTCTGATACGTGGAAGATCAAATTCAATCATTCTTGCATAACGGTATGGTGTTACTGCTTCAAGGAAGTTTATGAATAAGTTAACTCCACGGCTTACTGGAACTAGTAGTACTTTAGTTGCAACAAATGCTCCACCAACCATTGTGTTAATTAGACCCCAAGAAAGGTTTGAGGCAACAACAAATAGGTGCATAAGAGGGTGATCTGGATTCGCTGGATCAAATAAAAGTGACTTCTTTCCAAATACATTTTCGTAAGTCATTAGGGCCTTATCAAATTCAGCTCTTTGCTCTTGTGTTAGAGCTTCTTTTTTATACTCACTGAATTTTTCAAGTTTTTCAGCATTTTCTTGCTTCCCAGTATTAAGAAGATTGTTGATATTTTCACTTAATTCTGGAGAAAGAATATTTGCATCTCTCATCGCCTTTAGCTTAGTAAGAGTCTTCTTAGCATCTTGGTCGATGATTTTCATCATTCCGATATAGGCCATATGCTGTTGAAGAACTTCAAGTTTGAATGCTTCATCATTTTCAGTAAAACGTTGCATTTTATCAGAAGAGATCTCTTCGATATAACCGATTGAACGTTTTGAATAACCTTCACTTAGATTTCTCATATAAGTAAGAGAGTAGAGTGCAAGAACTTCATTCTGCGCCATTTGTTCTGGTGTATTAATGAGACGATTATTTTCATCTTTACGGTAAGAGTCTTTTCCAGCATCAAAAGTAATCGCGTGAATATCAAGTGTTAGATCTTTTACTTGCTTCATCCAATTACGAATTTTCTCTTTACTCTCATTATATTTTTCAACTGTACGAACTCTTCTTTTGCGATCGTTAGAGCCATAAGTTTGTTTCGAATCAGTCCATGTCTCAAGCTTTGGAGCACTATTAATGAGTTTCGCAATTTGCTCAGATTTAATCTGTAACTCATTTGCCATCATAAGTTTAGAGTCAGATAAGTTTGATTTTTCAGAGCTTTCAAGGCTTAGCTTGAAATCATTAAAATGATTGTTAATGCCTTTATTGGTAACGACCTTACAAGATGCCATTTGAAGGCAGGCCAATACACATAGGGTAGTATTAGCAACTTTTTTAATTGCTGGTGACATAATCTCTCTCCGTTTTTTGGTTTACGGTTTTTTGGGAGTTATATCATTTAATTTGATTGAGTTAGTCGGGTTTGAAAACTTCTCGTAGATGTACAAAATTTAGTCAATAAATTGAAGATCAATTTCTTGAGCTAATTTATTCAGTAAGTACTTAACTTCAGGCACAAGACTAGGGTGTGCTTGAACAACAATGTCGCGATGGCCTTCGTGCTTGTCGCCTTCGATTGTTGAGTAGAAACATAGGCCTTCATTTGCTTCAAGTTGAAAGTAGAAATATGCTGATTCTTTCTTTGGTACTCTTACAATTGTTTTAAATATCTCACTCATAAAATACTCGACAAGTTTGTTTTTTATTTAGTTATTTGGCTTGGCAGTCTTTGCCTATGCACGAAATTTCATTGACTTAAACGCTTTGTAACCTAAAATATTATTAAAGGCCACTCTTTTATCAAGTCATGGAGGACTACAAGTGAAAGATTTCAGGAAGAGATTTCCACTCACTTCAGTATTAATTTTAGCTTTGGCAACGACATCTTGTTCGTGGTCAAAAAGAAAAACTCTTTTTGATGAAGAAGGCTATCCAATTGAAGAAGATAAGCAAGTAGCAGCTAAACAACAAATGGTTCCAAAGGCCCAGTACGATCAACTTCTAGAAAAGTACGATAAGCTTTTAAAAGATACTAAAGCACCAAGCTTAGCAGAGCAATACAAGGCCAAAGGTGGCAAAGAGTCTGCCGAGCAAGTACAGCTGAGTATGATTGATGATCTACAAGGTGCAAAAGGTAATAATGTTGCTGAGACTGTAGATGTTTTTGCTAATGAAGTGGTAGCACAAAAGAAGCAAGAACAAACTGACGATGTTCTTCTACAAAAAGAATTAAATCTTTTAAAACAAGCCGAAGGTTTAATGGCCCAAAATCGCCTTGATCAATCGTTAACAATTTTAAAAGATCTTGAGGGGTCAAGACATAGCCAAATTAAAGTAAGAGCAAAGTTTTATCTAGCAGAAATGCTTTTTGCACAACAAGAATTTGATCTTGCTATGCAATTATATGAAGAAATTCTTAGACAACACGCTTTTTCAGGTCTTGTTATTAAGAGTTTAGGAAGACTAATTGTTTGTACAGATAAATTAAAATTAGCAAAGAAGAAAGAGAAGTATTATTCAATCCTTCACGATTTCTTTGGTGAAGCATAGGGCATAGTTTGAAGAAGAAAAATCTAAGCTTATTCTTTTGTATCGTATCTCTTCTCATGAGCATGGGACAAGTGCGTGCGCAAGATGATCTTAAGGATCTAGAGCTTTTAGATGATAAAGACCTTCTTATGCTTTTAGAGGAAGAAACAGATCAGCCTCAGCAAACGGATGTTTCAGATGAAGTCCTTTCAGACGAATTAAATTCAATTAAAAGTGATCAAAAGAAAACACTTCCTGGCGAGGAAGTTCTTACTGATGAAAATCTTAAAAAGATTGATGCTAATAATTTAGAGAACGCAGATAATCTTGAAGAGATTGATATACTTGCAAAAGATGTTGATACAAAAACACAAGAGTCTAATGTTGATATTGTAGAGCCTGAAAAAGCTGCACAAAAAAATGTTAGTAATCAAAATGTAACAATTGATAAAAATCTTTTTAATGTAGGAAAGGAAGAGAAAGAGCTTCTCGATCTTGCAAAATTTGTTGAAAAGAAAATTCCAGAAGAAGAGTGGAATGAGCTTGCAACAGCTGCAAAAGTCGATAAGTATATCGTGCAAGATGGCGACTGGCTTTGGAAGATTTCACAAAATCTTTTTGGATCAGGTTTTTATTATTCAAAAATTTGGTCGATGAACCCTCAGATTACAAATCCACACGAAATTGAGCCAGGACAAGTTCTAGTATTTTCTACTGGTAGTGAGAGTTCTTTTCCAAAAGTTGCCTTTGGTTCTTTTGAGGATGATGGAAGTCAAGTTCGTCGTTCTGAGAACGTTAAGGTTGCTTCATCTGGTGCATTCTCAGCATATGGTGACGATATAAAATCAGATTGGTTAAAAGAGAGAAGGACACTTGTAAACAAAGGTGCATTCTTTCAATCACTAACAGAGTCTTCTTATGATGATGTTCTTTCAATGACTGAGATTGAGTTAAATACTGATTATAAAAAGTATGCGCCACCAATTTCTCGTATCATTATTGAAGAGCCAGATACTCAATATGACAAAAATGGTATTTCTTCGATTGAAAGACAAGAGATCACTGTTTCTCATGGATTCTATTTAAATACTTTTCTTACAACTAATCATATTCAAGATTTAGGTTATATCTCAGATAAGCAAGACGAGTCGGTTTTAATTCACAAAGACCAACATATCTACGTTAAGTTTGATAAGAGTGTACAGGTTAGGCCAGGTGATAAGTTTTCAATTTATCAACCAGATGGAAAAGTATCTCACCGTATCTCGGATCGTGAAGGTTTACGCTATACAATTCTTGGTCAAGTTAAGGCAATTCGTGAGTTAGAAGATAATAAGTGGGAAGTTGCTGTTGACGAAATTGTTGAAACTATTGAGCGTGGAGCTAGGCTTACTGTTTATACTCCAAAGATTGCTAAGATCTTTAAGACTTATAACCCACGTCGTATTGAAGCTGCGATTATCGGTTCTTATAAGCAACAAGATCGTGGGCTTGCCCTTGGAAGTGTTGTCTATTTAGACAGAGGTCGAGTTGACGGAGTTGAGCTTGGAAATGTTTTTGAAGTTTACTCTTTTATGGATAGAGGAACAGGAAAACAAATTAGTTCACAACCTACTTATGTAAAAGGTGAGGCAACTGTTATTACTGTAACTGATAACTTTGCTACGGCAGTTGTTTCTTATAGTAACTCAGGGCTTGATCTTGGAGATATTGCTCTGACAAAATCTGAAGCGACAGCAAAGATGGCCGAGCAGTTACGCAATAACACACGTGCAAAGAATCTTGGTAAGCAAGAAAACCTTGCTCTTGAAGAACTTGATGTTGAGCTAAATTTAGACAATCTTGGGGAAGATCTGCTTAAACAAGTTGATGAAATTCGTCTTGAAGAGGATGAACTTGAAGAACTTGAACGCCAAGAAAGAGAGAAGTCGATCATTAAGGAACAAGCTCGAGATCTTAAAGAACTAGAGAAGCTTGAGAAAGAATTGATTGATGCTGAAACAAAATTAAATGAGCAAAAGATCGACGAAGATACTTACTTAGAGCGTCAAGACCTGAATTTAATTGAGAAAGGTGTGAAGGCTAAAGATCCTAACGCACTACCTTCAATGAATGAAATTGAATCACAAGAAGGTCTAAAATATATGGATGAAGATCTGAACACTAAGGAAAACCCTTACGGATTGACTCCATATGACATCGAAGAAATTGAAGAACTATTGAATAGTGACTCAAATTAATCTATGCTAGCAAAAAATATGTTAAGATACCCTTGGTGCGTTCCTGTAACGCACCTTGTTTTTTTATAACAGGAGAAAGTGAACGTCATGACACAATCAGAAGTTGTGAGTGAAGCTACAACAAATGCTGCCTCTGACAAGGCCTCGAAAAAAGTAGCAAAAAAAACAACAAGTAAAAAGAAAACAACAAAGAAGAAGACTGCCAAAAAAACTGCCAAAAAAACAGCAAAGAAAGCTGCTAAAAAAACGGCCAAAAAAACAGCAAAGAAAGCTTCTTCATCTAAAGAAAAAGACTACAAACTAGTCATCGTGGAATCACCTTCAAAGGCCAAAACGATTAAGAAATATCTTGGCCGTGGTTTTCAAGTTGTTGCTTCAAACGGACACATTAAAGACCTTCCAAAGTCTAAACTAGGTGTTGATATCAAAGAAAACTTCGAGATCGACCTTGTTCCTATAGCTGGTAAAGCAGCAAAAATCGAAAGAATTCAAGAATTAGCAAAAGATGCAAGTGAAATCTTCCTGGCACCCGACTTGGACCGTGAGGGAGAGGCCATCGCATTCCATCTTGCTGAAGAAATTGGTAAGCGTAAAAAAATTAGAAGAGTAATCTTCAACGCCGTTACTAAGAATGCTGTAACGAATGCCGTTGAGAATCCAGTAGAGCTAAATGTTAATATGTATGATGCCCAAAAGACTCGTCGAGTTCTTGATCGTCTAGTGGGTTATAAGATTTCACCAATCCTTTGGGATAAGGTTCAACGTGGTATTTCTGCTGGGCGAGTTCAGTCGGTTGCCCTTAGAATTATTGTTGAAAGAGAAGACGAAATTAAAGCTTTTGTTCCAGAGCAATGGTTTTCTATCCATGGTGAAATGGAAAAAAATGGAACTCTTTTTGAATTCAAATACTATGGTGAAGATGCCAAGAAGAAAACAGAACTAACTGATGAAGAGTTCACAAAACAAATTGTAAAAGATGTTAATGGGAAAGAGTTTGAAGTAATTGACGTTAAGAAACGTGAGAGAAAACAAAACCCAACACCTCCTTTTACGACATCAAAGCTTCAACAGGAAGCTGCCAATAAGTTAGGCTTCACAGCAAAAAGAACAATGATGGTTGCACAAAAACTTTATGAAGGGATTGCAACAACTGACTTTGGTACAGTCGGTCTTATTACTTATATGAGAACGGACTCTGTTAGAACTGAGCCTGAATCATTAAATGCACTACGCGAATACGTAAAAGATCAATACGGTGAAAAGTATTTATCACCGGAGCCTATTGAATATAAGAAGAAGGGAAGTAGTAAGGTTCAAGATGCCCACGAGGCCATCAGACCGACATCTCTTGAATATACTCCAAATCAGCTAAGAGGTGATTTAGAGCCAGATGAACAAAAACTTTATGAGCTTATTTGGAATAAATTCATCTCTTCTCAAATGAGCCAAGCTGTTATTGATCAAACGGCCGTAACTTTTGAATGTGAAGGTCACTTCTTTAAGGCCAATGGTTCAATCATTAAGTTTCCAGGTTTTAGAACTGTTTATATGGAAGCTGCTGCAGAGAAAGCTTCTCGTCGTGGTGGAAATGATGATGAGGATGATAACGACACACCAAAGGCAACAGGTGAGCTACCAGTTATTGAGGTCGGCGAACAAATGCCAGCAAAAAATGGACCTGCTGAGCAGGAACATTGGACTTCTCCTCCTCCACGCTTTAATGAAGCCTCACTTGTTAAGGCTTTAGAAGAGCAGGGAATTGGACGTCCATCGACATATGCTTCAATTATTTCAAATATTCAAGATCGTGGTTACGTTGAAAAGGTTGAAAACCGTTTCATGTCAACTGAGCTTGGAACTGTTGTTTGTAAAATGCTTATCGAATCATTCCCAGATGTCATGAACGTTGCTTTTACGGCCAATGTAGAAAAGCTACTTGATAAGATTGAAGACGGTGAAATTAAGTGGAAGAAGGTACTTAAGGAATTCTGGCAAGGTTTTGAAAAGACTCTTGAAAAAGCAAAAGAGGAAATGAAAAACCTCAAGAAGCAAGAAATCCCAACTGGAATTCACTGTGAAAAATGTGAAGACGGAGAGTATCTGATTAAGTGGGGACGTAATGGTCAGTTCCTTGCTTGTCGTAACTACCCGGATTGTACTTCTACTCACGATTTTAAAAAGCACCTTGACGGTAAAATTGAAATACTTCCAAAAGATTGGTTTAGAGATCCGTGCCCTGAGTGTGGAAAACGTCTTGAGGTTAAAAAAGGTAAGTTTGGTCGCTTTGTTCGTTGTGAAGAATATCCAAAATGTGAAACGACACTTCCATATACAATCGATGTAACTTGTCCAAAATGTAAAAAAGGAAAGTTTGCTGAGAAGAAATCTCGTTATGGGAAGATCTTCTACGGATGTACGAATTATCCTGAATGTGAAACAGCTCTTTGGAATGAGCCTAAAGTAATGGATTGTCCTGCTTGTGGATTTGGCGTAATGGGCGTTAAAGAAACAAAGAGATGGGGAAAACAGCTTCAATGTCCTGAGTGTAAACACTCTGTTGATTGGGAAGATACTCCATTTGCAAAAGAAGAAGCACAAGAGAATAAAGAGTAAATAATATGATCAATAAAAATATGGCCCTTGTTTTTTGCAAGGGCTTTCTTATGGGCATTGCCGACCTAATCCCAGGTGTATCTGGGGGAACAATTGCATTTATAACTGGTATTTATGACAAGCTTCTTGAGACTGTTGCGGCCATTGATAAAAATCTTATCAAAGATGTGGTGACATTAAATTTTAAAAATGTTTCAGAGAAGATTGATTTAAAATTCATTATACCTTTGGCAATAGGGATACTCGGTGCCATGCTTTCTTTAGCAAGGCTAATGCACTATCTAATCAATTATCACCCTGTTCCTACATGGGGATTATTTCTAGGTTTAATCTCAGCTTCAATCATTGTGATTGCAAGAGACTTAAAGGATCGTAAGAGCCCTGTGGCCCTAGCGATGGTGGCCCTAGGTGGAGCTATTGGTTTTGCTATTACACAACTTGTTCCGGTAACAACTCCAACTGACTTGTGGTTTATTTATATTTGTGGCCTTATCGGAATTACGGCCATGATCCTTCCTGGTATTTCAGGTTCATTCATTCTTTTAATTTTAGGAAAGTATGAATACGTAACAGGTGCTCTAAAAAATCCATTTCAAGAAGGTGCCCTCGTTATCATTGGTGTCTTTGCTCTTGGCTGTTTAACTGGTCTTGTGAGCTTTTCTAAGGTTTTAAACTTCTTTATGAAGAATTTCCGCGAGCGCACAATGGCATTTTTAGTAGGGATTCTTCTTGGAACTTTATCTAAGGTTTGGCCTTGGAGAGAAGTGACAAAGTCTGTTGTGATTCGTGGCAAGACGAAGGTCTTATCAGAGAGCCTTTATTTTCCAACGGCGCTGACAACAGAAGATATTCTTGCTGTTATGCTGGTTGTCATCGGCTTCTTATTTGTCTTCATTCTCGAGCGTAGCGCAAATAGAAACAACTAAAAATATTGTCTAGTTTAGTGACTTGACCTTTTATTTAATTCTCATTAACATCCGTTTGGTAATTCAAACAAAAAGTTTAATAGGAGAATAAATGAAGAAGTTGTTTATCGCTTTAATTGCAGCAACTACAGTTAGTGCTGCTACAACACAAGAGTTAGAGAGAAGAATTGATATTCTTTCTAAAGAAGTACAAAGTATGCAAGCTAAGGGCCTATCGTCAAAGGTTAGCCTTGGTGGTTACGGTGAGATTATCTACACTGACAATAGTGAAGGTACTGCACAGTGGGACACGTTAAGAAACGTTCTTTACGTAGGTTATCAGTTTAGCGACAAATGGTCTTTCATGACTGAGATCGAAATTGAGCACGCTGATGAAATCTATACTGAATTTGCAGAAATTCGTTATGCTCACTCTGATCTTTTAAACTTTAAAGCAGGTCTTTTACTTACTCCAATCGGTATCGTAAACACTGAGCACGAGCCAACTCGTTTTATTGGTGTTAAGCGTCCAAGACTTGAAAATGCAATTATCCCAACAACAATGCGTGAAAACGGTCTAGGTATCTACGGTACTTGGAATAATCTTGAATATAAGTACTATATCATGAACTCTCTAAAGTCTTGGGATGGAACGAATGGTTTCTCTGAGACAGGTGTACGTGGTGGACGTCAAAAAGGTGCTCAAGCTCTTGCTGGTCACTGGTCACACGTTGCTAGAGTTGACTATGGTTTTGACTTTGGTCTAGATCTAGGGACATCAATCTATGTAGGTACAACTAACGGTGCAGCACAAGGTGAGCACAATATCTACGATGTTCATTTAGCATATAACTACAAAGGCCTAACAGTGAAGGCATTATATGTTTACTCAACTCTTGATGGTAAAGAATTCTCAGCAGCAACATCAAAAGTTGTAGCTGACGTAATGCAAGGTTATTATGTTGATCTAGCTTACAATATTACTCATGGTAAAACTTACTCAATTATGCCATATGTAAGATACGAAAGTTATAACACTCAAGATGAAGTTGACTCATCTGTTGGTGTAGCTGATAAAGCAAACGATAAAGAAAATATCACAGCTGGTATTATGTATAAGCCACTTGATAAAGTTTCTTTCAAAGCTGATTTCACAAAACTAAACAATGCATCTAATGCAGGTGAATCAGAAGAAGTAAACTTCGGGATCGGATGGGAATACTAAGATTTTCAAATCTATTCAATATAAAGGCAGTAAAGGGGATTTTCCTCTTTACTGTTTTTTTATTTCTGGCAAAGGGAGAAGCTTTTGCTGGAATCAAGGAAACTCTTTCAAAGAAGTATCCTGGTTGTTCGTTTGTTGAGAAGTCTAAATTCTTAACAGATAAAGAGTTTGAAACAATCAAATCGAAGTATCCTACACGTGATATTCGTCGTTTTTACTCGTTTTTTAAGAGAGAATGTAAGAATGAAACGTCTTATGACTTCGTCTTTACAGATACTGTTCGAACGAAGAATCAAGTTCTCCATGTTCACGTGGTTAAAAATAATATTGAAAGTTTAGCGATTGTTAAATTTGAAGAGCCTTCAGAATATAAGGTGAAATCAAATTGGCTATCTCGATTTAAATCTCAGAAGCCCGATTCAATTGATATTGTTTCGGGGGCAACGCTTTCTTCAAATAGTACAAAATTTTTAGTATGGTTGTCGCTATATCTCCAAAAAGATATAATCTAGTTTAAGCTATGACTCCTTCAGAAAAGAATAACCTATTTACCTCAAATTACTTCATTGTTGTTACTGGTACAATCTATTTTGTGGCCAAGTACTTTATGGAGATTCAAGGAGAGTGGGGAGTTGAAACTCATCCTCTTTCTATTTGGATGCAAAAACTACATATCTTGTCGGTACCTTTTCTACTATTCTTTGTCGGTACAATCTTTTCAAATCATATCTACAAAAGAATTCTAAGTGGTTATAAAAAATCTCGTACATCAGGAATTTTTCTTATAGGACTCTTTGTTGCTATGAGTTTATCGGGTTATCTAATTCAGGTAAGTGATAATGATCTTTTAAGGCAATGGTCGGCCTATATCCACCTAGGAGTATCTTTAGTGTGGAGTATTGGCTTTACTTACCATCACATAACAGCAAATCGTTAAATTGAATTAAGACTGTTTTAGTTTACGATCAACCATTTCACCAATTACGTGAGGGCGAACTAAGTGGTAGGCGTAAAACATATGAAGACACCTAAGGTGATAAAAGTCTCTAAGTCCTCCGATTCCAGTATCTGTAATCATCGGCATCATATTATCTGGTAATTCGAGATTCATTTCTTTAAAGAGTTTTACTCTTTCATCACGATATGATTCATGAATAGCTTTAACTTTCTCTTTAAGTTCTTCATCTGCATCAATCATTGCTTGAAGTTCTTTTGTAAATCCTTGTCCCTCAATCTGACTAATGGCCTTGTAAACAACAGGATCAACTAGCCAGTAGATTGTTGGAAATGGAACCTTATCAACAACTGGAGTAACCTTTATTGAAGCAGGCCTTGCATCAGCTGTTCTTGCTGAAACCTCAAGAATACCTCTGGCCTCTCTTTTTAGAAAAGCTTCAATTTGTTCAATATCTTTATCAGTTACTTGTGTGTTCAAAATAGAGATGCTCCTATTGTGTAAAAAATTGAGAATGAATTAATATCTTCTCGTGCACTTTGTTCTTGCAGAATTTCTACTTTCGTTCGGTTTGTACGATCGACTAAAGTCGCCTTGTATGATCGATAAGCGGCAACTGAAACTTCTGCAAAGAATGGAAAGTGATCAACTGTCTTTACTTGTTCAACGCCGATCGCAAGTGCTCCACCAAATGAATCATAATTAATCTTAAGTGACTTACCATTAGTATTAATATTAAAGTCATCTAGGTCAAGTGAGTTTAGAAGCCAGCTAGGGCCAAATTTGATATATGCTTTGAAAGTTTTGAATCCAATAAAGTCTAAAAAATCAATTTCGTAAACATCTGAGTTAATTCGTATCGTAGGAGTGATATTAAAGGATCTAAAATTTCCTTCGCCTTCAAGAACTCTATTCTCGTATGCGAAACGTAAGTCTCGTCCTCGCCCAAATGTTGTATGTGACTCAAGTCCAATCTCAATTCTTTCTAAGCGAAATGAAAATTGTGTATACATTCCAAGCGCTTTTGATTCTTCACGGTCTTCGATATCGTATTTATTTTCGTACTGATCGTCATCTAGCTCGTTAAAGATAGTATTTTGAAAAGTTACCCCTGCTCTTAGATAAAACTCATAAGGTCCTTTTTGTGCATAGGCAGAAGTTATAGAAAGTATGAATATTATGATCAGTTTAAAATTCTGCATGAAAGTAATATCCAATTGATTTCTTATCAATATTTGGCGCAATGACTGCGTATGATGTCCCTTCAAAAATTGAAGGAAATAAAGTCATCGGGTTAATAAGGTGACCAAAGAAATGCCCAACTTTACTATCTCCGTTAAGAAGTTGCATTGATAGTTTTTCGAATCCATAGCCCATAACCGCACCTAGTACAGGTGTTTGATAAAGGTCTTGAACAGAAGCTGGTTCAGTATAAACTTCGATGAGAAACTCAAAGATTGTGCTTGAAACAAAAGTTAGTGCCAGAGCATCAGCGTATCGATAATTTCGGGCTCGATAGTAAAGAAACATTTGAGAGCCTGTGTAAGGGTGAACCATATAGTTCCAAAAAGGCTCATCACGATCAAAAACTATTTTTCCAAAATTACTTCGGTAAACATCCCATGAACCTTCTTCTCTTACTGTATCCCATTGAGTTAGTGGATAAGCGATTAAAGAGATACCAAAGACGAATCCAACATCTTTAAAAATTTCTTCTTTAGTATGGTCTCGATCTTGGTAGAAATACTCTGTTTTTGCAAAAGAAGTTCTTTGCAGTGACAGGGCAAGTAATGTAAAAGATATAGAAATAATAAAGCTTTTCACGATGTGTTCTTATATAAATTAAGCTACATTATGGCCAATAATACATTGCGATAATTAAGCCAGTTAATCATAAATATGAAAAAATTAATCTATTCTTTAATAATTTTATTTACCTCTGTTCAAGTTATAGCTCAAAGCTCAAATTATCTTATTTTTAATGAGAAAACCGATGGTCCTTGGTTTCCAATTCAGCTCTATATTAACGGTTCATTTGATGTCATTCAAAATCCTTACTGGTTCAATCAGAAGGACTATTTTGAGAAACATAAGATTGTTTGGAACAAGGTAAAAGATCCTATTCATTCGATTAAGAAGAATGGTGGCCTTGATACTTTATTAAAGGAAGAGTTTCTAAGTAATCGCGTCCTACCTAATATTTTTTTACATACATTCGGTGGAGCTTACGAGACTAAGAAGCTCATGGAATATTCTGATTACTATGGAATTAAATGGGCCAAGACTTTTTCGTTTATTGTGACCTATGCGATGCACTTTGGTAATGAGGCCAATGAAACAACTCAACCTGAAGTATCTGCACTTGATCATATTGCAGACTTATATATCTATGACGTGGCGGCATTTCTACTTGGATTAAATGATCCATTTATGAATTTCATGGTTGATGAAATGGGGATGACAACTTGGCACTTCATGCCAGTCTATGATGTTGAGCATGAGGACTTTTTTAACGTTGGTCTAAATTATATTATGCGTCCTAAGCTTCTACACTTTAATAAGTTTAGGCCGCTCCTTTATATGGGAATGATGAATCTAGTAGGGCTTACTTACGATAACGGAGATCTTTCTCATTCTGTTGCTGCGGGGATGGCCTTTACTGATCCACTAGAGCAGAAGGGGCGCTTTGCTTATGGTTACTTTCTTGAAACCATGGGAAGACAAGCTGCGTCACTATTAATGAACAGTTCTGAAGACTTTAGGGTTCGTTTAAATCTATATCCTGCATTATTTCATTTCTATGCTGATAGCGCGTCTAACTTCGCTCTAATGCTAGGGCAAACGAAGAATGATGACTTTGCCTTTGGAATAAATTATGAGCTGCCAATAAGTATTGGGAATCTTAACTAGGTTAAGATTAGCTTGCTTGCGTAATGCTGAAAGCGTACTATAGATGCGAAATATAGGACGATTTATGACGGTTAAAATTAATAAGCAAGCACTCAAAAACTATCAAGAAAAATACGGAAGTGATTCAATCCTTAATGTAAATAAAGGACTTGAGAAAGAGGGCCTTCGTGTAATGGTTGAAGATGGCAAGCTTGCAAGTTCCGATCATGACCCAAAATTTGGTTCAAAACTTCTTCATAAATGGATAACTACCGACTTTGCAGAAAGTCTTCTTGAGTTCATCACTCCTGTTTCAAAATCAAATGATGAAACTTTAAAAACTCTGGGAAATCTTCAACACTATGTTTTAGAACAAGATTCAAGTGAAGTCATCTGGCCATCATCAATGCCTTGTATCTTACCGGAAGATAAAGATATTAAGCTTGCTTACTACGGAGAGAGTAACTCTGGCCGTTTAAAGACTCTTTATCGCTCTGGTCTTGGCCTTCGCTATGGAAGATCAATGCAGGCGATTGCGGGACTTCATTACAATTTTTCAATGACAGATGAATTTTGGAAAAATTGGCATGAGTTAAGTGGAAGCTTTTTATCGCTTCAACTTTTTATTAATGAGGAATACTTAAATCTTTGTCGAAACTTTAGAAGTTATTCAAATATTCTCTTATATCTTTTTGGAAACTCTGTTTCTGTTCATGAGTCCTTCCTTAGTGGTAAGAAACATTCACTAGATGTGATTCATGAAGATGAGAAATATGGCAAAACTTTTGGCTCGAAAGAAGGGACATGCTTAAGGATGGGGGGACTTGGTTATACAGGTGCTTCTCAAAACGGTATTCGAATTTGTTATAACGGTCTTGATAGTTATTGCGATAGTTTAGAAGAAGCTCTGCAAATGAATTTTGCAGATTTTGATAAGATTGGTTTAAGGAATGAGAAAGGAGAGCTTCAGCAAATTAGCACTCACATTCTACAAATTGAAAATGAATTCTATTCAATCATTAGACCTAAAAGAATTGCTCCTCCTGGCAAGAGTGCTCTTGCTAGCCTAAGAAGCAAGGGGATTGAATATATTGAGGTTAGACTTCTCGATCTCAACCCATTTGCAAAGAATGGAATTACCAAAGTTCAAATGGACTTCTTAGATGCGTTCTTATTGTCGTGCCTATTCTTGCGAGCGGATAGATGCAATCGTGAAATTTATAATGAGATTGAGGATAATAATCAGCTTATTGTTAGGCAGGGAAGAAAGCCTGGCCTAGAAATTAGCGTTGATGGTGAGAAAAGAAATTACCAAGAATATCTAGCAACATTCTTTAATCAAATGGCCGAAGTCATTGATGCTATATCAGATGGTGAGCGTAAGAAAGCATTACTTTTTGCTCTTGAAGAGCAACGTAAGTTAATTGATCCTGCTAACACTCTTTCACAAAAAGTATTTGATCTTGTTTCAAAGAAAGGTCATATTCAGGCGATGAAGGATCTTGCGCTAGAGCATCGTAAGGAGCTGGCCGCTGTAGAAGTAAATCATGTTTTTCAAGAAGAATTAGAGCTTGAGAAGAATGCATCGATGCAGCGTCAGGTGGACTTTGAGAAATTAGACGACGTAGACTTTGAAGAATACGTCGCCGCTTATGTTGCTTCTAGTTTTTCAAAATAACGATTGAATAAAAGTTAGCACTAAGTAAATTAAACCAAATGCAATTGCTAGTAATGTTAGATTTACTGTATGTTTAATAATTTTATATAGCGCCAGGTTTGTTTCTTTTAGAGTTCTTACTTTTAAAAGAGTAGGTGTTACTGCTCCAAAGATGGCATTAACTAGTCCTCTTTGATCTCCCGGAACATTTGGAACGAGAGTAATTCTCATAATCAGCTTAAAGATAAAGTTAATGATTTTTCCTATGATATTCGTTGGGCGATCAACTTCAAGCATAAGGATAATTCTTTCATTTTCAGAATTGTTGAAAGCAAAGTGAAGATAGGTCTCATCAAATAGTAGGGCCTCTCCATCGCGCCAAGAATAGTCAGTTCCATCAATATTAATATAACAACGATCATCGTTAGGTGTTTTTAAACCTAAGTGGTAGCGAAGTGATGTGGCAACTGGATCTAAGTGCTTTGTTAGTTTTGATCCTACTGGAAGAATTGAGTACATGGCACCGTTTACACCAGGAACTTTAGAAACAAGTTCAACTGTTTTTGGACACAGCTCTTTTGCTGACTTTAAAGTCGTTCCATACCAAGTAAGATAAAATTTAGACCAACCGTATTTATAAAAAGTTCTAAAACCAATGTCGTAATATGCACTTGAAGTTGGATCTTTTACTTTATCAAAATATCCATTTTCTCTAAGATTTACCGCCTCATCGCGAATTGTTTCCCAGTTATCTTGAACTAGTTTTAACTCTGGAAAGTCTGCAAGATTCATTATTGGCTTAGCTGCTCTCTTCTTAGTGAACATATAAAGTAGGCAGTTAAGTGGTGCAAAAATTGGCCAGCCTTTGCGGAGATAGAAGTTTAAGCTCTCATATCTTTCTGTTCCACGGTAAGCGTAGACATAGCCCATTGAGGCAATACCAAAAAGAAAGAGAAAAATAAGTACAGATATAACGCTAATAGTCTTATCCTCGTTTAAGTTTAACAATTAGAATCAAATATACCTCAAGGAGCCGCTTTCCTCCATGATTTTTCTCACTATGTGTAATGTGTCATTTTAAATTTTGCGCTCTTTAAAAACTGTTCACTCTAGCTCAGGATGCTTAACAACGCCTTTATAGATTGGCTTACATTTTCCAACGCCGACAAATTGGAATGTTGAACTAGTTACACTTGAGACTGGGGCCGTGGCCGTGTCGAGGAAGGCCTTGGTTTTTGAAATTTCTGGTTTTGAAAATGTTCCCTTAATAATCTGTTGCAGTTCCGGGCAATATTTTTCATCAATTACTGAAACAACGAGATCTTTAAAAGTTTGCTTCTCAATATTGGCTCCACCTTGAGCAACGATTAAGTGTTCTTGTGTTGCCACTGCAACATCTTCAAAGATTATAATATCTCCCGTAAGTGTTATTGCAGCATTGACTTGCTTAAGGTTTGTGTCTCCTCCTCGAAAACCTCCAATCGTTTGTCCAAGACTGGCCGCACTTGTATAGAGAAGGCCTATTGGTCCTAAGGCCAAGACGGCCGCGGCGTCGATGATTCCAATATTGCGAGTGTCTAAAAAATTTGTAATAACATCATCAACCCTAAAGCCTTTTAAGACTAAGTTCTTTCCTGAAACACTTGCTTTGATATCACCATTCACTTGTGCATTGATGTTAATTAATCCAGAGAGCCCTAAAGATGCATCAAAGTATTTAATGACATTGTTAATATCAAGATCGTTATATTTGAAACGAATATCTTTTAGATTTACTAAGTTAAAAGTTAGGTTACCTCGATTCTTAGAACCAAAGTCAGGAATAAAAATTTGGCTTACTTCAATTATTGTTCCTTCTTTCTTATGAACAAAGCAATTCATACTTTTTAGTTTGAATTTTTGTAATTGAATTTCTTGTGCCCTCACTTTTATTTTGGAATTTAGCGCCTGCAAATAGCGATCGATATTTTTAGCATCGACATCAATTTCTAAAAAGTCGATATTAACAGATTTGATTTTTAATATATTCTTTTCATCTATTTGATAGCTCAAGTTATGGAGGGCCCAATGGCCTATACTGATTTTTTCAACTTGCTCTATTCTTACTCCCGCCATGGCAAGAGACTTTTTGATCACCCATTTATAATTTAGAATAAGAATGACTAGGCCAGTGATGAAAGTAAGGGCCAAGCCTATGAATATCTTTTTATATATTTTTTTCATGAGTAAATTGGTCGGTCATTGTTAAATAGTTTGTATTTGTCACAATTAAAACACATAAGAACATCATCTAAAATAAAAACTTTATTAATTGAATTAATAATCTCCACCACTTTTATGGATGAGCTATAATAGATTAAATTATGTTTAAAAAGTTAATTACTCAAACATTGAAGTCATCGTCTAAAACATATAAAGAGTATAATTCATACTGTCCTTATATTGTGGATCACAAGTCTAGGCCTGTACCTGACGAAATAAAAACACGATATGCTAGGTATGATGATGCTCAGGCTATTGCTCGTATTATTAATGAAAATAATATTGATCCAAACCTTGATTATTCTTTCTTTTTTGAAAGAACGAAAAAAGAGTTGGCCCGTGGTGGAAACTTAAAAGGTTTTCATCTGATTGTTGCCATTCTTGATGAAGAAATAGTTGGTTATGGAAGATCAATTCTCTATACACAAGAAATGGTCAATCAGTATAAGTACAAAGCACCTGTCGGTTGGTATCTTATGGGACTTACTGTTCTTCCAGAATATCGTGGCCGTGGTATTGGTGATCTCTTAACTCAAGAGCGACTTAAACACATTGGGCAAATTTCAACGAAAGCTTATTATGTTGTTAATGCAAAAAATAAAACCTCTATTAAGATGCATGAGAAGTACGGTTTTAAATTAAAAGAAGAAGGCCAAGGTTTCTTAAAAATATCATTTAATGGCGGATTAGGAATGCTGTATGAATGCAGCTTAATAACTAGAGAAGTAGATAAGGACTAAAATGGATTTTTTCAATTATAGAGAAAATGAATTATTTGCAGAGGATAATAAAGTAGCCGATCTTGTTCAAAAGTATGGAACTCCACTTTATATCTATTCTTTGAAAACATTTAAGAGACACTTTCTAGCTTTTCAAGAACCTTTAAAAGAACATCGTCATTTAATTTGTTATGCAGTTAAGGCGAATTCAAATATTAATATCTTAAAAGAACTGGCCGCAATGGGCAGTGGTTTTGATATCGTTTCTCGTGGTGAACTTGAAAGAGTATTGGCAGCAGGTGGACAAGCATCAAAGACGGTTTTTTCTGGGGTAGGAAAGTCTTATGATGAAATTGAGTTTGCACTTGAAAAAGGTATTAAATGCTTAAATGTCGAATCAGTAGCTGAGCTTAGAAGAATTAATGAAGTTGCTAAAAAAATGAAAAAGAAGGCACCGGTTTCAATTAGAGTGAATCCAGATGTCGATGCTAAAACGCACCCATATATTGCAACAGGTTTAAAAGAAAATAAATTTGGTATTTCATTTCAAAAAGCGCAAGAAGTCTATGACATCGCACATTCATTAGACTCGATCAGTGTCGAAGGCATTGACTGCCACATTGGTTCGCAGCTAACTAATATCGGTCCTTTTCTAGAGGCATTAGAGAGGCTAAAACAATTAGTTGATACTCTAAGAAAAAACGGTACGCCCCTTAAGCATATTGATCTAGGAGGGGGATTAGGAGTTAAATACCGTGATGAAGTTCCTCCTCATCCAAGTGAATATCTTGCTCAAGTAATTAAGAGCCTTGAGGACTATCCTGAGTTAGAACTTATCTTTGAACCTGGTCGAGCGATTGCTGCTAATGCGGGAATACTTGTGACAAAGCTTGAGTACATTAAGGAAAATGAGGGGAAGCATTTTGCTATTGTTGATGCGGCAATGAATGATTTAATGCGACCAGCCCTTTATCAAGCATGGCAAGAAGTCATCAAAGTCGATCAATCAATTAGAGGAATAAAAGAAAATTTTGATATCGTTGGCCCAGTATGTGAGACAGGGGATTATCTTGCAAAAGATAGGGAGCTTGAACTAAGTGAGGGAGAGTTGTTAGCAATTCGCTCTTGTGGAGCTTATGGCTTTACGATGTCTAGTAATTATAATTCAAGACCAAGAGCATGTGAGTTGCTTGTTGATGGCGATAAAAATCGTTTAATAAGAAAGCGAGAAACTTACCAAGATCTTTACTACTTGGAACAATGTGATTAGGATCCAAATATGAATTCAAAAACTGTAACACTAACACCACTTTTTCCAACAACAGAATGGGCCTGGGATATTTCAAAGGATCAAGGTAATACGGTTCGTATTTTACATCCTTCAGGAAATGTTTTTATTTCACAAGTGATTTTAAATCGTCAGTCTCGTTTAGAAGGTAACGAACAAAAGATTTATGACCTTAATTTAAAAGATGTCGATCTTATCGCTTATATTATGGATTACTTCATTAACAAGGCCACAACGAAACTTAATCGCGGTAATGCCATGATTGTTGCTGGAAACCTTGTTAGTAGTTATCGTTTTCGTCTACCTTTAGGACCGGAAACACTTCCACTTGAAGATCAAAAGACTACCTTTGGTGAATACCGTAAGTTTGGTGAACACAAGCTCTTCATGCAAGGTGAGGAGTTAAATGTTTTCGTTATTGGAAAAGAAGGCAAGAATGAGTTCTATGCCGTAACACTCAATGATACAAAAATTGGGGACTTCAATATTCCTAAACTTGAGCTTTTAAAATTTCCTCGTTCATACTTTAGACAAAGCTTTGATTAACAACGTTTGTTAAGTAGCTGATTTTACATGGTGTTTCTTCGCTCTATCTTTATATATTATACTGGGGTATAGTATAGTGAGCGGAGGTTAACGATGGCCCATATTCATCAAAATAAGAAAAAAATTATCACGCGAATAAGACGTATCAAGGGACAACTTGAAGCGGTTGAGCGTGCTCTTGAAGAAGATAAGGATTGCTACAGCATTCTACAAACTCTGGCCGCGTGTCGCGGTGGACTTAATGGCCTAACTGGAGAGTTGATTGAAGAACATGTGAAGAACCATGTGATGGTTTCACCACTTGACCCAAAGACTCCTCAGGATGAAGCTGCAATTGAATTAGTAAATTTAATAAAAACTTATTGGAAGTAAAGTATGAAACATAAAGAACATTTAGAACCACATAATTATGTCCTAGAAGATGATCGTCTAGGCTCAAATGAAAAGAGAACGATGCTTGTTATTCTTTTAACATTTGTCACGATGGTAGCAGAGATTGGCTATGGTTATTTTACGGGGTCAATGGCCTTACTTGCTGATGGCTGGCATATGGGCTCTCACGTTGGTGCACTTGGGATAACTGTTATCGTTTACCGCTTGGCACGTTCTGAAAAAATTAATGAAAAGCTTAGCTTTGGTGCAGGTAAGATGATTCCTTTGGGAGGCTACACAAGTGCGCTTATGTTGGGAATTGTTGCTATTGTGATGGGAGTTGAATCTATTGGCCGCTTTTTAAATCCAATGGAAATTAAATTTGAAACGGCCATCCTTGTGGCCATCATTGGTTTAATTGTAAATATCCTAAGTGCAGTTCTTCTATGGGACTCCCATGATCATCATCATGGACATGATCACGGTCACAGTCACGATCACAGTCATGGCCATAACCATGTTCATGACCACAACCACCGCTCAGCACTTCTTCATGTTATTGCCGATGCTCTAACTTCTGTCATGGCCATTGCTGCACTCTTTGCTGGAAAGTATTTTGGTTGGAACTGGGCCGATCCTATTATTGGAATTCTAGGTGCCATCGTTATCTTAAAATGGGCATGGGGACTTGCTAAAGATACAGTCTGGGAACTACTTGATGGGAACTCTAAATTATTTGATGAGGAAGAGATTAGAAAACTTTTCTCTCACGATGATGATATAGAAATAGCAGACCTTCACCTCTGGAGAATTGCTCCAAATGCTCATGCTTGTGAAGTGATGATTTACAATTGTAATTTGAAGGGGAGTGAATACTACCGCGAGAAAATTTTAGCTAAGTACAATATTTCTCATCTCATTGTGGAAGAGCGTCTTTGTACAAATTCATAATTTTATAAGTATTTAAAATGCCGTATTTTTGGGGCAGCAATGCCCCATCTTTTTAGTCTACCTCTTATCATTTCAGTACTTTATTTGCCGATTTTTAATTTGTATTAAAATTCTCATACGAATTTAATTGAGCTCGTCGATAAAGAGGCGAAATGATGAAGATATTTAAGAAATCATACATTCATATTTTATGCCTACAGCTACTGGTTACTAGTTGTGTGCCTGAGATTCAACGTCGTGAAAATTCACGTGGAGAAGTTCAGGTAAGCAATATTAGTGTTCAAGGTGATAAGCTTAGAATTGTAGGTTCAAGTCTTCATAAGGTTGAAAATATTCGCATCACTGATAAGAGTGGGACGACTTCAGACTTTTCAATTGGATCGCAAAATGAGGGAGAAATCATTGCAGATGCTCTTTCGAATACTCTTCTTCCTCTAAATCAAATTCTTACGATGACTTTGCAAAGTGCAAATGGTGCAAGCACGTTTACGATTAATGTTGATCTTCCAGATCTTGGTGCTTCTCATGGGCAGATACTCCAATACAATGCCATCACAAGAAAGTGGGCACCTGCTAATCAACCAACTTCTAGCGTTACCTCTGTTAATGGAAAGTTAGGTGCGGTTAATCTCACAGTTGATGATCTTTACGATACAGATACAAGTGGAGCAATCTCAGGCTCAATTTTAAAGTTCAATGGAACAAATTGGGTTATTGGTACAGATGAAGGCGGTTCTTCAACAAATGCAACTTCAATTCACAATCGACTCGTTTCGAATATCACTCCTACTGATGGCCAGGCACTTGTTTGGAGCAGTACTAATTCTTCTTGGGTTCCTTCAACTATCGCAAGCGGTGGTGGAGGTGGAACTGGAGAGGCCAATACAGTTTACTCAACTGGTGGAACTTCAATCTTCAAACAAAAAGTTGGTAGTCAGCTTCAGTTTAAAGGTCTTTCTCCATCTTCTGATATTAATATTACTGAAGGATCAAACTCTCTTGGTCTTCAAATAAGCACAGCAAATGGTGCAAACCAACTTCTAAGACTTGATTCTCTTGGAAGACTACCTGCTCTTGATGGTTCGCAGTTAACAGGCATCTCTGGTGGAGGTGGTGGAAGTGGTGAAACTAACACGATGTCGACGGCATCTGGTGCTTCTATCTTTAAGCAAAAGTCTGGTGTGGACTTTGTTATGCGTGGTATTTTAGGTTCATCTGATTTCGTTATTAATGAGAGTACAAATACAGTTGATTTTCAAATCAATACGGCCAACGGTGCCAATCAACTTCTAAGATTAGATTCTTCTGGTCGTCTTCCGGCACTCGACGGTTCTTTGCTAACTGGAATCGCAGCAGGTGGTGGGGATACAACTTTACAATCACGAGATGTTTCTGCTGCCGCACCTACAAATGGTCAGGCACTTTTATGGAATGATGTAAGTCAGCAGTGGGAGCCTGCCACTATTACTGCTGGAGGTGCTGGTGGTGAAGTTAATACGGCCTCAAGTGCAGGTGGCGAAGCAATTTATCAAAATAAAGTAGGCTCAAACTTAGTCTTTAAAGGGCTATCAAATACTACTGATATTTCTTTAACAGGAAATGCAAATGATATTCAAATCGGAATAAATACTTCAAATGGAGCGGGACAGATTCTTCGTCTTGACTCTTTCGGACGTCTTCCTGCACTAGATGGATCTCTTTTAACTGGTATTGCGGCTTCTGCATCAGGTGATGCTGTTAGCTTACAAACGAGGGATATTTCATCAACTGCGCCAACTGATGGCCAGGTTCTTACTTGGAATAATTCTGTTTCAGAGTGGGAGCCTCAAACACTTGCTGCTGCAAGCTCTGATGCGACAACTCTTCAGACTCGCAATGTTGCGACAACTGCTCCTGCCGATGGACAGGCGCTTGTTTGGAATAACGGAACTTCACAGTGGGAGCCACAAACGATTATTTCTGGTGGTGGGTCTGGTGAGAATAACACAATCTCAAGTGCTGGAGGAGTTTCACTTTTCAAGCAAAAATCGGGTGTTGATTTAATTCTTAAAGGTCTTCAAGGATCTACAGACTTCACTGTTTCTGGTAGTACGAATACTGTTGATCTACAGATCAATACATCAAATGGTGCAAATCAACTTTTAAGACTGGATGCCTCTGGTCGTCTACCTGCGATTGATGGATCTCTTCTAACAGGGATTGCTGGTGGAAGCTCTGATGCAACAGCAATTCAATCTCGTACAGTATCTGCTGTTGCTCCTGCCAATGGACAAGCTCTTTTATGGAATAGTACAAGCTCTCAATGGGAGCCAACTACAATTGTTACTGGTGGTGCCGGTGGTGAAGCCAATACTGCTTCTAGTGCTGGAGGAGAAGGTTTATTCCAAGCAAAAGTTGGAACGAATCTCGTCTTTAAAGGTTTAACTGGTGGAAGTGATATTACTCTGACAGGTAATACTAATGATGTTCAAATTAATGTAACAACTGCAAATGCGGCCAACGAGCTTCTAAGACTTGATGCTTTCGGACGTTTGCCTGCTGTTGATGGTTCACAGTTAACTGGTATTGCTACATCGGATAATACAATTCAATCTCGTGCCGTTGCTTCTACTGCTCCTACTGATGGGCAGGCCCTTGTATGGAATAACATTGCTTCTCAATGGGAGCCGCAAACAATAAGTGCGGGAGCAGGTGGGGAGTCTAATACGATTTCTAGTGTCGGTGGTGCTAGCTTATTTAAACAAAAGACAGGTGTTGATCTTGAATTAAAAGGTCTGACAGTAACGAGTGACCTTGCTATTACTGAAAATGTAAATGATGTTCAAGTGGGAGTTAATACTTCTAATGGAGCAAACCAATTACTACGTCTTGATGCTTCTGGACGACTACCTGCTATCGATGGTTCACAATTAACAGGTATTGCTGCCGCAGGTGAAGTCAATACGGCCAGTAATCTCGGTGGTTCTTACGGGGTATTTGCACAAAAGAATGGTAGCGAACTTCAATTCAAAGGTTTTAACTTTAGCACTGACTTTAGTATTTCTGATGTTGGTGACTATTACGACATAACTCTATTAACATCAAATGCGGGTGGAGAGTTACTTCGTCTTGAATTAGATGGTAAACTGCCTTCCTTAGATGCAACAAACCTGTATAATCTTCCTGCAAGTGATACGACATTACAATCTAGAAGTGTATCTCCAAATCCTCCTTCTAACGGACAAGTCTTAACTTGGAATGGTACTTTTTCTGAGTGGGAACCTGCGGATCTTACAGTATCTGGTGATGATCTTGGAAGTCACATGGCCACGCAGAACTTTCAAATTGGGGCCAATTATATTTCTTATTCTGGTCTAGATGAAGGTCTCTATGTAAACCTTGGTGGTAATGTTGGGATCGGAACAAATACACCAGCGGCCGATCTTCATATTTCGGACTCTCATGCGGAAATGAAAATTCAAGATTCTAATGTTGGAATTTCTTCTGAAGTAAACTTCACACTCCTTGCGGATGGTTCAGAAGCCGGTTTTGCGCTTCTTAATTCAAATTATGACTGGGCCGCAGATTTTCCTGATGCTTCATGGTCTGATGTCATGCTATTTCACTCAGCACCTGAAACAGCTAATGGAATGCGCATGCATGCATTTGCTGGAGACATTAATCTATCAGTTGGGGATGCCATTCTTACTGATGTGCTAAATGTAAACGGAACAAATGGAAACGTAGGGATTCTTACAACTACGCCAAGTGGGTCCTTTGCCTTAGATGTAAATGGATCAGTTAGAGGGACAGCAGCCTTTGACTCAACATCTGATGAGCGTCTCAAAAAGAAAGTGACATCGATCTCTAGTGAAATCTCAATTTTAGATAAGCTCTCTCTTCTAGATGGAGTTTATTTCGAGTGGAGAAAAGATGAATTTCCTCAAAAGAACTTTAAAGAAGGAAGAGATATCGGTGTTATTGCTCAAAACGTAGAGAAGGTATTTCCTGAGGCCGTATCAAGAGATGAGAATGGTTATTTAAGTGTTGCTTACGCAAAATTAGTTGCGCCGCTTATTGAAGCTGTTAAGAGTTTATTTTCTATTTCAAAGGATCAGGGAAGAGATATTGCTTCTCTTGAGGCCAGAACTAAAAAGCTTGAAGAAGAGAATCAGATGCTTAAGCAAGCTCTTTGTGAAATGAATCCGAAAGCGAAGATTTGTCAAAGCAAACAATCTAAGTAGTCGTAATTACAAAAGACTCCCATGGTTTTACAGAAGATTTTATAGGCTCCCTTGAATTTGGCGGCGACGCGTTATAGAAATCCATCTAGAACAAAAACACGGGACGATTCTATGAGATCTATTTATCTATCACTTTTGATAGCGTTAACAACATTTAGCGCACATTCTGCCATGGCCCAAACGACTAAGCAGAAATTCTGTAAAGAAAGAGAAAATAAGCACTTTGTTAGGAATCAGATGATGACAAAGATAAGTGCTCACATGGGCTTTAGAAATTACGGAGGCCTTCTTAATGGTGGTGTTTGTTGGTGGCACTCGCGCTTTCATCGTAATGCCCTTTATCTTGGAATCTTTAGGCCAGAGTATTCGAAACCATCAGAAGATGAAGCGAAGACTATCATAAAAGCAATTCGTCGAGGCCGTAGTGTCGTTGAGATTCCTGGTTATCGAAACTTAAGAGAGTTCTCAATTGATAATGATCACTTAATTCAAAATGAACTTGAGGCCTGGCAAAGAACTGATGGGTTTATTAATCAGCAGTGGGTGATTGGTTTACTTGGAACAGCTAAGCGAAGCGAAAATGGTATGAGAAAGATGATGGATGGACTTTATGATCGCGTTGTTAATCAAGGTGATGTGACTTATCAGAAATTACAAATTAAGGGAATCGATGCTCACGCTTGGCTTGTTGTGGATATGAAGAAGACGAGAACAGGTTATACTCTTTATGCAGTTGATAGTAATTTTCCTGGAGAGCTGCAAAAGGTTCGCTACAATTATGGAGATAAATTCTTTCACTATAATCGTTGGTATGGAGAGTTTGCTCCGTATACGGGAAGGAAAGTTGAGATCAAAAGAGTTAAGAAAGTAATTAAAGAATTTTGCGAATAAAAAAAAGGGAGCTATTAAGCTCCCTTTCTTTTTTATCTATGTTGCTTTTATTAAGCTTCATCAATTGAGAAATTTTCCATCTGATCAAAGTTTAGGTAACGATAGATTGAATCGTCCTTACCTTGAAGTGGTTGCATCATCTCTAGGTACTCATCTGGTTTTGGTAGGTAACCAAGTTTTGCAGCGATAGCAGCAAGCTCAGCAGATCCTAAGTAAACACGAGCATCTTTACCCATACGGTTATTGAAGTTACGAGTTGAAGTTGAGAACACTGTTACACCATCTTTAACACGTGCTTGGTTACCCATACATAGTGAACAACCTGGCATTTCAAGTCTAGCACCAGCAGCAGCGAACTTCGCGTAGAAACCTTCTCTTGTTAGTTGATCTTGATCCATTTTTGTTGGAGGACAAATCCAAAGTCTTGCATCAGCTTGACCTTGACCTTCAAGAACAGTTGCTGCCGCTCTGAAGTGACCGATATTTGTCATACAAGAACCGATGAATACTTCATCAATTTTATCACCTTGAACATCGCTTAGTTTCTTAACGTCATCTGGATCGTTTGGACAAGCAACGATTGGCTCTTTCATTTCATCAAGATTGATTTCGATAACAGCAGCGTACTCAGCATTTGCATCCGCTTCCATCAGCTCACCATTTTCAATCCAATCATTAACTTCTGCGATACGTCTCTCTAGTGTTCCAACGTGTCCAAAACCGTTTGCGATCATTGACTGCATAAGAGCAACGTTTGATCTTAAGTATTCAACTACTGTTTCACGGCTTAGTTTAATTGTTGAACCAGCAGCACTTCTTTCTGCAGTTGCATCAGTAAGTTCGAATGCTTGCTCAAGTTTAAGATCTGGAAGACCTTCCATTTCTAGAATACGACCAGCAAAAATATTTTTCTTACCTTTCTTTTCTACAGTTAGTAGGCCTTCTTGAATTGCTTGGTAAGGAATCATGTTAACAACGTCACGAAGAGTGATACCTGGTTGTAACTTTCCTGTGAAACGTACAAGAACTGATTCTGGCATATCAAGTGGCATAACACCAAGTGCCGCAGCAAATGCGACAAGCCCTGATCCTGCTGGGAATGAAATTCCAAGAGGGAAGCGAGTGTGAGAGTCACCACCAGTACCAACAGTATCTGGAATTAGAAGACGGTTAAGCCAAGAGTGGATAATACCATCACCTGGTCTTAGTGCTACACCTTCTCTGTTTCTGATATATTCTGGAAGAGTTGCGTGAGTGATAACGTCACTTGGCTTTGGATAAGCAGCTGTGTGACAGAATGATTGCATTACAAGATCAGCATTGAACTTTAGACATGCAAGCTCAGTCATCTCATCTCTTGTCATTGGCCCAGTTGTATCTTGTGAACCAACTGTTGTCATTTTTGGAAGACATGAAGTACCTGGAAGAATTCCTGTCACTCCACATGCTTTCCCAACCATTTTTTGAGCAAGAGTATAACCTTGACCTTCGTGTGCAAGAGTTGTGTGTGGCTTAGCAAAGATTCCTGAATCATCAGCAGTTCCTTGTCCAAGAGACGCTCTTGCTTTATCTGTTAGCATTTTTCCGATAATTAGAGGAACACGACCACCAGCTCTATACTCATCTAGAATTGTTTCTGGAGCAACATCGTACTTTGCAAGTTCGCTACCTTTCTCATCAAGGATCTTTCCTTCAAGTGGACGAACTTCAATTACTGTTCCTGTTGTAAGCGCTGATACATCAAATCCGTGGATTGGAAGAGCACCAGAGTCTTGAGCAGTGTTAAAGAAGATCGGAGCAATTGTTTGACCGATAATAACACCACCACGTCTCTTGTTAGGTACGAAAGGAATATCGTCACCAATACACCATAGAAGAGAGTTGATTGCTGACTTTCTAGAAGAACCTGTACCAACAACGTCACCAACGAAAGTAACAGGAAGGTTAAACTTTTCTTTAAGGTCTGAGATTTGCTTTGGACCTTCTGGGAAAAGTGATCCACCCATAACATTTGCGTGAAGAGGGATATCCGCTCTTGTAAATGCAAATGGAGCAGGAGAGAAGTCATCTGTATTGATTTCACCGTCTACTTTGTAAACGACAGTTTTGATTGACTCATCAACTTGTGGCTTATTAGTAAACCATTCTGCGTTTGCCCAAGATTCGATGATCTCTTTAGCAATAGCATTTCCACCATCTGCTAGTTTTTTAACGTCATCAAAAACGTTTACTGCAAGAGGAAGGTTTTTTAATTCTTTAGCAGCAAGCTTTGCAAGTGCTTCATCACTTCCTGCTACGATATCAGTTAGGCCTTGAAGGTTGAAACCACCAACCATTGTACCTAATAATTCAACTGCATATTCTTTTGAAATTAGTGAACAAGTGTGTGCACCTTTTGTAATACCAATTAGAAAGCTTGCCTTTACTTGTGCAGCAGGGTCAACACCTGGATTGATACGATCTTTTAAAAGATCTAAAAGCTCCTGAGTTGGCTCAGATTCAAGAAGTTTTACAACTTCTGTTGCTTGTTCTTTTGTTAATGCTAATGGAGGAATACCTTCTTTGGCCCTTTCCTCAACATGTGCGTGATAATCTTCTAGAAAATTAGACATAGATCCTCGACTTTTTGAGTTAAATTCAGTTTTTTGTATTTGATTTATACATGCTTTTTTATCATCTTTTCGGGCCTTTTGCTAGTCGTTATCAGCTTTAAGGAGGCTTGACTAAATTAACTTTTTTTAACTCAGTGCGTATCGTTTGGAAGACGATAGGTCAGACATGAAAAAGCAAGAATTCGAATTAGAGTTGGAAAAATTATGTGAACAAATCTTTTTTAAAGAGGAGTTGTTAGAATATATAAATGTACATAAATCTTATGTGCAGCATTTTTCTAAGCTCTTAATGAAAAGTCTTGGCTGTAATGTCCTAATGGGAGGGCCTGATTCAGGTATCTTTGGTGACATTGCGCTTCAAACAAGAAAACAAGTAAATTGGATTGAAGTTTATGCAGGGACAAAGGCGATTGTTGAGCTAAAGAATATCTATGGCCAAAAACGCTACTTGGCCATAAGCACTTCTAAGTTGTCTCACTTAGTGGCCATGTCAGATGAGAGTGATTTTACTCTCTTACTTAATGATGTCTTGCGACCAGGTTTTGTTGCAGGAATTGATTTTGACTTTTTGCGCTATAAAGGGGCCGCTTCCATAACGATTTCGAAATCTCGCGCAAGAGCAGCACAAAAGCATGGTGGAGCAATCTTTGAAAAAGTATTGCTCATTCATAATTTGGGGACAAGTGATTGTAAAAGATATGACTATAAGCCAGATTTAAAGTGTAATTCGATCAATCTAGCAGTGGATTATCGCCACTATAATATCATTTTGAATATTGAATCTGCTGCAGACGTGTCGACGGTGCGCAAACTCTACTTATCTCGAGGCTCTAACCTTAGAAATTACTTTGAAAAAGAAGGCAGTATCGATATCTATCATATGGATGTGAAGAGAAGCCCCCATTACGATGAAAACTTAAGTCTCGATAAATTTGATGGTGTTTACTTGAGTTGGCGTCCACATATTGTCGATAAGTACTTAATTGAAGAAGCGCAAAATCACCCTCAATTTCCACATTTTCCTTTTTCACAGGAAGATGATGGCGAAGAAGCAGCATAGCTTTTGGGCTTTGCTAAAATTGATCTTCATAGTAGATTGTTTATAAACATAACAAGTAGGTTATTTTATGAATCAATCACGTGTCGATCAATTAAGTCCAAAATATGTTTGGTCAAATTTTCAAAAATTACTAGATACTCCTAGGCCCAGCTACCACGAAGAGGCAGTACAAACTTTATTACTTCTATTTGGAAAGAGTTTAGGTTTAGAAACATATCGTGACGAAGTAAACAATGTCATTATCAAAAAGCCTGGTCAGCTAGGGGGGAAGAACTCGGCTCCTATTATCCTTCAAGGCCATCTTGATATGGTTGCTCAAAAAAATGAAGGTAACTTACATGATTTCAAAATAGATCCTATCACGACGATTATCGATGGTGATTGGGTACGTGCAAATGGAACAACTCTAGGTGCGGATAATGGTATTGGTTGTGCCTTTGCGATGGGACTTCTTGAAAGTAAAGATATTGCACACCCTCCATTAGAATGTGTTTTTACAGCTTGTGAAGAAGCAGGAATGCATGGAGCAATTGGGCTAAAGGGTGATCACTTCGAAGGTAAGATTATGCTTAATCTTGATACTGAAGAAGAAGATGAGCTAATTATTGGATGTGCCGGTGGTGTTGATTTAATTTTTGAAAAAGAATTTAATCAAATAGCTGCTAAAGGCGTACGTCAAAGAATTGCAATTAAAGGTTTAAAAGGTGGGCACTCTGGAATTGATATTCACCGTGGCCGTCTTAATGCAAATAAGTTAATCCCAAATGTTTTTGCAGGCGTTGATGATATCCAACTTGTATCAATAAAGGGCGGCTCTTTAAGAAATGCTATTGCAAGAGAAGCTTTTGTTGACTTCTATACAAGCGAAGTGAACCTTCCAAAGATTCGTGAAAACTTTGAATCTCTTTGGGAGAAAAATCAACATGCAGAAGGTGGCCTAAAATTTGAATTGGCCACTTTAAATGAAGAAGCAAATGCTCTTTCAATTGAGGACTCTAAGCTAGTTCTATCTGCAATTAGTAATTGTCAACACGGTGTAAAAGCTTGGGATCAACACTTTGAAGGTGTCGTGGAGACATCGACAAACTTAGGTGTTATCACTCTTGAAGCTGGAAAGTTTAATATGGCAAATCTCATTCGTAGTGCGAGTGAAGAGGCGAGAGATAACTTTGCTCAAGAAATGATTTCAGCTCAAAAAGATCTCGATGGGAAGGCCATTCTTGAAGGAGCATATCCTGGATGGAAACCAAATCCAGAATCTAAGATTCTTTCAATTACAGGAGAGGTCTTTAAAGACTTAAGAGGTAAAGCTCCTAAGATTTCATCTATTCACGCAGGTCTTGAATGTGGAATCCTTTCTAAAGCGATGCCTGATGTAGACATCATTAGCTTTGGCCCGACGATTACTGGTGCCCATTCTCCTGATGAGCAAGTTTCAATTGCTTCAGTTGAAAAGACTTGGCTTTTATTTTTAGAAGTCGTTAAAAGGCTAATGTAATGCTCACTATTGGCATACAAAATAATATTCTAACTCTCTTTGTTTATTTGATCGTAGTTCAAATACCAATGATTATCACTTACATCTTTGCTAAAGATTTAGGAATTTCTAATCTGTGGTTATACTTTGTTTGTCTTATAATTGGACTCAGGATCGCTTTTTTTAAAGATCAGCACTTTAAAAAGAAAATCGAATCAAAGCTATTTAAACAACTTCAGTTAAAGAATGGTAAATCTCCTTCAAAAAGTGAGATTGTTAAGGCCTTGAATTTAACGATAAGCCTCAGAGATATAATTTTCTTTGGTAACTTAATTATCGTATTAATTTTAACGGCAATTTTTAATCAATTTTAAGTTCGATAAAATGACGTAATCTCGATAAGAATGGTGTGGAATATAAGTATATTTACACCATTCTTATTCTCATCTTTCTTCTTGAAGGCTGCCAAGAACGTAGTCGTACGATTAGTTCTGTCAATACTACTCAGCAACTTGTAAAAGGATCCCTTACAGCACATTTAGTCTCTAGAAGATTAAATGGACAAAGAGTTGTTATTGAAGGGGAATGTACAAATAATCTTTTGATATCTTTTTTTTCAAATAACTTGGCAAGAGATCAGGCATACTCTTCTCAATGCTTTGATGACAAGTATCGCAAGGTTTTATTCTTTCAAGATAATATCGAAGGTCGCCAGGACGTTTTTATTACTCAAGATGGTTATTCAATTACCATTTCAATTCCTAATGTGGTGACAAAGAAGCCTGGAAAAGTTGTCGTTGATACGCCGATGGCCGGATATTACTACGGGCGTACTATTTACGTTTCTGGTCGATGTAAGAAAAAAGGAACGGTCTTTATAAGAGGTAGCTATATTGCAGACTTTGTGAAAACTGCAGGTTGTTCTAACGGTATATTTCTTGCGCCAATCTATTTTTCAAAAATCAATGCCGAAAGTATTGAGACTTATCTTTATATTAATCAAGTTGATGAATATGGTAACAGTTCTGATTTTACTGTTAGGCCAATTAAATTTAGAAATGATGATCATTCAATTTTTCTAAGTGAGACTATCGTCGGTGTCTTTGATGATAACCTCGATATCATCGGTACTTGTAAAGGTTTTGATCGCGTTAGTGTTGATGGGAATATTATTGACTGTCTCAATGGAAACTTCAGTTATAAACTTGATATTTTGGCACGAAAGAAGTCTGGACAAATGCTTTACCAGGTTCCTATCGAAGGGTTAAATGGGGACTTTCGATCAAATCTTAGAATGTTGTTTTATTATTTTAAGCAAGCCGAAACTTCACCTCACTTTATTGCTCCTAAAGGAAAGTACGATGAAGGGGCAAGAGGTCGTCATATTATCAGTGGGACCTGTGGTCGCTCTTATCTCAATGGTCATGTAAGGTTATACACAAAAAAATCAGAGAATATTATTCTTAATGGCCATAACATCCCTCTAAGACAAGATGATGGCGCATTTATTGTTTATCCTGAAGAATATGATCTTGAGGGGGAGACAACCATCTTTGCAGAATGCCATGACTTCTATATTGATTATAAAACAAATAATTTTTCAACTTCATTTGATTATATTCCTTCAGATGATATTAGACTTGCCCCTAAGGGAATTGATATCTTTTCGATGGATCATCTAATCGAAGGCGACTGTTCTCAAGGGAGCTATGTTCGCTTACTTGATGTGAGCAATGAAAATGTTGAACAGGTTAATTGTCTTAATGGACATTACTCGATGATCAACTCTAGTTCTCATATGCTTTCTAGAAATCAATATGAAATTTATGAAGTAAATCTCTTTGAAAGTTATCAAGGTGCAAAGCAGGTGATTGATGTTAACTATAATTACTCCGTCGCATTTCCATATCGCTTTATTCATGAATCTCCGGTTCCTAACTGGGGCTCAAAGGTGGCTCCGTTAAGGTTTTATTGGAATCATCAATACAAGTCAGAGGTAAATGAGATTTACTACGGATACTACTCTAAAGAAAGTTATCTACAAGTTGAATGGAAGAAACTCCCGCAAAATACAAATCAACTACTTCTTGATGGCCATGATTTAATTAGATTAGGTTATAAAGAGTGTGAAGAGGTTCAAGTATACTTTCAATCAGTTGATAAGAGGAATCGAAAATCAGTCATTATCGAGACAAATCCTATACGTTTTGATTTTACCCCTCCTGATGAAAAAGAAGTTGCTCGAATTGATTATTCACCATTATTTAGAAAACAATTACCAAAATTCCACTTTAAAGATGCCGATGATAATTGTGTGAGTGCTGATAAACTATTTTATAAGTACACTCTTTATCAAGTGATCCTCTCTGGTGAAAATGAATCCGAAATATTGGACCGTAAAACGATTGATGAGTTCACTGTATCAAATCATTTCAGTGAGAATTTTTTTAAAAGAAAATATGATCTTGAGGGGTTCTATCAAATAGGGGTGACAATAATTGATCGAGGTCAAAATGCAACAAAAGAATATTTATCAACAATTTTCTCATGGAAGTAGAGAGAACGAGGGGGCATGGAGGCCCCCGTTTTATTTTAGTAATGCCAAGGAAATTGTGAGAAGTCTTTTTCACGCTTTTCAACGAAAGCATCACGGCCTTCTTGTGCTTCAGCAGTTCCGTAAGCTAGGCGAGTTGCTTCACCAGCAAAAAGCTGTTGACCAACTAAACCATCATCAAGAAGATTGAATCCAAATTTAAGCATACGCATTGCTGTTGGTGACTTTGAATTCATCTCTTTGGCCCACTCAAGCGCAACCTTCTCAAGGTCTGCATGAGGAACAACTTTATTTACCATACCCATTTGAAATGCTTCTTCGGCGCTATAGTTGAAACCACAGAAGAAGATTTCACGTGCACGTTTTTGTCCACATTGACGAGCAAGATATGCTGAACCGTAACCAGAGTCAAATGAAGCAACGTCTGGATCCGTTTGTTTAAAGATTGCATGCTCTTTTGAAGCGATCGTCATGTCACAAACTACGTGAAGTGAATGTCCACCACCAACTGCCCAACCAGGAACTACTGCAACAACTACTTTTGGCATAAAACGAATTAGTCTTTGCACCTCAAGGATGTGAAGTCTTCCAAGTTTTGCTGGGTCTGGAGTTCCGTCACCATCAACATATTTATATCCGTCTTTTCCACGAATTCTTTGATCGCCACCTGAGCAGAATGCCCAACCACCATCTTTTGGTGATGGCCCGTTTCCTGTAATAAGAACAACACCAACATCACTCCACATTCTTGCGTGATCTAAGGCGCGGTAAAGCTCATCAACAGTTTGAGGTCTAAATGCGTTGCGACACTCTGGGCGATTGAATGCAATCCTAACTGTCCCTTGATCTACAGCGCGGTGGTATGTAATGTCCTTGAAATCGAAGCCTTCAACTTCTTTCCAAGCACTTGGGTCAAAAATATCTGAAACCATGTGATCTCCTTATTGTTTCGCTCAATATAAAATGCCTGAGCTAAAGTGTCATTCATAACTTTATGTGCGGCCAGTCTAAACAAAATGTCAGGGTTGTGAGTTAATGGATGGATGAAAAATCTCATTCTTATTACATTTCTATTCTTTTTAGCCTCCAATGTGAGTGCAGATGTAACTGTCGTTGTGGATGGTACTCGCTATTATTGTACTGAAGATGGCAGGCCACCTCAGGATCGTCAGTGGCGATGCGTTGCCCATTGTGCTTCAAGAACTTCTGACGGCGAATGTCGTAGGTATAAAGAAGATTTCTGTGGAATCAATGCGGCCTGTACTCCTTATTGCGATTCTCGTGCTTCAGACGGTGAATGTCGTCGCTACGGAGATGATATTTGTCGCTCAGAGGATTAGTAGGCAAATAGCTGACTAAGGCTTAATGACTTCAAGCTCTTCTATTTCAACATAGAAGTGCTTTGATTCGTTATCTGTTTCACCCTTCAGGAGAAAGAGGGTTTGATAATTATAGTCAGTATCTAGGCCAAATAACTTCTCAGGAATTCTCACGAGAATCATGCCCTCTTGGTCTTGAACGAGGTAGTAGTTATTTTTGAGCTTCTTATGAATTCGTGCTTTTAAAGCAACTTCTGCACCATCACTAGGGTTTCTCTTTAATATTGTCGAAGAGTAGACACTTCCTTGTTCTTGGCCCAAAAATGTTTTTGAACTGCCACAAGAAGTTAAAATAAAAATTAGCGTGGTAAGGAATAATTTATTCATAGCAATTATTATATTTAAGTCGTTGGCCTTTGACTATAGGGCAAGAGCTAGAGATAATTAACTCATGAAATTAATCACTCTCTTATTATTTACTCAATTATCATTTGCTAGTATTGGTGGGAAATGGATTGGTGAAGGTGTTGCAAAAACTCCAAAATCAACTCAAAAATGTTCTCAAATCTATTTTAAGCTTTTTTACGATGCTTCGAAATTTAAAATACAAGAGGGTGGATATAATTGTAATGGCCTTAGTGCTGAATATCCCTATTCTGTCTTTGAGGTAAGAGGGCCGCTTCTTTATTACAAAGGAGAGGTTTCTGGCTTCATTAACAATGACGAGCTTACAATTTATTCAAAAGAAGACGGCTTTACTTTACGTTTCTACTTCGTTGCAGAAGATGAAGTTGAAGTAAGTGAAACGTGGCAAGAAGGTAGTGATTATTTAACAATCAAATCAACACTTTTTAGAAAGTAGTTAGGCTGCCTTTTTAAAAGAGTCGACATGTTCTTTCTTCTCTAAAAATTCTTCAAACTCTCTACGCAGGGTCGCATCCACCATGCCGTCAGAAATATACTCTGCGATATAGTAGAAGCAATCGCGCCATGCTGTCTCTAGTTTAGGAGTCCAAGAATTCATATGAAAAAGCATTAATGTTTGAATGAAGGCTTCTTCAAATATTGGAAAATAAGTCTCTGAAACTTCGTATTTAATCTGGTTTCCGCCAAGTCCCTGCAGGTAGTATTTCAGGTATTCCGGGTTCTTTAAATTATTGACTGTTATACTTAGGGCCCTAATAAAGGATGCCTTTAGTTGCACTCGGTCAGCATGAGCAAATACTTTCTGCATACCTGGTTCGAGAATAACGACATTATCAAAGAAAGCATTTGTGAAATTTTTTAAATTGGGCTCAATTCTCGCAAATGATTCAATAATCAGATCCTTGTCAAAATTCATAAAGACTCCTTAGGGGTTTAATTTACTTGTCGTAGGCAACATTTTTTCTTTTGAACAAAGATTTCTTAAATTCTGCTTAAACCCTGTATTTACAGATTGTCTTCATTGGGAGAGTCTAGGGTTAATGAAAGTATTAGCGGTAAATAATTTAACTTATAATTTTGATCAAAAATCAATTTGTCAGTTTGATAAGATCTCTTTCGATCTCCATAAGGGTGAGGTTTTAACTCTTCTTGGTCCTTCTGGAACAGGCAAGACGACTTTATTTAATATTCTTACGGGAAAGCTAACTCCCTTAAGTGGAGAAGTTGAGAAGGCCGAGAACTTAAAAATTGAGATGGTTTCAGGTGTTGATAATCTTAACTGGGACCTAACGGTTTTTGAAAATATTGAAAGTCATTTACTGGCCCATGAGCCAAGTGCTGATACGAATCGCGTACGTGATATGATTGAAATCTTTGGCCTTGAATATAAAGATCATAAGAAGCTCGATCAACTTTCGGCGGGACAATTGCAAAGACTTCTTTTTGCGAGATCAATGGTTGTTGCACCAGACGTTCTTTTACTAGATGAACCATTTTCTAATATTGATGAATTTCTAAAGGCTACCTTGTGCCATGAAATTTTTGAAATTTTCAAAGAAAATGAAATCTCATTACTTTTTGTCACTCACAACTTGAAAGAAGCTTATTCATTAAGTGATCGAATTATTTATCTTAGTGGAGCAAAACTTCAAACATATCAAAGGCCTCAAGACTTCTATGACAGGCCACTCTCAATTGATGCCGCTCGTTTCGGGGGAATGATTAATCTCGTTGCAGGACCAATCACAGAGAGGAAAGGTGAGCGTGTCGTTGTTAAGAACGACTTTGGTCAATTTGAAGTAACTGATAATCTCAAAACAAATAATCAATTTGTTTATCTGGCCTTTCGTCCAAAATACCTAAAGCTTGTTGAAGGTGAGGGACAACTAAAAGGACGAGTTAAGTCGATAATTAGGCACGGAGAGTATGACTTTGTTGAAGTTGCGACAATGAATGCAAAAATTCTAAGATTCCAATTGGCCGACTCTTCTCAAGTGAGCATTGGCTCTCAAGTTAAACTAGCTATTGATCTTGAGAATGCCTTTCTTTTACCGGTTTAACCAAACTTTAAGAAAACTTAGTTATTAGCGTATCTCGTTTTCTCTTAGAATACTTACAACTATTAACGTTGTTATGTTTTTGGAGGATAGTGAATGAAGTTGCTGATTATCGGTTTTTGTATTTTACTTTCTATTCTAGCGTTCGCTAAAGAGATCGATACAGATAAAAGCTTTTTGAAATGGCATGCAAGTAAAGTTGGTGGCAAGCACTGGGGCCATGTTAAATTTCAAAAAGGAACGATTGAGCACAATGATAAAGGAGAACCTGTTAAGGGAATTTTTACTGTGCAGATGAATACAATCGATGTGCGTGATCTTGAAGGTGAGTGGAAGGATAAGCTACAAAATCATCTTCGCCAAAGTGACTTCTTTGAGATCGAAAAATATCCAACGGCGATGATGGAAACAAAATCAATTACAAAGATTGCAAAGAATAAATATAAAGTCGTTGCTGACTTTAAGATTAAGAAAATTACACGTCCACTAACATTCGATATGATCTACGATGGAAAGAAGGCCACGGGGAAAGTTAGCTTTGACCGAACAAAATTTGGCATTAAATATCGATCATCTTTATTGGGCACTGTGGCAGATAAGGTTATTCACGACAAAGTTGATTTAGAATTCAATGTTCAATAGCTTGATATTACATTCTAAAAATGAACACGTAGCATAAGTCTAAGTAATAGATGCACGTCAGTTTAATCTATGTTAAGTTTTGGCGTATGAAAGCCGGAAGAATCGACATCGCATTTTTTGAAAAAGACCAATACTTATTTCCAATCAATAGAAGAAGTAAGAATCCAATCGTCGACTATAAAAATGAACTCGTTAAAAAATCAATTGCGAAAGAGCTTAACTTGAAAGTTAAGAATATCTCGTTAGATAGTATTAAAAATACAAAGAAGTAATTAAAATAATCTCTTTTCTTCAGGAAGCTCAACAGTCACTAAATTTCCACTTCTCCACGGATCATCAAAAACTAATTTTGAAGCGATAAGGGCAAGACCTGTGTCGTTTCCATTACCTTTACCATAACGATTATCTCCCATAACTGGAAAACCAAGTTCAGTAAATTGGATACGAATCTGGTGTTTACGGCCTGTGATAAGATTAACTTCTACAAGAGCAGTTTTATCGAGGTATTTCTTCACTTCATATTCTAGAACAGCATCTTTTCCATCAATAACACTCTCAAGACGCTTAACTTTTTCTGGCTTCCCTTTGACTTCGGCCTGATACGTCTTTTGAATTTTGTGATTCTTAATTTGATCAGAAAACGCTCGAGCAGCTTTCTTTGTATATGCAATCATCATAAGGCCTGCTGTTTCTTTATCTAGCCTGTGAATGAGAAAAGGTTCGCGACCAGTGCGCTTGTGAACTTCGCGAAGAATTGTGTATTCATCGCCATACTTTGTCCCCTGACATAGAAGTCCAGCAGGTTTGAAGTAAACGCCATAGTGGTGAGTTTCATGCATACATTGAACTGAACTCATATCGAATTCACCGATATTTGGATCGACATATAATTTAATTGTTTGGCCGCGCTTTATTTCTGTCTTGGCCTTGCGAATACGTTCTGGCTTTGCAGTCTTTGTCCAACAAGCACCTTGTTTCATAAGATTTTTGATCTTAATTTTTGAAAGCTCAATTCCTGACTTCGCACATTTTTCTGCAAGTAGGTCCGCTGCTGTTGTATCTGTATTGGCCTTGGCCGTAATGCTAAATTTAGTCATAATTTAATACCCGTTAAAGTAAGGACAACCGCTGCATCCACTCTGGCAACAGTCATTAATATCGGCCTCTTCATCAATTCTAAGGTTTGGTGAAACAAGAGATAGGCTATATGTTTTTATACCGCGAACATTTCCAATTAATGTGAAAAGCTCAGGGCCTTGAAGAGGAGTCTCCATTGTTCCTAAATTAAGAGATAGGGCCAGGTGGTGAGCAATCGACTTCGTATCACAAAGAATATTGAACTCAGGTTCAATATTAGAAGTAACTAGGTATTTCTCTGCATATGATTCAATGATATATTCTTTCATAAATAATCCAAATCGATTAAGGTAGCGCCATGTTTTACGATTTCCCGATAAAATATCACGAACCTGTTTTCCGTCCTCCTTCTGAAGGACGTTCTCTCCTTATACAACAAACCATTGGTTGCTCCAATAATAAATGTACATATTGCAATATGTATCGATCTAAGACTTATAAAGAGAGAAACAGCGTCGAGGTAATCGAGGATATCAGAAAGGCGGCAGCTTACTATCGTCGATTTGAAATGCGTCCCTCTAAAGTATTTTTATGTGATGGAGATGCGCTTGGGGCCCCAACTGAAGACCTTTATAAGAGTCTTTTGGCAATTGGCGAGGAGTTTGGCGATATTCGCGTCGGTGTCTACGCAACAGCACAGAATATGCTGGATAAGACTGAAGAAGAGCTTCGTTACCTAAAGGAAGCAGGACTAGGAATCGCTTATCTTGGGATGGAGTCTGGTTGTGACAAGGTTCTCCATATGACGGTTAAGGGCAATAGCGCCCAAGATATGATTGATGGATCAAAAAAAGTCATGGATGCAGGGATGAAATTATCGGTGATTGCCATGTTGGGGCTTGGTGGAAAGAAGCACACGGAAACTCATGTAAAGGAGACGGCGAGAGTTCTTTCTGAAATTTCACCAGATTACCTGTCATTTCTTACGACAATGGCGGTTGAGGGGACTCCGTATTACCGAATGGTACAACGAGGCTTTGAAATGCTTACGACTAAGGAGATACTAGGGGAGATGCACGACATTCTCTCTGGGATAAAAGCCTCTCGAGAAATTTTACTTAGAATTAATCACGTCTCAAATATGTATCCAATTGGAGGGAGTCTTCCTCAAGATCAGTCCACGATAATTCAGCAGGTTAAGCAGTGGTTTGTTGAAGCTCCAGAGGGAACATATCCACCAAAACCTTCACATATGTAGGATTTAGCAGTATAAATTGGCCATGACTCAAGAACAGTACAATATCGCATTTATCATTTTATCAGTTTTAGTATTTATCCTTTCAATGGGGGTAGGCTTTTTCTATATTAAGCTTAAAGAAGAGACGAGAAAGCGCATTGCTGAACATGACAAGATGGAAGCAAAGGAAAAAGAGCGCCAGGCATTCGTGCGCGATAGTCTTATTACAATTGCTCGTGCCTTTGTTCAAAAACAATGTGAGGCAAGTGAAGCCTGTATTCGTTTAAGAATGCTTATTGACCGCGTGGACTTTGTTGAAAACGAAGAGTATCCGATTATCTTTTCAATGTATGAGGAAATTAAACATTTCCCAACTCACCAATCTCGAAAAGAGCTATCAAAACAAGAGCGTTTCTCACAAGATAAAGAGAGATTTGCAATTGAAGACAAACACATGGATAATTTAACTAACGAGTGTAATAAGCTAATCACAAATCTCACGGTTAATTAATGCAATACTATGTCCACAATCTTAATCCAATTGCTCTCGATTTTTTGGGAGTTAAGATTGCTTGGTATTGGTTGGCCTACTTCTTTGGCTACTTCTGGACACTTTATTTAGGAAAATACCTCATAAAAAGAGAGGGACTAAGTGTCTCATTTCATCACTATCTAAATTATTTATTCACTGGCTTCTTTATGATGCTTGCAGGTGGAAAGCTCTTTTATATCTTCTTTTATAATTTTAATTACTATGCACAAGACTTAAAGCGCGTTTTCTATTTTTGGCAAGGTGGCATGAGCTTTCATGGTGCACTTATTGGTGGAGCTCTTTGGACATATTATTACGCTAAAAAGCACGGACTTAAATTCTTTGCCCTAACAGATATTGTCCTAACAAGTGTAGGCCCGGCCATTATGTTTGGGCGAATCGCAAATTTTATCAATGGAGAACTTGCGGGGAGAGTGACAGATGTTTCTTGGGCAGTGATTTTTCCAAGACTTTACGACTCAAGCCCTCGCCATCCTTCACAGCTTTATGAAGCCTTCCTCGAAGGATTTGTCCTATTTCTCATTTTATTTACTTTGAAAAAGAATTTAAAAAGACCAGCTTTAAACTCTGGCCTTTTTCTTATCATTTATGGAATTGGTCGCTTCATTGTTGAGTTCTTTAGAACTCCTGATCCACAAATTGGGCTCTTCTTTAACCTGTTTTCTGTGGGACAATTCTATTGTCTAGCAATGATTTTGATTGGGGCCGCTATTATTTTTTGGCCTTCTCATTTATCGCGTTCTCATACTGCTTAAGTAGTTCTGGATCGATCTCTGTTGGAGTGATTTTGCGGAAGCTCTTACGGGCATTGATCATATTCTCACACTTGTGGACAGCACCGTCTCCTTCGACTGGAACGTTTTTACGCCCATCTTTCATCCAAGTAATTTCCTTTCCACAATAACGACATGATGCCATGAGTAACTCCCTGATTTTAAAGCAATTTAGAGTGTCAATTTTAGTGGTTTTAGGTTATTCTAACAACTATAAAAATAAACTGGAGTGCATAGTGTTAGATATCAAATTTATCAGAGAAAATGTTGATTTAATGAAAGAGGTAATTGCAAATAAGCGTATCGGTCTAGACCTAGATGAGCTACTGACAATTGACTCGAAACTCTCTGAATTAAAGACAAAGCAGCAGGATTTACAAGAGAAGAGAAATGCTCACTCAAAATTAATCCCTCAGGCATCTAACGAAGACAGGCCAAAACTTATTGCTGAAGGTAAGGAAATTGCCAACGAGCTTAAGGAAATGAATCCAGAAATTAGTGATCTTGAAGAAAAACTTAAGGCACTGATGTACGTTGTTCCAATGGTTCCATCAAAAGATGCACCAGTTGGTAAAGACGATAGTGAAAACGTAGTTAGTCGTGTTGAAGGTGATAAACCAAATTTCTCATTTGCACCAAGACACCACGTTGAAATTTTAGAAATGAATGAGTGGGCAGAGTTTAAAAATATCGCAAAAGTTTGTGGTTCACGTTCTTACTCTCTTAGAAATGACATGGTTCTTTTAGAGATGGCCATGCACCGTCTTGCTCTAGATATGCTAACTGAAAAGGGATTTACACTTGTTTCATCTCCATCGATGGCAAGAGAAGATGCACTATATGGTACAGGTCACTTCCCGACAGGAAGAGAAGATGCTTACTATATTCCTGAGCACGATATCTATCTTTCAGGAACAGCTGAAGTTCAATTAAATAGTCTACACGGTGGTGAGATTCTAAGTGAATCAGATCTTCCAATTTTATATGCAGGTTTCTCTCCATGTTTTAGAGGGGAAGCAGGAAGTTATGGAAAGGATGTAAAGGGCCTAATCCGTGTACACCAATTCCAAAAAACAGAACAGTTCGTTATCTGTAAAGGTGATGAAGCAGAGTCTGAAAAATGGCACAAGTCACTTCTTGAAGCAGCAGAAGAATTCTGTAAGGCGCTTGAGCTTCCATATCAAATCCTTGAAGTTTGTACGGGTGATATGGGTGCAGGTAAATTCCGTATGTACGATATTGAATGTTGGGTACCAAGTGAAGAAAAGTACCGTGAGACACACTCATGTTCAGCACTTCATGACTGGCAAGCAAGAAGAACAAATACTCGCTACAGAGATGCAGATGGAAACGTTAAGCACGTATTCACGCTAAATAATACAATGGTTGCTACGCCAAGAATTCTTGTTCCATTTATTGAAAATCATCAACAAGAAGATGGATCTGTTTATGTTCCTGAAAAACTTAGAGCATATATGGGCGGAAAAGAAGTTCTTAAAGGGCGTAACCGCCAGTAGGTGATTAAGAGGGAAGGATCAGGCTTATTGTCTGAACTCCTTGTTCACTTCGTGATAACTTGAGCTCACATCCATGCGTCTTTGTCATGGATTGGGCCAAGGCAATCATTTGGGTATTTGTATTGAGCATCTCACCCTCAAGAATTTTAATCCCTCGAGACTTTGCTTCTAAGATTAATAAACCTAGTAGCTCCTTTCCAATACCAAGTCCTTGATACTTATCAATGATTGTTATCGCAAATTCTGCAACTTTTGAATTATCTCGGTGAATATCAAAACGGGCAACCCCCATTGGATGAGCAGGGGAAGTAATCGTTGCCACGCCAATGGCATAATGAAATCTCTTATCAAATTCAGTTAAATTGATAAGCTCTTTTGCTGTTAAACCTTTCTTTGCACCAAAGAAACGATGATAGATAGACTTGGGCTCCATCTCGTGCAGACCTTCAAGAAGCATTTTCTTGTCAAATGGACTAATCTCGCGAATCTGCGCCTTGTGTCCTTTAAAGTCGTAAATATGATCAAGAGCTAGAGCTTCCACATCCAAATAGTATCATAGCTTTATTTGTGAGTATGATTTTTTTGACACAGCCTCCACTAAATGCGTAAAATTATAAGTAAAGTACTTATGGAGGAGACTTAATAATGGATAATTTCTACCCACTTAAAAAAGTGGCCGATATATATGGTGACCCAAATCTAAAATTTGATATTCAAGATCTTGAATCTTCTGGTCAAATTCCAGCTTCTCGCAAGTATAGAAGTGGAGCAATTTTTAGAAAAGGTTGGCCGGTTAATTTACTTCCACAAATTGGTGAACAAATTGGTTATTTCAAAAAATTTGATAAGCCTACTTCTGTTTGTGTATTCACAACAAAAGGTGGAGTTCTTAAGTCGACTCTAGCACTAAATCTTGCACGCACAGCTGCTCTTCACGGACAGCGCGTTTGTGTCGTAGGCCTTGATATTCAAGGAGATGTGACGACGTCACTTGGTTATGACACTGAGTCTGATGACAGTGGTAGCCTTGATGAATTAATTCAAAAATTAGATCAAACAAAAGGTCTTTGTGATTACTTCTCTGGTGAGGCAACTCTTGATGAAGTCATTGTTCAGCTTGGATTACCAAATCTTTTTATTATTCCTGAGACGCCAGAGCTTGTTGCCTTAAACGACTCTCTTAATAATATTAACCGTCGTGAATTTTGGTTAAAGGAAAGAGTTATCGATCCTTTAAAAGAACACTTTGATCTTGTGATTATGGACTGTTCACCAAACTGGAATAAGCTGACAACTAATGCTCTTGTAGCAAGTGATGCTCTTGTTTCTCCACTTGAATGTAAAATTAATAATTTTAGAAACTTCAGAGTTTTCTCTCACTTTTTAAAAGAATTTAAAGATGAAATGAGACTCGATTTTGAATCAATTTTTGTTCCAACTAAGTATTCTACGAATAAGAAACTTAGTAACGATATTCTAAATTGGTACTATCAGAATGTTGCAGGCTGTACGACTGTTGGTATTAAAGAGTCTGTATCTGCTGAAGAGGCAATGGCCCTTAATCTTTCAATTGCAGAACATGCAGCAGGAAAGCCCATTGCAAAGGATACAGTCGAGCTATTTAAGCAAATTCATCATGCGATTTCGAACTATCACACTAGAAAGTCTGAGCAAGAGGAACTTCCGGCCCATCAGGCAAGAGTTTTTGGTGGACTTGGGCAAGCTAACTTTGGAAATTTAAGTAATAGGTTTTAATTATGGCCATTGGTTTAAATGATATTACAGCTAAGAAGCAGGCCAAGAAAGTTGAAGTTGTTTCGGCCGTTGAGGAAGTATTAGAGAAGCAGCAAAGGCCTTGGGACGGAAAATTTCAGGCCCAAAAGAGTTCTGTTGCTAATCAGGCCGTAAAAAGAGCTAGAGAAATAACTGCTAAAAATGAATTGCACGCAAAAGAGCTTCGTCAGAATTTCACAAGTGCACAAAAAGAGTTAGAGATTAATCAGTATATTGAAAATCGTGAAAAAGAATTTGTTAATTTAGATTCATCTAAAAATATGCTCAAGTCGAGAACTCGTATCAAAACTCAGCGATCACTATTTAAAAGACTTAGAGATTCAATCTTTAGGTCTTAGCTTCATATCGATATTGAAGTTGTGAAACTCTTTATCGTTGAAACAATGAAGAATCTTAGGGGAGTATTTTTTTATTACATCTTTAGAATTTGCTCCTCTAAAGAGTTCATTGAAAGCATTAGAACATACTGCTTTTGTAAATTTATGCTTTATTCCACTACATTTTTTTATAAAGTCACATGATTGAGGATAACCGCGATAGCATCTCATCGACTCAATATCACAAGTATTCTCATCGACGACTTTTGTGTCGCAAGATGAGAGAAGAAGAACTAAAACGAATAGACTAGACAATACCTTCATCAATTAAGACATCCTTAAATTTATTAATCACATCATGCTCATAGTGATTAAGTTGATTCATTGTAAGTTCTGTAAGTGCGTCTCGAGCATTCATTTTACTTACTGTAACCATTTTGTCGTATGTATTTACGAGTGAGATAATCATGATCGGCAAACTCAATGTCTTAAGTTTATTTGGTCCTGAACCACCTTTTACTTCTTCGTGGTTTACGATTAGATCAAGAACACCTTTTGTTACCCATGGTTTGTCTTTCAATGCACTAACTGCATCTTTTACGTGAAGGCCGTAAACTCTTTTTTCATCATCGCTGAGTTCATCTTTTGGTTTCTTAAATAGCTCTTGGTCTTGGCTATTTAATCGCGTGATACCAACATCGTGTAGTAGGCTAGCTGTGGCTATATTTGAGATGTCACTATCATTACAACCAACTCTTATTGCAAGTCTCGTTGCAAGAGTCGCAACATTCATTGAGTGTTCGATAATTAAATTTGAATCGATTGTTTTCTTTTCGAAGAACTTCTTCAAAGCATCAGGGCCAGATGAGAGAACTTTTTTAAGCTGTACTGCTGCTATCTCAGTCATTTGGTAATTTTCTTCTTTTTCTGGTGCATTGAGTGACTGCTCAATCGCTGTTTTACAAGCACCATCTACAATTTCAACTTTCTCTTCTAGAGGAAGATCAAAGTCTTGAACTTTCGAATCAAGAAGATCTTTAATATATTGCTGATATTTATCAACTTCATTTTCAAGAATATAGAACTTTGCAACTTGTTGTTTATTTAGCTTTTCGAGCTTCTCTTGTGATATGGCCGTACCAGCATCTTGATATTTAAGATAAGTCTCTTTGAAGTAAATATACAAATCAAACGGTATAACGCTTTCTGGCTCAATCGTTGTGATTCTTAGAGGGTAGTAATTCATAAATCCTATTTCATTAAAACTAATAATAAAGTCTATTAGTTTAATTTTATGGTGAATTAGGAATTTATACAACTATCTGAACTTATAGCTTCTGTGGACTATTAAGGGGGATATAAAGTGCGACTAGAGTACCTACGGGTTTTCGCTCAATTGTGAACTTTATCTTAAGTAATTCGCAATATGAGCGAATAATGAAGTAACCAAAACCGGAACCTTTTTCTCCTAAAGTTCCAAAACTTATTCCCGTATCAATCTTATTATAGATTTGTTCAAGCTTCTTTTTACTTATCCCTATACCGTTGTCTTGTATTTCTAGCTTTAAAGCTTGATCCACTTGCGTACATGAGATCTTTATCATTCCTTCGTTTTGAGTAAATTTTATTGAGTTGGAGATGATATTTCCAAGAATCTGATGAGTAAGGATGGCAAGATTTGAATAAACTCTAAGCTCTTGTTTAACCTCAGGAACCTCGATTGAGATTTTCTTTCGTTCACATTGAGGTGTAAAGATAGTTTGAATATTATCCAGTAAACTCTTAATCTCTACATAATCAAGCTGTGGCTCATTATTAATTAATTCCTGTTCGGCCTTAACGTTATCGAGAATATCTTTAATGTGCATACAGGCCGAATAGACTTTTGGCCACGCTCTAGCTTCTTCAACGTAACCACGTCGAATATAACGGCTTGAATAACCAATGATAACAAATAAAGAATTTGCAATATCGTGTGAAAGAACTCTTAGTAAGCGAATATATTTCTGCTTATCTAGATTCTTTATAAAGCTAATTTCATTCTCTTTTTGTAGCCTATTTATCTTAAGGCTTAAGGCAATTGAAAGAGTAAATGATTCAACCATATTTCCTAAGAGGATAGAGTTTTGAGTGAAGTCGTTATCGGTAAAGAATCCATAGATAGTCGCAAAATAAGCAAAAATTCCAACGTTCATGATGAGCCATGAAAGAAGATAGACTTTTGATTCAATCGTTGGGTTTGTAATATTAGTATATATCGAAATATAAATAATGAAGATCACAAGTGTTAAGACGTAAATATCGACAAGTGGTCCAATGATAAAATTATATGAATCAAAGAAAGAGAAGACGGTTGAGGTGATTAGAGTAATTGATATCAGAGCATAAATTTTTTCTGCCTTCTTAATAATAGGCTTCTTAAAGAAGTCGATACTCAAGAGATCTTTTGTAAACTTATATAAGTAGTTACATGAAATCATTGCATAGACACCAAGGTATTTAATATGGTTGTCTAAAGAAAGAACTCCTTGTGTGTATCCAGATAATGCTAAGACAGAGTTAATCATAAAAAAGATAAACACTGAGTAGACAATATAGATTGATTCTTTATTTATCATTCCAAGAATCAGGTTATATATTAATAACGTACACATAAAGCCTAGATAAATAGATAAGCTAATTATCCTGGTTTGCTCTGTTTTTTGAATATATTTAGTATCTGCAAGCAAGGCCTTTGTATCAAACTTATGAAGACTATGAGTTTTGATAACAATCGTTTTTTTCTCTCCTGGATTTAGATCGATACTTAGCGATTTATGGAGTGTCGTATTTGAATTGATTTTATCTTTAGGAAAATTAGAAAGTTGCTTACTGTCTTGATTGAGAAAGTAAACTTCATTTAATCTAAAAGTGTGAGTATTAAAATACAGCTCTTTATGTACAGAATGCTCGAGTGAGTTTTTAAATTGAACGCGAAGATAAATATTTTTATTTGTGTATTCTAAGTTTAAAACACTTTTATCGTTCGTCGTGAATCCATCTGGTGTGTATTCTTTATTATCAGATAGCTTATATTCAACATATTTTGAAATATTATGATTTTGATCTTTGAAAGTCTCTTTATTAATTTGTACAATTGACTCTGTAGCGAGAATTTCTTTTGCTGGAATGAAAAGAAGAAGCAATAATAAGAAACGATAAATGAACTTGATCACGAAGAGAGTATAATTTTTTTGAACCAATCTTTAAATAACAATTGTGTATATAAATGAAAAAAAACTTAAATTTCTACTTTGATTTTACATCTCCTTACTCATACTTAAGTATGTTGCAGTTAGACGCAGGGCTTCTTTCTGAGAAATATGAAATTAACTTCTGTCCAGTGATGGTGGGAAGGCTATTTGCATTAAATGAGATGAGTGCTCCTGCACAAACTAAGAATAAAGCACTCTACTTATTTAAAGAGGCGTTAAGGACAGCGGATAAAATGGAAGTAAAACTTACTTCACCAAAAATGCTTCCGTTCAATTCTTTACCTTACTTAAGAATGGCCCTTGGACTTAGGGATGATAAATTAAAACAGGCAAACTTTATTCTTAATACATTTCATTTTGGTTGGAAATACGGTCATGATTTTAATGACTATGATCAGTTTAAAGAATTTATTACTGAAAAATGTTTGACACTAGAAGAGTATGAACGTTTAGATAGTGATCGTAATTTGAAGAAAGAATTAAAGCTTGTTATCAATGAAGCGTTTGATAAAGGCGTCTTTGGTGTTCCAACATTTGAAGTTGACGATGATTTTTATTGGGGGAACCACAATATAGACTTTCTCGCTAAAAATAAATTTTTAGATTATAATGAACACGAAGAATTTATTAACTTTAAAAAATTCTTCGAGGAAGAAAAATGAAATTGAAATTAAAACTACTTTTTATTATCTTAATTGGCCTAAGCGTTCATGCAGACACTAAGGTTATGATGCAGACAAATTATGGGGACATCACTATTAAGCTGTATGATAAAAAGGCACCCGAAACAGTAAAAAACTTTTTAAGCTACGTTAATTCTGGATTCTACAATGGAACTATTTTTCACCGTGTTATTGACGGATTCATGATTCAAGGTGGGGGATACGATACAAGTCTTAAGAAGAAAAAAACAGAAAAGCCAATTAAGAACGAAGCAACAAATGGCCTAAGTAATGTTCTTGGAACAATTGCAATGGCAAGAACTTCTGTGATTAATTCTGCAACTTCTCAATTCTTTATTAACGTAAAAGATAATAACTTCCTGGATCACTCAGGGCCGACTCCATCTCAGTATGGTTACGCTGTATTTGGAAAGGTTGTTAGTGGAATGGCCGTTGTTAATAGAATCAAGAAGTCAAAAACTGGAAGAAATGGTCCATTTCAAAATCTTCCAGCTTCAAATATTGAGATTAAGAAGGTTTACGTCCTACCTTAATTCTCAAAACAAACCAAAATACTCAGATATGGCATTTATAAATAGCAAATTCTTCGTAGGGAAGAATTTGCTGATTTAGTTAAGATATAATCTGGGTATGGGCTCATTAAAGATAAGTAGCAAAACAAATAATAAGTTATCTAGTAAATCGAATTTAAATTATTCTAAATTTAGTCAAATTAATGGAAAACATCCTCTGCAGCAAAGTTGTCCGGATTCGTTTATCACGTATCAAGTCCGAAAAAGACATGGGGGAAGTGTTGCTTACTTTAATTTTGAATTGGCAAAAGAGATGGGTTTAATTTCTGAAGGCCATGATAATACTTTGACTAAAGATTTGGCCCAAAGAATTCTTGAGACTTTCTCGATTGTGATTATCAATGAATACGATATTGAAAATGGGATCGAGTATCCAGAAGATGAGATTCTACCAAATCGCTATATGGCAACTCGCTACTTGCAGCTACAACATCCAAATAAGCAGGGAAAGACTTCGGGTGATGGACGCTCGATCTGGAATGGTACAGTTGAGCACAATGGGCTTACTTGGGATATCTCGAGTCAGGGGACTGGAGCAACAAAGTTATCACCTGCAACCCATATACAAAATAAATACTTTAAAACAGGTGATCCATCTATTTCGTATGGATGTGGCTACTCTGAGTTTGATGAAGGACTAGCAACTCTAATGTTCTCTGAAGTTATGCAAAAGAATAACTATGAGACAGAGAGATGTTTGGCCATCATTAAATTTAAAGACAATATTTCAATTAATGTTAGGGCCAATAGTAACTTAATTAGACCTTCTCATATGTTTAATCATCTAAAGCAGGCCAATTATGATGCTTTAAAAAATATTGTTAATTACTATATTGATCGCCAAAAGATTAATGGTGAATGGCAAAGAGTCCCAAAAACTGCGAAGGCAAGATATCGTTATTTTTTAAAGAAACAGGTGGAAGTATTTGCAAAGCTTGCTGCTAATTTTGAAGATGATTATATCTTTTGTTGGCTTGATTGGGATGGCGATAATATTCTTATGAATGGTGGTATCATCGATTATGGTTCGATTAGACAGTTTGGTCTTTATCATCATGAATACCGATTCGATGATGTTCAACGTTATTCCACTACCATTAAAGAACAAAAAGATAAGGCGAAGTATATTGTTCAGTCCTTTATTCAAATTGTGGACTTTTTAGAAACAAAAGAAAAGAAAGCGATAGCTGATTTTTCAACTAGTGAGTACCTTGAACAATTTGATGAAATTTTTGAAACTCAAAAGAAGTATAACCTAATTTCTAAAATTGGGATTTCTCCGAAGTATCATGATTGGCTGGTAAAGAAGCACTCACATAAGATTGAAAATTTACAAAAGCCATTCTATTACTTTGAAAAGGCAAAATCTAGCTTTGGTCTTTATGAGGTGAGTGATGGTATTTGCTGGGATGCCATTTTTAGTATGCGAGATATTCTACGTGAATATCCTCAGCTTATTTTAAGCCGTGGTGAATGGATTACACGAGATGAATTTATCAATATCGCTAAGTCTAGTTATGCGAGTCAATCTGATTTAGAGATTAATACATATCGTGCAAATAAAATCGATGCATTTCAAGATTCCTATATTGAATTATTACATCTTGTTGCTAAAAAATCTAAGAAGAGATTTGATGATATTCTTCTTGAAGTTGTTATGCGCTCATCGATTATAAACAAGTTTGAAAGAGTAACAGGTGATAGTATTGCTCGTATCGTCGATTCTATGATGAAGAAGTATAAGAAATTTGACCCACTTACTATCTTCAATGTTGTTCGTGACTTTAGAGAACACCAAACGTTTGACCCTGATAATGTAAGTCCAAAGAGTGATCGTGTGGCAAACGAGAAAAAACATTTAAAACCAATTGTAAAAGAACTTCTTAAAATTGTAAGAGACTATAGAGAAGGCATCTAAGAAATGAAAATTGGATTATATGGTGGTGGCGACTTTTGTGATAATGTCGAAATTGACGAACATATCTTAGAGCTTTGTAATAGTGAATCTCCAAGTATAACTTTTATTCCAGCAGGTTCCTACGAATCAGAATTAGATTTTATCGATTTAATTATGGCCTATAAGAAAATAGGTTTTAAAAGGTTTATCCATCTTCCTGTTGATCATGAATTTGACAGAACTCTCAAAGAAGAGGCACTTCAAAGTGACGTGATTCATCTCGGTGGAGGTAATACGTTTTATTTCTTAAAGCACTTAAAAGAAAGTGGGATGTTTGAAGAACTCATCGATTATGTCGAAAATGGTGGAATTTTAACAGGCCTTTCAGCTGGTGCAATTATTACGACTCCAAATATTATGACAGCATCATTTCCGCCATGGGATCGTGATGATAATGACGATGATGTCACAGACTTTAAGGCCATGAATATTATTGATTTCGAGTTTTTTCCTCATTATCGTAAATCAAAACGCTACGATGACGAGTTAAAGAGACATTCTATATTCTCTCGTTTTCCAATTTATGCTTGTCCTGATGGGAGTGGCCTAGTCGTTACTGATGAAGAAATTGTTGTTCATGGAGAGTGCTATATTTTTGAAAAGGGCCAAAAATATAAACTATAACTTTCTTTTACTCGGTCTTGTTAGCAAGAAAACAATAACTCCAATACCAATTAATGAAACGATAACTTTTATCGTCGGATTCACTTCAACGTAAATTAGCGTATATGAAAAGAGTGCTACGATCATTGAGATGGCAATGATTTTAGATTTTACACTCACAACTCCATATTTATTCCAGTCAGTAATAATTGGGCCAAAAATCTTATGATCTAGTAGCCACTGATAGTACTTTTCATTACTTTGCGAAAAGAAGTAGGCACTTAAAAGAAGAAAAGGAGTTGTTGGAATAAGAGGAAGAAAAATACCAATAAAAGCAAGAATCACAAATGCAATTCCGAAACTAAGGTAAATGGCCTTTCTGCTCTTATTAATCATTAAAAAGTCTTTATTGGTGAATTCGGCTTTTTCTTTGCTCTAATACAAAACCTTACTGGAGCAGGATAGCCTTCTACTGTTTTCGTTTGATCTTCAGTATCTAAGAAGTCCTCAAGGGATTGATGTGGTGGAGGACACCATTTCGTTTGTCTTTGTTCTTCAAAATTTGTCGTTGAAACAGAGACAACTTCCATATCAATGAAGCCTGTTCGATTAATCCAATTCTTAAGACAGCTTAGAGTTGGAAGAAACCATACATTTCTCATCTTTGAGTAACGATCTTCTGGGAATAGGCAGATTGTCTCCTCTCCTGGAATACCAATTGTTTCCATAATCATTTCTCCTCCAGGAACAAGAGATTCTCTGATCGAGATTAATTGCTCAAGTGGATGACGGTGATGATAGAGAACGCCCATCGAGAAAACAACATCAAAGAATGATCTAAAATTTGGAAGATCTTCGATACCAAATAATTCAAATTTTAAATTATCATATTTCTTAAAGTGATTAATGAATTCAAATTGGGCCTGATTGTGTAAGACAGGATCAATTCCAAGAACTAACTTTGGTTCTTGTTTGGCCATCTCAAACATATAGTAGCCGTTATTACAGCCTACATCTAAAACAACCTTATCTTTTAAATTTGGAAGAGATTCTTTTAGTCTTTCCCATTTTTTATCTGAGCGCCATTCGGCATCAATATCAAGCTCTCCAACTTGAAAAGGTCCTTTTCGCCATGGAATAAGCTTTGTCGCAGTTTCAAGGGTTTCGCTCGAGTTCTCTTGAAGAGATGGGATGACATCAAAGATCTCTTTGTATTCTTTCTGATATTTTGTGCGAAACATTTGAAGCTTGTCTTCTTTAAGTTGTCTTAAAGATTCAATATCAACACGATTACCAAATTTTTCTAAATACTCTAAACTATCCATTCTCTTCCTATTTGATACATAGGTAACAAGCAAAATTATACCATCTAAAAATCATTTCAGATTTCTTAAAGCCTGCTTCATCTAACATTTTAAGTTGTTGTTGTGGAGTTAGGGGCCTCAGGACATTTTCTAGGGCCTCTCGTTTTTGAGCAATCTCCATCTCACTATATCCATTTCTACGTTTGAAATCATAATAAAGATCAATCAAAAGATTATCAATTTGCTCATCTTGGCAGATAATTTTCTCGGCCAAAATAAAACAGCCATTATCATTAAGCCCGTTATAGATATTTTTAAGAACATTAAGGCGCTCTTCAACTGGTAGGAATTGAAGAGTGTAGTTCATGATTGCCATACCGGCATTTTCAATTTTTACATCAGTGATCGACTCTTCTAATAACTCAACATTATCTTGTAGACCGTGAGACTTAAGCTTCTGTGCCGCCTTTTCAAGCATCGGTCTTGAAGTATCAATACCGATAAATTGTGGAAGCTCTTTGTCGTTTTGGCGAAAGTAATCGGCCATTAAAAGCATCGTCGTTCCTGTCGAACAACCAAAGTCATAAACTGTTCCAGATTGATAGAAGCGTCTTGTTAGGTCGATGATGATTTTATGAATCTCATGATAATTTGGAATACTTCGCGATACCATGTCATCAAATACAGAGGCCACATCTTGATTGAATTCAAAATCTGATATTTTTTCAATTTTCTTTGCAAAAACTTCGTCTTTGCCAGCGTTTAAAAATTTATTTTCCATGTGGCGAAACTAGAATATCTTTTGGATATTGTCCAATCTAGTATAAAAAATACTCCTTCTTTCTTCTTTAATTTCAATGATTTACTGATATGCGTGATTTTTTACTATGAATAAGCAATATTTATTGGTATGTAAACAAAATATATATTAAAAAACAGCGCAGGTTCTATGAATAATGAATTGGATAGAGGAGAAGCTTTTAACGAAACGCTAAGAGTTTTATCCCATGATTACTCGGGTCATATGCATTTAATTAGGTTTTGTATTGATGAATTGATGCAGGATCAGGATGAAAATAACCCATTTGTTAAAAAATTAAATCAAGGTCTTGAACGCTTTGAGAATGATTTAAATCTTCTTAAGCAATCAACACCTTATTTCTTAGATGAAGAAGTTCCAATTAGCAAAATCGCTACTAGGGCCTTCGGTCAAGCACGTATCTACTTAAAGAAACATTTTGCAGATTTAACTTGGAATATTGCTAATGATGTAACCGTAAAAGGTTCACAAGCTAACGATTTATGTGAAATCTTGTTCTCTTTTGCCCACTTATTCTCAACTTTGGCAAAAAAAGAAGGAAGAGATACATTCCATATCACCTTAGAAATTAAAGACGAGTTAAGAAAATTAATTTTTATTAAGTCAGAATTAAACAAATACTTAAGACAAGAGTTAGATTCCATCTTAAACTTAGGTGACGAAAACGAAAAATCATTAAGAAGATACATCGGAATTCATAACTTTTTAGCTAAGGGAAAGGATTACGAAATTCTTGATGGGGACAACAATTTATCGGTGAGGTTTGAATTATGACAATGGCAACGGACAAGGAAATTTGGATTTTAGAGGATGATGAGGGATGTCGTTTTGTTTACGAACAAACTCTCGTTCACCGCTACAACAACTTAAGATTTTTTACTTCTATTGAAGAGTTTCAAAATGCTCTATCAAATACTGAAAAGAATCCAGCACTAATCATTGCAGATCTTATGCTTGATGATGGTAACTTCATGACTTACTTAAATCATTCAAAAGATCGTCGTTTAATGGTGATTCCATTTATCATCGTTTCAAGTATCGATGATATTGATGCACTGAGATTCTGTTTTATGGAAGGTGCACTTGATTACTTAACAAAACCATTTAAGAAAAATGAGTTAATCGTTAAGATTGAGAATGTATTCAATGGTAGTCCAAGAAGAATGGTTCAACCAATTGCTCACAAGTCGATGCTGCTAGATGGTAAAGAAGTAGAGCACTTAACTAGTAAACAAAAACAACTACTGGGACTATTTATTAATTCTCCACATCGTATCGTAAGTCGCGATGATATCTTAGATAATGTTTGGGGAGATACAACTGTTCACCCAAAAACAGTGGATGTTCACTTATATAACCTAAGAAGAAAGCTTCATGATTACGGTTATATTATTCGTTCAGAAGGTGGCGGTAAGTGGTCACTTATTCCTGATACATATGAAAAAGCTGCAAGTTCAGATGAGTCAAATGTTTCATCTAATTCTAATGACAGTGATAATTCTGTTTCAGAAAATACATATTAATATTTTTTTACATAAATCGCCTCTAATAAAATAGAGGCGATTTTATATTTAGAAGAAGTTGATTTAAAACAATCATTATCGCTATGATTGAGACGAGACGCCAAGTGAATAAACCGAATAGTAGCTTTCGCAAGGAGCTATTAAATTCGAATATCCATTACTGTCACATCGATTTTGATGGAGATTGCATTTATGTGAATGATTTATATCTCGGTTATGGGTTAACTGTTGGCACTAATTTATTTCAATATACTCCTGATGAAAAGAAGGGGTTCTTTCTTGATCAAGTCGAAAGAGTAAAGAATGGTGAAGCTTGCCACTTCTTTTCTGAATCAATCAATTTATTAGGCGAAAGAGATCAGTGGGAGATTTGGCTACAGCCAGGTTATTCAGCTACAGGGACAAGCCCGTCATTTATTGAGGTTTACAGTCGTAATATTAATGCCGGATCTGAGAATTTTATCTCGACTCTGTTCAAAAATTTCTATACCGCCACCGATGATGATTTATTCATTCTTAATAATCAACTTGTGATCTTAGATATTAATAAGGTGACAAAGCAAAGTCTTGTGGGAAACAAGTTTTCAGAAGTTATCTTTGATGATGAAGAGTATTTGTTCTTCTTAAATACTTTTGAACAAGCAAAACGTTTGGACGGCGTGGCCTTAAAAGTTACTCATCCTATTTATCGCAAGCGTCGTTCTAAAAAAAGATTTTGTCGTATTAGTGTAACCTATATTGTTATTCAAGGTGTTGGTCGCTATATGGTTCAAATTCGCGATGTTCATCAAGAACATATCAATCGCGTAACTTTGAAAATGCAAGAAAAGCAATTTGAAGAATTTGAAAGATGGCGCTCTCTTGGACAAATGTCTGCAGGAATTGCACACGAAATAAATAATCCATTATGTATTATACGCATTCAGGCCGAACAGTTGAAAGATCGTTATGCTGGTAAGATCAAGGATTCCGATCCTTCTTATATGAAAAAGTTAGAGAGTATTATTAAGCAAGTGGATCGCATTGAAAATATTGCTAATAGTTTAAAGATTTACTCTCGCTCCTCAAACTCAATTACTAAAGAGATACATAACCTTGATAACTTAATACAGGATTCATTGGGGTTATTTCAGGCCCAAACTGGTCGAGAAATTTATATTGATTTTAAAAATCCGTTTAGTGACTTAGAAGTAGCGTGTAAAAAAAATGAGTTCTATCAAATCATTTTAAACTTGCTCACTAACTCTTATCAGGCGGTTCATCAATTTGAATCTCTTGAGAAATGTTGGATAAAAATTTGGGTTGAAGAGTCAATGCTAGATCAGTTCACTATCTACGTACAGGATGGTGGTGATGGGATTAAAGATAATGTTGCTAAAGATATCTTCACACCATTCTTCACAACGAAAGATGTCGGTGAGGGAACAGGTCTTGGCCTTAGTATTTCGAAAAAGTTAGCATTAGAAAATAATATGATTTTAGATTTTGAAAAAGACTTTGAGTATACAACGTTTTCAATATCGCTAGGCCAAAACATAGTAAGGCCTAGCGTCGATGCTTAAATAATCAATTAGCTATTTAGAACTTCTTGTAGTTGTCCTGATTGGAACATCTCAGTGATAATATCATTACCACCTACAAGCTCACCCTTGAAGTAAAGTTGTGGGTAAGTTGGCCAGTTAGAGTAAACTTTTACACCTTCTCTAATATCCATATCTTCTAAAATGTTAAAAGTCTTATAAGGTTTACCAACAGAGTTTAGCATTGCAATTGTATTTGCTGAAAAACCACACATTGGCATATCAGGTGTACCTTTCATGAATAAGAAAAGCTCAGCAGATCCAATTAGTGCTTCGATTTGCTCATTTAGTTCTTTTGATTTATCGGCACCAGAAACAGCTTCTCCTTGATTGATAGGAGTAGATTCTTTACCTAGAATGTTGAATGGATTATCGCTCATATTGATTCCTTTATTTCCTGAGTTTCATTTGCTCCTATCTTACCTAATAATGGTAGTTTTGGAAATAGCTTAGGGCAAGTGTCAGAAATTATAGATGTTCATTCAACCAGTTACGTAGCTGAATCACTTCATCAATATCAATTTCATGCTCCATTTCATAGGCATGGAATTGTGCATTGGCCCCTAGGCTTACAAGATGATCAATTCCGGCCTTTGTTTGATTAATATCAATTACTGGATCAAGGCTTCCATGAGCGCAAAAAATGGCCGTTTCTTTGAGGCATTTTGACAATTGCTGAGGCCTTCTTTCTGGATAAATTCTAGGGGACATTAGAACAATTCCTCCTAGTTTGTGATCGAGTTGATAGGCCGTCTCAAGACTCACGCAACCACCTTGAGAAAAGCCACCGATAAAGATGTCCGAGTAGTCGATATTGCTATTTTTTTCTACGATCTCATCAATAATCTTCGTTAGAGTTTTTACGCTGTTTTCAATACCAGGCACTGGATTATTAGGTGGAATATCGTACCAACTGTAACCGAAGTAGTACTTCTTTGGCGCGTTTAAGAGCAAGTAACTTAGACCGGTTACATTTATTTCTTGTGTGAATATTTTGTAAGACTCAAGGCTATCGCCTAGGCCGTGTAAGATAATCATAACCTTCTGGGCATTAGTAGGTGTGATGTCACTTGCAGGGATATAAAAAGAGTTTAGTAGTTGTGTGTTTAAGTCAGTTTTCATAGGAGAAAAATAGGTGATTGTGTGTTTTTATTCAAGTTTATTCTAAATTTTTTTTATGAACGGTCGATAGAATACTATCTATTGAATCCACGGAACACAGGAGGAAAATGTGTCAACAACTAGTATTTTAAAAGTTGAAACAAGAAAACCGGGAAGATCAACAACTCAAATGAGAAAAGACGGATATATTCCAGGAACTATTTATGGAAAAGGTTTTGCAGGAGCTCAATTTATGGTTCCAAAGCAGGGTCTTTCAAAATTCCTACATACTTCTGGAAAGGTATTTGAAGTAGAGTTTGAAGGTAAGAAGCACCTTGTAACTCTAGCAGATGTTCAAAGAGGTCACCTCGGGACAGACTTTGTACATTGCTCATTCCATAAAGTATCTGCAAAAGAGAAAGTAGTTATTTCTCTTCCAATCCACTTTGTAGGTGAAGCTATTGGTACAAAAGCTGGTGGTCTAGTTAACTTCAATATGCATGAAGTTGAAGTAGAAGGTCTACCAAAAGATATGCCAGAATTCTTAGAATTCGATATCACTGGTCTTGAGCTTGATGGACACTGGGCACTTGAGCACTTCTCTCTACCAACTGGTCTAGCTTGGTCTATCGATCCAACTGCATCAGTTGTATCTTGTCACCTTCCAAAAGTTGTCGTTGAGCCAGAAGTTGAAGAAACTGAAATGGTTGTTGAGACTCACGCTGACGCAGCTGAAGAAAAAGAAGAAGCAGCTTCATAATTTAAAAATCAATTATGATATAATGAGGGGAGACCAAATGGTCTCCCTTTGTTTTTTGGAGCATACTCAATGAGAAGTTTAGAAACGTGGCTTGAGATGTACGGTGAATCTCATCAGAATAAAACAAATCAACGCATTCACGAAGTATGTGTTCCATTGATTACTTGGTCACTATTGGGAATGCTTTGGGCGATTCCAAAGCCTGCGATCTTTGGCTATTTTAATTGGGCATGGGCCTTTGTTATTCTTGCTAGTCTTTTCTATCTTTCACTAAAAAATTTAAAGGCCATCACTGTCGCTCTTAGCTTAGTGATTCCATTTATGCTCTTAACACAATTCTTTCTTGTTAATTTTTTAGCGGAATATTTTTTTATTACTTGGATTGTTGTCTTTGTTGTTGCTTGGGTTGGGCAGTTTATTGGTCACAAAATAGAAGGAAAGAAGCCTTCTTTTTTTGAAGATCTTCAATTCCTTCTTATTGGACCTATTTGGATTTTTCTAGGTAAGAAGTCCTAGCGCTAGTTGCGCCAGAAATCTTCGTGATAATTAAAGTTTGTTAGCTCTTTCACCTTTTGAAGGTAGATGTGAATTTGCGGAGGAAATTGATACTCTGGAAAGATGTACATTCCCCAAATATGTGATGCTAGAAGGATATCTAGAATCGTAAACTTGTCGCTTTCATAGTAAGGTAAAAGTTTTGCTGGAAGCTGAGTCAGCGTTTGTTCAAAGCTATGTAAGTATTCTGCTTTATTTTGCGCAAGTAAGTGAAATGGGCCACGCTTAGCAGACTTTTTATTAATAAAGTATTCTCTTGCCTCTGGAGTGAACTCTTTTGACCACGCCCAGTAAGGCATGCATAAGTTATGAACATCTTTTCCAAGTTGATCGAGGTAATCATTAAGCAGCTTAAAGCTTTCGCTATCTAATTTTGATAGATTCAAATCTTTATCGCTGTGAATTGCAAGGGCCTTGATAATATCAAGTGATTCGTTCATAATGACGCCATCAATTTCCATAATTGGTAACATCTTTGTGCCAGTAAGCTCGACAGGTGTCTTCTCATCATTGTAATCTAGTACAATTGATTCATACTCGATTTCAAAGAAACCAAGTGCCATGCGAACTCTTACACAAAATGGACAATGGATATAGTGATATAGTTTCATATAAATTCCTTTCGGGTTTATGCGTCATTACGTATTAGTAAATAATAGTACAATATTGTTAAGAATTATTTAAGGAAAAACAATGTCATTAGCAATGCTCTATAAAGAAAGAAAATTTTGGCCTCTATTTTGGACGATGTTCCTTGGTGCCGCAAACGATAACGTATTTAAAAATGCTCTAATTATCTTAATTACATATAAGAATGTCTCTCTATTTGGACTTGGTGCAGAATCATTAGTTGCTTTTGCTGGTGGTGCTTTCATTCTTCCTTATGTTTTATTTTCTGCTACATCTGGTCAAATTTCAGATCACTACGACAAGGCGCAAGTTATTAAGGTAACAAAATTTACTGAGCTTGCATTTATGCTTTGTGGAGCGATTGGTTTCGTTACAGAGAGTTACGGACTGCTAATGTTTACACTCTTTTTAATGGGTGCTCAGTCGTCATTCTTTTCACCTGTTAAGTTCTCGTCTTTAAGGACAATTTTAAAAGATGAAGAGCTAACGACAGGAACAGCACTTATTGGTGGGGGAACTTTTATTGCAATTCTTATTGGTACAATCATTGGAGGGCTTGCCGCTGCAGCACCTGATGCTACTGATACGGCCGCTTTTGCAATCCTAATATTTGCGGTACTTGGTGTTATTACAGCACGTTTTCAAAATAAAATTAACGATATTAATAATGATGTAAAAATTGATTACACATTTGTTAAACCAACATTTCAACTTCTCATTAACTCTGTAAAAGAGAAGAACTCTTTCCGTGCAATGATGGGAGTTTCATGGTTCTGGTTTCTAGGCTCATTTGTTCTTTCAGTTATGCCGGCCATTATTAAAAATGTTTTCTACGGAAGTGAAATGGTTGCCTCAATCTTTATGGCGACATTTACAGTAGGGATGGGGCTTGGTTCTTGGATTTGCTCAAAGCTATCTGGTAAGAGAATTGAAGTGGGAATGGTTCCTGTTGCAGCAGTGGGGATGTCGCTAGCTGTTTTTGATCTTTACTATGTTTCTACACAGTGGCCAATGTCAGTGACAGGCGCTTTGATGCCTCCTGCTGAGTTTTTTGCACAACCACTTGCTCTAAGAGCAATTATTGATCTTCTACTTATTACAATATTTGGTGGGAATTTCTATATCTCACAATTAACTTTTATGCAGCATAGTGCACCTCTTGAGAAGCTTGCGAGAACAATCGCGGCCAATAATATTTGGAATGCTATCTTTATGGTTGTTGCAGCTGTTTCAATTATTCTTCTTAAGAGTGCTGGCGCAACGGCTCTAGATAATCTACTCATTCTTGGTGCCCTTAATCTGATCTATGCAGGAATTTGCTACTACTTCTTCCATGAAGAAATGTGGCGCTTTGTTGTGCAGCTTTTTACGACTTTTCTTTATGATATTCAAATTGAAGGTGAAGAAAATATTCCAAAAGAAGGAAGGCTTGTTATTGCTGCCAACCACACATCATTTGTTGACTGGGGTGTTGTCATGAGTCTTTCTCCAAGACCTATTCGCTGGGTAATTGACCACCGCTATTATAATATTCCAGGGCTTAAGCAATTCTTTATGCAGGGACATTTGATTCCGATCGCTACAAGAAGAGAGGACCCAAGGGTTCTTGATGAAGCTTATTCAAAACTAAATAGCACTCTAAATGAAGAGCGCTGTGTAGGCTTCTTTCCTGAGGGGTGGATTACTCGTGATGGTGAGCCTAGAAAGTATCAGCCTGGTATTAAGAAGGTTGTAGAGCAAACGAATGCTCAAGTCGTTCCAATTGTTATTAAAGGTCTATGGGGAAGTTTCTATTCTTTTTCTGGAAAAGGTGTTTTTAAAGGAATCCGTTGGAATTTTTTAAAACGTAGAAAAATCAAAGTAGTTATTCTACCTTCTATTACACCTGAAAATTTTTGTTATAAAGATCTAGAAGAAAAAATGGTCGTAGAATATAAAAAGCCTCTGTAAAACAGAGGCTTTTTTTTAAGGTGTCACGATATTAAATGTATTAGGAAAAGTATCTAATGTTTCATTAAGGGCATCGAAAACTTTCTTATCCCCACTATGGTTAATATTTTTCTCATCAAGCTCAGCAAAGGAAACTGCTCCCATTGCAAGCTTAACTAATTGTCCATGCTTTAAGTTAATTGATGCATTATCAGATGAAGCGAGCTGGCGATTTTGTTCTTGAGGTCTTTTCTTTGAATAGTTAAGAACACTATTTCTAAGGGTTAAGTAGTACCTTTGATTCCTATCTGTAATATTTAATTCAAGTGTTAAGTCTGTGCCATTGGCCTTTTCAGAATTAACTCTAACAGAGAGATAATCTAAGAGTAATTCAGTATCCATTTGAGATAAAATTGCAGGTGAAGCCGTTGCCGGTGCTGGCCGACCAACTCCGTAACGTAATTCTTGAGCTGCTTGAACATAGAAATTTCTCCAAGTCGCATTCTCGGATTGATAGGCCAATTGTTCATAAGTGTCTGCCAGAAGTTGCTTTGCTTTCACATTTTTTGGTTGTGCAAAGACAAGCTTATTTAAGACTTCTGCAACAAAGCGATACTCACCAATTTTATAATCTTTGATGGCCATTTCTAAGACGTCTCCGGCTCCTCCCATATAAGCAATCGTTCTCTTTGCTGATTCTACTTCTGGGAGCGGATTTAGGTGAGCAGGATTACCATCAAAGAAGCCAAGGTATTTATCGTATACTGCACGTGTATTGTGACTTAGGCTTCCGTAATAGCCACGATTGGCAAAGTTTTTGGCGAGGTTTCTATTTAATTTAATACTGTCAGATAGCTCGGTTCCAGAAAGACCTTTATTTAAGCGATTGACGGACTGGTCATGAATGAATTTATACAGATCTCTTTGCGAGGCCATATGTGAGACAACGCGATCATTTCCAAAGGTCGGCCAGTGATGTGAATTAAAAAGAATTTCGGCCTTGTTATATTTTTCAAGGGCCCTTTGAATATGCTTAGACCACGCAAGACTATCCCTTACTTGAGCTCCTCTTAGGGTCTGTATATTATGCATTGTATGGCTTAAGATCTCTGCACCACAAAGTGCATTGTCTCTTGGAAAATAGGCCATCATTTCTGTTGGTGCCTCTGCGCCTGGTGTAAACATGAAGTCAATGGTTACGCCGTCCACAACTAAGCTTTTGTCTTTATCAATAATTGTCGTCGGCTTCGCAATGGCATATTCACCATTGGCCGTATAGCTTCCTAGTCCTGTACCAACAGATCCTTGCGCTCCAAAATCTAATGTTCGTGCATACATATATTCTGCACGTCGACTCATTGCCGCTCCTGCAATAACATTTTCGCTTACTGATTCATACACAAAATCCTTGGAAGCGATAATTTGAATCTTGCCGCTTTCAAGTTCGCGTTTACTGGCAATTCCATAGACTCCACCAAAGTGATCAAGATGAGAGTGTGTGAAAATAATGGCCGTTACAGGTAGATTTTCTACATTCTTTCTAACGAGTTCTAAAGCTGTCTTTGCAGTCTCTGTTGTCATGAGAGGATCAATAACAATCCATCCTTTTTTTCCACGAATAAAGGAAACATTTGCAAGATCAATTCCTCTGACTTGGTAAATATGGTCAGAGACGCGAAACAGCCCATTAATTGACGTAAGCTGTGATTGACGCCAAAGACTTGGGTTTACTGTTTCAGGTGGCTTTCCTTGTGTGAGGGAAGGAAATTTAGCAGGATCAAAAATCTCTTTCATTCCATCTTTTGATTTAATTGGCCCTTCAAGTTTTGCAATAAAACCCTTTTGAGAATCTTTAAAGTCTCGATCATCATCAAAGTTTAACTCTTGGGAAACGGCCTTGTGAGAATCCAGAGTGTGCCTTGATGCAGGCTTAGGATCATTAGTGAATGAATATCTTTCAGCTCGGGTACAACCTAGTAGTGAGATTAAGAGTAGGGCGGGGGTAATGAGATAGAGTAATTTTTTGGAATGAAACACGATTCCTCCTTATTGCATTATTAGAGTTACTTGAAGGGGATATCGGTTTTAACGTATTTTAAAATGGCCTAAGAAAGGTAATAAAAAAGGCCTCATTTCTGAGGCCTATATTTAATTAGAATTGATTAATCATTGCATCTGCATCAAAGCCAAATTTCTTATAAAGCTCAAGTGCAGTGTATGAAGACTGACCAAAGTGGCCATCATTTCCAAGTGACTTCAGATTAAATTCAAGTCCTTCTTGTTTTAGAGCATGACAAAGCATTGCTCCAGCACCAGCTGTTAGTTGGTGATCTTCAACAGTTACAATTTTATTTCCATTCTTTGCTAGCTGATCCTTGAATGTTTCAACATCAATCTTATTAATAAATGGATTATTGATAACAGTAATATTTTTACCTTTTGCTTCAAGTTCTGTCGCAGCTTTAAGAGCTTGTTGTACAAGTGGACCGTGAGTTACGATAATTCCGTCCGTACCTTGTCTTAGAACTTGAGCTTTGGCCCAACCGTAGTTTGCACCATCAATATATGAAACTGGATGTTTTTCACGGCCAAAGAAAAATACAGTTGTTTCTGGTGTTTTTCCTTTGTTTACTGCTTCTTCGTATCTCTTAATTGCTTGATACATTAGGCTTTCAGCTTCTTCTTTCGTTGAAAGAGCAATGACTGTTGTATTTGGAATTCCTGCTACAGCAGAGAAGTAAGTTGTTGCTTGGTGTGAAGCACCGTCAGCAGCATCCTGGAAACCTGTATGTGAGAACAAACAAATTACAGCACCTTGTGAAAGCTGAGACATGATTAAAGGAAGATTTCCTTTTGTTACACCAAATTGTGCAAAAGTATCAACAACAGGAATGAATCCTTGTTTTGCCATACCAACTGCTGTTGAAACCATATTCGATTCTGCAATACCAATATCAACATAGTGATTAGGGAATTCTTTATGGAAGCCTGAAACACCAGTTGAACCTGCAAGATCTGAAGTTACAGAAAAAACTGGAAGCCCTTCTTTTGTTGCTTTAATCATAGCATTTGCAAGACCTGGCTGAACCTTGTCTGAAGGGGCCGAAGACTTAGAAGCTTCTTTTGGAGCTGGCTTTGAAGATAGGATTTCATTTGCCCAATTTTTAAACTCTTCTGGACAAGTTTCACCAGTATAAATTTCATCAAGAAATGAAATTAATTTTTCATCATATGCTCCAAGAGGATAACCATGACCACCAGACTTTGCTTCTTCAGTTGATTTTACACCGTAACCTTTGATTGTTTTGATAACAAGAGCAATTGGCTTAAGTTCATTTGATTTTGCTTTTGCAATATTTTCTTCGATTGCTTGATAAACTCTTTCTAGGTCGTGTCCTTCTTCAACTCTTACAAGATCCCAACCCATTTCTCTAAGAGCAAGGAAGCTTCCTTTCATATCGAAGCTATCTTCAGTAATACGCCCACCAAGTTTTGTATTATTATCACTGATAATCATAACAAATGGATTCATTTTACCTTTTTGTGCAAGACCAGGAATTGCGGCCATCGCTTCACGAGCTTCACCTTCCATACAACCACCATCAGAGATTGTACAAACAGTTACACGATCATTTCCAATTGCCTTATCTGCAAGAGCAAGACCTTGTGCCTGAGGAAGTCCTGAACCAAGTGGGCCATTTGAAATGAAAACACCTTCTGGATTTAAGTGAGCTTCACCGTGACCAGTAAGTTTTGATGTTATTGAACGGAAGCCTCTTAGACTTTCAAATGTAAGTCCATCAAAACCAAGATTTGCACGAAGAGCGTAAATTCCATTTTCTGCGTGACCAGCATCGTTTACGAAGTTAAATTTCTCAAACCAATTTGGTCCTTGTGAGAACATAATCGAGTGAAGAGCACTCATCATCTCTGCGAAGGCCGCAGGTCCACCCCAGTGGCAAGCTGCTCCACCAATAACTGCGTGTTGATTCATTAGGGCCACAAGAGCTCTTGTTGCTTTTGGGTCTGCAAGAGTGATTTCCTCTCCCGCTAAGTTATGAATTTTAGTTGCATAGATTGGGGCATTTGTTGGTGCCGTTGCAAGATGATTTTTTACTTTTAATGGGCTGATAGTTGCAGTCATTAACTTCTCCGAATTCGTTGATTTTCAATAACTTATAAAAGGTATCATGAGGGAATTTTTTCTGGCCAGAGAATATTTGCTGACCCATTAGATTGGCACTTTAGGCCAAATGTGTAAAACCTAAATGCTTGAAAATACAGTAACTATAAATTTATTAAGTTTTATTTTAGAATGACGATAAAATCTATAGAAATCGTTGTTAAACAGTTTTTATGTATCTGAAATAACATGAAGGTGATAGCTATGTGTGATGCGTGTTCAGCTGCAGGGCGTAACTGGTCTTTGGCCAACGGACCTCGCAGAAGTAAAATGATTAAGGCAAGACTATACTCAAGCTTCAATGGAAGAGAAGTTAAAATTAAACTTTGCTATCTGTGTTCCATCAAATTATTTATGGGTGGAGAAGAACTCTTTCTAAAAGATAATCCTTCATTAAGTTATGAATTATCGACTCAACACGCTGGTAGTGAATTTGATTTTTAAGCAATATTAATTGACCCATTATTTTTAGAATAGATACAATACCACCTTAGCAAGGTGGTTTTTTTATGCAAAATTTTTCGCAATTTCGTTCCTCGTTCGTGAATGATGAATTTCTCTATGGTGAAAGCTCTATTGAAGTCCTTAATAAATACGATCAAAGTATTTTAAATGAAGTTGATCTCTTAGCTTCTCACCAATACGAAAAGGTTATTCAATCTTCACAAAATGCATTCGAAGAATATAAAAATTTTGATAGTGCCCAAAGAAGTAAATTACTATTTAAGCTTGCTGACTTTTTAGAAGAAGAGGCTTCGTTCTTTTCTCATTTAATATGTATGGAAGCGGGAAAGCCAATATCGTATGCAAAGGGTGAGGTTGCTCGTTGTGTGGAAACAATTAGGCTCTCTGCTGAAAAAGCTCGTCATCACAGCAGTGAAACGCCTGACCTTTCATATGGGCCTGGTGCAGATAAGATGGCCATGATTCGCCATGAACCGGAAGGGATTATTTTTGGTATCTCTCCATTTAACTTTCCACTAAACCTTGCACTTCATAAAATCGCTCCTGCACTTGCTGTCGGATGTAGCATTATTGTTAAACCATCACCACAAACTCCAATTACTCTACTTGCTTTTGCAAAGCTACTTTCAAGAGTTGGTTTTCCAAAAGGAGTTGTGAATATTGTTATTTGTGAAGATGCTCTTGCACAAAGATTTTTAGAAGATGAAAGAATTAGTGTTTTCTCTTTTACGGGAAGTGCAAAAGTTGGTTGGGCGCTAAAGGCCTTAAGCGGAAAGAAGAAGTGTCTTCTTGAGCTTGGTGGTAATGCGGCCGTTATCGTTAATGACGTTGAAGATATGGAAGCTGTGACAGCTCAAATCGTTAATGGCTCTTTCTTATATTCAGGACAAATTTGTATCTCAACTCAGAGAGTTTTTATTGCCAGTGAAATCTTTGATGAATTTGTTGAATTATTTCTTGAGCAGGTCGAGACAATTGGTTCAGGTGACCCAAAAGATGAGAGTGTGATTAATGGCCCTGTCATCAATGAAGGTGCTCTTGAGAGAATTCATCAGTGGGTACAAGAGGCCATATCAAATGGGGCCGAGCTTCTGTGTGGTGGGCATATTATTGATGAAGACCACCATATTTATGCTCCAACAGTTTTAACTAATACAGATTTGGATATGAAGGTTGTTTCAGAGGAAATCTTCGGTCCTGTCGTGATTTTAGAGCCTTATGACTCATTTTCAGAGGCCATTGAGCTTGTAAATGATTCAAAATATGGACTCCAAGCTGGTGTTTTTACAAACAGCTTAGTAAATATGAAGGAAGCAAGTCAAAGAATCGATGTTGGAGGAATTATCTTCAATAACGTCCCAGGATTTCGCATGGATGCCATGCCTTATGGAGGGATAAAAGATTCTGGACTTGGACGTGAGGGGATCGCGTATGCGATGGAAGATTACACTCGAAAGAAGTTAATCTTATTCTAAAAATTTAGAGGGGAGAGAGGATGAAATCACTACTTTTACTACTAATTAGTTTATCTGCATTTTCATACGCACCAGATTGGGGACGTGATGCTAAAATTGAAAAGGGTGAGAATCGCGAAAACCTCTACCAACTATCTCAAGATGAATACGAACAAGTAACTCAAGATGGACTAAAGCACGCACTGGTTTGGCCAGTTAGTGTAACAGGACTTCTTATTCCATATGAAGCTTTTAATAATTTCTTTGAACTACGCGACGAAAAATTTGTAAACTTTGTTTTAACGACACTTGGTGAAAAGAAATTTGGTGTTAATAGTGTTGAATCTTTCTATCAATGGCTAGGACTTAATCCATATAATAATGAAGATGCAACGGGGATTTATCGTATCCCTTATCCAGAAGGGCATAAGCCTGATTATTATATGGGAGCTAGTATTGTTGATACTGAGTGGGGAAAAGGGCTAACTTTTAGCTGTGCCACTTGTCACTCAGCAAGCCTTTTTGGAACAACTGTTATGGGCCTAACAAATAAAACAGTGAAGGCCAATGAACTTTTTGTTAAAGCAAAAAAACTTCTTCCATTTATTCCGACGAAGACATTTCAAAAAGTAACAAATGCAACAGATGGTGAAGTTGCAATGCTTAAGAGAACAAAGAAGAATATCCACTCTGTTGGAGCAACATCACCAATGGTACTTGGACTTGATACTTCACTTCCTCAAGTTGCTCTCTCTCTTGCTCATCGTAAACAAGATGAGTACGCATCAAAGTCTAAACTTAATGAAGTCTTTCCAAGATTTAATCCTCTTGTTTCAACAGTTGCCGACTCTAAGCCAATGCCATGGTGGACGCTTAAGTATAAAACTCGTTGGCTATCAGATGGATCAATTGTTGCAGGTAACCCAATCTTTACAAACTTCCTATGGAATGAGCTTGGGCGTGGAACAGATTTATATGAATTAGAAAAATGGTTACAAGATAATCCTGAAATTATCAAAGAGCTTACGGCAGCTGCCTTCTCAACAAAAGCACCACGTATTGATGATTTCTTTGATGTGTCACGTATTGATATTGAATCAGCAAAGCGAGGACAAAAGCATTTTGAGAATCGTTGTCAGAAATGTCACGGAGAATACCAGAAGAATTGGGATCTTCCTTTTTCTGCACTTATGTCCAAGAGTGAACAAATTAAGACGAAAAAGCTTATCTATCATGAAAAGACACCTGTTAAGGATGTTGGAACAGATCCTCTTCGCTATCAAGGTACAGCATACTTTGCTGAGGCTTTAAATGAATTAGCAATTTCTAAATGGATGAAGACTGTTGTGGAGCCACAAAAAGGATATGTACCACCACCACTAAACGGAATCTGGGCCCGTTGGCCATATATGCACAATAATTCAATTCCAAATCTTTGTGAGCTAATGACTCCGCCAGCGCAAAGAGTAAAAGAGTTCTATCAGATCCCAGCAGTTGATCCGATGCTAGACTTTGATTATGATTGTAATGGCTTTCCTGTTGGAATGGATATTCCTGAGGAGCGCAGAATTAGAGAAGCTTACTACAATACAAAGTTACCAGGGCTTTCAAACTCAGGTCACTACGAACGAATCTTTACGGATAAAGAGGGTAATGAACTACTTAGTGATGAGGATAAATCGGATCTTCGTATGTTCTTAAGAACATTATAATGACATTTTATCTCGATACTTATATTGCTCATCGTGGTTTACACGACGAAAAAAAACCTGAAAATACGATGGCCGCTTTTAAGGCGGCCATTAAACATAATTATGCTATTGAGTTAGACGTACACTTATCAAGTGATGGCCATGTCGTGGTCTTTCACGACGAAACCCTAGAGCGTCTAACGGGCAGCAATGGCAAAGTATCTCAATACACTCTCGATAGCCTAAAACAGCTCTATATCAAAGAAACAAAAGAGAAGATTCCTACTCTTAAGGAAGTCCTCGATCTTGTTAATGGACAAGTTCCTCTTATCATTGAACTGAAGGTTATCGAACACAATGGAGAGCTTGAGTCTGAAGTCATGAAACTTCTTCAAGGCTATGAAGGGGATTATACGATTCAATCCTTTAATCCATTTTGTTTAAAGTGGTTTCGAAAGCACTATCCGGCCGTTATTTTGGGCCTACTTGTAACAAGAGATTTTAGTGATACAAGTCTTAATCCTCTCAAGCAAAAGATTCTTGAGAATATGACTTTTATTCCAGTTATCAGGCCAGATTATATTGGACTAGATATCGATACATACTCAAAGCTACAGCTTAGCATCATCAAGCATTTTACTTTTAATAATATTGTCTTTTGGACAGTAAGAACTAAAGAACAAATGAGGACAGCTAAGCGATTAGGTGCTAATATTATATTTGAGAATATTAAACCTTGAGTTAATTTATGAAAAAAATCGTAATTACAATTATCATACTTGCCATCGCAGCTGGTGGTTTCTACTTTTTCAATACAAAACAATCTAAGACAAATATTGCTAACGATAAAAACTCTCTAGAAGTGATGACTTCTCAAGTTAATGTCGTCGAATTTGAGGATACTCCTGCTAAGAAAGTTGCTGCAGGAAGTGAGGAGGCCCAAGCACTTGGTGCCAATGAGGGAACTCCTAACCTAGATCTTGATGTTGTTGATGATGAAGAACTTGAAAGAAGGCTAGAGGCAAAAGAAGAAGAATTTGATCGCCTTGAAGAAGAGTGGCTTACAAATGTAAAAGAGTTATTTATTAATGACCTTGGGCTTACTGAGAAAGAATATAAAGATTACCTCAGTATGAGAGAGGGTCTTTTCAATGATAAGGTTTCAGCATTTGAAGAAATGCATGATCAATTAGAAGAAAAGTATGGTGAAAACTATACTTATAATCCAACTGAAGAAGAAATGGCGTTTGATCGTGAAATTCAAAAAAAGTATGACGATCTTCTACTTCAAAAAATTGGAAAAGATGCTTTCATTAAGTATCTTGAACTAAGAGATCGCACAAATGAGAAAATCTTAGAGGCGACAAAGGCAAATGACGCCGCCATGCTAATGGAGTTTTAGGGGCCGTAATGGAAAAATGGATTATTAAAGAGAGAAAGAACGTTTACCGCGGAAATATCTTTTTGTATGAAACCATTGTTGCCAATCATCCTACAAAACCAATTGGTGCTGGCCCTTATGATATTATCCGTCTTGCTGATTGGGTAAATATTGTTGCCATTACCGAAGACAATAAAGTCGTTCTTGTTAAGCAGTATCGCTTTGGAAAAGATGTAATCACAATCGAGACTCCTGCCGGTGCAGTTGAGCGAGGAGAAGATCCACTTGCTGCAGCTAAAAGAGAGCTAGAAGAAGAGACTGGCTATATTAGTGACGAGTGGGAAAGTCTAGGGCCTGTAAGTGTTAACCCAGCCTTTATGAGCAATACTGCTCACTTTTATCTCGCAAAGAATTGTCGCCCAGATGGGAAACAAAACTTTGATGAAGATGAAGATATCGAGCTAGAGCTTGTTGCTGTAAATGATCTAAAAGATAAACTACAGGAAATAGATCACTCTCTTTCGGAGCTTTGTCTAAGTCGATACCTACTTAAGTCTTAGTTTCTTTTGTTCTTGCTATACTTCTTAGGTCTTGTTTGTCTTGTCTGGCCTTGAAGTTCAAACCAATCACTTTCATCAATTTCGTGATAATAGTCTGATTCTTCAACAAGCAGGCTCGAAGTCGTCTCAGGAATTGAGGCGATTTCAACACGGACACCTTCTGCTCTTAAGTGGCGAACTAATTCGATATAATCAGAATCACCTGAAAGGATAATAATCGTATCAACCTTCGAGGCAAGCTGTGTCGCTTTAATTGTCAGAGGGATATCGGCACTCTTATGACATGGAATTACTGATCCATAGTAGTGATTGTGCAGACGCTCAGTTAGTTTAGAAGAGATATTCTTTCCTTCTCTAAAATAGATGAGGCGATTTAGCCCTCGATTATCTAAGAGTTTTGGGATGAGCGTATCAAAATTAACCATGGTATTTGAGTTATTTGTTACGCTGTGAATACTTCTTTCGATATTGTTGCCATCGATTAGGATGGCAACAGTTTGATTAATGAAAATTTCCATAAAATGCTTCACTTCCGTTTGATTGAACGTAGTCAGCGTGACATTTCTTAATTTGTGCCTCGATCATTTCAATACTCATTCCTTTGAAAATCTCGTTTAGCTCATCTTCATCAACGTCAGATCTACCTAGAGCACAAGCAGCTAATTCTTCTTTAAACATAATAGAAGGATCTTCTGGCTTACGCTTGTCAACTAAGAATCTCAATAGCTCACTGATATCAAGACGCTTGGCCTCAAAATCATTGAAGTATTTCTTAAACCATACGTGAGTCCAAGCGATATTAACTACACCTGGGTCTTTATGGTACTTTAATAGGTAGAAAAATGCTGTACGTCCAAAGGTCTTTAATTTACCTTTTAGTTTAGCAATACTAATGATTGCGTTCTTATATGCATCCTTATAACCACGATCTAATTCACCGCGGTCTAGTTTATTATCTGCATTTCTATCAAAACGAATATAAGTCGATTCGATATTTAACATTGCGCCAATAACAAGTGTGAAGTCTTTCTTTCTCCACCAAATCTTATCAACATCTTCAACACTTCTTGAGAAGATCTCAACACCTTTGATAAATTCAACAACATGCTCTCTGCTGTTGTTCTTTACATACTCTTTCAGGCGAGGGAAGTACTTTGAAAGATTCAGCTCGCTCTCACCAAATAATTTATCAAAGAATTTTGTACGAATACACTTTGAGTCCATTACAGAGAAGCCTGCTTCATCAACTCTAGTGTCACACTCTTTCTTCTCATAAAGATTTTCTTCTAAAAGAGTCGTGATCTTAGCTGCAGTAAAGATAAGTTCGATAAACTCACTTACTTCATCTAGGTTAATGAATAGGTCACCACCAGAAGTTGCCTGGAAAAGATCCGATAGAAGAAGAATATTTTCACCAAAAGTTTTAAAGTCTTCAGTCCAAAGTCCCATTTCTTCAAGAGCGGCCTTAAGTCCAACTAGTGCGTTGTTAAGTTGGTTATCTGATAAACCTTTTGACTGTCTTGGAGGAGTTGTATCACCCTCTGTCTTATAACCCTCTAGCATGTGTGGAAGCACATTTCTAAAGAGCATGATCGAATTGAAACCAGTCTTGTTTCTTACGATATTCGCCTGATAAGTAGGGAATCCGTCTTTATTTCTAAAGTAGCGATAGTCACGAGCAACTTTAGTAAACTCTTCAATAAGAACAACATATGATTTCTTAGTGATGTACTTATACTCCGGAACTTCTCTCTCCGTTGGGTACTCACGACGATCGATATAAAGTGGCTTAGGCGAATTCATTCTATCGTCAAAGAATTGGAAAGTTGAGTCTGAGAATAAAAGTGTCTCAAATGCACTATCTGCAATATCTAGGATGCGATTAACAGCATCACTTGTAATCATTAGGTCAAAATTCTCACTTCCCGGAGGATCAAGCTCTGAACAAATCCACTTAGAACTACCTTGCTTATCGGCATCGTAAGCTGGGTTTGGTTTACATGGAATTGGATACATCAGCTCTGAGCGAGGGATTGGATCAAAAATACGCTGAGTAAAGTCGATTAGTGTACGCTTAAAATTTGAAACTTTAAGAAGTTCACTTTCATCCTTTGGATTATCCGACTTGCGATTAAGCTCTTTAATTAGCTCATCACCAAATGAAAGGATCTCTTTTGCTGTAAAGTAATTCTTCTTCTCTTCAATAGGGTGGAAGATTGAGCGAGTCTTACGAAGCAGCTCAAGAACTTTTGCAATATTTTGAACTGATTGAGTATCATCAGAGAAGTCCGTGAAGAAGGCATCATAAAGTACTTCTGCTAGAGATTCTGATTTCTCAGTTAAATAATAAAGATCATCACGATTTAGAATAAGGTTATTTCCACCTAGTACTAGACCTTTAAGTGCCATGGCCTCTGAGTAAAGCTTCCAGTTAAATGGTTCTTTAAACATTCCGCTTGATTCTTTAAGACGAGCAATAAGTGACTTGATAAGACCATCTTGGTTAACAAAGTCTTTATCCAGTAGGTAATTAGCTAGTTCCGTTTTAATCGAAAGGAATTGATTTACATATTCCTTTCTCGAAATAACTTTTCTTGCTGTCTTTGAGTCTTCGTCTTTAAATAGCTTAACATTCTCAATGTGCATATCAAGGAATGCTAGGTAGCGGTAAACGATTGCAACAACATTTACAGTTGATTTAAATTGCTTAAATGAAAGATAATCAACTTCTGGAGCAAGCCTTAGAATATTATCTTTATAGTTAAGAACAAGATTCTTAATGGCGATTCCCTTATCAAGGTCTTCTGGCTTACTAAAGAATTGTTCAATTAGCTTATTAATATCTGTAACAGTAATTACTTGGTCATTTTCAAGATCACTTAGAATAAGGTCTTGAACTGATCTAACTTGAGCTAAGAAAAAGTTGTTCTTTTCTAGTGGAGTCTTCTCAAGGTATTCCTTTGCAAGAAACTTAAGGTCAAAGAATAGGGCCGCAAGTGGATCTGTCTTTGTCAGAAGTGTCATTAACTCTGGGAATAGGAGAGTTTCACGGCTACCACCAGTTGTTACTACTTTCAGTGCCATAAATGACTTAACAACATCTTCGATTAGGTCGATGTCATAAAGCTTGATCGTATCATTAGCGAACTTAAGAACATTCATCTCGTGGTCACGAGGGATTGAAATATCTTCGTCTAATAACTTCTTTGCATTCTCACTTAGGCGCCCAACTTCGGCACGGAATTGCTTTTTAATCTCAACTTTTCTATTGAAGTCTTTCTCTTCAATGTCTTTAACTAGATCATTTAAGACATTTACTGACTCAAAAGATCTAAGTGCAACGTTAACAACTCCAAGAGATAGCTCAACGTCTGCATAAGAGAAAACTTCTGGGTTTCCACGAATTAGATCTCTCTTTGCAAAACGAATAAGTGACTTAAGTTTAACGTTGGTATCTTTAGTCGTACCGAGAATTGTTGAAATAAAGTCATCATCTTCGTTAAAGAATTCATCAATGATATTGTTGATATCGGCAATCGTGATGATATTTTCTTCTTTTTGGTGCTCGTAAACATAGAGCTTAAGCTCTTCTAGGTTATTAGCAAGCTTGTTGAAGTATTCTGATCCATCTTCGAAGTATTCCTTTTTAAGGAAGAAGATATCGATTGTATTCTGTAGGAAAACTGGGAAGAAAGTGAAAAGTTGGGCAAACTCATCTGAGTCAACGTAGATACGTGAACCACCAAGAAATAGTTTCTTAGCAAATAGAAGAGAGTTTAGAAGTTCCTTACCAAGTTTGAAGTCTTTTAGGTCTCTTGTAATGTCGAGGATTAGACTTTGAATATCGATGGCCTGTGCAGGTCCAGGAATTTGTTGAAGGATTTCATTTAAGTTTGAAGAAAACGCATCGGCCTGTGCTCTTAAGATGGCAGAGGTCTTATAGTAATCTTCTTTTGATTTAACATCTTGTAGGTCTTTAACTGTTGCAACGATTTTAACGGCTGAACGGTTAAACTCTTTTAGGATTTGAAAGAAAGAATCAATCTTCGTGCGAGACATTTGTCCCGGAATATCTCTTTGTAAAAGAGTGTTTAATTTAAAAAGAAGATCAAGGCCTTCAATAATATCGTCAGCAGAACCTGCTGGGTTATCCATATACTTGCGAGCAAATTTCACGATATCTTCACGGAAGAAGAAACGATTATCTCTGGACTCAACATATTTGAATTTATTTAGTGTATCTTGAACGCAATTAAGGTCTTTTTCGATATTAACTTCGAATAATTTTTTGATACGATCCGTGTCGATTTTGCAACTAGCTGAAATTCCGTCATACTCGGCGATGTCTGCACCTTCGACAGGGTCATCGTTGACGAAACCACAAGACGAAACTAGTAGTACTACCAGAAGGTAGGTAATGAAATCTCGTAATTTCAATAGCTTATTGTGTTTAATCATAATTCCCTCACCCAAATTCTAGAAAATTTCTAGTTAAATGAAAAGGAATAACCGAATATTTTGAAATGTTTTTACGTAATGCGTTAAAAGTGTGCACAATTCCTAACACTATACTGTCAAAAGTGTTAACACCCAAGGTAATAGATACCAAATCCGAGTTAAAGACTTCTATTTACGAATCTTTTCTGATTTAATTAACTTTAATGAATAAATTCATCAAAAAAATTACATTACTATGCGTGTCGCTTTCTGGCCTTGCTGTCTACGCACAGCTAGATGGAAGTGTGTCATATGAGAAATTTCAACGATTAAATGACCCAGCTAAAAAGTCTGAGTATGACGACTGGGCCCAAATCGAAGGAAATTACGAGACAAGAGCGTGGAATGGTAAGGTTTATGGTGAATTTGCTGCGAGGGCCTATGTTACAAAAGAGCCTGCTTTCAACTTTTCAATGCCTGAAGCTTATATTGAGTTTAAAGATGAAGATAATCGTATCTCTCTTGGCCGCCAGCTTCTTAGATGGAATGAGAACGAAGATTACTGGCTACTTAGTACTCTAAATCCAAACCAAGGTTTCTACTTACTTTCTGAAAAGAAAGAAGGTCTAGTTGGTATTCAATACGATCGCAAATTTAATAAGAATTTAAATTTTTCAGTTTTCTTCTCATACTTCTTTGTTCCAGGAATGAATCCAGGGCTTGAAATTGAAGATGGGAATGTGTCGAGTAAGAGTGAGTGGGTAAGACTTCCACCAAAGTACACTGTGCTTGAAGGAAATGTTCTTCCTCTTTATTACACGATCGATATGCCTAATATCTATAATGATGTTGTAAAGAATAAGTCTCTTGGTTTTAGACTTTCTGGAACGAATGAGCAGAAGAGTTCTGAGCTTTCGGCCTTCTTTATCTATAAGCCACAAAATAGTCTTCAGATGAATGCTGATGCTCGCTTTGACCAAGATCGCGACGTTATTGCAGTTGATGCTTCACCGGTTGTTAACCACCATCTTTATTATGGGATTCAATATAAGCAGCAGTTAGGTGACGTGCAAATGGTTGCCGGTGTTGATATGAGTGATCCGACGGCGACTTTTGGAAACGACTTTAAGGTTGTTGACTTTAGCCGTGAAGAAAATAAGAAATTCGAATCTGAGTATTTCAATATTGAGCCTAACTACGAAAAAGAAAGTTACGCCTCTGTCTCATTTAACGTCAATCAAGGTTACTATATGTTTTCTTTAAACTATATCAACCTTCTGACAAATAATGAGCGTGGATCAGATGATTTCTTCTCTGATACTGCGAAGTGGAGTAATGCTCTTGGTATGCGTGGGCGTTATTATTTTAATGACTTCATCAATGTGATGGGGGACTTAAAGTATGACTTTGATCGCGATGATATCATCTTAAAAGCTGAAGCGACTTATGCTTTTTGGCGTGGCGCTGCTAGTTTAAATTTAGGTGCCGAGCTGATTAAGTCGCCAAATAAGAATTCTTATTGGTCGGCTTACCGAGCTAACGACACCATCTATTCGTCTTTAAAATTTGCTTTCTAAAGTTTGCTTTCTAAGCAGTTCCTGTCTGAACACTCCATAGTGCTTTATAAAGACCTTCTTGAGCGATAAGTTCTTCGTGAGTTCCACGTTGTTCAATCTTGCCTTCATTTAAAACACAAATCTGATCCGCATGAATAATTGTTGAAAGCCTATGGGCAACCATGACAGTAGTGCGTCCTTTTGTGATCGTTTTAAGAGAGCGCTGAATGGCCGCTTCTGTTTCATTATCAATGGCACTTGTGGCCTCATCAAAAATGAAAAGTTTCGGATCCTTTAAGATGGCACGTGCAATGGCAATACGCTGTCTTTGACCACCTGAAAGTTTTTGGCCGCGCTCACCAACGATTGTCTGATAGCCGTTAGGTAGAAGCTCGATAAAGTCATGTGCCTCTGCAAGTTTTGCGGCCCTCATGGCATCAACTTCAGATGCTCCTTGAGAGCCGTAGATGATATTTTCTAAGACAGTCCCATGAAAGAGGTAAGTTTCTTGTGAGACAAACCCAATGTGAGAGCGCAGTGAATTCTGCTTTAGCTCTCTAATATTGTGGCCATCAAAATTAACGGAACCAATTTGTGGATCATAAAAACGCTGAAGAAGTTTAAGCATTGTGGACTTTCCTGAGCCTGTAGGCCCAACAAGTGCAATAGTTTGTCCTTCTTCAATTTTAAGATTGATATCTTTAAGACCAGTGTTGTCTTCTTCATCGTATTTAAAGTTAATACCACTAAATTCAACAGCTCCTTTAAATTCTTCAAGCTCTTTATCACCATCAGTTACTTTAACTTCTGTTTCAATTAGCTCCATCACTCGAGATGTTGAGGCCATTGATCTTTGGTAAAGATCAAAAGTTTCACCAAGTCTTGTTAGTGGCCAAAGTAGTCTTTGAACTAAGAAGATTAGAACAGAGTAAGAACCAACTTCTAGCTTTCCATCAAGAACATCGATACCACCGATGATTAGAGTGAAGAGGAATCCACAAAGAACGGCCATTCTAATGATTGGACTAAAAGAAGAAGAGACGCGAATGGCATCTTTATTGGCCTTAGCATATTGATTTGATTGCTTCTCTAAGCGGTCATATTCGAATCTTTGAGCAACGTATGACTTAATCGTCATCATCCCTGCAATATTATTTACAAGCATACTCGCAAGTAGTCCGGCCTCACTTCTAACATTTTGATAGCGAGGTTGTACCTTCTTTTGAAAGTAGAAACTTCCCCAAAGAATAAATGGGACAGGTGTTAATGATAGTAGGGCAATTTGCGGAGAAAGATAAAAGAAGATTCCACCGATAGAGACAACTGTTGTTAGGGTTTGAATAATATCATTGGCTCCAACATCTAAGAAGCGCTCTAGTTGGTTGATGTCGTCATTTAGAATTGTCGCTAAATTCCCAGAGTTATTATCTTGATAGAAAGAGATGTGTAAGTTTTGAAGATGATCGTAGGCTTCCATACGAAGATCGTGTTGAACTTCTTGGGCCAGTCCACGCCACCATAGTTTTAATAAGTATTCAAATAATGACTCCAGGGCCCAAATCACAAATGTGAGAAAACCTAGAATGTAGATTTGTTCAACTTTGTCTGTCACTCCCATACCTGCAAGGAATGAGTCTTCTTGCTTGACGACTGTATCAACGGCAAGACCGATTAAAAGGGGAGGAGCAATGTCGAATACTTTATTTAAAACTGAAAAGAACGAGGCCGTATAAATTTGGCCGCGCTTATTTTTAAAATGATTGATTAGTTTTTGTAATGGGGATTGAGTTTCCATTTAGACCTCGTATGCGTGTACTTTTATGTGTATGCATTATGGCCTATTATTCTCAATTTGAAAAAAGTTCCTCAGGTGTACTCAGATTATATTGAATCGAAGTGCTTTTTAAGTACACCTGAGGGGAATTTAGTCACCTTTCCTAGTGACTTACTTAGATTACTAAACTGCTGGCAAATTCAAAATTTCCCTTTCGTTCCTTATCTTTAGAAGAAGCGTCCCTCGCTTCTACAATAGTGCTTGCCTCTTCTTGGGCAGCTTCTGCAAAGTAGTTATCAATAGTTTGCTCATAGTCTTTTAGTAGTACTTCTTTAAGTTCTTCCTTAGATACTTTTAGAACACTACATACAGTATTTAGTGAACGTAGTGGTACTGAGCAAAGCCCACGTTCAATATTACTTATAAATTGCCCGTTCTTATAACCTAGGCGGTACGACAATCCTTGTTGTGACACCTTAGGTGATAAAGAACGTCTTTTGACTCTAATTAATTCAGCGATGTTCTCAAACACTCTTCTTTCTTTCATCCATAACCTCCAGTTTTATTATTTACCAACTATTGTTATTGGTACAACATGATGATAATATGTTTAGGCAATATTATTTACTTACAAATACGTAAGGTTTACTATGTCAATAAAATTAAAGGCTTACACATCTAATCATAAGAAAATCTTTAGGGAAGCGGAAATCGAGGCCCTCTATGGTGCCAAGTTTGAGTATTTAGATGAATTACCATTTGATCTTCGCCCTGGAGAAATTCTGCTTTTAGATCTCGATGAGATCACTGATGATATTATTGAGAAGGCGCAGTATACGAGAGTTAAATTTGTAACAATTGTTGATACGCTCAAGCAGCACAACTTAAATCGTTTGCTTCCAATTGGTGGAAATTTATTTGCTGTTAAGGGCACTCCATTTGAAGACTTCATGGAAATTCTAACAAGTCGTATTCATCAAATGGAGATGTTTAAGATACTTCACTTAGTTAGTCATACTGATGTGGAGCTATTTCGCTTCATTCTAAGGGCAGGCAATGGAGAGAAGTCTAAATTAAGTGAACTTATTTTTGGCTCTACTAGTGAAAGTACAATGGATGTTAATCTAAGTCGTTTAAGAAAGAAGCTGCGTGATCCAAATATCGGCGATGACTTCTTTCGTATTATCACAAAGAGCGGAAGACTCTATGTGGTCAGTCGTTTAACGAATTACGAAATACCAAAACATTTATTAGAAAAAATTAAGATTCCTACCTAGTCGTTTCAAGTAAAATTACTTAGAGGTAGAAATGAAAATATTGGCTTACACAAGTGAGAAGAGAAAACTCTTTCATGCGGATGCTATTGAAGAAGCGTTCGGACTTACCATTGAATACCTAGATGTCCTACCTTCTCAAACAGGAGTTGGAGAACTTCTTATTATTGAACTCGATACAATTCCAGATGAGCTCATTGAAGAAATCAAATATACCACTCTAAAATTTGTCTATGTGATCGATGACTTTACTCAGCCAAACCTAAATCGCTTTCTACCGCTTGGCGGAAACCTGTGTGTGCTAAAGAGCATGGGGGAGCAGGAGTATATCGACGCCCTCTATGGCCGCTTTCACTTAATGGAAATTTACAAACTCTTTCACATCATAAGCCGAACTGACATGGAACTCTTTCGTCTCATCAATCGCGCGGGCAATGGAGAAAAGGGAAAGCTTTCAGACATTCTCTTTGGTTCAACTAGTGAGAACACAATGGATGTAAGCCTTAGTCGTCTTCGAAAAAAACTTCGTGACCCTGAAATAGGAAATGACTTCTTTCGTATCATCACAAAGAAGGGAAGACTCTATTTAGTAAATCAATTAAATCACTATAAGATTGAAGATTATCTAATTGTGGAGTAAGTCTTATTTCTGACAGTGAGGACAGTAGTAAGTCCCTCGCTGAGCAAGTGTGATCTTCTTAACTTCTGTCTCTTTACAAAGTCCACAAATCTTTTGATAGAACACCACAAGATTTTTTACACCTTCACCTTTTTCACCAAAGGCATCTTGATAGCCACCAGAAAAAGTTGTGCCTCCAGTGCTAATGGAATCATCTAAAACAATCTTTACTGCCATAAAAACTTTTTCAAGCTCAAGCTTTGTAAGTGTCTTCATCCTACGAGTTGGGCGAACTCCCGCACGTGCGCATATTTCGCTGGCCATATAATTTCCCACACCTGAAAAAAAGTTCTGCTCTAAAAGAAACGGTTTTAAAACTTTATTAGGACGCTCTTTTTTAAGCATCAAAAGATACTCAAGTGTAAACTCTGCTTTAGAAACATCTGGTCCTAAGCGCGTAAGCCAAGTCGCTTCATTTGGTGGAGAGTAGAGATGAAAGACTCCAAAGCGTCTTGGGTCGATGTAGCCCAAGTGAAGTGGGCCTTTGGCATTTGTGCCAATGAGTTTTATATGCGTGTGCTTTTCTGTAATTGGCTGCGTGGCAATTCGCCACGATCCCGACATCCCTAAACCTGAAATTGCACGCCATTCATTTCCGTCTTGATCAGTGAAAAAAAAGCGCAGAACTTTTCCTTGGCGCTCCACACGCTCAAGAGTCATGCCTTTTGGATTGAAGTCCTTATCTTTCACAATCGAATCACTCACGTCCGAGTATTCGACGTCTTCGATCTCCATTGGGAGAACGTGGGAGAGTTGTGATTTGATGGTTTCGACTTCTGGTAATTCTGGCAATGTGTACCTAGCTTATTGTTATTATTAATATATTTATCTTAGGTTACTTTAATTAGTCCTTATTAGACCCTTTTAACACAGGTAAACAGGACGAACAAATTTGACTTCGTTTCTTATGGTGATTAATATTGTTGTAAATAGAAATTGTTTCGAGGTGATTTGTTTGGATTATATAAGTATTTTTAAGACATATAATATTGTGTTGGAAGAAGACTTGGTTGTTAATAATAATTTATCTATTCATCGAGATACTAGCTACGTACATACATACAATGTATCGAATATTGGTGCAGACCACTATATGCTTCATGATCATTTTTTTAATAAATTCCCTAGGCTTTCTTCTCTTCCTGAGAAACTAGCGAATTCTGAAGTTATACTGAAATCAAAGAGTTCATCATTTGACCATAATTCGAATCCTTTTGATTTAGATACATGCTCTTTGCTGAGTATTGCTTTGGCAATTTTGTTTGATAACTACTTTGTTGTAGGAGGAGAGCTGTTTTATAATACGAGAGATGGTAATAAGTCTAATCATCTTGCCCCTTGGACTGGAGTGTTTAAAGGTGAAAAGAATCAAAATATTTTAGATTCAACGATGTTAGATGATTTAAAAACAAACTATGAGCTTGTTGAAAAAGCCTTTAAAGTATCCCTCGCAGATGATTTGATTACAAAGTTATTCTTTTATTTCTTACGTGTAATAACAGAAGCTCCTTCATATCAATTCACAGTTGTAAAAATGGGGATACCTAACATCATAAATCCTGAAGAAAGTCCTATTGTTAACGCAGCTATGATGTTTGAGTATGTTTTCACTAAAGAAGGTTATAAACTGGAAGATGGTGTTAAGCTTTGGAACACTAGCTTTAGCTCATACAATGTAAACTTTGATGAAATTCGATTAATTCATAAGTACCGTTCCATCAAGGTACATTCTAATGCTACTGGTGCTAAAAAGATAATTGATGTTTGGAAAAGGCAAAATACAATAACGAATGATAAACTAATCCCAAAGCTAGTCGAAATGTCTATAAGAAATAGTCGAGTCATTGTTCGTGGAGTCGCGAGTGATTTGCATGGGTTTAAGGCTTTTATCCAGAGCCTGCCCTAAGACCCATTTTCTCTCTTTTTATAATTACTTATGTTAAGTACATTTGAATTGTCCTGAATGTCGTTAATATGATTATTTATATTGAATTTGTAGTCGGAGTAAAATCGCTAGAACATCCCTTGGGCCAATCTCTCTTCTTATGACTTGCTCTGCATACTTTATTAATTCATTGGAATCTTGTTTGATACTTTCTTCTTGTAATAATTCTTCTAATTTATTTGTTTTCAAATGACACTTTGTGACAATAAGGTAATCACATGTAAAACGTATTTTTATTTCTTTAGGAAAGGTTGACAAAAATTATCAAGATACCATCTTGTAACAGAAGGCTGGCACCTTTGTAATATTAACTGTTTAAATAAGGAGAACAAATTGTCTAAGGTACACTTTTTAAATGTCGGTGATGGAGATTGCTCAATTATAGAGCATAATAGTGGAAGAAACACTATGATTGATATAAACAAAGGAGGCATCAAGTCAAAAGATGCAACTGTCAATTTATCAGATAGTAGAGGTGTCTCTGGAAACTTTAATCAAAAGGCAAATCCAACAGACCCTTTAGAGTTTATGGTAAGAAAATCTATCAATCAATTATTTCGTTTCATTTTAACTCATCCTGATATGGACCATATGGGAGGGCTTGCTAAGCTCTTAAACTCTGTTGATGTTTCTAACTTTTGGGATACAAAAAACAATAAGGAGATTGATACAGATAGCTGGGATAATTCACCGTATGCTAAAGAAGATTGGGACGCATATCAAGCAGTAAGAAGTGGTAAATATGAGGGCCTTACATATCTTTGCCTCAATTCCGGAGCAACTGGTACATTTTATAACGAAGGAAGTACTGTTGTTGACAATGGTGACGGACTATATATTTTAGCACCAACAAGTGAGCTAGTTGAACAAGCTAATACTTCGGGTGATTTTAATGATTGCTCATATGTCATCCTTTATCTTTCAGCAGGGTTTAAAATGATTTTTGCTGGTGACTCTGAAAATAAGACTTGGGATCATATTCTTGAAAATTGGAATGAAACTGTTAAGGATGTTGACGTATTAATAGCACCTCACCATGGTAGAAAGTCTGATAGAAAATGGGACTTTATTGATGTCTTAAAACCTAAGTTAGTCTTAATAGGTAATGCTCCATCTGAATACATTGCTTATGATAAATATAAGAAATATGGCAGTATTATAACTAATAATCAAGCTGGAGACATAACTCTAGAATTTAGTTCTGACAGTATCAGTATATATGTAGCAAATAAGAGCTTTGCTGAAAAGTTTGAAAACAGTTTCTATAGCAATGTTGAAGATGCATACTATATCGGTTGTGTTGCCAAAATTCAGGGGACGTCGATTAGTTTATTAATAGACTCTTCTTCGTATTCTGAAAATAGGTTATAAAGTGGAAACCAGGAACTTAAAGTGCCCCATCTATTGGGGCTTTATTTCTTCTATATTGTTAGCAGATATAATGTTTATAAATCTTCTCAGGACAGGAAGTTATAAGACTTTATATATAGAAGATATAGTACCTCAAAGTGTTTTTCTTTTATTGACTGTAATCGTTTCGCATATATTTTTCCCTGGAATAAAAGAGAAGATAATATTTCTGCGCTTGAGAGATGAGCTTCCGGGATGTCGAGTATTTTCAAAGCTTCTAAAGAGCGATAATCGTATAGACTATGATGAGCTAATTGATTTCTATTCACCTGTTCCGAGTGAGGGCCGAAAACAAAACTCTTTTTGGATGAAAATATATAAAAAGTATAAGTACGACCCTATGGTGTTTGAATTACATAAAAAGTATCTATCTCTTAGAGATTCGTTTGCAGCATTACTCTCTATTACAATTCTTGGACCAATATTTTTAATAATATTTTATGACTTTGATATTCATAGAGTACTAATTTTTTTAGGTTGGAATATCTTAGCATTGATTGCTTTAGGTCTTGTTGTGAAGAATAGAGGTGAGAGGTTTGTAGCGAGTGTCGTTGTACATGACTATTGTTAGTCCCAATAGCCCCAACTTTAATAAATGATAAGAAAGTAATATAAATAGTTACAGCCATTGAGAAATGGCTTTTCCTTTTATTGACCACAGACCAAAACGATTCTAACCTTTTAGGTCCACCGTTGCCTTTTCCTCTGGTAATTTTGGCACTTTGAAAATCCTCTTTTGTGTGAGGAGTAACTTAACATTTTCGAAAATTTTTTTTGACTTTAAAGTCTTGAGGTCCAGTTTAGGTTGGAGTTGTAAGGTGTTCATTTTGTTATTGGGGTGGTTTGAGATGGTGTGTATGTGATTGGAATTGTAGAGGTTTTGGTGGTGTGTGTGGGTTAAGTTTTGGGTGGGGAATGGCGATGGGGAGTTGGGAGATAGAAGTATGACTAAGGTATCTAAGACTAAATTTAAAAATGAGTTTCTTAAATTTTCAAAACATATGGAAGAGTATTATAAGCGTTTCAATTCAAAGTCGAGCCTAGATGAACTTGGAAAAAACTTTTTTAAAAATTTATTTTCTACCTCAAAGAAGAGTGAACTCTTTGAAGACTTATGGTCATCTTATCAGTTACAAAGATTGAAGTTTTCGAGTGAGAATAATGGGGCTACGAAGGCATTTGATTATATGTTTTATATGCTTTTCGAAGAATTGAAAGCTTGTAACCGCGAGATAAAGAGATTGTTATCTCTTAAATATGATCTTTCAAATAAAAGGAATGTGGAAGCTCACAAAGATAAATTAATGAAGAGCTTAATCTATTTATTAAATAATACAAAGTTCAAAAAATATTTTTCTAAAGAACTTATAAGAAAGATAATTGATTGTGTTGACCTTGAAGAAAGAGCACATGAGTATAATGAACAGGTCAGAATTAATATAGCATCTATGGGAGAGGTATTCTTTAATAGTCTCAATAGTTTTTTAGGAAAGTCGGCTCCTTGGTTAGACTTTGTTGTTGAGATATTTCAGTTTGCTAAGATCAAAAGATTTAGTGAGTAAATTTAGAATCTATAAGTTAGGTTCCAGGTATTTTATCTTTTCGTAAGGTTAACGAAAAGGCACCTGGAATTAAAACTCAGAATTCAACAGTAGAGTGATAGGAGTCTTATAGTAGAGGTTAGGGAAACTCTTCAGTATACTAATAATAGAGGTTAAAGTGAATCATTACTTAGTTAATTATGCAATGTTAGAGAGTATCAACGTCAGAAAGAAGGGTGATGTTTACGATAATTGTGCATTATTATTTGCTGCAACGTTAAATACTCAAAACATGTTTAATCCATTTACTGTTGAGGAGGGTAAGGAGATTTTTTTAAATTACCTAAATTTTGATTTACCGGTCTCTGTAGTTCAGTTGATTTTAAATAGAGCAAAAAAGAAGTTCGACTTCTTTTCTAAAAAAGAAGGTGTTTATACTCCTAATAGAAGCCAAATTGTAGATACGACATCTGACTTTATAGATGTAAAGAATGAGGTTCTAAGATCAAATACTAAGTTACTTGAAAGCTTTGTTAGCTATGTAAAATCAAATTTTGAAAAAGATATGTCAATTGATCAAGCTCAGGAAGCATTAGTAGCATATCTCTCAAAGTATCAAGTTGAGATTATTGATTTTTTCGCCGTTGGTGGGGAGGTCGAAGTTAAAGGTAAGTCCTTAAATAATATAAGCTTTTTATTTAGTAGCTTTTTAAAGCATATTAATGAAAAAGAACCAGAGATTTTTAAGTATTTCATTTCTCATGTTAAAGGTATATTTTTAAAGAATTATATGACTTCATCAGATATGAGAGATAACCAAAGTAATCTGAGTAATGTTACATTTTACTTAGATACTCCTCTCATTTTAGGACTATTGGGCTTTAGTGGCGAGAGTAAACAAGTCGTAATTGAAGAGATGGTAGAACTTTGTAATAGTCTTAAAGCTAAGATGGCAATCTTTGAGTGTACTAGGACTGAGTTTGAAAACATATTAAAAGCCTGGGCAAACGATCTTGAAAGTAAAAATTTAAGAAACTTTAGGGACTCAACTCTTCAGTTGCTCCGAATGAATATGTGGGATCATGAGTTTTTAAGAAATTATTTAAGTCGCTATCATTCTGTTCTAAGTAAAAAAAATATTTCCGTGGTGAGAAATCCAGAGTTTACAGAAGATTATCAAATTGATTCCGAAGGGTTAATAAACTTTTTACAATCGGAAGCGAATAATGAATATTTAGCCGTAAATCATGATGTGAGATGCGTCGGACAAGTAATCCAGTTGAGAGAGTACAAGCGTAAGTCGACATTAAAAGACAAGAGCCATATTTTTGTAACTACAAGCAACTTTTTGGTCTCTAATGTAAATCAATTTTTAAAAAATGACTTTGATAAAGAATCTTCTCCTGTTATCGCTAATGATATCTGGGTAACAAATATGTGCTGGATGATGAACCCTGACTTGTTTCCTGATTGGGCGGAACATTTAGTAGTGTCTAATTATCAAGCTATAATTCATGAGGATGATAGATTTTGGAAAGAGTTTTTAAATAGATTCAGAATGCTAAGAGATACGCAGAAGATCTCGAAAGAAGATTATGATCTTGTAAGAAGAGACTTCTTTTTAAAGAAGTCTGTTAAAATTCTTTCTGTGACAGAAGGGATGAGTTACAACGATGAGCATGTCTTTGAGTTAATGGAAAAGACAAAGAATCGAGTTCTAAAAAGGAAAGATACAACGATTGAATCTCAAGGAAATATAATCCTTTCATATAGAGGAAAGCTTAGAAAGGTATGTGATTTGTGTGCTTTGTCGATCAGGGGACTTCTTCAATTTGTTACGGTAGCTATTGTATGGCTAACTGGATATTATGCAACCAAAGGCTCTGGCTATGAAGAATGGGGGCATGCTTCCAGTGTCATCGGTATAGCGTTCTCATATTTTGGTTTTGCAATAAAAGACTTTGGTTGTAACTTGGAAAGAAAAGTTTCAGACCTTTTATACAGTAAGATTGGTAGCTATTTAGAAAGAAAGAAACTATGAATGTCGAGTTCTTCTTTGATTATCGCGTAGCTTTAATTCTGTTTTTGTGTAAGCTTGTTAGTTGGCCATTATGTTTTGAATAGTATGGTTCCAGGTGTTTTTTCGCAGAGTGATGGAAGGGCACCAAGAACCAAAGTTAAAGAATCCTGCTAAGGTAAAAGAGTTTGTTTTGAATGTGGGGGGCTTAGAGGATGAAATAGTAAGTTTATGACTCCTAACGAATTAGATGTCTTATGTGCTTTATCGTTGACAATAAGTAGAGGAAAAGCATTTGGAAACCAAACTTCAAATATAATAAAAGTAATTGAATTAGATAATATTCAATATATTGAGGACTAAGTATGAGTAATAAAAAGGAAGAATGTTTTGTTATAATGCCAATATCAGGAAATGATGATAGAAGTCAGGACCATTTTCTTTCGGTTTATCATGATATAATTAGACCTGCTTGTGATATCGCGGGGTTTAAAGCGATTAGGGCAGATGATGTTAAGTCAACAAACTTGATACATGTAGATATTATTAAGAGAATAATTGAAGCACCGCTAGCAATTTGTGATCTATCAACGAGGAACCCTAATGTTTTGTTTGAGCTAGGAATCAGACAAGCATTTGATAAACCTGTTGTATTGATTCAAGAAAAAAATACGAAAAAGATATTTGATATTAATATTTTAAGAATTTATGAATATAGTTCTTCCTTGATATATAAAAATGTACTTGAAGATCAGAAAGAAATATCTGATAGAATTAATGATACAATGAAGAACGTTCAAGAAAATGGTCACATAAATTCTTTGATTAAATTACTCTCGATTCCTAATCCTGCTCAGATTCAAGATACTCAGCTCAACTCAAAACAAGTTTTTGAAATTATTGAAATGCTAAAAGGGGAGATTAGTGAAATAAGCTCTTTTCAACGAAAAATTCAGTATGAGTCTAAACGGGGAATAAGAGGTAGTAAGAGAATTATGGACCCTATGGATTTTTTTCAAAAGCTAGATAGATATCAAGAGCTTTTCAAAGATTTCAAGCGAAAAGAGGGGGTCGTAACAGATAGCTTTAAAGAAAAAATTTCATCAGATTATCAAAAAATAACTGATTTATACCTCAATAATGGAGATAGAGACTATCGAGAAATTGCAGATCGTTATAGTGAGCTATTAACTGAAATTAATAGGTATAACAGTAATTTATTTTCTTTTTAATTTGTTAGAACTAATGAGGAATATACATTTAAATAGAAAAAGGCACCATGTGCTCTTTCTTAATGCAAGGTTAATGAGTATTCACCTAAAGCAAAATTCTATTTTTATGATGTTCTCGAGGAGAAGCGTAATGGAGAGTGTTTATAGTTTTACTAATATGATTTTGGAAGATTACAAAAATAATGTGTCTTTCAAAAGTATCATATATAAACCAATTAAGATAAAAATATCAATTGCATCAATTTTTATCTCATTTATACTTTTCGTATACTTCTTTATAGAGGTTAATGGAGACTTGAGGGAGATGAATAAGTATGGTTATTTGTTTTTACTCTCTTCTTTCTTTAGTGGATTTGTTTCAGGGAGATTGATTAGTAGGCATATCAAAGAAAATTATAAAATTGATACTGGATGGCAGCCTTGGGATTGTTATGAACTATTTCAGTATCGTTCTAAATTAATGAAAAAAATACTAGAAGAGAATAAGGTTTATAAACTAGAGAAAATAGATTTACTAATAGAGGATGTGATTGTTCAATGTGAACAAACAGAGCCAGTTAAAGTATTGGGGCTTGATGGTATTTCAGCTTTTATTATTATTGTTTTTACATCAGCATTTAATCGTGTTTTACAAATGGTAAATAGCATAGATGAAATTATTATTTTATCAATAGGAGTATCATTTATTTATGTAATTTATGCTCTTTTATTTAAGTCTGCTTTTGGTAAAGAGAGCCCCCTCAGATTTTTTTTCTTTAAAGATAATAATCAATATAATGATATTTTAAACTTGTTAAAACATCAAAGAATGATAATTAAGGAAAGAAAATAATATCATTGTATTATTTTCTTTTTAAATAAGGTTCTAGGCTAGGTTCTAATTGTTTGCAAAGCTCCGTCGATTTGTAAACATAGCTCCATATATCTTTCTTTAAGCAAGGGGATTGGAAAATCACCAAGAACCTAACCTAATCTTTCGGAGCTGTAATGAGTAATTGTATATTTTGTGAAATCCTAAAAAGTGAGGCTGATGCTAGCTTTGTTTACAAGAATGACAAGGTCACGGCATTCATGGACCTCAATCCAATTAATAAAGGGCATGTATTGGTTATCCCTAACGAGCACCATGAGAGATTTTCTACAGTGAATAGCGATATGGTCGGAGAGATGTTTAATGTAGCTCAAAATATACTAAAGGCCATAGAGAAGTCTGACATATCTTGCGAGGGAGCGAATCTTTTTCTTTCAGACGGAGAAATCGCTGGCCAAGAAGTTCCACATTCTCATCTTCATATCGCTCCAAGGTTCACAGGCGACGGGCATCGAATGGGCTTTTCAGGCACTGATCCTGATGAGTCATCAAGAGACAAGTTAAATGAAACGGCTAAGTTAATAGCTGATAAGCTTTAAAACAGGTTTCTAGTAACCTGGGTCTAGACTGAATTGTGACAATTATGGGATTTAAGTTATAATCTATTTATGGAAATCAAATTCTTAGTAAGCGGAAACCCTGAAATCTGCAACACAATCCTGCGCTCACTTCCAAAGTGGTTTGGAATTGAAGAGGCGATTGTTGATTATGTAAATAAGTCTAAAGAAATGGCCATGCTTGTTGCTTATGAAAGTGATGAGGCAATAGGCTTCTTAAGTATCAAAGAACATGGTGAATTAAGTTGTGAAATTTATGTCATGGGAATTCTCTCAAGCTATCATCGCAAGGGTATAGGTCAAAAACTTGTCGCCGAAGCTGAAAAAGTTATGGCGCAAAAGAAATTTGAGTTTCTACAAGTGAAGACTGTCGATAGCTCAAGTGAAGATGAGTACTATAAGAAGACGAGGCTCTTCTATGAGGCCCTAGGCTTTAAGAAACTCGAAGTTTTTCCAACTCTATGGGATGAGCATAATCCGTGCCTATTACTTGTTAAGAGTTTAGTTTAGAAGAGAGGGATTATATGGCATCATTTATATATCACGGGGTACCAGTGGATTTTGAAGGTCAGTGGCTGCACCCACTCTTTGATCTAAAAGAGAGAATGCCGCATGTTTTTGAATCGGAAATAAAAAAATATGATGATCATCCTAAACGTAAAAAGCTTCCCCTCAAGAATATTCCTAAGTTGAACTGTCGCAGAGGAGAGGTGCTTCATTGTTCATCCATACACCCTTCTTTAGTATTTCAAGCATTAAAGTCAGTCTTTCCTGATATTAATAAGTCAGTAAAATTCTTTAAGATTCCAGTTTCAAGCTTAAAAGAGTTAGACTTGGTAATCTTTGATATGAATAGACCAGAGTATGAATTCGGACTAGAGACAGACCCCGATTCATGTTTTGAAATTATCAATCATGATACTTATGAAGAAATTAAAATCGTACCTCCTGAAGCTTTGAGCTTCTTTGAAGATTGGAAAAGCAGAGGCGAGAGAAGTGCACCTGCATGGGGTAAGGTACCGCACATCTTTGTTAAAGGTTCGATCGATACTTCAGGTCTCGAAATTATTGATTGGAGAGATCCTGTTTAACCAGGTAAACTTGGTACGCGGACACCTTTTGCACTTTCAGCAAGTTAGATCATTTTTTTAGTTAAGAATTAAAAAAATGCCCATTAAACTAGAGTAAAGAGCTGAATAATTAAGCTGAAAGCTTCATTTGAATGAACATTATAATAAAATAGCTCTAGATTATAGTCATGGGAGCAAGTAAGTGATTGGTTTTGCGAAAAGTGTCCGCGTACCTAAAAGCAAAAGTGAAATTGTCATAAATCATTTAAGAAGTGACTTAAAAATAAAATGAAAGTGAAATCATCGTAATCATCGTAATCAGAGTAATCGGCCTTTTTGGAAATTTAACGAAAAAGTATCACGTACTATAGATAAAAAAGGGGCACTTAATTTGTGCCCTTTTTAATCTTATTCCTAATTTAATGCTACGAATTCGCCATCTTTAGGTGACTGAACACGATCTTCTTTTCCTCTTTCTTTAAGGTATGTATGCAAGCTTTCACGAGTCGTTAGGCAGTGGTTTACTGCCTCATGATGTGTCGTGATAATTTGAACATTCTTTGTGTAGTCAACAACGGTTTCAACATCTTTTTCATCCATAATGATCGGAGGGAGACCTTCAATCACGGCACCACCAGCATTTAAGAGAATGGTATCTGGATTATGAGTGTCGATGACCTCTTGTACGTCTTTATTCCAAACAGTATCACCCGCAATATAGAATGTTTTTTCATCTGGATGTTTAAATACAATTCCACATACTTCATCGAGAAGATCAACAGCTTCTACTACCTCTGGTGTTCCATGAAGGCCTGAGGTTTTAATCATAGTAATCCCTTCCCATGTTGTTTCACCATCAAGAACTTGTACATTTGTGAATCCATTGCTTTCTAAGAAGCTCTTCTCTTTTTCATTTTGAGAAAAAATGAGACGATCTTTTGAAATGCTATTACTCGCTTTTTCATCCCAGTGATCCGGATGGACGTGAGTAAGAATGACAGCATCTACATTAGTGATCTCTTTAATTGGTAGAGGTAGTTCTACTAATGGATTACGTAGGTGAGAGTTTGCCGTTCCTTCGAATCCTGGAAAAGACTCTTTGTCTGAGAGCATAGGATCTACGAGGATTCTCTTTCCTCCATAGTTAATGATAACGGTTGCATTTCTAATTTGTTGAATTCCTGAATTTGTTTTCATAGTTTCTCCTTTTTCAGAACTATGGTAAAGTGTGGAGTAACTCCATAGTCAAGGTGCATATGAAAATAAAAGAATTAGAAGAAAAATCAGGGTTTACACGTGATACCATTCGATATTACGAGAAGATTAAGATTCTTAATTCTCCAGCAAGGGGCATGAATGGTTATCGTGAATATAGCAAAGATCATGTTAATGACCTTCTCTTCATTAAAAGTAGCAAACGAATAGGGTTATCTCTTGATGAAATAAGATTGGCCCTGGTAAATATGAGAAAACTTGGTCGTCTTTGTGATGGTGTAAAAGATGACCTTGGCCGAAAGAAAAAAGAGATAAGACAAGAGATAAAAGAAAAAGAGAATGCTTTGAAAGAGATTGATAAAATATTAAAGAGGCTATCTTAGAAACTTGGTACCAAAGTTTAATCTAAAAAATCAGGATTAAGATCCTGCTCAAAGATCCACTCTACAACGTCGTTGTAGTGCTCGATGGACTTGGCCTTTTTCACTTTCTTATAAACTTTATGTTCGTTTTCAAAGATATCTTTGAAGTAGAGCCAATGGCCTCGCATCTTTTGTAGGTAGTCTGATTTGGCATTATCCATTGAGAGGTATTCTTCAGTCATAAGCTTATGCATTTCAATGAATTTTGCGAGATAAGTTTGCTCATTAAATTTTGAGCCTTTGATTTGTGCCATGAGGGCAGGATTTGAAAGGCCCGCGCGTCCTACCATCCAGCGATTAATCTGCGGAAATCTTGCCTTATAAGTCTTGAAGTCTTCAACTGTATTAATGTCACCGTTATAGCAAGGAGGTGTATTTAAAAGAGGTAGGCACTCTTCAAAAGCATCAAGGTCAACACCGCCAACATAGATCTGTTTTCCGTAGCGAGCATGGATTGTGAAATCATTAATTTCTAATTTATTAATCATGGGAATGATCTCTTTAATTTCTGAGACATCCTCACGCCCAAGGCGAATCTTAACCGTAAATTCGATGGGACACTTTTCTTTAATTCCCGTTAAGAGCTTTTCTACTTTTTGAGGATGAAGAAGAAGTCCTGAGCCTTTTGTTCGATTGGCCACCATTGGATATGGGCAGCCCATATTCAAATTAACTTTCTTAACACCAAAGTCTTTATAGATATTGGCTACATATAGGAATTGATCAATTTCCTTTGTAAGAATTTGGGCCGTGGTAGGAATGAGATTCTTTTCTGGAAGAACATCGTGGAGTTGACGCTCATTGAGTTCATTTGATTCTTTCGTCACGATATAGGGAGCGATGGCACTATCGGCGCCAGAAAAGGTCTGCTCCAAGGCATTGCGATAAACATAGTTGGTTACGCCGCGAATAGGGGCGAGGACCAGGTGATCATTAAAACTCATTTGTCTTTATTACTCTAAATTTATTATTTGTCATTCAAATGATTGATAATTTCAGGGTTAAGCATTTGATACGATCTTGAAATTGTCATATCACTTCCCACTGTGCTTCTATTTTTGTATCCGTATATCTCAGCACCATTACCTCCAACCTGAATGAGTGTACCGATATAATATGTTTGCTTGTATGGGTTTTCGATATCTTCTTCAGAAAGATCTGTATCGATTAGAAGAGCACCGCCACTTGCACCAGAAAATGAAACAGTTTCAAAAGTAATACTTGAGATGTGATTAAACTCGTCTGATAAAGACCTATTAAGGTGGTTGTAAGTAATTTGGTCGTCGTAAGTTAAGACCTCTCCATTCTTTCCAAGGTAGTCATCAGTGCTATAACCGGCAGCGATAATTTTTGATTTCTCATTATAGAAAATCATATCACTTGGGTCGAAGGCCACTTCATTCTCATAAAGAGCAGGTGTAATCGTTGAAAATGGAATTTTGTACTTCATAGAAAGTAGAGCATTGTCATGGTCAAGGTTTAAGTCTTCTAGAGTAAGGTCTGCTGCGATTTTCTTTCCACTCTTTGTCGTCGTTATCCATGTGATATATTTGATATCATACTTTGACTTTGTCTTTGTATTTCCAAAGCAGTGTCCAGCGGAGCTAATTGTACGGCTAGATTGTCCCGGTTTGGCCGCAATTAATGTTCCCGAACAGCTCGCTCTATCTCCATTTGAAAAACGAATATCAATTCTTCCTACCGCATCTAAAATTTTTGGTGAGTTCTTATTCTTTTGCTTTCTACGATCGATCTTTTTAATTTCGCTTAGGTCTGTATTGATATCAAGATTGCCTCTCTTAATACGAAGGGCATTTGTCGCAACTTCTATAAGCTTAATATTTCCGATGATCTCAGCTGAAGGGTCGATGCTCTTCTTATTAAAATCGCAGTCACTTGCTAGTGTATTAAAAGTAAACACTGTCATTAAACTAATCAAATTTATAAGTGAAAGCTTCATATAAATCCCTTAATTATAGGTAGTTTAGCTATATATAGAGCAATTTGAATGCCAGAAATAGGGTTCCATTACCTCCTCTGGATATAGTGTTGCTACGATCGTAAGAAATAAAATAATCTTATTATATAATCACTTAATACTTATTTTTCTTATCCATAAAGTTTGATCATTATTAGTTCAACTAAATGGAGGAAAGAATGAAATCTATCATTATCATGGCCTGTGCGCTCTTATCACTAAATACTTTTGCACAAGATATTTTCACCGCTAAGGGGAAGGCCCTGTACTTTCACACTCATTCACGAGTCGCTAATATATTAGCAGGTAAGCATGCTGAGCTAGATGCATTTGAAATGGCCCTTGATTCTATTGTTAATATTTGTGGGGGCGAGAGCTTTAGGCTACATGACGACGTTAAGTTTCATCATCGTATTGACTTCCAATCACCAAGTATAATGGCGACTGCTGAACAAAAGTTTTCTTGCATTAATTTCTAAAATTTTCTGTTTCGGTTATACTAAGAGAAATTAGTTTAACTAGGACTTAGATTTGGAAAGAGATTTGAAAGATGTGGGCCACTTTGTTGATATTACAGAGATCAATGATGATCACTTTAATGAAGAATTAAAGGTTGGTGGAACAAATGCAAATATGTCAAAGCACTTTGGATTAAAAAGAGTAGCGGCACATTACTTTAAAATTCCACCGGGGTACCGAACATCTGAGCCTCATGCAGAAAGCTTAGAAGAAGAATTTGTCTATGTGATCTCTGGCGAAATTGATCTTTGGTTAAATGGAAAGATTAGAAAAATGAGCAAAGGTGACTGCATCGGCTTTCCTGCGGGGACAGGTGTCGGTCACTGCTTTATCAATAATTATGATTCTCCTTGTGAGCTATTTGTTTCGGGGGATCGAACTAAACCCGATAACCAATACCACTTTCACTTAGATCCTAGCTTAAAAGCTGAGTGCGGGGATAAGTGGTGGGACGACATGCCCAAGCAAATTCTAGGGGGACATGATGGACTGCCGGGAGAGTTTGATGAGAGCTTAAGAGATGATTCTATTGAGGTCTATAATGGATTTGATAACCTAACGAATGATAGCTTTTCTTATCCAGGAGATACTGAAACGTTCTCAAATGGTGTTTGCTTAAGCCGAAAATTTGGGATGAAGAATATCGCAATTTGGCTTGAACGAATTCCTGTGGGGAAGAGGACGTCATGGCCTCATGCCCACTCTGTGGAAGAGGAGTTTGTCTTTGTTCTTGAAGGTGAGCCTCATGTCTACCTAGATGGTCAGGAGTCAGTTGTTAAACCATTTACTGGCATTGATTTTAAGGCCGGCTCAGGTGTTGCCCACACCCTTATTAATAAATCTAGCGACTTTATTTACTATCTCTGTGCAGGGGAGTGTGAGCCTGACAATGATAAGATCTACTATCCAGAGCACCCTGCTCGAAACGAAGAAATGCGCCAGAAGGGTGAATTGTGGTTAGAAAAGGCTTCTCGTTCTTAAAAAAATCAACTTTTCAACCTATGTAAAGGAAATCAAAAAATGGCCACGCTATATTAACTCCATAATCAACAAACGATAAAGGAGAAAATATGCGTATGTTATTTAAAATTTCAGCTTTACTACTTACTCTTGGTCTAGGAACTAACACTCAGGCCAAAACAAACCAGAAGGTCCTAATTGTTGTCACAAGCCATGATAAATTAGGAAACACTGGCAAGAAGACAGGTTTTTGGTTACCGGAATTAACACATCCTTATTACGAATTAATTAAGGCCGGTATTAAAGTTGATATCGCCAGTCCACAAGGTGGAAGTGCACCGATTGATATGAATAGTTTTGCCGAAAAGGACAGCTATAATGATCGCTTCTTAAAAGATGCGAGTCTTATGGCCAAGGTTATTCGCACGATTCCACTAGCAAAGATTAATCCAAAAGATTATGCAGCTGTGATCTATAGTGGTGGCTCAGGTGCAATGTGGGACTTCGCCAATAATAAAGAAGTCAATCGCATCTCAAAAGAGCTTTATGAAATGGGTGGAGTTGTCTCAGCAATTTGTCATGGAACGGCCGCGCTTTCAGATATCAAATTATCAAATGGAAAGTATCTTATTGATGGGAAGAAGTTCGCTGCTTTCACAAGAGAAGAAGAGGCTTTGATTGAGCAACTTGATATCATTCCTTTCTTATTAGAAGAAAAGCTTGCTCAAAGAGGTGGAAAGCATATCTATGGTAAGGCCTGGAGTGAAAATGTTATCGTCGATGAAAGATTGGTTACAGGACAAAATCCCGCATCTGCCAAAGAAGCAACTCTAAAAGTGATTGAGCTGATAAAGAAGTAGGGGGCATTTCGCCCCCCTAATTTAGTTTGATACTCTCTCCATCTTCAGGAATGATGACTCTCTTACTTGCTTCTTTACCTATTAATTCCTTTAATTCCCTTCGTGATAGGCGGCAATGATCAAGAGCATCCATGTGGTTTGCAATGATTGTTCCTGTGCTTATCTCGATTAATTTCTTTATGTCTTTCTTAGGAAGAAGTAGTGGTGAGCCAATATCAAATTGGGCAACTCCTGTTGGCGCTACGATATAGTCAGGTTGTTCTTGTTTGATAAACTCAATAATTCGAGGTGTAAGAACAGTGTCTCCCATAAGGTAGAGAGAAGGTTGATTTGGTAATTTAATAAAATAACCAACTCCATGCTCAAGAAAAGGATAGAGAAAACCTCTTACGTGTTGGGCCGGAATTTGACGAATTGAACCATCAAAGAATTTATCTTCTTTTTCAAGTGGCCATGATTTGATTCCTTTTGATTCTAAGTATTTTGCATCTTTTTGAGTCGCAAATGTAGCGATATTTTTTCTTCTTAAAAATTTTCTACCGGCACTATCAAGATGATCGAAATGCCCTTTTTGACAATGAGTAATTAAGGCATGAGTAATCTGTCCCTTTTGCTGATGAAACGTTTCCGGAAGTTCAACTGTTGGGTTCTTTACGCTTGAACCAAAGAAACGAAGACGTGGCAGCATGCCTTTATTAGCAAGCATTGGGTCGACTAAAATAAGATTTTCTTTGTAGCTAATCAAAATTGTTGCATTTCGCACTTGAGTTATTAACATATAAGCTCCTTTGAATTTATAATAGGGTATGGAGTAACTCCACAGTAAAGGGAAAATATGAATATTTCTGAACTTGAGAATATTAGTGGTTTATCAAGAGATACGATTCGTTATTATGAGAAGATCTCATTAATATCACCTCCGCAAAGAGATATTAATGGTTATAAGATCTATACAAAGATAAACTTGAAAGAGATTCGTTTTATCTCTAGTGCAAAGGAATTGGGCTTTACACTAAGTGAGATTAAACGTGGGATGGACTCTTTTATTAAAAAGGGTAAGCCTTGTGAAAATTTCAAAAAGAATCTTGAACAGAAGAAGGCCTTAATCAAAGATAGAATTAGTGAAGATAAGGCCAAGTTAAAAAAGATCGAAAAGTTTTTAAAACTAAATTAATCCATCTAACATACTGATATCTTGAAAAAGTGGCGCGTACCTTCTTGTCAATACTATTTGGTTAATATAGCCTTTGAATTGTTATGGTTAAGACAAAACACCTTCTAATACAATTTCTTATTCTCTTTATATGGTCTAATCTGAGTATTGGAAGTGAGATCAAAACAATTGAGATCTCAACGCCTGAATGGAAAGATTTTACAAATAAAGATGGAACTGGCCTCTACTTCGAAGTTGTTAGGAAAGCTTATTCACTCTCTGATATCAAAGTTAACTATACCTTCGTTCCTTGGCCTAGGGCCGTTAAGTATGTGAATGAAAATCACAAAGATGCCATGCTTGGAGCATACAATACAGTTAAAGAGTCAATTTACCCTCAATATCCTATTGATGTTGAGTACACACTAGTCGTCTTCAAAAAGGGGACTTTAAAAGACTGGCAGGGCCCAAAGAGTTTAGCTGGTAAAAGAGTTTACTGGGTTCGTGGTTATGATTATCACAAATATTTAAAAACTAAGATGGACTGGAAAGAGCTTCAGGATACGGATAATGGTCTTAGGCTTTTAGAAAAGGGACGTATTGATTTCTTCATTGATTCTAAAAATACGATTATGCCGAAATTTAAGGCGCTAAAGCTAGACCCTTCCAAGTACGTAATGAAGCCTGTTATTACAAAGAACCTCTATGTTAGATACGCTCGTACAAAGAAGTCTGAAGAGCTAATTAAGATCTTCGATAAGAATATGGAAACTCTTCTAAAGTCAAAAGAGCTCGAAAAAATCTATCAAAAGTGGAATCATGAAATGCCTGATTTCTCAAATCTAAGTAAGTAGTAAGTAAGAGTTTCATAATATTTAAAATTAAAATTAAAAAAATAAGATTTTGAAGCTATATTACTAGTCATGGAAGAGAATTATACAGATATTTTAGAAAGGATTTATTCCGAGATTTCACCTATTATCGGAAAAGGTAAAGTTGCTGACTATATACCAGAGCTTGGAAAGATTGATCCTAATCAATTTGGAATGTCTATTTGTACTAATGATGGACACGAATATATTATTGGGAATGCCCAAAAAGCGTTTTCTATTCAATCTATTTCTAAAGTTTTTTCTCTTGTTCTAGCTTATCAAAAACTAGACGCCAAACTTTGGTCACGTGTTGGCCTAGAGCCATCTGGAAATCGTTTTGATTCTCTTGTTCTTCTTGAAAACGAAGAAGGAATTCCTCGCAATCCATTTATTAATGCCGGTGCAATCGTTGTTATCGACACACTTATTGATCTCTATAAAGATCCTGTAAATGAAGTTTTAAAATTTATTCGTGAGTTAAGTGGAAACGAAAATATCTTTATTAATGAATCTGTTAGAATGTCAGAGCTTGCTACTGCCAATCGAAACTATGCGCTAACGTACTTCATGAAAAGCTATGGCAATATCAATAATGAAGTATCGAAGGTAATTGATATTTATACAACGATTTGTTCCATTGAAATGTCATGCGTTGATCTGGCCAGATCGTTTAGGCTTTTTAGCTCAAATGGGCAAAACCCGTGGAATGGAAAAAAGATATTAACTAAGAGCCAAAATAAGAGAATGAATGCCATAATGATGACGTGTGGCCTTTACAACTCAGTCGGTGATTTTGCATACCGAGTAGGGATACCTGCTAAGTCTGGAGTTGGAGGTGGAATTGTCGGCGTTATCCCAAATGAAATGTCTATCTCAACTTGGTCTCCTGCTTTAGATTCCACTGGTAACTCTCTGGCCGGTATTGAAGCTTTGGAATTATTTACAACTTATTCTGAGCAGTCGATCTACTAATTACTTAAAATTGTAGCAGACACTCTTTTGCTTTGAATGGAGCGAATTCTCCACCATTAAGTAACTCTTCAAAACATGGGGCCAAGTCGTCTTCAGATAGATTCTTATCTGCCGTTAGTTCCAAACAATTAAATGTATAAGTTGCAAAGTCCTTTGTCTCTTTTGCCATTGCTGTACAAAATTCAGCAGCAGGGGCACTAAAATTCGAATTAGCTGCGTAACTTAGGCAGTGATACCCATTAAACGTTGAGTAGTTTGCCAATACATCACACGTTTTTAAAATATTATTATCAAATTCTTTATTTACAGAAACTTCAACACAAGCAATAGCATTGACTGAATTCTCTTTAACTTTCTTTGCGATATTAATGCAGTTTTGAGTGGCATTCTTTGGAAATTTTTTACCCGCAGCTTTTTCTACACAAGTCATGCCATAGAATACTGAGTGGTTTGCAATTTCAGAGCAGACAGGAATTACATTGATATCGAGAGGCCCATCATTTTTAATAATTTTGTTACAAAGAACAGTGTCTTGCGCATGGTTTTTACCAATCTTCTTACATAGTTCTTTAGTCGCAACACTTAATTCACTTTCACTAGCAAATGCAAATGATGAAAGAGCAAAGATGATGATGTATTTTCTAATCATAACAATTCCTAGGTAACCCATTTTTGTTTAATATAGATTAGGGGGCTAGGATAAGTACAGCGTAGAGTTGAATGTATGTATAATTTATTGACTGAAAACTTAGATTTTCGTCCAACACATATAGCGCTCATCAGCAAGTTCTAGTAGCTGTTGATCCTCGGCCGTATCACCATATGCGTAGATTTTATCGAAACTAGATAGGTCATACTTCTCTTTGACCCTTTGTGCCTTCATATGGCCTGTACAGTCCCCACCGTAATAGCCACCTGTATATTTGCCATTCTTAGATTCTAGGGAAGAGCAAATAAGATCAAAACCATTAGCTTCACACCAAGGAGCAAGATAGAGATCCAAAGAGGCCGACACAATAACAATTTTGTTTCCTAGCTTCTTATGGCGATCGATCTCTTCTTGTGCATTAGTTCTAATAACCTTTGGAAGAAATGATTGAGAAAAGTTTTGGCCTTGGTGCTTAAGAGTTGTGGTGCTTTGTCTTGAATAGGCATATCTAACGATAAGCGCACGCATCGTTGGGCCTGATAAGAGTTTTAACTTATAAGCAAGAATAAAAGGGGATAGTAGGAGCTTTCCAAGACGTAATTTCTTAGGACCTACTGAATAGAAAATAAATTCTGTAAATGTGTCTTTGAAGGTAATTGTTCCGTCAAAATCAAAGAGGGCCAAATTCATTTAGAAATTCTAAGGTAAGGTATTCGGCATGTCATGAAATAAAAAAGCCCTACTCAGTGAGAAGGGCTTTTTTGTTATGCCGCACACGCAACGATATGCTGTACGCAGAGTGGTCATTCTCCAACAAGAACTAGCACTAAATTTATATTAGCAGTAAAACAGATTCATAGTTTTAATTTTGGTTAATTTTTCATCAAAAGATCAGCTACTTATATGGTTAACCTTGAGATAAGAATTGCTCAATACTCTAGATTAAATAAGTCTTATGGGGTAGTATTCCACTAAATTTGGGGAAGACTTGAACGTCAGCAATAAAGCAGTCCATGCATACATAAATTACATCGTTGAAAATAATGATGATCCAAAGGTTTTCTTTGAAAATCTAGGGCATGACTATGACATTATTAGCGATGAAAAAAAGTATATGACGTGGAATGATTACCGTCTCATTACTGAAGCTTTAAATGATAAATATGAAAAGTTTTACGAGGCGATGACGAAACATGGACTCACTAATAAGTACGTAAAACGTGTCTTAGATATTCTTTCACGAATGATCAGCTTTCGCTTTGTGGGTGACTTTATCTTAAAATACTCATTTAAGACGTTCTATACAGACGCAGTTAAGATCGAGTTAATAGAAACAGGCAAAACCACATTTGATATTAAGCTGACCTTTGATCGTCCTGAAGATATTTTTCCAGTTTTTGTGGATATGTATCGAATCGTTTTCTTGGCCTTGCCAAAGCTAGTGTCTGATTCGATGTCATGGGATGTCGAAATAAGCCAAGATAAAAATATTCTAATTTATCACGTTAATGAGCACATGGGGGCGCCTTCAATCTTTGCATCCCTCCAAATTGTTATCCTAAGGTTATTTAAGCTCGATAAGTATTATAAGAATCTTATAATTGAAAATCTTCAACATACTAATGATCTTGAAAAAAAGAATTTAGAGCTTGAGACGGCCGAAAGGAAAATCCGCGAGGCCCATAAAGAGGTTCTACTTGCCAATAGAATCATAAGTCACGATATTGCTAATAAAATGCTCATTGTTGAACATGTGAAGAGATTAATCGCACGTGGCGAAATTGAAAAGGCCAGTCAAAAACTAGATATCTATTATAAGTCGGTTAAGGGAATAATTGAAAATACACGAAATGTGGTTGATGATAATTCTAGCTCATTTTTGATGACTGATGTTGTTGTTTGGGACTTATTAGAAGAATTAATTTTTGAATACCAAGATCAATCAGTAGCGAAGAATATTAAGTTAAGAATTGAATCAGAGATTGATAAGAGCTTTACTATCAGAACTAATAAAGAGGCTTTTAAAGATAGTATCTTGGGTAATATCCTACAAAATGCAATTAAATTTTCGCCTGAAGATTCTGAGGTTTGTTTTCGAATTGAAATGACTGATAACGAGTTCTTCCTTTCATGTAAAGATAGTGGTATCGGGATTGATTCAGGTCTTGTTAACGAAATTAATAGAAATGAGGATAAACTCTTTAAAAGTACTCTTGGAACTCATGGTGAACAAGGGCGAGGCCTTGGCCTTTTTATCATCAGAAAAGTATGTCGCGAGTTAGGTCTTAATGTAAGATTTGTTTCAGAGCTAGGTCGTGGTACAAAAGTAATTATTTCCAAAGAAATCGCTTAATAAAATATTTATACCCAAACAAAAAGAGAATCGTGTTGTTTCATCATGTGATGGCAGGGGACATCCACTTCTTTTATATTTGGATAGATTTTAAGAGTATGATTTAGGGCCATCGAAAGATTAAATTCTGAAACTTTATGCTTTGAACTCGTTATGACTGGTACAAAGCTACAGGCAATTGCTTTGGTTGAAATAAAGCACCCTTCTACATCATCTTTTTTTAATACGTATAACACATCCGCCTCAAGACTTCCTTTCAGAACAAAAACGAGAGTAGCATCATCTCTTAATTGTTTATGAAAAACACTAGGTAGATCATAAGCTCCGGCCGTAAAGATTGCTTTGTCATAAGGAGCATCTTCAAGGAAGCCCTTTGTTCCATCTCCTTCAATTACTTTTACATTTTTAATGCCCATTTTATCTAATGATATTCTGGCCGTCTTAACTAGTTCTGGAATAATTTCAACACTTATAACTTTTCCTTCTCTTCCTACAATATGTCCCATCAAGGCAGCATTCCATCCACTTCCACAGCCAAGTTCAAAGACTTTTTGACCTGGCTCCAAATTTAATAAATCGAGGATTGTTAGAACGAAAGAAGGTTGAGAAATTGTTGAGACAACTTCTTGGTTGCCAAATATCGCCAGTGGGTGATCGGCATAGAGTAGAGGAAGGTAGCGCTCCAAATTATCATCATCTAAGTCGACCCAGTTATCTGGATAATCCTTAAATTTAGAGATGAAAAGATGTCTAGGAATTCGGTAATAAGCATCGATCACTTCTTCTGATAGGCCAGTATTTTGAGCGATAAATCGATCTTGATGATTTTTAATTAACTCATTCATGAGTATAGATTATTGAAAAATTGAAATTTTCTCAAAGCAAGTTTGGTAAAGTAAGAACTTAAGAAATATTAGGACTTCGTTGTCATGAGTTCTTGTTTCGTTTATATTTTATTAATGAAAATTGAAACACAAAGACTTCTTTTAGCAATTCCTGAACTTGGTGATGAAGTTGCCACTCTTGAATTTTACAAAAATAATGAAAACCATCTTGCTCCATGGGATCCCAAGAAACCCGATGACTTTTTCATGTTAGATTACTGGGCAAAGAAGATTCAAGATGCCAAAGATGAGTTTCAAAATAAGACATCGGTTCGATTCAATATTTTTTTGAAAGAAAGTGGTGAATTAATAGGTATGGTTAACTTCACAACACTTGAGCGTGGACCTTTTCAGAATTGTCGTGTTGGTTATAAATTAGGTGAGAAGTTTCAAGGCTTTGGATATATGAACGAAGCACTTTCTTGTGGGATCAATTATATGTTTAATGAACTAAATTTTCATCGAGTTGAGGCCAATTATATTCCTGAAAATATTCGAAGTAGTAAAGTTCTTAAATCCCTTGGATTTGAAGAACATGGCATTGCTAGAAACTACCTTATGATTGCAGGAAGCTGGCAAGACCATGTTCTCACTAGTAAAATCAATCCAAATTGGAAAGAATAACTAAGTTAAGGCAAACTTGGTATTTCTGATAATTGCTTCATAATCTCTTCTTTTGTTTCAAGAGTAGATAGAAAAGCGATAATATCGTCACGATCTTGTTTTGCAATATCGATTCCAAGCTGAACCTTACCCATGATGTAGACGGCCTGGTCAAGATTTGCAACACTTCCATCGTGAAAATATGGAGCAGTCTTAGTTACATTTCTAAGCGGTGGAACCTTAAAGAACTCTTTATCATCTTCATTCTTTGTAAAATTATAACGGCCTAGGTCCCTTTTTTCGGATTTTGTATACTTGTAAGGATCTTCAACAACACCAAATTTCTGATACATCTCACCACCAACAAGTTGACCACTATGACATCCAATACAGCCATAATCGATGAATTTCTTAAGTCCTCTCTCTTCCTGTACTGTCAGACGCTTAACATTTCCATCAAGATAATCATCAAAACGAGATGGCCCAACAAGTGTTCTCTCAAATGCACCAATAGCTTTTGCAGATAAGTTAACAAGAGACTTCGCATCTTCACTTTCTAGTTTTACATTAAATGCTCTAAAGAAATCTTGAGCATAATTATTGCTAATTAACTTCTCTTTTAAGTGCTCTTCATTATCAAGGTCAAAAGGGACTTTGATAAAGAATGACTTTGCTGCTTGCTCCTCAACATCTTGTCTATTTCCATCCCAATGTTGTGAGATTTGACCTGCAGTATTTATTAACGTTTGTGCATTTCTAGGAGCAGAACGATCTTTTGTCCCTCTAGACTTTTGAAGGCCATCAGAGAAGTGTAGCTGTGGTAGGTGACATCTTGAACAGCTAACAGTCCCATCCTTACTTAAGCGCGTGTCATAAAAAAGCTTTTGCCCTAAGGAGATAACTTCTTCTTTTGGTTTATTCTCACCAAAATAAGTGAGCTTATTTAAGCTCTCTCCAAAAAACTCGGATAATGGTGGCCTTGTCGTTTTGCAGGATGTGAATAATACTAGACCAATTAATAATATTTGTTTCATTTTCTTCCTCTTATCAGGTTTATTAGTTATGTTTTCTAGTCTTTCGAAGCATTAGCATCTTTTGTTACATAATTTTTTTAAACTTAATAATTTCATATATTTACTAAGATGATTGACTAAAATGCTAAAGTAAGTTGAATTTTGAACCGATAAAGTACTTATGAAAAAACTAAGTATTCTTCTTATCTTAATAACTTCCACATCAGTCACTGCCAGAAATGAGGTCGATCATTATAAACACTCGCAAAAGTGTCCATCTGGTTATCTCTACAAGCTTACCGAAGTGAATGGTAAGAATAAGACAACGACATTTAGTTGTGTGGCCGACAATGGCGAGGTTCATCCTAAGTACTCATTTAAAATTGCAAATTGGAAAAGCGGTGACTATCTCTTAGAGGAAACAGTTGATAAAGTCAGGACAAAATTCACATACGACAATGAGGGGAGAGTTAACTCTGTCACACAATCTATCAATGGTGTGAATTTTTCTAATAAGTGTGGGTTTGTTTATAAAGGTGGGAAACTTGCACCAACTAAAGATCCTCAATGTAAAGAAATACAAAAAGAGTACGGTGGACTGACAGAATCAATCAAACACCAAGTCTTCTGTGAGCCAAACGCTTCTGAGTCAGAGTGTACGACAGCTGACGGCCGCGTTTATAGGCCTTCAACAAAAGAGACAGGTGTTCTTAGATACTTCTATGAAAATGGTCATGTCGTTGATGAACAAGAAGTTGTACCTGCTCGAAAATCAAGAGCTGTTTCTAAGTAATCTATTTCTTCAAGAAGAGTGAAATGCGAGATAAATCTCTATGGTAGATTTTAATTCTTTTAAGCTAAGCAAATGTATTCAGGATGCACTTGTTGATATTGGCCATGTTAAACCTACTCCTATACAAGAGAAGTCGATACCCACTTTACTTGAAGGCCGTGATTTATTGGGAATCGCACAAACGGGAACTGGGAAAACCGCGGCATTTTCTTTACCAATGATTGAAAAATTCATGACATGTGAAGTGCAACTTATGCCTAATCACTGTCGTGCTATTATTCTTGCTCCAACGAGAGAGCTGGTAACTCAAATTAACGAAAGTATTCTCTCCTTTTCAAAAAATGGCGACGTTCGTTCGACTGTTATCATGGGCGGGGTCAGTAGTGCTCCGCAAATAGTTGCTCTAAATGAAGGCGTCGATATTGTCGTAGCAACTCCTGGGCGATTTATCGACTTAATGGAGCAAGGATTCATTAAATTATCCCAAGTTGAAACCTTTGTCCTTGATGAAGCGGATATGATGCTTGATATGGGATTTTATGAAGGTGTTGTTGATATAGCGAGTAGGCTTCCAGGTATACATCAGACAGTTCTATTCTCAGCGACTATGCCAAAAGAAATCGAGACACTAGCAAATCAAATATTAAATAAACCTGTAAAAGTTGAAGTCGCTGCGCAATCTTCAACAGTAGATAAGATTGAACAATCTGTTTATTTTACATTGGCAGAAAATAAGAATTATCTCCTTTTAAGTTTATTAGAGGATAAAACAAAATCGCGAATTATAATTTTTTGTAAGGCCAAGTATGCTGTTTCTGAAGTTGTTGAACTTCTTGCACGCAGCGATGTTAGTGTTGGGGAGATTCATAGTAATTTAACGCAAGGACAGAGGAATAAGGCGATTGAAGACTTTACTTCTGGTGCCATTCGAGTTCTTGTGGCAACCGACATTGCTTCTCGAGGTATTGATATCAATGATGTAGATCTTGTTATTAATTATAATATGCCGGAAGATGCAACATACTATGTTCACCGTATCGGACGAACAGCAAGGGCCGGAAGAGAGGGGGTGGCACTATCATTATGTAGTGAAAAAGATTTGCCTTTTCTTCGTAATGTTCAAAAGCTTATTGGAAAGAATATTTCTCAAGTATTAGATCATCCATTTCATCATGATTATCCTTTATCTAAACCTAAGGCCAAGAAACGATACAAAGGTCGTCGAAGGCGCTAATATCATCCAAACTTTTCTTTAGATTTCTTAAACCCATGTCTTATGCATTTCTTTTATAATGAAATATCGTTAATAAAGTGAGGCGTCATGGTAAGCCTAATGGATGAGAAAGATAAAATTAAAATTATTAAAGAGATTTATAATATAAATCAGCACTTAAGTGGTGCAGATTACATAAAGAGTCTCTTAAAGAATATTGCTACCTATCTAGAGATTGATTTTATTTTTGTCGGTCGCCCTAAAGAAGGTGACCCCAATATTATTCTTACAGATTTTGCTATATCTAATGGGCAATTTATTGATAATTTAGAATATGATCTTGAGGGTACTCCTTGTCATGATGTAATTACGGGGAAACGAGTTTGCATGCATCCTGAGAATGTATGCGTAGACTATCCACAAGATCTAATGCTTCAGAATATGGAGGTCGACGCTTATATTGGTGCTCCTGTCTTACTTCCTTCTGGCGATTTTCTCGGCTTGATTGTTCTATTGAGTACAATTCCCATAAAAGATCCTACTTTTGTGGCAACAGCTGTTGATTTATTTGCAAGTCGCATCGGTGTCGAGCTTGCTATGATGAACGCAAATCAAAAAATTGCTGACTTAAATGAGATTATTGAAAAAGAAGTAAGTGAGAAAGAAGAATTCATAAAAAAGTCTCATGAGACAATGCTTCAACAAGAAAAGTTGGCCGCGCTTGGTAGATTAACTACAGGCATTGCTCATGAAATTAGGAATCCTCTAAATCTCATTTTAAATGCAAGTAAGGTTGCTACGGTTCTTAATGAGCGCTTGAGTGGTGATGATAGTAAAGTTTCAAAAGATTTGAGTAAAGCGCTTGATATAATTTCAACCCATAGCTTAAGAATTAAAAATATCCTAGATGTTATGTTGGATACCAGGGTTAATGGAAAGAAAAAGTATTCATTACATAAGCTTATTGAAGAGTCTTTCAAGTATGCCTATCATGCTTCTTCATTGAAAACGGATGGTGTTGATCTCAAATTTGAATACTCTCTAAATACAAGTGAAGATTTACATGTATTCACTAATGATATTCAATCAGTCTTTTTAAATCTTTTCGAAAACTCAATATATTCTCTAGATAAGAAGTTTAAGAATATAGATGGTCAGGCCTTGTTGTCTGTTCAAACCTTTGATCAAGATCATTATATACTAATCGAAATTAAAGATAACGGTGAAGGGATTCCAAAAAAATTCCTAAATAATATCTTTGAGCCATTTTTTACGACAAAGTCAGGAAGGGAAGGTTCTGGGCTTGGTATGTCTATCATACAATCGATTATAGAGAAGAATAATGGTGAGATTTTTGTCGAGTCAAAAGAAGGCGAGTTTACAATTTTTAAGATTCGTTTTCCTAAGGAGATTTCGTGATTAGGGTTCATGTACTTTTAGTTGATGATGAAGAGGATGTGCTATTCATCTTTGAGCATATTTTTGAAGACTGGGTTAAGGCCAATAAAATGCTTCTTTCTTTTTCAACTTCTGGTGCCCATGCTTTAGAGATTTTGGAGAGTGAAGATGGTCAGGATATTATTTTGATATTAACAGACATCAATATGCCTGGTATTGATGGTTTTGAATTGTTAAAAGAAGTTAATCATAGATTTCCAAATATCGATACGATAATGATTTCAGGCTATTCAAGTAACGCATACAGAAATAAGGCAAAAGAGCTAGGTGCCCTCGATTATTTTGAAAAACCTGTGGATTTCGATAAACTCATTAATTTAATGAGTGAACGCTATCCTGAACTTAGAACTTGAAATACAGTGAATAATTTCAATGTTTAAGTGTTTCTTCAAAAGTTTTAGTTAACTCATCCAAAAATAAGTGCTAGTTTGAAAATATGTTCTTTCAAAAAGCCGATAAAAAATGGAAAAAGGTTCTAGCAGGACCGATCGATCAACAAAGTAAGTTTTTAAATAAGATTTGTCAGGTCAATAGTCGAGATGCTCTTGTTTTAAGAGAGAGGTTCTTTGATAATATTGAGTTCCCACTCATGACCGAGATCTTCAAATCTGTTAAAAAAATTATTGCTCGTGGTGAGTTTGATCCAAGTTTCCGTGATTTAATTTATGACAGGCTTCTTCGTATTATAGATATTGAACATCTTTATCCTGAAGAATATGAAGAGGGGAATGAGTGTAATGGTGACGATGATAATGTTATCTTTGGAGAAAATTATCACGTTTATACGGCCTGCTATGATGATCTTGATCTCTTGATTAGTTTTATCAATTCTAGAAGTGATATAAAAAGTGTATGTGATCTTGGTTCTGGAACAGGACGTGCTTTGCTCTATATGGCCTTAATGATGGATAAGAAGCTTGATTATCTAGGTCTTGAGTTAGTTGAGGAAAGAGTTGAGTTCACAAAATCAGTTGCTAGCTATTTTAAACTAGATAATGTTAAATTTGAAACTTGTGATTTCCTAGAAAATCCTCAGGCTTTTGCCGGCCGTGATGTTTACTATCTCTACGATTCAGTTGGTACAGATAACGTTCCAAGGCTTATTGCTCACTTTAAGGATCTAATTGATTCTGGGGCCAAGTTTTATCTGCTATTTATTTCTGGTTGGGATGAAATTATGCTGAATGCACTGGACAATCTTGCTGGCCTTGAGAAGTTAGAATCTCATCAAAGCCGCAAGCAAAAGGGACGCGTTGTAAATTTCTATCGTTCTTAGAAACGGTATTCAACCCCAATATTAAAACTAGTTTCAAATTCGTTACTTTCTTGTCCTGTTAGGCTGTATTGATGCCTTCTTTGGTTAAGTGTACCATTTTCGGCCTTGGCCTCAGCAAAGAAAGAAAATCCATTTTTTCTTCCAACATCGTATTGAGATCTAATTGTAGCACCACGGCCATCTTGATCGTTAAAATATGTCTTAACTGTTGTTTGCCAACTATCTGACTTATATGTAAATCCTAAACCTACTTCGTTAGCTGTTTCTCCAATTAGTGGTGTTTCAAATGAAAAGTGATATGTCATGCGAGATTCTGTTAGAAGGCTCGCTGAGATTTTTCCACTAACTCCTTTATTGTTTAGGAATGCTGCAAATTCTGGCCATGTTACTTCGCCCACTGGTGTTTTGAATGCATACGTGTCAGTGTAGTGTTTATTTAACATAATTTCGTCACTAAAAGCGTTTACGGCCTCCCAGGTTCTACCTGATAAGAGTGTCGCTAAGAAAGAAATATTCGAGATATACTCTTTTGTAGAATCAATTTCATCTGCATGGATGATTCCTTGCTGATGAAGTGCTTGCGCGTAGTGGGCGAGGTCACTCATATTCGAATTTGGATCGTATTGATAGTAAACTGTCGAGATGACTTTATTCAATATATAGTGAAGGGCATCACTTTGATCAAACCTGCGATTAATAATACTTTCTTCTGCAATCTCTTCTGCTAAACGCAGTTGTGAGTTAATGCCAGCTGCTGAAATAGCTGCTTCTTGCTCAGGACTTAATGTATCTACTGTGTAGCTAATAGCACCTCGATTATATGTTGACATGAATGCTAGATAGAATGCACCAACACTATCAAAAGAGTCGTTTCCAACCCATAGCTTGATATCTTTTCCGCCGAATTCTTTTATTGCCTCACCATGAGCAACTTCATGTACTAGGGTGTAATTTATTCGAGTTATCCACCATGAAACAAGCTGATGGGCCATATTTATTGAAGCTCTAACCGCAGTATGCTCATTGTAGTGTTTATGATCAGTTATAACGTTGTAAAATACTTTACTAACGTTACGAATATTATGATACCACTCGATGGCACCTTCACGATTAAAGCGACTTTTTGAAAAGCTTAGTGTAGAAATTTTAAATTTTCCAACACTCTCAGCAATTTCTTCTAGGTCTTGATCACTGAGGTCTATCCCATAATCAAATCCCGTCTCGTTAACTAGATTCTTTATCTCAAAACGCTCTTTGTCTTTTTGGGAAGCGTAGATATTGTCCTCGCTATTATTGTCAATAATTGCACAATATGTAGACTTCTGACCAAGAATTAGACATAAAAATAAGACGTACATCACGCTAAGGATGTGATTTTTAGTATTCATCAACTTCATGAGTATTATCATAGCAAGTCTAGCGCCAAGTTAACTGGCTCTAAAGTACAAGTGATAGCAGTCCAATCTTTGAATATATAGAGTTAATTTAAGTTTTATTAAATCCATTTGCCAAATAATATATACTTGGAGGCAGCATGAAAAAACTGGTTATCTGCTCAGACCTTCATGAAGGTTCTGAAAAAAATATTCGTTCAGGTTTTAATTTTGCTAAGGCCCTAGGATTAAAACCTTCTCTCTACCATATCGATACAATTTCTCCTCAGATAGAAAAACAGTTTCACACGTCTTCGGCCCTGTCGCGTCGAATTGAAGATCCTATTTGGAAAAAGAGAATTGAAGAAACATCTTTAGAGATGGTGAACGCAACCCTTGGACGTCTTGATATTGATAAAGAAGATATTGATTTTGAAAACTTCGAGGGATCAATAAATGAAGGAATTGAGCATTTGAAGGAAGACCCTGAAATGGAGGTCCTGTCTGTCGGTGCCAGTCATCACGGTGACCTACATCGATTCTTTCTCAATACATTTGCAGAAAAATCTCTTTTTAATTTGAATAAGGATGTTCTTATCAATAAATCTGGAGTCGATACATTTAAAAAAATAACTTATCTTATTCCTTATGAGTCAATTGATGAAGATGATTTGGCAAAAGTTGCAAATCTTGCAAAATGTAACAACGCTAAAGTTCATATGGATTGTATCGTTCCAATTAATTTTGTGAGCTATAATTTGGAAGTATTCCCTGATGGGCTATTTCCTCGAGAAGTCCTTTCTAATGAGATGTCTGAGCTTCATAAGGGGGCCGAGGATGAGCTTCAAAAGGCACAGGCACTGTTAAAGAAACAAGGTGTTGAAGCGAGCTATACATTAAAGATGATTCTCAATGCTGAACCAGCACGTCGTCTTGAAGAGTTACTTAAAGAAGAAAAGTCAGATCTTGTGGTTTTAAAACCACAGCATTATATTTTTGAACACCTTTCTCTTGGTAGTGTTACTTTAGATATAATGAAAAGAACTGATTGCAATATTTATCTTCTACATGTTTAGCTTAGATCTTGTTCAATAGTTGATTTGAGTTCACTAAAGTCCACAGGCTTATTAAAGTAGTGCTTAATATCAAGTTCACTCACTTCTTCTAGTGTTTTTTGATCACCATAAGCAGACATCATATAGATGATGATATGTGGATATTTCTTTTTAACTTCTTTTACAAGTTCTATACCATTCATGTCAGGCATATTTATATCGGTGACGAGTACAGTTATGTTTATACCTTTATCACTAGCTAGTTTTGTAAGAGCTTCCTTTCCTGATAATGCAAATTGTGTACTTAGTTTTCCTGCTAGAACATCTTCTTCATATATCATTTCGATAAGTTCAAGTAGAGCTTCTTCATCATCAACAAAGAGTATATTAATCGCCATCGCTATGCCTCCACCTTTCCTTTGGAATACTTAAAGTAACTTCTGTCCAATTACCAATATCGCTTTTAAATGAAATATCAATTTTATCGTTATGTAGTAAGAATTTTGCAATTGCCAGCCCCAATCCACCACTCGTTTTTTGTGAGGTTGCAGAATAAAAGGGGAGAGTGACACTTTTTACATATTCTTGTGAGATGCCTATTCCCGTATCTTTAATTTTAAGTAATAACGATTGATTGTTATTATCAATTTCGATATTTATACTTATTTCTCTCTTGTTGTTTTTACTACTCTCTTGAAGTGCATTGATTGAGTTTTTTATTATGTTTTTTAGAGCTTGAATAAAGTTTTGCCCGGTTATGAATAGGTTATAGTTAGAGGTTTCTTCGGAAATTGATAAGTGTATATTTTGTTCTTTTATTTCTTGCTTATAATCGATAGTTAAACTTTTTTCGATTAGTTTACTTACATTGAAAATTTCTTTGATATTAGATACGGAACGAAAAGTTAAATCAATTGTTTCTACGATATCATTTATTCGAGTATTGGCATCTTTCATAACAGACAGGAGCATATCAATTCTCTCTGGACGACGCTCTTTTCTAAAAATCTCAGCTCTAAGTATTTGGTAAGAATTTAATGTCAATGTAAGAGGATTTTTTAATTCGTGGGCCATTCCTTTTGTGAGCTCTAAAATGCGTTGAAAGTTCGCTCTTTCAATTTCACCTTCTTTTTTCTTAAGAAGTTCTTTTGCTTGCTTTTCAACGATCTCCATTAGCTCCATTTCTGTAAGTTTTTTAATTGTGATATCACAAATATAGCCTTCAATAGCAATTAGGTTGCCATTCTCATAAATACCGATGCCTTGCTCCCACACATAAATATAATGACCTTTCTTATGTTTAACTCGATATTCAATGGTAAAGAATGTGTGATTTTCAATAGCAAGTTGGACTTCATTCCAAACTCTAAGAGCATCATCAGGGTGGTAGATATCAGCGAACGATAATTCATTGTTATTGATTAATTCTTCAGGTTTATACCCAAGAATCCTTTCTACTCCTGAAGTCATAAATAGCATTGTCCACTGTTTATCATTTAAGCAGCGATAGGCAATGCCATCAATATTTTCGAGTAGAATGTCTAGGTTAAGTTTATTTTCCACATTGGTTTTTTCGGTATTGAGATAATTAGATTGGATTAAAGAATGTTTAAATATGGATTGAGTCTAAGTAGTTAATATTATAGGTAAGTGTGGAGGTGTATACTACCTGAACACCGAGATACTTATTTCAATACTTAAGTATTTTATAAAAAATTCATTTATTCTCTTTTCTACAAATATGATGAAAATACTTAAAACCCTATTCTTATGTATTTCGATTTTATGGAGTACTGCCCAGGCAAACACTTTTGAATATCAGTGTATGGACGCCTATAAAGATAAAATTGAGACATTCTATCCTAAAGACCAGTCAAGTAATCAGACGGATAAAGATTGGGTATATAAGTTAAAAGGTTACTACTGGTTAGCAAAAGTTGTTGGTCATCCTATTGCTGTATTTATTGTGGCGTTTGTTCCATTCTCTATCCCAATTGTTCTTGGGATTACTGCTGTTGCTTCTTTCTTTGATCTTTTACAAAATGAAAAAGGAATTATTGGAACATATATTATTTTAAAAATGTCTGAGCTCTCTGAAGAAGAAATTGCTAATCAGGATATAGATTCTAAAATCGAAGAAGAAGTACTTGAGTTACAAGAGAATAAATATAGTCGTGACAATAATCTATTCTATACATTTGTAAAACGAGTCAATCGTAAATATAAGAATTCAAATTATTCATATGAAGAAGTTCGCAATGCCGTTATTGAAATTGCTAGTGAAAGTAATGAACTTTGTATGCGTAAAGGAAAGGAGAGATATATCTCCTTAAATCGTCTAATTCGTTTAACTAAAAAGAAACTAAACGCTAAAAAAGGTCTAATAGAAAATGCGCTTTAATTTACCAATTATTCTAATTTTATTCTTAATCACTTTCAATACTCAAGCACAATTGTGTAGTGAGGAGCAAGAAAGAAGCTCTCTGGTCGAAATTACAAGCATCACTAAGAATATGAGTGATGACGGTGTATATATAACGAATCTCATGGATTTAAGACAAGAATATATTAGAGCTTATGTAACTAAAGTTAATCGCATCGAGCGTACTTGTTCTTCAAGGTCAGTTTATCAAGCTATTATTAAGCTCTACGAAAGTATTAATTACCCAAGCGTTTATCTTAAATATGTACTTTCGAATCAGAGAAGAGATCTAAATATTAAAGAGTATATTATTGGTGATGAATGGAATCGTACTCATATTAGTGAAAATGATTCGCCAGATGTAGAAGCACTAAAGAGCTCAATCTTAATCACTGGACTCGGCGTAGTAAATACTGCCAATAAATTAACACTGAAGAATGTTGGTACAGCTTTTTATCTCGGCCATTTTGCAGGAGAGCATCTTGTTGCTACTGCTGCCCATGTTATTGATCGTGAAAACTTTAAAGATATGCTTTTTCATTTTATTGCCGGACCAAAATTTTCTTTAAAAGCAAAAGAGCTTGTTTTCTATAGTGATGATTTAGACTTTGCGATTGTTTCAATCGACATGGAGGATAAGGAATCAATTCTTATGGAAACTGTAACAGCTGTGAAGTTAAATTTTGATAAAGTTGCCGTTGAGGGAACTCCTCTAACTACTGTCGGATTTGGTTTCTTTGATAATGAGAAGCTTGGACTAGCACGTTACGAGAATTCTCATGACTGTCAGATTATTTTTGGAGATGATAGAGTAAGAAAGCTTGATAAGGTTTATTCAATTGCTACAGGTTGTGATTCTTCAGGTGGTGATTCAGGATCTCCATTAGTTGATCGTGAAACAGGTGAGCTGGTTGGTATCATCACAAGAATTCAAACTGAGAAAATTGGTTTAACGTCAAAACAATTAATAGAAGAAAAAGAAGCTAATATTTCTAGCATTTGGAATGATGGTAGTTTTGCAACTTCGATGAAGTATATCAAGGCAGAGCTAGAAAAAGTAGATCATCCAACTATTAAAAGTTTATTGGATTATTAATGAATAGAAAGCTCCTTGATTTGTTATATGATAATTCTGCTCTCGTGAAATTTTGCAAAAGCAAGGACATCCCTGTACCAAAAAAATACACTTCAACTCGTAAAAATGATATTAGAGAGAGTTTAAGTGATATTTCTAAATTCACACGTCATGATGAGAAGAAAAATGAATACCTTTATCAGTTCTTTGCTTCAAATGATATAGGTCTTAGAATAATAAAAGTTGATGTTCAAATTGCTCCAAAATGGTCTGTACTTGAAACTAGAGACATGGTCGAGGATGTGTTTAAAAATGTTAAACGCATTAAAAGAGCACACTTCTATGTTCCAGTAAAGTCACAAATATATAATCAATTGCTCGAGTTAGGCGGCCGAAGCCGTGGAGAGGAGCTTCTGGCAAGTGTTGATGATGGCCTAAAGTACCTTTCAAAATATGAGTTTGATAAGAATGTTAAAATCGTAAAACTCAATAAAGAATTAAGAGATGAGGTTGTCGATATTGAGTACCTTGCTCACAAGTTTAGTGCAACTTCACGCTGTGAGAATTTTCCCCGTAAGATGTTTTTGGGTTTTGTGGATGGTCTTATTAAGTATGATGTGGATGCGTTAGTTGCTGTTGAGGACGGGAAGGCAATTGGTTTCATCGTTCCAAGTATTACAAGAACTAAGATAGGTCATATAATGTCAATTTCAGTTCATCCGGATGCTCAAGGCCGTGGTGTTTCAAAACTGCTATACTATGAAGCATTGAAATATTTTAAGAAAAAGAAAGTTTCGATTTATGCGGGGGTCTCTTCAACCAACGAAGTTCTTGGTTTTTCGAAGAAGCTCAAGCGAAGAGCAATGTATGCATATCTTGAATTAGTGCGAAAATAAAAAAGCCTCCTTTCGGAGGCTTTGTATTTAGAAATGCTTTTCAAAGCAGTATCGATTGATATAGTTCTTGTCTTTAATAAAGTGCATAAGTGCAGCAACCTGTGAGCACTGTGCTAGTGTGATTGTTTCTTTTTGTTTTTCAAAACATTCAAGTCCTAGGCGAGTGATATCTTCAGTATAGGCTTGTGCCTCAGCATGAGCTAGGCATTGATCAAAATTAAATGCACCACCAAATTGTGTTCCACATATTGCGCGGGCCTTATTCTTGTCTCTCATGAAGATCATTTCTTCTGCCACTGACATACATTGTTCATAAGTGATTACTGTTAAGTATTTCTCCTGACAGCGATAGAGCATTGAAGAGATATCTTTTTCATATGGCATTTGAATCGCAAAATTCACACAGCCTTGAAATTCGTAGTCACAGCTTGTTTGGTCTTCAAGACAGCCTGCTGTGGCATTTAGAGTAAATAGAATGGTAAGTAGTGATAAGATCTTCATTTGCCCCTCTTTGTCCCTTTTTATTCAATATTCAACTTAATTAACTCTATTTAGACCATATGACATCTCCTCCTGTAATTCTTACTTAAAAGGGGCGCGGGTACCAATCGAGACTTCAGTAACTTAACTCTCTCCAAAGATCAAATAAGCTAATTATTTCAAGGATATTAACCGATAGGAATACTACGGATTTTTTGGTTTTTAATAATTTAGTTTAATTTGGGGAGTAGCTATCAAAACCCTTGAGGCAGAATTACTTAATTTAGCAAAAGAATGTCGTCTTTACTCACGAGGTAAAAACCAATCACTGTGCCTTAATCGAGTCGCTAAAACCCTGGAGTCTTTAACAAAATCAGTCGATCAATCGGCGATTTCGTCTGAGAATCCTTTGACTGCAAGAGAAGCTGAAGTACTAGATTTGGTCTCTCTTGGTTACACGAATAAAGAGATCGCCAATGCTCTTTCTATATCTGAAAAGACTATTGAATACCATATGAGCTCTATTTTCAAAAAGACTCAAGCAAGTAAGCGTACAGAGGCCGTCACTAATGCACTTAAATTCAGGTGGTTAGTAGCCTCCTAGGGAAGTCCCTAGGTGATTTATTTTAAGATAACAAATAAGCTTACAGTAGATATTAACTGTAGGAGAGAAGATGAACGATCAATTAGAAGCAGTACTTGGAAATTTATATAAATTAGTATGTGACGAATCTATTGATGAAGTTAGCATTGGTGCTTATCACGATGTATCAGTTAAAAAAAATGATAGCTGGCACCCTGTACAATGCTTCAATAGTAAAGATGAGTATGAAAGTGTCATCAACGCACTTAAAGATCGTTTTAGTATAACTAAAGATCAAGTGTCCTTCTCTAGATATATAACAGAAGTTCTAACTGTTTCAGTTGTTCTTTCTCCGATATCGATTAAAGGCCCTTCGCTTAAATTAACAAAACTTCCTAAGAAAATTTTATCTCTTGAGGATTATGTCTCTTTAAATGCGCTTACAGAAAAAGGAAAAGATATTATTACAGAAATTGTTGGATCAAATAAAGGTATTCTTTGTGCAGGAGACTTTGGTTCAGGCAAGACAACTCTTTATAATACGATTCTAAATCTCTTACCAAAAGAGAAGACACTCGTTTCTATCGAAACAACGCCATCGATAGTTTTTTATCGAAATTTAGTCACAAGACTTATGCCACGTGGAAAAGATGCTGATTCAATTACCGAGGTCATGAGTGCAGCGGAAGAATCTAGAGGTGACTACATTACACTTAGTTACTTAGATGAAAGATTGAGTTATCCATATATTGATCTTGTTAGAAATAATTCTGTTGGAGTTGCTTGTGCTGGTGGTAGTGGTCCTGTAAATGTAATTGATCGTTTGATCAGACAGTCTGTTGTTTCTTCATATGGATATAACTTAGAAGAAGCTGCTTTGGTAGTTTCTGAGGTTTTCAAATATATCATCTTTCAAGAAAAGGAATCAGGAAGTGAGCGACGATTTATTTCTTCAATTCATGAGATAGCATTTGAAAAATGGTGAAATAAAACTTAAGCCTCTTTATGCCTCCTAAAAAGGGGCGCGGGTACCAATCGAGATTTCCACTTGTTACATTCCAATCTTAATGCCTTTTAATCTTTTTAGATAAAGTGCAGATATATTCTGTTTTGGAGTAAAGTAGCTTTTCTTTAAGGAATTCCTGATACAATTATCAAAGTCAGTATCGTACTTCCTTTCTATAAGTTGTTTAGCTCCAGTATAATTTATATGAGGCCGATATTTAAATAGCTGTGCTTCAAAACTAGTAAAATGTAGTGATGTGTAAGGATAATCAATGCAAGCTTCAGAGATTCCTGCACGTATCGGATTTTGGTAAATATAGCGATAAACATTATAGAGATAACTTTGATTTGCCACGATTGACCATTTATAGCGATTGCTAAATTTGTGATTAATTCTATCTGTCTTTTTAGAAATTAAATAACTAATTCTCCAATTGAAATGCATCATAAAACGATCGATATTTTCATCAGGAGTAGTCAGAAGTAAATGATAGTGATTTGACATAAGAACAAAACAGTTTATTTCGACTTTTTCTTTCTCTAGTGCATAAATTAGGGACTCTTTACAAATATCCCAAACTTCATGCATAGGTATGCTAAACCAGTCTTTGTTATTGTTACGAGTTGTAACGTGGTAGGGGAATTCTCCTTGTCGGATTAATTTTTTCTTAGGCATTATTACCTCGCTAAAAAAAATGGCGCATTAAGCGCCATAAGTTGTTACTTAATTTTTTTATAAAGTTGATAATTGATACAAGTTATTAAAGGTATTGTGATAAAAAGTCCTAGACCGAGTGCTAGTGCTCCAAGCAGTGCTAGAGCAATATAAACAAATACTGCAGCTGTGATGATTTTATAATTGTTTGTAAATATTTTTCTACTTTCTTCTAATATCTCCCATGCACTAGACTTATCATTTTGTTTCTCTAGAGTTAAAGGCATAACAAAAAGATAAGAAGCGAAAAAGTAAAGTCCTGGAAGGATAAAGAGAATAAAACCAAAGAATGTAATCAATGATGACAAGGAGCCGCTAATAAAAATTAGATTGAATTTTTCTTTAGGAATTGCAATGAAATCATAAATTGTAATTTCTTTTTTCGTTTCTGATTTGATGATTGCTGTGTAAAACGATGCTAAAAAAAATGGTGTTAGTAAACCGGAGGCAAATGGGATAATTGAAAGTGCCCATAGTAATAATGAAAAACCTAATGTGAAGCTGCTGTATAACAATGCATTAGATTTATATATTTGCCATCCACTATCTAGAATTTCTGTTAATTCATTTAATGTTTTTGATTCTTTAAAATTAATTAGTAATTGATTCATTTTTACCTCACTTATTTTTTAGAGGTAATAAGTCTTACACCGATATTGCGCACTTTATTTTCATTTTGATATTAATATTTTTCAAAATGGGGCGCGGGTACAAATGAAGATTTCCACTAATAAGTAGTTAGGCACTTGTATTTGGATTGGTTAATTTTTAACTATAAGTCTTTGAATTCTCGATTGGTACCCGCGCCCCTCACAGATAAAATAGATTTTGCATATTGAGATGCTTTTTCGATATTGTTGAGGGCGAGGTATGCGCCTAGGAATGCGTCGCCAGCTCCGGTCGAGTCGACCACTGTTTCTAATGGGATTGGGTTGTAGTTTTCAATTTGTTTTTTTGATAACTTGCTAATCGTATCTTTTCCTCTTGTTATTAAAATTTCAATCTCGTGACTCTTTACATAGTCATAGAGAAAGTCTTCGAGAGGATGGCCATTAACTAAGCCGAACTGAGCGAGACTTGCATGTTTTAGATATTTTTCAATATCAATTTCACTCGCATCGTGGAAATCGAAAATGAATTTCGCTTTAGGTGAACAAGCAATAAGTTGATCAATAAATGGAAGGATCTGAGTATATAATGGACAAATGATGTAGCCTTCGAGGGCAGATATCATATGCCTTTCTTGCGTTGTTAATGCAAAATCTTCAATTACGCCTGATTGGTATTCTGTAAAATTCTTTTCTCCACTTTCAAGGGTTTCGATAAACTGAATTGGTGTCTTACCACTTCGTTCAAGTGGATGAGTTTGGATGTCTTCTTTTTGGCAATGACTGATGATCTCTTGACCATCACTTGCAGCAGGATAAATAAGGCTTGCTCTAAAATTTGAGTTTCTCTTAAAGTGGGTTGCTACATTTAAGGAACAGCCTCCAAGAAATTTTTCATTTGATGTTGAATATACATCAAATCCAGCATCACCAATGAAGGTATACATTATTGTCTAAGCCTTCTTACGATATCCATAAATGGTGCAATCTTTTCATAATCCATACGAGTGTCTGTCATAAGCGCGCTTCCAACGATAGCGCCGTCAAGAGCAGGATAGAGTTCATCTAGATTATTATGAGAAAGGCCAGAACCAATAATGATTGGAAGATCTGGTGCGCCTTCTTTTGCCTCCATTATTTCTGAAACACTAGGAGCAATTCCTGTTTCGCGCCCAGAAACTACGGCGGCAGCACTCTTGTATTCATAAGCTTCTCGAGCTGATTGGGCAAGAGACTTCTCTTCTAACATCGTCGCATACTTAACCTGAATATCTGTTAAGAGCTGAATGTCATCTGCCGCAATCTTTTTTCGATAATCAAGTAAGCTTTGTGGATCAATTTTCATTTCACCACCGTATTCTTCTCGTGCCATGCGATCGACAAAGTAGTCTGTACGAATAAATGAGTTTCCACCGGCCTTAGCAATAGCTAGTGAAGCTTCTGGATCATTGATTAAAAACTCTGAGCCTATAGGGTAGTTACCTGCTTGTCTTTGAACCATGTTGGCCACAACACTCATACTTGCGATGACTTCCTTTGAAGCCTCAACAGTATAAGGTCTGTCATGCTCATTTTCTAAAAGGGCAGCATCAACTCCACAATTTCTTAAGACTTCAAGGTCTTCTAGAGCATAGTCGATGACTTTATTTAACCCAGGATGACTCGGGTAGCCAAGTAGAGGGCGAAGGTAAATAACTGCAATTATTGGTTTTGCCTTAAAGTCTAGCATTTAATCTCTCCATGCATGTGTATTGTCATAGTAAACGACGGGTGATTTAATAGTCCAGCAACATTTTGGGGGATCTATGTTACGTCTAATCACAATTGCGCTCGTGTCAATTTCAACATTTGCTATTTGTCAGAAATGGTCTGAACCACAGGTAATTGGTAGGCTTGATAATACTGTTTTAAATGAGACATCTGGAATTGCAATCTCTCAGATTTATGATGATCGAATGTATAACTTAAATGATTCAGGATCAGGCCCTGAGATTTTTTGGACAACTCTCACAGGGAAGAATACAAAGAAAGTTAAAATCAATAATTTCCGACCATATGATATGGAAGATATGTCTCTAGGTCCATGTGGTGAGCAAAAGTGTGTTTACATCGCCGACATTGGAGACAATAAGAAGAAGAGAAAGTTCCTTTCTGTCGTAGCTCTTAATGAAGCAAAGCTTAAAGATGATGCCAAAGAGATTGATCCTGAATTTGTTTTGAGATTAGTTTATCCAAATAAAGAAAAGTACGATGCTGAAAGTATGGTTGTTCATCCAAGTGGTGATATTTATATTTTAACTAAAATTGTCGATGAAGAAAACCGTCGTGCAATGCCAGCGAAGCTATTCAAAATCGAAAAAGAAAAAATCCAAGAAGGTGTAAAGAAAGAAGAAAAAATGGAATTAAAGGAAGTTGCAATTATTGATCTTCCATTTCATTTGTACAACTACAATCTTTGGGGAAGGATTGCGACAGCAATGGATATCTCTAAAGATGGGAAAACACTACTTGTTCTAACTTATGGGGCAGTTTTCGAATTTAATATTGAATTTAATTCGTTAGCGGAATTTAATTCAAGAAAATTAGAAGCAAAGACTGACTTTAGAATTGTTAGAACAAAAGAGCTTCCTCAACAGGAGGCTATCGCATACGGGCCAAAGGATAACGAATTTATCTACACAACTGAAGTTGAATCAGGTGATGGTGTAAGCGAAATTGTTAGGCACGTTTGTGAATAATTAATTTGTAAATAATTTGTAGCCCAGTTGCATCGCTCTTTCAAAAGAACGGATGAAGAGTCTGCGATAAGGTGGTACAAGATGGCCATCTTCAGGTGAATAAAGGATTTTCGTCTTAAGGTCACCAACGTAATTTGTTCCAACTCGATTTTGAACACTCATGCGAAACTCGTAAGGAAGCTGAACGTCTAGTGCATAAAGACCAATTTCTTCGAGAAAGACTCTTTCAGAAATTTCCATATATTTGTACATGATTTCTTTATCAAAAGGTTCGATAAAATAAGGAACAGCTAGCCCCGATTTTAGCATCTCATAATTTATGTCCTGACCTTTATACAAGACTGTTCCAAGTAGACGGCGAGTATTAAGGTCCCCATCTCTTCCAAGATCAATTGTTACCATACTTCCAATTGGCACAAGACTTCTTAGATAGTCTCTAGCATCAAGAGATATTTGTCCTTGAGTATTACCATTAAAGTCTACTTCAGGAGTATCAATTCCTAGCATGCGGATATTCTTTTTCTTGCCAAGGAAGTCACTATAAACAGTCATGGTGTCGCCATCATGGATATAGAGGACCTTACCTTCAAAGGATATGGCATAGATCGATAATTGTAGAAGTGCTAGGAGTAGAAGTTTTATTTTTGTCATAATGCTTTGTAATAAAATAAAGTAGTTATGAATAGGTGCCAGATAAGATTTACTTGCTTCGGTGAGTGCCTAACTTGCTGAAAACACGATAACTGGCCAAGAGTTTTACATATAATTACTATCTAGATTTTACGAAGTTTTACTTGCGAGTGCTCTCTTTTGCTACATTCTTTGCATGAGAAATATTCCTTTATGTATTGCCCTGTTAATTTCACTTACTTCTTGTTCCCAAAGAGCGATGGAAGTTAAAGCACAAGCGAATGCCATTATTGGTGGAGAGTCCCTAGCGATTCAAGCAGAGGAACTCAAATATACGGTTGCTATAACTAAAGAAAATGATCTGGCTAAGTCATTTTGTACTGGAAGCCTCATTTCCAAGAATCACATTATTACTGCTGCCCATTGTTTGATTGGCTCTTCTTTTAAGAATATGCAAGTTGCCTTTGTTTCTAACAGTACTAAATTTATTAATATTAAAGAAGTCCACTTGGCACAGGATACTTTGCTAAGAATGCATAACCTCGAATCAGTAAGAGGAGACTTTGGGCATAACTTTGATATCGCTATTCTTGAATTGGAAGAAGAAGCACCACAGAATGCTGAAGTTATAGAAATTCTTGATCCTTCAGAAAGTGATAAGGTTTTAAATAGAAAGATTAAGCTTACTGGCTTTGGTCAAGATGCTAATGGAGTTGTTGGTAGGGCCAAGAAGGTTGAAGTAAGAGCAATGGATATAAGGCGCAATCTTTTAGAGCGTTCAATTCTACTTTATGAAGACGACAACGGAGCTTGTCGTGGTGACTCTGGTGGTCCTGCCACGGTTATGATTGATGATAAAACTTACTTAGTTGGGGCGACTCAAGGGTATGCTAAAGCAGCTTTTGATGGTGTTGAGGATCTCGATTGCTCTTCAGGAAAGGGGATGTATACATTCTTACCAGACTATAAGGCATGGATTGAAAGTGTAATTAATAAAACAGAATATAACCCTTCTGATTTTGATTATCATCCATTTGAGTTTGCACAAAATGAAAGAGAAAACTCATCTGAATTAGAATGTGACAATTTAAGCTCTTTAAGCATTGCTCGTTGGCAGGGACTTTATACGTATGCCTCTCGAGTTATCGGTAATTTTAAATGTGATTCGATGAATGCTTGGTTCTCTAAAACAGTTTCATATTCGGAGAAGCCTAGTAGTAAGGCGGAATTTATTCAAGGAAAATGGAGGATTGTTGGAAATTATTATTTCTTAAGATTCTTTTCTAACTTAGAAGAGGTAACAATAGATCAGTCTATGCGTATTACAAGGCGAGATCAAATGGTTTTAGGTGTAAGCTCAAATGTGATCTATTTAAATAATTACTATCATGACTTTGTGATCGGAGATAGTGTGAGAAAGCTTTCTCTTTCTGGAGGGAAGCTTTCAAGCGAAAATTACAAAGCCTTGGACGATAGAGCAGACTTTCTACTTAAAAAAGTTAGTGTGGATGAGTAAGGCGATAGAAGTTGTCTCTTGCTAGTCCACTGCTTAAAATTGTTCCCATTCTAAGAAATGTAACACCATCATAATTTCCAAAGTAAAGGGCATCGGCGATATTATCCCATGCTCTTTGCGAGTATAAAGTTCCTGCCAATGCATTCTCGCCGAGAATTCTTACTCCTTGTCGACTTGCTTCTTGAGCAACCCAAAACACAAGGGCCTTAGCATAACTTTGGGCATGTGTAGGTCCATCAAAATTATCCATCTCCAAGCAAGTGAAGTGAAAGTTGATATTGTAAAAACTCTTCTCGGCCTTAAGTTCGTTAACAAGACCAATGATACGGTTATAGCCATGACCCGTATTATCGCTATAAATATCATTATCTGTAGAGATTAAGCCTGCGTTTAACTCTGCTAGGCGATCCCCTCCAGGTGCCACACGCCAGTGGATTCCTGGTACTTTAAAACCTAGTTGAATATGTGAGTGCATTCTAAAGACGTCAATGGCCGCAGATAGTATGCGCTTTCCATGCTGTTTTAAGCTATTAGAATACCACTGATAAAAATCCTTCCCATATTGAGTATACTGTTCGTTATTTGAAAAAAAGAAATTCGGATTTGGTGGGAAAACTTGTGTGAATTTTTGTAATCCAAAACCCCACGCATTATTTAAGGCATTAACACTCTTATATTTTTCTTTTATTGCATTTTGAAAGCTTTCAATTGCTGGATTTGAGTAGGCTTGAATTGCTCCTCTTGTCGGATATCCTGTGCCATAATCGTGGGAGTTATAAGAAGGGTAACGAAGCTCTCCTGCAGGGCCAAGGCTAATATTAATTTCATAAATTTGATTCATCTTGTGACCAAAGTGATAATTAAACGAGTGCATGACATCGTAAAATTCTCCGATGGCATTTTTAGTTGTCCATACAGATAAGAATTCTTTTGAGTAATTACCTTGCTCTGATTTTGACATGGCATCTTGTCCGTATTTTTTCCAAAGCCAATTTGGAATAGGGACGTTACATGTATCTCCAACATTACCACCACATTGATGGAATGAAAGAATTGGAACCCACTTTAGACCTGCTTGAATAATTAAGTCACTTAAGAGCTGATAGTATTGCCAATCAAATTGGTTATCATTTTTTTCAACTAATCCCCACCAAATATCTGTACTGACACCTGTTGCCCCCAGGGCCTTTATTTCATGTAACTGTCTTTTAAAGTCTTCAATTTGATATTTGGAATAATCAGAGTTTAAATTATTTGGATCACCTACAAGTAGAGGGGCCATAACATTAAAAACTTTTGCATACGTCGTAAGACTTAGAAATAGGGTAGTGATTATGATTTTCATGGATGCTTTATACTCTAGAAAATTTATCTAGAGTAGTTGTGTTGTATAAATTACTAAACGCTAAGCTCTTGAATTTATTGAAGCGATTTTGCATGTCGAATTTTATTGCCAATTAAATTTTTATGAATAGAATGGCCTTCGGTTTTTACATGTTGAAGGTTTTGTGAATTTAAATAAAGAGATCTCTAAGCATATCGAATCAATCTTTGAAGAGTCTGCAAAGACTTTCTCTAGCTATCAATTGACCAAGGAACTACCTTGCCTTAGTGGGTGTGGAGCATGTTGCTTGAGTCAGGAAATATCTGCTTCAACTTCAGAAATGTTACCTAGTGCATTCCGTCTACTTAATGACGAGGGAATTGAGAGAGTTGAAGAGTTGTTAGAAGAACTTGAAGGGACTCCTTCTAAAACTTGTGTCTTCTATCATCGTAACTCTGAAGATGGGACTAAAGGTTATTGTATGAATTATTCAACAAGGCCGGCAGTCTGTCGCTCATTTGGTGTAGCTGCTTACCGTGACAAGAACGGGGGCAAAACAATGAGTATATGTAAGCGCTTAAAAGAAGCGTATCCGGAGGAAGTAAAGAAGTTAGACCCAAACGAAGCACCTGTAATAGGTGACTTTGCTAAGCAAATATATCTCTTGGGACAAAGTTCAGATGCTAAGTTAATGCATATTAATGAAGCGCTTTATGAAGCTTTAAAGAAAGTGTGGCTAGGCCACACTTATGATTCTAATGAAGATTCTTAGTTTCTTCAATTTTATGGATGAAATGCTTGATAACAATTTCATAAAGCTCGTCGCCAATTAATTCGTCTTCAACTCCAAAATCGAGGTTTGGATTATCGTTGACCTCAACGACATAAGCTTTCTTTCCGTCATCTTTAATATCGACACCAAAGAGTCCATCACCAATTTTTGCACAGGCCTTTGTCGCAGTATCGATTACATATTGTGGAACATCCCCGATCGCTAAGCACAGCGAATCTCCTGAGCTATCTTCTTCACCACTTGCGTGATTATAGATCTGCCAATGTTCCTTACTCATAAAGTACTTACAAGCATAGAAAGGCTTTTTGTTAATCACTCCAATTCGCCAGTCAAAATCTGTATAAAGGAACTCTTGAACTAAAATAAGAGCTGACTTGTGTAGAAAGTCTTTTAGGCCTTCTTTTAATTCCTCTCTAGTTTCTACTTTTGTCACACCAATTGAAAAACTTCCATCTGGAATCTTTAAAACCATCGGTAACTTCAGCGTTTCAACAAGAAGGTTAAGTGTTGCTTCGTTGTAGTCACTAACAATTTCACTCTTAATCGTATTTATGCCATTCTTCTTAAAGAGGTTGTGTAGATAGATCTTATTCGTACACTTCAAAATAGCATTTGGATCATCAATGACAATAAGTCCTTCATCAACAGCAGTTTTTGCAAATGCATAGGTAGGATTTACTAGAGATGTTGTTGTACGAATAAAAAGAGCATCAAATTCGTTGATTCGTGCAAGGTCGTACTTAGAAATTGTTTCAACATAGAGTCCATTCTTATTACCAATCTCGATGAACTTCTTGATTGCTTCTGGGTTACTAGGAGGAAGCTTCTCTTTATCATCCACTAGGATTGCTAAATCATATTTGTATTGCTTCCTCGCATTTGGAAGACGCCAAATACGATTGTTAAATTTCTCTAAATGGTCAGCGAAGAATGTCTCTTGTGTTTCACTGAGATCAGAAATATGAACAGGTACGATTGAGTTAATCTTCCAAATCTTATTAAAGGCCAAGCGTACTTCAAAAATAGGGACAGGGTAGTTATTAAAAATTACCTTACCAATATTCCTAAAGAGCTTCTCTTTGGTTTCACCAAAGAAGACTCGAAAAGCAATTGAGCGAACTTCCTCTTTGTTGTCGATATACTTCGTTGCCACTTCTTGTGCCAAGCTTTGTAGTTCGTCGAGATCATAAGTGTAGTGCTTCTTCTTACAAAGATCATTAATAGTCTTTACCGTTGGCATAACCCTATGGCCTCGTGCCTCGGCAATAAGGGAAGTATAGTAACCAAGAGATAAGTACTTGGAAGAGTTACAAAGGTTTAAAACTCTTAAGTTTTTAAGTTGTTGGTACTCTTCTTTTGATAAGTAGTCCTTGGCCGTAATGACCTGGTCAGTTGGGAAGTAGGGTTGCCAATCTTTTAGACGGTCAACGATGACAACAAGTTTTTCCATCTTTTTTTATCTCCACATAAAAATAAAGATATTTTTTTACACAAGAATAATATAAATTATTAAAAAAAAGCGAGAGTTTTTTATGCATATTTTTAGAGATGCAACCTTAGAAGATCTGAACGCACTCCTTGCAATTGAAGAGGAGTCATTTGATGGCGATCGCCTGAGCGCCACGAATTTTAAGTACGCCATTACCAAGTCTCATGGGGCCTTAAAAGTTATCCTTGTTAACAAGGTAATTGCTGGCTATATCCTAGTTCTTTTTCACAGAGGGACTTCTTTAGGACGTATTTACTCAATTGCTATAAGTAAAGGCCATCAAGGGCAGGGGCTGGCAAAAAAACTTATGTTATTGGCCGAGAAAGTGGGTTTGGAACACTCATGTTCATATTTGCGCCTTGAGGTTAAACGCACTAATAAGGGGGCCATTTCTCTTTATGAAAAGTTAGGATATAAAGAATTTAAGATAAAACATGACTATTATGAGGATCATCAAGATGCTCTTTGCTATGAGAAGAGGATCCGTAAAGCTCCGCTCAAGGCAAAGAGAAATATCCCTTATTATCAACAAACGACAGACTTCACTTGTGGCCCGAGTGCACTGATGATGGCACTGCGCTTTTTACGTCCAAAAATTAAGCTTAATCAAGAGTTAGAGTTAGATCTATGGCGTGAGGCCACAACCATTTATATGGCATCTGGCCATGGTGGATGTGGCCCTCATGGGATTGCTCTTGCAGCCGCGAATCGCGGCCTTAAAACTGAAATTTACATCAATAGAAAGTCATCTCTTTTTACTGACACAGTACGAGATAAGAAGAAAAAACAGGTGATTGAGCTAGTTCAAAGTAATTTTGAAAAGAAACTCAAGGAAGTAGGTGTAAAAACTCACTTTAAAAATTATGGCATCAGTAAAATCCGTGAGATAATAGAAGGCGGAGGATTGGCCTTAGTTTTAATTAGTGCCTATCGATTGACGGAGACGAAAGTTCCGCATTGGATTGTCATAACTAATATTGATGACGAGTTTATTTATTTTAATGATCCTGATTTGAAAGATAATCAAGATAAGGTCGATAATATAAACATCCCTGTAGGTATTGATGAGTTTGAAAAAATGGCAAAATATGGAAGTGGACAGTTGAAATGTGTTATTTCACTATTTCCATAAATTAGGTATTGGTGACTTATGAATAAGAAAATGGGTGTCCTAAAAGTATATCGAATTTTTGATATCGCTCACGAAGTCAAATTAGACAAAGCTTATGAAAAGCTCAAAAGCCTTACTATCTTAAAAAAATTTAGCTTAAATAGACCTTCTAAAAATATGCTATTTCAAGATCCTCCTTTGGTGGTTTTCTTAGGAGATCATTCAATCGAAAATATGAAAGTTGCTGTAACCGTTAAACTTTGGAGTTATGGTGCGCTTTCTTTTTCTGTTGATATCGAATGCCCTTTCTTTGTTGAGAAGAAGGAGCTCATTGAATGGGTAGAGAATTGGTCTCAGGGAGACTCTGTAGAGAACTTCTGTCGAGAACGAATCAACTTCTTTGTGGAGTCGTTAGGGGATTCTCTTATTAAGCCTAAGACTTGGGAACAAAGTGAAGAGTATAGTATTTTCGTTACTTCTCCAAAATATCATAATAAGGATTATTGGCTAGAAGACTCTTTTGTTTATCAGTTATTAGCAATGGAAAAGAACGTAAAACTTAGTCCGGCCATGCTCGCTCCGGTTATCGATTGTACGATATCGTATGGACCGGATGATCTAGTGGCAATCGATTGGGATAATGCGTTCGTTTATTCTGAAGTTGATGGACATGATATTTGTGATGTTATTGAATTTGCAAATATACAGCTCCTAGAGCTTCGCTACTTTGATGATCTTCTTGATAAGAAACTTTCAGGTTTATATCGCCAAGTCGTGGAAAAAAATCCTTCTGTCTTTAGTAAAATTTCTGTCTTAGCTAAGGATGCAAGTCAGTTATATTTTGAAACAAGTGAACTTGTCGATCGAATTGAGAATTCCGTTAAGGTTATTGGAGATATTTACTATGCACGCTTATTTCGTATTTGTTTGAAGCGTTTACAAGTAGAACAATGGCAATCTCTTGTGGATCAAAAACTAAAAAACTTACTTGATGTTTCACAAATGTATATGGCAGAAGTAAATAACCATAAAAGTCATTTGATGGAAATTGTCATCATTGTTCTTATTGCTATTGAAGTTATACCATTCGTATACAATATTATTTTAAAGCTTATGTGACTTTAGGATCTGATCGATTTTACTCGCAAATATGAAGTCACTTTCCACGAGGTCATCTATCTTATGTGTCCATAAGTCGACTCTTAGTTTTCCAAAACTTATATACAGATCAGGATGATGCCACTGCTTATCCGCAACCTTTGCTATTTCATTTGCAATGGCCATTGGTTGCTCAAACTTTTCACATGTTAGTTCAAGACACAAGCGCTTCTTATCATTTGAAAAGCTCCAACGTGGATCAATCTGGTCTTTTAGTTGTAGCTTTTCATCAAGTGGAAGAGGTGGAACTCCGCCTTGACATGGAATACAGCTTTTTTCACTTAATGTGCTCATCGATACTCCTCGATTTTATCTATTAAAAATTAATAAGGTCGTAGAGATCTATTGCTGGCTCTTCGTATGGGTGGGCCGCTCTTAATGCCGCGATTACTTCATCTACTTTATTATCAGGACAAATTGTTTCAACTTTTAACTCTACAACTTTTTCTAGCTCTCCACCTCTTCCTATATGTGGGGTGGCGTTTTGATTTGGCCTAAATTGTCCAATACCTTCAACCTCAAAAGAGCAGCGATCGTAATTTCCAATTGTCCCTGCGCCAGCATCAAATACTGCATTCTTAACCATTTCAGCATTTGCTTTTGGTACGAAGAAAACTAATTTTTTCATTATCCCTCTTGTTATTCTTGATTCAAGTTACTCTATTTAAGTTTTCGTAGTACTTTACCAAGTACTTTTGTAATTCTATTTTCCTGATCTTCTTTTCTTTTTACAAGATATATTGGTTGCTTAGTTGAATCAAGTTTAGAAATCTTTATTTCATGAAGTTTAAATTCACTTTTAACATTCTTATTATGTAGATCGACTAGAAAAGTCGGAAAATAACCAACAGCTAAGCTTGAGCGTGAAATTGATAAGGCGGTCTCTAGTAAGCTAACACGGTATTTGATAAATCGCTTGATTCTTCCATCTGGCCATCCATCAAGTCCTTGTGCCCTTGTCGGAGTGTCGTTTACAGAAGTAAGAGGAGCGACAAAAGGTAAAAGATCAAAATCAACTTTATCACTTATATATTGTTTGTTGAATTTTGATGTGCCATATAGTCCCATTTGAACATGTCCTATATTTAAATGATCAAGTTGATGATGAGGTACAGGAATATAAGTCAGTCCGTAATCAACATTACCATTGATAATAGCTTCTTCAATTTTTCCAGGTGTTAACTCACGAATTTCAACTTGTATATCGTCACCAAGTTGAGTCATGATATCTGGTGCTAAGTAAGTAGAAAAAACTTCAAAGGTACCAATCCGACAAATTGTTTCAACTTTAATTTGTTCTTGATTGGCCAGTTGTAAAAGCCTTTCTTCCTCTAGTAATAGTCGATCAATCTCTTGGGCAATTCGCAATCCCGCCTGTGTGATTTTTATACCACGCCCGTCTTTTGTAATGAGATCAACACCAAGCTCTTGCTCCAAACTTTTGATTGATTTTGAAAGCCCTGCATGAGATATCCCAAGAATTTGCGCGGCTTCTCTCATATTTTTGGTCTGTACAAGCGATTTGAAATGTCTAATTTTATTGGTATCCATAAGTTACCAAAGATATAATAATATTCACTTTTATTCAATAGATTACTTTTGTATATTGCCTTCATCAGAAAGGGAGGAATATATGTATTTGAAATTATTGATATTAAAACTAACTCTTCTTATGTCTATAGGGACAACATTTGGAATGAAGGCCAATGCCCAAGAGGCACCAGAAAATCTATTTTGCAAGAGTGCTTCTGCTGCGGCAGTAGGATGTTGGCCATCTTTTTTCAATTTTTTTTACGAGAATAATCAGTTTAGCTTCACTAAAGAGTTAGGCATGCCTTCAGGAGGAAGATGTGGATGGCCTCCTTTCGGTACACAAGTATTAGCGAAGGGAAGGATCGAATTTTATAATTCACAGGAAGCCCACATTTATACGAGTACAGATAAAGGTGAGTTAGAAATTGGAAGAGTTGTAATTGAGGGCAGAAGAGTTGAGTTATCACTTTATGATGAAGAGCAGATCGTCTTTGAAAACTGTCATTCATATTAAAGGTAAATCCTGACCAATATCATAAAAATAATTGAGTTTGGTTCATTAATTTGTTTTGTAAACTGACGAGGAGTAAGAGGTATTTAGGAGGAAATCTAATGGTTAGTCTAAGAGAGAGAATCAAGTACTTCTTTTCTGCGTCAGTTTATTCTGTTTTGTCTTCAGCAGTTTTTGTCGTTCTATTATTTGCTGTAACACTTCCGGCAATTAACTCAACAGCACGCATTGGAAAGAATGAAAGCGTAAAGGTTGCGATACATAATGCATATAGTATGGTTAAGTATCTTTATGATGAATCACAAGAGGGGAAGATTACAGAAGCACAAGCAAAGCTTCATGCTAAAAACCTTCTTCAGGCGCTACGTTTTGATGGAAAGAATTATTTCTTTGTAAGTGATAAGAATCTTAATGTTGTTGCTCATGGTGCAGACCCATATAAAGTTGGAAATAATATGGCCAAGTATCAAGACGGTAAGGGAACATTTCTTTATAAGGAATTTCTAAAGATTGGTCTTGAAAAAGGGGAAGGCCAACTAACTTATTATCGTGCTCGAAAGAAAGAAGGTGATGTAATTGAAAAAACATCTTATATCAAATATTTCGAACCATGGGGTTGGGTAATTGGAACAGGTGTCTATCTAGATGATGTTAATGTCGCAGTTTTTGAAGCTAAAAAGAGCTCTCTAATTGGACTTATGATTTGTGTTGCTATTGCTCTTGGCCTTTCTTTATGGAATGCGCACTCAATGTATGCAAATTTCATTGCTCCAATTAAGTCAGTCATTAGAAACCTTAAACAAGAATATGTAGAGCTAGAGAGAATCGCTAATAATATTAACTCTAGTTCGAGACAAATTCTTGATGTTTCAAGTAAGCAAACTGACTCTGTGGATAATGTTGCTGCGGCCATCACTGAAATAAAGTCTATGGTTGATTCAACAAGAGACAATGCTGATCGATCAAGTGGTCTTGCTAAACATACAGCAAATATTTCAAATGAGTCTAAAGAAAAAATTCTAAGACTTGTGCAGTCTTTTGATATCATCAAAAAAGATAACGAAGAGGTAATTCAAGTCATTAGAGACAATAGTGTTCAGTTAAATGATATCTCGAATACAATCAATGATATTCAAGAAAAGACTGAAGTTATTAGTGATATCGTTTTTCAAACAAAGCTTTTATCTTTCAATGCTTCGGTCGAGGCTGCAAGAGCTGGAGAGCACGGAAAGGGATTTAGTGTTGTGGCAGAAGAAATTGGGGGACTTGCTAAGGTTAGTGGAGAGTCAGCAATTGAGATCGCTACAATTATTGATGAATCAACTCGTCGAGTGAAAGAGTTAACTGATATGACGACAAAGACTGTTGAAAATCTCGTTCAAGTAACAGAGAAAGATTTGCTCGAAGGGCAAAAGTTAATGGCCGATTGTCGTGATGCTCTTGAAGAGTTGGTTGGTCAGTCAATGGAGTCCTCAAGTATGTGTAATGAAATCCTAGGTGCTCTTTCTGAACAAGAAAATGGTATCGCAGATGTTAATACTTCGATTAATACTCTAAATGAGTCGCAATGGCAGCTAAAGAGTTCACAGGAGTCTTCAGCTCGTGAAGTTGAAGATCTAGTTAAGAAGAGTGAACAAATTAAAACAGCAGTTGAGAAATTAGAAAAAATCGCAGCATAACAAGCTAGTAATTGATTCAAATGGCCCTTATAATAGGGCCATGAATCGAAAAATTTATCTCTTTGACTATTTCACTGTAATTGAATCCGAATCACTAAATGTTGAGTTTCATTCTCATATTGCTCAACAGTTGTCTTTCTCCCTAGATTCTTGTGCTTTAAAATATGAGACGGAAGAAGGCGTGTTTGAAAAGAGATTTATTTACCTGCCTTCTTTAATAAAGCACAGATTCCTAAGTGAGAGTTGCCACAATTTAACGATTCTAATTGATGAAGAAGCCAGCTTCAAACTTGATGTTGAACATATTGATACTAGAGTTCTAAAACTTGAAACGATCAATCGTAAGAGTGTTGAAAGCTTTCTTAAACAACTTGGCCTAATATCTAATAAAGAATTGGATGAGAGAATTATCAAGTTATTTCAAATGATTAAAGATTATGAGAACCTTGATGAAGTAAAGTTAAAGGATTTTGCAAACTCGCTTGCACTTTCGGAAAGTCGCCTTTTACATCTATTTAAAGAAGAGGTTGGTGTAACATTTAGAAAGTATATTCTTTGGCAAAAGCTTAAGAGGGCGGTTGATGCCCAAGCAGAAGGTCGAAATATTACGGATGTTGCCATCGCTGCTGGCTTTAGTGATTCTGCACATTTCTCAAAGTTTTTTAAACAAAGTTTTGGTCTTTCACCAAAAGAAATTTTTAAAAATAGCCAGTTTATACAAGAATAAAATATCCAAGATTCGTATTATCTTCTTAAGGAGAATATATGAAATCAAAGTTACTCGATCTTAATCACCCCGATATAATCAAATTGAAAGATGAAATTCTAGAGCTTTCTCGAGACGAATCTCAAATCATAGGAGCTTGCTACCGTTATGTTAGAGATGAGATTAATTTTGGCTATAACTCAAGTGATGATATTACAGCATCTCAAGTATTACGTGACGGCTACGGCCAGTGCAATACCAAGGCAACACTACTGATGAGTTTACTGACTTCCTGTGGGATTGAGAATAGGCTTCATGGTTTTACGATTGACAAAAAACTACAATACGGAGCAGTTACAGGATTTTTTTATGCAATCGCTCCTCGTGAAATTCTTCATAGTTGGGTCGAAGTTAAGTATCAAGGAAAATGGTGTAATCTTGAAGGTTTTATCCTCGATATAGACTATCTGACAGCTATTCAAAAGATGGCCGGAAAGGATGTTCGTTCGTTTTGTGGCTACGGAGTTGCTTGTAAAGATTTACAGAATCCTGAAGTCGATTGGAAAGGTGGAAACTCAACTTATATTCAAAAGGAAGGGATCGTAAGAGATTTGGGATTATATGAAACTCCAGATGAGTTTTATCAAAAATATGGAACAAACCCTAAAGGAATAAAAAAATTCTTCTATAAATATTTTATTCGCTTCTTGATGAATAAAAATGTTAGTGACATAAGAAATAGACCTGCTTAACGCAGGTCTTACTTATAAAATTTCATTTAACTTTGAAGTGATTTTTTCATCAGTTGGAGCAATATCAGGAAAGTAGCGCTCTACAATTTCACCATTCGAATTTAGAAGAAACTTTTCAAAGTTCCAGTGAATATCATGCTCTTGGCCTGTGATAAGTCCTTTACTAGTTAGAAGTTGCTCAAAGTCAGGCTTATCATTTCTTACAGCATCTTTTTTTGTTTCAGTAAGGGCCTTGTATAGAGGATGTTGACCTTCACCTTTAACAATGATCTTTTCATTTACTGGAAATGTCACGTTGTACTCAAGAGAACAGAATTGCTGGATTTCTTCATTGCTTCCAGGTTCTTGTCCAAGGAATTCATTTGCTGGGAATGCCAGAATCTCAAGTCCTTTGTCTTTGTATTCAGAATATAATTTCTGTAATCCTTCATATTGTGGTGTTAGGCCACATTTTGAAGCAACATTAACGATGAGATATGCTTTTGCATTAAAGTCAGGGATCGTCTTTGTAAGACCTTTTGCATCTTTAAATTGAATTGTATTTAGATTTGTACTCATATTGGTAACCTCCTAAAGATTTTCTATAAGAGGTTACCATAAAGATTTATTTAAGAAAGTTGTGGCGTGCCAATTGAAGCTTTTTATAACTTTCAATTAACTTAAGATGCTTATCGATTCCTTCAAGATTCATACTTGTTGGAGTTAATCCGTCGAAACGATTTTCACCTGTTATGGTTTTATTCACTCGCTTCATCAGATCTGGCCCGTACATACGAGTTAGGTTTTCAATATAATCTTTCATCTCAAGATCGTCGCCAAGTTCAATATCAAGTGCAATATTTAATACTTGATAAAAACGTCTTCGCTCAATTGTATTGTCATTAAACGTACCAAGCATTTCTACTAGCTCTTTTGCATCATCAAATTGTTTTAATGCAAGGTATGTAAGTGCTTTTAACTCGCCAATTACTAATTGTCCCCAAACCGTACTTTCGTCAAATGCCACACCAATTAGTTCTGATACAGGCATATAGTTATCAAGAGAACTTTCTTCAAGTTGACCAACTAACTCTGACAAATCCTCTTCATCAAGTGCGTGTAGGTTTAAAATCGCTTCTCTGTAGTCTAGTGCCTGATTGTGGTTATCCCAAATAAGGTCTTCTGGAAGATAGATTTCAGAATAATTAGGTACCAAGATTCGACAAGCCGCTGCTCCAAGTTCATTGTAGTCAGCAATATATACTTCTTTTTCGAGCTCTTTTAAAATCCCCATCAGGTAGTCATATTCTTCTTGAGTTGTTCCAGAAAAATTCCATTCATTAAATTCATACTGCGGCTTTCCTGCAAAGAAACGCCAAGAAATGATACCTGTTGAATCAATAAAGTGATCAACAATATTATTATGCTCTTTGATCGCAAATTCATTAAATGTTGGAGGGAATGTATCATTCATTCCTTCAAAACTTCGTCCTTGGAGAAGTTCAGTAAGTGATCTCTCAAGAGCAACCTCAAAACGAGGGTGCGCACCAAAAGAAGCAAAGACGCCACCATTTCTAGGGTTCATAAGAGTGACACACATAACTGGAAATTTTCCACCAAGTGAAGCATCTTTAACAACGATTGGAAAACCTGCTTCTTCAAGCTTGTTTATACCTTCCATAATCGTTGGGTATTTTTCTAATACTGATTTGGGTACATCAGGAAGAGTAATTTCATCAACAATGATTTGTTTTTTTACAGCTCTTTCAAAAATTTCAGAAAGACATTGTACGCGGGCTTCATATTTTGTATTTCCAGCACTCATCCCATTACTTACAAAAAGGTTTGCAATAAGGTTAGCCGGTATATAAACAGTCTTTCCATCTGATTGCCTTTCATATGGAAGAGCACAAATACCGCGCTCATAATTTCCTGAGTTCGTATCAACTAAATGTGATGCTGAAAGCTCTCCATCGTTATCATAGGCACAGATAAGTGTTTCATCCATAAGCCCTAGTGGTAAAGAGTCATCTTCTGGAATCTCAAACCATTTCTCATTAGGGTAGTGAACAAAGTCTGCATTTGCGATTTCTTCACCAAGATAGTAATCACTGTAGAAATAATTTGTACTGATGCGCTCAAGGTATTCCCCAAGAGCAGATGCAAGGGCCGCATCTTTTGTGGCACCCTTACCATTTGTAAAACACATTGGAGAGTCTGCGTCTCTAATATGGACAGACCAAACGTGTGGGACTTGGTTACGCCAAGAAGCGATTTCAATTTTAATCCCTAGTCCTGCAAGAAGTTCAGTCATATTAGCGATTGTCTCTTCAAGAGAACAATCTTTGCCTGGAATCATCGTTTTAGTGTTTTCAACTTCATATTCAAGCTTAACATCGTTTCCTAAAACTTCTTTTGCTTCTATTTTAAAATCGATTTCATTTTGGATGACTCGCTTAACTGTACAGCGCTCCATTGATGCTAGAATCCCTTTCTTATCTTTTTCAGAAATCGTAGCGGGAAGTTCTGCATGAATGACAAATGATTGCTTATAGCGATTGTCAGGATCCACAATATTTTGCTGACTGATACGAATATCATCAGTTGGAATATCACGACTATTACAATAGACCTTCGCAAAGTAGGCTGCACACATGGCAGAGGATGCGAGGAAATAGTCATATGGGCCAGGAGCTGTCCCGTCACCTTTGTAGCGAACAGGCTGGTCTGAGATGATTTTAAAGTCGTCGAAGCTTGCTTCGATTTTTAGATTGTCGAGGTATTTTACGTTTACTTGCATGGCGCTATAACTACCATAAATAAGTATGTTATGGCCCTATCCTTCTTTAACCGTATAAGAATTACTGCTATTTATCTCATTGTAAGTATGTGAAAATAAATAAATTTAACTTTCTTAAGTTGCCAATTGTTGCCATTTTGTGGACTTTATTGCAAAAATGGCCGTGCAATTTAAAGGAGAAGTTAATGAAATCTATCATTCTAATGCTGGCAATGCTGCCTTGCCTTGTTTTTGGTTATAACCACCCAGATGCTAAAACTCTAATGACTGAATATCAAGATTTCCGTTCAATCGTTTTGCTATTGAAGCATGATTACTTAGTAGGTGATTGGTATAAGGCCAAAGATTTTGGTGACACTACGATTATGTGGAATTTAGGTGACGACATAACTGATCGTGAAGTTATTCGTTTCTTTAGAAAAAAAGCAGATGGATCAGTTTTTACAGTAACGTATCATCGTTCTGATTATATTGTTGATGGAAGAATTGTTCTTCGTCGTTTTGTTGGACCTGAGCCAACAGGTTGGATCAACCATACAATCGATTATGAAACAGGTGAAGAATTAGGCTCACAAGGTTGGTGGCCACTGTTTGATGATTCAGATCATGCATTCATGAAACTATGGGGAATCTATTACTAATAAACAGAAAATAAAGCCTACAAAAGTAGGCTTTTTTTTATTTTTATTTTTATCTCTGATCTGTCTCATAAAAAATTAAAAACTCTTTTGTTACTTTTTTATTATAAAAAAAATACACAAGGAGTTTTTGTGAAAAAAACATCAATCATTTCAATTCTATTTTTCTTAATGTTCAATTCTTTTTCATTCGCGCAGGAAAACGCGATGGTGCGTGTTAGAGCGCTAGGTGTAAGCCCTGATGTTAGTGATAATATCGGTGGTAATATTGCAATTAATAACGAATCAGTACCTGAAGTCGATTTCTCTTACTTCTTCCATCCAAACTTTGCTGTTGAATTAATTCTTGCAACAGCAACTCATGATGTAAATCTTAACGGAACAGGAAGCCTTGGAAGTGTTTCTCTTCTACCTCCAACATTACTTGCTCAGTACCATATGGATTTGGGTATGTTTAAACCATATGTAGGAGCAGGGATCAACTACACAATCTTTTATGGAGAAGTTCCTGGAGACATGGCCTCAACAAAGTACGATGATTCATTTGGATATGCATTACAGCTTGGTACAGATATCAAGGTTGCACAAAATATGTATCTAAACTTTGACGTAAAAAAACTTTACTTACAAACAGATGCAACAGTTGATACTGGGGCTGGAGTTGTGAATGCTGAAGTTGATATCGATCCTCTCCTTGTTGGTATCGGTATTGGTTTTAGATTCTAAAACTCTAAAATGGGGGAGGCTATGTGGCGTAGCCTCCTCTTTAAATTCTCTCAAATGATTTGCACCCGTTAATATTTCCTGTATCATTTTTCTATGATGGAATTTGAAATTAGAATCTTAGAAGGCAAAGAATTTGATAAGTATTATCAGGCACACAAAGAAGCAGTCTTTGAAGAAGACCATAGTTATGTTCTTTGGGATATTCTCTCAGAGGAAGAATTAACTAATATCAAAAGACTAAAAGAGAATATGGGGAGTCCATATCAACTTTGTCTTGCGGCATTCGATAAAGATGAGAATTTCATCGGCTGGAGTTGGGGATTTCAAGAAAATAGTACCACTTACTATATGTGTAACTCTGCAGTTCTTCCTGAGTATCGACGACACGGTGTGTACGGTGCCATGCTTGATAAGACTCTCGCAATCCTTGAAGCAGAAGGATTTCAGATGGTCTACTCTCGCCACTGCGCTACTAATAATGCCGTTATTATTCCAAAGCTTAAGGCCGGATTTCTTATTTCTAAAATGGAACTAGATGATAAATTTGGTGTTCTCATTCATCTTCATCACTATTTCAATGAGAAGAGAAAGAGAGTTATGGATTATCGTGCCGGGCAAATTAAACCCGACACTGATATTAAAAAACTATTTAAAATTTAACGTACACAATAGTAATTCATTACTTTTGCATTTACTGACCATGGATCACGCACTGGTGACGGATTCATTAGTCCTGGATGATAAACCTTTCCGCCACGTAGGGCCCAAATATTTTGGTGGATAGAAATACCTCCGTTCCAGTCTCCGTAGGCATCAATGGCCTCAAGCTCTGATCCATTAGGAAGTCTTGCATACATATTGTCACAAGCTTGTTCTGCTTGTCTTAGTGAGTTTACTCTTCCGATTGAGCCATTATGCGTTCCAATGATTGTCAGTTTTCTACCATTTACTCTTAGAGTAGAAGGGAATTTTGTTCTTTGGAAATCTTCAAACATACGTGAAGCAATTTGAGACATCACAACAGAAGGTTGCCCAATTCCTTGATAGTTTTTAGTAGAACCATCTGAGCCTACAAGAGTAAGAGTTACTTGAATATTTCCGCGACAGTTTGGAGCAAAAGAGTATGATCCATAGGCCATGTAATCAACAAGTGCACCAGCATTATCAGGAATCCAACCAGGCCTTTGACCATTGTTGATTGAATTAAAAATATATCGAATATTATTCATTTGGACGAATTCTAGTTTTCTATCAACTACTGGAAAATCACGGTAGTAACCATCAAAGTAAGCCTTTAGTGTATTTTCAAGAGTTACATCAAGATACTTATGTTGAGTCGCTAGTCTTACGTTCTTGTCATATAAAGCATCGAAAGTAACAAGCATCTGTAGCGCTTCACTACCTTTTGCTCCAGATTGCATAAGCTCTGAGGCAAGGCCAGTCATCTCACTCATATACTCAGTTCGAGTTTGTGAGTAGGCTTGCTTATAAGCACACAGATCCGCTCCTCTTACAAAAGGGATTGATGACCAGATACGGGCCGCTTGAGCTTGTGCACTAATTCCAATAAGAGCTAGTAGAGCTAGGGATTTCAACTTTTTCATAATATCTCCAATTCGCCTGATTATAGGGGGATATCAAAATTTATCATAGTTACTCGATAAAATTTATACGTATAAAGGCCAGCTATGCTGGCCTCAGATTTAGTTTTGTGATCTTAAGTAAGCTTCATAGATACATGCGCGGATTTTTTCTTTTCCTTCAGGCATCTTTTTACATTTGAATTCACCCTGTGAATTTTTTCTCTTAGGAGTCCATTCAAAATTAACCATGAATGTTCCTGATTCAGCATTCCAGCTTGGAAAAACCATTAGTCCACCTTGGCTATCATCACTTTCATGCATTCTGATAACAAGCTTTGTAATGAGATGACCTGCGATGGCCCCTGCAAATACATCTGATAGCCAGTGCTTTCGATCGTGTAGACGGCCGTAAGATGTTAGCGCCGCAACACCATAAGCAAGGTATGGCACAACTTTATTATCTTTGTAGATTTCTGCAAATACTGTCGCAAATGACCATGCACCTGAGGAGTGTCCAGAGATGAATGATTTCCCTTCAGTTCCAAATTCATAGGCACCAAGGTCTTTATTAGGTCTTTGACGACCGAAAGTTTTCTTAAAGCCCTCCGTTACAATTTGTGTCGCAATTTGTGACGTTACAACATAAAGTCCTGCTTTCTTTAACTTTCCATCTTCAAGCACTACACCCATAAAGTAAGAACCTGCGGCAGCTCCGCCCATGATCAGGCGTTCGTGGTTATTTGTTGGGTATACTAACTTTTCAGTAAATCCATTTTTGTGGTCTTGAATGAAGTCCATCGTTTCTTCATCTGATGCAAACATTACAAGGCCCAGTGATGTTGATGCTGCTAACATAAGTGCTTCTTTGTCACTTAGACCAAGTGGTATGAAGTAGCCCTTCTTGTTATCACTAGGGTCGTATTTTCTTAGGAATTCAGAGAACTCTTTAGGATTCATCCCGCCACGAATAGTTTCGTTTCCAATTCTTCCTTTAATTCCTTCCATTTCATCGATATTTCTTTGCTCTTCTTCACTACAGCCTTGAATTGTATTTTTACAGCTGTAGATTTCATCAAGCATTCGCTTTGCTTGAGAGCGCATATCAATTTGATTTTCGTCTACTGAGACACAGCCTTCATAACGCCACTCGCAGTTCTCCTGTAGTGGATTGAATGACTTCTGTTCCCAGAAGTAGAGATTCTCTTGTGCCATAGCACTCGATACGAGAGTTGATAGGATTAGACCATTTGTAATTATTTTCTTTATATTTTTCATGAGGCCAATATAGCTGAAACTGTAAAAAAAGCTTCATAAGTGTAATTAATCATAGGGCAGACTAAAAAATAGACACTAGTAAGTTATTAAAATATTTAGAAGAATAAATTACATACCTTAGAAAACTCATGGACGACTAAATAGAAAGCTTGCTATTTAGACAAAAACTTATGAGGAGAATTCGATGAAAAAATTATTACTGGTAGCAATGCTATCTCTATCTGCAGTTGCATCACCTGTTTCTAACTCTGTTATTGCTAAGGCAAAGAAGGCAGTAGAAGAAACTGCAAAATCATATTTTGGACCAAAAGCTTATGTTTACTACTCAAATAGTAGTGCAGAAGATAAAGAGGTTTTCTTTAACGTGCTTTGGACTGAAGAAACGACAGATGTTTTTTACGATGAAGGTGAGCAAATTTATGTTCCTGTAAAAACAGAATGTGAGCAGGAAATGGTTTATTTAGTAGATACTAAGAAAGTTCTACTTACTCAAAATGCTTATTGTTACTAAGAATATAAAAAGGGAGCTTCATGCTCCCTTTTGCTTTTAATAAATATAATCAAGATCTTTATCTCCAAATCTTATATCACTATCAAATTCGAAATGAGCAAGAAATAGTTTATTTTCATGTCTTAGAATGAAAGCAATTTCACCATTGGCGTAATACCAATCTCTTCCGAATAAAAGGCCTACAAATTGAATACCTGAATTGTTGATATCATCGACTAGCTTACTAAATTTTGGAATATGCTTATCAAGTGTATAAAGTACCTTCTTTTGCTGTTCTTTATCGACTTTAACTGGATACCAATCGCCCATATTAACAACTTTATGTTCAAAAATTTCTTGAATGATCTCTAGGCCGCCAACTTTTAGATCAGTAATATAAGCATCGACATTTCGATGTTTTTTTAGAAATTTAAGCTTCTTTGGTAGCTTCATTCTTTTTATATTTCTTTCATCAAAGAAGTTACATTCAATAGCACGGCTGTCCCCACCATCGAAATAGTAGGCACCACTTAAGTCATTGATAGGATATGCGATTCCAAAATCTGATTCCTCTGAATAAATCACCATTTCGCCGTCTTCTATCGATCTAACTGCGCCGTGACCTTTGTATGATCTATTACCGCTATTTTCCAGGATATATGTCGTATTAGGCTTATAGTCTAGAAGTGATACGCTATAAGTGTGACCTGAAACATCATCACTACAAAATAGTTTCGTGAATGTATTATAGTTAATTTGAGTTGCCATAGTTGTATTGGCAGTAAGAGTAATACAAAAAATAGAAATAAGATTTTTACACACAGTTTTCATACAATTTCTCCTTGTTGGCCATTGATAACAAGAAATATTTATATATTGAAATAATATAAAAGTATTTTGTGTATATCAAAATTGTATGGTAGCTAAAAGCTATGAATATAAATCTCAATTATATTGAAGTATTTTGTCATCTTGGACAGAACTTAAATTTTTCTCAGACAGCGAGGGAGCTAAATACATCTCAACCTGCGATCTCAAGAAAGATAAAACTTCTAGAAGATGAATTAGGTTATGAGCTTTTTGTTCGCTCAAACAAAACAACATCATTAACTCTAAAAGGACAGGCGTTTCTTGATCAAGTCCTGCCTAGTTTTAATACAATTAGTGGCGCCATTCATAATAAAGAACAGAAAATTGATCTGAAAGTTGGGAGTATCTTTGAGGCAGGTGAAAAATATCTCTTATCGGCCCTAAATGACTTACATGAAAATGAAAGAATTGGTCACTTTGATCTCCAGTTCGATTCGGCCATTAATCTTATCGATAAATTACAAGCAGGAGAGTTAGATATCATTATGACTCATATTATTCCTGCTCAAAAGAGCTTGAGCTTTTTTGAAGTTTTTCGTGACGGCACCTACCTCGTTGGCCCTAAGAAAGAGGATGGTAAGCGCAAAAGAAAGCTCGTCACATATCGTAATGAAGACCTTTATACAGAAGAATTCTTACACAAAACTTTAGGTAAAAATTGGAGATCTAAATTTGAAATCATAGGTTGTGTAAACTCACATAAGGCAATGCTTTCTCTTTGTGAAGCTGGTGGCCATTTTTGTGTCGTACCTGAATCAAGTTTCAATAATTCTGGTGGATTAAAAATTTATAAGAAGAAAGACAGTAGTCACGGAATATATATCTGTGTACGACAAAACTTTCTTGAAAATAGAGATACAAAAAGGCTTATTGAAGAATTAATCAATTGTTTAAAATAGCTTTTCTATTCTTTACCTTTCCTAAATTGACAGCTTCTAGTGTGCACTTGAATATAAATTCATTCATTTGGAGATTATATGGAAAATGTTTCAGCACTAAGAGATGCGGAAAAGGAGCTTTTTGAGTTAACTCAAAAGGTTGCGGCTCTACGTAGAGATCAAGCCTCGCAAGAAGTTAAAAATTATACATTTCGAAGCACTGCAGGTGCAGTGAATTTATATGATCTTTTTGGGGATAAGGATCAGCTCATTATAATACACAATATGGGACAAGGATGCCGTTATTGTACATTGTGGGGAGATGGAATTAACGGTTTTGTTTCTCATATTGAGAGCGTGTGTTCACTCGTTTTGGTATCAAAAGACAGGCCAGACGTACAACGTCGTTTTGCAAATGAGAGAGGGTGGCGTTTTAATATGTTATCTCATGGGGGAGGAGAATATATTAAGGATCAAAGCGTCGTTGCAGGTGAGGAGAATATGCCTGGAATTGTCTGTTACCAAAAAGTTGGCACTAAGGTGTATCGAAAAAATTCTGCGGCATTCGGTCCTGGAGATGAATTTTGCTCTATGTGGAATATTCTATCTTTGGCCGGTGTATCATCCAGTGACTGGACGCCGCAGTATAGTTATTGGAGTCGTCCTGAGCAATTAGATGATGGAGGAGAGAATCTTATCTAGTCGACTCGACTTTAATTCTTGGCTATATGAAAATCTTTCGAATACAACTCTTGCCATTCACCTTCATTGAGGTTTAAAGGGTAACCGATTGATATAATTAGAGAATATCAAGATAATTTGGTTGGTCTAATTAAATGGAGTTTAATCTCTATTATACTAATCGCTAAGTCATTTACTTAGAGGAACGTTTGTGGAGCTTGACTTATATATTTCATTTACAAGATATTTAACGACTTTTGTTTTTTCATTCTTCGTTTATCAGTTCTTTGCTAGCCTTGCGAATTATTATCAGATACGTGATCGTAATATTCTTTGGCCAGCGGCCATGTGTATTTCAACTGCATGCTACTGTTTTGTTTTTGCTTTTAATACGCATTTTATTAATCAGAAGTTATCTGATTTTATTCTTATTGTATTTTGGATATGTGCCTACTCATCATTCTATTGTTACCTAAGAACGGTTGAGATTTATTTCGGGCATAAAGTTAAAGGTCTTTCATTTGCTAAGACATTTTGTCTGTTCTTCGTTGTTACTCAGCTTATTTGTTCCTTCACTACACTTGCTTTTGATTTTAACTTTCTCTTTGATAAGCATAATTATGTAAAAGATAGTCTCTTCGCTAGAACAATGAATTTTAATGTTTCTCCAAATCTGATGGGGAAGGCACTTGGGGGTATCGGTGCCCTTGTGGTCTTTTATTCATGCACAATGGTCTGGTTAGAATTAAATCGATTAAAGAAGAAGGAGCGCCTCTTACGGTTAGGAATTATAATAAGTTTTTTAGTCGTATTAAATGATTCACTTCTTGGACTTGAAGTAACTGGAGCTATTCTACCTCTGTATTATTTTGGGAACGCATTTGAAGCAGTTAGATTTAATATTTACTACCGTAATTTAAGTTATCGAAAAATGTATAACCTAGAAACAGAGGTTATTAGACTTTCTAAAATTGCACAATTTGGCTTCGCTGCTGCAAGTATTGCTCATGATATTAGGAATCATATTTTTATTATTAAAATTTCTATTGAGCGCTTAATTAGGGGGCGATCAACAAACCCTGAAGAGACGTATCTTTCAATTGATAAACATACAGATAAGATAACTGAAATCACTAATCTCTATATGGATGTCTTCAAGAAGAATACTAATAATATTAAATCTGATACGACGATTAAATTTGTCATTGAAGAAGCCTTAGAGCTCGTTGCTGCAAAATTTAGAGAGGCAGGCGTTAAATTAGAAGTGGATATCGCAAACTTTGACTTATGTTGCAATCAAACAGAGGTAACGATTTGCTTAGTTAATATCTTAAAAAATGCTCTTGAGGAGGTCTCTCAAGAGGGGAAGTACGATGCTCCTTGGGTCAAAATTAAGACGGATGCAGACACCCGTAAGTTGTCGATTATAGATTGTGGGCATGGGGTGATTACTGTGAGTAAAGAGGAGCTTTTTAGTCTCGGCTATACGACCAAGGGAAGTGCTGGGGGGCATGGAATAGGTCTTGCCATCACTAAGGAATTACTAGGACGGGCCGGTTTTAGGCTCGACTTAGATCGCGATGAGCTAAATACGACGTTTGTGATTGATTTTTGACAGGTAGGTTAAAATTACATGTTAAGCTGATTAAATTTTATTTCTTAGGTATAAGGTTCTCTATAAGACATTAAAAATAAGGAGAATCATATGAAATCAATTTCTTTAGCAATCTTAATTGCGCTTTCAGCATTTGGAGCGAATGTATCAGCAAACTCTGATATTAATAGCTTTGTATCTGACCTAAAAAGCTTTGACGGTAAGTCTGGTAAGGTAATCATGAATGGTGAAGAAAGAGGAAATTGTACTGTTCTTGTTGAGAAGGATAGTGATGCTGTAAGAGTTGAGTTTGATACTCCTGAACTATATGCAAATCCTGTTTCAGTTGCACTTCTTGATAGTGCAGAATTAACAGATGCAGATACTCTTCTTGTTTCAACAAACTCTAATCGTCCAGGTGGAGATGCTTGTGGTGATTTTGGTGGTGCTTCTAACTATAAAGAGACAATTTCAATTGACGAAAACTCTGTATCAATTAATGTTAGCTACCGTTGTTTTCTATTCAAGAAAAATAAAATTAACTACACTTGTGAGTTAAACTAAGAAGTGTCTAAAGTTTAATCTTGGACATAGTTTTTTCAAAGAACAAATATAAAATTCAAAATTAAGATATAAAGGGATTATGAAAATAATCCCTTTTTTTATTTCCCTAGTTTCTATCACTAATATTTTTGCTGCGCAGACTTGTACTCTTGATGGCAATGTCAAAACATGCATTGAAGGTACTAAGAAAAGTATTTCAAAGTATTTTGAAAAGACTAATGGCCTTTCTTCCCAAGAGTTCTATTTAGATAATAGATTAGTAAAGCAGAACTTCTATACAATCGAGGGAGAACAGATTTCAAGTATTACCTTTGATTATCAAAGTGATTCATTATTCTTTAAAACAGTATTTAATACTCAGGGGAACCATGTACAGTCAAAGGTATTAGTACAAAAGATAAATAATCAAGAAGTTATTTTAAAAGAATATGGTTTTGATAAGAGAACCCATGTTTTAGAAAGTATTGACACTATATCTGAAGGTACTATTGTCGAGAGAAAAGTTATTAATACAGACGGTGAAGATTTTAAATATAAGTTTATCTACGATGCTGATCGCATTATCGGATTTGATGTTTTCAATAATGATGACGTCAAAATCGGTGACTATATTCAAAATGAAGTAGGTGAGGTTAACGGTGGGCCTAAAGATGCCACTGTGAAAATTGCTGTTATTGATTCTGGCTTTGATCATAACCATGTCGATATTCAAGATCATATCCTAATCAATTCAAATGAATCTTTTAATAAAGAAGATAATGATGGTGATGGATTTATTGATAATATTTTGGGCGTCCATTTTGATGGTGATAGCGATATCAAGTTTATGAATCCATTTTCAGGATTCTTACCTCGAACGGGTGCTCCTTCTGTTCAAAAAGCTGCAGTTTACGGAATCCCATTTGAAACGATTAAGGCTAAGGGAACAACTGGTCCAATTACATCGCATGGAACGCATGTTTCTTCAATTGCATTACGTGGTTTAAAGTCGGCATCTCTTCTGGCCTTTGCTGGAGATTTTGGAGAGTCGAAATATCTCGATATGATTTCAGCAAAGCTACAGAAATCAGAAGTTGATTTCGTAAATATGAGTTTTTCATTTCCGCACCAGTCACTAGGGCTAGTTGATCGTAAAACATATCGAAGTATGCAAAACCTATTCTTGAACAATCCTGAGGTTGTCTTCTTTGTGGCCGCTGGAAATGATGGGCGCTTTCTGAATGGAAGCCGTGATTGTATGTACCCAGCTTGCTATACTTATCCTAATGTTGTGACTATTGGTGCAACAACAGATAGTGATTGGCGAAATGATGAAAATTATGAAATGGCAGATTATTCAAACTATAGTTCTAGCTTTGTTGACTTTTTTGCTCCAGGAACAAAAGTTGAGGCGGCCCTTCTTGGTGATATGAAAATACGTCACTCGGGAACATCGATGGCCTCGCCAATGGCCCTTAATATGGCGGCCCATCTTATGGAACAAAACCCTAATATGAGTGCATTAGAAATCGTTGAGTTAATGAAGGAACAGAGTATTAAGAAGAACTCAATTGAGTCAAAATTTGGAGTCATAAGACCTTTACCAACTAGCTTGAGATAATTTTAATAAATTCGAATGTTTTTAGGTGTTTTAATTATTTTAAATATAGTATATTTAATGTATGAGCATCGAAGAATATAAGGTACTTACTAGATATGTAACGACCTTCGCATTTGCGTTTTTCTTATACCAAGCTTCTATAGGGGTTTATACCTCTAGAAAGTTGCTTAGTCGTAAGGTCTTCTGGCATATCGCAATGTGTTTGGGAGCAGGCTCATACGCCATCCTAATTGCCGTCAATACTCACGTTTCAGATATTAAGCTTTCAAATTTTCTTCTACTCACTTACTGGTTCTTCGCATATTTCACTTACTATTGTTATATAAAGGCAATTGAAGGCTTTCTTGGTCAGGATATAAAGTTATTAAAGCCGGCCAAGATTTTTTGTATAGGTCATTCTATTTTCCAAGTTATAGGAGGTTTCCTTTACCTGCTAACAGATATCGACCTCATGTTTATTCCTCGCACAACTCCTCCATCAACTCTTTTTACTCAAGCATTAAACTTAACTATATATCCAAGCGTTTTAGTTGTTGTTGTCGGATTTTTTGGAATTATAACAATTCTTTATACGACGGTTGTGATTTGGAGTGAGTTAAATAAGAGAAAGGGCAAGGAGTATCTTTTTAAAGCAGGTATTCTTCTTACTTTATTTGTATCTTGTTGGGATACATTAATTGGTACTGAAACAATTGGATATCTAGTGCCGATCTATTACCTAGGTTATGTCTTTGAATCAATGCGCTTTAATATGTACTATCAAGACTTGGCCTTTACTAAAATGTACAACCTTGAAAAAGATATGGTTAAGCTCTCTAAAGTTGCTCAATTTGGTTTTGCTTCTGCAAGTATTGCTCATGACATAAGAAATCATCTCTTTGTCTTAGGTACGACTAACGATAGACTTGATAAAATGGTAGATAAGGAACTCTCTCCCTATACGCAAAAGCTGCGTCGTCATATTGGAAAGATCCTTGAAGTAACTGACCTTTATATGAATATTTTTAAAAAGAATTATTCATCATCGAAAGAAAAGATCTCTGTTTCCCAAATAACACAAGATGCTCTTGAACTAGTTAGTGATAAGATTGCACGTCATAGTGTTAGAGTTGAAATAGAGATGGATGATTTTGCAATTGAGGGAAATGAAACGGAACTTAGTCTTTGCTTAGTTAATCTCATTAAAAACTCTTTAGATGAGATTAAAACTACGGATTCTCCATGGATTAAGGTCGTAGCATCTTCAACTCAGCGCTTTATTAAAGTTATCGATAGTGGAAAGGGGATACCGGCCAAGGTTCAAGAAGGTATCTTTGAGTTAGGACACTCGAAGAAGAAGTGCGGAAACGGACATGGAGTCGGCCTTGCAATTACTAAGCAGATTATTGAGCGCTCGGGATATAAGCTATTTATCGATAATGATAGTGAAAACACTACCTTTGTCATTAATTTTTAGATTTCGTTAAGATTCTATTAGTGTTTTATTTATTGAGATCATCATGCTAGAAGTTGGAAAACATATTTAGTATTAGGGAGCTCAATATGAAAACAATTTTTAAGTCACTCATTATGATGAGTGCAGTCAGTGCGTTTGCACATTCTTCAAATTCAACATTTATCATCACTTCGGATTCAAAGCTTGGTGCTATCATTGGTTTTAGTGATTCAAGTTTTAATTATGAAGTTAGTGATGCTGTTAGAGCACGCCAATTTTGTTTTGTAGGTGATGCATCACAAGTATGCAGTCAAATTCATCAAGCAGCACAGGATATGAATGGGCGCTATTATCAAGGGTCACACGATCGTATTGAGATTCTTAGCTGTGAAGAAGATTTCGCGACAGACGAATACTCAAATGATGAAATCACTGTTGAATATAATCTAAGTGATGATTATGGTTCAGATTTTAAAGTAGTGCGTTCAATTACTGATTGTGTAACAATTTAATTGTTTCTTACTCACAGGCCTTATAGGCTTTTAGTGTTTCATGATAAGCAATTTTGTGATCAATAATTTCATTAGGGTACTCTGAAGTTCCGTACTCGGGTACCCATTTCTTTATATATTTAAAGTCAGGATCAAATTTCTTTTGCTGTGTATAGGGATTAAAAATTCTAAAATATGGAGCGGCATCACACCCTGTTCCTGCAACCCATTGCCAATTACCATTATTAGAGGCCAGCTCAAAGTCATTCAATTTACGTGCAAAGTACTCCTCCCCCCAACGCCAGTCAATGAGAAGGTCTTTCACGAGAAAAGAGGCAGCAATCATTCGCACGCGATTATGCATGTGGCCTGTCTCATTAAGCTCTCTCATTCCTGCATCAACGATTGGATAACCGGTTTTTCCTTCACACCATTTTTTAAATAGATTCTTGTCATTATTCCACTTAATCTGGCCGTACTTTTCTCTAAATGGCCCATCGATCACGTGAGGGAAGTGATACATGATTTGAATGAAAAATTCTCGCCAAATTAGCTCACTAAGCCAGACTTGATTTCTCTTAAAGCCCACTTGGGCACACTTTCGAGGAGAGACTGTTCCAAAGCGTAGATGTATACCAAGCTTTGAGGTTGCATCTAGTGCTGGGATATCACGGTTTTGATCGTAGCTATCGATGATCTTACCTTTAATCGTCTTCACTTGATCCTTGGCCTTCTCATTGTAAGTAAAACCTAGCTCATTTAAACTTGGAAAGCCTTTCGCTTTAAACTTGTGAAAGTTATTAAAGAATTTATGAGTCTCAATTGTTGCAATATCTTTTGGTGCAAGTGTACTAAGCCACTTATTTTTAAAAGGTGTGTAGACAACATAAGGTTTACCATCTTCTTTTAAAATATCATTTTTTGCAAAGATACAGTGGTCTTTGTAGCGTGAGAATTTTATATCTTCACTTTTTAGAATCTTCTCAACTTTGTTATCTCTTTTTATCGCATAAGGCTCATAGTCCTCATTTGTAAAAACTTCCTCAATAGTATAGGTTTCACATAAATCTTTGTATGCTTCTTCTGGAGTTGAGTGATATACAAGAATATCACTTCCTAGTTCAATTAGTTCTTCCTTGAGTTCTTGAATTGCATCGTGAATGAAGCTTACTCTTAGGTCATCTTCATCTTTTAACTTGGAAAGAATATTTTTATCAAAGATAAAGATCGGTATAACTGGTTTATTAGACTGAAGGGCATAGAGTAAACCACGATTATCTCTAAGTCTTAAGTCTCTTCTAAACCAAAATATATTAACTTCTTCTTTCTTTCTCATTCTATGCAATATTTTTTAGAAGCTTCAAGTCTTTTGGATAAGGCCCAAAAATGTATTGATCTTGAAGGTAAGTTTTCTTGTGTGTATTCGTTAGTATGTTCAAAAAGGAATTAACTGTTAAATAGTTAGATATTCCATTCTTATAGTCTTCCATCATTTTTATGAGAATATCTTTCTCATGCGCTGTGAGATCTTTCTTGAAATAGCCAAAAACATGAAAACACGCATTTAGTCGATTCTTTCTTGTAGGGAGAATATCGAGTGTTTCCATGAAGAGCTTAAAGTATTTTGAATAGACTTCACTAACTTCAAGTTTTTCATGATTGGCAGCTATTCCACCTAGGAGTCTTAAGTTGTTCTGATTATGTTCCATAATAGAGTACTTATACATTTGATGAAATAGTTGTAGCTCTCTTATCGATCCATCGAGTTGTTGAAATCTTAAATGAGAGAATATTTTTTTTACAAAGTTTTCTCGTAGCTCCAGATTTTTAATTCTACCACTGTCAATAAATGGGAGAGTTGGCATCGTATCCATAATATATTGAGCATATAGTCCTGTTGATTTCGTAACGTAGTTTTCATCACTAAGGGTAATTGTTTTTACGTTGTCAGTTCCACAAGTAGGGGACTTTCTTGTAAAAATATGACCATTTATTTCCTCGTTAGCTATACGTGCATGAATATTTTGATAAACCTGATTTGCTTCTTCCGTAAGGTCTTTTTTAGTAAACTTTGATCTTAAGCGTACTTCATTAGATTGTTTATCAACTTTGAACAAATGTACTTCTTCCCGTGGAACTCCTAGGCCCATTTCAAACTCAGGGCATACTGGTACAAAGTCTACAAATTTTGATAGTTCAGAGTAGACCCAGTCTTCACGACAATGACCACCATTATAGCGAATATTCTCACCGAGCAGACAAGAGCTTATGGCAATTTTAGGACGCAAAGACATTGGGTTCTCCTTATTTAGCAATTAGTGCTTTGTTTTAATTAGTTTAGAAACATCAAAGTGAAGATCTTTCGCCTTGGCAATAAGCTCAAGGTAGATTTTCTCATCAAGTTCTTTTGTTCTTGAAAGAATCCACAGATACTTTCTTGAACTATCTCCAACCATAGCGTATTCGTAATTTTCGCCTAGATCTAAGATCCAATAATTTCCTGCAAAGATTGGCAGCTTAATTCCACGTAGAAAGAATTGTACCTTTAACTTAGCATTAGTTTCTTTATCAACAACCCAAGCACGGGCCTTGGCAGTTTTTAATTCTCCTGTTGGTGAACCTTGGCGACACGTATTTAAAACTTCGATATCACCATCAGAACGTAGACTGTAATTTGCTGTAACTGCAGCACAGCCTTTTTGAAAACTCTGTTCAAAGCGAGCAATTTCATACCACTTACCAAGATAGCTTTGTAGATCAACATAATCGACAGTATCTAGTGGAAGTGACGATCCAGAGAAAGTTAGTGAACTTGATAAAATGGCAATAAGTAACATGAGCTTCTTCATTTCTTCTCCTCTTAAATTTTATTCAGCATGGTTATTAGTCTCACCAAAAATTTTGTATAATTTTTGGCTACGATAGTTAAAAATTTTATTAATATCTTTTTTGACAAAGGCACCTGCGACCATACTACCTAGTTGTCCCATGGGAACCATGTAGGAAACATTATCTGTCATTAAAGTACCGTTTGCGTATACCTTAAATCCATGGGTATGAACCCATTTTTTATAAGGGCCTTTTAACTGAGTATCAGTAAATTCATTATTTTGATCATAACTTGATATTTCTGTTTTCCACTTAAATGGCAGGCCATAAAGACTTAGTTGATAATCAATAATTGTTCCTGCTTCTATTTGTGGAGTACTTTTTCCTAGGACTTTAAAACTTAAAGAATCTGGCGTTATTGTTTCAAGATTTTTCTCGTCACTAAAGAAGCCGAAAACCTCATCTAGTGGCCTTTCTACCCATTGAACTTGTTTAAATTCTTTTTCTAAACCCACCAGATTTTGTAGCGCATCTTCCAGATTTTCAAATTTGAATGAATAGCCTTTATCTAAGAGATTCTTTGGGTAAACGTTTTGTCCGTCTAACACTAATGTCGACATTTCTCCAAGTGCTATCTTTAAAGCAAAACCTGGAGCAGGAAGGATTGTTGGTCGTTTTAAAACTTTTCCCATTACTCTTGTAAAATTAGAATTTGAATAGGCTTTTGGAGCAACCGCATTAAATGCACTTTCTTCGAAGTCATTTTCAACAAGAAAGCGATAGATGGCCACCATATCTGCGAGATGAATCCAGCTCATCATCTGTTTCCCACTACCAAGCTTTCCTGCGACTCCTAGCTTAAATGGGATGAGCATCTTTTCAAGAGCACCGCCATTGCTTGCGAGCACTATCCCTGTTCTTACATGATTAACCAAGATATCCTTATTAGTGAGTCTCTCTGTTTCTTTTTCCCATGCAATACAAGTCTTAGCGAGAAAGTCACTTCCAAAGCCTGCTTGCTCATCTAAGACTTGATCTCCACTTCGATTGCCATAGATTCCTATCGCACTTGCGCTAATAAATTTTTTAATCGAAGTTTTATTTTCGTTTATAGTGTTGACGAGTAGTCGAGTTGATAACACTCGAGAGTTTACGATTTCTTCTTTCTGTTTTTTAGACCATCTTCTTGCACCAATATTTTCACCAGCAAGATGAATGATAGTATCTACAGAATTAAATGCGTCTTTATCGACTTCACCTTTTTGTGGATCCCAGTAAAAGCATTTGATTGGAATATTAAAAGAAGCCTGTGCCTTCTCAGGATTTCGACTCAGTACTCGAATATCTTCATGGCCATGAATGGCCAATTCATGAATTAATTCACGGCCGATAAGCCCTGTTGCACCAGTAATTATAATTCCCATTAATTACTCCTTGTATAGGTCTTGTATATATAATATAATATACAACAGTTAAACACCTAATTGTAAGATATTGAGGTTAAAAATGAAGCAAAATGTAGCAATTCGAATAATATCAGGTATTTGTAATGTTCAGCCTCACACAATTCGCATGTGGGAGAAGAGATACAATGCTTTTAGCCCAATTCGCGATGAGGGCGGTCAACGTTTGTATGGCCCAGAAGACTTGGCCCGCGCCAAGATGATTGCTTCACTCATTAAGTCTGGGCAAACCATCTCCAAAGTAGCGAGGCTGTCTTTAGACGAGCTTAAAGAACTTAGTATTGCTATTAGTGAATCAAGTCTCTCTGAAGAAGATAAGGTTGCTCAATCAATTGATAAGCTCTTTTCAGCATTAGCTATATACGAAATTGAAAGTGTGAGAAATGAAATAGAGTTTCTAAGGTTAAGTCTTAGTGCCCAAGACTTTATCTTCTCAGTAGTTCTACCAGTTATGCAAAAAATTGGAAGACTTGTCTTTGAAGGAAGTTACAGTGTTACTCAAGAACATATTATTTCGACGATTATACGCGATCAAATGAGCCAGATACGTCTTCCTAATAATGATCTAAATGGACGTTATGTTCTTGCAACTCCGGAAGGAAATTTGCATGAGCTTTCAATTATGATTGCAGATATTCTATGTCGAACAAGAAGGGTTGGAACTTACTATCTAGGTGCCGCAAATCCAGCAGAGTGTCTTGCTGAAGCAATCAATGCCCTAAACTGCAAGGGGCTCATCCTAGGTGCTGTTTCATCTGATAGCTGGGATTACTTTAAGAGTATTATTCCATATCTTCAAAAAATTGACGACAGACTTGAGCGTCAGATTGAAGTCGTTATTGGTGGAGGCTATCCAATAGAGCTTCCTGAATTCAAAAATATTCAGCTTGTCGAGATTATTGGTGATTTCGAGACTTTTGATAATACTTTCCTCGCAAAAGTGGCCTAATTAACGCAATATGTTTTGTCATATTATTGTTTGATAGGTAAAACTTCCTCACTTTTATAAGGGGGAATTATGAAAAACGCACTTATGATGCTAGTGGCGCTATTTATTAGCACACAAGTATTCGCAATTAATGGATCAAATGAATGTCTAAGATTTGAAAATGATGCTGTTAAGGTTGAAGCAATTCAATTCACTGCTGATCTTTTAAATTACGATTCTGTAGAAGCTTTTTGTACAGCTGATCGTCTATGGGATTTAGAGGTTAGTCATGCACCTAATTTCTGGCCAGTAGGTGAGGAAGAGGATCACCATGTTAAGTTAATGCTACACTATGAATACCATAGCTGTACTATCTACTATAACCAAACTCAAAAGAAGTTAAGTCGTCAGCGTTGTTACAATACTTGGTAATCTAGACTATATATTTTCATATATTTAAGGCCCACGATTGTGGGCCTTTTTTGTCATTTTTTTCATGATTCTTCCGATAAATAAATATCATGATGAAATCGCATTCTAAAATACTTTCAATTATAATCTTGGCCTTCTTTAGTCTTCTGGCCAAGGCCGAAGAAAAACAAGTCTTTGAGTTTGATGATAATAAAGATGGAAAGATTGATAATATTTTTCGCTACCAAAGTCAGCGACTTGTTGAGCATCTGAATGATCGTAATTACGATGGAAAATTTGATTATCAGATGAAAGTTGTTGGAAATCTAACGACGATTGAATCTGATAATAACTTCGATTTAAAATTTGATCGAATTGAAATCATTGAGAAACTCGAGAAAGAATCGATTTATAAACTTTACCGTATTGAAAACGATAAGCGTCTTTTGGTTATTGAAAAAAGAATTCAAAATATTCAGCATAGCGAAGCGATAAATACGTGCTCATATGAGAGCTTTTTAAAATCCATCAACTCGCTTGATGATTTGATTTCTGATTTTGATCCAATTCTACAAAAGCTTAATAATGGCTTTTATGAATTTACACCCGGAGTACAAATACATAAGAGCTGTCTAGAAAACTTTGGTGATGATAATTTTGAAACTCTTATGAGAAACTCTCTTGATAAAGGAATGAGTTGTCTGTCAGAGCTTGGAACAAATAATAAAGAGACTGGAGCAAAAGCTGAGATCGCCAATATTATCAATCTCTTAAATATTCAATTAAGTGGTAAAGTAAAGCCGACATCAGTTATATGTCATCAAAATGATTATTCTTGGCAAGGAACAATTGCTAACGCATCTGTTGGTAACAACAAATTGAAAAACTTAGGGGTGGATGGCCCATATGTCTCACTTAATCCAAAAATGAAGTCAGGGTTTTTAAACTCAATTAAAAATGGTCCACCTAGAGATGAGCTTGAAGGAATTGTATTTCATGAGCTTCTACATAATTTAGGATATCGACATGGCCATGGAATTGATGTGAGTTATGGTTGTGAAGTTTGTTGTTTCTCTGATAAGAAATCTGCAAAAGTAGCGGCCTGTAATATCTGTCTTGGGGGTTATGATCCAAAAAATGAGATTGATCCAAACTATTTAAGAGATATGGCAACGCTATCAAGTGAAACAGGATTAGTAAGTGCAGAACTCTTTATTTATAAGAATATTAGTCGAATTCCTGTGAATCAAAAAAATATTGATTCTATTTTTCTTGGACTGGCCACACGTGGTGCTGGTGTAATGCAAGAGTTTATGAAGCAAATGAAAGATCGAGGTCTTAAAGTGTCTCAAGATAGTGGCCGAATTAAGAAGCTAGTTAAAGAAGCGAATAATTATCGACCAGTTAATAACTTCATTGCTGAAGTGAATAAAGCATACGCTACAGCTATAATTACTGCTTATGTTGATAAAAAAGCCTTCTCAGCAAAGTTTAAGCTCTCTAAGAAGATAAAATCGCAAGATTTAAGAGATATTGCAGATCGAAATGAAAGGGATTCAGATGCCTCGGCCAAGCTTGCTAGAGGAATCGAGATGATCGAAGAGCTCTTTTAATCTATCTAATTATTGTATCATGTAAATATTATTAATCGGATTTACATACACTTCTGCTCAGCCTATATTCCCGAAAAATCATTATTTGGGAGATTACTCATGAAAAAAATTATAATTCTAGCATTTTTTGCATCGTCTGTTTTTGCAAACACTCTAACTAAGCAAGAAGAAAGTAAAGTTGTTACTGAGATTGATAATATCTGTGGTGATACTTGGTGTGAAGGTGATTTTAATTTTAGATTTGATACTCTTAAGTGTAATGCAGAAACTAACTCTTGTGTTTTAGACTTTGTTATTCTTGATGAAGTTTGGGGAAATGATGATTCTTACACAGCAACAGAATATGCAGCAACATGTGAAATCAAGGGATATACAAAGTACGATCAAATGATTGAAGTATCTCGTAATGGTTGGCCAAGACTTAATCAAGATTTTTACTTTGCAGTTACTGATTGTGTGACTGAACAAGAAGAAGTTGTTTACGATAAATTAGGATACTAAAAAATAAAAGGCCTCTTTAAGAGGCCTTTTTTATTTCTTTAACTTGTAAGGTAAGCCAGTTTCTGGATTTTTTAGAACACCTTTAGTAAAAGCGCTCGGTATTTTCTTACCATTTGATAAAATCGTTACATTTACCTGATTGGCCTTTGGTAGAGAATCGTATACGAACGAGATCTCATTACCTTCAAATAGCTTAATATTCTTATCATCACTTGGCTCAAATACTGTGTCATATTCTTTATAAGCATACATTTCATCTAAGAAGCTAAACTCAATTGGACGGCCATATTGATTTGCCCAACCAAGCGCATACTTTGCACTTTGAACCAGAATTTTAATTCCACTTGTACACTCTTTGCCGTACTTAAAAAATCCAGTCATATCTAAGCTTTGAGCTTGCTTTAGTGAAAAAGTATAGCGAGTTAACCCACTTGATTGATTAGACTTCTTTTCAACTAGAGCAGTTGATTTATGTTTTGTTTCAAATTTCGCGCTATCTCCCCAAACTGGAATTTCATAGCGGCACCATTGCTCAAGAGTAACTTTAAAATTTAGCTCATTAGTAGGTGCATATAGATCAAAGCTAAATGGCCTTGCTGTAGTTTGAACTGCGGCAGCATTGAAGCTAATAAATAAGGCCGCAATTGATAGTAATTTCTTCATAATATGTGTCCTTAATTAATAATTGTTGATTCTCAATACCACGGCCACATTAATTAGCCAGCTTAATTGTAATTCTTATTGCCTTTAAGTTTATCGAGATTTAGGATAGTTAGCGCTAGGAGGTGAAGTTGGTGTAATTCCAACACTGTCCCGCAACGGTAAAGTCCGATCCCAAGCTAGCAAAATTTTAATCCCGAGGAGGAATCTATGAATGAAGCGCAATTAAGCGAAGCTATTGCACGCGCGAAAACTACGGTAGTTAGGGCCGTCTTCCCTAATAGTACAAATCACTACGATACATTATTTGGTGGTAACACGCTTAAGTGGATGGATGAGGTAGCCTTTATCACTGCAACTCGATTTGGCCGCAAGAAATTTGTAACTGTCTCAAGTGACCGAGTTGACTTCAATATGCCTATTCCAGGTGGGCATTTTGCCGAGCTTGTAGGAGAGATTACGAAGGTTGGCAATAGCAGTCTTGTTGTTGAAGTAAGACTAATGCTTGAAGGTATGTACGAAGAGGGACAAGTTGAAGCAGTAAAGGGGAGTTTCACTCTTGTTGCTATTAATGATGATCGCAAACCTGTACCTATTTTCTCATAAAATTTAAAATAGCCTCGTTAATAAATTTAGTTTAAAATGCTCTCATGCCATATTTTGAAGATGAAGTTTTTGATACTGATAATATTAGCGAGGTTAGTGAGTTCAAGGGTAGTGAATTTATCTGCTGTGAGTTCAACGGCCTTGATATAAGTGAGATAGATGTATCTGGGGCCAAGTTCATCGAATGTTCTTTCAAAGGTTCAAACTTAAGTAACTTGAAGTTGCTAGGTGCCACATTTCGTGATGTTACATTCAATGATTCTAAATGTATTGGTTTAAACTTCGCAGACTGTAATACTCTTTTCGAACTTAAGTTTAAAAATTGTATTCTAGATTATGCATCTTTTCAGGACTGTACAATTCATGGGGCGCAATTTACTTGCTCATCTCTTAGAGAGACAGACTTTTCTCAAGGGACATTTGAGGGGAGTGATTTCTCTGAAAGCGATCTTCAGGGAACTAATTTCTCAAGGGCCAATTTAAAAGGCTCTAAATTTCTTAATGCACGAAATTTTTATATCGATATTGCAAATACAAATTTAAAAAACTGTAAGTTTTCAATGCCTGAAGTCCTCAACCTTTTGAGTCCTTTTGGTATTGAAATCGAATAATATTTTTTTAAGCTAGGAAGGCAAAATGAAAAATCAAGGCAAGTTCTCAAGTCGAGTTAAGGATAAAATCCGCTCTCAGATCAACAGTGCAACTTCTCCAAAGCACCTCTATTCTCAAAAGGATTTCATGTATGAGAGAAAGGGGCCATGGCCTCAACCTTCTCCTGTACACCCTTGGGGAGAGTCTCCTGCGGTTATTCATGTACCACTTAGAGAAACTCTTGATTGGTGGATGTTTATTGGCTCTCGTTATGTGGCCACTCTAGCTCTCTCTCCATACTACTTTATAAAGGGTCTAATCTTTCCTGGCCTTAAAGAAGTAACAAATAAAGAATTCGAAGATCTTCTAAACTATTCCATGATGAGTAAATTTCTAACAGATAAATTGGATGATGAAGATTGGAAGTGTTTTAGTGAATATAATAAAGACGAAAAGAACTGGTTTGTCGTTGACCTTGATGCAGTTCGTGTTGTTAAGCCTTTAGAAGGTATTCATGTGAGCGCTACAAAAACACTTCTTTACAAAGAAGGGAAACGTTTCAAAGTTCAAGCAATTTACGTTCAAAAGACAGAGACAGTATTTGATATTTCCAATCCTTGTGATGCTTGGGAGTTGGCGAAATACTTTGTTCTTCAAGGTGGTGCTCTATGTGCAACCCTTGTTGTTCATCCTCTTTTACATTTTCCTTTTGATTCAATTAACGCCATCTCAAAAACATCTCTTCCAAAAGATCATATTCTTTTTAGATTATTATCTCCACACTTCAGATTTACTCTTCCTCTAGAGAATGCAGTCTTGAATTATAAGAGTTCACTTCTACAAGAAAAGTGGTGGATGACTTATGCTCCTTACCCAGGAGGACCTGAAGGTTTAAGAGATTTACTAGTTGAAGGATATAAAGGTATTAAAGGTAATCTTTCATACCCGCCATTTTCTTATTCACTAAAATCGCCAAGTGTAGAGGGTAAGTATGGCATTTACTTAAAACGCTACTACGAAGTATTTTATAATTTCGTAAGAGATATTTTAGCTGATGTGAGTACCGATGACTTTTGGATTAGTAAGTGGGCCGATTACTGTAATCAGCATGTAAATGAATTTCCTTCGAGTAAAGAAATTTTCGAAGATGATAAATTAGTTCGAGCGGTCACGACTTATCTTTTTACCGTTACTGTTGCACACGCTACGGATCACTATAATTACGGAATCCTTGATAAAAGAAAAGTTCCACTGCGACTAAGACAAGCAGCACCGACAAAAGATACAAAGATGATCAAGAGATCAAAGCTGGTCAATGCTATCGATCAGATGAAATACTCAATGGCCGATAATCTATTCTTTTCACCGACTACTGTGACAAAGCTAATTAATGCTCGCTATAAGTTTAAAGATCCAAGGCAAAGAAAAATTGCTGAAAACTTCAAGAAGGAGCTTAAAAATTTGGATAAATCTTTAAAAATAGAGGGGATAGAGTACATGCCATTAAAGAAAATATCAGCAAGTATTCAATTCTAACTTGCCATAGATCGTTGGCAATATTTTTTGTTGCACAGCTTTTTTAAGGAAAATTACAAATAGCACTGAGCGCTTAAATTTATCTTTATTTTTAAGCGCTTATCTACTATTAATATCTTAATTATCTAAACAAAACTTGTGTTCGTGGTATTAATAAATGGTTATGAATCCAGTAAACCCTATTAATAAGATCATTAGATTCTTGGCCCTTAGGGAGCCTGATCTATCTGTAAGAGATCTTTCACAATTGAGCCTGTATATTTATACAGTTTTCTTAACTGCGCCCTTGATGTGGGGGCATTTGGTTATTTCATACTTCTTTTGTGACAACCCTCTTCTTTATCAAATTGGAATCGGAACATGTTTAATACATTTTTTTAGTCCCGTTTTTTATTACTTTTTTGGTTCTTTATCACTAGCTCTTAATATTACAATTTTAGCAGGCTTTATTCATGAGTTCTCTTGGTCGATTTTAACGGGAGGATTTTTTAGTGTTTCTCCTATCTGGTTTGCAGTTTTACCTATGATTGCAGGTTTGATTGGAACCAGGAGAGATTTACTCTTATGGTTTATTTTATCTATTCTGGCCGCAACTTATTTATTCATCTTGCACCTAAATGGTGTTGTTTTACATAGTTACTTGAATGAAACAGGAGAAGTTTTAGGTCAAGTTCTGATCATGATTGGCTTTATTCTTTTGAACTCTCTTTTTATGTTTGTTTACATGATTGATCGAGATCGCTTCTACCAAGCGATTGTTGAAAAAAAGGAACAGATTGATACTCTCTTAACATTAGTAGGACATGATATCAGTAACCCTCTTACTGTTGTTAATCTCTCTGCTAAAAGGCTTAGTAAGTTATTGGCCACTAATGATGATGCCGATATTCAAAAGTGCTTAACTCGTATTAATTCATGTACTTCGGGAATAAGCAATATTTTAACTCAGATTCGTGATCTACAATCAATTAAGCAAGGTAAGGTTGAGTTAAAATTTGAGAAAGTATATCTGAATCATATCATTGAATATCTCTATCGAGTTTTTGAATCAAAATTACATGATAAGAATATCACCTTAAAGTATGATTATAATGCAAACCAGAATGTTTACTTCATGGGGAATTCCACAGCATTAAAATATCAAATTTTTGGAAATCTATTATCAAATGCGATTAAATTTTCAGAAACAGGCCAAGAAATTGAAATATCCGTTACTGAAAGAAATGATGGAGTTCAAGTTAATCTAATTGATAAGGGTGTAGGAATTGAGGAAGAGTTATTAGAAGTATTATTTGAAAATAATGCGATTCCTTCTAAAATTGGAACAAGTGGAGAAAAAGGAACAGGATTTGGAATGTCCATAGTTAAGACCTTTGTAGAACTTAGTCATGGCAGTATTTCTGTGCACTCAAAAACAAAAGCAGTATCACCTGACAATCACGGTACACAATTCTCTCTGTTATTTAAAAAGACTCTGTTTTCTTAGACCAAACCTCTGTGCTTTTGATATAATAAATTAAAATTATAACAAAAGAGGAATTATGAGGTCGACAAACCCGACACTAAGAAATGACGTCTTTAAGGCGGGAACTTTATCAGATGAAAGAATGTCTTTTTCTGGAGTATTTAATAAAGGGATGATTCTCTTTGCTCTAATGCTTATGACATTTATTTATACATGGAATGTAACTCTAGGTACTCTGGAGAATTCAATGCAACCACAAATGGGTATGTATCCGTTGATTGGTGGTATTGGCGGTTTTATTTTCGCTCTTATTACGATCTTTAAACCAAAGTTGGCCATGTTTACAGCTCCTGTTTATGCTCTATGTGAAGGCCTTCTTCTTGGGTCAATTTCTGCAATCTATGAATTTCAATTTCAAGGGATTGTCTTTAATGCTGTAACGATTACTTTTTCTGCCTTCATTACTTTATTCTTTCTTTATCGTTGGGGCCTTGTAAGAGCAACAGGGATGTTTAGAAAGGTAATCATGACGGCGATGTTTGCAATCATGGGTGTTTATCTCGTAAGTTTCATTATGTCTTTCTTTGGAACAACGATCCCAATGATTCACGGAAATGGCCCAGTGGGAATTGGATTTAGCCTTATTGTAGTAGGTGTTGCTGCATTTAGTTTAATTCTAGATTTCGACTTTATTGAAAAAAGTGTTGATCAGGGAGCACCAAAATATCTTGAGTGGTATGCGGGCTTCTCTTTAATGGTTACTCTTGTGTGGCTATATATTGAAGTATTAAGACTTCTTTCAAAATTAAATCGACGCGATTAATTTTTTATATTCATGGACCAACTTGCTCCAAAGAGTATTTGGTCCATGACTAACTTGTTGGCCGTTAGCTCACTTCCCGTTTCTCCATTTCTTTGCTCAAGCATTAGTCGGTATTCATCAAATAGATTTCTATTCTCAGGTAATTGCTTTGCCATCTCTTCTAAAACATAAGCTGCTTGTGCAAATTCTTTTGCTACTTCAGTTTTCGATTCTCCTGCGATCTTATAGCTAGGATAGACTTTATTAAGATGATTTTTGAAATCAGTGAGAAGCTTTGTCGTATATTTATTCTCTGTTGGAATAGTGTGATTTGCCCAGCTCTTTACTTCTTTTATATTTGTTTGATGAGCATAGAACTCAAGTGTGCGATCGTAGTCGTATCCCCATTTTGATTTTTTTACAATAACACCCTGGCAAACAACTTTTAAAGCATCATCAGAAATATTTGAGACACTTACCTTTGAAATACCAGTGATCTTTTCAATGGATTCACTTTCCATATCGCGACAATCATACTGACAACTAAAAATGACTTCCTTTGGATAGGGAGCCGAAAAATCATTTTGGATATACTTCTTCGTAGCATAGTCCGCAAGACAAAATCCGGGACTTGGGATGGCCGCTAAGATATTTAGTGAAAGTATTCCAATGACTGCGGCCTTCATTACTTACCAGTCATTCCTTGGTAGAGCGCAAACCAGATGTAAATACTTAGAACAAGTAAGACTAGTTTAAAACTGATACGCCAGTAATTTAGTGGTTTTTTATTTTTCATGGGCGCGATTATATGTATCTCATTAGACTTAGGCAAGCTTGTAAGTTATTGGAATTATTTTTAAAATAGTCTTTTGATCAAGTATGGGCGTTGAATTTCCGAAAAGTGAATGAATAATTAATCTTTATTAAGGACGTTCATGAAGTTTATTAAGAACCCTTCTTTTATCTTAATCTTTTCACTTCTATTAGGTGTTTTTCCTCAGGTCTATTTTGTAAAAAATAATCTACCTGAAATTGATTGGCGAACACCCGCTTCAACACAAAGTAGCGCTTATGAGATTTGGGGAGAGATGATGGAAGCATCTGTTGGCTATAATGCTAAAGCAATAGGTGTCAAAGGCTCTGGCCGACGCTCTATTACATGGGGGGCGGAGAAAGAAGGCTCCTCTTCGTATGTAACTAGAATTCTAGGTCCAGATGTTAGAGCATTTATGGATATTCTTCCAACTGAAGAGTCGAAGCGTCGCAAATTTTTAAAAGAATTCTTCACAAAATGGATGAACAATACCCCGGGTCAATCAAGTCGTGTATGGGTAGATGAAAACGGAACTCGCTACGATCCTGCACAAGAGCTCTTCGATGAAAAAGGGCGAAGTAAGGCCATGGATATTTCCTTTCTGAATGGTTTTAATCCAGAAGAAGCGTCTTTGGATGAACTTGAGGAAATGTGGAATGAGTGGGGAAGTAAAACAAATAACAGTCCATTTAGTTATCTTTCGCCTCTAACGAGAAGGCAATTCTTTAAAGGTGAGTTTCCACATATCGAAACAGAATTGAAACCTTACTACCGTATGGTTCCAAATATCGGTATTTTTCAAAAATATATAGATGATATCGAGCCAACTTCGGTTGGTTGGGAAATTCTATTTAAACCTCAAAAATCATATGGTGAATTTCAAGAGATGATTGCGTGGTTTAAAAAGACAATGGGAAGAAATGGAGAGTTGTTTCAGGCCCCTGGACATCAACGTATGGTCGTTCCAGTTGGGAAAAAATTTAATCGTCAAAAAGCTGCAGAACTTACTAAAGTCGCTCAGGCCCTTATTGTTCTTGAGGGAATTGCCGGGCGCTCAGGAATCGAAACGGCAGACTATAAAGAAATTCTTGATGATTGGGAAATATCAAATGGAATTATCGATGGAGAAGAAACCAATAGAGGACCTTTAAGAGTTGATTATGAAGGTCGTTTTGTAAATGATTCGATTTCAATTGAATTTCGCTCTGGAACAAAGAATGCAAGAGTCGCACGTTTTATTCAAGCCTCACTTGCTTCACGTTTTTCTCGTAATGACTTTTCTGGAATTGAAAAGATTCGCTCTTGGACTCTCATTGATGAAGAGACGATACATTATGCAGAAGCTTCCGATTTAAAGCATCGCTTTGGTCTAACTATGGAGCAAGCGAAGAGGGCCGCCGATAAACTTAATCAAGCATCCCTTGAAGGCTATAATGTCGTCCTTTGGAATTGGTATAATGAATGTCCGATTCTTGGGAAAACTAAGAAGACGATTCTTAAAAATTTAACAAGGGATTATCTCATTGATGTTGGAAGCTTAAGACATACTAATCGAGAGAACTTGAAAAAGGCCATCATCTCTTTACAAAGAGAATGGGTTGCTTCTTCAAATATCACAGAAGACATCAGAAAGTACATGATGCCGCAGAGAAGTTTTTCTGACACAGAAAACTTTCATAAATTCAAACCAGGTACGAATATGCCAATAGACGTAAATAAAGTTGATCTTGGTATTGAGTATTCTGCAAAATTTCCCCTTAAGTATCAGGGTGATTTTGCTATGATTGAAAATGAAGATGGCGGTTATAATCGCCAAAGGCTTATGGACGGTAAAATGTCATGGCTTCAAACTCGTGTGGATATGTCACCTGATGAAAAAGAAGCATACCTTGAAAAACTTGCAACTGATCTTCGTGATCGTTTAGGTGGAGAAGGGGAAGTTGAAAGACTGTATGAAGATGGGCATGGCCACGGTCTTGATATTGCTTTTAAAATCCGTGACTCTAAAGATCGATCATGGAGAGTTGAGTGGGATGGTATTGGCCGAAATTATACTCCAGCAGGTGATGTCATTATTGACTCGGTTCGAGCTGGATCTATTGAAGTTGTCACACCTAAATTTGAACCAAATATGGATGAGATGCAGGCGGTATTTGATACTTTTCAAAAGAATAATGCACTTCCATATATTAAGGCCGGTGGTGGTCACTTAAATATTGATTTAACAGTCTTTGATGGTAAGCCACATGAGTTTGCTCGCTTTCTTGCAGTCTTCAATGAGTATCGTTCTGTGATTGCATTTATGTTTCAAGATTTAAATCGAGTTAAGAGTGCGGAGCCAGTTGCTATCTCAGATGAGTTTGCACAAAAACTTGCTAATTGGAATGGGACAGAAACTGAACTAAAAAAAGCACTTTATAATGAAGGCTATTTTAATAAACGTGTTGGACGTAAGGCCCGTTACACTCACTTAGATGTTTCGGCATATTTCCAAGATGTTATCCCTGAAAAATTTATTAGTGATGATTTCGATATATCTAATCCAAAAGTTCCATGGCGTCCTGCTTTTAGAGTTAATCCGAAAATCAGAAAGGCCGAGGTTCGTTTAATGAATGCTCCTCGTGATGCTTATGAGAGTGCTCTACAAATGAAGTTATTCAGGGCCATCTTAAATAAGGCCTTAAATACAACAGATGAGATTTCAGGGGAGTTACAAAATGTAAGTCATGAAGAATATCTTAAGAATCCAGCAAGGCTTATTGAAGATCTTAAGAGAATGACAGATGACTTAGGACTTGAAATGCGAGAATATCGTCCAATTATTGGTGAAGGTCTTGCAAATGTAGAGCAGTACACAAATATGAGGTTTTATCGTCCACTTAAAGATCAGCTTGTGAATAATCCTGTTTTTGATGGTTGGGAAAAAGCTGTTAGGCCAAGAGGGAAGAACTCTGCAATAGCTTCGGAAGGAAAGGCGTATACTGGGCCGATTTATCCCGAAGCTTTAGAGTTTCAAGAGCTTCGCGTGGAATCGGCTAAACAAGGTGAGATTAATCGTGCGACACTTGATCCTAACTTCTATGGTGGAAAGCAGTTTTCACGTAAGACAAATTGTGTGGAGGCAATTAGAAAATTAATTGCAAATTAAAATGAAGCTTAAGCAAATTTATACGACATTAATCTTAGAAGATGCAAAGCATGTAAGGGAAATGTTAGAGAGCGCTGGTATCAAAGTACATTCTTCTAGTGGCCACTTGAATCAGCATATTTACTTAAACTCTGCAGCTGCCCAAGAGTATTTGATTTCTGTTGAAGAATTATATTATATCGATGCTAAGTATATCTTAGAGAAAAACGGCATCGAAGTTTTAAACCTTGAAGAAAGTAAGTCACAAAAAGAAGTGGATTATATGCACGACTCATTAAGACTTGCTATCTTTGGTATGATATTTGTTCCTGTCGTTCTGAATCTTTTATCTCTTTATAAATTCGGATTAGGAATTAAGCACAAAGAAAAATTAAAATTCTTTCGTATCACACAAATAATTATTCTCAATGTCATCGGTCTCGCATTTTGGAGTACCATGCTTTATAATAAATATTACTTATCACAGTAGTTTGTAATTGTTATTTTATTTATCTTAATAGGAAGGCCATTATCTCTTCATCAAAAGGAATCGAGGAGGAGAAATGAAGGTCCTATTTGTCTTATTATTTTCATTTATGACATTTGCTAATCAAAAAGTTTTATCAAAGCGTACTGTTACACTACCAGTTGATATTAGTACGGCCAAACTTAAGTGGACGAGCCTTGGTTATGGTGAAACTTTCTTTGTTAAAGTTATTGTTCCGGAGCTTGCTGGTGAGACGATTATGAATCACCGTAACGTAGGTGAAGATGGACCATGTATGTTCACGTACGATACACAACACCTTGAAGATGTTATTGGCAACAACCCTGGCGTCGAAGATATTGATTTTGAAATAACTCTGACAAAGTTCTTTTCTAAAGATGCGCAAGGTCAATGTCGTGTGTCTCTTCAAGAAAATATTAACGCAAATATTCGTGGATTTAAGTTTACACACACTCTAAGTCATCAAATGCCAAATAGAGTTGGTGAGGATTGTTTCTAACGAAGGTCTTTGAATAGAAATTCAAGTCCATTTAATTTGATCTCGGCAAGCTCTTCTAGGAGTCTGCCGAGCTCTCCTTGTGGGAAGCCCTTTTGCGAAAACCACACGAGGTACTCATCAGGAAGATCAATAAGAAGTCGGCCCCTGTACTTTCCAAATGGCATCGTGGTCTGGACGAATTTTAAGAGATGTTCTTTATTAAATGCAACTTCCATATCCTTAGTATAATGGAATACACATTGACTGGCCCCTATAAACTCTGCTAAAAATGACGAATGGCAGAATTTACGCAATTGGGGCTATCCCAAACTATTGAAGAAGCTCTTTTAAAGAAGGGCTATACAAAACCAACTCAGATTCAAGCTGAAGGAATCCCAGCTGTATTAGAAGGCAAAGATCTTCTTGCGATCTCTCAGACTGGAAGTGGGAAGACTGCCGCATTTTCGACGCCTATTCTTGATTTAATCTCAAAGAGTAAGTCAAAACTTAAACCATTTCATATTAGATCACTTATTATTGCACCAACTCGCGAACTAGCGATGCAGGTCGAAGAAAGTTTTAAGGAGTATGGTAAGGGCCTAGCTCTTTCAACTCTTGCTGTTTATGGTGGAAGTGCAAAAAAGTTACAAGTTCAAAAGCTTGCGAAGGGGATTCAGATCCTCGTTGCAACTCCAGGACGCTTAGTTGATCTTATAAGAGATGAAAAAATCTTTTTAGATGAAGTAACGCACTTAGTTCTTGATGAAGCAGATCGTATGTTAGATATGGGCTTTAAGGATGATCTTGAATTTGTATTAAAGAGACTTCCTGGAAGTAAGCAGTGCCTTTTCTTTTCTGCTACGATGGCCAAAGAAGTAGAAGCTATTGCAAATAAACTTTTACAGAATCCTCATAAAATTGAAATTGCACCTGTTAAAGCAAGGCATGAGGGGATTCGTCAGATGGCCTATCTCGTCGAAGAAGAAAGAAAAGCTGACTTCCTATTAAAGTTTTTAAAAGATCGCCAAGTAAAAAGTATCATTGTCTTTGTAAAAACAAAGTCAGATGCCAATAAGCTTGAGAGGCATTTAAAAGCAAATCAAATAAAAGCATGTGCCATTCATGGTGATCGAGACCAGCGCCAGAGAATCTATAACTTAAAAGAATTTCAAAAAGGTAATATGCATGTTCTTGTTGCTACAGATATTGCGGCAAGAGGGCTTGATATCGATGGCGTAGGATATGTATTAAACTTTAGTCTTCCACAACAAGTTGAAAATTACACTCACAGAATAGGGCGCACTGGACGTGGGGGAAGAAGAGGTATTGCTATCTCTTATATCTCACCAAGTGAAGAAAAATATTTTAAAAGAATTCAAAAAGAACTTGGACTTGATATCCATATAAAAGGGCCTACTAAGTAGGCCCTTTTTTTATGCAATTTTATGAAAATTATTTTTCGATATTTGCACCAACAACAGCTGCCATTTGCATCATGTTGATCGTTTCACCTTCCTTCATATTACGAAGGTCAGTTACTTTACCAGACTTTGAAGTCGAGTGTGTGTGCTTAAAGATTGAAAGAAGAGTTGCATCAGCTACGATGAACTTACCTGCGTTCTCTGGCTTTCCATTTTCAGTCTTAGTTTGAAGACCTTTTTCTTTAATATAATCCCACAGTCTTTTAGTGATTTCAGTTCTTGGCAGTTCTGTCTCACCAAGCATTGCTGCTAAGTCTGATTTTAGTTTTACTGGTTTTTTTAATCCTTTTTCTTCACTCATAATTTAATCCTTTAATTAGTGTCTCTAATAATTGTTTAGGAAAAGACTTTCTTTGTACAGAAAAATCAATTACCCATCAAGTCTATCATCTGCGATATGAGTATTTAAATCCTCAATAACAGATAATTCAACTATATTTGATGCCTTATCCAATAGAATAAGACAGTCTTTACTTAAATTAAGAAGGTGTAGCTTCTTACCTTGCTGTGCGTAGCGCTCAGTAATATTCTGTAGGGCCTCAATACCAGAGTGATCCCAAACACGTGAGTTGTCAAAATCAATATACACATGCTCTTTGTCATCTTTAAAATCAAAAAGATCTTTAAATGATGTTACTGAACCAAAAAATAGTGGGCCATCTAATTCATAGATTGTCTTGTCGTCTTCATCTCTTTTCTTTGCATGCATTGTCTTTCCGTGCTCCCAAGCAAATACAAGAGCAGAAACAATAATACCAACTAGTACTGCAACAGCTAGGTCCGCTAAGATTGTCACGACAGAAACAAGAATAATAACTAAGAAGTCTGAAAGTGGAACTTTCTTAAATAGACGTAAGCTTGACCATTCAAATGTTCCAATAACAACCATAAACATTACACCAACAAGTGCTCCAAGGGGAATCATCTCAATCAAAGGTGCACCAAAAAGTACAAATCCTAGTAGTAAGATTGCCGCCGTGATACCTGAGAAGCGACCTCGACCTCCACCACGGATATTAATCATTGATTGACCGATCATGGCACAACCACCCATTCCACCAAAGAATCCGTTTACTAAGTTGGCAAGACCTTGACCAACTGATTCACGGTTACCTTGACCTCTAGTATCTGTAAGTTCATCAACTAATTGTAGTGTCATTAGTGATTCAATTAGACCAACTGCTGCTGCAAGGAATGCATATGGAAGAATTAGCTTTAGATTATCCATTGTTAATTCAACGTATGGAATTTTAAATGTTGGAAGACCTGCTGCAATTGTTGTGATTGTCTTATCTTGGTCTTGAACAAAATCAAGTACAGTTCTAACAAGGCCTGGATTTGCTTCATTTAAGAAGTAGCCAATAACAGTAGACGCGACGATACCAACGAGTGTTGCCGGTACGGCCTTTGTTAGTTTTGGTAGGAAAACACTGATCCCCATTGTTAAAGCGATCAATCCACACATTACCAGAAGTTGAGTTGAAGCAAGAAGTTCTCCACCAACCGTAAATTGAGAAAATTGAGCACGAAAGATAATGATAGCAAGACCATTAACAAATCCAAGCATTACTGGATGAGGAACGAGACGAATAAATTTTCCAAGTTTTAGTAATCCAAAAATAATTTGGATTAGTCCCATTATAATTACGGCCGCAAAAAGATAGCTTAATGCATTTTCCATTGCCGCATCAAAAGTCATTCCACTATCTTTGCTCATTTCCATTACTTTATAAACAAGGGGAGCAAAAATAACTGCAACGGCACCTGTCGCACCAGAAATCATTCCTGGACGTCCGCCAAAAATTGCTGTGATAAGTCCCATCATAAAGGCCGCATAAAGACCAACCTTTGGATGAACACCTGCTACGAAAGCAAATGCGATGGCCTCAGGAACAAGTGCTAAAGCAACTGTTAGTCCTGAAAGAAAATCATTTTTTAAGTTCTCTGGTTTCTTGATTGTTAAATCGATAAAACGATTTTTAAGCGAAGCACTCACATCTTCACTATGCTTGATTTTATCAGCTGACATGTCTCTCTTCCTATTTAAGTGTAAGGCTAAATACTATAGTATTTGACGCAACATTTAAAGGTTTTGTTCATTAAATCAAATTATCTTTTCGTTAAAATCACAATAAAAATTATTATTCACGGCGAATTGACCAATTCTCCACAAACTTTACGCTACAAAATTCCATAATAGGCATGTGGTTATCACACAACTACTACATGGAGACTTATTTATGAAAACTTTTATTGTGAACGAAATCAATCCAATGAGCTTCTCTCAAATAGAGGTGGACCGTCCAAAAGCAAAGGGACGAGATCTCCTTATTGAGGTTAAGTCTGTCTCACTTGGCTCATATGATAATGAAATGAGACCAACACATATGGGAAAGACATTGGGCTTTGATGCTTCAGGTATTGTGGCAGAAGTTGGTGAAGGCGTTCAAGATTTTAAAGTTGGTGATGAAGTTTATTACACTAGTGATATGAAAAGAAGTGGTACTAATTCAGAATTTCAAATTGTGGATGAGAGACTTGTTTCACATAAGCCAAGTAATCTAAACTTTGCACAAGCGGCAACGCTTCCTTTAGCATCAATTATGGCCTTTGATAGTCTATTTGATAAATTACAAGTTGATCCCGAACGTAGTCGTGGGCAAACAATTTTAATTATCGATGGAGGCAATAGTATTGGTGCCATGGCCACGCAACTGGCCAGCAAAATAACGAATTTAACAATTATTACGACTGCTGATGATATGGAAACGAAGGAGTTTTCAAAGAAGATGGGAGCAGACTTGACCATTAATAGCTCCCTTCCAATTGCTACACAATTAAAGCGAATGGGAATTGATAAAGTTGACTATATTCTTTGTGCTAGCTCTCCGAATCAATACATTCGTAGGCTAAGGGCAATAGTAAGTAAGAAAACTCGTATGGTATCTCTTTTTTCGACTCGAGATGAATTTTTACCTAACGATTTTGTGAGCGCTTTACCAGAAGTTGAGCAAGAGTTTGTTTTAGTTTCTTCAAGCGGAATAGTTGATCATGAAGAATACGGAAATTACTTAAGAGAAGTGACTCATTTAGTTGAAGCTGGGGCGCTTAAGCCTCTTGTTGCAATGGACTTAGGTGAGATCTCTACTGAAACACTAGAGAAAGGACATGGGCTGATTAATCAACGAGATGTTCTTGGAAATATAAGTTTAAGTTTTTAAGCCTCATCAAAACTCCTCCAGGTTTTGTCCGGCCTCTACTCTTCAATTTTATTAAAAGGAGGCCGGTTTTTTTCAAATAGACTTCGATGTGATTTCATTTATAATGATCTCTATGGAAAATAAAATTGATGTATCAGACAAAGTTAAGCAGGCATATGACATTGCAATTAAAGCGCGCTCAAATGCACATGCCCCGTATTCAAAATTTCAAGTAGGTTCGGCCTTAAAACTAAACGGTATTGATGATCCAATCCCTGGTTGTAATGTTGAAAATGCTAGCTACGGTGGAACAATTTGTGCGGAAAGGGGAAGTGTTCTATCAAGTGTTGCACAATTTGGTAAGAAGGATTTCGAATTTATCGTAGTTGTGACAGACCAAGAAGAGCCAGCAGTTCCTTGTGCTTTTTGCCTTCAAGTCATGTCTGAATTTGTAAAGGCAGACTTTCCTGTTTATCTAGGAAATCTAAAAGGAATTACGAAAAAAGTTCTATTTAAAGAACTTCTTCCGCATCCATTTACTGAATTTACTGTTTAGTTTTAGCTTCGAGAAAAAACACTTTTTGTATGGGCACTATAGATTTCGAGATCATTGAGATCTTTTAGTTGCCCAATAAGCTTCTTGTCGTCACTATCTGGAAGATCGTTTTCTAAAATCGTAAAAAAAGACTGGCGATCACTTGCTTCAAATGAAGCCTTTTGAACCACGCGGTATAGGTCTTCTCTTGTATTATTAGAAACTTCAATTAATTTATGTAAAACGAAGCTAGAAAGGTGTTTAAAGTTTTGAGTAACTTTAGATTTCATTGCTTCTTTATCAATGACGAGATCTTCTACAGTGCTATTCATACGCTCAATTGAATAGAGTAGGATTCCAAACATATCAGGTAGAAAGAACCTTTCAGCACTTGAGTGGCTGATATCTCTTTCATGCCAAAGCAGGCAGTTATCCATTGCTACTTGGTTATATGTTCTAAGCATTCTTGCCATTCCTGTAAGGTTCTCACTTGAGATAGGATTTTTCTTGTGTGGCATTGTCGATGAACCTTTTTGACCTTTTTTAAAGCCTTCAAAAACTTCTGCAACATCAGAGTGTTGAAGATGGCGAATCTCGACACATAGTCTTTCTAAGGCGCAGCCAAATAGTGAGATAATTGTCGTTAGCTTTGCAATGCGATCGCGAGGAATGACTTGTGTTGAAACAGGTTCAACTTTTAGTCCAAGAAAGTTTAAAACTTCAGCTTCAATTGCCGGAGTTAAAATAGTGTAATTTCCAACTGCACCTGAGATTTGGCCTGTCAGTTCGTTGTCATAAAAATCTTTGAGATCACTGTAGCGTCTTTTGAACTCACAAAGATGTCCTCTCAGTTTTTGGCCAAAACTCATTGGCTCTGCAAAGATACCGTGAGAGCGTCCAATGCAGATTGTTTCCATATGCTCATTTGATTTTTCATCGAGTGTTTTAATAAGCATTTCAAAAGCTGGTAGAATACGATTAAGTGTTTCTTTTATTTGAAGTGTTAGAGCTGTATCAATGATGTCGGATGAAGTGACTCCAAAGTGAAAATACTTTCCTTCATTAGTCTCTAGTTGCTCAGTAATTGAAGTACAAAAGGCAATAACATCATGTCTTGTTTCACGTTCGATCTCCTTGATTCGCTCAGGATTAACAGTCACAAGATTTAACTTATTTGAAAATGCTTCTTTTATAATTCCGGCATTCTCAAGGGCCTTTGTCAGTGCAATTTCGACTTCAAGAAATTTTTCAAATTTAAATTGCTCGCTCCAAATTTCACTAATCTCTTTCTTTTCGTATCTTTCAATCATAAGTCTTCCAGTTAATTAAAATATAAATCCAACTCCAAGCTGAGCACTTACCCAACTCGCTGATGCTTCAGTCGTAATTGTTTCATCCGAGCTTTCTAATGCCATTAGGTTATAAATAAATCGTGCAGAGAAGTGTAGGCCACTACTTACTCGATAAATTAGGCCATAGCTAGCATTAAAGCCAAACCCTGATAATTCAGTACCGAAAGCCTCTGAGTCACTTATATTATAAGTAAGATGTGCCTGAATTTCATCGTAAATAGACTTAATATTGATGAAGTCGTTGATTAGGATTGAGCGTCTACTTAGCCCTGCTCCGACTGAGTAAACACTTAGGCTTGCATCAAGGTTATCAAATTGTGTTACACTCGCAACATCAAGTGTATTAAGAGCGCCGTAGAGGTTTAGTGAATACCTTTCGCTGTAAAATGTAATTGTACCACTGATTGTATTTGTCGAAGCAAATTCACTTAAGTTTGTAATTCCACCATAATTAAATTCAAGTGAGAAATTATCATCTTTGATATTATAGCGTGAAAGTTCATAGCCATAATCTTCATCAGTGATATTGATATCTTCAAAACTTGTTAAGTCTTGTGCAAAACTAGTTGAGGCTAGTGTTAATAAAAGTAGAGTAGAGATAAAACTTAATTTTTTCATTATTGTCCTCCTCCCTTAATAATGGCCTTATCAAAGGCTTGGTCAGGAAGATTTTCTAGACCTACAATTTGGGCCAGTTCAACTCTCTTGGCCAGGTATTGAAATTTAATAATCGACTCTCTCGTTAGTGAGTCAAAGTAGTCCTGCATCGCTAATTGGTACTCAAGATAGCGTGTCTTACGATTTGTATATTGATAAAGAGCTGTCTCCATTCTCTTTTTTAACGAGTCATTACGGGATTTAATAATATTTAGATGCTCAACTGCAGAGTTTAAAAAGTTGAAGATATTAACAATGGCCTCTTCAACCTTTCTTCTTGTAAGACTTAAATCATACATGGCCTTTTCTTTTTCTAGTCTTGCATTTGCAAGTTTTCTACGATTAAAAAGTCCACCGTCCCCAAAGATTGTCCAACTTGCGTTTAAGCTGGCCACAAGATCAATATTTGAATTACCAACTGATGTCGTGTAGTAGTCATTTGTTACAGAGCTGCCGTCAAAAATTTGAGAGTAAGTTCCAAAATTTACTGTAATTTTTGGAAGAGGAAGATTGTCTCTTACTGCAATTTCATACTCGCGGTTTTTAATATTTCTTTCGACTTTCTTATCAAGAATAAATGGTGAAACTTTTCTGGCTGTAGCGATGGCATTGTCTCTGCTATAAGTCGACTTTTCGTATTGATAATCGTCTTTGATGAAATAAAGTGTTCCTGGAGGATCATTTAAACGTTTGGCCATATCTTCTGAAGCGATATTTTCATTTGTCTTAGCGTCAGTATAGGCTTCTTGAGCTCTTAAGTACTCAGAACGAGATTGGTAGTACTCGTGTTTTGTAATTTTCTTTTGTAATACTTTTTCTCGGTTCATACGGTAAACAAGAGTAGCGCGTTGAAGGTATTGGCGAGCAATGATCTTCAAGTCTTTAGCGTGAATCAGTCTTACATATTCACGAACAAGTTCCTGTTTAAACTCACGAAGTGTTTCTTTGTCGCGGTCAATTTGACGCTCAAGTGATTCTTTTTCATTCTTATAATTAAGGTAGTCCTTACCCCAATTGAAAAGCGTATATTCTCCAAGCTCCAGTCCAACACTTCCACTCGCTGTACGAGGTAGGCGAGTTAGGTCATTACTTCCACTCTTAAGTGTTCCAATTCGCTGTGGGTTTAGTTGCAAGTTAATTTTTGGATTAGGCGTCCAGAACTCTTCTTTTGTATCCTTTAATCTATTTTTTAGAATCTCAATATTTTTGCGACGGATAACATTGTCTTGGTAGCTTCTCATTCCTTGCTCGATTACTGTTCCAATATCGAGTGGACGATAAGCATTTTCATCAACTTTATCTTCACTGGCCTCTTGGATAAAGATTTCAGGAGATTGTTCTAATGCATAAGAAAAGCTTGATAGAAATAGGTAGGCGCAAACAAAGCCTATTGTTTTAGTCATAAGTGAAGTCCCTCTCATTTAGCTAATTGCTAATTTTGTGCGTCTGCTAAAATTATGACTTGCGTGATATGAGATGGCAACACTTGCTCGCTAGAGAGTCAATCCTGGACATCCACGGCGAACAATTTGTTCTTCGAGCTTAATAACTTTCAAGTTCGTAATCTTTAATTCTTGGATGACGCGGTATTGATTGTCTCTTAGCTTTGAGGAAATCGACTTTTTATTATCAGGTGTCGTCTTTAGAAGATTCTTGTTTCGATCTAAGAGAAAAAGCAGTCTTTGACGGTGTTCAACTTTTTCTTGTCTTTGGTTCATTAGTGAGTCGCAACGACGAGAAATACTTGGGTCAGTAATAATTGAATCGGAAATAGTTTGCGCATTAAGTCTATTCTCAATTGAGGCCGTATAAATAAAAACAATGGCACTGAGTGTTAAGGCGAAGTATTTCATGAGATTTATGATATCACACTTTGCAAGTATCACAGGTATTTGTTATTATTTACTGTCAAAAAGGTAAATAATGAACTTAAAAGCTTTGGTATTAATACCATCAAGATTCGCCTCGACTCGTTTCCCCGGAAAACCTCTAGCAAATATCGCCGGCAAGGCAATGGTCTCTCATGTTTATGATGGATGTGCTGGTATTGTTGAAAATTTTCCTGGTTCAAAAGTTTGTGTCGTTACGGATAATGATGAAATTGAAAAAATGTTAAATGAGTCTGGCCGCAATGTGGTTCGAGTCGATGATGATGTTCCGTCGGGAAGTGAAAGAATCTTCTTGGCCTACGATCGTTTTTTTAAAGATGAAAAGTATGACTTCGTTATCAATGTGCAAGGTGATGAGCCATTGATTAAAGCTGACTTACTAACTGAACTATTGCGAATTCATAATTCTCAAAATTTTGATGTAGCGACTGTTATAAAAGAGATGTCGATTGATAATGATCATGAGGATTACTTAAATCCAAATAAGGTGAAGGCCGTCTTTTCAAAAGAGAAAAATATTTGCCATTACTTTACAAGAAGCCCTCATCCATTCAATCGTCAAAAGACACCGGGGCTAAACTGGTATTTACATATTGGTATCTATTCATTCAAACCAGAAGTCCTTAAGAATTTCTGCTCTCTAGGTGAGTCGACTAATGAGAAGATTGAATGTTTAGAGCAATTAAGACTACTTGATAACGGCTACACAATTGGTGCCGCAATTACAGATATGACATTATGTGGAGTTGATACTCCGGAAGATATTCCATTCGTGGAGGGAGTGATAAATGGCAAATAGCCAAAAGAAGTATATTTTCATTACTGGTGGAGTTACAAGTTCTCTTGGAAAAGGCTTAGCAGCTGCTTCAATTGCATCTTTACTAGAAAGACGTGGAATTCGCATTAATATGCTTAAGATGGATCCGTATATCAATGTTGACCCAGGGACAATGAGTCCGACTCAACACGGAGAAGTTTTTGTAACGGACGATGGTGCTGAAACAGATCTAGACCTTGGACACTATGAAAGATTCACTTCTTTAACACTTTCAAAACAATCAAACTTTACGACAGGTCAAGTTTACCTAGAGGTAATTGAGAAAGAAAGAGAAGGGAAGTATCTTGGTAAGACGGTTCAAGTTGTTCCTCACATCACGGATGAAATTAAACGTCGTATTCATATTGCAGCAGAGGATGCAGATATTCTAATCGGAGAAATCGGTGGAACTATTGGAGATATTGAATCTCTTCCATATGTTGAATCAATTAGACAATTTGCTCATGACGTTGGACAAGAGAATGTTTTATTCGTTCACCTTGTTTTAATTCCTTATTTATCTGCAGCGGGAGAGTTAAAGTCCAAACCAGCTCAACACTCAGTTAAAGAGCTTCGTTCACAAGGTCTATTCCCACATATTATTATTTGTCGCAGTGATCGTGAGATTGATCAGTCGATTATGGATAAAATCTCACTATTTTGTAACGTACCAAAAGACAATGTATTCCAATCTTTAGACTTGGATTCAATTTATAAAGTACCACTTAACTTCCATTCTCAAGGGCTAGATGAAAAGATCACAAAGATCTTAGGGATTTGGTCTTCATCGCCAAAGATTGATGACCTTGAAAAGGTTGCATATAACTTCGATCATCCACTAAGAGAGGTTAAGATTGGTGTTGTTGGAAAGTATACGGAATTAGTAGAGTCGTACAAGTCTCTGGATGAGGCCTTAAGACACGGGGCACTTGCTCATCAGCTAAAGCTTGTTCCTGTATATGTTGACTCGGAAGATATTGAAAAAGAAGGAGCAGATAAGCTTCTTAAAGATGTACAAGGTATTCTTGTACCAGGTGGTTTTGGAGAGCGTGGTACGGAAGGGAAAATTTCGGCCATTCGTTTTGCTCGTGAAAATAAAGTTCCATTCTTTGGAATATGTCTAGGAATGCAGCTTGCAATTATTGAATATGCTAGAAATATTTGTGGATTAACAGATGCTACATCAGAAGAATTTAATGCTGGTGGAGATCTTTTAGTTCACTATATGGAAGGTCAAACTCGCGATGGTGCTAAAGGTGGAAGTATGCGCCTTGGTAGCTATGAGTGTGAGCTTCTTGATGGAAGTCGCGCAAGACAGATGTATGGTGAAAAACTAATTCATGAAAGACACCGCCATCGTCTAGAAGTTAACAACTTCTATGTTGAACAATTAAAAGAGTGTGGTCTTGTTATTAGTGGAAAGAATCCTGAACTTAACCTCGTTGAAACAATTGAGATTAAGGATCATCCTTTCTTCTTTGCGTGTCAGTACCACCCAGAGTTTAAATCGAGGCCATATGCGGCCCACCCAGTATTTAGTGAATTTATTAAAGAGGCAGATAAATATGGAAAATAAAAAATTTGATCTATTCATGGGGACTTGTGTAATCGAGTCTGAACAAATGTGTATGGATGTTTGTGGACGTCTTTTGGAAATGCTTGAGCCTGTAAAGGATGAAATCAACTTTTCTTATAAAGGGAGTTTTGATAAGGCAAACCGCTCATCAATCGATTCTTTCAGAGGTCCTGGACTTGAAAAAGGTCTTCAAATTCTTGAAAAAGTGAAGAAGCAATATGGTGTGCAATTAATCACAGACTTTCACACTGCTGAACAAGCCGATGCTGTTGCAAGTGTTGTTGATACAATTCAAATCCCTGCATTTCTATGTCGTCAAACAGATATGATCTTAGCAGGTGCTGAAGCTTGTAAGAAATACGACGCTCAACTTAAGATTAAAAAAGGACAATTCCTATCTCCTGAAGAGACTGGAAATATCGTTAAGAAGGCCGAAGAGTTTATTTCAAAGGATAAGATCCTCTTAACTGAGAGGGGAACATCTTTTGGTTACAATAATCTTATTGTAGATATGGCAAGTTTCCAAATCATGAAGTCTTTTGGTGTTCGTGCAATTCACGACGCTACTCATTGTGTTCAAAGACCTGGAGGTCTAGGGACTTCAACTGGTGGAAAGCGTGAGCAAATTCTAACTCTTGCTCAAGCGGCCGTGGCAGCAGGTGCAGACGGAATCTTTATGGAAGTACATCCGAATCCAAGTGAAGCTAAGTCTGATGCGGCCACAAGCCTGCCTCTAGACCAAGCGGGTGTTATTATCCAAAGACTATTAAGAATTAGAAACGCTATTATGGAATAATTAATGGATTTATTTACAAAAGCTCAAAAATATAAAGAAAAATTAAAAGATATTAAAGTACTCGCTTTTGATATTGATGGAGTTCTAACTCCAGGTCATGTTTGGTACCAAGATGATGAAATGGGCTTTAATCGCTCATCACATACTTCGGATGGCTATGCTTTAAAACTACTTATGAAAGCAGGATTTAAAGTTGGTGTTATTTCTGGAGGTGCATCAAAAGGTGTTCAAGAGCGTTTTGTGAATAACTTAAAACTTGATTTTGCCTTCTTGGGTGACGAGGATAAAAGAGTCGCATTTAAAAAAGTCTTAGATCTTGGATTCAAACAAGAAGAAGTACTTTTTATGGGTGATGAATTCTTTGATGTTCCTCTACTAAAAGCAGCAGGATTTGCTGCAACTACGCCACATGCATCTCACGAGATTCAAATGTATTGTGACTATGTAACGCAAAGAGAAGGTGGACACGGTGCTGTTAGAGAAGTTATTGATATCTTCCGCTATGTCCATGGCATCGTTCCTGAAGTTTTAGACTTTGACGGAAGTCCTATTGATTTTAAGGATACATGGCCAAAGTAGGAGTTGATTAGTATGGATTTAACAAAACTAAAGGCCTTATTGGATGACCAATATGAGTGGCCAGCAGTCTATAATTTTAAGTTTATTGGAAATGAGACAAATCGTGATGAGTTAATCATGGCCGTAGGAGAAAAGCCTCACCATGAAAAACCATCTAAAACAGGCAAGTACATCTCTTTCACATTCAATGTAAAGTGCAATAGTTCTGATGAAGTGTTAACGATTTATGAAAGAGTCGGGCGCCTACATGGTATACTAGCACTATGACAAAAGATAACTTTGAATATAAAACAGCTCTAGTTGTTGGAGCTGGTGCTTTCGGAACTTCGATTGCATCAATTCTGGCAAATAAATTTGAAAATGTAATTTTAAAGGTACGCTCAGAAGATATCTATAAAGATATTAATGAGGACCGTATCAATTCTGTCTATCTTCCTGGTATTAAGCTTGACGCTAATATTAAGGCAATCCTTGATTGGAGTGAGCTAGATCCTAGTGAAGAAGATAGTTTAGAGCTTATTGTTTCAGGGTTACCTACTCACGGAATTAGAACTTTCTTTAGTGAAAACCTTGTTCGCTTTAATAGCTACCTTGGTAAAGGCATTCCTTTAATTAGTCTTTCAAAAGGGATTGATCCTGATACTCTTGAGTTAAGTGATGATCTACTAAATGATTTCTTTCCGCATTATCGTGACAATATCACATTCTTATCTGGCCCAAGTTTCGCAAAAGAAATTATGGAAAAACAGATTACTCTTGTCACAATCGCAGGTCGATCTAAAAAAGTGTTAATGGATGTTGCCACTAAATTAGAAACTCCATATTTTAAGGCCCTGCCAAATTACGATATAAAAGGTGTCCTTCTAGGTGGTGCTCTTAAAAACGTTTTGGCCATTGCTGGTGGTATCGTTGAAGGCCTAGGCTACAATCACAATACGCGTGCCGCTATGATTACTCGTGGAATCGTCGAAATGCTACGCTTTGGTAAGGTATTTAACGCTCGTCCTGAAACATTTTATGGCCTAAGTGGAATGGGGGATCTCATTCTAACAACAACAGGTGGACTGTCTCGTAACAAAACTTTTGGACTTGAGATCGCTAAGGGGAGAAAGCCTCTTGATATTATCAATTCACAACGTACAGTTGTTGAAGGTTATAAGACGACAAAAGCGGCTTTCTTACTAGCTGAGAAATATGAAATTCGCGCACGAATTTTTAAAGGACTTTATGAAGTTCTATACAATGATGCAAACGTTGAAGAAGTTCTAAGTCAACTAATGCAGGCACCTATTAAGTTTGAAATCGATTAAGATTTAATTGGAAAGAGCACTGTAAAAGTTGTTCCCTTATCTACCATACTATCAACTTCGATTGATGCCTTCATTTTTTGTGCAGAGTGCTTTGCAATGGCAAGTCCTAGGCCTGTTCCACCAGTATTGATACTACGAGATTGATCAACACGATAGAAGCGTTCAAAGATTCTTGCGATTTTATCATTTGGTATACCAACACCTTCATCAGTAATTGCAATATAACGATGATTTTCTCTTTGACCACTTTCAATAGTAATTTGAGTATTTTCTCGCGAGTACTTAATCGCATTTGATACGAGGTTCGAAATACAGTGATATAGTAGCTTTCCATTAGCAACGATTGTATCAGCTCCCGTATTTGAGTAATTTACACTCATATTCTTTGCATTTATTTTGAGCTGTTGATCATTAATGAGAGCATTAATAAACGAAGGAAGATTAATTTCTTCTACTTCAATTTTTCCTTCATTTTCAATCTTTGATAGTGAAAGAATTCCATTGATTAACTCATCAAGGCGATCAACATTTTGAATAACGATATCCATAATCTCTTGTTGATCTTCGTCCGTATTAATGGACTTTAGAGTTTGAGTATAGCCTTTAATCGATGTCAGAGGTGTCTTAATCTCATGTGAAACATTTTCAAAGAAGTCACGTCTCATATTATTTACATCTTGAAGTTTTGTAATATCACTAAAGTAGAAAAGAATCTCTTTGTCTTTATTCTTAGATTCAATATCGCTAATCTTTAACTGGAATGAGTTCGTTTTCCCACTAACTTTTGTTAAGGCGATTTGAGTATTATGGATCAGATTGGCCTGGTAACCATTCTTTCTTATAAGATTAATAAAGTCATAGTCTCTAATTATACTAATAAGTTCTACGCCTCGATATCGTCCATTAAAAGGTGCAAAAGATTTCTTAAATGCATTATTACAGAAAATAACTCTGCCCTTACTATCAGTTACAACGACAGGGTCATCTATTGAGTTAATAATGACTGAATAATACTGTTTTGTATTAAAGAGATCTCTTTGAAGCTTTCGTCTCTTATTGAAGTTCTTAATAGACTTAGACTCAATATAATCCCAGTAATCACGACTATCAGTAGTATCAATAACTCCTTTCATTCTAAAAATATGAAAGAGGTCGTATAGAGGAGTAAAATAGTGACGAAAGAGAAAGAATTGTCCTGCAATAAAGAGAATTCCTAAGATTCCCATCGCCATAAAGAGTTTGGAAAAGACTTCTGATGAAATTAGTTTTAGTGCATCAGACTCAATCCTTAAAAAGAGAGTATAGCTCTTTCCTTTTGAGTGAAGTACACGGTGATGATAGATATATCGATCATCACTATCATATTCGCCAATAATAATATTTTTAAAATCCTCAATCTTAAAGCTTGGGGCCGCACATCTAATCGTACGATTTGCATTTAGAATATAAAATTGTGTTCTCTTTGTTTGTTTGTCACACATTTTCGCAATACCATCTTGGCGTAGCGACTGTAATTCCTGATCTACGATCGAGTGAATAAAGTTATCTTTAAAGTTTATGATAAAGAATGTGCCCAGAAAGAGTAGGGATAAACAAAAGATTAGCGTTTGATAAAAGATGATATCATTTAGAAACTTTATTTTAAGGAAGTTAAAAATGTTATTCTTCACTCTTTACTCGATATCCTATCCCGCGAACTGTTTCAACAACTTTTGATTTACTTCCAAGCTTCTTACGAAGAGCGAAAACATGAGTGTCAACAGTGCGGTCTGTAACATAAATATTTTCACCTTTGATAAGATCAACGATTTGTTTACGTGTAAAAACCTTACCTGGAGAAGAGATTAGGACACAAAGAATTTTAAATTCAGAAACTGTCAGCTTAATTTCTTTTTCATCAATAATAGTTTTTACTCCATCGACATCAACTTTTATTCCCATATGGTTATATGTGTTCTTGTTGTTGATTGGAGAGCTTGTGTGATGACTTTCAACTCGTCGTTTTAGACTGCTTACTCTTGCCTTTAGGATTCCAATATCAAAAGGCTTCGTAATATAGTCATCAGCACCGGCATCAAGTCCTTCAATAATGGATTCGCTAGAAGTTAAGGCAGTAACAAAAAGAATTCCTACATTCTTAAGCTTCTTAGTATTTCGAATATACTGACAAATTTGTACACCACTAAGGTCCGGCAGCATGCGATCCAAAACAAAAAGCTCGTACTGATTATTCTCAATAGCAGTGATGGCATCATTACCTGTATTTGCCATGTCATAATCAATGCCTATGGCCTTAAGGTTTACCCCAATTAGTTTTGCGATTGATTGTTCGTCCTCTACAATTAGTGCTTTCATTATTTGCCTTATTGATCCTCTGTATGTCTTACGTCTTTACCTGACTCTAAGAAGATTATATCTTCACAAATATTTGTTGCGTGATCACCACATCTTTCAAATATTTTCGAAACACGAATGACAGCAAAACCTTCATCAACTTCTGCCTTTCCATCTTTAAGAAGTTGATAAAACTTCTTCACTAGATCTCTATGAAGAGAGTTAACTTCGTGATCGGCCTTGATTACATCTGTTGCCATTTGAATATTGTTAGAAGCAAAGGCAATTAAACTCTTTCTTACCATCTCAAAAACTTCTGCTTGAATGATGCTGCAATGTTTTTCTCTATTTGAAATTCGCATTAAGTAGCGCTTTAAGTTAACTGCTTCATCTCCGAGTCTTTCAAGTTCAGAGTTGATCTTCATGATGGCCAATGCCGTTCTTAGATCAATTGCAGTAGGCGACTTAAGAGCGATAAATTTAAATACATGATCATCCACAAGCTTATGAAATTCATTGATTTCATTTTCAAGCTCATAGAGATTTTCCATTGTTGATTTTTCATCAACAGCAACATGTAGAATCTTTTCTACAATTGCGGCCATTTCTGTAATATCTTTTCTTAGTGTTTCAACAGTCAATTCCATTGAATGCTCCTTAGCCAAAACGGCCAGTGATATAATCTTCAGTTTTCTTTTCTTTTGGGTTGGTAAAGACATCACTACTTAGTCCATGCTCAATAAGCTCTCCAAGGATAAAGAAACTTGTATAGTCTGCAATACGTGCTGCCTGCTGCATATTGTGTGTAACAACGATTACCGTATAGTCTTTCTTTAGTTCACTCATAAGATCTTCGATCTTTCCTGTCGCAATTGGATCAAGGGCCGATGTCGGCTCATCCATTAATACGATTGGCGGGTTTGTCGCTAGTGTTCTAGCAATACAGAGTCTCTGTTGCTGACCACCTGATAGTGAAGTTCCTTCTTGATGAAGTTTATCTTTTACTTCATTCCATAAGGCCGCTTTCGTTAGACAATTATAGGCGATTTCATCGAGTTCACTTTTTTTCTTCTTTCCCCAAAGTCTTGGCCCGATGACAACATTGTCATAGATACTCATGGCCGCAAATGGGTTAGGCTTTTGAAAAACCATTCCAATTTTTCTGCGAATTTCAACAGGATCGGCAGATGGAGCGTAGATGTCATTTCCTTCAAGAATAACCTCTCCTGAAACACGTGCACCTTCGACTTCTTCATGAATACGATTTAGGGTTCTAATATAAGTTGATTTACCACAACCTGAAGGGCCAATAATCGCATTGACAGTATTCTTATGGTACTTAAGATCAATACCTTTTACAGCGTGAAAGTCTCCAAACCATGCTTGAATATTTTTTACATCTAATATGATATCGCTATTTGCCATTATGATTTCCTCACAAAGAATTTCTTAAGCTTCTTTGAATTGAATAAGAATTTTGCACTTAAGTTCAGTCCAAGAACAATAATAATTAGGGTGAATGAACCGGCCCAAGCTTGTTGTTGCCATTCTTTATATGGACTGATTGCGTAGTTATAAATTTGTACCGGAAGTGAGGCCATTGGACCTGTTACATTGTAGCTCATGTACATGCTTCCAAATGCCGTAAATAATAGGGGGGCTGTTTCTCCGGCCGCACGTGATATTGCTAGAATTACACCTGTCATGAGAGAGTTTCTTGAGCCTTTAAGAATAATATTGAAGATAACTCGCCATCTTGGAAGTCCAAGAGCAAGTCCTGCTTCTCTAACATGTCTAGGGATTAGCTTTAAGATTTCCTCCGTTGTTCTAGTCACAATTGGAAGAATAATAATACTTAGAGCAAATGCTCCGGCCAGTGCTGAAAATGATTTAAAGCTTACAACAAATATTAGATAAGAAAAGATACCAATTACAATTGAAGGCACGCCTGTTAAAAGATCGATTGTAAATCTAAGGGCCGTTGCAATTTTACTTTTCCCGTATTCACTTAAGTAGACACCACATAGTGTTCCAACTGGAACCGCAATTAGTGAACCTATTGATACCATAATAAGAGTACCTAGGATGGCATGTCTCATACCACCACCGATTTCTCCAACTGGTTTAGGATCATTTAAAAAGAAGTCTAAACTTATTGAAGTTGAACCTTTTTGAAGAAGGAAAATAAAAACTAAAATTAACGGTAGAATCACTAATAAAGCAGAAAGAACTAACAGTCCCTTAAAAATTAGATTCTTTATGACACGACTTTTTGAGAGTTTCACTTTGATGCTCCCTTTGTTTGCTTCCATACAATTGTACGTGCTACTAAGTTAACTACAAAAGTAACGACAAATAAGAGAAGTCCAACGAGGCATAGAGCGGATAAGTGTAGATCACTTTCTGCTTCTGCATATTCATTTGCCATAACTGAGGCCATTGTTGAAGCTGGAGCAAAGATTGATTTAGTGATTTGAGGAGTGTTACCAATAACCATGGCCACGGCCATTGTCTCTCCAAGGGCGCGTCCTAAACCTAGAACTAGTGCTCCTACCATTCCTGAAAAGCTTGGCCTTAAAACTGCAATTTTAATCATCTCAAATTTTGTGGCCCCAAGCCCTAGGGCAGCTTCTTTGTGGAGTATATTAACTGAACGAAATACCTCTCGTGCAACAGATGTGATAGTTGGGATAATCATAATGGCCAAAATAATTGAGGCCGTAAGAATACCAATCCCAAAGCTTGGGCCTTGGAAAAAAGGTAAAAATCCAAATACTGCCTTTAGGGCAGGAGTTAGAAGGTCTTTAACAAAAGGAGCTAAGTAGTAAAGGCCCCATAAACCAAAAATGATACTTGGAACGGCCGCAATAAGTTCAACAAAAGTTCCTAGAATACTTGAAATTGATTTAGGTAAATATTCTGTAATAAAGAGGGCCACTGCAATACTAACAGGACCTGCAATTAGAAGGGCAAGAAGTGAAGTAACAACAGTACCAAAGATAAATGGAAGTGCCCCAAACTCGTCATCAATTGGATTCCAGAAATCATCGAAAATAAATTTAAATCCAAACTCACTAAATGCTTCACGACTGGCATAGAAAAGCTGACCAATCATAAGTATCAGTAGAATAATGACAATAAGTGAAAAAAAGCGAAGTGTTATATAGGCCAACTTATCCTGTTTTGAAGGAGAAATTGGCCCTAATTTTTTAAGTAGGTTCATTAAAGAGATTTTACCCTTTCTAATACCTTTTTGGAAAGTTCAGTTGGTAGGGGAGCGTAGTAAAGTTCTTTAGCATAACTTTGGCCTTTACTGATTGCCCATTCAACGAATTTGTAAATCTCAACTCTTTTCTGGTCTTTTTCTACCATTGGTAGAAGGATATACGTCAGAGCACTGATAGGATATGAGTCTTTAGCGCTGCTGTTAATAAGTGAACCTGTTAACTCTTTTCCAGTTGTTTTAAACTCTTTAGCTGAAGCTGATACGGCCTCAACAGTTGGATTGATAAAGATACCAGACTTATTCTTAAGGGCCACTGTCTTAATATTATTCTTTCTAGCGTGAGCAAGATCCATATATGTGATTGAACCCTTAGTGTTGCTTACAATTGAAGTTACACCATCATTTCCTTTTGCTCCAACTCCAGTTGGCCAACGAAGTGATTTACCCGTACCAACTCTTTGCTTCCACTCTGTGCTGACTTCCACAAGGTAGTCTGCAAAGTTCTTCGTTGTACCTGATCCGTCTGCACGACGAACAACAAGAATGTCATCAGATGGTAGAGTTACACCAGGGTTAAGAGCTGCAATTTGCTCAGCATTCCACTTTGTAATTTTACCTAAGTAGATATCTGCAAGAGTTGCACCATCAAGCTTAAGCTCATCTGGAATTTGTGGGTGATTATAAGCAATGGCAACGGCGCCAAGAACCATCGGAACGTGTAGAACTGGCCATTTTGCTTTCTTCTTATCTTTTTCTTTCATTGGTGCGTCTGATGCACCAAAATCAACAGTCTCTTTTAAAAGTTGGCGTATACCACCACCTGAACCAATTGGTTGGTAATTGAATTGAATTTCTGGATGAATTTTCGAGTATTCAGAAAACCATTTTGAGTAAATAGCATATGGAAATGATGCTCCAGCTGCGTTGATCTTTAAAGCGAAAGTACTTGAACTCGCCAGCAGTAGGCAAAGTGCAATTATTCTCTTAATCATGTGTGTCTCCTAAATTCAGTGTTTTCTTGAATTTAGCACATGGTAAATATGGTGTTTATTAAGATTTTGTTAAAAAAAAAGGGCGACATTGTCGCCCTGCGTGATTATTGTAATGTATTTGATACGTAAAGTCTGAAGGACTTATCTTGATTACGACGAATCGTACAGATTCCTTCTTCTCTTTTGTTTACGAGATACTCGTAATAATCAGGTAGAGTGTCCTGAATTTCAAGGATTGATTTTCCTTCGTGCTCACCAAAATCGATAAAGACGTTTTCTTCTGCGATAATTCCCGTAACTGGGCTTACTTCGTTGGCCATGTTCCCTCCCTGGATCATTTAGCAATCTATAGTTTTATTTAAATATATGTAATTAAAAATATATTAACCGGTTCCTTGGTTAATTATTATTTTGAAATATTTGAAACGTAATGAAAAGTTTTTTTTACTTGACTGAACTTGTAAAGAAATTCCTGAAATAGTTAATGATAATTTTAAACTCGTGAGGGTAGTCTTTACTAATATGTGTGCGCACTTTTTCTAGAGCATCAAAAATTGTTAAAGCCTCTCTATATGGGCGTGGAGAGATCATCGCCGCTACGATATCACAAATATTAACCATGATTGTTTCAAAACCTGTCACTGTTAAGTTTTTTAGATACTGATTATCTGAATCATACTTATCTAGAATACTGAACGTGTGATGGTTTTCTATTACTTTCATGTGAGCAGGGCTTAGTTGAATACGACCTTGTAAAATTCTCGCTGAAATTATTGGATGTTTTGCAAGTAGTACCTTATCCATCTCTGATAGGTTCTCTTTGTCATATTTATCAATTGGAATGGCAGACATTCCAATATCTTTAAAATAACTCGTGATAAAAAAGTTCTCAATATCTTTGTCATTATAAAGTTGAGATGTCTTTAATATCCCTACTAGAAAAATTGATGAAAGTAGGGGTTGTGCAAAAATATAATGATGACCTTGGGCCGCAAAAAAACGATAGAGCGCTTCGTGCATTTTTGGATTCTTAATCAAGAAAGATGCCAGTACTTTTAAGCTTTGATACTGAAGATTAAGGGCATTATCATCAGTAGGATCTTCAAAGAGATATCGAAGGTTTATGGTAATAAGATTAAGTTGATTTTTACAATTTTGATAAGTATCACCCATTGAAAAAGAGCGAGTTACTTGCCTGAGGCAATCTTGTTGCAGCTCTTTCAGTTCTTGCCTTTGTTCTTTGCTTGCAAAAACAATCGTGTGACCTCTTTCAATCATCTCTTTAAGAGTGTCATTAGAAACATATGTTCCACGGTAGAGGTTGTGCTTAAACTTACCATCTTCGAAGATATAAACATCACAAGGTGTTGTCGGAATATTAAAAAGCTCCCTAATCGTAAAAGGGGTCAAGTTTAGTGCCAAATGTGATTTACGGAATATATCCTCTGCTCTCATGTTCATATTATAGCTTAAGTCGCTAAAATCATTAAATACCAAGAATAATAGGCAATATTTCGCAATTTTGTAATTTCTTGGAAAAAGCCTAACTTTCTAAGTTAAGAGCCCGAAATCAATAGAATATAAAGGCTAATTTTAATAAGGCTCGAATTTATTAACTAAGTTGCTATATTGGTTGAATACAACGAATGTTGAGCTAATTTTGACAAGAGAGAAGGCCATGAGTGCGCTTAAGAATCTAGAAGATTACATTGCTGATCCGAAATTATTTGAATCAATTCAACTATTTGATGATAGTTCGTACAGTTTACACTGGTCGAATTGGTCGAAATTAATTTGTGCAATGAAAGAGCGTCATATCAATGGTGATTCTTCAATGAGTATTGAAGAAGTGAAGGAAGAGCTTGAAACTTTCAAAGAAATTCCTGTTTGGCTTGTTAATAAGAAAGGTGAGATGGAGACGACTCTATTTGATCTTTATAACTTCTATATAGACCCAAGGCTTAAGCACTTATGGTTTGATGTTAATAAGCAAACTCTTATTTCTCTTAAGCATAAGGCCGGTCCATTCATGCATCTCCATTCAATGAGATGGGTTGATTACGATATCTACAAATTATTTGTATATGACCGTCTATTAAATAATCTTTCTCTAAGTCATCGCGACTTTAGAATGAACACAAATTTAAAAGCAAAATTTTCATTTTGGAATTCAATATTAAAACCTGTTGATGGACAGATTGTTCAGTTGAGTCGCAAGGGAATCCTTGTATCAATTGAAGGTCATAAGAACTTCTTAAGTCTATCGCAGTCCGACCAAATATCTCTTAGTGCTGAGGTTGGGGGACTCCTCAGCGCTACAGGGAAAAAATTTGAAGAATTTGATGAAGTTATTGGAAATTGTACAAGAGCAAAAACAGTTAAAATTGATTTCGATGAGAATATCTTTAAGGACTTAAATGCTCTTGAGACATGTAAAGGGGAGACATATTATATGTTCATTCCTTTTGCTAAGTTTCCAATCAAGCACCACCGCATTGGAAAAGCTATCCAACACGTCATTGATGAAGTTGAAGGTGCAGCTTCTCAAATTCTTAACAATTTAATCGACTAGTAAATAATATTATTCAAAGGGCTTGGTCTAAAAGATTTAAGCCTTTTGTATAATACATTTAGATACTCTTTGCTTACTAAGAAAGGGTGCTCTCTATTTGAAGCTCGTATAATAAAGTTCTCTTTTTTCTCAATATTAAGATCTGGAAGACTAGTTAATACCCAAGAAAGATCATATTCAATCTCTTCACCAGTTTTAATTTTTACAATAACTTTATAATATGGCTTAGCAAGATAGCGCTCAATTGCACTGTCCATCTTTTCAGTACGCTTATCAAGGATTGAATTTGATTTAAAACTCGTTAGCTTAACTAGGAACTCTTGGACTGCTTCATCATCAAGGGCCTTATTTCCTGATACCCAGATGTCTTTATCATTACGACTAAATTCAAAACGTAGTTTGCCTGAGTTTATAACTTTAACACCTCTAATATCGCTTGGAGCATAACTAAAGACTCGTGAGTCAATAAGTGATGGAAGGTCGATTTTCTCAAGTGAAAACTTAACGGCATTAACGTGGTAGATCGCATTGTCTTTATCGCTTACAACATATGTAGAGTTATCGATAGGATTGATAAGTCCAAATGAGATCGTTTCATCTTCTCCATTTTCACCCTTTAATGTAACAATTGAAGTTGGATTATCTAGGGAGAAGTTTGAAAGGTTGATTGGATCTTTTGGAAAGATCTTTTTAATCTTTACATTTTTTAGTGAGTCTAAAAGTTTATTAATGATTGCTTCATTAGCATTGATTCTTCTAGGCTTCGTAATAATCCATTGGTTTTTATTTTTAGCAAGACTAAATCGTCCAAGGTTTGATTGAAGTGAAATATCCTCAACCTTATCAATCTGATCACTTGTGAAAAGAAATTGGAGATTAGAAAGTTCTTTAGATGTAATAACCGGTGCTTGAAAAAACTCACTAATAACTGCTCCAAATAGGAGAGTAATAAAGAGTATTGAGACAAGACTAGCTGAAAAGTAATTACGTTTTATATTTTGCATAAGAAATTCTAGAATTCTTATTCGAGATCGTCAAAGAGATCGAAGTCGTCATCGCCACCTGAGCTACTTTCTTTGCTGGCCGCTACTGCCGCCGGCTCTTCTCTAACTTCTGGCTCAATAGATTTGATGAAATTTCTAAGAAGTGTGCGTTCACCCTCTTTAAGAAAAGTGAACTTTATCCCTGTTCTAAATGGCATACTCGTTTGAGAGATAATGCGACTTTTCATGTTGTAGCTACGAGAAAAGACAACCACACCATTTAGGATGATACGATTTGGAATTTGAATATCAACGACAATTGATTGGCCCTGAGTAAATTGTCTTTCGCAAAAGAAATACATCCCATCCATATAAAGTTCAGATAGGAGAATATTGCCGACGTAGACCTTTTCTGGAGGTAAATCAGGAATAAATTGCTTGATGATTTTCGTTTCTTTTATCGGAGTAACATTGTCTCCAGACATGGCAGCATCTGCCAAAGCTTGTGGATCAAGTGCTGCTTCTTCACTTTCAATACTATCATTGATTGGAAGTTCACCTTTATCTTTATAAGTCTCAATAAGGTCATCAATATTAGGCTTTTCACCATTCTTGTACCTTAGTTTTACCGCTGCTTCTACTTCATCTCGAAGTGTCCAAACGTTAACTTTGATTCTTTTAATTAGGACTGGGTCGCTACTTTTACCGTGTATCATTAACTAACATTTTCTCACATTTTCAATATTTTGTATCTTTTGAAATTTTTGCCTCTGAAAGGGTGCTAAACTACTTGATAGACAATTATTTAAAAGTCTTAGCATAGGGTCTCCCATGGAAGGGAGATAAAAAGATTAGGAGGATCTAATGAGATTAAACGCATTTTTAGCACCAGCTGTTGTTTCAGCGATGGCACTTTCTCCACTAGCTGCTGATTACGTTCCAGGTGAACTAATTGTTAAGCTAAAGAAAGATGTTTCAGTTGAAAGTTTCTTTGGACAATCATTACATGGAAGTTCACTTGACCGTCGTATCGAGCTTACGTCAGGGGATCTTTATGTTGTTAAATTTAACGAGTCTCTTGTATCAATTGATTCAATTGCAAAGCAGATGAATGAAAGAGCAGAAGTAGAATATGCAGAGCCAAACTTTATCTACAAAATCGTTAAGCCAATCGTAAACACAAATGTATTAGAAGAAATCTTAAGCTATAACACAACTTCAGATGAAGGTGTTTACTACACGCCAGCAGATGAAAAATTTGGACAACTTTGGGGTCTAAAAAATACAGGTTCTAATGCTCCAAGAGGTGTTTCAGGTGTAGAAGGTGCTGACGTTGATGCACTAAGAGCTTGGGAAATCACTCAAGGTGATCGTGCAATTAAAATCGCAGTTATCGATACAGGGATTGATTACAACCACCCAGATCTAAAAGATCAAATGTGGACAAACGAAGGTGAGATTCCAGGTAACGGAATTGATGATGATGGAAACGGATATATTGATGATGTTCACGGATACGACTTCGCAAATAACGATGGTGATCCAATGGACGGACACTCTCACGGAACACACTGTGCTGGTACAATCGGTGCTTCACATAACGCAATTGGTGTTGCTGGTGTAATGAGAGATGTTCAATTTGTTGGGATTAAATTCCTAACAGATAGCGGTTCAGGTTCAACTGAAGCGGCAATCAAGTCGATTGATTATGCAACAAAAATCGGTGTTGATATTATGTCTAACTCTTGGGGAGGCGGTGGCCGCTCAGAAGCTCTTAAAGAAGCAATTGAAAGAGCAAATGCTGCAGGTATCGTATTCACAGCTGCTGCTGGTAACTCTTCTACAGATAATGATTCACGTCCACACTACCCATCAAACTACAATGTTGATAACGTAATTTCTGTTGCAGCTACAACTGCTGCTGATGAACTAGCAAGCTTTTCTTGTTATGGACGTTCGACAGTTCATATTGGTGCTCCTGGACACGAGATTCTATCAACTGTTATCAACGGTAAATATGCTTCTTACTCAGGAACTTCAATGGCAACTCCACACGTTTCAGGTGTAATCGGACTTTTCCTTTCAGAAAATAAAGGACTAACTCCACTACAAGTAAGAAATAAAGTTATGGTAACTTCTGATCCTGTTGCTGCTCTTAGAGGTAAGACAATCAACGCTGGACGTATCAATGCTTACAACCTTCTTACAGATACTATTCCTGAAAGAAACGAACCAAATCCAGAAGATTGGCAAACTGTAGATGTTGCATCTTTTGAATCAGAACATCCATATACTGAAAACCAAACTCTTGAAACAACTTACACAGTTGAAGGTGCAAAGTTTATGAGAGTTAGAGTTCGTAAATTTGATCTTGAGAATCGTTATGACTTTATTGAAGTTAGAGATGCAAGAGGAGTTCTAGTTGAGAAAATTACTGGAGCAGGTGAGAACTATACTTCTTTCTTCGCTGAAGGTGATACTTTAAAGCTTATCTTCAAGTCTGACCGTTCAGTTCAGAAGTGGGGATTTGTTATTGATCAAGTAGATGTTCAATACTAAGAATTTTTAAAATTCACACAAATAAAAAGGCCAGCTAATGCTGGCCTTTTCTTTATCTATATAACTTTTAAGTTAAATCTAATTAAGCGTTCCAAAGGTGCTTGTACTTCTTTAGGAACTTAGAAAGTGAACCAACTTTATCTAGAGTTCTGATTGCTCTAGTTGAAAGCTTAAGCTTAATTGTTTCACCAGTTACAGGATCAAAAACTCTCTTCGTTTGTAGATTTGGTTTTTGAGTCATTTTTGTTCTATTTTTAGCGTGAGAAACTTTGTTACCAACAAGTCTTCTTTTTCCAGTTAAATCACATGTACGTGCCATCACTTCATCCTTATTTATTTATATAAACTCTACATTAATATATGGGTTATTAGGTTGTAGAATATAAACATAACGTCGTAAAAGTGCAACTACTTTTGTACAAATTGCGTAATATCCCATGGTTTTTACTGCAAAAAATCAAAGTTGTTTGGACATAGCAGCGAAATATCGTTATCATATAATTATTATTAAATGTAATTCTAGATAGTTAGAACTTTTTTCGAGGAAAGAGATTTGAAAAAACGAATATTATTGTTTTTGTCAGTCTTGGTCTTAATGGCCCTCGGTTACTATTTCTATACTTACTACAATGACGAATACCATCCTGAGGCCCTAAGAGAGCAGTATTCACAGAATGCTCCGGTGGCCTTCACTAACCGTGAATTACCAAAGAAAAAGTTTGTCCCGCGAAAGCAATTTCATGAAAAGAGTGATTATAAAAGATCTGACGATGAGGTCGTTGCGTTGGTTGGGCTCGGTATGGACAATGGTGTTTTCTCTGAGCTGAGTGGTTCAATAGAAGAGCTTAGAAAGGCCAATATTGATTGTGAACAGACTTATAATGATTATATGCCTCCTGCTCAAATCATAGATCCAAATTCTGGCTTTTACGCAAAAGAAGACGGCAATGTTTTGAGTCTCCTTAATCGTGCGATGGATTTATTAATAAATATCGAAGGTAGAGCTATTGCAAAACGCTTTCCTGAACTTGCTCAAGAGGCTTTGGATAGTGTTGATGAGATAAGTGAAGATGATATGGCAAAGATTATGCGCGCTCCACTTGTTTGTCGCCAATCAAATATTACAGTTCTATTTGAAACACTAATTGAAATGTCTAGTGAAGGTAAAATTTCTGACAACCAAAGGGCCGAGATTGTGGGCAGTATGGTTAATAAATTAGTTGTAAGTCTTGAAAGTGATAGCTTACAAGATAATATCTTAATGTCACTTACTCTATTAAAGGCCCTTGGAAGTTTATCAAGCAAGAATGACGAATACTTTTCTGAACTTGAGTCGATTTATGATGAGATGGCCGCGACGCAAGTTGGGATAATGAAAGATTCAGATAAGAAGGCAAAGGTTGTTAATCCTGGAGAGATCTATCGTAATTACCGCGAAAGACAACGAGGCTTTTCTTCGTCTGTAATTGAAATTCTATATATTAGTTATCCTGAATATCTAAATGATTAATTACTCTTCCATGCAAAGATAGGTACTTTTTTTAGAGGCACCTGCTTTAAGACAAAGATCTTTAATCTTTCCTAATATCCACATTCTCATTGGTCTTGGATAGCGAATCTTTCCATCTTCACCTTTAGTAAGTTCTGAATGGAAGTATGTTGTTTGTGGATAGTTCTTCTTGACCTGTGAATAGACATCTTTCGTAAAGCGTACAACACCAATGGAAATATACTCAACTTTACTTAAGGGAATCACACTGCTTAGTTCACTAATTAGCTCTTCATATTCACTTTCAAAACTTTCACTGTGTATCACAGGATCAAAGTGAATACCGATGGGGTGACCTGCTTCATAAAGGCTTTTAATGGCCTTTAGGCGGGCCGCAAGACTTGGTGTCTTTAGGTCGTGAGACTTAATCTTATTCTTTGGCGAAAGAGAAAAAGAAGTGATGAAGTTTGGCAGAGGCTCTAGTTTTAGAAGCTCTTTTATATTTGCTGATTTGGTTCTAAGTTCAATGTAGCAGTGAGGATTTTTCTTTGTAAATTTGTGGTAGTAATTTAGCTCTCCAGTTAGGTGAGTTAGGGCAAGAGAGTCACTAAACTCGCCTGCGTGAAACCACATATTCTCATCAGATTGTTCAGCAATTTTTTGCATCTCACTTATAATCTCTTCGTGATTCACAAAGAGAACAAGGTCAGGAGTATTGAAATAACCTTGAAGGTAGCAGTAGTCGCACTCATAGATACAGTTGTAAGCGTGGATAAAGTAGTAGTGAGGCTCTCCTGAGATACCGTAGGCATTGGGAGCCTCTTTAACAAGTTGGCCTTGCTTTCTTGCAATAAAGAGATTTAGAGAATCTCTCTTTTGTAAGTAGGGCTTTTTAACTCTGCCCCAAATATCAGCGTAATTTTCGATTATTTGGACTGTAGCCTTTGGAAACTTAAGTGGAAGCTGATTTGAGATCAGAGAATTTTTAATTGAATCTTCGATAAAGATTTTCTCGATCTTCAAAGCTCTTCTCCATTCATAAGGGCGTTGAATTTTTGCCAATCAATCTTTGAAAGCTTCTTTTGTAGATCAAGGACTTCTTTTTCAGAATTGATTTTAGTTCTAAGGTTTAGCACAACCTTTTCAAGAGAAGGGTCATAAGATAATTCATTTTTATCAAGTCCTGTTCCTTTGATAAAGTTATCTAGTTGTCTAATAATCTTAGTACGAGTCGGATAGAGTTTCTCTTTTAAGAAGTCTCTAAGCTCGAGGGCCTTCTTCTTTGGGGTTGTCTCTAATGCTTGAATATCTTTAAATGTGCTTAAGTTTAAAAGATCACTTAAACTCATATCATACTTAATAAGAATTTGTTGTACGAGATTTTTTACTTCGCGCTCAAGTGAGAGTGTAAAGTAAAATGCATCATCATTTAGTAGAGCAAGATCGTCACTTTGTAATTTTTCTTCACTTGTAAAAGACTCAATAAAGTAGCGGTAAAGCTCTTGGGAATAATCCTGGGCATGCTCTTTTATATATTCACAAATAGGTGCATCAGTGACGTGATCCGAAATCAATTTAAAAACTCTAAGTGGTGTTTGAAATTTTTTTGCAGCAAGACCGATGGCCCATGCTTCGCGATCGGCCAAAGGGGCAAAGTGTGAAAGTGATTTTGCTAATTCGCTATCAAGAACTCTTTCATTTGCAGTGATAAGATCTAGCTTAGATGAGCTTTGTTGGCATTGAAAACTTTTGAATTCCTCTTGCCCGTAGATTGTTCTGATTTCAAAAATCTCACCCTGCTTAAGATCAGCATTAAATGAAGCACATATTCCAAGATTGATGATTTGACCTATTTGAATTGCCTGGTTTTTAAGGACACCCATAGCATATGTGAGGGCCATGAGAACGTTCTGTGGGCCTTCTCCAGTCAGAATTAAGCCGTAGCTCTTATCTGCACATAAGTAGAGGTCATTAAAGTCTGGATGTGATTTAAAATCCATCTCTTTTAAAAATGTTTGAGCTTCGCCGCGGTGGGCAAATACAAGTAAATCCATAACTAGGAAATAACGTTTATCTTGTCGGTGCGTCAAGTCTTTACGCATTTAGGCGAAATAGATATTCATGACTTATGAAAATATTAGATCAATTTGGACAATTTGCTTTTGGTGGCGCCAGTATCTCTGGAGAGGGCGCGGGTTATGGATTTGGTGATATTAGTAAAGAAGATTCGATTAGTCTTTTACAATACGCCTTTGATCGTGGAGTGAAGATCTTTGATACGGCACCGATTTATGGCTTTGGTGAGAGTGAGAAGAGAATTGGCGAAGCATTTAAAAATAATCGTGAAAAAGTTTTTATTGTTTCTAAGTCAGGTGTGACTTGGCACGAGAATAAACGAGTGGATATGACTAATGATCCAGTTGTCACTCAAAAAATGATTGAACAATCACTAAGAGATCTAAATTCAGATTATATTGATCTCTATATGGTTCACTGGCCTGATGAAAGAGTGGATATCAGAAAAACTCTTGAGGTTATTGCAAAGGCCAAGCATGAAGGAAAAGTTAAGCATATCGGACTTTGTAATACAACGGCCGAAGAGTTTAAATTAGCGTCACAAGTCGATCGAGTTGAGGTGATCCAATCACAATTTAACTTTTTTGAACAAGACGTTAAAAAAGATATTTTCCCAATCGTAAATGAAAATGACTTGAGTTTTATGAGCTGGGGAACTCTTGATAAAGGAATCCTAACTGGACGAGTGACGAAGGATCGAAAATTTGACAAAAGTGACTGCCGCTCATGGGCACCATGGTGGAAGGCCATGGATAAAGAAAGTCGCTATGATATTGTTGCAAGAATGCAACCGACACTAGAAAAGCACGGACTTACTGGTTTAGACTTTGCAATTCACTTTAATCTTTCTCATGATGAACTAAGCACTGTTCTTTGTGGTGCTAGAAATCATAACCAATTAGATGGAGTCCTAAACTCTCTTGAGAAGAAAGTTACGAAAGAAGTACTAGAAGATATTATTAATAGTGTTAGTTAGTGTCGTCATTCCCACATACAATCGGGCCAAGTTCTTGGCCCGTGCAATTGACTCTGTTTTAGGACAAAGTTTTCAAGATTTTGAATTAATTGTTATTGATGATGGTTCAACTGATAATTCAAAGCAAACTGTTGAGTCCTACTCGGATTCTCGCATAAAATATTCTTATCAAGAAAATAGAGGAGTTTCAGCTGCTCGAAATCTAGGTGTAAAAAAATCTTCAGGGAAATATATCGCATTTCTTGACTCTGATGATGAGTGGAAAGAAGACAAGCTTGAAAAACAATTAAGCTTACTAGATAGCTCAAAACATCGCCTCTGCCATACAGGGGAGCTTTGGCTAAGAGATGGTGAAGTTGTAAAACAAAAAAAAGCTCATCAAAAAGTCGGAGGGGATATGTTTATTCGCTCTTTAAAAAATTGTGTCATTTCACCTTCAAGCGTTTTACTTGAAAGAACATTATTTGAAGAGATGAATGGTTTTAATGAAAGCTTTATTGTGTGCGAAGATTATGATCTATGGCTTAAGATAACTTCTTTGTATGAAATCGACTTCTTAGATGAGCCTCTGGTAATTAAGCATGCAGGTCATGATGATCAATTATCCTTCAAGTTCTTTGCAATGGATTACTGGAGAGTTAAGGCCATGGCCTGGGCCAAAGAAAATCGCCAGCTTTCAACTGAGAGAATTGAAGTGTTAACTCAGCTTTGTTTAAAAAAGTGCCAATACCTTATTAAGGGCTATGAAAAATACGAAAATTTTGAAAATTACGATGAAGTAAGAGCTATCGAAAATTACATCAATAGCTGAGGCTCTTCGACTAACTTTTTCTCTAGGCCTAGCTCAATCGTTTTTTGATAGAAAATCTCAAGTGCGTTTTCCCACGGAGAATCTTCAATATCGCCATTAAGTAAATTGATTAAATGAGGAAGTAATTGCTCCACATATTCTTCAGTACTTTCTCTTGGAAGAAGAGATGGAAGGTGATCAATTGCAGTAACTTCTAAGAGCTGATCTAACTCTTGAACTCTAAACGTTGGAATATCAATTGTTGTAATATCAGGATATATCGGAAGAGGGTTACAAGGACCTGTAGGATCACAACTAACATCAGAAATTACAGAAAGATTTCTTTCATTTTGTAGAATTTCTAAATTGAGAAATGGCTCGGCCGGTTTTTTATTTAAAGTACAATTGACTAGAATATCGTAATCGAGAATTTGCTTAATTGGTCTGGCCACTTGTGTATCGGCCCTTCCCCAACCAGTCATTTCAACACCGACAGCTTCAAGTAGCTCTTTTGCTCCTCGGCCACAACGTCCACGGTTTCCAATGACAAGAACTCTTGGCCTTGAACCAAGCTCATCTAGCTCCTTTGATATCTCATTAATTAACTCATGCTGAGATGAATATGAGTTCAATGGGCCACAATCATTAAAGTCTTTTCCTCTTTGTTGGCAAATCCAGTTCTTAAGCCCTAGGGCCGCTCCCACAAATCCTGCCCACTTCCCAAATGCTGCAATTCTTTTTCCTTTAGGGTCTGTTAGGTATTCAAGGTCATATAATTTTCCATCTCCTTGAATAAAACGATCAAGCATTTCTTTTGAACCTGTTTGATTTTTGTAAACATGAGCAAAGTGTATATGTCTGTGAGTTAATGGAAAAGTGTGAACATCTAATTCTTTTAAACCAAGGATAAAAGCATTTGCCGGTGCAAAGTTTATCCATGAATTTGTAGGCATCATCTTAAGGCCAAGTGCTTCGAATTCATCATCTTTAAAAATACGACTAGGTGAGCGTTCAATAATTACTTCATGACCAAGCTCCTTTAGCATTAGGGCAGCTTGGGGCGTAAGTGCACTACGCTCCTCAAATGGTTTTGTTTCATGGCGAAGCCAGATTGTCCTATTTGTCATGAAATTTAATCTCCCAAAAAAATCGTATACTTATAGCAAAGCTAATAGATTACTATAGCAAAGGGCCTTGTCACATTCTTAAATTTGTAAGATTTACAGGCCATTTTAATGTATAACTATATAATATTAGGATAATCAAGCAAGCTAAGTTTCGTTAATAAAGGAATGAATATGAAATACCATCCAGAAAAAAGTCGACTCTATTACATGGAAGACTCCCTTGGAAGTTATACTGACTATGGTATTGGCGTTCCTTTAAAAGACGAGAGAGTAACCAAAATCCTCGAAGAATTCAAAAATTCTCCATTTCTTGAAAGAAGAAAATCAACACATTTCTTTTTAAGTGACTTGGCCCTTGCCCATGATCGCGACTTTTGTGCTCGTACTAAACTTGATCCTACTGGACTTGTTCTTGAAGCTTACGAACTTATTAATGACGATGGAAGCTATCATCGTTACGAGCCTTCTGCTGCAGTAAAACCTTTAAGTGATTTTATTAATCGTGCTCTTTCTCATTGCGAAGGAACATACCTTGCTGCCTGTAATGCTCTAGAATCGGGCTTCTCTTATCATTTAGGAGGAGGAATGCATCATGCAAAGAGTGATGGGCCAGGTGGCTTTTGTATGTTTAACGATATCGTTATCGCAATTAGAAAATTACAAAAGGAAAAAGGTCTTGGTAAGTGTCTCGTTGTAGATATGGATGCTCATAAAGGTGATGGAACTGCACAAATTGTTGCCAACGATGAGTCGATTGATTGTGTTTCAATTCATATGAAGGATGGTTGGCCACTTGATAATCCTGATAAAACTAACTCAAGTTATATTCCTAGCACTCTTGATATCCCAGTTACTCCCGATGATGACTATCTTGTAAAACTCAAAGAAGTAGGGGACTTTATCAAAGAAGATTACGATCTTTGTATTGTAGTTCAAGGTGCAGATGTTTATGAAAAAGACATTTTGGAAAGTGCTAAAGGAATTCAGCTAAGTTTAGAAGAATGTCTTGAAAGAGATAAGTATATGAATGAATTATTAGAGTCGAAAGGTATCCCCCAAGCATGGGTTATGGCCGGGGGATACGGTGATGAAGTTTACCGTGTCTTTCAACAATTTGTTCAATATAAATTTAAAGCATAGTTGAATCTTCGTGGGCCAAGATTCTTTTCTTTGGCCTAAAGTAAGTACGTGGAGTGTACTCTAGAAGATCTGTAATCTTTGCCATGTAGAAACATGCATACTTTTCAACTTGATCAGCAAAACGTGATTCCTCCAGCCCTGCTCTCATCATTTCTCCCCAGTGTGGGTTAAAGAATTGGCGATAAGCATCTAAGTGCAGAGAGATTTTTGAGTTGATCTTATCAATTTCGCTAAAGATCTTTCCAATATCTTCTTTATTATATTTTTCTGGATCTTCGTGCTTTAAAAGCTCTAGCTTATTTAGCTCATGTTCTAGCTTTTCTTTTTGTTCCATTTCAGCATCGATAAGAGCTTGTGTTGGTGTTGACTGTCTAATCGCTTCAATCTCTGCTTCAAGAGGATCTAGGATAAGAGCTGTTCTCCAGTTGAAAGTTTTCTTTAATGTAAGAACATCACCATAGATATGGTCACCAAGATAAAGAATCTCTTCACCTTCAAGGCCTAGGTCTTTTTGTAATTTTCCGGCCCATCCACCTTGGTACACCTTGTTTTGCTCTAGAGGACCTTCTGCATTTGTCATTAGTCCAGTATCCGTTTGAATTTCTAGAAACATATTGCTTACGTTAAAGAATCTTGGCTTACATGCAAGACAGATTGAAATATCAAATAGGTCTGTCCAGTTCTCATGCTCTTTTAAGAATGGATTAATCGTGTATTCCATAAGTCTTTTTGTCCAAGACCATTCACTATTTGTGATAAGAATTAACTTCTTTCCAAAGCGTTTAAACCTTTCTAGCAGCTTTGCCACTTCTGGGTCTTTGATAATGAAGTCTTCAAGATGCTCTTCGACATACCCTTTAAGAGAATTGTCAGAGTGAGCGATATCGATAACTTCTTTGATATCGTGAGATAGTGTTTCGTAATCAGGAAGTTTTAAGCCTTGGTCTTTTAGATCAACAAGGTTTGCAAACATTGCACCATTTGAAATCGAGAAGTTTGTATCTAGTGATTGATACTGTTCTGAGTTTAGGTCAATGATACTATTCCCATAGATTTCATTCTGATCATGAAAGTCCATTGGCTTTGTACCATGCTTTGCGATCTTTACTTTTCCGTAGCGGTTTGTTTGTAAAATATTTCCACGAAGACGATCGATAATTAAACCTTGAATAACTTGGTTAAAATCAAATTTTAAATCTGTTACTTCTTTTGGATAATTTTTTACATCTACTAATTTTTGAAGCACAAGTTCGAAAACAAATTTTTCGAAAGCTTCTGTTTTATAGCGAACTAGAGTGTAGTCCATATCAAAACCAATGGCCTTGATCTTCTTCATATTTAATGTTCTATTGACGTATACTGACATATAAAATCCTTTTAAATCGTTTGAGAATATAATCCCCGGACCTTAGATTTTATCTAATCTTGATTTAAATGTCATATTATTAATACGTTAAGGCGTAAATTCAATAACTTACGCCTTGGTGATTTTTAAGAGCGGTGTGTCTATTTAAGAATGATATAGTATTTTGCAAAGCCTTCATCATCAAGGCCTTTAATACGGTTAAGCTTAAATTTTGACTTCTTCTTAATATACTTTGTCGCTTTATCTGATGGAGAAGTTTCAAAGTAAACCTTAAGTTTGTCTGCATTAGCTATTGGCTTGATCTTCCAGTTCTCATTTGGACGAGCATCGACAAAACCTTTTTCTTTCGTTTCTTTTCTAATGTAGTTGATTAGAACTTGGCGATTGCTATCTGGAGCACTAAAGACGACATTGGCTTTTACTGCACCTGGAAATTTACCACCGGTTGCACGAAAGCTATTTGTTGCAAGAATAAACTCTTGCTCATCAGTAACGGCCTTTCCTTGATACTTTAAGTTTTCAATTCTGAATGAATCCTTATTTAAAACCTTACAATTTTCATCGTAGTGTCTTCTCTTTGTGATATTGATCTCGTAAGTTAGACCGTCAATCATATCAAAGTTGTATGAACGAAAGCTTCCCCAGTTTAGAAGAGGTTGGTCCTTGCTGTAGTTTGGATCAATATGAGCAAACATCCCCGCAGAGCACTCTAGCCACAATTTAACTTCTTTTCCTGTGAGCTTTAGAGCGTAGAGCATATTAGGGTAGAGGTAGAGATCAGCTGCATTTCTCAATGTCAGATTTCCCTTTTCAACAGTTGTGTATCCATTTGGATCATTCTTTCTGCCACCTGTTTTAAAAGGTGCAACTGCAGATAATACTGGGAGCCCACTTAAATTAGCATCGCCTTGTATTGCTCTTTTCACATAATCAATTTGAGCATTAGAGACAATCTGTGTTGCCGCATCATCTTGGATTAGTGAGAGGAAGCTATAAAATTCCTCCTTAGAGAAACCAACTTTTTCACCTGCGAGCTTAATTGTTCGTTGGTGATCATCTTCAATGATTTCTGCAAGTTCAAGATCAGGTTTTACACTTGAATCTGATTCTTTATCATAAATCGAGTAGACTGAGGATTGTCCATCGATCACATGCCACTTACTTCCATCAAAGTTTAATTTTAAATCAATGATTCCAACGTGTGATCCCCATTTCCCAGGCATAACGGCAGCGACTCCATTAATTGTTCCTTTCTTCGCATCAATACCTTGAATTCCTTCATATTCTTTTGAAGGAAATAGAGCATGAGTGTGACCAAAGGCAATGGCATCGATATAAGGAACGCGACTTAGGTAGTAAACTGAGTCCTCTGCATAAAGCTTGTATTCATCTGTACTAATTCCTGAATGTGGAATTGCGATGATGACATCAGCGCCTTCATTTTTCATTTTCGCCGTAAGCTCTTTTGCGACTTCAATAATATCGCGGGCCACGACTTTCCCTTCAAGATTATTCTTATCCCAGACCATGATCTGTGGCGGAACAAAACCAATGTATCCAATTTTGAGCTTATGTGGCAGACCTTTTGTGTCCTTAACTTTTTTCTCTAAAATTACATATTGCTTAAAGTAAGGCGATGCTGGCTTACCATTTTCGTCTTTGTAAACGTTAGCATTGATATAAGGAAATTTTGCATCTTTAAGAGAGGCCTCAAGAAACTCTAGGCCGTAATTAAATTCATGATTTCCAATATTACCCACGTCATACTTTAGATGATTCATGAGTTTAAAAGCAGGGTGAACTCCTTCTTTTCCGTGAGTGGCCACAAAGTCGGCCATAGGATTCCCCTGAAGGAGATCACCATTATCGATGAGCGTATAATTATCTGCTTGTGCGGCATACTTTTTAATAAGTGTAGCCGTTTTAACAAGTCCAAATCTTTTACTTTCTTCGTTCTTATAATAATCGTAGTCTTTGTAGTAACCGTGTAGGTCAGTGGTTTCAATTACACGAAGTTTAACTTGTGTTTGTTCCTTACAGCCTACAATTAGAAAAAGAGACAGTGAAAATAAAAAGATTTTTCTCATATATATTCCTAGTAATAACGTCCTGAAGAGTAAGTAGCATCAAACATACGAGCTTTACCGTAAACTTTTACGTTACCCTTAAGTCCTGCAAAGCCATAAATTTGAGCTTCGCCAAAAGCTTCAGCATTATCCCAAACTGACGCTTCATCATAAACTCTTGCATTCTCATACACGTGAGCATTACCCCAAACTTTAGCGTAGTCTGAAATAATTGCACTACCTGTGATTTTTGCAAATCCTGTTACTTGGGCCTTGTCACAAACTTGTGCATTCTCACCAATATAAACATTCTTTGATACATAAGCTGTATCAGCAACGAATCCACCTTGTGTTCCATCATTGTTGATCCAATATTCACCTTCTTGTCCTGCACATGGTGCAGCTAAAGCTGGAAGGATAAAAAGCATAGCAGCTAGTAATTTCATAAATCACTCCTTAGATTTTTTCGATTAGCTCAATTAATTTCTTACCTAAATTATCCGATGCTAATCTCAAATTGGCAAAGAACTCTTCCTCTGTTGGATGCTCTCCGTCAACAATGTCAGTAACTGACTTTAAAAAGAGTGTTGGAATACTGAATTGATCAACTACCCAGCCAATAGCTCCAGCTTCCATATCTTTAAGAACTGCTTGATTTGTTTCAATTAACTTTTCATCTTCAGCACTCATATCAAGAGAGTTTCCTGTTGAAATAATTGCTGTCTTTAGGTTTAGAAGCTTTCCATATTCTTGAGCAATAGGATGTGCTGTCTTATAGATTCCGTAGTTTTCATATCCTGGAATAGGAATTCTGCGATCATGAAAAACTGTTGTGTCGGCCGTGTAGACGTCTCCAACTTCTGCACCACGCTTTCTAAAGCCACCGGCAGTTCCCGCGTTGATAATCATTTCTGCACCAAGTTCTCTGATCGCAAGAAGAGTAGAGACAACCGCAGGAGACGTTCCTACGTTTTGCACTTTATGGTGCTTACATTCACCACTTATAATAACTGAAATCTTATGCCCGTGATATTCACATTGATATAATTTCATTGGTAGATTTGGGTCTAATTTTTTGTCTTGATCTGTGATAGCTAGTTTCTCTAAAAGCGGTGCTGCTTCTGAGTCCATGGCCATGATGATGGCAATATTTTTCATAATGTCTCCATTTAAAATCTTTTATCTAAGTTTAATAGAAAAAGAGCATAATTTGAAATATTGCAGCTAACTTTCTAGATGGGTAGGGTAGATATTATCTTTTGAACGTGTTTGGGCGGCCACTCGTTGGAGCCACCTGATGATACGGTGGTACTTCTGCTTAATTAGATCTGCAGGAGGTAGTCCAGTAATGAGAATACGATTCAGATGGCAATAGAGTAATATATCGATATACTTGATATCGTTGCCAAAAATAAAATTCTTCGTTCCCAGTATTTCGTTAATATGAGTAATCTGTGATTCAAAATAATCAAGTGCACATGCTTGATCTTTATGAAAGATTTCATACTCTGAGATACGCTTTACTATAATTTCTTTTACTGACGAAATAACATCTTCTGGTGATTCATCTATATCTTGAACATACTTGGCCTGCTTAGCGAATTTTTTCTTCATAGCGCTAAGTCCTTTTGTATCTTTGTATGAGAAGTAAACGATACTTGCCCATAATGAATTTATACACCAATCTTGTAAGAGTTGGGCCTGCATCGCTTCTTCATTGTTTAAAAGAAAAAGCTCAGATTCTCCACGCAAGTCTTTGAAGTAGTTGATACAATTTCTAATGCCTAAGTATTTCTTATCGCCATCAATAATAGCAGGAAGACTGCTCATCTTAGCTGGCACACCCTGAATTTGAGAGTTCACATGGACTGTTTTTAACTTAAAGTCGATATTTAAAAATGAAAAAATTCTATTTACAGTTGCACAGTACGGAGAGAAGGATTCGACTTCATCGTTTCCTGCCCAAGAAATTAATACTTTATCCATGGCATAACTGTCGGAGAGTTACTTTAAAAAATTAACTAAATTTTGATGTCTTTAGCGATTTTCCAATCGATTTAAATCATAAAGACCAAATTCAATAGGATTTGTTTTAAAGGCTATTTCATGAATTTTATCTAGTGTTGGCCAAAATCTTTTATCACTTCTTCTCACACCATACTTATCAAGAAGCCTGCTATGAGCTGCCTGTGAAGTAGTATTCTTAATTGCATTTACAAAATTCGGTAGTTGAGATTTTTTAAGTTTATAAATAGTATTCGGATAACTCCCTACAGTTCCTTTTGTTACAGTGAAGTTATCTTCTTCAGTAATTCTCTGACTTCCTTCTTTCAAGAGGTGAGAGATATTGTAGTGAGCATTGTTGTGAATTAATGTATATGTTTCATTAGTATCCTCAATCAAGATAAAAGATACTTGTGAAAAGAGATTAACTGCAGTCTTCTTCATTTCTTCGTTATTCATTAAGCTTTTGAGATTATCATCTTTAACTTCAAACCTCTTATTTAAAGCAGGAGCGAGTCTATTTTTTAAAAGTTCAAATAGTTCACTCTTTGCGTCTCTAGTTTTATATGAGATTGCGGGCTCTTTCTTTATCCAAGCATAGCGTCCTACGATATGTTCTTTAACTCTATCAGAAGCTCTTTCGTACCATAGCTCTCTTTCTTCCAATCTTTGTTTTGAAGGTAGTAATGTTAGAAAGTTGAATTCACCTTCAAGTCTTAAAAAATCCATGTAAAGTCTAGTGTTGAGTTGATGAGATAAATTCCCATATACATCAAAGCCAGCAACCAGGAGGTAGTGAATTCTTTCTAAGAGTGGATAATCAATGACCCAAGCTGTTTTTGGATTTTGACCAACAAGTCCTTTCAGAACTGTCGCACTATCAAAATGTCTAAAAATAGTTAATGCTGCATTCTGATTGTTTCCATCGCCATTCCAAATAGAATTTAGATTTAGGATAGAGGAGTTTTGATCGATAAATTCTGACTTCTTTTTAAGATATTTTTCTTCTTCATTTTTATACTTGAACCATTGAACACCACCCACATTTGCAAACTGTGCAGGAAGACTCATGCGCTCTAGCTCATTTGTAAGTGGAAAATTATTGCGGTTTTTATAAAGCTTAGGGTTTACAAAGAAAGTCCAAAAGTGATCCTGAATTACATTAAGGGCAATTTGACCGCGGCAAACAGGACCTTTTATAAAGTTAGAAATCGTGTATTGAGACTCTTTAAGAAGAAATTCATAACGTGATTCAACAGGTAAATCTTTAAAAGTTAAAAATGGGTTTGCTGCTTCTAGGGCTCGGTAGCTAGGAAGTTCTTTTACCTGATACTTTGGTGTTATAAATAATTTCTTATACCAATTCATTCTCTCTTTATTAAAGAGGTAAGGCATATGCGTTTTATCGACAATTGTCTCTTTCTGTTTCACTAGTCGATAGTAGACTCTCTTAACCTTTGGATCATCAAATGGCCTTCGAGAGGCAATGACTTTGATTGGTTTACCAGTTGGTGTTTTAGATCTTACTAATTTATAAAAATTCGTTTCATTTTTCTCACTAAAATATAGATTTGCTAGGTAAAGGTGCTCATAAAGGTAGCGCGCCATAAGTTGATGTTTTTTACTTTTCTTGTTTAAGAAAAGTTCCCAATCTTTTATTTTTTTTAGTTCTTCTCTTGAAAGGGGAGCTTCTTTGTTGAAGTTTGAGCCTTGGGCTATCCAAGTTGTAATTAGCTCACTCTCTTTATTTGTTAGTGCTGGAAGGCCATATGGCATACCTCCAAAAGGAGAAGACTTCGCGTAGTTTTCAAATTCGTCTTCTTTTGGACAAAAACGATCATTTTCTAGACTGAAGTCTAAGCTTGTCGGAAGAATCTTTGTCTCCGGAAGAGGCACAACCTCTTTTAACTTTATCATCTTTGCTATGACGTTTTTATTAAGATTTTTATGTGAAACTGAGAAAAAACCTTTTTCTCTCCACTGCTTAGTTGAGTTTGCATCGATATAAAGTCGGCTTGGCGAAGCAACGATTAAGCGCTCTCCCATATAGACCTTATCTTTAGAGGCACCTCTTTCAACGGCTTCTCGGGAAGTTAGTTTTAGTTGGCAAGGTGAATCATAGCAACTGTGACAAACAACACAGCGATTATCAAATATTGGTTTAATATCTTTGTTGAAATCAACTTTCTTCTTCCCATTCCAATGGTTTGCTTGTTGTTGGGAGAAGACAACACTATTATTTTCAATCTCTTTAATGGCCTTTTTAGTTGCCTCTTGGTGAATTTCTTTATCCTTTGGGACAAGGAGATCTGTCTCGTTATTATTTGAACAACTAATAAGAAAAATGCTCACTAGAGCAAGTAAAGAGATCACCTTCATTTAAACCATACCTAATCAAAATTATTTATGAAATGTTATAAAGATTGGCCTCAATTGTCATTTGATTTCGTTTTCTTTGGACGCGAAAGGTGAGTTCCTAGGTAAATACACGTTAAGAGAATTGCAGCTCCAATTATTTCAAGTGAAGAGAATGGCTCATTAAAAAGGAATATACTTAGAGTCTTAGCAATCACTGGTTGTAATAAAATAATAAGTCCTGAAACAGAAAGTGGGGCACTTTTAAGGCCATAGCTAATTAATGACCAGCCAATGACCTGACAAAGAATAGCAAGCCCAAATACAGAAGGCAGATGCTCAAGAGCTAGGCTTTTGTGGCCGTGCTCAAATTGAGCGGTAATAAAGAGAATCGCTCCAGTCACAAGAGAAGAGTAGGTGATAATCTCTAGTGCAGTGATTTTCGTCTTAAATGTCATAAGGGACGTTTTCTTAATTGAAGTTGTATAAAGTGAGTAGCACAACCCTGTTGTCAGACCAAAGAGTACTCCCCAAAAGAATTCCTCTGACTGATAGAATTGAACTTGGCCTTTTAGAATGAGAAATACTCCAAAGAAAGCAAAGAGAAATACTAGTAGCTTTTTGAGTGTTATTTTTTCTTTATAAAGGATAAGGCCAAAAACAAGTAAGTAGAAAACTTGGGTATTGCCTAAAATTGTAGACATGCCAGCACCAATTAAGTGAACTGATCGATGCCAAACAAATAAGTCCATAGCAAAGCAGAAACCTATGACGGCCGTCATAGTATAGAAGCGTTTGTCCTTGATATAATTTTTCTTAATAAGAAGTTGGTAAATAAGAAGAATTGAACCTGCAATTGAACAACGAAGAGCGCCAATCATGCTCGGAGAAAGGTCACCACTGAGATTTTTAACAAAAATAGGTGCTAATCCGATGCATATTGTTCCTAAAATTAGGCTTATGACACTTGTGTTCATTTTTACTCTCTTTTAAGTTTCTTTAACTTGCCACTGTGTGCAAGAGAGTATAGCTCAACAAATGGCCCCAAGGGTATATTTTCTTTTAAATTTACTGACGATTTGACGATAATTGCATAAAGTATAGCTACGCTATAAATATAAAGGAGATATATTGTGAATTTATTCAAAATCACTGTTGTTGCCGCTCTACTAAGTGTAAGTGCTTACGCTGGAGATGCTGCTAAAGGTAAAGCAATTTACAAGAAAGTTAACTGTGCTCTTTGCCACAATGCTGATGGTATGGGGAAAGCTGCAGATGTTAGTAAAATTGCAATTGTTAAAGGTCCAAGAATTGCTGGTCTAGATGCTGCTTACGTTGCTGAGCAAGTTACTGCGATTCAATCAAAGAAGAGAAAAACTAAGAATACTTCTATGATGTGGACAAAGGTTCGTGGTCTTTCAGCTCAAGACATTAAAGATGTTGCGGCCTACGTAACGACTATGTCAAAAGATAAGTACAAAGGTATGAATCAAAAATAAGACAAATAGAAAGGGCCTCTTATGAGGCCCTTTTTTTATTATTTAATTTCAAAAAACACTCTAAAACCACCGTAATTCTGATCGTAAATTCCATTGAAGTCATTACCTGAAACTTCAATCAACCTTTTTAAACTGAAGTCTAGGCTAGTGATAACCTTTTCTCCATTTAAGTATTTCTCATACTTCTCTTTCGTTAAGAGGTCTTTAACGTTAAAGCTCGCAGTAATTTTAGAAAGGTCTTGGTTATCTATGATATCAACTTGTGAAAGTTTCTTATAAATACCATCTTGATAGAAAAGAATATTAGCACTCTTTGTTCTTACTTCCATTTCGATATTGCGAAATGTTTTATAAGTGAATAGATCAAAGATGTTCTTTTCTTTAAAGGCAATGCTTTTATCTGTTTGACTACATTGGAGCATTTGAATGTTCAATGTCAGTTCAATATTATCTCCAATTTGCTTGGAACTATAATTTTTAACTTTATATGCTTGAAGCTTATTTCGATAGAGGTCCTTCTTCTCATTACAATTTGCCCTTGCACCGTCAGATACTTTAACGACACCCTGTGATGGCATAGCTTGGCAAATTCCTGAACATAGAACTGAGGTAAGGATTATTGATCTCATCTTTAATTCTCGCTTGTTGCTAAATAAAATAATGAACATTTATAGCACTTTTAAGGATGAGTTTGTTCAAGATGGGAAGATTTACAGGAGATGTCTTAAGTTTAGACGTAAAAAAGGCCTCTAATTAAGAGGCCTTTTTTCAAATTATGCATTTGATTTCAATAGCTTAGAGAGCCATTCTTTCACTCGATATAGCACTAAGTGAATCGTTGGAACGAGTGTGTATGTAAAGAAGATTGAACCTAGCATACCACCAATCAAAACCGCACCCATGGCCGACTTCATTTTGTCGATCATAAAGAGCTGTGGCATTGTACCAGCGATAATGGCAATAGAAGTCATTAGAATAGGCTTCAGTTTTTCCTCGGCCCCTAACCATAATGCTTCCTTAATCTCAACACCTTCATCAAGCTTTTGCTGAGTATATTCAATCATAAGAATGGCGTTGTTAACGGCAAGTCCTACAACCATTACAATGGCCATCATGGAACCAATATTAATCGTCTGCTCCGTGTAGAACATCATTAAAAAAGATCCTAGGAAAGATGTTAGAATCGCTGAACCAATTGACACTGGGAATACAAATGAGTTTAGGATCGCAACAAGTAGCATATAAGTTAAGATTACTGCTAGCATGAAGGCTTTTCCCATCTCTTGTTGAGATTCTTTCTGACTTTCTGCTTGGCCTGCGAACATAAATTTTGTTCCTTGTGGCAGTTCTGCCTTATTGAATTGCTGGCCCAGATCTCCCATGATGGCACCAACAACACCTTTTACAACAAAGGCCTTGATCTGAATGATTCTTTCTTTGTCACGTCTTTTAAGTGGCGAAGATGCTTCGACAACTTGAACCTTACCAAGGCTTGAGATTGGGATAAGTCCATCCTTTCCATGAATCAGAAATTTATCAAAGTCAGAGATATTTCTTTTAAATTCTGGCGCAAGAGTTACGTTTATATCGTATTCTTCACCACCTTCTTTATAAACGGCATCATCATTACCATTTACAAGTGCACGGATTGTACCCCCAAGACGCGAGCTTGAAAGGTTTTGACGAATTACTTTTTGAGGTTCAGAAATAAACTGAATCTCCATTTTTGGAATTCTGTAAGAGCTTTCAATTGAACTAAAGTATCCTGAGTCCTTCATGATCTTTTGCATTTTTTCTGATGCAATAATCATATTATCGAAATTATCTCCTGTGACGTTTATTGTAATATCACCATCATTACTAGCGTTTCGACTACCACCTGTTAGAGTGATTTCTGCTTCAGGAATATTAGATACCTTTGGAAGTAGATCATCCATGATTTCTTTATAGTCTCTTTTTCTCTTTGTTGCTGAAGTTAAGTTGACGGTAATACGTGATCTTTCTTCACCGTCATAACCAATATCTGAAAGAGTTGAAACAACCTCTGGGTACTTTCTTATAATCTCATCAACCTGTTGAGTGATCTGAGCTGTTTTTTCAATTGGTGAACCATCTGGCATAAGAATAAATGCCTTAAATTCATCACGGTCAGACTTTGGAAGGAACTCATTACCAACACGTTTTGCCGGATAAACAATTGTAAAGAAAAGCGCCATTAGGACAATAATTGAAGTAATAGGCCAATTCATAAATTTATCAAAGAACCAACGATACTGTTTTGTTGCCCAAGCAAGTAAGCGATCGACAAGACCTGCGAGCTTAGGGAAAGGTCCTTTTAAAGTATCAGGGTCTTTTAGAAGTAAGGCACAAAGCATTGGTGTTAACGTAACAGATGCTAGAATCGAGAAGATCGTTGCAAATACAACAGTCATACCAAATTGAAGCATGAATTTACCAACGACACCACCCATGAAGGCCAGTGGAGTAAATACAACTAGGTTTGTTCCTGAAGAGGCCATTACAGCAAGTAAAACTTCTTTCGTCCCATCAATGGCTGCCGACTGAGAGTCTTTTCCCATTTTTAGATGCTTGTAAACGTTTTCGATAATGATAAGAGCGTTTGCAATGAGGGTACCTAGACATGTACCGAATGCAAGAAGTGTCATAACGTTAATTGAAAACGATGACATATCCATAAGGAAAAGTGTTGAGATAATTGAAGTCGGAATTACGATACTTGCAATAAGGGCACCACGCCAGTCTCCCAGGAATGTTAAAAGAATCGCAATTGTTAAACCAATACCAATGAAGATCGAGTTAATTGTACCTTTTGTATCATCTAATGTAATTCGAGTTGTATCAACGACTAGTTCAAGTTGCATCCCATCAGGTAGCTCATTTTGTACTTTCTCAAGAGAACTCTTTAAATTTTCAACGATCTTAATAGCATCACCATCAGAAAGCTTTAGTACTGATAGACCGACTACTTCCTTTTCATTGAAGCGTGCCATCGTTTCAACTTCTTTAAAGCTATCTGAAACATTTCCAATTTCTTGAAGCTTAAAAACTTGTCCCTCTCGGGAAACAACTTCTAGATTTCTGATCTCGTCAACGTTGGCAAACTCCCCAACGAAGCGAACACTAATCTTAGAGTCTGTCGTATTTATTGATCCACCTGGGATATTTAGGTTCTTTCTAGAGATGGCCGCAAGAACATCCTCAATTGAAAGATAATTTTGAATAAGAAGGTTATTATCTAACTCAATATTGATCTCTCTTTCTCGTCCACCAAAAATGTCAACAGAGGCAACACCATTGATAGATGATAGGCGAGACTTAAGTTTTTTATCAGCATACTCATATACTTGAGTCAGGTCATGCTTTGTACTTGAAAGAGCAAGAGTTGCAATTGGCTGAATTAATGGGTCAAACTTTGCAATGATTGGACGATCTGCTCCATCTGGAAAATCGTTTAAGATTGCTTCAACCTTATCTTTTACTTCAATTGATTTGATGTTAGCGTCTGCTTCAATATCAAATTCAATGATAACAATACCAAAACTGTCACGTGCATCTGATTTGATTTTCTTAATTTGAGAGACTTCCGAAATTTCGTCCTCAATCTTCTTTAAGATTTGTGATTCGATTTCTTCAGGTGATGCACCAGCATAGACCGTTTGTACTGTAATAAGTGGAAGCTCAACCTTAGGTGTCGGTTCAATAATTAAGTTACCAATTGAAACCAGTCCCATTACCATAAAGATGGCAATAAAGATGATTGTTGTGGCAGGGCGTTTAACAAATATTTCGATCATCTTCTAACTCCTTAATCCTGATCCACTAGTGCTTTGATGATATTTACTTTTTCGCCATCATTAAGATAACGTTGGTCACTTAGCACAACAGTGTCTCCTTCAGTTAGTCCGCTTTTCACAACATAGAAGTCTTCGTTACTATCACTTACTTCAATATTGCGTTTTGTAACGATATTCTTATCATTAACGATGAATACGTTATGCGAACCACCTCTTTCTGAAACAGCTTCTCTTTTAATCGTTAAAGCATTTTCTAATTTGTGTGTTTCGATATTCATAATATAGAGATTTGTTGGAATCTTTTTATTTGCAAAAGATACAACGATTTTATGCAGACCCGAAAGATAATCAGCTTTGGCATCAACCGAAACTACATTTCCGTATACTTTCTTATCTTTTACGCGAATACTAACAAGTGCTCCAGGCTTTATTAGATTTGCCACTTTTGGTGCAACTGATGCATGAATTCTTGGACCAATATTACTACCTGTTACAATGACAAAGTTTGAGAAGGCCCTTCTCGTAACCTTTGTTGTATTAACTGGAGTTCCTGAAACAGCACGAATTGTATACATAGTCGCAGTTTCTTTACCTTTCTTTCTTTGTAGGTCTAAATCTTTAACAAATAAGCTACCTGCGTAAACAAGACCAACTATTAAAACGAAGATTATTTGCTTCATAATTATTTATCTCCCTTTCCTGTAGTCGTAAGAAGTCGATCCATCTCAGCACGAGTTACCTTTAGTTGTAATTTCGTTTGAGCAAGATTTAGACGGTGTTGAGTTAGTTGAATTTCACTATCATTGAGCTGAAGTTGTGATACTCCACCAGACTTAAAAGAGCTAAGAGCTACTTTATAAGATGAAGAGGCTAGTTTTACAGCTTCAGCTTCCGCATCAAATCTTTCTTGAAGGCCTTCGTAGTCTTGTTCAAGTTTTAAGTATTGAGTTCTAATTTCTCTTCTTAGTTGATTAAACTTCAAGCGCGCGATATTCGCATCACTTCTTTTTATAGCTACTTCTGAGTTCTTACTTCCTCCAAGATCCCAGTCAAACGTAAACTGTAAACCAAATGAAATATCATTTTGGTTATGTGAGATATCTCCTGAGAATGGTTTATCAACTCGATAAGTAAGAGGAGAGTAGGCAACAAATAATCCAAGGTCGGGAAGACGTTGGCTCTTGGCAAGCTCAACAGAGAAGTCTGATAGTTGAATGCTTTCTTTCAGAATCTTTACATCAACTGTTTCATCAAGCTTTTGTAAGTTTGAGGGTATCGTTGCAATTTTATCTTTAGCATTAAAGTTATCAGCAACTACCTTTACGTCATCTTCTGGTTGTAGAGCCAGAAAGTTTTTGATGTCTAAGATTGCATTTTTAAGGTTTTTCTTTGCAATAATCCAATTTGGTTTTCTACTGGCAAGGTCAGCTTGCATTTTGATATTATCATTTCGTGAGATACGTCCGTAAGAAACACGTTCTTCAAGCGCATTTTTATTTTTAACAGCATTTTTATATGAGTCTTCAGTTATTCGTACAAGCTCTTGGTTGAATAAAACTCTGTAGTATAATTGTCTTGCAGCATTCTCAACTTCAGCCTTTGTTACAACTGTTCTCAACTTTCCGATCTTATTTGCAGATTCTGCAATATCGACACCACTAGAGATTTTTCCAAAAGTGTATAAAGGTTGTGTGAGCTGAACTCTTGCATTGTGATTCCAGTCATAACCGTGAGGCATGATATTACCTTTACCATCATTTTTCGTTAAGCCTGCAGATATTGAAAGGACTGGAAATAGATTAGATGTTGCACTACTTAGTGTTTCTTTGGCCTGTTCTAATTCTTGTCTTGCAATACCAACATTTTCATTTCTTTTGACTGCAAGTTCAACTACTGATTGTTCGTTTAAACTGTATTGAGCAGCGCTTACGCTACTAGCAAGTCCAAACAAGACAATATAAGTCTTGATCCTTCTCATGAGTGTGGTTCTCCTGTATATTCTGTCTCTTTAGATTCTCTTTAAGATTTTTTTATTTTATCTTTTTGACTGATAAAACTCTTCAATCATTCCCAACTGACATAAAAGTTTACTTTTCTCATCTTGAGAAAATCTTGAAACTAGTTCATGCCCCATGCTGAAGTAGCGAGGAAGTACTTTATTGATTAATTCAAGGCCCTCTTCAGTAAGTGTAATTTTCTTTGACCTAGTATCGTTTTCGTCAATGGCCTTCTTGACTAGATTGGCTGTTTCAAGTCTTTTAACGATTCCCGTGATATTGGCCTTCGATACTAGAAGCTCTTCTGCTAACTCTGTTGTCGTAACTGATTCTTGATCTGTTAAGTGTAGGATGACAAGGACATCAAATTGAGGCTTTGTAAGTTTAAAATGCGAAACTTCTTCAGAGATCATTTTATCGAGGATTCGAGTTGTGCGAATCATGCGTCCGATAATACTTTCCTGTACATATTCACTCTTTATTATTGACATTGTTACTCCAAGTTTGTTAATGTGTTAACTATATAGTTAACATGTTAACTAAGTTGAATCAAGAATTTTATTCAAATTGACGGTAAGTTAACAAAAGGTAGTAGCTAGATGAATAATACTAAACAGAATTTGATTGATGTTGCGATTCCTTTAATGGCAAAAAATGGTGTCTACGGCGTAAGTTTAAGAGATATAGCGAAGAAGGCCGAGATTAATGTCTCTTCAGTTCTTTATCACTTTGGTTCAAAAGAAGAATTTATTACGACATGTGGTGAACACTGTATCAACTTACTCGCTGAGCAGATTAAAGAAATTTCAAAACATACCTTTGATACTGTTGATGAGCTAAACCAAGTGATCAATCAAGGTGTGGAACAGGGTAAGGAAGCTATCGCAATTTGTGTCATGCTTCTTGTTATCGACTCACCTGGCTTTAGAGAAATTTATGAAAATTATGTCTCGGATGCATATGTATCTGTTCATGGACAAGAGAATCCATTCTTATTAAATCTTAGATCATTTATTTCTTATATGATCTTTAAGAGAGTTGATCTAAAAGTAGCAAAAGAAAAATATGAGGGGAGTGGTATGGTAGAATTATTATGCCAATCCCCAGTGAGTGCACTGTAGATTATTTTCTACAGTGCGTTTCATGCCACATCTTTTCAAGATTCTCACGATCATCAGGATGAGCAATTCTAATCAACTCTTGTGCTCTTTGATTAAGACTCTTTCCGTATAAATCAGCAATACCATACTCTGTAACAACATAGTGCATATGTGATCGAGTTGTTACGACACCTGCTCCTGACCTTAATGTTGGAACAATCTTAGGGTAACCTTTTACACTTCGTGAGTTGATAACAATAATAGGCTTACCTCCTTCAGAAAGTGAGGCGCCTCTCATAAAGTCCATCTGGCCACCAACTCCAGAGATAATACGATGGCCGATTGAGTCTGCACAGACCTGTCCTGTAAGATCAATTTCAACGGCACTATTGATCGCACATACTTTTGGGTTTCTTCTAATGATACTTGGGTTATTTACATAGTCTGCTTCAAGTTGAATAACGCTTGGGTTGTCATTGATAAAATCATGTACATCTTTGCCTCCAACAATAAAGGCACTAACTGTTTTTCCACGGTGAACATTCTTACATGAATTATTTACGGCGCCACTTTTAATTAAATCAAGCGCACCATTTGACCACATCTCTGTATGAATCCCTAGGTTCTTGTGGTTCTTTAAACTAGCCAGAACTGCATCAGGAATTGATCCAATTCCCATTTGAAGAGTTGAGCCATCTTCAATAAGAGATGAAGTGAGTTGTCCTATCTTTAAATCCTCTTCACTCAAGCAAACTTCTTGATGGCCAACAATTTCGTGATCAATTTCAATCGCATAATCAATATCATTAATATGAATAAAGCCATCACCATGAACACGAGGCATATGTGGATTAATTTGAGCAATTACAACTTTTGCACTACTTACTGCAGCCTTTGCAATATCAACAGATGTACCTAGAGTGCAGTGCCCATGTTGATCAGGAGGACTGACGTGAATAAGTGCAAAGTCTAGAGGAATTCTACCGCTTCGAAATAAGTTTGGAATTTCAGATAGAAAGCATGGAAGATAATCAACTCTTTGGTAGTCGATATGTTTTCTCACATTTCCGCCAACAAAGAGATTGAGAATTTTAAAGTTTTCACAATATTCTTCATTTGCATATTTCGCATCACCGTGAGTATGTAGGTGAGTAAGTGTGACATCTTTTAATTTATGAGCATTTTCAAGTAACCCGTCAATTAGGGCCTGTGGCGTAGAATCACCACCATGAATAAAAATATTTGAATTAGAATATACTATCGATAAAGCTTCCGCTGCATTTGAAACAATTTTCACAAGCACTCCTTTGTGTTCATATTTTACGAAGATTTGGCCGAGATTTAAAGTATATTTGGTTACAATTTTTATATGCCATCTATTAAAAAATTAAGGTATAACCTCTAACTATTATGGTAGTTGCAACAACGAGTAAGAGACTCAAAGAACTTATTTATTTTACTATTCCACTTGTAATTGGCCAGGTTGGGCAGATGCTTTTTAACGTCGGTGATATTTTTGTTGCCGGACGCTATTCAACATCAGCAGTAGCATCTATTGGTGTTGCAGCAGGTATGTTGTCTCCTTTTATAATGATTGGAATTTCAACGTTATTTTCTGTCAGTGCAGTTACGGCAAGAATGCGTGGAGCTGATACGAATCCACACGAGAATGGCGTATGGGGAAGTGGAATGACTTTAGCACTTCTTTTAGGAAGTGTTATTTGTACGGCCCTTTATATCTTTACTTACTTTGTTGACTATATCGGTTTGAATAAAGAGATCGTACCTCTTGTTAAGACTTATCTTTATTGGGTAAATATCTCTATTATTCCTGCACTTATTTTTCAAATGATTAAGGAATATCTTCAAGCTTTTGATAAAACAATTTTTGCCAATGCTCTTATCATTTTTATGAATGTCGTTAACCTCATTATGAACTACTGTTTAATGTTTGGGATTGGACCTATTCCTGAAATGGGAATAAAAGGTGCGGCAATTGCAACTGTTGTAACTCGCTTTATTCTAGCTTTAATTATTTATGTTTATGCTTATCGAGTACTTCCAATTGAAACGCATTTTAGTAAAAAGTCTTTTAAGGAATTGATAAAACTTGGAATACCAGTTGGTCTTGGAACTTTTATTGAAGTATTAATGTTCTCAACTGTTACTGTCTTAGTTGGACGCATGAGTCTTGTAGCATCAGCGTCTCACAATATTGTTCTAACAATTGCGGGACTAACTTTTATGGTTCCTCTTGCCATCAATGGCGCGGCAGGGGTTAAGGTCGGCTACGCTCTTGGTAGAAAAGATATGGAGATGATTAGGAATTATGCCTATGGGTGTATCTTTATGGCCGTATCTTATATGGTCATAACGGCAATATGCTATTTCTTCTTTCATGAATTCTTAATGGGACTCTTCACGACTGATCAGGCCGTTGTTCTTTATGGATCAGGACTATTCTTATATGTTGCTTTATTTCAAATACCTGATGGACTACAAGTCGCAATGTGGGGAGTCTTAAGAGGGCTTGGTATGAGTAAGCAACCAATGCTCTATTCGTTTTGTGGTTATTGGCTAATTGCAATTCCTGTTGGGATTTATTTAAGCTATCAACACGGAATGGAAGCAGCTGGTTTATGGGCGGGACTTGCAATAGGACTTACTATCGTTTCAATGATTCTCTCGCTTTTATTTAAAAAGAGAATTGGTGAACTTTCTAAGGAATGGGGCGTTTAGGATTCTGATTGCTGCTTTAGTTTTTCTTCAATATAGAGAATGACTTTGTCGAAGTCGAATGGCTTCGTCATAAGATCAACAGCACCTAGCTCCTTTGCTCTTTGTGCATTTAATTCGTCAATGAAGCCTGTAATAATTAAAACTGGAGGTGTTGGAGCATTAAGCTTTCCAATTTCTTCCAAAAGTTTTAGGCCATCCATTTTTGGCATTTTTAGATCAGTGATGACAAAGTCGACAGGATTATGTTTTGCATAGTCTAGGGCCAACTCACCATTTTTGACACCTATGGTTTCATAACCAAATGACTCAAAGGTTTCCACGTAGATATCATTTAATGTCGGTTCATCTTCGGCGACCAAGACCCTCTTCTTAGCTAACATATAAAAATTGTATTTAATCTTTCTACCTAAGGCAAACGTATAAATAAAAACTGTGTTTTAAATCACATAATACAGTTATTCTAGATAGTTACGTGAATTAACCAATGGCAAATTTTTTTGATTTTAATGCCCATTTTTTGCCAAAATTGACGAGAACTCTCTTGAGGTTAAGGCAAAAATTAAGATTTTTTTTCGTAAAAACTGACACTTGTCAGTTACCAATTAGTCCATTGTGCTAATCTAAATTTAATTTAGGAGGCATGTATGAAGCATATATCAGTCGAAGAATTTACTACTCCCGCAGTTCACGTTGTTGATCAAAATGCCAGTATCGATATCGCTTTTAAGATTATGAAAGATAATGGAATTAGGCATCTTCCTGTAAGTGACGGGAATCAAATTGTGGGAATCATTTCAGAAAGAGATGTTATGTCAATTTATGGAAAGAGCTGGTGTGATGGAGTTTTAGTTAAAGACTTCATGAATGAATCTGTTCTTGCTGTTAACAAGGACGATAGCTTAGGTGAAGTAGCTTATCAGCTATCAAGTAATAAAGTTGGCTCAGCAATTGTACTTAATAATAGAAATCGTGTGTACGGTATTTTTACTGTTACAGATGCACTAAATGCTTTAGTCGAAGTTTTTGTCGATGACGCTTATAAGAGAAGTGATCTTAGAAATTAATTTCATCCTTCTTGAAGAGAACCGGACATACCGGTGACTCTGAAGCTAAGTGTAGTGGGAGTGGAAAGCCTGAAAAGAAGTACTTTCCAGCAGGCACGTCGTCTAGTTTTAAATTTTCAAAAATGGCAGCTTGCTTAAAAAGTGTATTATGAATCGGCCTATTTCTGCTCCCTGGACAAAAGTCAGAAGACTTCCAAGAAGTACCATACATATCAAAGTTAGGGTTTTGTAATAAGTAGTCAGCACTTTCTTGTGAAAGTGTTAAGACATAATTAGGGTCGTGCAGTTGTGATTTGTTTATTGGCATTTCTTCGACTGACAAAATCAACTTGCATGGAATCTCATCTCCAAGCTCGGACTTAAGCTCACTTAGTGAGACTTCCCAATGGTAAATACCATCAAGGCCTTCTACAGGTTTCCAGTTTTTTCCTTTTAGTTTTACGACAACTACTGGCCCAAAAAATGAATTTATTTGCTTCTTAAAATAGTCATCGACGCTCATCCCATTTTTCATAATGTGAGATTGTGCTTCCATATGAGTGAGACTATGTGGTTTTAAAGTATGAGCATCATAATTTACTGGAGGACCTTTTGGATCATTCATCGAGTAAATATTCTCTCGCTTATAGCCTTGACCTTCAAACCACATTCCAGGCATTGATTCTGTAATAATTGGACTTAGGATATAAGGCATTTTAACTCCAGTGTTTATTGAGTTATCATTGTAGCATTAATAAATGAATTAGAGGTAGTAGAATGCATATACCAAAGCTATTCAAGCAGGAAGATAGGACCGAGTTAATAAAGCAGATGAAGGAGACGACATTTGCGAATCTGATATCAAACGGAACTGAAGGGATTGAGGTTAATCATCTTCCACTTTGCGTTGTCGAAGAAGAGGGGAAGCTATTCTTATTTGGACATATTGCAAGAGCAAATTCTCTTTGGAAATCCACACTTGATAACAGTGAGGTTGTAACTACCTTCAATGGCCCTCATTGTTACATTTCTCCTAATCATTACCCAACTAAGAAAGAGACTGGTAAAGCTGTTCCAACATGGAACTATATTGTTGTTCATGCTCGTGGAAAAATTTCATTTATTGAAGATAAGGAGTGGATTCTTAATTCGATTGAGATGCTTACTAATGAACAGGAAGAAGGAGGCCACAATCCTTGGAAGGTTGAAGATGCTCCTCGTGATTATACACAAAAGCTTCTGGCCGCAATTATTGGAATTAAAATTGAAGTAACCTCTCTTGAAGGGCAGTGGAAACTTAGCCAAAACCAACCAGTTGAAAATAGACAAGGAGTGATCTCTGCTCTTAGTTCCTCAGATGATCCTTATCAAAGGGAAGTCGCTCAAAGAATGAAATTATAAATCTATCATTGTCTGACGATATAAAAAAAGGTCAGTATTAAACTGACCCTTTTGTTGATAGATTAATTTTTTTGGCATTTCTCATATAATTCTCCTTGAGTTGATTTCCTATGAATTAAGTATATGTCTCAAAAAGAATTTTTAAGTTTGTTTCGAGTCTAATTTCTGCAAAGTGATTGTGAGTTTTTTGTTAGTCGTATTGAATACTCAACTATGATAACCTTTCTTTTATCAATATTAAACATTCTTAACTATTAAAACGTCGATAGGTAGTACACGAAATTTAATTATAAAAAGGATGTATCGATGAGAATTACTTTTCTTGGAGCAGCTGGTGGTGTTACTGGATCTAAAACTTTGTTAAAAGTTGGGAAGGATTATAAAGAGCAGTATCTTGTTGACTATGGACTCTATCAAGGGGCCAAGGAAAATCGTGAACGCAATTGGATGTCGTATCATGGTGCCAGTAAGCTAAGTGCAGTTTTTTTAACTCATGCACATATTGATCATTCCGGCCTTTTACCTCGTCTATATCGGGATGGTTTTCGAGGTAAGGTTTATTGTACAAGGGAAACATTTAGGCTTTGTCAGATCTTATTAATGGATTCGGCCCGTATTCATGAAGAAGATGCTAAATATGCAAATCGAAAAAAAATTTCAAGACACAAGCCGGCCCTTCCTTTATATACAACGCAGGAAGCTCAAGCTGTTCTTGAACACTTTGAAGTTGTGGATTTCGAACAAGAGCTGACAGTTTCTAAAAATATTGCCATTACTTTTTTCTGGGCCGGCCATATTCTTGGAGCAAGCTTTATTCGAGTCCGCTATAAAGCAGCTAGTGGAGAAGTTAAAACAATCGTTTTTTCTGGAGATGTTGGGCATAAGAGAAATATCCTTTTAAACGAACCTCAAGTTATCTGTGAAACTGATTATCTTGTTTTAGAGTCTACATATGGAGATAGGCTACATGCCCGTATTCCTGCAAAAGAAGTTTTAGGAATGTATCTAAATACAATTTTAAAGCGCGGTGGAGTTGCGGTTATACCCGCATTCTCAGTTGGTCGTACACAAGATATTCTCTATCTTATTAAAGAATTGATGAATGAAGAGGCCATCCCTAGTGTAGCTGTTCATTTAGATAGCCCACTTTCTAAGAAAGCTAACCGTATATTTAATGATTGTTTTCGAAAGGGTCATGTCAAAGATAATGTAACAGAGGATATCGATATTTATCCTGATACATTTGAAGAAATCGAAGATGTTGAAGATTCAAAGGCCCTTATGGAAAAGTCTGGACCTCGTATTATCGTTAGTGCTTCAGGGATGATTGATGGTGGGAGAGTTGTGTATCATGTAATGAAGCATATTGTGGATGAAGATAGTGGAATAATTTTAGTTGGCTTCCAACCTGAAGGAACGAAAGGTCGTATTCTAATTGATGGTGAAAAAGAATTCCATATGCATAAACAGAGACTTCCAGTTCGAGCTAGTATATTTTATATCGATTCATTATCAGCGCATGGTGATTACTTAGATCTTATCGGATGGCTAAATGAATCACGTATTTCACCTAAGCTTGTTATTTTAAATCATGGTGAAGAAAAGGCATCAAATCATTTTAAAACTCTTCTCGAATCTCAGTTAAGTCTTAGGACAACGATTGCAACCTTAGGGGAGGAATTTGACTTAGAAAATATTTATGATAATCAAACAAAGGTCGCAAGTAAGTTAGCAGCGTGAGGTAAGAGGTTAATGAAGATTGATTATGAAAGAGGAATTACATATAAGTATCTTATTGCTTTCGTATCGATTGTCTTATTCACTATAATTGCTCAAGCTTTAATGCAATTTCTCATTCTTCAACAGGAAAGTTACTCCCAGGTTATTAACTTAGCTGGTCGCCAACGTATGCTAAGTCAAAGACTTGCTAAGCAGTCTTTAATTTATTCTTTTAATACTAGTGTTGAGCCAAGGAGTGAAGTAAGTAAAGAGATCCTTGTCACAAAAGAATTACTGTTTTCTACTCATGAGGATTTGAAAAATGGTAGTGAAGATAAGGGAATAGCTCCTGCATTTTCGCCAAATATTAAGCAGCAGTATAAAGATCTCGATCCCATTTTAAGTAGTATTGATAGGAATATTAACTGTATCGTAAACTTGTGTGAGAATCAAAAGAAAAGCCTTGAAGAGATTGTCAAAGATACAGATTTATTTTTAAAAAATATGAATAAGATAGTTTTTGAGTCTGCAGATTATTCTAAAACGAAAATATTAAATTTAAGTAAAATAGAGCTGCTTTTATTCTCATTAATCATTCTTCTATTAATTTACGAATTTTTTAAAATTCTTATTCCTATTAAAAGAAAGCTTGTTAGTCAATTAAAAGAACTACAACAAAAAGATCAAGTGATTACTCACAGTTCAAAGCTTGCGGCCATTGGGGAACTAGCCGCTGGTGTTGGCCATGAGATTAATGGGCCACTAACAATTATAAAGGGATACCTTGCCCGACTAAAAAAAGAGAACTTCAAATCTAATGAGCATGAAGATTATATCGTAAAGTCATTAGAGAAAATAGAATCGTCAGCAACACAGATTGAAAATATTGTTAAAGGATTAAGGAATTTTTCTCGCAAGGATGGACAAGGATTAGTTTTATTTGATCTATCTGCAGTCTTAAATGACTGTATCCTTATGATTGAAGAGATATATGAACACTATGGGATTAGCGTGTCATTTGAAAATTCTTTAGGTGAGTTACAGGTGAAAGGAAGTCCTGGGAAGATACAACAAGTTGTGATGAATTTACTTACCAATGCTAGAGATGCTCTTGAGCAGAGTGAGGTAAAGCAGATCAAAGTAACTCTCACTAGTTGTGACGATAAGGCCGTTATTGAAGTTTCTGATAGTGGTGCAGGGATTAGTGAAGAGAATAAACGAAAAATTTTTGAACCATACTTTACAACTAAGGAGTATGGAAAAGGAAGTGGATTAGGTTTATCTCTATCTCATAATTTCATCAAGGAGCATGGTGGTTCAATTACCATTGATTCTAATTCTGGGGGTGGAACAACTTTTAGAATTGAAATTCCTCTTTAATCACAAAGTGGGGATAAGATCGTTCTAAGTTGGCTACCATTTAACTCGGCTTGATATGGTGAGTAACCACTTGGTCCATCACCCATAATATTCTTATCATCTAAAATGATTTTTCGATCAGGACATCTTCTATCTTTATATGCATCAGCTAATCCCAAATTATGGGCGAGTTCATGGATATAAAGCTTACATCTTTTTTGATCATTAATATTTGCAACGTTTGCAAATTTATGAGTTGCCCATTCTTTGGCCGTAGGCCTTTTGTGTTCCTTAGAGATCGTAACCGTGTGATCGCATTTGAATCGATCCATGATGCCAGTCTCTTCTTTTAAATCGACATTAAGCTTTAGCCCGTGTCTTGCGTAAAAATCTTTCACACAAGGCATTGAGTTTCTTACAAGTGCCATTGATTCTTCTTTGTCTTTCTCATTACCGTCAAACTTTAGGTAGAGTGAGACATCGACATTAACAAGACCTTCTTTAATGTAGGTTTTATACTTTGTCTTTGTTCCAACATACTTAAAGAGGTCGCTATTTTTATCACAAAGTGATTGCGATTTATAATCGACCTCGACTACCGAGTCTTCAGGTCGATTTTCCAGACAGCTTTTAATATAAGTGCTCTTATTAGCATAGTATGAGATTCTTCTTTCGCTGCTACCATACTTTAAATTCCACCCTTCAAATTCTCGATCAGTTGAAAAGTAGAGGAGTTCACTATTTAGGCAAAGATTCTTATCCTTCACAGCATTTATATTTTTAAGTTCACCCGTTACTGATCTAACGACGAGCTTACTCTCTAATGCCTGAAACTCTTCTTTTAATGGCCTTAATCTTTCTATAATATCTTTATTCTCTTTTTGTAGTCTTGCTATTTCTGCTGCCGTTTCTTGGGGTTTGAGCATGCGATGATAGAGGGTGTTCTTCTTTGATACCTCTTCTTGATTCTTATTAAACTGAGAATGAAGTCGATTAATTTCTAACTCTAATTCGTAATAGGTATCGAGATCACCTGCATGAGTAGGTAAGGAGATGGCAAATATAAGAAGGCTTATAAAATAGAACATGATTTCTTTTCGGTATAAAAGTAAAAAAAATTACTTTTAAATATGTAATGGGAAGTTACTAAGATTCTGATATTACATGCTTTTTGTCTTGGGGAGCTAATAAAAAAGCCAGTAAACTGGCCTTTTCAATAACTATTTTAATGGGTAAATTTCTTGCCCTTTTGCTTCCACACAGGCAAATAGGTAGGCATGCTCAGTATTATCCTCATTTTTTTCTTCTAGGTCGTAGTACTTATTCAAGAGATTGAAATAATCTAGCCTGAAACTTGCTAAGTTTTGTTCACTCAGATTTAATGATCCATGGGCATAGATACCTTTGAAGTTCTTTTGTCTCTTCTTCTTTAGTAAGGACATGAAATTATTTTCAAAATAATGAAGCTGAAGTTCAGTAAGAGATTTATCAATATTGATGCTGACTCCTTGAAGATAAGAAGTCACCTCTTTCGAGTCTCTCTCAATGATATCAATTTTAACAAGTTTCGAAAGATACGATTCCATCTCTAATTTTGTAAGAGAGTATTCCTTCTTTAAAAGTGCTGGTTTGTATTTAAATTCTCTTAGTTTCATAAAGAAAAAGAATAACTTTGGCTCCTCAAGAAATGCATCAATTTGTTGCTTTTTAAGCTTTTCTATTGGTCTAAATTCTAGTGATTTTCTTAAGACATCTTCCAGCGTTATATCTAGAATGTCTAAAATAGATAGAAGTTTGGATAGTGAGATATCTTCACTTGTAAACATCTTCTTCACGCCACTCTCGCTCATTCCTAAGGCATGCGCTACCTGTGCGTAACGAATCTTAGACTCAGATAAGATGGCCTTAGTTGCTTTGATAATTTGATCTACATTTGTATTCATAATTTCCTCCAGTGGGCGTGAAATTACCACTGAACTGAGAATAGGCAAAATATGGGGAAATTACAATAAAAGTACCGTAAATGGGTACTATTTTTTATGTTTTAATATGTGTTGTTGAATTAAGCCGAAAAGGAGCTCTTCTCGGCCAATTGATATATCTTTAAAGTTTGATTCTAGTGCTATCAATCATAACTGCAACATAGAAGTCACGATTGAAGAAGTATGGAACATCAGTAGGGTAATCAATACCAGCTTCTGCTTTCACAATTTTTACAACTTCAGATACATTAATAACTTCACCGCTTGTTAGCTTCCATAATAGGTTGTCATTAACATCAAAAGTAAGTCTAACAGGGTAGCGAAATTTACTTTCTAATACTAGGACTCTTTGAAATTTCGTCCAATATGGTGCTTGGATATCTGTCGGATAATCTGTACCTGCTTCTGCGCGAACTAACTCGGCATGGTCAGTATAAACTGGAATTCTAACTCCATTATAAAGTGATAGAACGTAATCGTATTGAGGAGCCGGTGCATCAGTTGGAAAGTCGATACCTGCTACAGAGTTATCAATATGCATTGTGCTTATCGCTGGGTGGGCCATTGGGCCAGCACTAACGATAGGGCCTGCAAATACTGGGTTAATTAGATGTAATGCCATTAAGATAAAAGCGATGATTTCAATTTTTAGTTTCATATAAGTACTCCCTTTAGAAAAATAGTTTCAATTGATATTGAACAGGAGTAGATTTAACAAGCAATAAAATATGTGTATATATTTTTTATATACATTTTGTCCCTTGAATGTTTATTTTTAATATACTATTCTTCGTAAATGGAAATATTCGAGTTTAAAAATTATCATAAATTTCTTCGTTACTTGATTCTCGAGGCTTATGCACAAAGGGGACTTCAGGCAAAGTTATCAAAGGCAATTGGTTGCCAAGCTGCATATCTATCGCAGGTATTGAAGGAAAAGGCCGATCTAAGTGAAGATCAAGCGTATAAATTAAGTGTATTTTTTAACTTCTCCAAAATTGAAACAGAATATTTCTTAAATCTAATTCGCTACGCTAGGGCCTCAACTCACGAACTTAAAAGTTACTTGAAGTACAAGGGCGAGAAAATTGCTGAGGAAGCAGGTAATCTAGCTTCTAGAGTCAATTCAATGGTTATTGACGATGAAAATGAGCAATATAAAGACTATTTTATCTCATGGATACCGTCTGCGATACACATCGCGACTAGTTGTCCCAAGTTACAAACAATTCCTAATCTGGCCAATCACTTTGCACTAAGTGAGAAAAAAGTTAGATCAACTCTTATCTACTTAGAAAAGCTTGGCCTAGTTGAAAAACATGATCAAAACTACATCTTTAGCGGAAAGTCTATACACCTTCCATTTGAGTCTTGGCTAAACACACCTCATCAGATGGCAAAGAGAATACAAGTGTTAGACATCATTGCCAAAGAAGAGCCTAATAATATTCATTATTCTTCTACATTTACGATTGATGAAAAAGATTTCTTACCTCTGAAGGAGAAAATTTTAAAGCTAATTCAATCCACTCAAGATGACATTAAGGAATCTGGAACAGAAGTTGTTTGTGGCCTGAATATTGATTTATTTGAAACTTAATTAAAATAGGATAGCTCTTTAAGGTACTTCACTTTCATTTATTAGTGCGTGACATGGGCAAGCCGGTCCATGGGTAAAGTAATATGTTAAAAAAGGGGAGAGTCCTAAATAGATTCCAACCAAGAGGAAAAATAAATCTTTAAACAAGCTTCCCCCCTTTCATTGAACTCTGTTCCTTATGGTAATAAAACTGCATGAAACCAACTAGTAGAGGAGGCATGTAGCATAAAGGTATATCCATGAATAAATGCTCCATTGCAACCAGCCCTCTAAGTGTATCGAAGAGATGAACTATGGCATGGGCCGTAAACCAAGCCTGTAAGATGAAGAGTGTATTCTTTCTCCATGAACTATCGATAATTGATTTAAATGAGATCACACTTAATACTAAAAAAATACATCCTAGATCACGAACAAAATGCTCATTTAAAGGTCCAAAGTCAGGAATTCTTCCTGGAAAGTTTTTATACCAATGTACAGGGCCTACTAGCATCCACAAAGCGCTTATAAGATTTCCTAGAAATAATAAGAAGAAAAATAATTTCCATCTTTTTTCCTGACTCATATCTATCCTTTTTTTTATATTGCAAAGGTATTATTAAGGATATATTATATCCTTAATTGGCTCAAGGAGAAAAGTATGTGTTTCAAAAAAGCTCTTTTAATATCTAGGTATCTTCTCGCAATCACGTATTTGTGGGTTGTAGCTGATCGATTAAGCCTACTAGGGCCTGCTGGAAATATGGGAGTTGTTTGGGGTGATTTTGATACTTTTTTGAGCTACACAGCAAGCCTAAACCCATGGTTTCCTAAAAAAGTGTCATACTTTTTTGGGTATATTGTCACTATCGTTGAAGTCTTATTAGCTGTCTTTTTTATTTTTAATGTAAGGTTAAAAGAAACTTTCTTAGCAAGTTTTATACTCTTAGTAACTTTTACTTTCAGTATGATTTTTTCAGTAGGGTTTGAACAGGCTTATGACTTTATTATTTTTACTGTTATATTGGCCTTATTAAATGGATACATGTTTTGGAGACTTAAAAGAGGCGCAGTTTAGGACATCTCTTTATTTACCCACTGTTCTGATAAGTCGAAGATTTCTGCTGGAACTTGCGCGTTTATTCCTGAAACAATGTCAGATAATTTCTTTTCTCTAAGAACATTTCTCCAAGCTTCATCGGCCTCAAGCATTGCAATTGCAATTGTGCACTTTACACTTTTATCTTTGTCTTTTTTCTTTAGGCAAGGGTTGTTAAATCGAATTTCCTGACAATTAAATGTTCTTTTCTTTCCTTCAATGGCCTCAACAATTTCTAAAAGACTAATTTGGGAAGGGTCTTTTGCTAATTGATAGCCACCTTTAGGACCTAAGGTCCCTTCAATCAATCCATTTGAGGCCAAGAGTTGTAAGGCCTTAGATAGGTATTCCTTAGGGATTCCATGGAATTTGGCGAGAACTTTTGTTGGGATAAATACACCTTCTGGAACTCTCGCTAAAAATTCCATGCAATGTATTGCCCATTCGATTTGATTTCTTAATTTCAAAGTTGTTCACCTGTATTTGTCATTAACGTCAAAATTATAGCATGATATCTCTACATTGTTTAGAGCAGTGATCCACTTACTTTTTAATTTAGCTTCTTTTCTTGAAGCCCCAAGGGCAATGGCGGCAGCCATACTTACAGCATTTTCTCATACGCTTTAGGCGTACTTCTGTTGAAACAATACCGCCTGTAACAGGGTCCTTATAATAGTCTTCACCATTTTTGACGGCCTCGTCATGTAGAATGCGGTACTGTTGTTTTAGGTTATTCTTTTTATTCTTATTTCTAGACATATATTAAGTTATGCCGCCTGTACTTGTTTGGAACTTTCCTCTAATGCAGCAACTCCACTTTTATAATCTTTTGTGAACTTAATAAACTTATATAAGTAGATTGAGCAAACAGCAATGGCAAAGTAAGCAAAGTGCCTAATCGCTATTTGAATATTTTCGTATTGTATTAAAGAAAGCTTTCCAATCCAGTAACCTACAAAGGTTGAGATGAGGAAGCTGTCGCGAATACAATAAAATGCAACGGCCGTAATAATCATGGAGTCATCTGAGGCCAACATTAATTCACCTCTTCTAGATCTTGCACCAATGATAAATTGAAACTTTTTAACATTCATATAAGAAATTTCAATTTCTTCACCTACATAAATATGGTCAGCGATATATGTAGTTGTGATGACATTCTTAAGTTTGGTACCATCTTCAAATTCAAGAAATGTGTACTCTCTAGTTTTTCCCTTTACCTTAGATGAGCCATATCCAATAACTTTTGATTTAACTGTTGAAGCCACGCTTTCTCCTCACTTTATTAACGTTCAATAGTCGGCTTAGCGGGCGAAAATCTTTAATTGATGTGGTTTTAGATATTAGAAACACTTCCTAGTGATTATTCTTATTATGCCTCTCAGTATTTTGTCTTACGCCCACCAGTACCACTTCCAAGTGCAAGGTCTTTTTTTGATACCGTTCCATCGCGTTTCATTTTTTCTATCGTTTCTAAATTCCCACGATACATCTTCTCTATCTTTTGAATGGCCCATGGATTTTTTCTAATAAATTTTAAAATTTTATTAAACATGGGAGGCTCATCATTGAAACTATTGATCTCTGTCATTGCATAGATTTCTTTACAGCCAAAGAGATTGATAACATCTGTTAACATCATCTTTAAAGTTACACCCTCTAAGGGGTCTTTCTTGCGATTTGTTTGATCATTCATTTTTTTTACCTAGTTTTATATTGTTTAAGATATGGTAACTTATAAAGTGTTATACATCCATCTACACTTTATTGCTTGGTTAAGTTGGCAAGGAGCCAGATATTCTGCTGTTTTTTGTTCTTAAAAGGGGTGATATATGAATATAGTATTTATTAGCATTTATGCATTTTTATTTTTTGTACTCGGCGTATTGTCTACATATAATTCTATGCTCTTTATTAGATTGAAAAAGGACTATGATGTTTCAAAGTCATCTAATATGTTTGAATTTATAAAGGAATGTGATGATTATAGATGTGTAAAAGCACGAAAGATATCTTTAGCTGTAAAAGCTGTAATATCGATAATTATTATTATGACTGTTTGGATACTGTGTGGCTTTTAAGTTATTGTCCGTTCGTTTTTGTGTGGTATATAGAAACTGTAGTTCCAGGTGCTCTTTCTTTACGCACGGTCAACGGAAAGTGACCTGGAACCTTATATTTTTTCTATTTTAGGTTTTTTAAATTTTTTTCGAGACTTTTCAACATTCTTTTGGATGGCACATTTAGAAACGTGGTCGTTAACTAACCCCATCGCCTGCATGAAAGCAAAAATAGTTGTTGGGCCAACAAATTTCCAACCTCGCTTCTTTAAGTCCTTAGACAGTAAAGTTGATTCAGGAGTCACAGAGACAGTTTGCGGTTTTATTGGTTTTTTACTATTCGGCTCAAAGCTCCAAATATAGGTAGCTAAAGAACCAAACTCTTTTACTATTTTTTTTGCCATTTTAGCGTTGTTAATTGTTGCCTCTATTTTTCCACGATGTCTAACAATTCCTTCATTTTGAAGTAGGCGATTAATATCTTTTTCGTTAAATCTAGAGACTTTATCAAAATTAAAATCTTTAAAGGCCTTTCTGAAATTTTCTCTTTTAGAAAGAATTGTTCTCCAGCTTAAACCGGACTGAAACGCTTCCAAGCAAATTTTTTCAAATAATCTATAGTCATCTTTGACGGGAAATCCCCATTCCTTATCGTGGTATTCAATAAATTCAGGGGAAACGCCACACCATTTACATCTTAATTTTCCGTCAGTACCTTTAATTGTATTTTTCATTGCTCACACATACTTTTCTACTTCATTAATAATTTAAACTTATCATGGGCCATCGAAGGCGATATTTCATGAATTTCATACTTAACAATATTTTTTTCAACAAATGGATCATTCTTTACTCTTTCTTCTAAATCTGAATAAGATGAACATGAAGCAATGATACCTCCACCTAGGTTTGGCTGCAGTGAGCCAACAACCATAAATACATCATCATCAATTCCTTTTTTTATCCATTTTTTATGGGCATCCATAAAGTCCGCAGCTAGATTTTTATTTTCTGAAAACTTTAAAAACACTACAAACATTTTAATCTCCTAAATTATTTATTATTTAAACCCTTTACCCAATCAATCAAAACTTTAACTTCATAATTAACAAACGATTCATCTCTATAGGCATTTGCCAGCGTTGCAATTCCTTGACTTCTTGCTAATACATGCATTGCATATTTGTTAGCATTTTTTTTAAATCCTAAATCAACAAATTGCTGCCTAAGCCAGTCACGAAATAGGTTAAATATTTCATTAGCTTCACTTCGTGAAACGTGCTCTAATTTATTCAACTCAGTAGTAAGCGTTCCGACGGGGCACCCATAAAGCTTAATTTTAGTCAAATTTGCAATTAGAATATGAATGAAAAGTTGAATTCTTTTTTGAGGGTCTTTGCCTTTTAACTGCCATGTTTCTAATAGCTTTTCAGTCTTCTTGAGGCGGTATTGAATTACTGCACTTAAAATTTCATCTTTAGATTTAAAGTGATGATAGAAATTACCTCTAGAGATTTGAACCTCTCTTGCAATATCTGTAAAGGAAGTCTTCTCAAAGCCTTGTTCATAAAAAAGTCTATCAGCATTTTTTATGATTTCGTCTCTAGTGGATAAGTCTGACATTTTTACCTCTTACTTATTTAGGACTAGTGTCCTAATTGGTATAGTACTAGGACAATTGTCCTAGTGCAAGCGAAGGATTAGTTTTCCAGTTGCTTTTTCTTTATGCAGAGCCAACGTAAAGTGATCTTGCACGAAATGTTCTTTTTTAAATAGTGAGCTAGTTTGCAGGGGAGTCGACTTTAGCTCCTGCGTCGTCGACACGATGGCATCCATGCCATCGACCGCCAAAAGCAATTAGATCTGATACTAATATCAACAAAAACAAAAAAGCCCACTCGCAAGAGTGGGCTTTTTTGTTTTGGTGGACCTTAGCGGGATCGAACCGCTGACCTCTTCGCTGCCAGCGAAGCGCTCTCCCAGCTGAGCTAAAGGCCCTCAATTGAGATATTTTGTAGAAAGATAATAGCCAACCCTGGTGGGGTTGGCAATATTATAATTCTGGTAAATCACCACTTTGATCAAGTTCACGAGCGATTTCTGCTTTCTTTGTGCTTACGGCCTCTTCGTAATCACGATAGAAACACTGGTTTTTGTAAGCTTCATTCTTTGTTGAAAAGCGCTCTGTACCTTGGATGAGGTATGGGATTCCGCCACTTTTATCCAGTAGCTCCTTACACCTTTTAAGAACATACTTTGCTCTTAGGCCCATACCTTTTTGTTTAATCATCGGGTAGTAGATGGCACAAGAGTGGAGAGTGTCACGGTAGATATCGTCACGGCTTCCTTTATCAAGGGCCACTTTTACATTCTTGTTTAGAACCTTGATGATCTCTTTTGCGAAAACCTTTTCAAAGTTTTTACGTGCTGTATTCATTAGTGGGATATTACTTGCTCCCACATTATCTCCACGAAGAAGGCTTTCTTGCATTCCACGATAAATTGGAACTAAGAAAATATACTTCGAGTAGTTTAAGCTATCTTGGTATGTAAGCTCAGGAGATTCAGCATATGGAAGGCCATATAAGAAGAATTCTTCAACTGTCCTGATATAGTTGTAAAAACTTGCATCAATTGTTTCAACTGAAAGTACATCACCATCAGATAGGTTATTTGCAAGATACGTATAAGCAGCTTGAGAAAGGTCCTTGAAGCTGTCACACTGGCATGTTGGATTGTCGATATCACAATCTTCTGGCGTTAGTCCTTGTGTGTCTGTCACAACATTTTCAAAATTAACGAGTGCCTTAAGGGCCTTTAGTGCTTTCTTAATTCTAATTGAAAACAGTGACGTTGCCTCTGGCCTTGTTGTCGTGTTTTCTAGGTCTTCTTCAAAGATTTGAATAACTTCAGAAATCGAGAAGTCCTTCTTGTTGTCGCGCCAATTATCTTCGGCTTCGATTACTTTATAAAGTCTTTCAACGTTTACTGAGTTTCTAAGTTTTTCAGAAAGTCTTTCCTTATCGGCACCAAGGTCAGCTAAGGCCGGCTTAATTACTTCTTGGATATATTGCGTACGATCTTCATCACGTGCAATAGCAGCTTCCTGACAGTCACTATTTTCTTTTACCCAGTACTTACCATCTTGGAACTCTCGACAATAAACTTTTAGTTTAGAGTTGATATTTGTATACCAAGTCAGCATATGGGCCCACTCTGACCATGGGCGAATGTTTTGATAGCTATCATTCCACTCTTCAATCTCGTAAGGATTTGGTTGATAGAGCCTAAGTTTTGCTTGCTCTTTTTGTAGAGTGGCAATCGTTACAATTGTATCCTGTTGGTTTGCTGTCTCGTAAATATCACGAAGTTCACTAAGGATTCGTTGAAGACGAGGGTAGTGCTTTCTTAAGTCTTTTACTCTTTCAAAATCTTTTGTTGGAGTATCAAGCTCCTTAATATAATTGTACAGCCACTTTGCTTCTTCTCTTGTTGCATTTTTGCGACGAAGGTTACAAGTCATTGCATTGATATTCTTATAAGCACACTTGTAAGAGACGTAGTAGTTACGATTATTATAGAGATCTTCTAAAGCTTGGTTAGCATCATTACCTTTAAATTGAACGTATGAAACAAGACTGTCCACCATATTGGCAAGACCTGTTGAAGCCGCTGCTGTAAATAGGTTCGATCCAGGATAAAGTGCGCCTGCAACTTGACCCATAAGCATGATCGTTGGACGAATCATTTTTGTGCCAAGATCCTCATCACACTCTGGTGCCGCTCTAAGATCATCAAGAATCGTTGTGGCCATACTAAGCGAATCAACAATTCCATTATTACGGTTATTATCCGCATCAAGTAGTTCTTGTCGTCTGCGCTGAAGACTTAGAATTTCTTGATCAAATTGTCCCGTATATGAGCTAGCTGTAACAAGCTTATAGACTTCACTCGAAATCGTCTCAAGGTTTGAGTCAATAATTGAAAGCTCACTAGAGCTTGATCGGTATTGTTCATTTAAAGAGGCGAGGAAGGCCTTTGAGTTGGCATAAATTGACTGACAACGGTAGCGCTCATCATTGATATCTTTGATGGCCGTGATTAGTGAGTCGACAACTTCAAGGACTGCTTGGTCACTTACGAATTGACATGAGTTTGCAAGACGCCCGCTAAAAAGGATTGAGCTGTTAAATTGAGCCTTAGAAAACGTGGCCACCATCGTGATGGCCACTATTTTAATTATAATTTTAATCATTAAAAAAACCTGTGTGTTGTGTTCTTGTGTGTATTTATTTTTTTAATTTTTTAATCTTTAAATTTTATAGTCTGCGACGATCAACTTTACTTGGTCCTGAGATACAGCTTCTAAGTGCATCAACAACCTCTTCTTGATCGTTACATGAATATTTTGACTTACACTGCTTTTCAAAACAGGCTACATCAAAAGTCCCTGTACATTGGTTTGTAATCGCTTTTAAGTCTTCAAGACTATCAAAGTCTCTTGGGTGAAGTCTTGAAAGAGCACTTGCTAAACAAGAGTTTTGAACAAGCCAAAGTCTCGAGTTAATAAAAGTGATCTCTGAGAATTCATCACGATCATAACGGTAAATATTCTTCATTGCTGTTTGATGAGCATATCCAGATACATACTGACAAGAGCGAGCAATTGAAACCATCTCTTCAATTTCATTTTGCTCATAGCTTGAAATAAGCTTCATTGATAAATCAATACATCCTAAGTCTAGTTGTCTTGAACATGCATCAAAGATCATACGATGCTCTGTTCTTGAACTACACTCACCTGGATTATTTGCACATAATTTCTCAACACATTGAGCTTGTGTATGAGATGGAATTTGTGGTGCTTGAAATTGCGCCATTGTACTAGTTAAGTAAACAATAGCAGCTAGCAAGATTACTGCTCTAAACATAAATACCCCCAAAAATTTCCTATTCTTATATAATTTTGGTGGGCCTATGCAAAGGGCTTTATAGTACGGCGCGGAGCGAAGTGTTCGAAATTACATTAAGCATTATAAAATTTATCGAGCCTGACCTTCATATTTGGAAAGATTTTAATGGCCTGCTCATACCACTCTTGGGTGCTTTCCTTCTTTCGGTTCATCTCAATAGAGCGCTTAATGATGATTTCATAAAGGATTTCTGATTTATAGCCGCTGTTTAGTGTATCAATGGCCATCTTTAATGATTGAGAAGCAGTTGAATCTTTGTCACATACAAGGGCATCCATCAACGGTGCATTCTCATATTTTGGAAACTTCTCTTTTTGTTTTACTTGAATAAATTTAGTCGTTTTATTGTCTGGCGTATGGGCCAGAACCACTAGCATACGCTCTAAAATTGCAGGCTTTGTCGTACAGATAATTGAAGCTTCTTCTAAGAGTTTTAATGAATCCTTATATTTCTTGTCTCTTAGAAGTTCTTGAATCGAAGTATTATCGAAATCAATCTTATCCAATTCACATTGAACATAGATAACAAGAGCTGCAGCAATGGCATCTTTAATATCATCAGATGGTTCATTCACTTTCTTATACGCTTCATAGTAGTTTAAGATAAGCTCATGCTTTCTCGCTGCAACTGCAACCATCGATAGATCTCTTAGCATATCTGGAGAAATAGGGTAGGCAGCATGAAGTTTTAATGAATACTGAAGTGCCATATAATAATTTTTTTGGTGCTTATATGCTTTAAAGAATAACTTTAATGTATTGAAGTCTGTTGAATTTAGAGCATAGGCTTGTTCAAGTGACTTTATCGCCTCATCATACTTTTCTTCTTTAAACTGGCAAAGACCTTCAAGGTAGTGTGTTTCAAATGGATTTTTTGATAGTTCACGGGCTTTTTGCGTGATCTCAAAAACCTTTTCATGCTTTGAACCAACATACTCGTAGGCTTCATTGATTAATTGTCTATACTCACTAGGGGAAGACTTCATTTTGTAAAGTTCTTCCATAAGTGCTTTGATGCTATCGACTGTAAAAGGAATCGGAAGAACAAGATCGACTTGTTGTTGCGCGATTCTTGAAATGGCATCAATAGAGTCATTTTGTGTTAAGAGAATAAAACTATTCTTTGTACGATTTGGAAGTATTTTTAAGTGCTCTTTAAGAACTTGGTTATAGCGTCCTTCCGCTAGAACTTCATAAGAGAATACAAGAGTAGGCTTAAAGCTTTTCATCTCTTTAAGTGCATCTTCAAAAGTTTTAGCAAATCGAACATTCTTTCTCTGGACCCCCAGAGTTTTAAATGCATTCTCATAGGCCACGCGTGCGTTTCCTATGGACTCGACTACTAAAACTTCCATGTCGTTAAAAAATGCTTCTCTATTCATTTCTTCAATTCCGTAACTGTCTCTTATTTTTTATTCTTCGTGTGTGTTTCTATATTGATTTAAAAGTTCATTGAAGCGCTCTTGTCTTTCTAAGATCACTGCTTCAATTTTCTTGTGCTCCTTCATGTTGTCCTCTAGTAAACGAAAAACAACTTTATTTTCTTCAGGGCCATACTCTTCAATCTCCACGACTTCACTCGAAAGCTTTATGACATTGCTAAGTTTCGTAATATCGCTTAGCTGACCTTTTGGGACCTGCGAGCTTTGAATGATGTAGAGATTAATTTTGTGCCCACTAGCACATGTTTTCTTTGGAATAATTGCACAAATACTATTAGGTGATTCCAACATCAGTATTTGGTTTTTTTCTGTATCGTAGACGTTTGTATTACTTGTAATATTCTCAAACGCTAATATAAATTTATTGCTTTTTTCTGAAGCAATTTTAATAGCTTGTTTATCCATCACTAAAGATTAGCTTAAGCTTGGAATCGGTGCAAAGGTGACCATTTTACCCACTTATTTAGTTGAGATTAGTGCTATTTATCGACAAATTAAAGAGGCATTCCGTTTTTTTTATTGACGTAGTTTAGGCCAGGTACTTAAAATTACATTATTACAAATTTTTCATTAAAAACACTAAACACGAGGTTTAAAATGGCAAAGAAAAAAGCTACGAAAAAAGCAGCTCCAAAGAAGGCAGCAGCAAAGAAAGCAGCTCCAAAAAAAGCAGCTAAGAAAACAGCTAAGAAAGCATCTAAAAGAGAAATGCTTCTAGTTGGTTCAAAAACTAAAGAAGCACTTAAGGGTAAAGGATACAACGTATCTTCAGACGCTCTTGAAGCAATGAACGAGTACGTATACTGGCTAGTTGATCAAGCTCAAAAGAGATGTACAGCTAACGGTAGAAAGACAATTCGTCCATACGATATCCTAGGATAATCGACACGAATCAATTTCGTTAGAAATAAAAAGGCCACTCTTAGAGTGGCTTTTTTTTTATGTCCAAGATGGATGGTATGTCGACTATTTAAAGTTTAATTTCTGATTGTTCTCCAGATTCCATATGCTTCACTTGTAGCACGCCTCTTTCCTTCTCAGCATCACCATAGAAGATTACATTCTTAACTCCACGCTTGTTAGCGTAAGTCATTTGTTTCTTCATTTTTGCTGAAGTAGGGTAGATTTCAATCGAGTGGCCTTCTACTCTAAATTTACGAGCAATTTGTAGGTATTCTTTTTGGTCTTCATCACTCATGTTGATGATCATATAATCAACGCTTGCACTAATCTCTTCGAATAATCCGCGATCAAGCATCACATCATAAATTCTTTCTGCTCCAAATGAGATACCAACACCTGAGAGCTTCTCTTTTTGACCAAACATACTTGTTAAGTCATCGTAGCGTCCACCGCCTCCGATGCTTCCCATTGAACCATCAACTAGCTTAACTTCGAAGATACAGCCAGTGTAGTAATCAAGTCCTCTGGCCAGAGTAGGGTCAAATACTAGGTTTTCAATACCAAGCTCTCTTACGTTTGAAAGAACAAATTCTAGCTCTTCTAGGCCAAGCTTACCAATTTCATCAGCACCAAGGAACTCTCTAATTGTTGAAAGCTTCTTATCTGAGTCACCTTCAAGTGTTAGTAGAGTAGAGAGGCGACTTACTTGATCTTCATTGAATCCGCGGCCAAGTAGCTCTTCACCAACTTTGTTAGCACCAATCTTATCAAGCTTATCAATGGCAACTGTCATATCTGTTAGTTTGTCACTAACTCCAAGAACACTTGCGATACCCTGAAGAATCTTTCTGTTATTTATAACGATTTCAACACCGTCGATTTTTAGATCTTTAAATACATCGTGATAAACCTCAACTAAAGAAACTTCACTTAGTAGTGATTCCGTTCCGATGATATCTCCATCACATTGATAGAACTCTCTATAGCGACCTTTTTGAGGGCGATCAGCTCTCCATACAGGCTGAATTTGGTAGCGTTTAAATGGCAGGGCCAGCTCATTAAGATTTGCACATACATAACGAGCAAATGGAATTGTTAGGTCGTAGCGAAGGCCACGATCACACATTTTGCTCGAAACAGCTGATAGATTCTTTTCTTCTAAATCTTCTGGTTTTACTTTCTTTAAAAAGTCTCCTGAGTTCAGAACACGAAAAAGAAGTTTATCTCCTTCCTCTCCATATTTTCCCGTAAGTACGTTCAGGTTTTCAACGGCCGGCGTTTCAAGTGGCATAAAACCGTGAGATTGGAACCTCTTTTTAATTGTTTCAAAAATATGATTTCTTCTTGATGACTCAATTGGACCAAAATCTCTTGTACCTTTTGCATTTTGCGGCTTAATAATCGCCATTAAATTACCCCTTCGAAATAAATATATTTGTTTATACCCTGATTTTTAGTACTTTTAAAGCAATAGGCGTTTAAAAAACGTGACTTCTTTGCCATAATTTTCTTATGAGACAACACACAAAGCTATTACTATTTTTCTTTATTCTATTTATTTATTCATGTGCTGGAATTAAGCCATTACCTAAGCTTGGAACTTATGAAGTTGAGCAGCGTGTGGCCTATCCTGGTAAGGTCAATAAAATCGTCTTGCAATTGCCAAGTATTGGCGAAAAATTTCGCGTTCTATGTGGCGAAGAGACACTTGGCCACAATGTGAAAGGGAATACGCTTGAAACAGTCTGGGCACCGCAGTATTGGTATTTTGAAACAAAAGACGGTGAAGAGACAAACGCACCAACTTCGGTTCACTGTTACCTAAAGTCTGAAGTATACGGACAAGAGGTTCAATACCATATTGCAACTTTTGAAGTTAAGCCATTTGAGTATAAGAAGTCTTATATTAAGGTTTCTAAAAAACACGTGGATTTAGCTCCTGAGGATGTTAAGCGTTGGCAGGAAGAGGTGAAGTTACAAAAAGAAGCCTATGCAACTGCTGAACTTGAAAAGTCATTAACTGATAAAGAATTTATTAAGCCACTAAACTCAAAAATTACTGCCTATTATGGAAACCGTCGTGTCTTTAATGATAAGAAAAATAGCTGGCACTCAGGAACAGATATGCGTGCCAGAAGGCCAACTCCTGTAAAAGCTTCGAATGATGGTAAAGTTATTCTTGTTAAAGATCTCTTTTTTAATGGAAATGCCGTCTTTATTGACCACGGTGCAGGTGTCATCACGATGTATTGCCACTTGTCAAAATTCAAAGTTAAGCAAGGTGAAACAGTTAAGCGTGGTCAAGTCATCGCTTTAAGTGGTAATACTGGTCGTTCTAGTGCTCCACACTTACACTGGGGTGTTCGTGTGCAAGGCAAGTGGATTGATGGACTACAGTTCATTAAAGAGAAAGGGCGAGAGCAAAAGGCCCAAAAATATGTTACGCCAAAAGTTGAAGGGAAGAATTAATGACTCCAATAATTATTGTCATCGTTTTGCAAGTTGTAATCTTAGCTTTCTTATTTCTAATTTTTAAGAAAGAGCACACGGTTAATTTTGATGAAGTAACAAATCTTATCCGCTCTCAAAAAGACGATATGACAGAGACGCTTTTTAGAAATAATAATCAGCTTGCGGAGAATTTTTCAAATCTTAGAGAGATCGTTGTAGAGCGCTTAATGGAGACAAAGGGCGCACTTAATAAAGACATGTTTAGTTTTAAGGATCAGCTAACTCAAGATCTTGAAAAGAAATTTGATAAGACTAATCATGCTATTCAAGAAAAGCTTGAAAAGATTAATAATAAGGTTCAAGAAAACTTAAATGAAGGTTTCAAAAAAACTAACGAAACTTTTACTGGAATCATTGCTCGTCTTGCTAAAATTGATGAGGCCCAAAAGAAAATTGAATCTCTTTCAACGAATGTTGTAAGTCTACAAGAGGTATTAACAGATAAGAAGTCACGTGGGATTTTTGGTGAGGTTCAATTAACTTCTCTTCTTAAGTCTGTCTTTGGAGAAGGTGATAAGTACTACAAGCTTCAGTTTAAGCTATCTAATGACAAGCTTGTGGATGCCATGCTTGATCTTCCTGAGCCAATTGGAAGACTTTGTGTGGACTCGAAATTTCCGTTAGAGAATTTTAAGAGAATGTTTGAGGGATCGGTTGAGGAAAAGACTGTTGCTCGTCGTGAATTTGTGAAGAACGTTAAAAAGCATATTGATGATATTTCTTCTAAGTATATTATTAAGGGAGAAACTTCTGAGCAGGCCGTTCTATTTCTTCCTGCTGAAGCAATCTTTGCAGAGATCCATGCTTATCACGAAGATATTATTGCTTACTCACAAAAGAAGAATGTTTGGATCGCTTCACCGACAACTTTTATGGCCACATTAACAACAGTTCAGTCAGTTCTGATGAATATGGAGCGATCTAAGTATATGTCGATTCTTCACGAAGAGATTAATAAGCTAGGAGTTGATTTTGGCCTCTATGAGAAGAGATGGGGCGATCTAACTAAGCACTTAGCGACGGTTACTAAAGATGTAAATAATATTAATATAACAACTGGAAAGATTTCTAAGAGATTTCAGAGGATTATGGAAGTTGAAATCGATAAGGGTCAAACCCCAGAAGTCGAATTTTCTAGTCAGGAAAGCCTAAATGACCTATAATGGTCATTAGATTTCAAAGAAATTTAATTAAAAGGAATAATATATGAGTTTAGAAGTATTCGTAGCACTATGTTTAGTTGGTTTCTGGGCCCTTCTTCCAGCGTCTCTTGCAATTGCATGTAAAGATTTTGATGATGCGATGATGGATGATCACCACTAAGAAATAATCAATTTGATTTTTATTTAAAAAATATGAACAGGGACTAGATTAGTCCCTGATTTTTTGCCTGTTCAACAGTTAGAGTTTTTAGCTGTACCGCATGTAAGTCTTCACTTAACTTTTGCTTTAAAATATCCATAACCATTCTGTGCTGAGCTAAAAGCATTTTACCTTTAAATTCATCACTCACGATTGTAATACCAAGATGATCGCCTCCACCAGTTAGGTCGTAGATCATTACTTGTGAATCTTTGATATTTTCTTCGATGATTGTTTTTACTTGTTCAAATAACATATAAACTCGCTTTCTTTATTTTGCGTTTTCTTATAGTACAACTTTAGAAGCTGCATAGAAGCTTGTGATAAAAGTTAAAATTCTAAACGCTAGAGTAGTAATACCTAGGTAACGGTGTTTTTTAATAAAGCTAGAATTACCTTTTAGAATCATACGGCCAGAGATTACCATTGCGATGTAAAGAAGTACGCTTGATACCGCAAAGAATAGGTGAATCTTTAGAGCTGTTTGCGATTGGAATACTTCCATTGCTTTATCAATTGCACTGCGGCTTAATTCAATTTGTAGAATTAAAATAACATCCCAAATCATCGCTCCAGACATTATCTTAACGTGCTTCTGGCGTTTTTTGCTCTGGGTTACTCCATAAATCATTAAAGATAGGATCAAAAATGATTGAATTTGAAAAAATGTCGCTGAAGACATGGCGCACCCTTACGTAATGAAATTATTAATAATATGTAGCCTAGAATAAGGCATAAAAAGGTGATTATCAATACGATTTAACAATGTTAAGTTAAATAAAGGCGAAGGCCTATGGGAGCAGTAAAGAAGCATGGATACGATGAATACAGAAAATAACACACTAGGCAAATGGGCACTTCTTGATATCGAGACAACAGGTGCAGACTGTAGTGTTGATGAAATAATTGATGTTGGTTTTCTTCAGTTTGAAGGAACTAAACTTGTTCATAAATATGAATCACTATGTCGTCCTAGTTTTGAAATTTCAAAGTTCATTCAAAAGCTCACAGGTATTGATAACAAAATGCTAAAGCGTGCTCCGCTTCTTGATGATGTTATTGGAGAAGTCCTTGAGTTAGATGGCCACGACATTCTCGCTCATAACGCAGATTTTGAGGCCGGCTTCTTAGACCATCACTTTGAAACACTCGATTTTAGAGAAGGTCACCGCTGGCAAGATTCTCTTTATTTTCTTTCACTCCTTTTCCCTCATATGTCTTCACTTAAACTTGAAAACTTTATTGTTGGTTTTGGATTAGCTGAAAAAGAATTGCACCGAGGCTTTCAAGACTCTGTTGATCTTTTAAAAGTTGTAATTGTCGCAACACTTATGACAAAGAAAGATGCCGGTAAATATAACTTCATGATGTCACTAATGCATAAGTACTCACTTCATGATTATTGGTTCTTTAGGTTTTTATGTCTTTATGAAGAAGAGCTATTTGAAATCTCTGAGCAGATAGATTTTGATCCAGCAGCTCATATTGAGATGGCCCTAGAGTGGGCATATCCTAAAACACTTGAAGATAAGCAGGTGTATGAGCAAAATTTCGATATAACTTTTAACGGGCAAAACGTAAAAAATATCTTTAGCAATGAAGAGAAGGTTTCGTCATTATTCAATGGCTATCGCTATCGTAAGTCACAAGAGGATCTGGCCCTTAAAGTTGGCCAATCTTTTAAGAATCATATTCACGCCATGGTGCAAGCGCCAACTGGAACGGGGAAAACTCTTGGCTACTTAGTGCCAAGTGCACTATTTGCATTAAGTGAACAGAAGCAAGTTCTTGTGGCAACGGGAACTAAGACTCTTCAGGCCCAGGCCATGAATAAAGATGTTCCGGCACTTCATAAACTTTTAGGAGTTTCACCAAAAGATCTGAAGATTCGCCAGCTCATTGGTTCAAGTAACCACTTTTGCGAACTTCTATTTACGCAAAGACAAAATGAGGAAGACCTTTTTTCTCAAAGTAATGACATAAAAGATAAGTTTGCAGATATCTATTTTGAATCTCTTTTCTATCACAATTCAAATAGTGCGCTTGAACATATGATCTCTAAAGATGATCTACCATTTGTTCTTCGTATGAAGCTTGAAAACTTTACGCAAGCTCAAAAAGACTTGGCCGTAGATTACCGCGCTTGCTCAAATAAGCAGTGCCCATTCTACGCCAACTGTACTTATATTCGAGGTTTAAAAGACGCTAAGGAAGCTGATATTATTATCGGAAACCACGCTTTGATGTTTTCTTGGACAAAGTCTTTTCCTAGACCTGCTTACGTGGTTGTGGACGAGGCCCATAAAATTGAAGGTGAGGCGACAAAGGCTTTTTCTGCAGAAGTGGCACAAAGTGATCTTGAAAGTCTTCACAAACAATTTCAAAACCTACAAGGTTTAGGTTCTCTTTTCTACTTAATCAATACAATGATTGAAGAAAATCAAGAGGAAGAGATTTCATCTCTTCGAATGTTATCAATTGATACGGCCTCTATGCTTAGAGATCACTTATTTGAGCTTCCAGAAAAGTTTGAGATGATTTTTAAAAAGATGCCTCGCTATACAGATAAATTTTGGAATGAACTTCCAATGATTATGCCGACAGAAAAAGAAGGACTTCGCTTAAGTGTCTTCCACCATCTGGAGAGTATTTTCTATCTTCTAAAATCAGTTTATGAAAGATTATATCCGTATACAATTCGCTGGCAGGCAAGTGATATGCAAGGCCAAGGTGAAATTACTGCTTGGACTCGTTTTGAAGCATTTGTCGGTCAGCTTGAAGATGTGATGAATGCTCTAGCTGTCTTATTAAAGATTGAAAGCTCATCGCAGCCTCATTCTTTATCAATGAAGTATCATGAACAACAAGGCTTCTTACTAACTGCAGGCCCAATCAACACTGGGCGCATCTTACATGACCAGCTTCTGCAGACCTCATCATCTGTTGTCTATACTTCTGCTACTCTTGGCAATGAGCATGGAGATCAGGGAAGTCGTGGCATGGAATGGTCGACGGGCTACCTCTATAGTGAGCCTGAAAGACGCTTTAGAACAGGGCTCTATCTACCTTCAGTATATGATTATAAGAATCGTACAAAAGTTTTCTTGTGTGACGATACACCATCGCTTTACGACAAAGATTTTGTAAAGACTATTTGTGATCGTCTAACACCATTCATTGAGGATATTGATGGTAGAACCCTTTTACTATTCTCTGCACGCGCTCGTTTTGAAAAGGCCGTGGAATATATGCTGGATAAATTTGAGGGCAAGCTACCTGTTTTCGTTCAAGGAATGGGTGCCAATGTTGTGGAAGAATTCAAAGAAAGTGGTAATGGTATTCTCATCGGAATGGAGTCGTTTGGAGAGGGGATTGATGTTCCAGGTGATGCTCTGAGATTTGTTTTCATTGATAAAATCCCTGATCTTTCAATGGAGCAAGTTATTCGTCTTCGTCGAGAGTACTATGAAACTAATATCGGTAATGAATTTGAAGATTACTATCTTGCACACAGAACAAGAAACCTTCACCAAAAGCTTGGAAGACTTTTAAGAACTGAGTCTGATGCAGGAGCAGTTGTTGTTATTGATTCTCGTATTAAGAAGTGGAAGAATTCGACTATGTCCAAGCTAACAAAGCAAATGGAGCCATATCAAATTCATCGCACAAATTTTAAGGATGCTCTTGAAGCTTCTAAAGATTTTGTTAATACCCTTGATTAGGACTTAGAAACGGTAGCCAAATTCTAGAAGATACATGTAACGATCGCCAAAGCTAAGTTCTGTGGTTAATCCGAATTCACGATTGATTTCGTAATTGAGGCCCGCAAGTCCGTGCCATCCATATGAAGAAAGGCTTACGTTGAGGACAATATCTTGGCGTGAGCCAGTGATTTTAATATCACTATCAATATACATAGCGCCCGTAAAAATTTGAAGTTTACCAGCGTTGTATCCACCTCGGAAAGCAATACTATAAAGACTCACATCTAACTCATCTTCAATGATAACGTCAGTTAAGTTAACATTAGTCATTACAAACCAATTATTGTAACCAGCGACAAGAACTCCTCCAAGGTTTGCAACAGTCCCAGTTGCTTTAAATGGAATTTTATGTTGTTGGGCACCAACGATTGGCAATTGAGTTTTAAACTCAAGTTGTACATCAGAATGAATCTGACCAATCCCAAGATATAAGTTAAAGAATGGTAAAAGCCAGAAGTCTGTACGAATCATATTTATTTTTGTTTCAGTATCGACTTTTACATCTCCTGTGACAGGGAGTGCATCAAATAAATTTTCATCATTTAGAGTTGCTTTTTTTACACCAAATTTTTCATCGTGCTCAATTCTTGAAATATTGATTCCATAAGCTCGAGGAAGTGTGTAGCCCATCTTCTTTGCTTCTTCTCCCCAGATTGGAAAATAGCGAGGTTTTTCTTCACTTACTTTATTAACTGGCATTTCTTGGGCCAAGCTCATTAAAGAGCTTAGGAGAATTATTAGAGAGATGATGAGCTTCATTAATTTGTTCTCCTTATATATTTGTTAATATCTTCGAACTCTTTTGGAGCGACTGTTTTTGCATAATCGCTTTCTTCTTGTGTTAAAGGAATATAGCCTCTGTCGTAGTTCCAACCGTAGCCCCAACGATAAGAGGTCTGGTATTGAGGGCCTCCTCCAATACGCACTCCAAGGTACATGACTATCGACATCCAATCAGTAAACTCTTCTTTTACACATGCCTTTAGTTGTTGATCTGCATTAAATCGCTGTGCTTCCGTTCCACCAAGCCAATAGTGTTGATCGTGAACAAAGCAACATTTCAGCCATGCATTTGGTTTTGAAATTGTTCCGTCTGGCCACTTTGAGCAACCATCAGACATGAATGGTGATAATTGTTTTGAAATATGTGTATTATTATTCTTTTTAATTTCACTTCTGCTGGCCGGAAGTTTTGCGCATGAAGTTGCCAACAAGAGTAAAGCGAGAATAGGTGAAAGTAGATTATTCTTCATAGATCTATATTATATACGTTTTTTGAAGTTAATTATTCTTAAGGTAATTGTCGTCAAATTCTTTATCGTATTGAGCAATCTTTCTAAGGTCTTTAATCGTTAGCTTCTTATTCCAAATATGTTTTGGAACATGATTAAATTTATCTTCGAATGAAGGATCAATTTCAAGCTTAAGAATTGCAATTTTATCTAAGTTGTAATTTCTAAAAAATTCTTTAATTTCAAGTGTCGCTGGATCTTTTAGCGGAGAAGTCGGAATTTCAAGAGGAGAGAGCCTTAACGATAAGCTATAATCCCTTTTTCTCAGCATGAACTTATCAGGTAATCTAATATCTTGATCCCACCATATTTTGTTCGTCGTCATTAGAAGTCTTTGAGTTTCTTCTTTATCGACAGGCCCTAACTCTTTTAAAGTTTGCTCAAGCCAAGAAGTCATATTCAAATTATACTGAATACTTGAAAAGATGAGCTGTTCGTTGATTAGGGCCGAAGCAAGTTTTGCACCAAGTATATTTGAATAGAGATCTTCTGGTGAGTAAGCTGATTGCTCCTCTGGAAATATTGAGACATTCCTATAACCATGCCACTGGGCAAATTCGTGTGAAACTGCCATCTCGTAAGCAAGTTTTGCCGCTAGTGCAGAGCTTAGGAAGATTCTGTCTTTTCCTTCCATTTTACTTGTATCAAAAGCATTGAAAAGAATTGATCGTTTACCAATTTCTCGAGGTAACTCAATTTCAAAATTTGTTCCAAGCCTAGGATAAATTTTATAGAAGAGTGTAAGCGTGACATCGGCAGTATCTCTGATATGTGCAGTATCGATTAAACCACCTCTTCTTGTATAAATTAGGCCATTTACCTCTGGCGTTCTTTTACCGATTGAGGCCATCTCTTCTGCTGAAAATTTTTCCATATTGTATATATGGGTTCCAAGAGAATCGTAATTGACCGTATTTGTCTCTTTAAAAAAGGGGATAGGTATTGATAAGAGGGCCACTGTGAAATTAGTACCAAAAGCACAACAAGGCCTAAAGTTTTGAGTGAATTCTACTTTGTCGGAGTGATTAAGTTTCAAATTTAAATTTGAACTTTCACCATTTTCTTTAGACAGGATGCTATTGATAGCTTTCGAGTCAGGCTTAGTGCTTTCTAACCAAATTTTACCTGCGCAAGAAGATGTCAAAACGATTAGAAATAATCCTGTCCACAGCCTTTTCATTCTTAGCCTCGATCGAGGTTGTTAAGATACTTTATCGTTATATTAGTTCCTTGCTTGTCTTTAATAATATAAGGAATTGTTTGGTGTTGGGATAACCAGATGCTTAAGAATTCAGGATCAACTTTCATATCTTTGGCATCATCAGAATCTAATTTCTCAAATAATTTGTACTGAACAGCTGTCACAGTGGCCCCTGCAATTTTAATGGACTCTGAAGTTTGTGCAGCTCTTTCAACAACAATATTGTTATTAATGATTGGGCCTTCGTATTTCCACTGATTATTAGTAGAAAAGAACGAATAGTAATTCTTTCCAACGGAATCAAATTTCTTTGACCAAAGAAAAAGCATACTACAGCAGCTCAGCGGTGTTGTGACATAGAATTTTGGAGAAGTCGTAATAGATTCTAGCTTAACTTCACCATCGCAATCAAATTGGTACTTGAGTTCACTTGTTGAATGATCAAATAAGAAAATCTCTTTTGAGATTTGTTCCCCGAGGCTTTTAATAATTTGAACTTTAACAGGTGTGTACTCTTTATCAACGGTGTAGGCGACATTGATTTTTAAGAGCTCACCAGTCATTACACGCGCCAGCATTTCTCCTTCAAAGTAGATTTGATGGAGTTTTGGTCTGCGGTAAACTTCAAATGTTTCTTCAGCATAGAGACTATCCTTGCGGTAATAGTTGTATGCACCGCGTAGGATCTTTTCTCCTTTATTGCTGTTTCCAAAATAGCTCATATTAAATATTATATATTAAATTAAAATTTTGTAGAAGAGGTTAGTTTTGCGCACAGGCTTTCGCGTATTTGTTGAACGCTTTATTTATTTATTCAAAACTGTTGCTTTCTGGTTTATTACAATCATGGGGAACCTTGGCGTTATTATCTTCGCCTTCGTCTTTCTACATCTTGAAAAAGGGCATAACCCAAAAGTTATTGAACTTGGGGATGCTGTTTGGTGGGCGTTTACGACAATAACAACTGTTGGTTATGGTGATATTACTCCTGTCACATTTGCTGGGCGTATTATTGCTGTCGTTCTTATGATCTTTGGTACAGGGCTATTTGCCACTTATACCGCTATTTTTGCAAATGTCATGCTCGGTCGACAATTTCTTACGATCGGAAGACGTGTACAAGTCTTAAAAAGAAATGTAGAAGGAATGCAATCAAGTCTACATAGAGAAGATTTAATGCTAGAAAGAGAGCTAGCAAAAGTTAATAAAACTTTAACAATATTAAATGATAGAATGACGAGTCTTGAAGAGAGAATTGGAGAAAAGAAATGAGTTATGAATTTTACAAAGTACTTCACGTGTTTATGGTTGTTCTTATGGTTGCTGCATTTGCACCACAATTTGTAAGTACTGAAGCGCAAAACAGAAAGCTTTTTAAAATTACTTCTGGTATTGCAAGTTTCCTACTTTTCGTAGGTGGTATGGGGCTTCTTGCTCGTATCGGTGTTAGTCACGGTGCTGGTTGGCCAGTATGGGTAAAAGTAAAAGTTGGACTATGGGTTGCAGTTTCTGCGCTTGGGCCAATCCTTGCAAAACGTATGAAATCAAACCGTCTAGCAGGTCTTGGTTTAATCCTTGCGTTAATCTTTATTGCAATCTTCTCTGCAGTAACTAAATACTAAAATTTACAAAGTAAAAATTTTGGACCGCAACTGGTTAACATACAAGGGCCTTTGGGCCCTTTCTATCCCTTCCATACTCGCATCAATGCTTGAGCCACTAAGCTCAATTGTTGATACTGCACTTGTTGGAAATTTTGATACAAAAATGCTGGCCGCGATGGCCATTGGTGTTTCGGTTATTTCATCTATTACCTGGATGTTTAACTTCTTGGTCCATGCACCAATCCAAGCAATCTCTCAAAAACTAGCTAAAGGTGAGTATGAAAATGTAGTCTCGCTTATTAAGGTGACTTTCCTAATCGCTTTTTCGATTGGACTTTTTCTCGTTCTCATTTTTGTTCCCGCACGCCACTATGTTTACGAATTTTTGAGTGTCACGAAGGATCTTTATTCTTTATGTGATGACTATTTTTTAACCAGACTATATGGCCATGTATTTATTCTTTTATTTATGTCGGCCTTATCAGTTCTAAGAGGAATGGCGAAAGTAAATATCGTTTTAGGAATCATTGGGGTAGCAACTTCGATTAATATTGTATTGTCTTACCTAGGGCTCTATCAACTTAATATGGGGCTTTCAAGCGTTGCGGCCGCTACGATTTTTGCTAATGCTGTAGGCTTTCTAATAAGTTTATACTTTATTCTGACTCACGAAAAAATTCGTCATTTGTTTTTAAAACAAAAAATCATGTTAGCGGATGCCTTTCATATTGGAAAAAGTTCTATCAATGTTTTTATGCGCTCGGCTTTTTTAACTCTAAGTTTTTTCTTGGCCACAAAAGTTGCGAGCTCAATCTCTTTAAAGGCCCTTGCTGCTCATCAGGTTATTCTCAACCTATGGTTATTTGCATCTTTCTTTACTGATGGAGTCGCGACTTCTGGAAATATTATTGGTGGGACACTTTTCAAAAATGAAGGCCATGAGCACTTAAAAGATATCTTTCATAAGCTTCTTTTTATGGGGGGGATTATTGGAATTATCTTTTGTTTCATTTTCACTTTTGCCAATGGCCCATTAATCTCACTTTTTACGTACGATGAAAGTATTCATGAAACGATTAAAGGCATTATTTATTTCTTGGCCATTGCTCAAGTTCCTGTTTCAATTGCATATGTCTATGATGGGCTAGTCTTTGGAATCAATCGCTTTGATTTCTTAGGTCGTCACATGGTGATAGCCTTCTTCACTTGCTTTGTGCCACTGGCGTATTTGAGCTATCAAAATCAATCCTTCTTGCTTCTTTGGGGGGCAATTTTCTCTGTGGGTATCTACCGATTTATTTCGAATGCATACTTAATCGGAAAGACACTAAAGGTTAAATAAAATGAAAGAAAAAGGTTCTCTTGGTTTTTCCCAGGACTATTGGGATGTAAATTATGAAGAAGCTGATCAAATGGATGGAATAGGCAATGTCGAGCAGCACGTTGGCTATATTAAAAATTTATTTGGATTAGAGTATATTGATATCAATTCTATTATTGATTTAGGCTTTGGCCTTGGTCATTTATTTGAGGCACTTTTAGACGAGTTTAAGCCATATAAGGCCCATGGAATTGAGCCCAGTGAATACGCTTACAAAATTGTAAAAGAGCGTGAAATAAACAAAATTGAATCAACTCAGTTTAAGTTAGAGAGAATGGATATTGTTAGCTGGTGTCGCAAGAATGAGAAGAGTAAGAAATCTTTTGATCTTGGTGTTTGCACAAGTGTGTTTCAATATCTCACAGATGAGGAATTAGAGTATTGTCTGCCAATTCTTGCATCCAAGTTAAAGTATTTTTATCTAACAGTTCCAACGGATAAAGAACTCGATCGCCAGATCGAAGATCTTGAGTTTAAAGATGAATATGCCATTCGTCGAAGTCGTACAAAATACCAGAAAATGCTTAGAGAGCATTTTACATTTATTTCTAGTCGACTACTAGAAAGCAAGGTATATTTTGATGAAACAAACACAAATTTTACCGACTTATTATATCGATATTAAATGGAGTTTATTATGAGTAATTCTGGTCTTGATACAAAGACATGTGAAGCAATTGTTAAGGGTGAAGCCAAGGCCCAAACTGCAGCTCAACTTATGAGCGCACGTTACTTTGCTTATACAATCGGCAATATTGATTTCATCGTTGATTCAACTCACCCTGATCACAGAGATGATATGGATGTAAATGAAATCAAGGCGTGGTCATCACAATCTGAGTGGAAGGGTCTTGAGATCGTTGACACTGCAGAAGGAACTGAGAGAGATGACTGGGGAATGGTTGAGTTTAAGGCGACTTTTGGTTTAGGTGGCCAAGACCATGTGCATTATGAGCGTTCTGAATTTGTTAAGGTTGATGGAGACTGGTTCTTCGTTGACGGTGAGCCAATCGTAGCGCAGGTTAAGAGAGATGGTGCTAAAGTTGGACGCAATGACCAATGTCCTTGTGGTTCAGGCAAGAAATTTAAGAAGTGTTGTGGTCGATAATTGTCGACTAAATAGCCTTTGTTTTAACGCGTCATGGTCGCTAAATGCGGTGGTGTGATTAGTTAAAATTAGGGTTACAACTTTATGTATTTCTGTTAAAAAACTAATAATTTCATAAATATTTTATTGTTAACAAACCAAGATAACGGGATTTGTCGCTATGATTCACATTAAGAGAGGATTGGATCTTCCTATCAGTGGGAAGCCATCACAAAAGATTGAGGTAGGACCTCAAGTGACTAAAGTCGCTCTTACTGGGCCAGACTATGTTGGAATGAAGCCAACTATGCTTGTTCAAGTAGGTGACGAGGTTAAAAAAGGTCAGGCGTTATTTTCTTGTAAGAAAGTTGAAGGTGTTCTTTATACAGCACCTATCAGCGGTAAGGTTATTGAAATTAACCGTGGTGCAAGAAGAGCGTTTGAAACTTTAGTAATTGAAGTTTCAGGTAACGAGCAAGTTACATTTGAAAACTTTAAAGGGACGGGAGTAAAAGATTTAACGAAAGAAGCTGTTCAAGCTCTTTTAGTTGAGTCAGGTCTATGGCCAGCTTTCAGAACAAGGCCATTTTCTAAGGCACCAGCTTTAGGTTCTGAGCCACACTCTATTTTCGTAACTGCAATGGATACTAATCCTCTTGCAGCTGATCCAGCAGTAGTAATTGCTGAAGCAAGCGAAGATTTCACGAATGGTGTTGAGATTATCTCAAAACTAACTGATGGAAGAACTTTTGTTTGTAAAGCAGCTGGAGTTAATATTCCAAAGCCTTCAACGACTAAAGTTGAAGTGAAGGAATTTGCTGGTGTTCACCCAGCAGGTAACGCAGGAACTCACATTCACTTTGTTGATCCTGTAAACGCTAAGAAGATTGTTTGGTCGATTGGTTACCAAGATGTAATCGCAATCGGTAAGCTTTTCACTTCAGGTGAACTTTCAACTGAAAGAATTATCTCAATTGCAGGTCCTGCATCTGTAAACCCAACTCTTGTTAAAACAGTTCCAGGTGCTCATTTAGGTGAAGTTACTTCAGGAAAAGTTGGACAAGGTGAGGTGAGAGTTGTTTCTGGTTCGGTTTTCAACGGTCGCGCAATGGTTGGAAGTTTTTCTTACCTAGGTCGTTTCCACAACCAAATTTCTCTACTTACTGAAGGTCGTGAAAGAGAGTTCTTAGGATGGCACAAGCCAGGTCTTAATAAATTCTCTGTTAAGCGTACTTTCCTACACTGGTTAAAGCCAGGGCAAATTTTCGATTTCACAACTGCTACTCATGGTTCTGATAGAGCAATGGTTCCAGTAGGGTCATACGAAAAGGTAATGCCTCTTGATATGCTACCAACTCAACTTTTAAGAGCACTTGTTACAAAAGACAATGACTACGCTGTAGAGCTTGGTTGTTTAGAGCTAGATGAAGAAGATTTAGCACTATGTACTTTCGTAAGTCCTGGTAAAGTTGATTTCGGTCCAGCTCTAAGAGAAAGTTTAACTACTATTGAGAAAGAAGGATAATTACAATGTTGCGCAAACTTCTAGATTCTCAACATGATAATTTCGCTAAAGGCGGGAAATTCGAAAAGTTTTATGCTGTTTATGAAATGATCGATACTTTCCTTTATACTCCAGGTGGAGTAGCGAAAGGTTCAGTTCATGTTAGAGATGCACTTGACTTAAAAAGATTAATGATCACAGTTGCTATTGCTCTTATTCCAGCAATGTTTATGGCAATGTACAATACTGGTTTCCAGGCTAACTCTGCTCTTGCAGCGGCTGGTATGACTCCTGAAGGTTGGCGTGCTGATATCATCATGGCGCTTGGTGCAGGTTTCTCTCCAGAAAGCTTAGTTGCAAACCTACTTCACGGTTTCTTATACTTCTTCCCAATTTTCCTAGTGACTCAAATCGCTGGTGGTTTCTGGGAAGCACTATTTGCAATCGTTAGAGGTCACGAGATTAACGAAGGTTTCCTTGTAACAGGGATGCTATTTCCATTAACTCTTCCTCCAACAATTCCTCTATGGCAAGTTGCTGTAGGTATCTCTTTCGGTGTTTTAATCGGTAAAGAGGTTTTCGGTGGTACAGGGAAAAACTTCCTTAACCCAGCACTTACTGCTCGTGCATTCCTTTTCTTTGCATATCCTGCACAAATTTCAGGGGACGCAGTATGGACTGCAGTAGATGGTTTCACTGGAGCAACAGCTCTTTCTCAGGCAGCTCTTGGTGGTGTTGGTGCAATCACAACTTCAATGCAAGATGCTTTCTTAGGATTTATGCCAGGTTCAATGGGTGAGACTTCAGCTCTTGCTTGTTTAATCGGAGCAGCAGTTCTAATCATCTCAGGTATCGGTTCTTGGAGAATTATGCTTTCAATGGTTCTTGGAGCAGTTGTTACTTCAGCAATCTTAAATGCTATCGGTTCTGATACAAATATGATGTTCTCAGTAACTCCACTTTGGCACTTAGTGATCGGTGGTTTTGCTTTTGGTACAGTGTTTATGGCAACTGATCCAGTATCAGCTTCTATGACACACAAAGGACACTGGTTCTATGGTGCTCTAATCGGTTTCATGGTTATCCTTGTTCGTGTTATTAACCCAGCTTTCCCTGAAGGTACTATGCTTGCAATCCTTTTCGGAAACTGTTTTGCACCTTTAATTGACTACTTTGTAATTCAAGGAAATATCAAAAAACGTGCAAACGGATACAAAACGGCTTAAGGGGGCAGTGATGAGTAATGATAGTACTGCAAAAACTCTGATCGTAGCAACAATCCTATGTGTTGTTTGTTCAGTTGTCGTATCTTGGTCAGCGGTTTCACTAAAGCCACTTCAAGATGAGAATAAAGTTTTAGACGTTAAGAAAAACCTTCTTATGACTGCAGGTCTTGTAAAGGCGACTGCTACTAAAGAAGAAATTTTAGAAGCTTATAAGCAAATCGAAGAGAAACTAGTTGATCTTAAAACTGGTGACTACGTAACTGATATGGATGTTACTAAATTTGATGCTGTTAAAGCTGCTAAAGATCCAAAAATGAACTACGCAATTCCTGCATCTGAGGACAAAGGAAAAATCAAGTTCCGTGCGAAATACTCTAAAGTATTCTTCGTAAAAGATGGTGAGACAACTAAGTCTGTTGTTTTCCCAATTCACGGTAAAGGTCTTTGGTCAACAATGTACGGTTTCCTAGTTCTTGAGACAGATCTTAATACTGTTAAAGGTATTGGTTTCTACTCTCACGGTGAAACTCCAGGTCTTGGTGGTGAAATTGATAACCCACACTGGAGATCAGTATGGCCAGGAAAGAAAATCTTTGGTGATGCAGGTAAACCTCAAATTCAAGTTATTAAAGGTGAAGCTAATAAAGCAAGCAGCTTTGATATTGATGGACTTTCAGGTGCAACTCTTACAGCTAATGGTGTAACAGGAACTGTTCGCTATTGGATGGGTGACGATGCATTTGGACCATTCATTGACAAATTCACACAAGGTGGGGGTGAATAATGAATTTTAAAGAAACAGTAGTTTCTCCATTATTTGAGAACAACCCAATTGCACTTCAAATCCTAGGTATTTGTTCTGCTCTAGCGGTTACGACAAAAATGGAGTCAGTAGCAGTTATGTGTTTAGCGGTAACAGTTGTTACAGCTTTCTCTAACTTATTCGTATCACTTATTAGAAATCACGTTCCTAGTGCAATTCGTATTATCGTAATGATGACGATTATTGCTTCACTAGTTATCGTGACAGATCAAGTTCTTAAGGCTTACGTTTATGACGTTGCTAAATCGATGTCAGTTTATATTGGTCTAATCATTACAAACTGTATCGTTATGGGACGTGCGGAAGCATATGCGATGAAGAACCCTCCAATCATGTCATTCTTTGATGGTGTTGGTAACGGAATCGGTTATTCAATCGTACTTGTATTTGTTGGATTCTTTAGAGAGCTTCTTGGTTCAGGAAAGCTATTTGGAGTATCTGTTTTAGCAACAACTGGAGAAGGTGGTTGGTACCAAACTAATGGTATGGCACTTCTTGCACCATCTGCATTCTTCTTAATTGGTTTTTTCATCTGGGGACTACGTACTTGGAAGAAAGATCAAGTAGAAGAAATGTAAGGGTAGGTGAAATATGTTTGAACATTATTTAAGTTTATTTATTAAAGCAGTATTCATTGAAAACTTAGCCTTAGCATTCTTCCTAGGTATGTGTACATTCCTAGCAGTTTCGAAAAAGGTTAAGACTTCTATTGGTCTTGGTGTAGCGGTTGTTGTTGTACAAACAATTACAATCCCTATTAACAACCTACTTTATAACTACTTACTAAAAGAAAATGCTCTTGAGTGGGCAGGGATCTCTGGTACAGATCTTTCATTCCTAGGTCTAATTTGTTACATCGGTGTTATCGCGGCGATGGTTCAAATCCTAGAAATGTTCCTAGATAAATTTATGCCAGCTCTTTATAACGCTCTTGGGATTTTCCTACCTCTTATTACTGTTAACTGTGCCATCATGGGTGGATCACTATTTATGGTAGAAAGAGATTATACTTTTGGAGAGTCTGTTGTTTTCGGTATCGGTTCTGGTTTCGGTTGGGCCCTAGCGATTGCTGCTCTTGCAGGTATTAGAGAAAAAATGAAGTACAGTGATGTTCCAGATGGACTAAAAGGTCTTGGGATCACTTTTATCACTGTAGGTCTAATGGCACTTGGTTTCCTAAGTTTTTCAGGAATCCAACTTTAGTAACGGTAAGTAATAAAAAGGAAATATTATGAATGCAATTATTCTTGGTGTTTTAATGTTTACCGTTGTGGTTCTTGCTCTTGTTTTAGTAATTCTTTTTGCTAAATCAAAGCTAGTATCAAGTGGTGACGTTAAGCTAACGATCAATGGTGAGAAAGTGGTTCATATCCCAGCTGGTGGTAAACTACTTAACGCTCTTGCCGATCAAAAACTATTCGTATCTTCTGCCTGTGGTGGTGGGGGTACATGTGGTCAGTGTAAAGTTCACGTTCACGCAGGTGGTGGTGAAATTCTTGAAACTGAATTATCACATATCTCAAAGAAAGAAGCTCGTGAAGGCTTAAGACTTGCATGTCAGGTTGGTATCAAAACTGATATGGAAGTTGAAGTTGAAGAGTCTGTCTTTGGTGTTAAGAAATGGGAATGTGAGGTTATCTCAAATGATAACGTTGCGACTTTCATTAAAGAATTTAAGCTTAAGCTTCCAGAAGGTGAGTCTGTACCTTTTAGAGCTGGTGGTTATATTCAAATCGAAAGACCAGCAGGGCTTTCAATTGATTACAAAGACTTCGACGTACAAGAAGAATACCGTGGAGATTGGGATCACTTCAATCTTTGGCAGTATAATTCAACTGTAAACGAAGAAACTATCAGAGCTTACTCGATGGCAAACTACCCGGAAGAAAAGGGAATCATTATGCTTAACGTGCGTATTGCTTCTCCTCCTCCAAGAGCTCCTAAGGGAACTCCTCCAGGGAAAATGTCTTCTTATATCTTTAGCTGTAAGCCAGGTGACAAAGTTACAATCTCTGGTCCATTCGGAGAGTTCTTTGCTCGTGACACTGATAAAGAAATGGTATTCGTTGGTGGTGGAGCTGGTATGGCGCCAATGCGTTCACACATCTTTGACCAACTAAAGAGACTACACTCTAAACGTAAGATGACTTTCTGGTACGGTGCTCGTTCAGTTAGAGAAATGTTCTATGTTGAAGACTTCGACGGTCTACAGGCCGAAAATGATAACTTCACTTGGCACGTTGCTCTTTCAGATGCACTACCGGAAGATAATTGGACAGGTTACACTGGGTTCATTCACCAAGTACTTCACGATGAGTATCTTGCTAAGCACCCAGCTCCAGAAGATTGTGAGTACTACCTATGTGGTCCTCCTATCATGAACAAGTGTGTAATCGATATGCTTCTTGACCTAGGGGTTGAGCGCGACGATATCATGCTTGACGATTTTGGTGGGTAACTAGGATTAAAGTAATAAATTTACATATAGAAGAGGCCAGCTTTATAGCTGGCCTTTTTTATTAGCTAATTTCGAATAAAAGTTAAGCTAAGTTATCCTTTCTTCAATTGTTCATATATTCCACTATGTTAGTTTTGATGTATGGATAATATGACGGCCCTATATATCGTACTCTTATCATTTCTACTTCTGTGCGTTGTCAGTACTTATGTTGTTGCAATGGTGGATAAAGAAAGTGACTACCAGCAATTTAAAATGGCCCTAATTTTTAATTTCTTCCTCTATGCTACACGTTTTTATTGTGCTCAGTGGGTGGAACTAGACGTCATATTCTTTGGCTTAAAATTCATTCCACTTTATTTGATATGTAATTTCTTTCTAAATAATCGATTAAGCCAGTATCGAGTTGAGTTGATGAGTCTTTTTGTTTTAAGTGGCATTGCTGGCTTTTTATTGTATTTAGCTGGGGTTGAGTCTGAATATTATTCCCTTACTGTGGCCATCGGAAGTTTCACTCCTGGTATCTATGCATTGGCCTACTTTGGTAAACGAATAAAGTATGTTGTGAATTTTTTCTATTTTACTATTTTTGCTATCGCAGGAATAGTCACATTTACCTATCCATTTACCTTTGAAATAAAGGGCTCTGGGATTTGGGGCTGGAGTGCGGGCGTCATCACTTATATTGCAATCATGTTAGGGCTTCTGGTTAAGATCTTAGAAAAGAAAGTTGATGGGGATTATAAATTACAAGAAGAGTTAAAGCTTATTAATGCAGTTTATAAGGCCGTTATTCATGATACTTCAAATGACTTAAATTTTTTGTCTTTAAGTCTTTCAAGGGCGTTAAAAGATGAGAACTTGACCTATGTAAAGTTAGCCTATGATCGATTAAGTGAGCTCATCAAATTTAAAGCAGAGATTCGTAAGCAATTTAATAAAGATAATCTTTCATATGATGTGGAGCTTTCGTCAATAGTAAAGTCTGTTGTCTCTCACTACCAAGACGACTTTAACAAGAAGCGAGTTCAGTTGGTTGTCACTTATCCCCATCAAAATATCGAAGCTTCGCTACCCATTAGTAAGGAGAGTTTAGTTAACTCGATTTTAGGTAATCTTGTTTCTAATGCCTTGAAGTTCTCTGAGCCACGTTCAAAAGTCTACCTCTCAATGATTCACGATAAAACTCATGTGTACTTTAGTGTTATTGATTCAGGGGGCGGTATTTCTGACGACATTATTTCATCAGTAACGAATTTCTCAAAAGTGAGATCGAGTAGTGGTACTCGTAACGAACTGGGCAGTGGAATGGGCCTTAGCATACTTTGCTACATCATCAAACGAATTGACGGTGAAATTAGCTTCATGAGTATGAAGAGTGGAACAAAGGTAATTGTAAAGATCCCTTTTGTTAACCAAGTATCAGAACATTTAGATAATAAACGTGATGGCCACGGTAGCAACGTAATATCACACGCTTAAAACTCTTATCTTTTCTTACATAACTAGTCTTATTAAGGCTTATTGGGTCTAATTATGGATATGAAATCGATACTCACTTTATTACTTTCAACTTATGTCTTGGCCTCTTCTCCGGTAGCAATATCTGATTTTTCTAACTCACTAGAAAATGAATTAGGATTGAAGCTTTCACGCTTAGATGATGTTGTAAGAAAGATTAGAATCAGAAAACCAAATGTTTTTGAGAAATGGTTAATGAATAAAAGTGGTGCAGAGGCCACATATAACGACAAAACGAACACGATTGTTTTACGACAAAAGAATTGGCGTGGAGATCGAATTGTTAGCTCGTCTGATTTTCCAACTGGACAAGAGTATCAGTTCACTATCTTAGCATCGACTATTTTTCATGAGTTAATGCATGCGGACTTTGATGTTTTAATAAAGGGGAGTCATACACGTTCTGATATTGCACTTAAGAATACTCAGCGCTGGTTCTCTCAAAATATTCCTGGAGTTAATGCTCATATTGCTGCCCATGAATTCTTTGGTTATACCGCTTCGGATCTCATCTTGGGAATTAAGAGTAAGCTTCAAGATATCTATATGGCCCATGGGATTAATAGCTATAAAAATACGTGCTTTGGAAAGAAGGGCCTTAAGAGAATTAAGGATCGCCTTTTTCCTGATGGCGATATTCATTTTAAAGACACGTTAAAAATTTCAAGCTTTGCGAGTGTATTTACGCCCAATACAATCTTTGTAAAAGGAAAAGATTTTAATATCAAAGATAAGAACTTCCCTGACTCTTATCGCAAAGATGTCTATCAACACTTTGTGGACAATTACCATGCTCCTAAGAATTCAAGTGATTTACTTGAGATCGCTACGAGAGAGTATGGTGAATTATTACAAAAATGCTTCGAAGGTATATAATTCTAATCCAATCTAAATAGAAATACTTTCAAATAGTTTAGGTTCTCGGCAACTTCTGCTTCGCTATTAAGAATCTTGGCCAAAGGTTACAATATATATTGTGGTGTGAAGTTAAAGAAATAACTTAAGTTGCCATTTTAATTCTTGTAGTGATAATCAGTATTTATTGTTTTATAAGGTGTAATTGGTTGGAAGTTAGTAATAAGGCATTAGTCGCATATTTTGATGGTGTAAAGTCGATGGGGGATTCCGTTGAAGATTTTATTGCCGAGCTTCCAGTTAAAGACAAAGATCTTTTAGATGTAAAGTCGCGTATAAGCTGGCAAGAATTTAAAGATATCACAGTCTTCTTCTCTGAAAAGTACCCGAACTATACTGAAATTATTAGTAATACCGGTGTTTCAAACAGAATCATTAAACCATTTTTTGACATCATTACATATGTAATTAGTTATAGCTTACTCTATGAGTTCTTTTTAAAGCTATCTTTTAAGATGCTTTACACCAATATCAAAATTGATACAAAGAAACTTAGTTCAGATTCTTTTCAAATTATCTTTGAGTTTTCAGATTCATCTCAGATCTTTCACGAATTCATAAATATGTATGTTGAACTTTTCAAAACGATTCCAGTTAATTTCATCGGGTGTCGTACATATTCAAGAGTGAAATATCTTGTCGTAGATGACCGAGTTGTATACTCTGTTAGTAATGCGGCCTTCGCTAAGGTCAGCATTCCGAACTTGCTTTACAATTTCTTCTTCACAAAGAAAAAACTTCACGAAGTTATTCTAAAAAATGTGGAGTATTCGAATCTACTTGAGAAGCAAAATTTAGAGCTTGAAGAGTATCGAAAGAACCTTGAGCTATTAAATACAGAATTGAATTTAAGTAATCGTACCTTACACCATGATGTTGCTAATAAACTTCTTAGTCTTGAAGTAGCTAAGAAAAGAATTGAGAATGGTGATTATGAGCAAGCGGTTAATAAGATCAATCAATTCTCAAACTCAGTTAAGGGAATTATTCAAAACTCAATTGTTACGACACATGTTGATGGTGAACTTTTTGAGCTTCAAGAAAATAATTTATATGACCTTTTAATTGAAGCAGTGACAGAGTATGACGACATTGCTATCCAAAAAGGTGTTCGAATTATTCACGACTTTAAAATTGATCAAAACCTAACTTTATATACAAATAAAATCGCACTACAAAATAACCTGATTTCTAATATTATGTATAATGCGATCAAATTCTCACATAAGAATGAAAGTATTGTTTTCTCAGCTTCTGTTTGTGATGAGAATCTTTGTCTCAGAATTGTTGATTTCGGTGTAGGTATTCCAGAAGAAAAACTTAAGCTTATCAAAAGAAATGTTGGTCTAATTGGTTCAACTAAGGGGACTAATGGTGAGAAGGGTTCTGGACATGGAATGAGTATCATTATGGATACTGCCAACGCACTAGGCTTCAAGGTTAATATTTCATCGAGTTTAGGAAATGGAACATCAATTGAGTTAATAAAAAATATTTCTCAAGAAGAAACAGATTTTACAAACGTTCTTTTCCTAGACGGTCAAAATACAAAGTCGTAAATCAGTCTCATAAGTATTAATTATTACTATTGTGTGCCAAGTATTTTTGCTGAGCTCAGAAAATGACCCATTTGTAACTCCCCAGATTCTCCAAAAAAATCATTTTAACTTATACTCTCACGTTAACTGGAGGGTAGAGATGTTTTCAAGAAATATTGGTTTAATTACTCAAGAGGATCAAGATAAATTACAAGGAGCATCAGTTTTAGTTTGTGGAGTTGGTGGCATGGGAGGTGTCGCTAGTGAAGTTCTTGTTCGTATGGGAATAGGAAAAATTAAAATTGCTGACTTTGATCGTTACGAGCCCCATAATTCAAATCGTCAAATACATTGTAATGCAAAGAACTATGATCGCTATAAAGTCGATGTCTTAGAAGAAGAATTCAGAAGTATAAATCCAAATTTAAAAATCGAATCATTTAACGAAGGTGTTACAAAAGATAATATCGAAGATCTTTTAGATGACGTTGATATTGTTATCAATGGAATGGATGAAATGTTTTACTCATTAATTCTAGAAAGAGCAGCGCGCAGAAAAAATATCACAATCGTTGATGCTTGGATCACTCCATTTGCATCAGTCTTTGTAATGACTCCGGATTCTCCCCACTGGGAAGAGTATCTCGATTTATGTACCAAGAATACTGCAGTTGAGGATCTAACGCCTGAACTATGTAACCAGGCAGTTAGAGAAGAGGTTGATTTTACCTTCAGTCATTTTTCTCCATACAAATATATTTCTAAAGATCTCGTTGATAAGATTGTAACTAAGGAAGCAACAAGGCCTAGTTTTACGCCTGTCGTTTGGTTATCTGGAGTTCTCATGGCCAACGAAGCTTATAAAGTTATCTGTGGCCTACCACATACGGATCATTTAGGGGTGTTTTTTGACCAGTATGAATTTCAACTAACGAATGCTGGTTCAAAGAGTAAGAAAGGAAAACAAGTAAAGAAAGTTGCCTAGGGAGCACTTATGAATGAGGTAAAGTGGGGGAGCTACTCCTTCAAAACATATTTCAGGCCAGGCCTGTATTTGGATGATTTTAATTTAAAACGTTTGTATCGTTCAATTATAGAAATTAATAATACTTCTAAGAAAAAAGTAAATATTAGATACCTTCAGCTAGAAGATATCGATGAGATTAAAAGTTTTTTGAGTCATATTATTGTTTCTATAGTTCATACACGTGGAAAAGATATTTCATTTTTAATGAATTATATTATTGAAGATGGTGATGTAAATATTCTTCATGTCGGAATTATGATTGCAAATTCTTATACTGGTAATGAAGCGATGGCCATGATGGCATGCTTTAATAAGTTGGAGTATTTTAAGCAGCATAAATGTTTTTATACGACTAATATATCAGCGACTCCTGCTGCAATTGAAGCCTTTGATAAGATAAGTCGTAAAGTTTGGCCATCTCCAAAGAGTCAGATCAAGAAACCACCAAAGGACTATATTAACGTTGTAAAACTTCTTGAAGAGTTCTACATCAAAAAATGGTTTCAGGACCCTACAGAGTGCAATATTGACCCGTATCGCTTTGTTCTTAAGTCTCCATGCAAGAAGATGGGATTTAAAACAAATATGTTTCAAATGAGTCGGGCAAATAATATTGAGTACCAAAATTTTTGCAATAGTTTAATCGATTACGAAAATGAAGAGGACCTAGTACAGGTTTCTACGTCAGGTTACCTTGAATTGATAAAAACCTACTTGTTGACCAACCTATATCTTGTCTTTAAAAAACCACCTCGCTTTTATGAGGAAGAGGCAACGATAGGTGATGAGAATGATTTAAGTAAAATTGCTTAGTTTATAAAAGAGGCCCTACTTCATTAAATTGTAGTAGGGCCTATTTGTTAAGATGCTTTGCTAAGAGTCTGAGCACTACTTTCACATGCTTGTAATAACCTGATATAACGTTTAGTTGTTTCTTTCATATTATTTATAATGATATCTTTGTTTGGTAGTTGATTAACTGCTTCTAATGCCTTTTTGATATGTTCTATATCTTCATCTGTATGTACTTTCATAAATCTTGTCGCTGATTTTCCATACTTTTGAATTAAGTTATTAACAATTATTTGAGGAAGATTTGCTGCGAATGCCTCTAGTGCTAAGACCCAACCAAAAACACTTTCACCTCCATATGTATTGGCATAGTAAAACTGTGACTGGTAGAAGATCTTTGTTTCTTCATACTCCTGAAAATCACAAATATTATAACCTAAACTCTTTAAGTCACTAAGGGCCAGGTTCTCATGTCCAGACTCTTCATCAGCATGTTCTAACCATCGCTTTGATAATTCCTCGGACTTGCAATGCTTTGCACTCGTTCTCAAAATACTTTCAGAGACAGAGGTATAATAGTAAGTTTGCGCTAGCCAATTGGCGTATACATTTTCATCTTCAAACTTTATTGCTCTTACTTCTTCGATTATTTGAGTAACACATTCATTAAGCAAACTTTCTAAATGATTCATAATTTTCCTCCTCATCTGGAAACTTTAAAAATAGAACTGAATCTCTATATTCATCATAGAGTTTGTTAACTTTTCTTTTAAGAATTTCATCATTTATATCGACAGCTGTTTTTTCGTTAAAATATAGAAGATTACATAAGAGTCCCTTGTAAATAATATTGGCGCAGATAATATCTCCATGCTTTTGACCTTCCTTACTTGCGCTATTAGTTTTTACAGTTGGTGCAATAACATGTTTTGCTTGAATATCTCTTGTAATATTCACTAGAATTTGTCGCAAGATACTGTAGAAGTCTAAGTGGTGTCTTTTCTTACGATAACTCGGAGAAATTGTTAGTAACTCAATACTGTAGACGTTACTTATGGCCAGCTCTTTTATTGCCCTGATGCCTTCCATTGGAATTTCACTAAAGTATGATTGCTGTTTAAATAAAGGAATAGAGAAGTCATGCTTACTCATTGCACAGTAAGCACATACATTATTATCAGCGTCTAAAAGCAGAATATGAAGCTCTTGCCTTAGAAATGTATCTGAGCAAAAGTTATCTTGAATTTTAAAGATTTCGGCCCATGTTTCTTGATACATTTGAAAGGCCTTTTGAAGCAGTGCCTTGTTAGCTCTACTAAACATTTCTTGCTTGTGAATAATTTTTAGTTGAATTTCCATTTGAGAATTGTAGTACGACTAGAGAGGATCTATACTGTAAATTAATATATCTTATTATTTCAGTGACTTATGGGGTTAGCTAATGTAGGCATTATTTATTTATAAGCCAATAAACTGTGTAAAATTTATTTATGGAGTGAATTTGTTGAATAGTTTTGGTACTTAACTTTCATGTACGAATTTAAATGCTCCAAGCTAATGGCCCGTCTGATTATAGATTCAGTCACAAAGCTTGGTGTCGATAAAGCTCCATTCAATGAATTATATTCTAAGTATGAAAATACTTGTGATAAGTATATTTCTTATAAGTTTTTAAATGACTATGCAGATCTTCTTCTACAAAAAGTTGATGAGGATGAAGTTATTCGAGTTGTTGCCAATGATGGCCTAAATTCAGAAAAACTAAGTGTATTTAAAAACTTAGTTTTTAGTATTTTATCTCTTAAAAGCCTTTATAACATTCAATCTAAATTGGTTTTAACATATTTATTCAAAGGCGTTACTTTGAATGTATCGACACGTGGTAAAAATATTAGACTTGTCCAAGAAGCTTCGGCACCGAAAGTGCATTCGTTATTTTTCAAGATTTATGCAGAAGTTTATAGGAACTTTCCAATGATAATTGGTCGAGAACCTGCCAAAGTTGTTAGCTTAAGGATTGAAAACTCTTCAATGACAATGGAGATATCACCAAGTCAAAAGCTGAATATTGTTTCTACAATTGGTCTTTTTCTTAAAACGAGATTTGCACATTTGGCCGCAAAATCAATGTATATAAATCTAATTAATGAGCTTAGAGAAGAATCAGATCAACAAAATTACGAACTTAAAAAGTTAAATGAACAACTTGATCAGTCGCTAAAACAAAAGAGTGTGTTAGTTCGTGCTTTAGGCCATGACATTAATAATTCAATCGTCACAATCAAACTTTCATGTGAAAGGTTGTTACGAACTTTAGAGGATGAAAAAGATCTTAAGGTTGCAACAACAATATCGAAACACATCGAAATCATAAATCTTATCGCTAATAATGCACTTCAAAATGAAATAGATGAAGACCATATTGTTAATAATTACTCAATTGAGAATGTATCTAGTGTCGTTGATGATTTAGTTGATAGTTTCAAAGATAAAATTTTACGAAAGAATCTAGATGTTATTACTGAAGTAAGTACTCAGAGTAGTGACTTTTATATTAATAGACCAATCTTTACATATAATATTCTTGCAAATTATTTTTATAACGCAATTAAATACTCATTTCCATACGGAAGGATCATCATCTCTATTTCAGAGATCAATGATTTTTTCGTGTTTAAAATCATTGATGAAGGAAAGGGGATGAATGTTAGCATGTCTAAGCAGGTATTGGGTACTGAAGGGGAAACTGGACGTGGTCAGGGAATGATAATTGCAAGAAATTTATTGGCCAAAATGTATGGTGATGTCGTTGTATCTAGTAAACAAGGTGTTGGGACTAGTGTTTCAATAAGTATTCCTAAGTCACTTTCAACAACATCAAACAGTAATCATTTTACACTTTAAATTAAATAATAAGTTTTCGACTTCGCGAGTCATCGAGTGGAGATGCTCTTTAAATGTTTGATGTTGATTAAAATCAATAGGCCACTTTTTTTCCATTTCAAATATTCTTGTATACAATACATCAATGAAATTTAAACTCAGGGATTATCAAGTTGAAGCTGTTGAGAGAGTGGTCTCTCACTTTAGAAAATGTGCTGATCCTTCTCTTATTGTTCTCCCAACAGGTGCTGGAAAAAGTTTAGTCATTGCTGAACTTGCGCGTATTGCACGTGGGCGTGTTCTTGTGATGGCCCATGTAAAAGAGTTAGTAGAACAAAATCATGCTAAGTATGAGTCCTATGATTTAAAAGCGGGAATCTTTTCTGCCTCTATGAATAGAAAGGATAAGGACGAAAAGGTTATTTTCGGCTCGATTCAATCTATTGCCCGTGCTGCTGATGATTTCTTCAAAGATTTTTCTCTTGTTATCATTGATGAGTGCCATCGAATTTCGCTAGAAGAAGAGTCTCAATACCAACAGGTTTTTGACAAACTAAAAGAAGTAAACCAAAAGGTTTTCTTTCTTGGCCTTACGGCAACACCATATCGCCTTGGAATGGGATGGATTTATAACTATCACTATCATGAAATTCTAAGGACAAAAGAAGAGCGCTTTTTTAAGCATTGTATTTATGAGTTGCCACTTAGTTATATGATTAAAAATGGTTATTTAACTAGGCCAATTAAAATTGATTCTCCTGTTGCTTGCTATGACTTTTCAAAACTTGAAGTTAATGAGAATTCTGGACGATTTTTAACTCAAGAAATTGAGAAAATTTTGAACGATAGCGCTCGTGTTACACCAGGGATTGTTAAGCATATCGTCCAAGAGGCAAAAGAGAGAAATGGGGTTATGCTTTTTACTTCTACAGTAAAGCATGCCAATGAAGTCTTGAGTTTTTTACCTGAAGACTCTAGTGCCATTGTAACAGGTGAAACTGATCAAAAAGTTCGCGACCAAATCATCGATGATTTTAAGAATCAAAAAATAAAATTCTTAGTAAACGTCTCTGTTTTAACAACTGGGTTTGATGCTCCTCATGTGGACTTGATTGCAATCCTTCGTCCAACAGAGTCCATTAGTCTTTATCAACAGATTGTTGGACGAGGTCTAAGACTTTTTGAAGGAAAAGAAGACTGTTTAATTCTCGATTATACTGGACTTGACCACGATATTTTTAAACCTGAAGTCGGTGAAATCCGACCTCATGGAGAAACTCAAGAAGTGCAGGTGATGTGTCCTGATTGTGGGCATGCTAATATCTTTTGGGGCAAGGTTGATAGTGAAGGTTGTATCACTGAACACTATGGCCGAAAGTGCCAAGGTATCCATATTGACGAAAGTAATATGACTGTCCAAGAGTGTGGCTTTCTTTTTCGATTTAAAAGCTGTGATAATTGCGGACAAAGTAATGATATTAGTGCTCATGAATGTGTACATTGTTCACATGAATTACGTGACGCTGATAAGAAATTAAAAGAGGCAATGCAACTTAAAGATGCCCATATTATGCGTGTGGAAGAGATGATCTTTAGTGAACATCAAGGTAAGAAGGGACGCTCTCTTGAAGTCAGCTACTTTGATGTGAACGGAGAGTCTTTAAAAGAATATTATCAGCTAAATAGTAAGTCGCAACAGATGGCCTTCTATCATGCTTTTGTGAAGAAACACTTAAAAACACCTGAGCTTAAGTATTATATTGATGATCTTGATAAAATCTTAAAGGATCGAAAGTATTTTAGAGAACCGAAATTTGTGATTGCGCGAAAGAAACAGCGTTTCTGGCAAATAAGAGAGAAAATTTTTATAGAAGAACTAAAGTCGGCGAGATACACGAAATAACTTTTCCATCGCAAGCTCTCCAAGGGTTTCTGAAAACATCTCAAAGAGAGTGTCTGGTATCGAAGATTTTTCACCCTTCCAATAACTTTTTGAAAAGAAGAGGCATCTACCATCCGAAAGTTGTCTCACATTGATTTCTCCCCTTAGTCCTTTTAAGAATCCCTTATCAAATGTAAATGGATAGGCACCCGGTTTTGTGATGCGGGGAATTTTAAAATTTAGCGACATCGGAAAGGGCATGAGAGTATGGTCGAGATACAGATAGATCTCTTTTTTCTTTTCTGAATAACCTGATAGTTTTACTAGGTCGATATATTCATTAAATTTTTCGTAGCGCGACAATTTTCTTAAAGCGACTTTGCATTTATTTGGATGGATTCCATATATTTGGTAATCTAAACTTTGTTTGTTTTCTTGGGTCTCAACAATGGCCTTTCGATAAATTCTTTTTTTATCAACTAAAATTTCTTTGATATCAGCATCAATCCCCTTGAAATCAGAGGCGATAGCAAGATTTGAAAATACCAAAATCAAGTAAAAAACTGCTGTAATTATCAATGGTTGACGCGTTGTAACTTTCAAGGCCTTTAAGTTTCCCTTATTCTTTATAGTAAATTCATTATAGCACGAAGCTAAGATAGGGGAAAATTTAAGCATGGGACGCAGCATTGAAAAAGTTAATCGTAAAGGTAAGACGAAAGACGCCGTCATTGAGAGTAAAGATCAAAGGTGGCACTGTCGAAACCGTATTACGCTCGTCTTTGGTTCTAATGATATTGAAGATTTAGAAACATATGTCTACGAAGATAAGTCAGTAGATTTCAAAACCGTTAAATTTCATCAGGCAAAATCAAAGGCCATTGAAGAGCTTTTAGATAACTGTATTGATGAGTATTACCGCGGGCACGTTACAGAAATTCACACTTCTCTTAGTGAAGATGGGAAAACTGTTGTTGTTGCCGACAATGGTATTGGTTTCCCATTAAATAAAGTCAAGCAGGTTTATTCTGAGTTTAGAACTGGTTCTAAGTTTAAGGATGAAGAAACAGACGAGAAAGGCTTCTTACACAGAACTTTAGGACAGAACGGACTTGGTGCTGCTGCAACTTGTCTTACTGCAGATGAGTTTATTGTTACAATTAAACACTATAACTCTAAGAAAGAGCAGACGACGAAGTTTATCGACGGGGCCCTAAAGATTACTCAATCAAAACCAAAAGCCTTCAAAGGTGCATCTGGTGTATCAATCCAAGTAACTCTGTCAAAAGAAGTATACAAAGATAATAAGATTGATGAAAACCTTCTGAGAAAGAGAATTATTGACCTTGCTTACAATAATCCAGGGCTAGCTTTCTACTTTAATGGTGAGAAGTATCACTATCAAAAAGGTCTCTTCCAACTAGCTCAAAGAATTGATGAAGAGAATGCGCATGATTTTGGTGAAGCAGCCTATATCTACGAAACAGTAAATACTAAGAAGAAAAAGGTTAAGGGAAAGATTGATATGTCTCTTTCTCTAACTATTGATAAGGGAAGTGAAGAAAGAGAGAAATTTATTTCTTTTGTTAACTCTACTCCTACTTATGATGGTGGTTTCCACCACGATCGCGTAAGAAGAATTTTCATTAATGCGATTAAAGACAAGTTAGAACGTCAGGCAAAGAAAGAGAAAATTAAGTTAGTTGATAATGATATTCTTTCTGGTCTTACTTTTGTTCTTGGTGTGACAATGCCAAATCCAAGATTTGAATCGCAAACTAAACGTAAGTTAGTTCGTGATGCACATCTTGAAAAGGCCCTTGAAGAATTAATGGCAAAGTCTATTGATAAATTCATGAGAAAAAACAAAGACTATCTTGAAGTTGTTATTGAAAGAGCTAAGTCTCGTCACAAATATCAAGTTCTTAAAGAAGCGGCATCTAAGGGCCGTAAGCAAAAAAGACAAAGAGTTGAAAAACTTCTTGATGCCAACGAAAGAAAAAAACGTGATTTATGTACACTCTTTATTTGTGAAGGGGATTCGGCCATTGGTGGTCTAAGATCTGCTCGTAATAAACTGTACCAAGGTGGGATTGCTCTTCGTGGTAAACCTATGAACGTTGCCCAAGCAGGTATCAAAGACATTTTAAATAATCAGGAATTTTCAGATATCATGGCATCAATCGGTCTTGTTCTTGGACAAGAGGTTGATGAGAAGAAGCTTCGTTATTCTAATATCGTATTCCTTGCCGACTCGGATGTTGACGGTGGGCACATCAATACGCTTCTAACAAATTTCTTCTACCAATTTTGGCCAGAATTATTTGAAATGGGTGCTATTCAAATTGCAAAAGCGCCACTTTTTGAAGTCGTGACAGATAAGAAAACTCTGTATTTCGAATCAGATAAAGAACTAGAAGAGTTTAGAAATTCTGGAGAAGTAAGAATAAAAGAAATTCATCGAAACAAAGGGCTTGGTGAGATGTCACCGGAAGCCTGGAAGTATGTTTTATCAAAAGATGAATATACAAAAATTATCGTTGATCAAAAATCAAAAGCTAAAGAGATGTTAAATATCTGCTTTGGTAAAGATACGAATCTTAGAAAAGATTTATTACTTGATGAAGAGCAGTCTGAGATTATGTCAGAGGCAATTTCTGAAGATAAAGTTGTAACTAAGCCTAAACCAGCTAAGAAAGTAGCTAAAAAAGCTGCGAAAAAAACTGAGAAAACGGCGAAAAAACCAGCAAAAAAAGTCGCTAAGAAAGCTGCTAAGAAAAAGGCAAAGAAGGCCGTTGCAAAAAAAGCTGCAACTGGTGGTCTGGCCGACATGATTGATTACCTTGATTAAAAAAGAAATTGGAAGGAAATAAATAATGCAAGAAACTTATCTTCATTCACTAGAATCAGTAAACTTAGAAGATATCGTAAGAGATGAATACCGCACGTATCAGATCTATACATTAATGGATCGTGCGATCCCTTATCTTCAAGATGGCCTTAAACCGGGTCAAAGACGTATTCTTTATACGCTTTGGAAAAATCAGTCGAAAGGACTTTTAAAAGTTTCAGCTGCCACTGGTCTCGTTTTAACTCTTCACCCGCACGGACCAGCTTCGATTGAATCGGCCATTGTAAATATGGCCCAAGATTATACTTTCTCTAATAACTATCCTCTTATTGATAAGAAAGGATACTTCGGAGAGAGGATGGAAACTGATCCGGCCGCTGGAAGGTATATCGAATGTAAGCTAGGTAAGGTATCTGATCTCTTACTATTTGATGATATGAACCAAGTTGAAATGGTTCCAAATTATGATGAACGTTCGATGGAGCCAGTAGGGCTTCTTCCAAAGCTTCCTCTTATGTTATTAAACGGAGCTGAGGGGATTGGTACAGGTTTCTCTTCGACGATTCCAAGTTTTCATCACAAAGATATTATTAAGTCGATGATTTCATTTATTGAAACTGGTAAGGTGAAGAAGTTAAAACCTTACGTTCATAATTATTCTCTACCAATTCATGTTGATAAGAAGACTGGAAAACTTACGTTTGAAATGTCGATTGAAGAAAAAGGTGGAAAGTTCTTTATTACTGAACTTCCTCGTGGTTACGATGCTAAGAAGATTTATCGTCACCTGACAAAATTCATTGATAGCGGTTATATCAAAGATTTCGTTGATGCTTCTGTGGATAATGAAATCAATATTGAACTTCTTTTAAAGAAGGGCCAAGAAGCAACACTTAAAGAAATTCAAGATACAATTGGTGCAACTTCAACTCTTTCTCCAAATTACACTCTAATTTCAGAAAGAGGGGTAAAGATTTTTGATCAAGCTGAAGAGATTATTGAAATCTTCACTGGTGAAAGGTTAAAGGTTGTTACTCGTCGTTATGAACTTCTTTGCCTTGATCTGAAAGATTCAATTACAAAGAATAATGAAATTATCAAATTCATCAAAAATAAAGAATACGAAAAGGCGACAAAGTCGAAAAACAGAAAGTCTTTCGTAGAGTATCTTGATAAAAAGAAGTACGTTTATGCTGATTATCTAGCAGATATGCCAATTTATCGTATGACAAAAGATGAAGTTGAAAAACGCAAGTTACTTATTCAGGATGAAACGAAAAAACTTAATGAGTATACAAAAATTGCGAAGTCACCTAAGCTTGTTGCCAAGAAGCTAATTGAAGAGCTAAATGATGTTGATACTAAATTAACTGACTGGCTTAAGAAGAAAGATGCGGAAAAGCAAAAGCTCCTAAAAAAGATTGCTAAAGATCAAGAGAAACTTGGAAAGAAAAAGGCCAAGAAGAAAGCAGTTAAAAAGAAGTCTTAATAATCTAAGTGAAATAGTCTGATAAAAAAATCCCCAGCAGAAGTGCAAAACTTGTGCTGGGGATTGTTCATGTCAATACGCCAATTTGACAAGAAGAAGTTGATATAAACATAATACATGGTATTTATTTAGCTACTCAACTTAATGTTTTCTTAAAACTAGCTTAATTGACATCTTTACGCCGAAAAAGGCTAAGTTATTAAAATGAAATATATTTCCCACAAAATTTTTTTTGTGAAATATTCATAATTCTGCTAACCTATTAATATATAAAGGTTCTTTTGATTCATGGAGGAATGCAATGAGCTTGACTAAAGCTGATATTGTCGAACGAGTTTATAAGGAAGCAGGGTTTTCTAAAAAGGAAGCTTCTGATCTTGTTGACTTAGTTTTTAAGGTAATTAAAGATACTTTGGCCCGCGGGGAAAAAGTAAAAATTTCTGGTTTTGGAAACTTCTCAATTCGCGATAAAGCATCAAGAGTTGGCCGTAACCCACAAACAGGTGAGGCGATGGAAATTTCAGCAAGACGTGTTCTTACTTTTAAACCTTCACAGGTGCTAAAAGAAGATATTACTGGACGCTACGTTCACCGTATCGATGATAAAGGTAAGGAAGACACTTCAATTGCTCCTAAGGAAGGAACACCGAAAGCATTAACATCATTCAGAAATGATACTGATGATGACTACGAGAGTGAAAACGGATTTTAAATGCTAGAAACATTATCGATTCCACAAAAATCGTTATTTAAACTTGATGAAGTTTGCTCAATCGTTGGTGTAAAGCCATACGTATTAAGATTTTGGGAAAGTGAATTTGATGAAATTTCACCTCTCGTTTCTTCTACTGGTCAAAAACTTTTTGAACAAAAAGACATTCAAATGCTGGCAAAAATCAAAGGCCTTCTATTTGAAGAAAAGATGACTATTGAAAAAGCTAAGCTAGTTTTAAGAGGTCAATTAGATCTTTCTAAAGACAGTGCTGTTGCAAAGAAGAAGTTAAATACTAAGCCTGCAAAGTCTTCTAAATCAAAAGTTGTAAATTACAATATTGATTTAGATAAACTAGAGCAAGCGAAGAGCATCCTGAATCAATTGAACCTAAAGAGTCAAAGTATTCAACAAAGAAATAATTGGATCTAAAGAGGCGGGCCTAGCGCCTGTCTCTACATCTAAGTGACCAGTTATTGTTCTTTGATTTGGTTCAATAATACTAAGTATCTTTCCAAGATATTCTCCGTACACTAAACGGATATTTTCGCACGCGTACTTTTCAAAAAATACTTTCATATATTCTAAATTAGATTGTAATTCATTGAAACATTCTTGCGATCGTGTCTTCCAAGGATTTACAGCTTCCTCATGTTCACTTAAAACTTCATCTTCTAATTCGCAAAGATCATCAAGAAGTTGAAATGCTATTCCCATGTGATGTCCAAGGCGGTGTAGTGCCTTTGCTGTTTTTAAATCCGCATCGTCATTAAATAGGTATGGCCCAACAATTGAGAGTTGAATAAGACGTGCTGTCTTAAGCTTATGAGTAAGAATTAAATTCTTAAAACTCTCTGTCATATGGTGGCCTAAATCGAGGGCCTGGCCAAGAATTAGTCCTTTGGCGCCTAAACACCAATGAGCATAATTTAGAATTTCGTATTTATTCCTAACTTGTATTTTGTTTATTAAATTAAAGCTTAGAGATTGTAGTGCATCTCCGGCCAGTAGTGCTTGCCATTGGCCAAATTTTGCATGAGTTGAAAGTCTGCCACGACGATATTCATCATCATCCATACAAGGCATATCATCATGAATAAGTGTATATGTATGATGAATTTCTAATGCACATGAGAAGCTCTTAATTGACTTCTCAAGCTTTTGATTACTAAAGTCTATACCAAAGTCTTTTGCAGTGGCATAAGCGAGCAGAGGGCGAAATAACTTTCCTGCAGGTAATAACGAATAATCATATATCTCACTGAAGAAATTGTGATAATTATTTTGATCGATAAATAACTTTAGGTCAGCTTCAATTTGCTGCCTTGCTTCTTTTGGCTTAAGTAGTGATTGATTTTGCATTGAATTAAGATGCTTTAAAGTTGGCCTTTAGTCAACTAGCGCTTAATCATTTTCGGCGTGTTTGGACGTCCAAGAGTCCCATCAATTTTCATATGGTAGAAACCTTGTTCGTCAGGAGTACCATTGCCTAGAAGAAGATTAATAATCGCAAAATTTTCGATAAATTCTGGTGTAAATTTAACCTGTGCTTCGAGATCGATTTTTGAATTTCTAATATTTCTTTTATCTAGAGAAATTGTTCCACTTGCATTGGCACGAATAGGTGAGTTGCTATCTCCAATGATTAACTCTTGGATTTCAACGGCCCCTCCATCTTCAGCATGTGCTTTAAATGAAAGATTTTTTATTGCTAGAGTAGGTAATTCAAAACTTTGAATGACTTGGGCCGGAATCGTAAAATCTTTTGATGTTAAATAAATATCGAGATCTTTTATTGCTTTTAAATCTGTACTAACAAGTGCGTTTAGATTGATCGTTCCATCTATTTTAAATGCATTCATTAGCGGGCCAAGGGCCTCAAAGCTGATTACAGAATTTTCTATCTTAATGTATTGAGTTGAAAAATTGTGAATCGATTTAATATTGATATTATTATTTAATCCCGAAATCTTACTTATTTCTGTATTAAATGTAAGACCCATTGGTGCAAAGCTTGGAAGTCCTAAAGAAATATCGGCCTCTGAAATAGTTAGTCCTGATGGAGCATTTAAACATCGAGATGAGATATCGATTTCTTTTAAGTTAATACCTGGAAGAAAATAGCTAAGAGAGGCGTTCTGATAATAAATAGGGCAGCTTCGATTCTTTCTAAGTCCATCATAAACGAGACTCATTACTTTATCTTCAACTGAAAAATTGAAAATGAATCCAAGAAAGAGAGATAAGAATGCAAGGATCGTCATTAGAAAAATTGTTTTCTTATTTATCTTGTATACGTCTGTTTGTACTGCTTCTTCACTCATATTATTCTTCTGGATACCCATATTATGTATTAGTTAACTTTTGCATAAAATTCGACAAGAAATTTGCCTGAAACAAATTTACCATCAGCTGTTTTTTCAAGATCGATTTCTGTTATGATAACTTTAAACTTTCGGTGTAGTTCGTTTAGTAAGCCAACGAAAGCCTTATTAGTAAATTTATCAATCATAATACTTGTTTCAATACGATTGATTGAACCACCTAAGTTTTCTTTTTGAAAGCCATCAACATTAATTTGATTTGCTTTTAAGTTTAATCTCGAAGTCGCATCCGTTAATTTATTTACGAAATCAGATTTTTCGTAGATTGCATCATTTATTACAATAGGGCCTTCTTGGGCCTTAAGTTTTACGTTGCCTTCTTTAAAGCTCACAATAGCGCTCTCTAATTCTTTTCTTGTGTTCAGATCACTGACTTTCATTGTCCTAAAGATAAAGACACCAAGTAGAGCTATGACAGGAATAATAACAACTAGTCCAGATAAGAACTGATTAATAATTTTTTGCTCAGTTTCAGAGAAAGAGCGTAGTTGGTCTGCAAATGATTGAAATACACCAGAATTTCTAGCTTCTTCTATTTGCTTATCAATAGCGACATCAATTTCTTTAAACATGCTCTTTTGTGTCATTATTTACCTTTAAAACTAATAGTAATCTTATCTTTATTAGATTCATCAATATTGGCATCGTCAACATTTAGTCCTTTAAGGACTTTTAATAATTGTTTTGTATCTCGATCACTCTTACTTTGAAATTGTGCAAAACCTGAGTTTAGATCACCTTTGTACTTAGTTAATGATACTTCTTCGTTTCTTTTTATCGCACTCGTAATTGTGTGTAGGTTAGCAAGAGCACTAGTCTTTGGAACTTTTGCTAAAACTTTTAAATCAACATCAATTGCTTTATTTTTTTGTTTGATAATCTTTGTTAGCTTCTCAGGAGTTTTTCTAAGATATCTTTCCTGTTTTTGCGTAATATTCAAGTTACTCGATTTAATTAGCTTTTTGATCTCACGATCTGTTGACTTGATTTCTTGATTTACGAAGTAGAGTGATTCCACTAAGAATCCTGCACATAAAACTAAGCAAACTATAGCAAGACGATAGAAAGTAAAGATTGTATTTTCTAGTTTAATTCCATCTTTAAGTGCAGAAGCAAATTCTTTCGTAAAAAAGTTTTTTGCAGGCTCTCTGTATGTATTTGAAGCACCCATTGTGTAGGCGAGTGTTAGAGAGTTGTATTCTTGTGCAGAAACCATTCTCTCAAGACCTGGTGTCATAAATTGTGAAACACTTACGTGAAGTCTTTCTGTAATATAGTTATCAATATTTTTGATATTGGCACAACCACCAGTTAAGTAGATATGTTCGATACTTTGACCTGTTTTTACTCTATGTCCAAGTAGCCATCGGTCGATTTGAGAAAGTAGGTCTTTAAAAGTATGATGCATCATAAGAGCAAAATCTTGCTGCTCTTTTGTTACACTATCAAGCTGTGACTTCGTTAGAAAGAAGCTGTTTTCGTGTTTAAAAATACGTGCTTCTGCTGCCCCAATATTGTAAGTCTTTGAAATGGCCTCATCAATGGCCGCGCCAGCAACATACGAAATGTGGTGAGTGTAGATAATACCGTTATAAATTAGGTAGGCCTTCGTTGTCTGATGACCAATATCTAAAATACATACATTTGATTCTAATTTCTTTTCTTCAACAAAGCTCTGATAAACACTAAGTTCCGACGTTAAGTTTGATGGAACAGTATGGTAGGCTTGTAGAAAATTACGATAAGTCGCAAAGACACTCTTTTCTGCAATTTGAACAATTGCTGAAAATTGACTATTGATCTTTTTATAAAGATTAACAATGTAGTGAGTATCGGCGATATTAAATGGTAGGTCCTCTTCAAGTTGAAAAGGAATCATTAGTTCCGCATCCTTCTTGCTCTTAGCAGGAAGATCAAGATAGCGATTCGTTAAGAATTCATTTGGTAGTTGAGTAATGATTCGACCATTGTAGTGCTGGTCTTTTAGAAAGCCTGAGATGATTCTTTGTTGAAGTTCATGAATCGATACTTCTTGGTCACTTGGCCCACGAACATCTTCGAGTAGAACTTCTTCAATATCATCAATAATGAATCTTTTTTTGTGTACTCGGCCTTCAACAAATTTAATACTGTAGGCACCACAGTCTATTACTAAAATACTCATAAATTTATTTTACCAAATTTCAATAACTTTGCTGTTTTTTTTTGAATGAAAAATTTGCCATTAGTAGGTGCGTATCTCAACAACTCTTGGACGCAGGAGATAGTACTTACTTGAAGACTGTTGCCCTTGTTGACCTGTACTTGATTGTTGTTGTCCACTACCTTGGTCGTCATCATCATCTGGATTCTGTGAACCACCTGCTTGTTGACCAGATTGTCCTTGTGATGTCGTTGTTGGTGCCTGAGGTTTGATTGGTAAGTCGATAAAAGCAGTCAACTTATATGTTGTGTCGGCATACATACCGATGGATTCTAATTTGAAAAGCTTACCACCTGTACCAATGATAATATCTGCGTCAGCAAATTCTTTAATTCTTTTATCAAAGTCTGATGCTTCGACAGCTCCGAGACGATTCGTAATAAGTTCTTTGAAGTCCTTGTCACTTTTAAATGAACTTGGTGAAGTTCCATTTTCCTCATCACCATCACGGTACTTAAAGAATTCTTCCAGAGCAACGTCAGACATTTCAGGAAATAAAACTTTGAGTTGATTGATTGTAATTTCGTTAACATTAATTACGGAAACATTATGAATTGAAATTCGATCCTTTATAAGATTTACGATCTCATCATCCCAGCCCGCAAGAGAGTAAAGCTCTTCTGCTGTTTCAAAAGCGGCATGTTTGGCTTCAACGCCAAGGTTTTGATAAGTTCTCTGGATATCTGCTTTTTCTGGCTCATCATAATCTTCTTTACCAGAAACAAAGTACTTTAATTCTTTAACAAGTAGTTTCGGATCAAGATTAGAGTAGTGAAGAGCGAAGTCTTCATTATTTTCGATCTCATTTCTAAATGTTGTTTCAAGCATTTCTGTAAAAGTTTTCTCCATGAATTGATGAGGTGTTATTGTCGAGCTCTGTTGGCCACTTGCCTCAGACGAAGATTGTGAAGAGCTTCCATTCATTGGTTTGATTACTCTTAGGGTATTAGGATTAAGAAATCCTGTTATAGGCTTAAGACTAACTGAAATTGATCCTTGTATTAGTGATTCTTTTTCAAACTCTGCAATAGCATTTTTTTGAAGAGCACTTAATTCAGTCGTAACCGGAATTGGCACAACGAATGGTTGTGTGGCAATAGCTTCAATATCACTTTTAGAAATTGTCGATTGAAGGGAAGTGTTATCTTCAAGTTTGTTCCACGCTTCTCTATATACCTTTAAGACAGACAGGGCGTAATGAAGTCCTGCTTCAGCATTTAGCTTAGCTTGTACTTTATCGATTTGACCTTCAATTCTGATTTTGTTTAGTTTTGTCTCATACGTAAATTGAGCAAGTAGAACAGTTAGAATTGCAACGGCCGTCGTAACCATAATAATGGCGATACCAGACTCATTCTTAAGTAATGTCTTCTTATTTTTTAAAGTCATACTTTTCCTTTAAGTCTGCTGCTGCATCAAATTCTGGCCACATTACTCTAATTGTTCGATTAATTTGTATTTCATCTCCATTCTTTGAGACGTAATCGATATTCATACGAATAAGACGTGGAGTATTTCTTAATTTATTCAATTCTCTAAGTGATGAAACAAACTTTTCTTTTTCTGGACTATAGAATTCGAAAGAAAAGTCTCTTAAGTTTTCTATTACTGGATATTCTTTTGCTTTTTCCCAATCTAATTCAGTATTATAAATATCAACTGGAATGATTGTTCTCGTTAGGGAATATGGAGCTTCTGTATTTTTTTCTTCTTCCTCTTGCCCCTCTGTCGATGTCGTTACCACTCGGTAGCGTACCCACATTAAGTTAGATTGCTTCATATTCTTTATAAGTCTTCTGTTTGCTGAAGATAGAAAAACTAGTGAACCTTTCTCTTCATTTTGTAAAATTGGAATTGGAACATTTCCTGACGATAAGTTATCAAAATTCTTATTCTGATATATATGAGAAGTCATCACATATTTACTTGATTGTTGTTGCTGCTGTTGCTGTTGAGACGATCCTCCAAGCCTTGATCCCGATTGAGATTGTGACTGTGAGGCATTGTAGATTTTTGCAAAAGCTTTGTTATCTTCTGCTTTAGACGATTCGTAATAAAGGGGAGAGTTGATGAGTTCGATATCTCTTTCAATTCTCATCATTCCAATTTCTAACTGTAGTCTCTCGCGGTCTTCTTTAGTAACACGATCGTTCGTGTTAACACTGCTGTCGACGATTGTATAAATGGCCGTCATGAGTACTGATAAAATAGCAATAGCGATAAGAACTTCAATTAATGTGAAGCCCTTTTCATTTTTGTGAATATGATCGGTTTTAAAACTTCTCATCTTCTAGAGTCCGTTTATCTCTACTTTATATTTATCATTTGAAAGCCACGTACTTATTGTAAACGTTTCTTCAGTAGTATCATCTTTAACAGTGACACTAACTTGCCAAATAAGTTTTTCAAGGTTCTTTTTAACAACACCAAAGATTTGTTTTTGAATTGAGTTATTGCTATCGTCACCATCATCTGGTGTTTCAGAGCCCGTTATCTTTTCGAAGTCTGGTACCGTGAAATTCTTCCATTCAACGCTATAGCTAATATTTTCATTACTTTCAAATTTCCCTACTTCAGGCTTCATCGTAATACTATCTTTTAGCTCCGGTGGGTAGGCCAGAATCTCATTCATTTTTTCAATTCCATATTCACGAAGAGTTATCTCCGTTCGCATCTCCATCGAATCTGTAATATTTAGGCCTTGAGCAGTGATATATGAAGTAATAAAGACAGCGAATATTGCAAGTGCAATAAGAACCTCTATGAGGGTAAATCCAGAATTATTTTTTAATTGCTTAACCATTCGTTATAAAGTTCTTCTGCTTTTGTTGTTAGTTTTTCAATAAAGTCGTCACTAGAGAAGTTAACATCTTCCAAGGCCACGTACTCACGATTGATTACTTGACTGTATGGCTCTGTTGATAGTGCGACCATTTCATCTTCAGTTGCAAGAATAATTATAACAGAATCTTTCTCACCTGTGGGGTAAAAGTAGACATATGGTTTGCCAGTTATGTGTAATTTTTGTGTTAGTGTGCTGCCAACTGCAACAATGCGAACACCGCCCGTTGGACGGAAGTCATTAGCATCAAAGTCCGGTAGAGGCATGAAGCGACCTTTCTTATTTGCTTCTTTTTTCTCTTCATCAGTCATGTCATCGTAATTCTTTGTTGAATCCATATCAATTACAAAGTCATTACTTTGTGCCATTTCTAAAGAGAGTTTTTGGTCGATATCTTCTAAATCAAAACCAACGCGTAGAAATTTATTTGTTAAGCTCGCTTCATCACTTGAGAAGCGAATAACTCGTTCAACATTTTCAATCGTATCATCTAGGTTGCGGCGTGAGGAAAAGGTTGATCCTGCAACCATGTAAAGAAGTAGGGAAGCTAAGGCCATGGATACCAGAATTTCAATTAATGTAAAACCTGATTGTCCATGTGCCTTATGCATAGTTTCCCTAATTTATTTTAGATTACTTATTGTCTCTTAAGTAGATATCGGCAGCGAAACCTTCTCCGCCTTCTTCGTTATCATTACCATAAGACATGATGTTGTAAGTTTTTCCATCTGAAGTATAAACATACTCCATATCCCATGGATCTAATGGGATTTCATCCGCATCGATAAATCCATTTGGTGGATAATTCTTACACTCGCGTCCGCCAGACGGTTTGTTGATAAGTGAGTCTAATCCCATTTCTGTTGTTGGGTAGAAGTTACACTTTCTTCTAAAGTCTTTCAGTAGTGACTCTAGTGATTTCATTTGAATGTTAGCAGACTTTACACGACCTTCTTCTAGTGAGTCGAAAACTTTACCTGCAATAAATGTCCCCATAAGTGAAATTAGAGTAAGGGCAATTAGGATTTCAATTAATGTCATACCGGCCTGACTCTTCATTACTTGGTGTTTAAAAAAATTGTACTTCATTTAAAATCTCCTTAAATGTCTTCTTTTCTATATCCTCTAAAAAGCTTAATTGATTGAGTTTAGCTCCATCATTGGAACGACAACTGACATTACAATGAAAGCAACAGCTCCACCCATGCCGACCATCATAATAGGTTCGAGTACAGATGTTAACCCACTTAATTTAGATTCTACCTGATCCTCGTAGTTTTCCGCAATGATGTTAAGCATTGGTTCGAGTTCACCTGATTTTTCACCTAAGCTTATCATATGTGTAACCATGATAGGGAAGTATCCTGATTGTGCAAGGGGCGCTGCCATGGAAGAACCTTCCGATATATTAATACGAGCGCTTTCAATTGCTTCTTGCATATGGACATTACCAATTAGGTTTTTAACAATCTTCATTGAAGCAAGAATTGGTACACCTGAATTTAAAAGTGTTGCAAGAGTTGAAGCAAAGCGTGAAACGTTCACCATTGTAATAAGTGAACCAAATACTGGAAGCTTTAGAGTCACGTAGTCCCATTTTGCGCGGCCATTCTTTGTATTAATATAGCGATTAAATAGCCAATAAAGACCAAAGGCGCCAATTATTACGGCCCACCAATATTGTTGTAAAAACCCTGATAGCCAAATTGAAATTTTTGTCGGCAGAGGTAACTCTTTTTTCATCGAAACAAAAATCTTTGTAATCTTAGGAATAACTAAAACTAGAATTACACCCATAACAAGGGCTCCAACTAGTAACATGATGATTGGATACATCATGGCACCTTTAACTTTATTTTTTAATTTAACTTGCGCTTCTGTAAATTCTGCAAGACGAAGTAGAACAATATCTAATGTACCTGACTGTTCACCGGCTTCAACCATGTTGACATAAATATGGTCAAAGATTTTTGGATAGTCTGAGAATGCAGAGGCAAGGGAGCTACCTTCATTTACTTTTTGACGAATCTCAGAGAGAACAACTTTTAATTTTGGGTTCTCACACTGTTCAATAAGTGCATTGAAGGCTTCAACAATTTGAATCTTTGCTTTTACAAGAGTGGCCAATTGTCTTGTCATAAGTGAAAGGTCGTTGATTGAAACGGTACTTCCGAAATTTAGCTCAAAAGAAGACTTACTAGAAGACTTATGTTCTTTTATCGCAGTAAGCATAATACCTTTAGCACGAATTTTGGCCTTGGCCGCCTGTTCGTTTTCAGCTGTGATATTACCTTTCTTTTCAGTTCCGGTACGATCGATACCTTTGTAATCAAATATGGCCATGTCTTCTTACTCTTTTTACTTTTTCTTTATTGTTCCTGACTCTCGTCTTCGCCTTCAATATTGATTGCACGGTTCATTTCTGCAATTGAAGTGATTCCCATTATAACTTTCTCAATGGCATCATCTCTAAGAGTTTTCATCCCGTATTTCTGTGCAACTTTTTTAATCTGCCCTGATGGAGCAGAGTTAATAATAAGTGAGCGAATTTCATCGTTAATCATTAAAAGTTCTGCGACAACAGTCATACCTGAGTAGCCTTTATTGTCACAACTTGGACAACCTACGGACTCATACACAGTTGCACCTTCAGGTATTTTATCTATTCCTAGTACTTCTAGGTCAAAGTCAGTAATATCTTTTGGCTTCTTACACTCCTTACATAGTGTTCGAATAAGTCTTTGCGCAAGAGCACCAGAAAGAGAAGAGGCAATCATGAATGGTTGCACTCCCATATCAATCAGACGGTTTGGTACTGACGATGCATCGTTAGTGTGAATCGTTGATAGTACAAAGTGACCAGTAATTGAAGCTTGTATCGCCATCTCTGCAGTTTCGTAATCCCTTGTTTCCCCAACCATGATAACATCAGGGTTTTGACGAAGAATGGCACGAAGTGCTTTAGCAAATGAAAGTTCAATCTTATGGTTTACCTGGATTTGAGAAATACCAGGTACTTCGTATTCCACCGGATCTTCAACTGTAATAATCATTCGATCTGGTGTATTGATTCGACTTAGCATCGCAAATAGAGTTGTCGATTTACCGTGACCAGTTGGACCTGATACATAAACAATTCCATCTTTTCTTTGCGATAGGGCATCGAGATCATCAAGAACCTTACCGTGGAAACCAAGGTGGTCTAGTTGAAGGATATTATTGTCTTTTTCAAGAATCCTCATAACGATACGCTCACCATTTTGAACTGGTACCGTTGAAAGACGGATATCGATATCTTTACCGGCCATCTTAATTGGAATACGGCCATCTTGAGGAAGACGTTTTTCTGCAATATCAAGTTTTGCCATAACTTTAATACGTGAAGCTACAGCAGAGTGTGTTTTAAGCGGTTGTCTTAAGACTTCCGTCATAACTCGATTGATACGAAAACGATAAATTGATTCTTTTTCATACGGCTCAATATGAATATCTGTTGCACGCTCTTTTACTGCTCTAAAAATAATCGAGTTAACAAAACGAATAACAGGGGCTTCATCCGCACCAGCATCTAGGATATCAATCGGACCGTCAAGATCTAGTGATTCATCAAATTCGTCTTCAAGAGACTGAACCATATTCTTATTTGCTTTTTCATACACGCGATTGATTGCGTCATTAACTTTCAATGGTTGGGCAACTGAGATATGGATATCTTTTTTAAAAATTTCTCTTAGGTCATTGATGGCATCAAAATTAAATGGATCCGTAATAATTACTGAAACAAAGCGGGGAGTTTCCATTACTGGGATAAGCTCCTGCGTCTTTGCATAATTAATTGGAATATTCGTAATTAATTCAGGATCAATTGTATCCACATCAATTTCAGACTCGTATGGTATTTCAATTTGGTGACAAATTACTTTTGTAATATCGTGAGGGTGAATATAGTTCTTTTTAAGTAAGATTTCACCAATAAGCATTCCAGATTCTTGTTGAATCTCTAGTGCTTCATCTAACTGCTCACGTGTAAGAGAGGTGTGCTTAATTAAAAGCTCACCAATCTTTTCTTTACCGTGTTCAAATGTTTCTAGCATTTGGTTTCTCATTTACATCAAGCCTTTTTAAATTACTTCTTAATCACAACTTCTTTATCTGAAGACTTTACTTTTATAGCAGGGGCCTTCTTAGGAGCTGATTTCTTCGCATTTACTTTCTGAACGACATCATTGTAGCCAGGCTCAATAACAGAGTCATTCATCACGCTATCTTGGTTTTGTTGCTTGTAGTACTTGTTACGTTGCTCATCATAAAGCGGACCTTGCTCTTGTTTTTGGGCCTTGTTGTAAAGACCTTTAGCAGTCGACTTAAATGGATCTTTTTCACCGTGGAACTCTTTTAGGTGAGAAGCACGACGATTTAAGCTTTCTTTAACTGTACTCGCAATATCTTCTTGATAGTTATCAAGAATTTTTGGCGTTAAGAACATTAGCATATTTAGTTTCTCAGTTTGTGTCGTCGTATTCTTAAATAGCCAACCAAGAACTGGAATATCACCAAGTAGAGGAACTTTACTTACTGAATCAGTTGTCTTGTCTCTCATCATACCTCCCATTGCAATTGTGTCGCGATCACGAACAGTTACAGTTGTTACAGCACTTCTTACGACTGTACCAACACCAACTGATGCTACACCAGAAGGAAGGGCCCTACTTGAGAAATCTTCAAAGTTTTGGTCAATTTTTAGTTTGATATATCTTGTTACCTTGTTAATTTGAGGAGTTATCTTCATCTTTAAAGTAACATTTTGTGTGTCTAGTGAAGTCGTTGTTGAACCATTAGATGCCTGGCTCTCTTTAGGTACAGGAATCTTTTCACCAACTTCAAAAATACCTTCTGTATTATCTAGAACTAATAATTGAGGAGTAGAGAGTACGTTTGTGTCTCCGTTACTTGCAATTGCAGAAATAAGTGCGTTTACTGAATCAATTTTCACTGTTTGACCATTGATCTCTGTTTCAATTTCATTTCCTAGACCAACACCGGCAAATAGACCACCAATTGATGTCCAAGTTCCAGAAATAAGTTGTGTCAGAACAGAACCTGAAGTTCCGTGAATTGAACCAGCACGGTCTGCAGCACCTGATCCGTATGCACCAACGATAGAGACACCAAGATCACGTGATTTAGAGATATTTGTTTCCATCACTAGACCTTCGATAAATACTTGGTCTTTTGGTTGATCTAGTTTCTTAATAACTTTTTCAAGTGTAAGCCAGTCAGTAGGAGAGGCAGTTACAACAAGAGCATTATTAGACTTGTCTGCAGTAATTCTAACTTCTGCATTAAATAATTCGTTATTATCTTCAGTTGCTGTTCTAGAAAAACGAGAAGTTCTTCTTGAGCTTGAAGAATTCGATTTTGATCCACTTACTAGCTCAGATAGTGTCTTAGACATATCTTCAGCATCTCCGTGGTAGAGGTAGTAAACATGAATTTGTTCGTTATTAGAAGCAACTAATTCAACATCTAGCTTATTGATTAGTTCCTTAAGTCTCTTTGCTCCACTTGAGTTTGCCATGGCAATAATCGAGTTTGTACGTGGCTCTGCCGTTAATTTTGAGATGATCTGTCCACCACCATCAGAGCTTCTTCTTGAGGCAGTTTTCTTAGAAGTATCATCTTTTAAAATCTTATCAAGTAGCTTTGCAATTTCTGATGCCGAAGTATTCTTAACAGGGATGATCTGTAGTGTTTCTTCGTGGCCAGGAACATCGATGAATTTAATTAAACTCATTAAACGATTAATGTTAGAACCAGTATCTTGAATAATAATAGTATTTGTTTGTTTGATTTCAATGATTCGTCCGTAACGAGACATAAATGGTCTAAACGAGCGTGAAACTTCTGTCGAATCAATATTTTTAAGGGCAATAATCTTCATTAGGTAGTTTTCTGTTTCTGGAACATAGTTACCTGTGTAGATTTTAGTAGGGATGTAGCGAATATCTCTAGCTTGTACAATTTTGTAGAATGCACCAGATTTAACCATCGTTAGGCCATTCATATTCAGTGCTGCTAAATATGCTTTCCATGCATCACCAACAGTAATAGGTGTTGGTGCAGAAATAGAAATCTTTCCTTTTAGGTCTTTGTCGATAATCAGATTTAAACCTGTAAGTTTTTGCATGTGCTTAGTTAGGTCTTGAAGAGAAGTGTCTTCGAAGTCAAAACTTGTAACAATCTCTGGACCAAAAGCAGTCTCTGGATTTAAGTTAACGTAAGCATCATCAGTTTTCTTAGGCTGAGTTGCAGTTCTTCCAAATGCATCACTTCCTGACTCTGCATTGCTGCTATCGAGTAGGCTAGCTGCCGAAGGATTCGCATCGCGATTAACCTTGGTTTTTGATTTGAATTGTCTAAACTGTGCTTGAGCAGGGTCTGCTGCAAGACAAAGTAAAGATAGCGCTGAGAGATTTAAAAATAGTTTCTTCATCCATGATCCCTATAATTATTCGACAAAATTGTAGTTGTAGCTTTGTTGAACTCCGTTTCTCTTAATACCGAGTTCGTAATAGTCCGTAGACTTAATTTTTCCAAACATTCCCATAATTTGATTCATATTTTCGATTTTTGCACCGTTGATTTCACAGATTATGTCATCGTTTTGAACATTTAGATATGAATAGATTGATCCTGGCTTTACTTCTGTCATTTTAAAGCATAGGGACCCATCTGGATTCTTAATTGTAATGGCCTTGGCCTGCGTTAGAACATCTCCAATATTACTTAAAAGAGAGTCACGTAGTTCCTTCTTTATTTTGAAGTTATTTCCTTCAACTTTAATATCCTTGTTAAATTCAGGCATTACGTCTTTGGCGCTACTTGGTGGAAGAATTTTAGTGTTGGCCTTGCGAGCAAAGCGCTTGGCCTTCTCGTCAACGTTTGCAATGAATTCACATTCACCAGTTCTTAAGTTTTTAAAGATAACTTTTTGGCGTGTGATACTTCCAATCTCTGCTATATTATTGATCTTTCCACCAACACGAACATTTTCTACTTTTCCACGGTTAGAAACACTTGCAACAGACTTGGCACTGTTTTGAAGAACAATTGTATTTAAGAGTTTGAAACCAAGTCTTGATTCTTGATCAGCAGCAAGACAGATCTTTACAACATTCTTTGGACGTTTAACTTTTGTTTCAGTTTTTTCATTTTCATCTTCTTGAATATTGAATGGGTTATAGTTTCTAATATTAGCAATTGATGCATTGTGATCGTAAGTATTAGGGCGACTAAAATCTGTTTGAAATTTTGCGCCACCGTCTTTGCCATTTAAGAAAAGGGCCGCAAATTTACCAATTTGATATAAGAAGGCACAAGTTAAAAGAATTAAAAAATAATGATGAATCTTAGGGCGCGATTCATTACTTAATAGGTTAGGAAGAAAGTATTGTGCTCCAGTTGGTTGACCTTTTGCTCTTTTTCCTAGACCACTTCCAACTCTTGATAAGTCAAAGTCTTCTGTCTTTGATTTGATTTTATCAAGCATGCGTTGCATGACATTGTATTTATTTTCTGATCCTTCAGTTTCGTCTTCTTCGTCACTATCTTCAGAGTCAGCTTCTTCATCAGCTTCGTTAGTTGATTTGTTAGTTAACTTACTTTTTAGCTTAGAAAGAAAACCGGCATCTTCTTCGGAGTGAGCTTCTAGATCGTCAATATAAACTTCTAGAGTGGGGTCTTCTAAGACCTGGTCTGCGTCTGGGGTTGGTGCGGGAGGTAGGGGAATGTCGACGTCTTCTTCGTAGACTTCGCCGTTGTCCTCTTCTTCGTACTCTTCTTCGTACTCTTCCTCGTACTCATACTCTTCACCGTCATGAAGATTTTCTTCATGCTCAATAAATTCCCCATCATCCTGATCTTTGGATAATTTTGATTTAATTTTAGAAAAGAATCCTTTCTTTTTCGTCATTAAGTTTCTTCTTGAAAGTTTTTATATTTTAATACCTTATAGTATTTTAAGGTTGTTTACCCAAAGCATCAACCATTGATATATTCGGTAAGAATTTTCTTGCTTTTTGACCGAGTTAAAATGTCGGTTAAACTTAAGTAAGTGTTTGCTTTGATTATTTGACGAATGTCGTGCTAAAATGTCAGGGAATTCCAGTCAATCAATTTTCTACCCACATAGATGGATTTTAAAAAAGGACTTAATGATGAGTGAAGAAAAGCAAATGATGGACTCCATTGTTGGAGATCTATTCTTTGGTGAAGTTAAAGAAGACAATGTATTTCCATACCCAGGTTTTACTGATGAGCAGCAAGACTTTGGTCGTGAGATGGTAAACGCTGTAAACAAGTTCTGTGAGGGGACTTTAGACGGTGAGAAGATGGATCATGAAGGTGTGATCCCACCAGAAGTAATGCAAGGTTTAGCTGAGCTTGGGCTTTTTGGGATGGGTGTTCATGAAGATCTTGGTGGTCTTGGTCTTGACTACACTCTTTATAGTCGCGTTTTCGCTGAAGTTGCTTCTTTTGATGGCGCAGTTGCAACGATGATCGGTGCTCACCAATCTATTGGTTACCGTGCACTTTTAAACGAGGGGACTGAGGAGCAGAAAGCAAAGTGGCTTCCACAACTCGCTTCAGGTGAAAAGTTAGCAGCATTTTGTTTAACTGAGCCAGGATCAGGTTCTGACGCTTATTCAATTAAGACAAAGGCCGTTGATAACGGTGACGGCACTTATACAATTACAGGGCAAAAGCTTTGGATTACTAACGCAGGTACTGCAGAGTTCTATTCTGTGTTCTGTAAGACAGATCATGAGGTAGACGGTGAAATTAAAGAAAAAATTTCTTGTTTCGTCGTTGAAAAAGGAATGGAAGGTCTTTCATTTGGTGAAAAAGAAAACAAAATGGGGATCCGTGCATCTGAAACACGTGCAGTATACTTCGATAAAGTAATCGTTCCAAAAGAAAATATTCTAGGTGAGCTTGGAAAAGGTTTCAAGATCGCCATGAACGTTCTTAACTCTGGACGTCTTTCACTTGGTGCTGGATGTGTAGGTGGAATGAAGACAATCCTAAAGCTTGCTACTGAGCATGCTAAAGGTCGTAAGCAATTTGGTGCACCAATTGCTGAGTTTGGTCTTATCCAAGATAAACTTGCTCTTATGGCAGCAAGAATTTATGCAACAGAGTCAATCGTATACATGACAACTGGTAATATGTGTAAAGGTCTTAACGACTACTACCTTGAGACTGCTGTATGTAAGATCTATGGTTCTGAATCTCTTTGGGAAGTTGTTGACCAAGGAATGCAGATTGCTGCTGGTAACGGTTATATGAAAGAGTATCCATATGAAAGAATTATGAGAGACTCTCGTATTAATATGATCTTTGAAGGAACAAACGAAATTTTAAGAATCTTCCTTGCTCTTTCTGGTATTAGAAACCCATCTGAAAGTATGAAAGCTCTTGGAAAAGCAGCTGATGTATCAAAAGCTCTTCAAGATCCAATTAAGTCTGTAGGTGTTTTAACTAACTTTGCTAAAGGTCGTCTATCAAAGATGATTGGTCAGCGACTAATTACTAAGCATCACGCAAAACTTGATAAAGAAGCAGGGAAGTTTAACTCTCTTCTTGGTCAATTCGCGATTCAAGTTGAAAACACTCTTATGAAGTATGGTAAGAATATTATCGGTAACGAGCTTCCACAAAAGAGAATTGCTGAAATGGCAATGAATCTTTATGTAATGCTTGCTGTAATTTCTCGTACAACTTCAATTCTTAATAGTGATAAGATCGAACAAGATAAGAAAGACTATGCTCTTAACCTTGCTCGTGTTGCACTAAAAGATGCAAGAGCAGTCGTTGTGACAAATCTTAAGGCAATGACTTCACACGATGACAAAGTTGTTAAAGAAACTTCTGATCAAGTTTGTGCAAATGATGGATACGGCCTAGATATCATTAATTTCTAATTATTTCTCATTACAATTAAAAAATAATCTCTTAGGCCCTAGTAAAAAATGCTAGGGCCTATTAGAATATTCATATGAAATATTCTTTACTCCTACTTTCTTCGGCCCTAATTGCTACTTCATGTTCAAGTAAGGTCTTTAAAAAGAAAGAAAAAAAATCGAAAGCAAAACAAGTCAAAGTTAACTATGGGCCAACAAAGGCAAGTTCGAAATTTGTCGATGTAACTCAAAAGCTTGGTCTTGATGGTATTAAGGCATCACGTGTTTATGTTTACGATATAAATGGTGATGGAAGAGAAGATCTTGTCTTTTTAAATGGGAATTATTCTGTTCCTCAATTTTATCTTGCGACAGACGATGGATTTGTAAAAGCTAAGAATATTTACTTTGAAGATGATGTTCAGGTTACATTCATGCAATTTGTAGACCTCGATAAGGACGGCATTGTAGATGTAATTACGGGAATTCATAATCAAAAGTCAGCACTGACGAAAAAGCCACTTGTTTCTTACAAAGGTAGTCCATCGCGAAATAATGGAATTGTTTTTAGAAAATTTAGTGAAACTAGTTTTGATTTTATAGCGCCAATCTCTAACGTAAATATCTTTGATTATGACAATGATGGTTTTTTAGACTTCTTTGTGGCCAATTGGTTTGATCGCAACGAAGAGGGCAAAACAATTGAAAATAGACTTTTTACTTATAAGAATGGAAAAATTTCTGAAATCTCGGGAGCACTAACGAGTGAATTAGAAGAAAGAGGCAATACTTATATTAATGTGGCCCCTACATTTTCTTCAAGTATTTGCGATATTAATAATGATGGTTTCGCAGACATTTTAACAAGTAATTCTGCAGGCCATCCAAATAAGTTGTGGCTTTCCACAAAGCGTGGAAAGAGTATCGTCTATACTGATGCAGGAGTGAGTTCCGGATATAGTATGGATGCTATCACAAGTGGTGGCCGCTTTAATGGCGGAAATTCAACTTTTGCAATTTGTGGCGATTATAATAATGATGGCTATTATGATATTGCCATGGGAGAAATCTCGCACTCTCTGGACTTAGAGTCTCGTGATCGCTCAAGTATTTTAACTAATAAAGGGCTTAAGAGTATTTCATTTATTCGTACAGAGTATACAAATGATGAGGCGAAGGCGAATTGGAACCAAGGTGATATGAGAGGACTTTGGACTGATCTGAATAATGATGGCCTTATTGATCTACTCGTTGATAATTCAGGGTTTCCTCCTCACTCAAGGCTTGTGTCTTTTGTGCAAGAAAGAGATCATGAGTTAGTTAACCGAGGCCCGGACCTTGGTATTGATATTGTTAACCCTAGCTCAACAGTAGTGTTTGATTTTAATGATGATGGACGAATGGATATCTTAACGATTCAGACAAATACTCGTGATTTTAGAATTCAGCCTAGAGTATATCTTTTTGAAAATCGACTACCACAGAAGAACTTTATAAAGTTAAAATTAGTAGGAAAGAATTCAAATAGAGAAGCTTATGGAGCTAAAATCATAGCTGATACGAATAAAGGTAATACATATACTCGTCAGCATTATCCATCATTTGGCCAATTCCAACCTCAGAGTACATCTTATATACATATTGGCCTTGGTGACGAGAAGGTAAGTGAAGTTGTTGTTGAGTGGCCTTATCTGTTAAAAAATGGGAAGAAACTTAGAAAAACTTATCCTGTCTTGATGAACTCCACGACAGTTATAAAAGAGTAGGTGCTTTCGCACCTACCACTACATATTCTTTTTGATAATTGTAATCATCTCTTTCACTTGAGCTTCGCTTGCTTTGCCATTGATCTTGTAAACTAAGCTACCTTTCTTATCAAAGACAAGGATATTCGAATCGTCATCTTTTACGATTCCTTTCCATTTTTTTACGATTACTTTTTCAAGATCTTTTACGTAAATTGTATCAGGGTATTTCTTTTGCTTATCTTCTAAAGCTCCTTCTAGGATTGAGTTTGGAAGCCAAGTCGCATCCATATTAATTACTGCAACTGAGGCATATTTAGTGCGGTCAAACTTTTCACGAGCTAGTGCTTCTGAAGCATGGTTATTTAAATCTTTTTCATCAGGATCAACATAAAAGAGTACGTGAACTTTGTCTTTTAATTCAGTTGACGACCACGCTTTACCATTTAAACGGCCACCATTTTCACCCGAAATTTCAACTGTAGCTGGTTTCATTGCCAGTGTTGATGCACAAATAAGCGCCATCATAAAAAACTTCTTCATTCACTTCTCCTATTCGATAAAAGTTTTATTAAATATTTGCTTTAAGTTTAGACTAAACTTTGAGTCTTTTAGAACTGTCTTTTTTAACACTTTTGCACGAAGTTGGTCATTATATTCAACCAATTCTTGCATGAGCTCATCAAATTGATTCAATTCAATCACATTTGGAACTCTCGTTTGAAAGAAGTCCTTTAGCTGCTTTATGCGATTCTTTTCAATATCGAGAAAATTCGTCAGTTTATGTTCTTCACTTCCAGAAGATTGCTTTTTAGGAATTGGTGCAAATTCATCACCTAAGACCTTTTTGATATGTTGGTCAATTTTCTTTAAGTCGTTGTTATCGTTATCTGACATTTTCGTCTTCCAAGATTGAAATTAATTTCTCAAGTTTTGCACCTTCTTTTGCAAGTGCTTTTATTATCCTTTGTGATGCAATTGTACGTCCAAACTCATCAAGACATAACTGTACATCTTCATTTCTTATATTTGAAGCTGAGATATCAATGAAGTCTAAGACTTTTTGCTCTTTATTAGTTGGCCTTGCCGCTTCAAATTGATAGTACTTTGGTAGATCTTCAAGAGATTTAAAGATTGGAAAGCGCGTCCAAATATCTTCAACATCCGTTATCACATAGAAAGGATAAGGGAATTTAGGTGAAAGATTTTGTTCCTCCAAAACATTTGATAAAAGCCCAAGAAGCTTTATTAGTCGATCCCTCTGTAATTTCGATGCATCGAGATAGAGAGGCTGATGACCAACTCGGTACGTTTTAAGTGCCGTCTTAATTTCTTCCTTATCAATTGCCTTGAGTTTGAATTCTTCTAAAATAGGTGTTTTCATAGATCCATTATAACAGGAGCTCGTTGCTAATATAAAGCTGGAATCTCATCTAAATCTCATTTATCATAGTTTTATGGAATTAGATTATGTAGAGCTTCCCGATAGATTTTGTCAGTTACTAATAAGTGATGTTTCAAGTTCAAGTAACACATCTGTCGATTTGCAAAGATTTATTTTTGAATCTCCTGCTATGGGCAGGATTCTTTATCGTATTTTAAATGGCGGTGAAGAAACAGATTTAACTTCTCTTGTGAAGAAGTATGGCTGGCACGGTATTCGTGATCGTCTCTTGGCCTACTATATGAACTTTCTCTATAATAGTAATCATCCGCATGCTGTCGTTATTGAAGAGATCGAAGATATTAAAAAAATAGAATCTCGTTTTCGTGACAAAACAGTAAGTGGGTATTCGCGCCTAATTTCACTTGGAATGTATTTAAAAGTATCTTGTTATGAGTCTGATATTGAAAAGATTGAAGATCATCCATACTTTCCGGATAGAAGAATTGATCAGCTTTTATCTCTTTCAAAAAATCGTAATATCCGCATTGATATCCTTATCCTTATGCTTGTTCACTTTCTAAAATATTTAGGAGAGGAGAAGCTCTTTGGATTAATTAGAGCGAAACAAAGCTTTGATACAATAGAGTCGATGCTTGCTACTGATCAAAAGTATCAATTACAAAAAAATATAATTAATTACGCCTTAAGTATTGGAGATACTGATTTAATTGCATCTAAGACTGTGTAAGTCAGTTTTGTTCAGTATGAAGAAGGAAGAGTATGGCAGAAAATAGTGTATGGAAAATGTTAGAAGACCTTTCAACGAAGAAGGGGATTTCTGAAATTGTAATCAATGGAACAAAGAATGTTTTTGTTGAAAGAGGAGGAGAGTTTATTGGACTTAACGTACCTCTTAATAAGAAAGATATTCTCGATTTCTCAAATGAAGTGGCACTATTTAATAAGAAGAAATTTTCAAACGAAAATCCTATCTTAGATGGAAGACTTCCAGATGGTTCACGTATCAATATTATTAGTGAACCATATGCATCTCAAGGTACTTCAATCACTATTAGAAAATATCTTTCAAATAATTTCCAACTCGATAAGCACTCTCAGCTTTTTGGAATTAATGAAAAATATATTCCTTTCTTCAAATCACTTATTAAGGCCAAGAAAAATATTCTTATTTCTGGTGGAACTGGTTCAGGTAAGACGACATTTATGAATATGCTTCTTAAGGAAGTTTCTCCTGATGAGAGAATCATTACAATCGAAGATACTCTCGAGTTAGTTGTTCCTAATACAAATTGTGTAAGGCTAGAGGCCGGGCTAACAAGTGGACAAGAAGGGCTTTCGATGAGCCAACTTGTTAAGAATACACTTCGTATGAGACCAGATCGTATCTTTATTGGTGAGGTAAGGGGAGCTGAAGTTTTTGATATGATTCAGGCAATGAACACTGGACATGATGGAAGTATGACTTCGATTCACGCCAATTCTCCTGTGGAATGTTTACAAAGAGTAGAGGCCCTCTTTTTAATGGCAGGCTTTGATCTTCCTTATCATGTTGTTAGAAAGTATATTTCAACAGCAGTCGACTTCATTATTCAATTAGGACGTACTGATGACGGCCGTAGAAAAGTTACGCAAGTGCTGGAAGTCAACAATATGGAAGGAAATAATATCCTTACGACTTCAGTTCTTGAAATTGAAAATGGTGAGCTAGTATTTGGCGGTGCGGTTCCAAACCTTGCAAGTGAGTTAGCTCGAAAAGGTGAATTACCAACAAATTATTGGAATGAGCTATAAGATCATTGTTGCATCAATCTTAGTGAAAATATTATCACTAAGTTCGTCTTTATTTACTGCTGTTATTAAACAGTAGCGATCGATATCGAGAATAAAGGCTGCATCGTCAGTAATAACTAAGGATTCCTTTACGCCTTTTAACTTCAATTTATGAGCAGCTTCATTTAAGCGGCTATAATCATTTTCGCTAAAGTGAATTTGGCGCTCAAGCAGGCGCTTTTTTGCATGTTTTGAAATTGTTAATTGGTGTGTGACTCTCTCCATATAACCCTTCCTGGCCTTGGCCTAAATGACTCTAAAGTCATTGTGGCACTTTGCTTGGCGCAATAGTAGGTAGGCAAGGGTAAAGAAAATCTTATAACTTCTTCAGTTCATTAAGCTCTAATAAAATCCCAAGCTGCTGATGTCTTAGGTTTTGGCATCCTGATTTGAAGTAGTAATTTCTCGTGTTCTTAATAAGTGATTTAATTCGATTTCGAATGTCGTCATTTACTTGAGAATTTTCTGTGATTTTCTTTTTGATACTTATGAATTCGCGAGTGTTTTCATAAGCCAGGTTTTGGTCGAGTTGCTCACATGGCAGACTTGCGTACGCCTTGATTGAAACTAAAGTTACAGTTGCTGATAGCAAAATAGACTTCATGAAAACTCCTTGTGTGAGTCCCTCTCTCTCATCTACTTCTATCAATAGCATACTAAGATGCAAACTTACACATTAGTAAGAAGTTGTGATATTTTTTTCACCTTCCATGATCGCGACACCAGAACTCGTTCCTAGTCTTTTTACACCCATTTCTAGATATTTACGTGCATCCTCAAGACTTCTAACCCCACCAGAGGCTTTTACTTCACATTTTCCTTGAGCCTCATCAATCATTATTGAGACGACTTCAGGATTAGCTCCTTCACTTGAGAATCCAGTTGATGTTTTTATGAAGCTAGCACCAGCACTTATGGATGCTTTGGCCGCTAAACGAATTTCTTTTTCATTTAAAAGACATGTTTCAAAGATAACTTTAACAACTTTTCCGTTTGCCGCCTTAACCACTGCGGCGATATCTTGTTCAACGTACTCAAGATTACCTTCTTTTAGCCTTCCGATATTTAAAACCATATCAATTTCATCTGCACCTTTTTCGATGGCATCTTTAGTTTCAAAAACCTTTGTTTCTGTCGTCATGGCGCCAAGTGGAAAACCAATAACTGTACAAATAAGTGACTTACTTGGGTCAATATACTTCCTTGCTTCGAGGATATTACTTGGATTTATACAAACTGATTTAAAGCCATACTCATTAGCTTCTTGGCATAGCTTTTTAATTTGTAGGCTACTTGCTTCAGGCTTTAATAAAGTGTGGTCAATAAATTGAGCGATGTCTTGCATAGTTGTCCTCGATAGAAATTCTTTTATTATTTTCTTAACTAATAGTGCCAATAATTGCTAATATTTGCAATATGTCACTTATTAAACGCGGTCCATTTTTTATTCACCCGCTCTTTATCTTTATATCGAGCTTGGTGGCCTTAGGTATTTCTTTATATCTCTATATTTCTTCTTACTTAGAGGTTAATGCCAAGTTAACGGACTTTGTTAAGAAGTCGAATATTCCTCTTGTTCAGTTCCAACAAACTGAAACATGGGTAATGATCTTAATTCTGTCTATTTTAGTTTCACTTATTATCGTTGGCTTTAGTATGGTTTTTTATTATTACCAAAAACTTCGCCAGCTCTATCGTATGCAGCAAAACTTTATTAATGGATTTACTCACGAACTAAAGACTCCCGTTGCTTCGATTGCAATCTTTATTGATACTTTAAAACGCCATAGCTTTGAGAGAGAAAAGCAGTTGGAATATCTCGATATTATGAGACATGATACTGAAAGACTTGGTGATAATATTGAGCAAATCCTTCAACTTGGGCGTCTCGAAGAAAAGAAAGTCGAGCCTGATTTAAGACAAATCAATATCCGCCAGACAATCGAAGAGTTTGTTCATCGTAATCGTCATAATTTCTCTGAGCTTGATATATCGTTTGTACATCTTGATAATGAAGAATCAATCGAATTTGATAGCAAGCTTTTTGATATTCTATTAATGAATATTTTGACTAATGCAATTCGCTACAATAGCAAAGAAGTGAAGACAATGGAGATCATCTTTCAAAAAGGGAAACGTTTTAGTGAACTCTTCTTTGTTGATAATGGTGATGGTGTAGAAGAAAAAGATTTGAAAAATATTTTTAAAAAATTCTACCAAGTTGGAAAGTCATCAAAGGGAAGTGGTGTCGGACTTTATATGGCCACTCAAATTATGAAAATTCATGGAGGACGCATTAGCGCCGAAAGTGAAGGTGTCGATCAGGGGATGACATTAAAGTTATTATTTAAAAATAGGGTTAGTTAAATGAGTCGTATTTTACTTATTGAAGATGAGCAAAATATTGCGAAAGGTATTATCTTAAACCTCGAACTAGAAGGCTATGAAGTCGTTCATGCAAATCGAGGAGATTTGGGAATAAAATTATATAAGGATCAAGAGTTTGATTTAGTTGTCTTGGATCTCATGCTTCCGGTAATAAGTGGTGAAGATATTCTTGTGCAAATACGAGAGATTAATGAGAAAACACCAGTTCTTGTTCTTTCTGCAAAGGATAGCTCGAAATCAAAAGTGCGCTGTTTTAATTTAGGTACTGATGATTACTTATCGAAGCCTTTTAACTTAGATGAGTTCATCTTGCGAGTAAAACGTCTTTTAAAGCGTTCTAGTTGGACAAAAAAGGAAGTCACTATATATAAATTTGGGGCCAATGAAATACACTTTTCTGACTTTAAAGCACTCTGCCAGGGAGAGGAATATACTCTAACAGAGCAGGAAGTGAAGATTTTGACACTTTTAACGCAAAATGAGGGTGAAGTGGTTACGCGCGGTGAGTTACTTGAATTATTAGGCTACAAAAAGGATTCAAATACTCGTACCATTGACAACTTCATTGTACGTTTTAGAAAATACTTTGAAGAGAACCCTAAGGAACCAAAACATATAATAAGTATCCGATCTGTCGGATACAAATTTATTAAATAATAAATAACTAAATAGAAATGGAGTAATAAATGGGAATTTTAGAAGGAAAGAAAGTTCTTGTCCTAGGACTTGCAAATGACAAGTCAATTGCATGGGGAATTGCAACACAAATGAAAGAACAAGGTGCACGTCTTGCGTTTTCATATCTTAATGAAGCACTTCAAAAAAGAGTTGAGCCACTAAGTGAACAAATCGGTGGAGAGTTTACATTTGAACTAGACGTTCAAAATGAAGATCATATGACTCAGATGGCGGAAATCGTAAAAGAAAAATGGGGAGAGGTTGATGTAATCGTTCACTCTCTAGCATTTGCAGATAAAACTGATCTTAAAGATCGTTTCCATAAAACAAGCCGTGAAGGTTTCAAGATGGCACAAGATATTTCAGCATACTCACTACTAGGTGTGTGTAATGTTCTAAAGCCTATTATGGCAAAAGATTGTTCAGTTATCGCTCTTACTTACCACGGATCAGTTAAGGTTCTTAATGGTTACAATGTAATGGGTGTTGCCAAAGCATCTCTTGAATCAACAATGAGATACCTTGCAGATGATCTAGGTCCAGAAGGAATTCGCGTAAACTGTATTTCAGCAGGTCCAATTAGAACTCTTGCTGCTTCTGGTGTTCCAGGGCTTAAAGGTTTCCTAAATGATGTTGAAGAGAAGTCGCCACTTCGTCGCAATGTTACTCAAGAAGATGTTGGTGGAGCAGCGGTATTCTTAGGTTCTCGTCTTGCTAACGGTGTTACTGGACAAGTTCTTTACGTTGACTCTGGTATCTCGATCTTAGGAGCTTAGTTTTGACTAAAATTTCTAGTTGGAACGTCGCAGGTCTTAGGGCCTGCGAAAAAAAAGGTTTTTACGATTGGTATTTAGAAGATAATTCAGATGTAATCTGTCTTCAAGAAACGAAGGCATTACCTGAACAATTAAGTGATCGCTTAAATAATCCTGATAACCACGAAGTGCTAATTGCTCCTGCTGAAAAGAAGGGCTATTCAGGTGTTGCTACTTGGGTTCGAAAGGGGATCAATGTTAAGCACACGATAGGGCTTGGAATTCCTGAGTTCGATTGTGAAGGCAGAACGATCATTTCTGAATTTGATGATTATATTCTTTTTAATTGTTACTTTCCAAATGGACAAAGAGATCACGCTCGAGTTCCATATAAGTTAAACTTTTGTCGTGCTGTTGCTGATAAAGCATTAGCTCTAAAGAAGAAGACGAAAAAAGAAGTTGTGATTTGTGGAGATTATAATACTGCGCATACGGCAAATGATCTTGCAAATCCAAAGACAAATACAAAGACGACTGGTTTTCTTCCTATTGAGCGCGAATGGATGGATGAGTTTAAGGCCCAGGGCTTTACTGATTTGTTTCGCGAGTACACTTCTGCTGAAGAGAATGGCCACTACACTTGGTGGACTTACCGCGGAGATTGTCGTGCAAGGAATGTAGGCTGGCGTATTGATTACTTCTGGTCAACTGATGAGTTTGTTTCTCGTGTGAAAAACTGCTGGCATCAGCCAGATGTTATGGGAAGTGATCACTGTCCACTATCGATTGAATTTAAATAAAAAAAAAGCCAGCATAAGCTGGCTTTTTTTATTTGATCAAAGTCGAGAGATATCCTATCTATCAAGTTCGATTGTGAATGCTAGTGCTAGTTTCGCAAACTTTAGAGCGTGATCAGCTGTTCCACCCATATTATCTAGAGTGTCACGAGATGAGTGGATTTTTCCATTCATTTCACGTTTGCGAGTTTCAAATGGTGTTGAAGCAGGGAAGCCTTGAGCAGTCCATGAAGCATGATCTGAACAAGCATAACCACAAGTATCACGTCCCCAAGATAGTTCTGGAAGATACTTATCTAATAGAGAACCTAGGAAGTTATTTTGTGCTTCGTTTGTATAATCTGTGATGATTGTGATGTCATCGTTTGAACCATTGAAGTTTGTCATATCAAGTTGCATAACACCAACAACGTTCTTACCTTGTCTTTTAAAAGTTTGTGCAATTTCTTTAGAACCTAGAAGACCAACTTCTTCGGCAGCATAAGACATGAACATAATTGTTTTTTCTGGTTGGTAACCACTTTGAGCTAGTGTTTTTAAAACTTCAGTAACCGTTGCCACACCTGAAGCGTTATCATCGGCACCTGGTGCGTGAGCGTTTGTGCGTCCCCACCAACCTGCGATTGAGTCACCGTGACCACCGATTACAATAACATCATCACTCTTACCTTTGATTGTCGCAATAACTGATGGTTGTGGGTATGAAGAGTGGTTAAAGAAATCAACACTAATATCAGAACGGTGTGATGTTAGGCTTGTCCAGTGATCTTTAAGCCACTGTTGAGAATCAACACCTGTTTCAGATTTATAATATCTGTTATTGTAGCTAGAAAGCTTTTCAATAACACTTCTTATTGAGCTTTCTTTTGCATTTGCAATGGCCGATCTAACAAGATCTTCTTGGTTGATTGTGTAATCAGCTAAGAATGCATTAATATTTGAGTTTTCTTTTTGTTCTTTTACGAATTGAAGTGCTTCTTCTTTCGTTTGAAACGCAAAGAAACCACCACATCTTTGATGCTCTTCGTGTGCAAGGTGAGAGATCTCAGCTTGCTCGCTCATAATTTTTGTCTTAGCAATAACAAGGTCTTTTTCAACCTTAATAATATCAATTTGCAGATTCGAGTGTAGACTTTGCGTTGACTGGAATAAGTCCTTTCCTGTCACGATGTAGTTGTGCTCAAACGCATGAGTATTAATTGTAAGTAGTGAGAGTCCTGCTAGTAACTGAACACAAATCTTGCGTGTAATTTTCATCTAACCTTCCTTGGTTATTTTATAACTGTAACTAAATTATTTTAGGGCCAATCAGATAATTAAAATAGAGATAGATTCTGTTATCTTCTTACACAGATGTTGGAGAAGGCGTCTAGGAAGGGAGTTTGGGCGCTTCGCGCCCAAATAATTAATATTGAAATTTTGTTTGAATTAAATCAACACTTTTACGTACATTTTCTTGATCGATCCACTGAAGGCACCCGTGTCCAAGACCGCAAATCCATTTATTCATCGGCGCATTAGCATTTTGCACTGACTCATATAGGTCCATCCACTTCTTCTCAAGAGTCTCCCATGGAAGTCCTAGATAAGCTGGTTCAAGGTTTCCTTGAATATAATAGTCATTTCCTAGAGTATTTAAAACATGACCAAGGTCATGACGCCAATCGATACCTAGTACATCAATATTGTCATCTTCAATCGCCTGTAGGTATCTAAGGTGAGTCATTTTTGAGTAGTAAATTACTTTCTTATTTGGGAATTCTTTTTTGAATTCAGCAGTTACTTTCTTAAGTACTGGTAGTACTTTTTGAGTGTAATCTTCAAAATTAAGCTCACCGGCTGCTGTATCAAAAAGACACATTGCGTCTGCGCCACCAATGGCCTGAGCTCTCATTTCTCCTAGTAGTTCTGGAAGAAGTAGATCGACAAATGCATCCCAACGTCCGTCATATAGACCAATTTTTGAGCTGTATAAGGCACCAGCATGAGATCCTTCAACTGCATATGTATAAAGAGTGAAAGGAGCACCTACGAAACCTAGAAGTGTCTTGTTACTTGGTAGAGCATCTTTAAGAAGAGTACATGCTTCTCCTTGGAATTTATAAAAGTTCTCTGCGCTATCTAAGAATTTAAGTGCTTTTACATCTGCAACAGTTTCTAGAGTTTTTTCAAGCTTTGGTCCTGGAGCATACTCTAGGCCCATTCCCATTTGCTCTAGAGGGAAGAGTAGATCTGAGAATAGAATGGCCGCATCAAATTTAAAGTCATTGATTGGGCCCATTGTTACTTCACATGCAAGCTCTGGTTTTTTACATAGCTCCATGAATGTATGATCTTTTTTCATACCTTGGTAGTGGTCGTGGTAGCGCCCAGCTTGTCTCATAAACCATACAGGTACAAATTCTTTTCCATTTTCACTTTTGCGATCGTTAAATAATCCCATTTTTATTCCTTTATAATAAGCTTGTAGCCAATTCCGCGAACACTTTGAATCTCAAGTGAGTTCTTTGAGTCACTCTCGGCCCATTTTCTAAGTTTAACAATATAGTTATCTACAGTACGTTGTGATGGAAATTTATCTTCACCCCATACTTCGTCAATAATAAAATCTCTTTCAACAGCTTCATTCTTTTTCTTTAGTAAGATTTCTAGAATGGCACACTCTTTTTGTGTTAGATTTAGTATCCTGCCGTCGCCATCTTGTACTTCAAATCGCTTTGGCCAAATTTTTAAATCACCAATAAGAATTTCTTCCTCAAGGGAGTCGATATTAGTCTTAAAGCTTAGTAGTCGATCCAGTCTTATCGTTAGCTCTTTTAGAGCAAATGGCTTTGTAATATAATCTTCGCCACCTGCTTCAAACCCTTCAACTTTTGTTTGAGGATCATTTAGAGCAGATAAGAAAAGAAGAATGAAGTCTTTTCTAAGCTTTCTAAAGTCTTTAGCAAGATCAATCCCATTTCCGTCTGGAAGTCCAATATCCATTAGAATGATATTTGGTTTGAAGTCTTCGAAATAGTAACGAGCGTCTTTAACATTCTTTGCAAGTCGGCATTCGTGACCGATGTCGCCTAAGTATTCGCTTAGTGTATCACCTAGATTGTTATCATCTTCAACGACAAGAATCTTTCCGAAGTTATTCATCTTTACCTCCGTCACTTTGTTCTGATAGTGGTAATTGAATATCGAAGATTAAGCCTTTATCTAAAGTTATATTAAATTGACCTTTCATCGTTTCAATTAATTTCTTCGAAAGGTATAAGCCTATGCCTGAGCCTTTCGTCGATTGGTGCTTGTAGAAAAGCTTTCCAAGCTTTTTGACATCACCACTAAAACTGCCGCGATCATGATATCTGATATTTACGGCCTGTCCTTTAGTACTGATCGTAATTTCAACTTCATTCGAATCAGTATGTGAAATAGTATTTTCTAAAAGGTTTTTGAAAATGATACTTAGAGCAAACTCGTCAGCTTGAAGGCTAATGTTTTTTACTTCCTTAGTTACCGTAACATTCAATTTATTTTGGTAGCCACTCTCAATAATATTTTCTAGGAAATGACCTACTTCAATATCTGTACAATTTAAGTTTCCACCTCGCTCTATACGTGAGAGCTGTAGGATTTTATCCATTTGATTCTCTAGTCGAATCGTATCGTCAATTAAGCGAGTCGTAAGTTTTTGAAGTCTTTGGTTTGAGTCTTTTTCAACTTCATCTTTAATGACTTCAGATTGAAGTTTTATGCTTGCAAGGGGAGTCTTAAGCTCATGCGTAAGCCCTGCAAAGAAAGCTGCAATCGAGCGATTCTTTCTCTGGTCTCTGATAAAGAGGAGAGTGTGAGAGCTCACTAGAATGAGAATAAGGACCAGAAACGTAATTCCTTCCCATTTAATTAGTGAGCCTATGTCTGGGCCCTCTGTGATATTAAGTTTTGCCAAGCGGTCACTCATTTTAAAAATTAAAAAGAGCCACCACAGGCCAAAGAGCCCAATTAGTCCCGTCGTAATCGTTGAGATTAAAAAGAATGGAGAAGAAGCTTTCTTTAGTTCCAAAGTCTGTTCTCTAAATCCTTCGCAACTTCTTCGTTATGTGCAAGTGAACCAAATCCAACTTCATATGCATTTGGAGACAGGTAAATTCCCTTTTCAAGAAGAAGTTCAAATAGTGGAACAAAGTCTTCACCAATATTGCCTGGAATATTTCCAACTGACTTTATCTTATCTCCTGGAACGATCCAAAATAGAGAAGAGTGGTGAATTACATTGTAGTTTGAAAATTGACCATCGTTATATTCAGCAAGCCACTTCTTAAAGATATTTACAATTCTTAGAGTATTATCTTCAAGCTCTTGGTAGCTCTCTTTTGTCATTTGTTTAAGTGTCTCAAGTCCACCAACCATTGCAAGTGGGTTTGCACTTAGAGTTCCAGCTTGGTAAACACCACCAACAGGAGCAAGGTGTTCCATAATTTCTTTCTTGGCCGCAATTGCTCCAACTGGAAGACCACCACCAATTACTTTACCGTAAGTAACGATATCTGGAGTGATTCCAGTCAGTTCTGCCATACCACCAAAAGCAACACGGAAGCCTGAAATTACTTCATCAAAAATTAGAAGTGCATCATTTGCTTTTGTGATCTCTCTTAATCCTTCAAGGAATGCTTGGTCTTGAATTAAGAGACCATTATTTGCCGGAAGTGGCTCAACAATGATTGCAGCGATTTCATCTTTGTGATCTTCAAAGCATTTCTTTACACCCTCAAGATCTTCAAGCTCTAGAATTAGAGTGTCATCTGCAACACCTTTTGGAACACCAAGAGAAGAAGACTCAGCAGCACCAGCAAGTCCTGATCCCGCTTTAATTAGCATGGCATCAACGTGACCGTGGTAGCAACCATTAAACTTAATAATTTTATTTCTTCCTGTCACACCACGTGCAAGACGAAGTGCTGTCATAACTGCTTCTGTTCCCGAGTTTACAAATCTGATTTGATCAACATGTGTAAGACGAGAAAGTAGGTATTCAGCTAGATCAACTGAATATGGTTCACAAGCACCATAACTCCAGCCACGACCTAAGGCCTCAGTTAGTTTTTCTTTTACAGTTTCGTTTTGGTGTCCAAGAACGAGTGGCCCAAAGCTCATGCAAAAGTCGATATATTCTTTACCTTCGATATCTGTAAAGTAAGCACCTTTAGCGCTTTTAAAGAATTTTGGTGTTGATGTCATTCCTTTGAATGAACGAACAGGTGAGTGAACTCCACCTGGAACCATCTTCTTACTTTTTTCAAAAATTTCTGTGTGCATATTGCTCATATGTAATCCTTTTATATTTATTTTTTTAGCCAAGCTTTAAATTCTTCCATACTCGCGAATGGACGAACAGTAACGCCTTCTTTTGAAAGTTGTTCAAATGTTTTACCAAGCCCACAAGCATGAAATTTGTCTTTTAACTCTGGAAGGTGTTCAACATAAGTTTGGTATTGTGAGTAACTAGTCCAAAAGAATACATCGCACTGTCTAAGCTCATCTAAGAATGTTTCACGAATTTCTTTATTGCTCTTTTCATATGATTCAAACACTTGTCCATAGTCAGAGTAAGAGTCTTTATGTGTTAAGATTGTTAGCTCTTGTTTAGGGCCATTTAAAACTTCAATGGCTTTTGAGCTGCGAATCTTGTCTAGTGTGTCTTCTCCTAGGCCATCACATGATCCATGAACCCACTGGCCATTTTGAGCAAGTAGCTTCCAAGTTGAAGTACCAGCAGTATAAACAGCTTTACCGTGATTCTTTAGAAGGCTTACACCATAGCGCGCAGAAAGAAGAACGTCGTTATTTGGAACGCGAGCATTCTTTAGGGCCTCTTTGTGGATTAACTCACAATAGATATATTCTTGTTCTCTGTGGTCAGCATGCGGAAGGCCAATGAATGCCTTTGCCTTAGAGGCTGGTGCAGGGAAGCTTCCTTCAAGGTGTCTTTCATAGATTACCTTGTCATCAACCTTTCCCTTATGCGTATGAATATAATAATCACCTTTTTTTGTGACATTGATACCAACTGCAAGGTGACAACCGCCTCCATAGCTTGCAAATGCTTTACGCTCACGGCTTACTTCACTTACTGTATCTTTGTCTTGAAGCTTAAAAAGTTTTTCTTCTAGTACTCCGTTGTCATCACGGTTTTCTAAACATTCAATTCCAAGAGCTCCTTGAGAAGCGGCAGCTGGAAATTGACTGTGAGGTAGAACAGCATAAGTCATTCCCGAAAGTAGAACCTCAAGCTCTTTTCTTGAGCTTTCTGTAATAGCAAGTCTTTCGATACCAGGCATTGCTAGAACGATCGCATCGTAGTTGTCATCTCTAAGTTTTTGAATACGTGAGTTTACATTTCCACGAAGCATCTTTGTTGATACTTTTACATTGTCTCCATAAGGTAAGAACTCCGATAAAGAGCTTTCAATATTAACAATTCGACGTGGAGAAGAAGTTCCAACAACAAATTCTGTTAGTTCTTTGGCCATTAACTTACTAACAGTCTCTTCCTTAATTAGGAGAATATCGTAAGCATAGTCACGTTTCGATATTGCTGCTAGCTTTATTCCTTCCGGTCTATCACTTCCAAGATCTTTATATGAGTGTACGACTAAGTCGATTTCACCTTGTAGTAGGGCCGCATCTAATTCTTTAGTGAAAAAGTCTTTCCCTTCGAGTTGCCAAAGTGGCTTATCAACAATCTGGTCACCTTGAGTCTTAATTACCTTTAATTCAAACTCGTCACCAGTTAGTTCTTCAAGTTGATCTTTTACTTGATTACATTGAGTCAGGGCCAATAGTGAGCCACGTGTTCCGATGATGTATTTCAAAATAAATCCTTGTTTATGGTGTGAACGTAAAATACATTAGATAACTTACTTTTTTGTCATGAAATTGTCATTAAAACCAAGCATGCGCGATGAGTCTATTCTTTGATTTTTAACTAAACTGGTCCCATCTCCGAGTGAAAATGTAAGAAAAAGACATTTTTTATATCGTTTTTTTATATATACACTTAAGTCATTGAAATTTTATTAGCAAAAGGAATTGCAAATGAATCGATCGATCTTAATAGGAACAGTCCTAATTTTATTAGGTTTTTTCCTTAACATCACAGCTAAGGCATCGTCTCTTAACATCAACCCAAAACGCATTATTGTAAAGTTAAAGAATGGTAAAGATATTCCGGCGTTTAAGGGAATAAATAAATCAGTTTACTTTTTTGAATCCACATATGTTCTTTATACAAATGGGGATGAGTCACTTTTAAATAAATTAAGAGCGCATCAAAATATTCTTGATGCACAATTTGATACTTTCTCAAAACGTGAGCCTCTTCCAATGCCAGTTGAATCTTTTGAGTCAGAATCAATTGAAGAAGGAGATGAGATTTATAGCTCTGTTTTAAATGATCCAAAACTTTCAAAGTTATGGGCATTTAAAGATGCTGACAAGCATGGCATGAGTGTTAATAGAGTTTATGAGGATAGTGGATTGTCACAATCTAATGCTCCAATTATTGTCGCAGTTGTTGATACAGGTGTTGATTATAACCACGAGGATCTTAAAGATGTAATGTGGGTCAATGCTAATGAAATACCTGGCAATGGAATTGATGACGACGGTAATGGTTATATCGATGATGTTCACGGAATCAATACACTTGAGCGTGATAGTGAAGGGAATGCAACAGGGGATATGATGGATGGCCATTCACATGGAACTCACGTTTCAGGAACAATAGCAGCAACACAAAATAATGGAGTTGGTATTGCAGGTGTCGCATCAAATGTTCGCATTATGGGACTTCGTTCAGTTCCAAGCTATGGTGATGAAACAGATGTCGATATTGCGGAAAGCTTTCTTTATGCGGCAAAGAATGGTGCAAAAGTAATTAACTGCTCTTTTGGTAAGTCACATAATGAAGGTGGAATGCTGGTAAAGGAGACAATTGATTATATCGCAAAAACATATAACACTCTTGTTGTTGTTAGTGCTGGTAATAGCTCACAAAATATTGATACAAAATTAACTTATCCTGCTTCTTATGAAAGTGAAGGGATGTTAGTTGTAGCTTCATCAACTCGCTATGGTCGCTTTTCTTATTTTTCAAACTATGGTGTTAAAAGTGTTGATGTTGCGGCCCCGGGATCATCAATTTATTCAACGACTCCTGGAAATCGCTACGGAAATATGTCAGGGACTTCAATGGCCTCTCCTAATACAACAGGTGTAGCCGCAGAAGTACTTTCAAGACACCCTTACTTAACAGCAGTTGAATTAAAAAATGTTTTAATGAATAGTGTAACGGCCAAGTCTTCGATGGATGGAGATATCCTAACGGGCGGGGTTGTCGATTTATTTTCTGCTTTAGAAAATCTTTAAAATAATGGCCCGTTAATAACGGGCCTTTTTTTTAGTGCCAAAGTTTGAACTTTTCCTGATGTGGAATATTAATTTCAACAATATTTCCTGGAACAATATAATTTAACTCGATTCCTTTAGTACTATTGGCAATAGCAATTCCTTTTTCAGATTCTTTGATTGAGTTACTAAGGTTGGCCTTTAGGTATTTTTTGAACTCAAAACCATCTCCTCCATCTATGACAGAGATACGATAGGACTCTTCTAGCTTTTCATATGTCACAATAACAGGCTCTTTATTTCTATTGCATAGGATATCAAGATAACTTTCATAGTCCCCATTGGCCTTTATTTTCTCTCGCTCGAGTTTATCAATCTTAAGTTGACCGTGCTCAAGAGAGTTTAGAATAATTTCAAAAAATGCCCTTTCTTGAGTAATTGATGAATTTGTAAATAGCTTTAATGTTCTTGCACATCCGGCAACATCAGCTAGTGTTCTTATGTGCATTTGTGCGTTTGATACGATATCAAGCCCACTATTGTGGTTAAGAGAGTAATTAATAATAGATTTTATCTTAGCTTGAAGTTTTATTTTTGAGTTAATTAACTGTTTAATGTTAGAGAAACTTTGAAGATCAATGAAATCATTTAAGTCATTGCTTAAATAGTGTGACTTTCTCTTTTCTGTAATTTCTTGTGCCAAGACTATTATTGGAACACTTGAGAATCTGGGGTACTTTTTTAGCATTGAAAAGATTGATAAGTCTTTACTTAAGCTTGAGTCATAGAAGAGAATAAGATCAACGTCATTTTTTTTTACATCTGCAAAGATTTGAATGATCATTTCAACTTTATCTCGCTGTATAATATCATAAGTGTCGTCCAATACTTGCATCAAGCGTTCAGTGATATATTTATTATTGCTTATGATAAGTATCTTAGGTTTTTTCGTCTCATGTTCTGGCATGTGAGACTTATCACTGCTACTTGCTTCTGACATGTTGTCCTGAATGGCCTGCTGTAGTTTTTTAAACATAATTATCTCTCTGTTAATGCATAGTTAAGTGAGGACTCTAGAGGTTTTGTTAAATAAGACAGAATACTTCTTTCCGTTATAAAGATATCCGCTCTTGTTTTGACACCTGGTAAAATTAAATTCTTATTAGGGTCTCTTCCAAGGTGATTTTTAAAGAGAAGTGCTTTGGCCTGGTAGTAGGCCTTACCATTGTTAGAATAAAATGTATTAGAAGAGATCGATGTAATCTCTCCTAGGATTGTTTCATACCTGTTGCCAACTTTAAACTTTAGCTGAACAGGCATTCCATTTTGAATAGAGTTAATATCATCGGGAGTGATTTCAATAGATGCTGTGACACTGTCAGCGATAGGCTCTAGTCTCATTATACTTTGTCTTGTTGAAATTCTTTGTCCAATGGCCTGTATCATAACGCTTCTTATGATTCCTCTTGTGTTTGAACGTATATAATGAGTGTTATCCTTCTTCTTTGTTTTATCATCAACAAGTGTATAAAGGAGTTCTCCTTCCTCTACATACTGTCCCTCCATAACATAGAGTGCATTAAGTATTCCTGACTTATTATGTTGAATAGTGATAATATTTCGAGTTGATTCGATGATTCCATTACCACTTACAAGTTCATTTACCGTCGAAAACGATATCCATGCAAAAAAAGCAATAAGAGTAAAGCAAGAGAGTAGGATCATCGATTTTGTCGCTAGTGGTACCCTTGCTTCTTCTAGCAGAATGTCTTGTCCAATATAGTCGGATTGCTTTTCATAATCCGAGATATTTTTAAGAGATATTTTTTTTTGTTTTTTCATAAATCTCATTCCTTACATCTTTCTACACAAGTGCACTTTCTTCGAGGATATTTAGAAGTTCTTCTTTTTTTCCAGACGAAAGTTTTGAGCCAGGTGCCATATAAATTATATTATCTGTTTCTTTTAGTATCTCTTTATGTTCACTACAGAAAATAACAGAGAAATTACCTTTAGAAAGTTTCAAGAATTTCTTTAATAATTTAAATTGTTCGTTAATCATATTTGAAGGGATATCTTCGATAAGAACTACTTTTGCTTGAGTGCAAAATGGTATCGCTAGAACAATAGTCGAATAGAGCTCGTTTGATAATTTCAATTTCATTGAACCGCTAAGAGGAGTATCTATTGTCAGTCCATTTTCTTCAAGTAACTCACCAACACCGAAGATACCTAGGTGTATCATAATATCTTCACGTGAAATAAGCGGGTTAATGTATTTTATATTTTCGTAAATACTCATGTCCTTCAACAAGGACTTTTTGAGATTTAAAGTCAGGATATATTGTCTCAAATAGAGAGTATCAAATTGGCGGTGATCAATTCCTCCTATTCGTATTGAACCTGATTTTGGTAGATATGTTTTATTAAGTAGTTTTATAAAAGCATTTTTTCCTGAGTTTATGCCTGCATGAATACCATAGATTTCATTTGGCTTTATTGTAAGGTTCACATCTTCAAAGATATTTTCTAGAGTGTCAGGATATTGAAATGATACAGATTTGAATTGAATCTCAAAATTTTTAGTGTAGAGATCTTCAATTGATCGGTATGTCCTCGTTTCACTTTTTGAGCATAGGAGATAATGTAGCTTTTTAAATGAAGAGTTAACGGTATCTGTTTTTTGTAGCAGTTCTAAGAGTTTCTGAGCTGGTGTTAAGAGATGCCATAGTAAGAACATTAACCCAAAGAAACTTCCTACTTCTAGGCCTTGATTCCAAATTAAATTAAGACCAATTGCTATTGAGATAATTGCAACACCAACCATAAAACAATATGAGAAGAGGTATGTTTTCTGTGAATGCATTTTAGTTTTATGTTCTCTGTAACATGAGTTGGAACTAAGTGAGGATAGGCGAGTGCTAAAGACTGGAAAGAGATTCTCAAGGTATATTTCTTCTGAAGTTCTTTTAAGTTCATCAACGAGATTGTTCTTGTTCTCATTTAAACTATCAAACTCTTTCTGCTTCAATCTGATATTTGAAATATTGTATAGATAAATAAAAATGTAGAGAGGAGCTAAAATTAGAGTAGGTAAAGCAACTTGCCAAGAAAGAAAGATAATTGGAAAGATGAGTAGGGTATTACATAATATATCAATTAACTTTAAAAAGTTTTCGGATGATAAAAACTCTACTGAGTTTCTAATCTCTTCAAATCGATTGTTTTGAAAGTCAATCTTCTCTAACTCCCTTTGATGATCTGACATATTTGATACTTTCTCAAGTATGGCAACTTCGAGAATATAATCTAGTCGCTGAACACACCAGGTTATTATATTTGATCGAATATTTCGAGCAGTGAAGTTTATTGCAAGTAGTAGCATAATACCTGTTGTTGCCGGTATGAAAAATGACATGTCTCTTACATCAATCATTATGTCATATATAATGATTGCGTAGAGCGCTAATGCTATTGTTGTTATTGTATTAAGTAGTGAAATAGAAATTACAGTAATGAATTCCTTCTTAAAACGAAGAAGTAAAGCCTTGATCCATTTTGGGAAACTCTTTTCTGTATTTCTAAAAATTACTTCGTTGTCGAGTTCGTTATGGTTAATTTGTTTAATAAATAGAGCATACTTAATAGAGAAATTTTCGATGTCTACTTGTCTCTTTAAGTCATGATCATTAATTAGATAATGTTGTTCTAGGTGGATGTCATAGCTAAGTATAAGATGATCTCCGTTGTTGCAAAAGTTTTCAATATATTGGTCCGCAACTAGTAAACATGGAAGCGCACTATTTTCAATATTTTTAAGATTGATTTTTAGCTTTTCAGTTTTTAATCCAATCGATGCTAGTGAGTTAATAAGATCAACTTCTCTCATATGCCGATAAGACATCAAAATTTCATTGACGTCTTCGCTGTAATTATCTTGATACTTAAGCTCCATTAAATTATGAAATATCATTTTTATATTCGACATAATTCTCCCTAGGCCAAGTAAGTATCTATTTCGCCAATGCGATTATTCAAAAGATCTCGATTACATAACTTAAGTAAGTTTTGATCTCTGGTATTGATAAATATAATTCGTGACTCTCTAATATTTGCAATATATTCGAATACCTTAATATAGTTTTCTCTATCTACTCCTGCTTCAAATTCGTTTAAAACAATAATCTCTGGTGTCAGTGCAAGCTGTCTGGTTATATAGATTAATGATTTTACTTCATCAGAAATATTATCTTCAACTTCTGATGTCAGCTTTGTATCAAGTCCGTTTGGAAGATTTTGAATTATTTCACCAAGCCCCAAAATGTTAATGAATTTTTGGGCCTTTTTTTCATCGACTAGACCAAAAGAAGTGATGTTCTCTCTAATTGTGCCGTTCCATATATTTGGCCTTGCGTTTATGATTGCAATTTTCTTGTAAAGACTTAAGTCATCAACATCTGATAACTTATAGTCATTTATATAAACTTTTTTTGTGATGGCCTTCAAATTAGGTGCATATAAGAATTCCTTTGTATCTTTGTCTTGATATTTTAATGAAATAGTATCGCCCTTCATGAATGGAATTTCGTGCTTTTTACCTCTTATATAAATAGGGATAACCATCGAATAAACACTTTCTAGCTTTTGTTTTTCTTTTGCTTGAGCTGAACTTGTTGGATGAATAATTACATCAGACATGACTTTAGCCTCATGTACTTTCTTTAATACTTGAAATATTTTTGTGACTGGTGCTACACATCGATTGGCCAGAATAAGTGAAGCAACAAGTGATCCAATTCCTATTTGTCCTGTTCTTACTAGATAAACTCCTAATGCTAGAACGGCAACAGATGTAATTTGTGTTGTTAATTGACCGAGGTTAATTAACTGTTGCTCATAGCAATTAAGCTGATAATTATTTTTAGCAACTCTTGCCTGTTTCTTTTTAAATTGATTGTTAAATAGTTTAATTCTACCAAACTTTCTAATCACAGTAAGATTATCGAGAATTTTATAAAGTAGGTTATTTTGATCAATATCAGTTATGTGCTTGAGTTGGATTATTCTAGTTATCCTCTTTAAAGAATAGAGTGAGGTCATCATATAAACTGACAGTGTAAAAAATGGAATTAATGCCATAAACGGATTTATATAAAAAAGGAATCCAAAATAGAGGCATAAGAATGGTAGCTCTGTTAATGTAATTATCCCTTGTCCTGCAAAGAATGACTTATTTCTTTGAATCTCTTTTAAGGAATACTGAAATACACCAACATTATAAAAATCTGAATCTGTAATTGTTTTCTTAATCAGCTCTTGTGAGTGTTTACTTTCAAATCGGGCACCTGCAAAGGTAATAATATAGTAGCGCAAGTATCTTAGAGCTGCTTCGGCCATTAGGAATAGAGTTAGTCCAAGTAATAAAATAATCGCTGTTGCTGTTCGATGATTTGGTATCATTCGATCATAGATTTGCATTACAACAATTGGAAGTGCAAAGGATGTAATATTGATGAGTAGACTAAGTAGCAATAGCATTCTTAAAGAAATAAATTCTTTATCGAATACAATTGAGTTTTTTCGAATCCACTTAAGTGTACTAAGCGGTATATGTCCGATTCGATTTGAGCTATTAATCTCCATGTCGTCTCCTACAGTAAATTACTGTAGATAACAGATCGACTTAGATAACGGTGCTTTTGAGTTAATTAATACTAAAGATTTGCGCGTACTGTAGCTAAGTGCTTAGCTCTCTTCTCAACAAGAGATTCAATGGCCATCTTCGCTTGGTCTAGTTTCTCAATCTTTTCTTCATCTAGCATTTTACCGTGATTAAGAATATCTCCTAAACGATAAACACCCTGTTTCTTGTCAAATTCTGTGTCAATTACAGAAGGTGAGCCAAGGTCGACAAAGATTGAGTTATTTGGACAGTGGCCAGCAAAGAACTCTTCAGCAAAGATCTTTCCTGAGCATCCGATAGTGTTCACATAGCTATTAAACTTGAAGTATTCGTTATAATCCTTCCAGCCAACAGCAGTGATATTGATATTTGGAAAATCATTAATGATATCTTGTACTTTCTCTGGGTTTCTAGCACTAATATAAACATTATACTTTTTCATTAGGTGCTTAATAGAATCTCTTGCTAATTGTCCTGATCCTAAAATTAGAACATCTCCAGAGTCATATTTTGATTGAATGATTCTTCTTGTAATACCTGCATAAGATTGTTGACCAATCTTAATTAAGTGCTCTTTTCTTACTTCTTTAGCATCCTTAAATAGTTTTTCAAGGACTCTAAGAATTAGAGAAGAGCGAATATCTTCTTTTAAATAATTTGAGAATGCTTCTTTGAATTGGGCAACGATCTCGCTCTCACCCTTAAGCTTACTTTGTAGGCCACAAATAGTTTCTAGTAGAAAGTGATAGGCCTTCTTTCCAAAGTAGTATTGTCCTAGTTGTCTGTCTTCATCACTGAATTCAGTAGTTGTTAGGATGATTGTTCTTTGACATGTAATAAGAACAAACGCACCTGGCATTTTTAGCAGGTGAGTAGGTATATTTTCACTCTTAGTTTGAATGTTTAATAGGTGTATTTTTTGTAGCAAAAAATCTTCCTTGCACTGTGTCGTCTAAAATCCCTGTGACTTAGATTACCCAAATCGGTACCCAAAAGTGTCATGGAATTGTAGACCTTGTTTTTCTTTATTCGTCTTAATTCTTTTTGTGAGATATTGAGCTAATTTGTATTGTCTGAGTGTATTAGTCAATATTTTCTTCCATAATATTACTATCTTATATATCTTTATTCGGGGCCAATAGAAATTCTATATGGTGTCATTAATAGTTGTTCAAAGATTCCTAAAATCCTTTTCACCACTGTTTTTCTCTGCTAATTTGTGCTTATCATGAGCTCAGTTACTAATAATGCAAACGAAGTAGATAAGAATAAGCAATCAGAGCAGAAAACTGTTCTAAAGTCCTTACTGGAGCGACTAAAGGCTCCTTTCCTGGCATTTGATCGCAAGGTCGATGGTGCTATTTCATTCTTCATTACCCACTATGGTAAAACAAAATTTATGGTGGCAATGTCTAAGAAGATTCAATACTTGGGGATTGAAGGATTATGGAATAAAGGCCCAAAAGCTTTTATTTATTTTTTCCTATTTTATCTGATCCGAGATACAATACTCTACATTATTATCCCTATCTGGGTGGCCAAGGCCACTTCTTAAATCTTACAAGGATTTATATTTAATAAGTCATGGAATACTTGCAAACGGTTTTATTTTTTATCTCAGGACTCGCTATATTTTATTACGGACAACGAATTATCTCTGCAGGTATTCAGAGTCTGGGTTCTGGTGCTATCAAACATATTGCTTCTGATATTGATGGAAAGAACTTTGTCGTCAATTTCTGGAATGGTGCAAGGCTGAGTCTACTAGCATTCTCACCAACAATGGCCAATATCGTGACGGTAGGTCTTGTTAATGCCAACTTGATTAAAAAGAATCGAGTAATTCCTATGCTTTTTGGCTCTGTCATTGGCGCCGTTACGATCTTTCTTATTCTAATGCTTTCAAGACAGGAGATAGGTCTGAATCTTATGGCCTTTGCTCTTATTCTTGGTCTGGTATTTACACAACGCTTTGTGAGAAAGCTAACAAAGCTCCTATTTGGACTAGCATTTCTTTTTCTTGGTGTATCGGTAATGCATGAGAGTCTTGTCTCTCTTTTAACTTGGGATCTTGTTCAAGATATTGTTGTTCGATTTGTTGATTATTCTTTATTTACAAACCTTCTAATTGGATTTGTTTTTGGAACAGTAGTATCGTTCATCTTAAGAAGCCAAACGATGACATTGGCCATCGCAGTGGTCATGATCTTCACAAAAGTTTTTCCTGTTAGTATTTGCTTTTCAATTATTTGCGCCTCAACACTAAGTTCATTTTTTATAAATTTTAATACGGCAAGAAAAGTTGCAAGACCTCTTGCAATTCGTTTATCCCTCCATCCATTAGTCCATTACTTAGTGGCCACATTTGCTAGTTTCTTATTAATTGTGATCATTGATCATAATGTTGAAACAACAGTTGGAACGGTTAGTCTTGTTGTCATAGGGCAATTCTTTGTTATTTCACTGGCAATCCTTAATTACTTCTTCTTTAAGAATATTGTGGCGGAACTTATTCAGGGAATGTATCCGGATGCGAAATTTAAGGATCGTCCAAAGTTAAAATTCCTTGGCGAAAGAAGACATATTTCTTCGACAATGGCATATGTTTTAGTCGAACTTGAAATTGGTAAGCTTTTAGATATTGTTTCAAGAATGTTTGAGAAGTGCCACGAGTATATTGAAAGTCCTACTAAGGGGGCCCGTGCTCTGGCAAAAATTAAAGATTACGAAAAAATTATTGATAATATTCAACTTGAAATTAATGATTTTATTTCAAAAGTAATTGCGAATGGTGCAGAGGAAGTTGAGAGTCGCAATGCTATAAAGCTTATGCAGATCGCCTCTGACCTCGAACAATTAGCAGATAGCTTAGATAAGCTTACAACTATGCTTACAAAGTATTACGAAAATTGGAAGCTATCAGCAGATGAAACCGATCGTCTTTTAAATTACTTTTCAGAAGTTGAATCTCTCTATCAAAGAAGTATTTCAGTCTATAAAGGACAGATTGCAACTGAAGATGAAATTAATGAGGTCATTGTTAGTACTCGTGAACTCAAGAGGCACCTTATGACTGAAAGAGAAGATTTTGCGAAAGTTCATCACAATGAAGATGGAAGAAAGCATATCTATTATTCGGATATGATGACATCAATATCTGTGGTTCGTGCTAATGTTAGAGAGGTTTATTTACTCTTAACTGGTGTTATCTAATTCCACTTATTAGTTAATTCATTCTTACAAACAACAATGGGTAGCTCTTTTACAATAGTGTTCTGATTCTTATTTATTGCGAAAGGAAAGAACTTCTTCGTTGATGCTATTTTTCGATCAATCATACTTTCTTTATGGCGACGAGAGGCCTTAACCTTTCTGTAGCGAATACATTTCTTACCTCGCATTCGTACACATTGGCTGATAAGAGCTACCTGATCTATTTGCTCTTCGTAGTATCTAATTTCTTTTTCTAATTCAACTTTTGTATTTGTGATGGGAATGAACTCTTCACCCTTTGTTGTTCTGATTCGATACTTTCCAAATGGACGATTCGGTCTTAGGGTTAGTAGGTCTTCTTTTGCCTTAAGGTTGATATCAAGTTTATATTCGTAGCAATTGTAATTTTGATCTAAGACTTCACTTTGTATATCTATTGAGACAATCTCGATATCAAAGAATGAAGGGATTTCGTAAAAGTTTCTTGTTATCTCTGATAAGCGGCCCTGCTTGGGGTGATCTTGATTGCAAGATAGCAATGCAATAATGAATAGGGGAATTAAAAGTAGAACTTTCATATGAACATCATAGGTTCTACTTAAAGTTAATTAAAAGGTCGGTAAGGCCTAATTTAGTTAAAGATTCCTAAAACCAAAGTGCTTGCATTCTTCTAAAAGAAATTTCCGTATACTCAATATCTTCTGATTTTGAAGCTAGTCCACGACCGATATTAACTTTCTTCTTTGTTGAAAGATTGTCGATTAGTAATTTGTTAAAAACAAGACTTGTTTTAACTAGTGAGTTTGCACCTTCACTTGTTCCTGCATAAACTTTATTACTTTTTGCTAACGAAATATAGTTTTCGAAAACGTAGTAATTATCAGAGAAACCATTGTCACATAGTTTTGATATTTCGTAATATGTACGATCCATATGTTCTTTCATTGCAAGAGGAAGAGTTGCTTTTGTTGCTCTCTCTCCATCATATGGAAGGTGCCAAACCACATTTTCAATATTGTCATCAATATCTTCTCTTAGCTGATAACTCCAAGTCTTTGGTTTGTCATTATATGAGCTAAACTCTTGATGAAAGTAAGCACATGTTTTAACGTCTTTTTTAAAACTAGGGTAGAGATCAGAGAATGTTAAGTATTGTTCATAAAGCGAAAGAAAGTAGACTTTCTTATTATCAAGCTTAGAGATATCTTTAGTCAGTTCTTGACCAACACTCGCTGGGCCACGACTCTTCTTTTTAAAGCTTCTAATTTTATAAGAAGGGATTGGATTAACTTCACTATCTGAGCGATCTTCAAAGCCTGCAATTTTGCTTTCAATTGATTCAGTTTGGTGCGTACTACTCGCACAGCTCATTAATGAAGATAGTAAGATTAAAGTTGCTAATTTGTTCATATGATCCACCTCTTATCTATTCTTATCGTCAAAATAGATAAGAGGTTTAGGCAAAATATGCTCATTCCGTATGAAATTTCAGCTAAAAATTTAGCATAGGTTTTACTTTAAATAGTAACGTGCAAGGCTTAGAGCGCTTTGTTGATCGAGTAGTCCACCACTTGTGCAAAGATTGCTTAAAGTACTCAGCTTTTTGGCCGAGTCTTCCAGTATGTCTTTTACAAAAGATCCATTAATATCTTTATTGTAAAAGTCCGCCATGGCATAAATCATTGCGGCCGTGTTTGTTACTTGTGGAGCTGCTTGAGAAGTTCCATTTATTGGAACATAGTTATCGCCTGGTGAGCATGAATTGATTGCCACTCCTGGTGCAAAGATTGTCACAGTCTTTTTTCCGAAATTAGAAAAATAGGCCTTATCCTTATTGTGTTCATCAATTGCGGCAACAGAAATAACGTTTTCTGCAATAATTGAAGATGGATAATGCAATAAAGAGTCCGTATCGTCTTTCTTATTTCCAGCAGAAAATACGAAAAGCATTTTAGGATATGCTTTTACCACTTCTAGACCTTTGTCCATCAGTCCTTTCATATAGCTATCACGCATTTGAGTGATTAACTTTTCATATTTATCATTAACTTCTTTTTCTTTTAAATTAAATTCATCTTGGAAGAGCCCGTTGATCATATCATAGGCCGGCTCCCAGCTTTGCCCCCAAGATGCGTGGTAGATATTTGAAAACTTAGACGAGTACTTAACAGTTTCTCTCATTTTAGAAATCATCCAGTTTTCATAGTACATTAAGTATCTTTCGATATTTCTAATCTTTAGATACGACTTACTATATTTACTAGGAATAAATTCCTTCTTAGCAAATAGACCTTTCGGATCATCTCCTAAGTAGCGAATTGGAAGATACTGGAGATCTCCTGACTTTAACTCGTACGGCAAAGTTTTTGTGTTCATTGCAAGACATGCAACATGAGAGCCGTGTGTATATGAAGAGAACTCATCTCTGCTTTCCATAAACTCGTCGTCTTTTCTAATTTCCGTGTACCATTTAAGTTCACTTTCAGTTGCCGTCTTTAGTGTCTTCTTCTTTCTAATTTCATAGTATTCAAAAACTCTTGGATCGAAAGTTCCAATAAGGCCGTCATCAAAAACCTTTCCTGAGTTTTGGATATAATTCCAACCATTAATATCATCAATCTTTCCATTAGCGTCGCTATCTTTACCATTTTCGATTTCTTGGCGATTAGAAAAAAGATGATCCTTAAGATCAATATGATTGATATCAATTTGGTTATCACTGATGGCAACAACAGAAGCTGCAAAAGTAGGTAACGCAAAAAGCCAGATTAAGATGTGTTGTTTAATTTGATGCATAGAGAATTAATTAAATGATCTTTTTCATCCTTGCAATTGCATCGCGTAAATCATCAATTCTCGAATCTTATTTCAATAGTTTATAAATTGCGTACACTGGGTAGTGGTCAGAGGGATTATTCCATATATCCGATCGTTTGCGCGGCGGGCCTAGAACCTTTCCCACTGAGTTGCGGTAGCGATAGACAGCAGCATCTGCAATTTGATTTTTAAATCTTTCATCAATAAAGAGGTAATCAAGTTGAAGAGGGTGGGCCGCTTGGCCAACGAATTGATAGAATGTTGTTCGGTACTCTAGTGGTAATTCAAAAATTCCAAGTACATCCTTAAGATTTGTTTCTGAGTATAGTGATAAAAATTCTTCATCTGTTTTTTCATTCGAAGCATTACCGTTAAAGTCTCCACATAAAATGACAGGGGTTTCTTTAAAGAGTGAAGATTCTTGTTTATAGACGTGAACAAGTAACTCAAGCTCGGCCTTTCTTCTTCTAACTGATCTAAAGTCATGGCCGGAATCATCTCGTTGGGACTTTAAGTGAACATTCAAAAGACTCATTATATGTTTTGTTTTCTCTTTATCGCTAAATACTCTTAAGTGAGAGAAGTCACGTGATAGAAAGTAATTTGTTTCATCTTCATCGTGTAAGATAAAATCAATCTCTTTATCAGTGTGAGAGAGATGCTCAAAATAGAAAGGCAGGCCCTTTCTAACTAAGAAGGCGTTTTCAATTCCTCGATCACTATTTCCTTGGTTGTGATAAATTTCGTACTCATTTGAAAGGTATTTTTCATTAAAGTAATGAAGACTTTCAATATAGCCAATCTCCGTTAGAGCATAAATATCAGCATTTATTTCACTAAAAACTGTACGCAATTGATTGAGATTTAGTGGTGATTTAAAGTAGTTTAGGTTTGGAGGATGATCAAAGGCATCCTTTATAAATAGATTTTCTAGGTTGTAAACACAAAGCTCAATTTCTTCTAATTGTTTCTGTTGCAATTAACAGCTCCATCCAAAAATATAGCGAAAATACTTCTTCGCCTTTGCATCATAGATAAGCTTACAATATGCACTTTGATAGAGCTTTTGACTATTAATTTCCTTAAACTTAGTTAAGAGCTCTTCGCTGCAAGCTCCACTTTGTATCTCATAGTTTTGAAGTTTATCTGTGAAGAGGGAGACCTTTTCATTTTCTATTTTAAACTTAAAATCAACCCCGCGATACTCTTGTTGAAAGTAAATGGCCGCTCCATTTGTATAAAATGGAATAGAGTGGCGTGGGATGATCGTTGGTTTATCTTGCCCTTGCCTTAACATGATATTAGGTAGGATATCTTGATTGTTTGAAAGCTCCTTCGTGCTCTTTAGAAATCTAATTCCTTCATAAATAGGCTGCCTGTCATTTACAATTTTTCCAAATTTATCTTTCTGAGGATGATGAAAACTACACTTTGATTGATAGGTAATTGTATTTTTATCTTTAGGGAGAGTTGTCCAGAAAGTGAAAGGCAGACCATATTTGTTTGCGAATTCTTTCTTCTTGATCAAGCTATCCTTTAAAAAAGTTTGCTTAAAGTCTTCTGATACTTTTCCCATTTGTGAATTACATTCAGAGTTTTCTGGACAGCCTTTTATAAGATGCTCCACCATATGCGGCTCAAACTTTACTTCTTCAATAACTTGCGCCTGAGGAGGCGGAGGGCTTAGGGCCAATGAGAAATGACTGATTGTGGCAACAAGAAGCACTTTGTAATAATTTTTCATATCTAAATTGTATATGGAATTGGAATATTTCTCAAAACAAAAAAGCCCGCATGATGCGGGCCTTTAAAGGGGGGAGGGGTATTTATTATTGTGATCTTGAGTTAACTGATCCACCTAGGATAAAGTCAATCTGATCATCTACTGTATACTTTTCTGTAGTTTCGCCTCTTCTGATATCGTTGATCGTTGGTTGATTTGGATTAACACGATCACTATTACCTTTTTGGGCCATAAAGTTTTGTTTTTCTTGTGCTTCAAATTTTACAACTACTTTTTGCTCATCTTCATCGCTATCAACTTTTGCAGAGTTTACTCTTGTTTCAATTGTCGTCTTTGTCTTAATATCTTCTAAAGTATCTTTGTCGTTTACAGGATTATTAACACACTCAATTTTAGTAAACTCTAGTGCTCTAATATCACTTGCAAATGTTGAGATGCTTCCATTGGCCTGTAGAACTCTTAGATCAGCATTGAACTCCATACGCTCTTTTCTTGATGTTTCAAAATCTTCTGTAACTGTTCCTGATTCAACATTGTCTCCAAGATCAAAGATACCTCTTTTTGTGATCTTAAATGCGGCAGATGAGCCAGCGCCATCAAATCTTGATTCTAGCTGATCACTTACATCCTGAGGTGTTTGAACTTGACCCATATGCTCTTTTTCAGCGATAGAAACAAGTGCACTTTTTGCTTTAGCTTTCTTGTCACCAAGAATATTCTGGCAAATGGCATCAGCATCAGAAACTTTTTGAAGATAGATTTCTTTATTACCTTCGAATACTTTATATTTCAGTGATGCACGGTATGCGATAATAGGTGAGTTATCATAGTAGTCTCTAAGATCTTCTGTTGAAAGCTCAATTGACTCACGGTCTTTAATGAAGTCAGCATGCTTCTTTTCATCTTTTTCGATATTTGTTTGTTTCTTTTGAAACTTCTCTTCAGCAATCTTATATTTTTCTAGATCACATCTATCCTTGTATTTATTGTATCTTTCTTGAAAGTCTTTATCGAAGTCACTAATCTTCTCAAAACCTTTTCTTTCAAACTTCCTTTCTACAATAGTACAAATATTTGCATAAGCAGAAAGTGGAATTAATCCAGTGAAGATGGCAACTTTAATCAGTGTTGATAGATTTTGCTTTTTCATAGTTTCCCCATTTGGTTTTTCATTTCTTAAGTTTAGATACTATGTATAAAGCAATAGGTGTGCCAAAAAAAAGAAGGGGCAAGATATTGAATTTTCGTTGTGTTTGAAGAAACTACTGTCTATTAAATGAACAGTGTATGAAACTTATTCACAATAGAAGTGATGATTCCAACGGAAACCTTTAATAAAGCTTGAGTAGTTAGCGTCATCAGCAGTTAAGTCATCCATTGAGTCGACAATCGAGTTATAACCTTTTAACTGAGTGTCTTCAGTAAAGTAGCCGGCCGCCGGTTGAGGATAGTAATTATCAAAGGCGCTACCTGTTCTTACTTTTCCAAGTTGACAGAAGCGGTTACCTATTTGATTTAGTTTAGATTTTACTTGATCAGCATTGGCACCTTCAACAAGTGGAAATCCTGTTCTTAGATCATAATGCTTTTCTGGATCAAGTGACATATCCGCACTTTCTGTTACGATACCTTCAGATGAGATAAATAAGTTTAGATAAGTGTTGATATTTGTCCCACTAGGTAGACGACACTCATAAGTATTATCTTCATTTAAGACACCAAAGCCTGAACAACACATTGAGCCTGGGTCTGTAACGTTTGTCCCTAGCTTTGAACAACACTTAAAGTCGTTGGCCGCAAAAATCTGAGGTAGGGCAATCGTTGAACCATCTGTTTTGTAATATACTTGATTATCAATTGCATCAGCTGTTCCAATATTTGGATCTGTTGCAGGAATTCTATCTGGATCAGTAAAGAACGGATCACTTACTTCATTATAAATACCTTCAACTAGTCGTCCTTCATTTGAAGTGTGGGCCGCAGGGTTGGCCTTCTCATCATTACAACGAATGGCCTCATAAGTAACTTGTGGAACACCTAGTAACTCATATCTTTCGAAGATACTTTCGTAGTATTTTTGTCCACCTGGAATTGTCCCAAAAGCACTCGCAGGGAAATTGTATCTAAATGATACCCATCCAATTTGCATTGGTGTCGGAGCAGACAGAAGATCATTATTAATTCTAAAGAACATGTATCTTAAGTTATTTTCAGTAACAGTACAGTATGCCGGCTGACTAATTGAGGCCAGTGCTAGTTCGGCACCTGCTACACTTGGGCAGACAACTTCAGTCATTGCTGCTTCATCGTGTGTTGAAAGGTCTGAAAAGTCCGTCGCATCTGGATCAGTAATATAGTTAAGGATAACATCGTTAATCGATGCGCCATTAACATAGTCAGGGATGTAAATCGCAAGCGTTTGTTGCTCAAGATCATCAGCTCCAAGTGCAGGGGCAATAGGGTTATTGAATCCTGCCGGTTTTACAACCACTGGCGAATACGGGGCATTGAATGTGTCATTAAAACCAGTATTCTGGTAAAGTCCAAATGCTATTTTCGTATTAAATAGAGTTCCTTCTTCATCGGCAGGGTAGAAGCTAATACGGCCATCAATAGGTGAAGTTGTATTAATATTTTCAGGTACTGCCGCAGAGTCAGCATTAATATTTGCCTGAATACTTCCAATAGGATCACCTGGTCTTAGCCAAACAAATGGTTGTCCTACTTCTCCATTATAAGTACGGTAACCACCAATAGCACTCATGAAAGAGTATTCCATTAGCCAGTTATTACGGTAAAGAGGTTGAAGCTCTTCACGCCATGACTTCATTGAATAGTTAAGGCACGCTAGCTTTGTTGGTGAAAGGTTTAGGCGTCCACCAGCTGTCCAGTTATTTGTTCCATCTTCAAACTTTCTAATGAAACCACCACCACAGCAATTTGAGCGTCCTGTTTCATTAATAATAAGGGCCTGACCATTATCTGGAAGAACTCCCGGTTCTACTTTCATCTCAATTGAGCTTGTATTAAATGTCTCAGATGCTGAGTAACGAGAGTAGCGTCCTGTTGCATCAGGAGATACATTTGATGTTGTTCTCGTATTAAGAACCTCATTTTGTGAGTCATAACCAGGAAATGATGTATTTGTCTCGACTTGTGTGTACATCGTGAAGTCTTTTGAAATTTCACGACAACAACGGTTTTGACCCATATCATAGTTATAGTAACTACCCGCAAGAATCGTATTTAAAAGAGGCTCTTGTTGACTTTGGCCACAAACGAGTTCTTCTTCCCAGTACTTTTGTTCAGCGATTGTATCACCAAAGCTAGAAGGAGAGAGTCCTCTTGCCACATCAGCATGAAGGCGGTTTGGACCACAGTCTAAGTTAGTATGACAAACAGCTCCCGCTCTTCTAATACAGGCGTTGGCCGCGAGTGTTTCCGTTTGAAGCTGAAGGATATCTTTAATTAAACCAGCTTCAATTGATTTGAAAGATGATGTTTCATCTGTATCAACAGAAGCCGCTGAACACATATTTTGTAATACTGATGGAACATTGATTGTAGCATCTTCTACAGTCACATAGTTTCCGTCTGTGTCGAATACTGGACATGAACGGGTACGATTAAAGCCTGTAGCATCTTCATTACAAGAAGCTATTTGAGAAATATAATCAGTACGATTCTTATTATCTTCAGACTCGTGACGACTTTCAAATCCATTAGTTGTATCTGTTGAGCGCCCTGGAACACAAAGGCCCACATCTCCTGGCCCATAGGTACCAGTAGCTGCATATATTGAAAGGTTTGCAGCAATTGCTTGTTGAATATTTGTCGGCAGCTCTTCGCCGCGGTTACTATAAGAGATTGGTCGTCCAAGAATACTTGCAGCTTGTCCGTAAAGGATTGCTGTCGGCTCATTAGGTGAGCGAATTAGTTCTTTTGAAAAACTTGCAGAGTCCAGGGCCGCACAGTAGAAGTTTGGAGCACAAGTTAAAAGTTTTGAGTGTGTTGTCTTTTTAACATTTGTTGTCGGGCTTAATTTACATAGTGAGCCGGCCCCGCGGTAAACACATCTCTTATTTTGACCACTACTAATATTTGTATTTAAAATAGAAGAGAGTGAAACTCCTTCTCTTGAATAGTTATTTCTTTCAAATGCATCAATATCAAATTTTGGCCAATTGGTTTTCACATCTGTTACCTGAGCACAGGCATATTCCCATCCAAGTTTTGCAACACAATCGCTATCAACATTACAAGCATGCATATACTGGCAACTTGCCCCGTACCCTTGACCTGCGGCCGAAGGATCTTTTGAGAAGTCCCAGTCATAATCTGCTGCCGTTTGACCACCAAGATCTTCGACAACAGAAACTGTATAATTTGTGTTTTGAGCAAGATCCGCAAAAGGAGCATTAATTGCTAAGAATAGTTTTTGCGTTGTCGAACGTACACGTCTTCCTGCTCCAACAGAGAACCAAGATACTCCATCAAATGAACCAATAAGGGCACCTTGATTAAAACCATACCAATCTCTTTGGTAACCGTTTACATACATTGCCGCTTGAGTTTCTAGACGGTTTCTTCTTTGCACACCTGCATCTGCATAGCTTATATGTGAACTCGGTAGCATTGTCGGAGGGACCCAACAAGCACGTCCAAAAATTGTATCTTCATAATTTCCGTAAGTTGTATTACTGCCGATTTGGGCACGATCAGTTGTATACCCTCGCCAAGTTAACCCATAGCCTTTTGCTGTCTCTGGCTGTGAACTAAATACCTTTTGCCAAGCATCTTGTTGACAGTAAGGGCAAGGAGTAGCGTAACCACTTGTTACTGAGACAATATAAACTTTATCAACTTCGACATCTAAGGCCTTGGCCGGTTGTGCTTGTTGAAGATCAAGTGTCATCTGACCAATAACAGCGTTCATATTATATGACGTTTCTAAAGGGCCTGCCTTGTTTGCATCATCAAGATAGTAGAATGTATCGCCTTCTTGATTTGTTCCCTCTGGAATCTCTGATAAATCATCATAAGGAGTTCCCGCTAGAGAGAAGAAGCGGTGAGGAGCACTCTTTCCAGAAACTAAAACTGATAGGTTTTGAAATGGCCTGTCTTCATTTTCAATTACTGGAATATCACATTGAATATTTAAAATATTACCATTGGCGTCCTTTTCAGCTTTTAGGCCGTAGTCAATACAGCGAGAGTCTAGTTGAAGTTCTCCACCAATATACGTTGGCTCAAATGAACAACCACATTTTTGCCATACTTTCACACGCACACTATCAAGATTTGGATCACAGCTATCGAGCTGACCAAGTAGACACTTGTAATCTTCGATATCTTTTAATAGCTGTTGATTTGCATCATCAATTGGATCGCCATCGTTTGAATCATCGTCATCCTCTCCCGGATTAACGTTGATAGGACAGACATAGAAGAGTTCTGGATAATTTTTAAAACTATTTGCATCTTCTAAGATTTCAGCAAGAGCTGTTTTATATTCTGAACTATTTTGATCTGTTTCAGGTCTAACTTCACCGTCGATTACACATTGTCCGTTTAGACAACAGTTATAGCCTTGTTGCTGACATGAAGTATTTGTACAACTACCACCAGGTGTTGTTGATGAGCCATTAACATTGATTGTGACAGAAAGATTCGACAGGCTAACTGAAGTACTTGGAACAGGTGAGTGCTTTAGAACACCTGCTACCGACTCATGAAGAGTGAGTGCAATAGTTGTAAAACTTGTTGAACATTCTGGACAAATTGTAGCAAGGCTGTAAGCGGCCTCGTTTGCGTCAACTAGCACTGAAGATCCAGAGCTTGTGTAGCTTACGATATTATCTCCACCACAAAAAGCAGCATTATCACCAGCATTGGCAACATTAATTCTTAAGCTTGTTTCTTGTGATTTACTTGATTTAATTGGCGTGGCCATTAATCTAACTTGTGACTTCTTATCCACTCCTGTAGAGCTAGCAGTATTAATAGAACCAACTAAACAGAACACTGAATTCTTTTTTTCTTGTGAAACAATGTAATTATTAACAATGCCACCAACAAGATAAATACTTCCTGTGTCGCTGGAATTTAGTGTTAGAGCACCATCGACATACTGACCTTTGGCGTACCAAGAAGGATTCGTAGGATTTTCGATAATATAATCTGATGACTCTTGTTCTGAGTCGTTTGAATCTAGATTAGAGCGGCGATTGTTGGCCGCTTCCATACATGAAGTAAGGAGCATCAATGTGCTTATGAATGTGAGTAAACTTACTTTAAATTTCATTGGTTTACATTTTCCTACCCATTTACTTTTCGTGAAATTCGATGCCTTTCTTTATATTAACCTGTTGATATTAAAGAAAAGGTAAGAAATACCTACTTATCGATAACTTGTTGAAATAAGGAGCATTTTTAGCACTTTGGTAAGGGAGCGAACTGAATGAGACGACAAATTTTTGTGTGTTTTAGCAGATTCTAAAATCCATAGCCATAATTGGCGTAGAAGTCGTAAGAGCTATAGAAAGGATTATAGCTTCCACTAAACATTCTCTGATTAGAGAGATCAAGCTTTTCCATGTACCAATCATAGTACTGTTGTTGATAGGCGAGTTGTTGCTGTTGAACTCGGCCCGTGTAAATGTATCCAGGAAGTTGGGCCCTTAATTGCTGAGTAGAGATCATTGGCCCAATGAAGGCATACGAATTCTGAGCAGCATACATCGCAACTTGAGGCCAGAAGCTCTTTCTGTGCTGGCGCTTGACCATTCGTTCTGAGACAGGGTCCCAGTCGAAGTACTCATTACTTTTAAGTTCAACACTACTATCGGCAAATGATTTTGTTTTTAAGTTACACGTTCGAACATGAAGAGCTCGACAGGCATAATCAAACTCGTCGCCACGGCTATCCTCATCATTTCCACTTGCGCCATTTTCGACAACAGCTCCATTACAGCGCTTGTTTTTCTTTTCATGGCAGTAATCTAGTAGGTAGCGATCAGTCATGCGAAAATCATTAGGCTCTTGCTCACCATAAAAGTAGCGAGAGTAATCCTCTGTAATAATCTTATCATCGATACCATCACTTAGTTTTGTGAGAATCGAAATACCTTCATTACCCGTTTCAAGAGCTGGCATACAAGAGATATTAGCTTCTTTAAAGCCACTACAGTTTAGCTTATAAGTTTTTAAGTTAAGGGCCTTTAGAACTTCTAAGTCCTTCATTGGTCTTGTTGTGAAAACTGCTGCAATCTGCTTCTCAACGTCACCTAGCGCTTCTTCACGCTCTTTTATCTTTTGACTTAAAGCTTCGTCATTTAATTCACTTTCAACACAGCCATATAAAATATCTGTCGTCGAACCACCCGGAGTTCCAGGGCAAAGCTCTGCGAGATTATCTGCTAAAATTTCACCAAAGTTATGATTACTCTTACTTGTTTTGTTTAAGGCAGATACTTTATCATTAGCATCTTTTAAGAATGAATGAATTTTATTCTTAAGATCATCTCTTCTTTTTTCGTCGGCCTTCTTCTCTTCCTCGCTAGGGTAGAGTGAAATGCTATCAAGTGTATTGTAATTACCAATGGCCGCTCTAGAGTCATTGATAGCAGTTTTTATTTTTTCTAAGTCTTTGCTCGCGTCACACTCTTTAATTTTCACTCGACAGCTCTTTAGACTTTTCAGTGCTGAAGATAAGTCACTAAATGACTGATCAGAGATACCACTATCTAAGTAGAAGGAAGCATAAGAACCTTTTTCAGTATTAAAGATATTTGGATCTTCGTTATGATCAAAAGTGTCTTCGTATAATTTTAAAATTGTATTTTCGTAGTAATGCTTTAATTGATCGTTGTGCGAAAGTAAATTTAAGCTATTGCCCGAAGTGTTGATTTTTATAGAAGGAGTTCCTTCTTTTGTCGTTGTTAATGCAACATTAACAGTATCGTCCTTTAGGGCCTCTAGGTGAGCTTCTAGGAAATTGTTTGCATCATTTTCTGTTGCACTTCCAGCATAAATTTTTTGTAAGATTACACCATAGTTATTGATTGTATCCTTGGCCATATCTTCATAGCCTTGATCCATCTCAAAGTTTCCTGTGAAATCATTGAAGACCTCGCATTCTTTTTGTACGCTTGCATCTCTGCCACGACACGCAGATTTAACATAAGAGTAGAGATCCTTCCCATTTCCATCTTTAAGATGATTAAAGAGTTTTACGAAAGCATTTTCTTCTTTGTTATTCTCAGCGATACTTGCAGCTTGCTTCTTTGCTAAGGCCGATACAGTCGAGTGAATGACTGCATACTTTGTCACAGCTTGAGTGTGGGTTTCAAGCTCTTTTAGCGCCTGTGCAGTATCAGTATCAAAGAGTTTAGCGACATCAAGTACCTCGGCTTCTTTTTTAAAGCTTAGGTATTCATTACGAATTTTCTTTAATGATCTCAAGGCCACGACTTGTGCCATTTGAGCATCGCGAATTTTTTTGAGTTCGATAAGTGTTGGAGAGTCCGCCTTATCATCTTTTTTCATTTGATCTTGTTTTTCATGGATGGCAGAGATTTCATTTTCAAGGTCTGTACACATATCAGAGGCCATCGCATTGAAGGCCAATGTACCGATAAGCACTGTATTGAAAATATTTTTAAAAAGTCTCTTCATCTCTTAACTTAAGTATAAAGTAATTTACACTATCTCCACTAACGCCTCTTCGACATTTCAAGTGGAAAACTTTAGTATGAGAAGTGATTTCGGAGTCTTAGCCGTGTCCGCCGGCCATGAAGGCTTGAGTTAGATCCAATTTCTTGTGATCATTTTTTATGGCATCGAAATATTCGCGAGTTACCTTCATCGTTTCTTCGATATCAGGTGTTTGGAACATGACATTTCTAAAGTGAGTTACATTTGGAAAGCCTGCGGCCATCCAAACGATATTCTTTCTAAGTGTGATAAGAACAGTTCTTTCTCGATCAGTGTACTCTTCCATGTATTCACGGAATCTTTCGATAACTTCAAGATAGTCACTTGGTGTGAATGTAATATCATCATCTTCGTTTAAGAAGCTCTCGAGAAAAATAAATGGATTTCTAAGAGGTCCACGTCCAAGCATCAGTGCCTGACAGCGAGTTGCCATTAGGCGCTGCTTTGTCATAGGGGCCGAGTGAAGATCTCCGTTTCCAATAATTGGCAGGGGAGATGTTTCAGCAATACTCTCTAAAAGATCCCAATTTGCTAATCCTTTATAGGCCTGAGTTCTTGTTCTACCGTGGATAGCAACGAATTCAACACCTTCTTCTTTTGCAATATGAATAACTTCCCCAGCATTAATTGAATTCTCATCCCAACCAGTTCTAATCTTAATTGTTAAAGGTACTTCGATTGCATTCTTCATTTGGTTGAAGAATTTTCCAAGCTTAGAAGTATCTTTTAAAAGAGCAGATCCTCCGCCTTTTGTGACAACTTTACGAACAGGACAACCCATATTGATATCGATAAATTTCGGTTGTCTTTCTTCGGCCACTTTTGCGGCTTCGGCCATGGCCGTTCCATCTTCACCAAATAGCTGCAGACCAATATTCTTCTCTCGTGGGTGAATCTCAAGCATTTTCACCGTCTTTTCATTCTTGTAGTTAATCCCGTGACAGCTCACCAATTCACTTACTGTCCCACCACATCCTAGCTCTTCCATCAATAAACGATATGGAGCTGTGCAAATGCTACTCATTGGAGCAAGTAGAAGTGGTGAATCAAATGAAATATTACCAAGTTTGACCTTTGGGCGACGTGCCATTAGAGTGTCAATCTTAGCTTGAAGAGATGGTGAAAAAGTGCGATTATTGGCCATGCGTTTATTTAGCAAGTAGCTAGAATTAGGTCAACATATTTCAATAATTTGGAAATAATTACTAATGTTTTTTGAAAATCCAAGAGGATATATTGTTTTTGATTGCGACGGTACTTTAGTTTCATCTAAAGAGGCCGTAATCTGCGCTGTGGCCGAGATGATGACGATTATTTTAAATCGTGATGTCACGATCGAAGAGGCCCGTTCAAAATATGGGCCAGATCTAGTTTACACAGCAAATCAGTTTGGTCTTGATCCTGTGAACTCTGAACTACAAAGAAACAAGCTCATGACGACTTGGAAAGAAGTGACGGCAAAGCAGAGCAATAACTACAAACTCTTTGATGGAATGAAGAGACTAATTTTAGATCTTCTTGATCACGAATTTCAACTCTATGTTTGGACGGCACGTGATCGCAGATCAACGTTAAGAATTTTAGACGACCAAAATGTCCTTCAGCATTTTTTAGAGTTACGATGTCTTGATGATACGACTCCTAAGCCACACCCGCAGGGGTTAAGTGAGATGCTTGAAGATATGCCAAAGAATAAGATTCTTATGATTGGTGATAGCTACACGGATACTCAAGGAGCAAAGGGTTTTGGGGTTGAATCAATTGGCGCTCTATGGGAGAGTGGGATAACTAAAGATGGCTTTGGTGAGCATAGTGCTGACTACTGGGCCACGCACCCAAGTGAATGTTTAGATATAATTTTGAATAAAATAAAATAAGGACGACAAGAATGTTTGATAATTTAAGTGATAAGTTTTCAGAAGCGTTTAAGAATATCTCGGGTAAGGGAAAGATTACTGAAAGCAATATTGAGGATACTCTAAAACTTGTAAAGACTGCACTGCTAGAAGCTGATGTTAACTTTAAGGTTGTAAAGAATTTCATTAACAACGTTAAAGAAGAAGCTCTTGGTGAGAAAGTTATCAAAGGTGTTAATCCTGAAGAACAGTTCATTAAAATCGTTCACGATGAACTTGCAAAAACGATGGGAGACACAAATACTGAGCTTAACTTTGTTGAAGGCGGTATTACTCCAATTCTAGTTGTTGGTCTAAATGGTCAAGGTAAGACAACATTCTCTGGTAAGCTTTCACTTTTCCTAACAAAGAAAGAAAAGAAGAACGTTCTTCTTGTTCCTGCCGATACTTTCAGACCTGCCGCTAAAGATCAGCTAATTACTCTTGCTAAGTCAATGAATATGGACTGGTTCGATTCTGATCTAGGAAAGCATCCGAAAGATATTGCAGCAGAGGCAATGGCCTATGCAAAAGAGCACGGTAAAGAAATTGTTATCATTGATACGGCCGGACGTCTTCACGTTGATGAAGAGCTAATGGGACAAATCAAAGAAGTTCGTCAAAGCCTTGAGGGACTTAATCCTGAAGTTCTTATGGTTGCAGATGCAATGACTGGTCAAGAGGCCGTAAACGTTGCTAAGAGCTTCCACGAAGCTGTAGGGCTTACTGGTGTCGTTCTTTCAAAAATGGACTCTGATGCTCGTGGTGGTGCCGCACTTTCAATCAAGCACGTAACTGGAGTTCCAATCAAGTTCATCTCTACAGGTGAGAAAATGAAAGACCTTGAACTCTTTCATCCGGATCGTCTGGCTGGACGAATTCTTGATATGGGAGATGTTCTAACTCTTGTTGAAAAAGCAGAAGCTGCAATAGACAAAGATGATGCTGAAGGCATGATGAAACGTTTAGAGAAAGGAAAGTTCTCTGTAAACGACTTCATGAAACAAATGGATATGATGAAGAACTTAGGTTCAATGGCATCAATCATGAAGATGATCCCTGGAATGGGGGGCATGCTTAAGCAAGTAGGGGATTTAACACCTGCTGAAAATGAAATGAAAAGAATGCGCGTTATCATCAACTCGATGACAAAAAAGGAACGCGACAATTATAAGATAATGAAGGATTCTCACATCAAGCGTATTGCTCGTGGTTCTGGAAATACAGAAGCACAGGTTCGTGACTTTATCGCTAAGTTTAAGCAGATGGAGCAGATGATGGGTGGCCTTTCTCAAATGATGAAAGGTGGAGCAATGCCGGGGATGCCTGGTATGCCAGGAATGGGGGGAGGTGGAATGCCTAATCTTCCTGGGTTTGGTGGCAAGAAGAAAAAGCCTCGCAAGAAGGGCGGCCCTTGGGGCGGTGGCTTCTTTTAATTCTTTAGGTCTCACTCCGTCTGCTGCGCCTGACTTCGGTCGGCGTAGCAAACTACGCCTTCCCTCGTCTTACGCTAGCATCCGAAGCAAGCCTTAAAGAATTAAATATCATTTCAAAATTTGTTTTGCGGCTTCGCCGGTGGCTCGGGCTGCGCCCATCGCTTTTGCTAGAGCTTCGCTCGTCGCTGCTGGGACTTCGTCCATCGCTGTGGCTCGGGCTGCGCCCATCGCTTTTGCTAGAGCTTCGCTCGTCGCTGCTAGGACTTCGTCCATCGCTGTTGCTAGGACTTCGTCCATCGCTGTTGCTAGGGCTTGCGCCCATCGCAAAAAAAAAAGCGACACCGGAGTGTCGCTTAGAAGTATTGAATTACTTTAGGATGTATGGAGTAATTGTCGACTCTTTTCTGTCGTGACAGATGTCGTAGCTGTACTCTCTAAGTAGTGAAACTTTTGTGATTTTTACTTCTCTGTATTTTGCTTCAAAGTTAACTTCAAGCTGCGCATCGAAAACATAGTTGAATGCTTCAAATTCGTCACATTGGTAACCATTAGCAACAACGTCTCTGTCTAGAGATCCTTGAACTTTGTATAGGTAATCTGAACCAACAACTTCGCGCTCAACGATCTTTCCAGTGAATGACTTTAGTTCACCGTTAAGTACTGCTCTAAAAGTAACAGTTCTAGCAAAGATGTCTGAGTTTAGGTGCTCAACATCTGTAAGTGTAATTGTTTCTAGAGCTTTGTAGTCATAGCTAGCTTCAGAAGCTACAGTGTCTGAAAGTTGGTAAGTATTAGCAAATGCAGTAAGTGTAACAAAAAGTGCGATAACAAGTTTCATAATAATCTCCGAGTTTTATTTATGCTGGTTAAGTACCAACCAAAGACTCAAAAGAAAAGTTTGGTTTCTGTTAAGATTTGAACATTAGGAAAAGAAAAGACGTGGCACAAGTGCCACGCCAGATACTTAGAGAAATAGAAGTCAGGCTCGCGTACCTGATTCTATGAAAAGTTATATATAGTAGTTGGATAAAAGATATAGCGACACACCAGAAGCGAATGTTCTAGCAAATCAATTTCAATATCCCCCTACAGATATATCTAAATTTTATTTGTAGTAACAATTAATTGACCGAATGAAAAGAAGAAAATTTATTTTGGAATCGCGGCAAGATTCAGGGGCCTTGCCGCGAAGTGTGTTCTCTAGACCTGATTACTCTATGCAATTGTAATTAAGTGGAGAGGATATTGTTCTTGTGTTCTCAATGAAAATAACAATAACAACTCCACTTGCAAAGTTGAGATTCTGTTAAGATTTAAAAGAAGTAATAACCGATATCCAATGTAACTGTTCCACGCTTGTGAAAGTCGTCAATGATAAGAGCATGGTCATTGTCACCTGATTGGGCCGCAGTGTAAGTTGCATAAAGTTCAACAAATCCATCACCCTTGGCATATCTTAAATAAGGTAGCCAAGCGACGAAACGATCGTCACCAGCTTTTCTGTCACCATCTCTGTGGTCAGTATACCACTCGCCACCAAAGCCAAGAGACCAGTTGTCATTAAAGTTGTAAAAAGCAAAAGTTCCAAACATTGTACGCCATGCATTTGCATTAGGATTCCTTCCATTCTTATTGTAAACCTGCAAGTAAGTATTCGCTTCTAAAGTTAGCTTTCCGTTAGCGACTGTTTTTGATGATAGGAAATAGGCCCTATGATATGAGTCGTATCCACTGTTGCGATCTTCACCATCAAAAATATAATTTCGGTTTTGAAAGTTTAAGTTAATTCCGTGCTTATCTTCAGTTAGGATATTGTTTACGTACCATCTTAATGATGAGTAAGCGTATTCTCCTTGAAGTGTTTTCTTTCCTTCTTGTCCTATATATTGAGTGTAGACAGGAACCCAACGAATATTCTGATTCTTTGATAGGTTTAAACGAAAGTAGAAGAGGTGATCCATTGTAATACCATCTCTATCTTTTGAATTGATCTCTGCGTATGTAGAGTTTAAATAAAGAAGTTTAAAATTCTTTGATAGGGAATCAAGAAAAGAAGCTTCTTCGATTGAGATTTCATTGACCTGCGCATAGGTTATATTAATGACCAATGAAAGTAGTAATGTTGCTATCTTTTTCAAATATGCCTCCAAGCTTACTTAAATAGGGTTCGACCCTGAACTTAGAGGGAGTATGATAGTTAATTGAATTAATCACAAAAAGATGTGGGTGAAGTTAGTGAAGGTTCACTTTCTTTACCCACAATTGAGTATATTATTTACACTTTGAGAACTTAGATTCAATAGAAACTTGAACATCGTTCCAAGTTTTCCCTTCGTGAAGGGCAAGACATGCTTTATTGATAGCAGATAGGTTTTTTCCTAGAGCAAAATCAAGAACATCAATTGTTCCTTCTGCCTCTAGCTCACCATCTTCGATATCGTATTTCATTGGAACCTTGATTGTTTTTCCACCTAAAGTCATATCTACATAAAGGTAGTTGCTATCAACTTTATTAACAACACCTGAGATTTTCATATCTTGAAAAAAGAATTTCTCAATCTTTGCATCACGAGAAGCATCTTTTGTGTGAACAGAGTTTACGTCAATTGTAAAACGTGCACCACGAATTAGATCCTCAATAGAACCTTGTTTCTTCGTAGTCTTGATGTCGAATTTTTTAAATTCACCTTTTACACCAACTTTTTTTGCAGTCTTGTATGCTTCCCACTTTATCTTCGTATTTGCGTTACTAACTTCGAAACAGTTTGCAAATGTCATACTAGAAAAGAGGAGCCCAGCAATAATAAATTTCATTGTCTTTCTCCTTTGAATTAGATACATCAAGTATATGAAACAAAATGATTATCCGAAAGATTTTTATGTAACTTTACAAAATAATGACAATCTCATTGGTCAAATTGAAGTTAATAAAACATCTCGTGGATTCAATGCAGATATTGCAATCGTCTATAAAGAAACAAAAAAGATTTTCAAACACGTGGATCAAGTTTTTAACGCAGAAGATGAAACTGAAGCTTGTGATATTGGGATGATGAAATTGTCTCGTTTCTTGAAGTCAGTGAAGTCAATTTAATAACACAAAGACAATGTGTGTCAGTCATAAATATGACATCGCCATTTTATGAAACTACGTACTATTAATGCCTTTTCGCTGCGTCAGTGGTTTTGAAAAGTTGGCACGGGCCTTGCTTATATATAAACGTGTGTGTGTTGGAGCAGAAGAAAGGATTTTTTCACTCCGTCAAAAATGTCTCTCTTTAAGAAGCCGGATCAGTGATCCGGCTTTTTTTTTGGAAGCGGCATTTGCCACGATGGCAAAATGACGCTGAACAACGCCGACCGACCAGTATGGGAGGTCAGGTGAACCAACTATGCAATCTAGAAAACACCCTTACCAAATTACCACCCAACCAGCGACACTTCACGAAGTGAAGTTAGCGACTTTCAAATTACAGATTTCAAACCAGCGACACTTCACGAAGTGAAGTTAGCGCTCATTTTAAGCATACTCCCTTAGGCTCTCTTTTCTCAACTAACTTAGAAACAGTTTGACGAGGCAAACAAAGCTTCCTACTATCTTTCAAACACAATTGGGACACACACAAAATGAAAAATTTATTTATCCTCACATTGGCACTGAGCGCTTTTGCAGTTCAGGCCGACCAACTTGATATTAAGCTAAAGCGCTATATTGAGCGCTTTTCAATGAAGGCCGTTGAGAAGCCAACGGGAAAGAATCCACAAATTTTTAAATTAGGAAAAGAGCTCTTTAATGAGAAAGAGATTTCTGGAAATCGCAATATTAGCTGTGCCGATTGCCATATGCCTGAATTTGGCAGTGGTGATAAGCTTCCTGTTGGAATTGGTGAAGGTGGAAAGTGGCAAGCAGGTGAGCGCTTAATTGCTAAAGGCCATGCTATTCCACGAAATTCACAACCTCTTTATAACTTAGGTGATAAGAATATTGATTTTCTTTTCTGGGATGGAAGAGTTCACTATCGTAAAGATTGGGATGTTTACACAACTCCAGTTGAAGCCTTAAATGGTGATTATCCTGAACGATGGGATATTACTGAAAATCTTGGAAGTGCCCTTGCTGCGCAAGCTCTTTTTCCAATTACTTCTCATGAAGAAATGAGAGGCGTTAAGGGAAGCAATGACATTGCCAACGCCGTAAACGAAGAAGCAGTTTGGAAGATCGTTATGGGAAGACTTTTAAAGATGCCTAAGTATCAAAAGTTGTTCAAAGAAGCCTATCCAAGGACTCCAAAAGCTGAACTTAATATTGGCCACTTTGGTCAGGCCATTGCTCATTTTGAAACACATGAATTTGCAGTATATGAAACGGCGTGGGATGAGTACTTAAATGGCAACCGCTTTGCTCTTAATCAAAAGGCCAAGCGTGGTGCAGTTGTATTCTTTGAAACTGGAAGCTGTATCGGATGTCATACAGGGACACTTCTTGGTGCGAATATGTTTGCAGCAGTAGCTTCGCCGCAGATAGGGCCAGGTAAGAATGATCCGAGAAGAAATGATGAAGGGCGATTTCTTGTAACCAAGCGAGAAAGTGATCGCTATAAATTTAGAGTTCCACCTTTAAGAAATATTGCATTAACCGCTCCTTACTTTCATTCGGGCGCATATGGGAGCCTTGAGGAAGTTGTTGAACATTACCGAACAGGTGTTACGGCAATTGATCAGTATGACAGCTCTTGGTTACTAAGCACTTTTAAGAAGAATTTTGGAAAGAATCTCTTTGTTGAAACAAATCAATATATGCTCTTTAAAAAGAAAGATGCAGCAGACATGATCCTTAAAGATCAATTGATTCGTATCAATGACTCGCAAAAAAGCGATTTAGTCTACTTTTTGAAGTACGGATTAACTGATAAGAAAGATCTCCAGAAAATTATGCCTTAAAAAATTGGTAGCGAAATTTGTATAAACAAGCAGATTTCGCCCATATTTCATTAATATCTTCGCAACGTGTTACAATAACTATTGTCGCGTTAAACTTATGGGGAAGTTGATGAAAAAGTTGATTTTATTTTTAAGCATAGTCGCAATTTCAAGCACTTATGCTCTTGTAACAGATGAGAATTACGAAGGAGTGACGGATGTTCAATTCGATGTTGTCCGTTCATTTGATATTCTTGATCCTGAAACAGGTTACTCCCACCGAATTGATGCCCCAAAGAGAGGAAGTGATAAGAGTATAAAGGTTCGTATTGTTGGTCAAAATAATTGGGCCTATCGAATTAAACTTGAAGTCGACGGAGTTGAGCAAGATAAGACTTATCATGTAACGAAACGATATCTTAAAGAGGCCCTTGATATGGCAACGGCCTACAACTATATCCGCTTAAACCGTACTATTGATGAAGTAGGGAATCCTCCAATTGAGCCTTGTGAAGGTAGTGATATTTTATCTGAAAACCGTCCTGTTTATGTTGGCGAAATTTTTGAAGAGCCTAAGAATATCATTACAAGTAATCAAAAGTGGAAGGCCGGTTGCGAGGTCTTAGAAAACCGTAATTCATTAACTTCAAGTGATAGCAATACTAAGTCAAAGCTTGGACAATGTATTAGGAGTATCCAAAACTCAATTACACGTCAGGGTTCTTTAAAAAATCGTGGGCAAATATTTAAAAACCTCTACCGTTATTTAAGACCGGAAGAGCAGCACTTTGCCGCTATGATCTTTACTGCTCAAGGTGAAGCTGGAATCCTTGTTCGTGATATCAATGGTGGTGAAAGACACCCTGAAGAAATGATGATGATCATGAAGGTTATTGATAATCGTGTTCGTAACTCGAATGAAGATGCATCTCGTGCTGGTAAAGAAGGTAGTACGACTGCTCTCGATATTGCTTTAGATCCATGGCAATTCTCGATGTATAACCATAATGAAGATAATTGGAGACAAATGATGCTTCCTGGTCGAAATCAAGAGTTTGATACGGCCATTGATGCTTATATGAAATTTGGAACGGCCAATTTTAAGCCAAAGCCAGATGTTGATCATGTTTACCATTACCATGCAAACTGGATGCTTCCAACGAATGATGCTTGGGGAGATAACTTTAGAGCAAATCAAGATAATTGGGAGTTAAATGTTCAAGTTGATGGAAATCTTCTAAGACAGCCAAACCCAATGTATAATGAAAACAATGCAAGTGATCGTAAGAAGATTGCGAAAAGTTGGAAAAGACAACGCCATATTTTTTATAAACCAATCGATACAGATGGAAAGATCGTTGATGGCGACGATTGGCATTGGACTGTAAAGAAACCGTTTAGGTCATAATGAAAAAGATACTATTAATTACAACATTTCTATTTCAAACAATTGTTAGCGCTGGTGTTAGTGACTGGTCAATTGTAAATATTAAAGGTGACTTCTGGCTTAAGAAAAAAGATTCGAAAACACTTAAGGCAAAAATCACAAAACGTACTGGAAAAAGTAAAGTTACTGAGACTAAGTCTGTTGGTGATAATTATGAATTGATAATTTATTACGCAGGTTCAGCGGGTACTTTCCAGTTAATAGATATTTACTACGCTGTCATCTTTGATAAGAAGAAAAATCAATTTATTGGAGACTACCCTTGGGAATATAAAGCTCAAGAGGGATCTAAGAAAGTTGATAATCCAAAATGGGATATTTCAAAGAAGGTCATTAAAATTAATGACCCACAAACTGACTTGAAGAAAACTATCCAATTAAGATCAAACTAAGAAATCATAAATGAGTGAGGCGAGGGCGCGTGCGTCCTTTGCCGATAACTCGTCAAATAACGGATTGTATTCGTAAATTCCTAAAATCTGTTTTTTACTCGCTGTATACTCTTTATATTGAGAAACAAGCTTTCTTAAAAACTCAAGAGGGATTCCGTCGTGATTTACAGCGCTCACACTTTGCATATCACTAGCTGCAATAGCGTCTGCATCGATACTAAAGAGAATATCACCATCATGTTTTTCATAGATCTCTTTCATAAAGCTAGTGTCGCTAAAAGTAAGAGATAACTCTTTGAGCTTTTTCGTATCGATAATATCCATCTTCATACCTTCATAATTTTGAGGCACGTTTGCATATTGATGAATTCCAATTTGCAAAATTTTGACTTCTTTCTGATTGGCCACTTGGCGAAATGGAGTCCCTGAATGATAGACATCATCACTTCTTGTATCAAGGTGGGCATCAATATTGATTAGAAGTGGATTCTTTAGTGCAACACCCATGGCAAGAGGATAGACATGGTCATGGCCTCCACCAAGGTGAACTAATTTCTTTGCTTTTATCTTCTTTATTTTCTCGATTGATTGGGCCTGCATTTTATCAAAGTCCAACTGTCCTTGGTTGGCGATACTTATTATTCCAAGCTCACTGAGGCTATTATGATCGGCAAATTTTTTTAGCTGAGAAAGGATTACTTTTGGCCCGTGAGAGGCGCCGCGGCGGCCACCGTTTCTCACAACACCAAGGTCGTTCTCACTTAGTAGAAGAGCTTGCTGTGAATTAAAGTCATCAATTTTAAAGCGAGTGGCAATAGATTGTGATTTTCTTTTGTTAAGATTGTCATCTATTTCTTTCCAGCCCATGTAACTTCCTTTAAAGTATAACTATGCAAAAAAATTGGTATATTAATCAGTCCGGCAAAAATAAGGGACCATTCAACGCTCAAGATATTATCGACTTTTATGATAAAGGTCTAATTAAATCCTATCAACTTTGCTGGCGCAAAGGGGCCAAGAATTGGAAGCCTGTCTTTGCAGTCATTCAAGTTGCCCGTAATGAGGCCCAATCTTATTATGAGTCTAAGGTTTTAGATGAAGATCATGATCTTCCTGAGATTCCTATACACGAAGCGAAGTTCTTTGATGACTACAATGAGGATGATACTCCACCTCCTTTAGAGGAAGATATTGAAGATGAGGACGATTTTGAACGTGAGTTAGAAGATAGTAGCGAGAAACTTGATGTCGCAGCAGACATTAAGTTACCTAGTAAGTTTCCAATTTATACAACAGTTATTGCAAGTTTTATCATCACAGTTGTTGTGGTTATCAGTTTCTACATGGCCGCAGGCCCTAAAGTGAAAGAAGTTGAGTTAAAAAATATCTCTATTAGTGCACTAAATGAATTTAAGAAGCCTGTTAGTGCAAATGATGTACATTTAATTGTTAATAAGGATATGTCTGCTCTTTATATAAAGCTTCCATTTAAAAGGAGAGTAAGTGTTGAGCTCATTCTTCATCGAAAACCAGATGAGCTACATCGTGGGGATGTTCTTGTAAAGGCCCATAATATTGGAGAAGGCGGAATTATTGAGTTTAAGGATCTAACATTAGAGGAAGGACAAAACTTCATACCTGGTTCTTATGCAGTAACTTTCATTTACGATTATCTTGGACTATTGGATAATATTAAGAGTAAATTTGGGACTGGTTCAAACCGTGAAGTTTTAGAAAAGAAAGTATTCCTTGTTCCTGAAACACGTGAAAAATATATTGCACAAATTACAAAAGTTGAGAAAAAGAAGACTGTTGCTTCAAAAAAGAATATTGCTGCAATTAATGAAAAGCTTAGAACACTAGAGGCCCTCATTTCTTCGATGTCTATTCACTATCGTCTTTCTCTTAGTCAGGTTAGTGGATGGTTGGCCCATAAAGAATTTAAGCAACGATATGCAAAGAATATTGCACCTTTGTTACAGAGTATTATTTTATCGAATTATGATCTTAATGATGCAAGACTTTCTAGTGAAGAGAGGAAACTTGAAAATGAAATACACTCTTTGGGTAAAGATATAAGTGCTTGGAGTGTGAAGCTTACTGATAAGCTGTCTCGCTATGGAATGCTAAATAAGAAAAAGCGTCTCTACCTAAGAAAGTTTATGGATGATGACCGCGTGATTTTTCAGTCTTCAAAGAATGATATTCAAGCAGAAATTCAAAAGCTACTCTAAGTCTACTGGAATATACTTTCCGCGCTCATTTTGCGTAATCTTTGCACTGGCATATTTAGGGTCATGTTCAAAAATTACGCGAAGATCTTTTTCTACAATCATCTTTAGAAATTCAATCTTATCAACAGTCGTCTGCCCAGGAGCAATATCATAGCCCATAACCCAAGGCACGTGAACGTGATTTGATGTTGGGATTAGATCGGCAAGATAGATATATTCATTTGTATATGGGTGTATAAGGTGAGGAGTATGGCCATAAGAGCACTTAAAACGAAGGCTATCATTACTTAATTTTAAAATTTCACCTTCTTTTCCAGTGAGCCAGTGAACACGTCCAGCTTTATCAAACCTTTCAATTGTTTCTTTAAAGTATTGCTTATGAAAAGAGCCACTATCTCTTAACGTTGGATTAAGTGCATATTCCCAGTGGTCTTTGTGAAGGTGAATCGTGGCGTTTGGAAAGACCGGTGTAAATTCACCATTTTCATCTTTATATACCATCCCACCAACATGGTCGAAGTGTAGGTGAGAGATCACAAGGTCTGTCACATCTGCACAATCAATTCCCTTGTCGGCAAGTGCCTTCTTTAAAGGAGAGTGTTCTTGGCGAACATCGAATTGCTCATCAAACTTTTCACCGTGATAATCGCCAATTCCCGTATCTGTTATAATGATGCGATCTTGGTCCTTGATGATCCAAAGTCTTAGGTCGAGGTCAATGCGGTTGTCATTATCCGCAGGATGAACCTTGTTCCATAATGGTTTTGGAATAATGCCGAACATGGCACCACCGTCTAATCTAAATTTACCAGGGCTAATAAGTATGTTTTCCATGTCATAATTGTGCGAAAGTTTAGAAATTGCTACAAGACTGTAAGCGTTATATTGTGAATAAATCTTCAGTTCTAAATCTTAATCATTTAATGCACAAAAAACTTGGGGAAAATGACACGACTCACCTAGAAAGATATGGTCTTGCCCTCTATTATAAGCCAGTAAAATCATGAATATTTCATAGACAAAAAACTTAGGAGTTTTAATGAACGTACATGAGTACCAGGCCAAGGGTTTAATGAGAGATATGGGCCTGAAGGTTCTTAGAGGTGAAGTAGCGAAGACTGTTGATGAAGCAGTTGCTGCTGCAGAAAAATTAGGTGGAAATATTTGGGTTGTTAAGGCTCAAATTCACGCAGGTGGGCGTGGTAAAGCAGGTGGTGTTAAGCTTGCAAAGTCAATCGAAGAAGTTCGCTTACACGCTGACGATATTCTAGGTAAGACTCTTGTTACTCACCAAACTGGTCCAGAAGGAAAGAAAGTACACACACTATTCATCGAAGAAGGATGTGACATCGAGCATGAGTACTATGCTGGTGTTGTTCTAGACCGTGCAACTGGTAAAGTTACAATGATGGCCTCTGAAGAAGGTGGAGTTGAAATTGAAGAAGTTGCTCACAATACTCCAGAGAAAATTATTAAAGTAGCAATCGATCCAGCAGCTGGGTTCACTCCATTTGTTGCTAGAAAGCTTGCATACGGAATTGGTCTTAAGACAAAAGAAGAAGTGAAGGAAGCTTCAATTTTCTTTAAAGGTCTTTACGATCTATACATGAAGTATGACTGTTCAATTGCAGAGATCAACCCATTAGTAAAAACTAAGCAAGGTGATATCTTAGCACTAGACGCAAAGTTAAACTTTGATTCAAACGCTCTTTTCAAGCATCCAGAGGTTCAAGAACTAAGAGATCCAACTGAAGAAAGTGATAAAGAACTTGCAGCAAGTGAATTTGGTGCAGCATATATTGAGCTTGATGGAAATATTGGTTGTCTAGTAAACGGTGCAGGTCTTGCAATGGGTACAATGGACATCATTAAGCTACACGGTGGTGAGCCAGCTAACTTCCTTGACGTTGGTGGATCAGCAACAAAAGAAACTGTTCAAAAAGCATTCTCTCTAATTCTTCAAGATGAGAACGTAAAAGCAATTCTAGTTAATATCTTTGGTGGGATCATGAAATGTGACATTATCGCTGAAGGTGTTGTTGCAGCTGCAAAAGAACTAGAACTTACAGTTCCATTAGTAGTACGTCTAGAAGGAACAAACGTTGCTCTAGGTAAGAAAATATTAAATGAATCAGATCTTGCAATTATCGCTGCTGAAGATCTAGCTGATGCTGCAAAGAAAGCAGTTGAAGCAGCAAAAGGGGAGGCGTAATGGCCATTCTTATTAATCGTGATACAAAACTAATCACTGTTGGTTTTACAGGTAAGCAAGGTACTTTCCATTCACTACAATCAAGAGATTACGGTACTAACTTTGTTGGTGGTGTAACTCCAGGTAAAGGTGGAACAGTTCACGAAGGTTTCCCTGTTTTCAATACAATCAAAGAAGCTATGAATAAGACGGAAGCGAATGCGGCCATGATTATGGTTCCACCTCCGTTCGCAGCTGACTCAATCCTTGAAGCAATCGATGCAGAAATGCCACTTATCATTGCTATCACTGAAGGGATTCCTATCCTAGATATGGTTAAGGTAAAAGCAGCTCTTAAAGGTTCAAAATCAAGACTAATTGGTCCTAACTGTCCAGGTGTTATCACTCCAGGTGAGTGTAAGATCGGGATTATGCCAGGTCACATCCACATGCCAGGTCGTGTTGGTGTTATCTCTCGTTCAGGAACTCTTACTTATGAAGCTGTTTACCAATTAACTCAAAGAGATATCGGACAATCAACTTGTGTTGGTATCGGTGGTGACCCAGTAAACGGAACTAACTTCATCGACGTACTAGAGCTTTTCGAAAAAGATCCAGATACAGATGCTGTTATCATGATCGGTGAGATCGGTGGTTCTGCAGAAACAGATGCAGGTCGTTGGATTCAAAAGAACATGAGTAAGCCAGTTGTTTCTTTCATCGCTGGTGCTTCAGCGCCTCCAGGTAAGAGAATGGGGCACGCAGGTGCAATCATCTCTGGTGGTGATGACACTGCTGAAGCTAAGTTTAGAATTCTTGAAGAGTGTGGTGTAACTGTATCACGTTCTCCAGCTGAACTTGGTGAGACAATGGAGAAGGTTTTAAAGAACCTTTAATTAAAGAATTTAGGAAATTTTCCGCAAGATAATTTTAAGGAGATTAAAATGGAAAGAACTTTTAGTATCGTTAAGCCAAACGCGCTTCTTGATAACAACATCGGTAACATCATTAAGAGATTTGAAGAAGAAGGTCTAAGAATCGCTGCTCTTAAACTTACTCACCTTTCAAAAGAGAAAGCTGAAGGTTTCTATATTGAGCACAAAGATAGACCATTCTTTGGTGAGCTTGTTGCTTTCATGACTTCTGCGCCAGTTGTACTTATGTGCCTAGAAGGTGAAAACGCAGTTGAAAGAAACAGAGAAATCATGGGTGCTACTAACCCAGCTGAAGCTGCTGAAAATACTCTAAGAAAGCTATATGCTAAGTCAATCGGTGAAAACGCTGTTCACGGTTCTGACTCTCTAGCTTCTGCAGAAAGAGAACTTGCTTATTTCTTCGAAAAAGATGAAATTTGTCCACGTTTCTAATTATCTTTTTATCTTAAAAGTATAATGAGAGAAGGCCTTGTCTATGACAAGGCCTTTTTTATGTTTATAAAGAGAATTTGTCGTGTTAAGTTTACGTATGAAAACTCTTGTACTGTCTTTAGCATTATTCGGGATTTCGGCATTTGCTCAGATCCCAAGACAAAAAATTAAAATAATGAATCAACGACTTCATAAAGAGCTTAAAGTTGCAAAAGTTGATTATTTTACAAATATTCCAAGTGAAGAATTCTACTTCGTCGATCCCTATCAAAAGAATAAAAAGAATAAAGCGTTGGCATTCTCTCTTGAGAATCTTTTCAAGCACTTTGCTCCAGATGCAAAGTCAGTAAAGCTAACGGCCATTAATCTTTATCAAGTTATTATCCAAAGAAATACTGAGAGGGCCAAAAAAACTTACGTCATGTATAAGCAAGATGGAAATTGGATGGAAAACTCTGACTTAGGTCCTTTAAGGGTTATCAGAAAAGGTTTAGGTATAATTCCGAATGATAAAATTACCAAAGAAGGAATAGATTGGATTTGGATGATTAATGAGATTTCTTTCATCTATGAATAAATTTTCGAATAAACACTTATTTTACAGTTTCATCGTAATTTTTATATTTGTTATCGCTGCAGGAGTAGGGGCCGGTCTTCGTATCTTTGATAAAGATGAGCCTAAGCTGTTTAATGCTCGTGTTATTTCGAGATTGTATTTTCAAGTGGTCGCAAGTATTCATGCCACTTCCCAGAACCTTGAAGAATTTAAAAAGAGTCCAAGTTCTGAAGCCCTTGAGTCCGCTTTTCTTAGGGCCGATGCAATCCTTGGTCATACAATGGCCTATAGGAGTGAAATCTACTCTCTTGCTGAATATGATACAGAGTCGTTTCTAAAATATCTCTCTGAAGTCGACCGTAGCTTTAATACTGCTAGACAAAAGATTGAAGCACTCCTTTTTAAGGTTGAGTCAAATGTGGGATATTCTTATGTTGCTAGTGACTTGAATAAAATTGATGAAGTTCTAATCATCTTAGAGCGCTTGAATAATCTAACATTAAAGCTAGAGAGTGAGTCATGGCTGTTGTCTGCAAATGTATTTGGGGATGCTGCAGGTTCATTTGAATTTAATCGAATTGTTTTTCTCACTTCTTTAATTGGTCTATTTATTTGTCTGACCGGCTTTCTGATCATGCTTATTTTAAAGAGTAGGAGTGATGAAGAGCTAAAAGAAAAAAATGTTGAGCTGCTTAATAATTATCGACTCGCAAACCTAGGTGAGTTTGCCGCTAATGTTGCTCATGAGATCAATAATCCACTCACTGTTTTATTGTGGAGCGTAAAAAGAATTGAAAAAGTTAATAACAGCGATGGGGAAATGAAAAGCTTGGCGATGATTAGAGGTCAGGCCGAGAGGATTGATCAGATCATTAAGGGGATAAAGCTTCTTTCTCAAAATTCTAATCACTTAAATAATAGCCCAATAGATATTGAAGAACTCTTTGAACACCTGCGAGAGATTATTATTCATAAATGTGTCGCTAATAATATTGTTTTGAATATTGAAGGGAGTTGCTCAGGAAGTAAGGTCTGGGGGAAAGAGGTTCAACTTCTTCAAGTTTTCACAAACTTTATTGTTAACTCTATTGATGCAATGGAGGGAATGAATAATAAGAAAATTTCGATTAAGTATAAAACTAATCTTGAAGATCAGTTACTTATTCATATTATCGATACCGGTAGGGGGATTGATCTTAAAGATCAGAAGAAGCTTTTTGCTTATATGTACACGAGTAAGCCTGGTACAGGTATGGGAATCGGACTTGCCCTTAGTTCACAGATCATTGAGTCTCTTAACGGCCATATCAAATACCTAAATAATGAGGAAAATACGACTTTTGAAATCATGTTGCCCCTTTATCGCTAATTAGTTTCTATATTTCTTTTATACTTGGTCAAATCGACTTAATCGTGATAAAAATTATTTATGAAAATTTTGCTACTAATCGCTACGTTTTTTAGTATTAGCGTGATTGCTAAAGTACCTAGACAAAAAATTGCAATCTTAAATCAAAAGCTTCATACGGAAGACAAGGTTGTGAAGGTTGATTACTTCACTAAAATCCCAAGTGTTGAGTTTGATTTTTTTGATCCATATCAACAGCACAAGAAGATAAAGGTAACTGCTTTCTCTCTTGAGAGTCTGTTTGTTTATTTTGCGCCTACAGCTACGTCCGTGAAACTTAAGGCCATTAATCTTTATAAAGTTCATATTAAAAGAAATGTTGAACGTTCTAAAACGACTTATATTATGTATAAGCAGGATGGGAAGTGGCTCGAAAATTCAGAGCTTGGCCCTATGAGAATTATTAGAAAAGACTTAGGGGTCATTTCAAAAGATAAGATTACTGAAGAAGGAGCTGACTGGATTTGGATGATAAATGAGATCGAATTCGTCTATGAGTAAGCTTTCTAATAAGCATTTATTCTATAGTTTCTTAATTATTCTCGTTTTGATGCTTTCTGCTGGATTTGGAGCAGGGCTTCGAATTTTTGATAAGGAAGAGCACAGACTTTTTAACTCAAGAGTTGTTGCTAGACTTTATTTTCATGTGGCCTACGCTATTCATGACACTCATAAAAAACTTATAAAATTTAAAGATTCACCAACAATTGATAATCTCGAAGATGCCTATTTAAGAATTGATGCTAGCTTTGGACAAATTAGTGCACTAAAGAGTGAAGCTTTTATTTTAGATGAGTATGAAACGAAATCATTTCAAGACTACCTGAAGGTTGCAAATGAAATCCTCACGTCTGCTCGTGGTATTATTGAGACAGTTCTTACGAGGGCCGAGAGTGTAGATGGCTATCAATTTACGGAAAATGACTTTAAGGAGATTGCTCGCTCAATTCTAATTCTAGAGCGACTCAGTGACTTGAACTTAGAGCTTGAAAGTGAGTTTTGGCAAATCTCTGCCTATGTCTATGGCGATATCACCAACTCTTTTGACTTTAAGCGTGCTGTTTACTTAGCTTCTCTTACCGGTTTAACTATCTGCCTTATTGGTTTCCTCGTCATCCTTGTTTTAAAAATTCGAAGTGATGAGAGGCTTGAAGAAAAGAATGTTGAGCTTGTTAATAATTATCGTCTGGCAAATCTAGGTGAGTTTGCGGCCAATGTCGCTCATGAAATTAATAATCCTCTTACGGTACTTCTGTGGAGTGTGAAAAGACTAGAGAAGAACACTGCTGATGAAGAAGAGAAGAAAAAGTTTAATATGATTAAGAATCAGGCCCAAAGGATTGATCAAATTATTAAAGGGATCAAGCTTTTATCTAAGAACTCTAATCATCTAAACAATAGTGCAATTAATGTAGATAAGCTCTTTGATCAGCTACAAGAGCTTGTTATTCATAAATGTAGTGCAAATAATATTGCTTTGAATATTGAAGGTGACTGTAATGGTTGTCAGATTTGGGGAAAGGAAGTTCAGATTCTTCAGGTGCTCACAAATTTTGTTTCCAATTCTGTTGATGCAATTGAAGAGATGGAAAGAGGGCGAATTACGATTCGCTATAAATCTAATAGTGAAAACCAATTGATCATACATATTGTTGATACAGGTAAAGGGATTGATCTTAAGGATCAGAAGAAGCTCTTTGCATATATGTATACAACTAAGCCAGAAGCCGGTATGGGCATTGGTTTGGCCCTTAGTACTCAGATCGTTGAGTCGATGAATGGCCACATTAAATATCTTAATAAAGAGGAGAATACGACTTTTGAGATCATGCTTCCTCTTTATCGTAACTCAGCTAAATATAAGTAGTTGAAATTATTGGGTCGTTTCTCTACAACGAACTGTCTAAAATTCAAAGATCATATGTAAATCTTACAAGGCTCATTGAGGCTGATGCTGCGTCGTAGTATATTCAATGGGAGAGAAAATACCCTTGGAGGTAGAAATGTTTAACATTGGAGATTACGCAGTTTGCCCTGGCCACGGTGTGGGACAAATTGTGGACATCGAAGATCGCGAGGTAGGAGGACAAAGTCTTTCATTCTACATCATTAAAGTTGTAGCTAATGGAATGACTGTAATGGTTCCTACGAATTCCAAAGATGGAATTAGAGTACTCGTCGACGAAAAAGAGATCAGTGAAGTTTACGAGCTTCTTAATGATCATGATGTAACAGTTGATAATTCAACTTGGAACCGTCGTTACAGAGACTATATGGAAAAAGTGAAGACTGGTTCACTTATTGAGATTGCTGATGTCCTTAGATCACTTTTCTTATTAAAGAATAAGAAGAATCTTTCGTTCGGTGAAAAGAAAATGCTTGAGCAGTGTAGAGACCTAATTGTTCAAGAGATTTCAATCAAGAACGGGGCAGAGAAAACTGAAGTAAAAAATCAAATTGAGAGCTGTTTTAATTAATAGCTTTATAAGTTCAAGGTTCTTTTGAACTTATTCTCTTGTGTTGTGTGTGTGAAATAAGCGTTTGTGGGGTAACTTGCAAGCGCTTTATTTTTTTCAAAGACTTTCAAAATATCTTTTTTCAACATTTTCGAGTAACTCTTTTGGTGTAACTTCCATAATGTACTCAGTATTTCCTTCGTAATTGATTCGCTCGTGAATTGGTTTAAAGCCCCAGCGCTTAAATGAACGGGCCCTAATTTTATCCGCTTCTATGACAATGCGATCAAGGCCCTCTACTTTCTGTGCCGCAAATGTAACGGCCGCTATTAAGTCATTTGCATTGAAAATGGAATCATTCCCATCCACTGCAAAACGTCCAATTTCGGCTATTATTTCACCTCTTTGTCTTTCTACCTCATGGCCAGTAAAGATCTCAAGAGGAAGCTTCTGATTTACTTCTTTTGAAAGAGTAATTGAAATTGTTCCCGAAATATCGATCGAATCTTTTTCTCTAGATAGGTAGCGAATACCAGATTCATCATGACCTTTAAATGAATATTTTATCTGAGAGTTTCGAGCTGCTGCAAGAACGATTGTACGACTTTCTAATTGCTCCGTTATTTCTTTAAGCTTATCTAAGTCTTGGTCTTCGATATTTAGACGATTCTTGTATTCATTAAAAAGAAAGTCTCTCACGGTACTGACTAGTTCAGGACGTGATTCATAGTCTCTGATAGCATCAATCATATGAAAGGATGCCTTCACTTCATTATCATCCATATAGGTAAAGCTTTGAATCTTTTTGATCCTTCTTTGAGGTGAGAAAAAGTTTTGATTGTAGTTTAAGCTATTTAAAAAGTTCGCAAACATCGTTTGGTAACTTATCTCTTCACTCTCATTTGCAGAAATATTAAAGATAGAGTTGCTCGTTGAGCTCGAGTTATCAAAATGTACAAGAGTTCTTGTTCTTCCTTGAGAGTCTACATGAACTGGCTCGTGTAACTTATAAGGGTTATCTCCAAGTTGTGCATATGGGACGTAATCTAATTCTCCACGGTAGAATTTGATAAGAGTATTGATTCGTTGATATTCACCTAGAAGATAATCTGTTATTTCTTTTTCATCTTTCTTATGAGCTTCATAAATAATAGTGCTGATATCATTTTGATACTTATAAAGTTTTGAAATATTATTCTCATATTGCTTTTGATGATAGTCGCTCAGTTGTGAAAGGGGAGTTACCGCCTTTACTTTATCGGCCTTAATAAGATGCTGCTGATTAAGAGGAACTTTTAAATTCCCTCTTAAAGTAGTGAAAACTAAGTGGCCATCTTCTATCTTACGATCTAGTCCTGAACGATGAATATAAGAAAGGTTGATCCCCTTATACTTATCTTTCAGATAAGTCATGATTTGTGCAACCTTTGTGTCATACTTAGGATCCGCTCCAAAATTAACAAATTCAGAAATGGCCTCGAGACAGGAATTTGGCCTATTTACACTTGCAATTGAGCGGCGTGCAACCTCGTCTTTACTAAGAATAAAGCTAAGAATTACTAGAATGGAAAATACACAAGATATTAGAATCTTCACCAATAGCTATTCGGAAATTCTACGGTGATTCTTTAGTTGTTTAGTCGGTTAATTAACGTCTCAAGCCTTTTTGTGTAGGCTTCAACCTCTTCTTTTGGATCAATTACATTATAAAGGCTTAATATCTGGATGATAGCACCTGTTAGAAATTCATGAATGGCCTGACCAGCAAGCTCAGGGTTTAGGTCTTTTGCGAGCTGCCCATCTTTTTGAGCGCTACGAACGAGGTCGATTATCCTCTGTCTACCGGTGTGAATGAGGTTGGCAGCAGTTTGTGAAACCTTCTTGTCGATAGAAGCGCGATAGTAAAGATAGAGAATCGTTTTTGCCTCATTGGGACGGTCAATGAGCCATTGGAAATTAGCAAGACAATGCTTTTTTAGTTTAGTTAAAGAAGTATCTTCTTCGCAAATTGTGCTTATGACTCTAGCGTGGTTCTTTGTAACGATAAAGTCGAGAACTCCAAGAAAGAGTTGAGACTTATTTTTAAAGTAGTGAAAAACTGCAGACTGGCTAACTCCAAGTGTATTTGCAATCTTTTGAAAAGATGCACCATCAATACCTTTGTGCGCCATCTGATCGATTGCTGTCTCAATGATCGCGATCTTTCTTTTTTCACCTTTAGGTGTTTCACCTACACTCATAATAAACCCTAATAACAATTCGAATTTTTACTATCATATAAACTTTCTATCGAGTTTACAAAAACTAACTTGGTTATATTAATGATAACTCAATTTCGCTGTTTTAAACTATGATAATAAGATAAAATAGGCATATGAGTGAAAATGTATTTAATTTAAAATCGAAGTTTAAGCCTTGTGGAGATCAGCCTGAGGCGATTAAAACAATTGTAGAGAAGCTTACAAGCGGCACTAAGGAACAAACACTTCTTGGTGTAACAGGTTCTGGAAAAACTTTTACCATGGCCAACGTTATCCAAAAGCTAGGAAAGAAAACTCTTATTCTCGCCCATAACAAGACTCTTGCTGCTCAACTCTATGCAGAGTTTCGTGAATTCTTTCCCGATAATGCTGTTGAATACTTTGTTTCATATTATGACTATTACCAACCAGAAGCCTATGTTCCTGGAAGTGACACTTATATTGAAAAAGACTCATCAGTAAATGATGAGATCGATAAACTTCGCCACTCGGCAACTCGTTCACTACTGGAAAGAGATGATGTGATTATCATCTCATCTGTTAGTTGTATTTACGGGATTGGTTCCCCTGATGAGTATGCGAATATGAGAGAGACTCTCTTTGTTGGAGATGAAAAAGATCGCGACGAATTTTTAAAGTCACTTGTTGCAATTCAATATGAAAGAAATGATATCGACTTTGTTCGTGGATGCTTTCGCGTTCGTGGTGATATCGTTGAAATCTTTCCGGCCCACGAGGATTCAAATGTTGTTCGAGTTGAGTTCTTCGATGATGAGATTGAGAGTATTACAATTGTTGATCCTTTAAGAGGAACAAAGATACAAGCACTACAGAAGGTGACAATCTATCCAAAGTCTCACTATGTTGTTGGTGAGGAGAGAATGGAGCATGCTTTAGAGACTATTAAAGTTGAGCTTCGTGAAAGACTACAGGAATTAGAAAAACAAAATAAACTGGTAGAAAAGCAAAGACTTGAACAAAGAACACTTCTTGATATCGAAATGCTTGAAGAGATGGGCTTTTGTTCTGGTATTGAAAACTACTCGCGCCATATGACAGGAAGTGAGCCTGGTGATCCACCTCCGACTCTCATTGATTTTTTTAGAAAAGACTTTCTTATGATTATTGATGAGTCCCATATTACTGTTCCTCAGGTTGGAGGGATGTATAGGGGAGATAGAGCAAGGAAGTTAAATCTTGTGGATTATGGCTTTAGACTTCCATCAGCACTTGATAACCGTCCTTTAAACTTTGAAGAATTTAAGACAAAGTTAGACGATATTCTTTATGTCTCAGCGACTCCTGGAAATTATGAGTTAGAGAGAACTCATGGTGAGTTTGTTGAACAAATCATTAGACCAACTGGCCTTCTCGATCCAATTATCGAAGTTAGGGATGCTACCAATCAGGTTGATGACCTCCTTGTTGAAGTAAGAAAAATCATAGAAAAAGGTCAAAGAGTTTTAATCACAACACTAACGAAGAAGTTAGCTGAAGAGCTAACTAATTTCTATCATGGTAGTGGAATTAAAGTGAAGTATCTTCATAGTGATATCGATACAATTGAGCGAGTTGAAATCATTCGCGATCTTAGACTTGGGGAATTTGATGTTCTTGTTGGTATTAACTTATTAAGGGAAGGACTTGATATACCTGAGGTTTCTCTTGTCGCAATTTTAGATGCAGACAAGGAGGGCTTCTTAAGATCTGAGAGATCACTCGTTCAGACAATTGGACGTGCCGCTCGAAATAGTGATGGTAAGGTTCTTATGTATGCGTATCAAACGACAAAATCGATGGAGCGAGCAATAGGTGAAACGAAAAGGCGTCGTGCTATTCAGATGGAGTATAATGAGGCCAATGGAATCACTCCTCAAACTATTTTGAAAGAGGTATCTGGTGGTGTTATCGAGACTCTTCGAGGAAATAAGAAGAAAGGTAAGAAGAGTGGACCTAAAGAAGTCTCGATGTCTCCTGAAGAAATTAAGAAGCGTATCGCTGAGCTTAAGCTAGAGATGAAAGAAGCTTCAAAGGATCTTCGATTTGAAGATGCAGCTAAAATAAGAGATGAAATTAAGTTCTTAAACGAATCATTTCTAGTCTTTGGCTAACTTCCGTTGTAATTGGCATACCCTTTAAGAAATTAAATAGTCCAAGAGCATGGCCATGACGAATAGAGAACTCATCTGCTTCAATTTGTTTTGTCATCTCTCCAATTTGTGACCTCATCGTAAAATGACGATAGTAGAGGTGACCTAATTCATGGAAGATAACTGCTTGGGCCATTTCGTTATCTGCTGAACGAATCAATTTTAGTAATTGAGGGTAAATAAGAACAAATGTTTTATCTCCATGTGAAGGAATAACACTTGAGTACATTCCTTGGCTTTCGAGAAAAACTAATTGTCCATATGAGGCCAAGCTCTCACATTCTTCTTCATCGAGTTGTCCAAGTATATCTTGAAAGAATCTAAAAATATGTGGATTTGAAACGATCCAGTGGTGTGCTGGATCAGAAAAGTCCACTAATGGTAGGTTTTGTTCTTCAGTATTCTTTGTAAATGTTTTCTTTATTGCGTTTATCATACAAGATTCATCGGTATGAATCTTAAATGACATCAATTTCAGCGTGTAAATGATGATTACTAGGTAAGCTTTGCCAGCTATAATCTATAAAATATTAAATAGTTACAATATAAATATGAATAATAAACGATTAAGCTTCTTTCTTTTCTCAATTTTTTTTAGCTTCTTTTTAACAAAAGAAGTATTTGCACAACAGAGAATGGAGAGGGCCGAGGCATTTATAGTTACGGCCATGCCTAGTTATTACAAAGTAATTTCCCCTGCAAAAATGAGAAATGGGAGAGTTGCAGTTATTGTTCAAAATAAAACCCTTACTCCGATTCGCGGCAAGTTTGTTGATGAGTTTGATAAGAATTTAAAATTTATTACAGTAAAGTCAGACATGGAAGTAAGTGTTGAATTTGACTTCAATACCAAGAAAAGATTTTTCTTCGTTCCACTAGATCCTGCTTTTCAAAAAATCGTCTTGAATATAGGTAAATCGGCATATGAGATTCCTTCGCAAAAATAATTCAAAGAAAACCATTATTGTAATCTCTGATGTTCATCTCGGAGCAGGCGAGTATGTTGATGGTGTAAGAAACTATCTTGAAGATTTTCACTACGATGAAGAACTAGTGGATTTTCTCGAATATTTTAGTAAAGAAGAATATTCAAATAAAGAAGTTGAATTAATTATTAATGGAGACTTCTTTGATCTTTTGGCCGTTCCTTATATCAAGGTATATGATGACGAATTTTGGTCTGAAGAGTCTTCATTAAAAAAATTAAAAATGATTCTTGAGGCGCATAAAGAAGTTATGCTGGCCCTTAATGATTTTTTGAAAACAAAGAATAAGAAAATTACTTTCATTATAGGTAATCACGATGCGGAGCTTGTTTTTAAATCACTACAGGAGCTTGTTTTATCTTACTTTGACGAAAATATACGATCAAAATTTGAAATACGTCACCTAAATGATGAGTATCGTCCTGCTGATCGAGTTGTTCTTAAGCATGGCCACGAGTATGAGATTGCTCATACCTTTGATGAAGAGCATTGTATTATCGAAGATGAGTCTGGTAAGCGCTATTTTAATCCTCCGTGGGGATCTTATTACGTCACAAGAGTAATCAATAAGTTTAAAGAGGAGCGAGATCACGTAAATGCTGTAAGACCTATCAATAAGTTCTTAATTAATGGACTTATTTACGATACATTCTTCACGCTGCGCTTTATGCTCGCAAACGTTATCTATTTCATCATGGTTCGTTCAATTTATCTTTTTAAGATAAGTGATAATTTTGGTGATTGGTTAAAACTATTCTTTAAGGAATTAGCACTCTTTCAAGATTACGAATCTCTGACTTTCGATTATCTACAGCAAGCAGAAGATACAGATGTGCTAATTGTTGGTCATACGCATGAGCCGATTTGTCGTACCTATTCTAATGGTAAGACATTTATAAATACTGGAACATGGACTCGTATGTATAATCTCGATTTTGGAAAGGGAACTGGAACGACTCAGTTAACTTTCGCTAAGATTGAAGTTATGGATAATAAAAATGATAATGAAACGAGTATTCAGGCGAATCTTCACACTTGGATGGGAAGAAATACACTTCCGTACGGAACATTTAATTAATAACTAATAATTAAAGAGATAGTATGCTTGTTACATGAGGCTTTATACGTCCGCTGTAATTGACATTGAGTCCACTAACTCCTGCTCCAGCATCAATCATATAAACAACACTACTTAGAGATGTTTTTTCTCCGGTAATCAGTCCGTAGCTAAATTCCATGATGTGAGAGACAAACTCAAGGATCTCACTGCTTAGGCCAAGGCCTGCTTGTGATATTTGATCGGGCATTCCTGAACCATCATATTTTTCATGATGAGTATCAATGATTTTCTTACACTCTTCACTTAACTTAATACCGCTTTGATCAATAAACATACGACTAAATTTAACATGTTTGTAATATTGCTCTCTTTGATCGTGAGTGATTTCAGTTTGATTGCCATGAATGATATTAGGCGATATTTGAGTAAGGCCAATATTTGCTAGGAATGAAGCACATACTAGGTCTGCAAGATCTTGTGGGCTATCAATCATCATTTTCTTCGCAAAGAAATAACTGAGAGCGACGATTCTATTTGTCAGATTATCTTTATTCATATGCACACCTGCAAAGTGACGTGCAAGAGATACAGTGTGGCTTATATCAATTGAAAAAAGCATGATTTCTTTTTGGGCCCTAAGTATGATAGGTAGAAAGTCATCCTTATCGATTGCTTTTGAGACCATACTGCGAAGAGGGGGAAGTGCGATATGTTCGCTTATCCTTTGTTCCTCAATAATGTCTTCGTACTCTTTTAAAATTTCAATCTTCTGCTTTGTTTCTTCAATAGCTCTTGGTTCAATCTTATCGAGTTCTCCAACTGTGGCCAAATAAGTCATTCTCTGGGAAAGCTTTACTGCGATCTTACCTTTATTACTATCTTCAATATAACGTAGTAGTTCATAACTATCATTTGTTAATGGAGTATTGGCCTTTAGTGATAAATTATATGTTTTATCTTTCAAGTTGTAGACATAGAGTGAAAAAGGAAAAGTTTTAATGTCTTTTAGTGAACTTAATTTGATAAAGAAATATGCCCTCATTTCTTACCTCCAAAGATTCCTTTAAAGAGACCACTAACAGATTCTGTAATGGATGAGCTCTTTTTTGATTCAATCTTCTTAGATGCTCGATCTTCTCCACTAAGGTAGCTTCCCTTGATTACTTGTAGACATTGTTCGACTCTTTTTGGATTTTCATTTGATCTTGCAATTTCACCCTTGGAAGTCAGAAATAGAATGAAGTTATGGTATTTTCCATTTTCTATGATTGGTATGTGATAGTAGAGCAGCTCACTTTGAAATGTTGTATCATTCCAACTAGGTTTTCTCTTTGCTTTTAAAACATTCTTTATGGCCTCGAAGCGATCATCAACATCTTCATTACCTAGAATACACTCATTTTGAATATTATAAATGACGACTGTTCCAATGCAAAAAGTATTTATATATTCATTTGTGAAGCTTTTTACTGCGTCACCATCAATAACAAAATTCATCGCCTCGATAAAAAAGTTCATATCTTTTGGATCTGGAATAAAGATTGCGCCTAGGGCATCTTCAATTTCTTGTTCATTTTTTAGCCTCTCTGCTTCAGCATCGGCCAGTGCCTTTGCTTGTTGTGCTTCAAGTGCTCTTTTTCTTTCTTCTTCCTGCTTTTTTCTTGCATCTTCTTGTTGTTGCTGAATCTTTAATTGTTCTGCTAGACGATTTGCTTCTTCTCTTTTTTTAGCAGCAAGCACATCCTGAGATTCGGAGAATTTTATTTCTAATTCTTCTTTCGAACCACCTTCGTATTCAGGTTGTTTATCAAGGTTTGAGTAATCAATAGTTTGCTCGCCAAGATCACCCTTCTTTTCGTATTCAATAGTTGGTCCAGGAGGTCTTGTTACTTCTTCGTTTTCGGCCTTGTTATCTAAATTAAGATCTAAATTATGTACATTATCATACTTTTTATTTTTCTCTTTAGAGTGCGCATCGAGAGAAGCAAATAGATCTTCATTGTCTCTATTATTTGTCTGATTATCACGAGAACCATTATTCTTACTCATTGCCAGATCGGCACTGTCTTTCGATTTACCTTGGAGACCTTTCTCGTTATCAATAAGTTCATCATTAGATGAAGACTGTATTCCTTGTTGATCTCTTCCCTTAGAAGTGGTCTTATTTGACTGTAGCTCTTCTAATGTTTTCAATAAGTCATCATCAAAATCGTCATCACTATAATCAGTATCGCTTTGTGTAGGAGTAAGCTTTCCACTAAGATTTGGTCTACTCGTTTTGCTATCATTTAAGTTTGATTTTTTTATATTATCAAGACTTGCAAAGAGGTCTTCGTCGGTATCTTTTTCATTTTCTACATTATCTAATGTTACGGAGATGCTACCTTTAAGTGAACCATCTTTCTCATTCGATTTATTTGTCGCATTTTTTACTTTATCGAGACTTGCAAAGAGGTCTTCGTCAGTATCTTTTTCGTCTTCTATGTCATCAAGAGTAGGAGATAGCTTACCTTGAAGGCTTCCACCAAGGTCATCGGCTTTATTTGCTGATTTTTTGACAGTATCAAGACTCTTGAAGAGATCGTCTTCGAAATCATCGTCTTCGAAATCATCGTCTTCAATGTCATCTAATGTTGGAGATAAACTCCCCTTAAGTTGTCCACTTTGTTGGCCTGAGTTTTGTGAACTCTTTTTTACACTATCAAGACTTTTAAAAAGGTCTTCATCAAAGTCGTCTTTATCTTCATCATAGTCATCTAAAGTAGGGGATACTTGACCTTTTAGACTTCCTCCTAGATCCTTATTTGATTTACTTGATTGCTGTTCAAGGCTTTTAAAGAGATCCTCTTCAAAATTTATCTCAGGAGTGTTGTCGGCCTTATTATTCTTTTCTAATGAGCCTTTAAGATGGCCACCTTCTTGATTATTTTGCTTTTGGTGTGCACTTAAGTCTTTTAATGACATTCCTTGTTCTTTAATTTCGTCATCATCACTATAATCTGCATATGTACTATCATCAAAGACATCCTTATTAGCTTTTTGAGGAGCTGTCTTTGAAACATTTCCCTTTAAGTGCCCACCATTATTATTTCTTTCGGCCTCTTTCTTATCTTCATAATTTCTTTCTTCGAGTGCTGCTTTATCTTCACCACTTCGAAACTCCATTTCTGCTGTTTCTTCGGCCTTCTTTAAAGATCTTAATATAAGATTTACTTTATACTCTAACGTTTTTGCAGGAACAGGTTCTTGTATATACTCTGTTAATCCAATCTTTCTAAATTTTTCTAGAGTTTTAGGAGGCACAGCTTTCGAGTTAATCAGAAGTACTTTTACATTATTTTTATGAATGAATTTTCTTAGCGGTTGAATACATTGAGCTGTCTTTTTAGGACTACAGGCAATCGTTAAAGACTGGCCGATAGTTGGGATTAGTTGATTATATTCCTCGGGACTTTCAACTTCATATATTTCGATACCCTCTGCTTCTGCAGATGCCTCAATAGACTCTTTTAGCTTCTTTACTGCTTCAGTAAGAGGCTCAAGAAAAATGAGCGGTTTCCCTTCTTCCATATAGCTTATTATCGGTAAATCATTTAATTTATTTATGTACTTATCATTATAGAGTCCAAAAAAATTAATGATTTTCGAGACTTTCCTTAATTTTAGAAAATGTAAAAAAAAATCTAAAATAATTTAATATTTTCCTAAAGCTTTCATTTTCACCTCCGAGAAGATTCATGTTAGGTCAGAAGACTTAATTAAAAAGTTAATAAAATTCACAAGAGCAGTATGCTCATTGTTCCAATGGTCGGGACAACCCTGAGTACGGGGGGGAAATAGATCACGGAGGTATCACAATGGGTATGCGTATTAACACAAATGTAACGTCTTTAGCTGCACAAAGATCATTAGGTCTAAGCAACAACGCTCAATCAAAATCTTTAGAAAAACTTTCATCTGGTACAAGAATTGTACGTTCAGCTGACGATGCTGCAGGTCTTGCGATTTCTGAGAAATTAAAAGGGCAAATTAGATCAACTAATCAAGCTGAAAGAAACGCGAATGACGGTATTTCAATGATTCAAATCGCAGAAGGTGGTCTGAATGAAGTATCAAACATCTTAGTAAGACTAAGAGAACTATCTGTTCAATCAGCATCGGACACAGTAGGTGACACTGAGAGACAATTTACTGATCTTGAGTATCAAAACCTTAAGCAAGAGATCCAAAGAATTTCAGAAGTTACTGAGTTTAACGGAAAGAAACTTCTAACTGGTGCTGGTGATAAGTTTGATATCCAAATCGGTATTAATAATGATGATTTCCAAGATAGAATTCAATTCGATACGAATGTTCTGAACTCTTCTCTGGAAAACCTAGGTGTAGCAGACCTTGAAGTTGGCTCGAAAGAGGGTGCTCAATCTGCTCTTGCAAACCTAGACTCTGCAATCGAAAGTATTGCAGGACAAAGAGCTGAGCTAGGTGCTAAGCAAAATAGATTAAATTCTACAATTAACAACCTACAGATCAGTTCAGAAAACTTAAGTGCTGCTAACTCTCGTATCAGAGACACTGACTATGCAGCTGAGACAGCGAAGAAAGCTAAGAATGATATTCTTGTTAACGCTGGTTCTTCAGTACTTGCTCAGTCTAACTCTCAAGGTGCTGCAGCTCTAAAACTAATTGGTTAATTAAAACCACTATAATTACTGCAAAAGGATTGCCCCGCGAATGCGGGGCTTTTTTGTTTGCGTGCATCCGCAGGAGCGGATGACGCAATTCAACCCAGAGGCGACCACGATGGGAGCCTTCGGGTACGGTCTTAGCAAAAAGAAGTCCCACTAATTGAATGATAATTTTCGTATAAAACTCAGGAGCCGAAGCCGACGAGTTTGCGTGCATCCGCAGAAGAACAAACCACAGTTTAACTAATGCGTAAACTCAGATTGCATTTCAGTATTGATTAAAAGCTCAACACCTAGGCCATCTAGAGCATCGAGAACTTCATCAAATTGGTCTTTTACGATAGTAATAGTCTCATTATTAAAATTTTCATTTAAATGATTTTGTAATAGGGCAAGATAATTTGCCGCTTCAATACTTCCAAGAGAAATTGAATCATTGATGAGATGATTAAATTTCATATTAATGATTGATTGAAAGTTATCCCAGTCTTCTGGATTCACTTTTAAGTATTCAAGCTGATGACTAAGGTGCTTCATTCGACCTTGTAAATTTCTTGCTTGAAATTTCTTTAGTTCTAATTCATTCATCTAGACCCTCCTAGTGTTCTAGTAGGTCTATCTTAATTGATTTATTAATTGAGATGTTACAGCTTTGTTAGATGTGTGAAAACTTTGGATTAGTCGATGGCCTCAACTTGAATACCGTTCTCTTTTAGCTTCTTGGTAAATTCGCCATCACCTTCAATTAGGTTTCCTGAAAAATTCCCATCGTAAACAAGTCCAGCACCACACATTGGTGATTTTGATTTTAGCAGTGCCTTTGTGCATGAATTTTCTAGTGCAATTTCTAGAGATCTCTGGGCCCCAAGCTCGTAGTTGATGCTGACATCATTTCCATCGATTGTGATGAGCTTTCCATCGACATTCTCAGCGGGTGGCCTTGGAGTAGGAAGGCCTCCTAGTTCTTCAGGACAGACAGCAATGGCCTTGCCTTGAGCAACGAGGTCACTTATAAGTTGTTGTTTTTTGTGCTCTCCGTCATATCGACATTTCTTGCCGGCCAAGCACGCGCTTACGATCATCATATTTAACAAGAATACGTTAAAATCGTCGATTTTGCCACTGTGTGTCGAGGATTCTTGAATAATTTACAATATCATATTTGGGTATCCTATTTATGGTAAAAAATCGGACTAAATGAAGTTTTTGGAGACGAACTTTGCTTAAGGCAATAACACTTTCAATCATCTCACTACTTGTTCTGTGTTCATGTGGAACTCCAGGTGGAGAAGATGGTGCTAAAAAGAATGTTACGAGACAGACCTCGAAATTAGAGACCTCAACAAAGGTTAAATTCGACTGTTTCGAAGAGGGTCAGTGTACTGACTCATTTGTGCTATTTATTAATAGTTCAAGTGAGTTTCCTAAGTATTGTACTGGCTATATGGCCGATGAGCAGCACATGGTTGTTCCTTCTCATTGTGTGACCGATGCAAGCTGTAGTTCAATTGCAGCAAAAACAACAAACGGCCGCGTCTATCAATGTGGTGAAATTCTAGAAGATCAATCTCAATTCAACGAACAAAATACTTACAACGGAAACTTTACAACTATTAGACTCAAGGAGGCCATTCCTGGAGACTATGCGGCTGTTTCTGAAAATAAGATGAGTGATTTTAGCTATTATCAACTTTGGTTCGTTAAAAAGAAGCTTGATAATACAGGTTATGAACTTAACCGTATGAGATACAACTGCCGTAAAACAAATAATAATGTTTTATTCCCAAATAATAACAAAGAATCTTCTGCCGTTGCGATGAAAAATTGTAATATTCGTGATGATTCAATGGGGGCCGGTGTCGTTGATACGAGAACTGGTGATGTTCTTGGCCTTGTGCACGGATCAGTTAATGAGGATAAAACATTTAGGCGCTTCATGCATGGTAGAAAGGGATCAACCCTTACGATCGCAACACCAATTAAGTGTGTTATTAAGAAATTTAATATCGCAAATTACAACTCTGAGGACACTCAATATTGTGATGAACCAGTCTTTCGCCCAGGAACGGCACAGCACTCTCAAAAATTATCTCAACTTTTTAGATTTAATAATCGCAATATTAGCTATGTCTTTACGAGGTTAGCTGGAATAGGAGAGGACTTTCTTAAGTATCGTGAGTACTTTGCTTTAAGTTATGAAAGTGTTCCTTATCAATACCCAAGGGTGAGAATTTGTGAATTTCAACCTTTCTTAAATCGTAGTTACGAAATCTACGGACGTGATTTTATCACAACATGTATTGATTCTAATTTGGATATTGTGTTTAAAGAAAGTCACTTTGAAAAATCATTCTCGATTTACGATGACTTTGGAGATATTGCACTAAAAGTTTTATATAAATAAAAAAAGGCCTTCGTTATGAAGGCCTTTTCTTTATCTAAAATAGGGCATCAAACCACATTTTACCTTCGCGTGTATTACAATCAGATTCCCATAGGTGTTTAACTTCAAGGTAGGCCTTGATTCCCTCTTCACCCATTTCTCGTCCAACACCAGATTGTTTAAATCCACCAAATGGCATTCCTGGATTTAATAAGTGATACTCATTTATCCAAACTGTACCGGCTTCAATTTCTTTGGCAATATTAAGCGCACGCTCTTCATTCTTTGACCATACAGCTCCTGCAAGTCCATAGATTGAGTTATTTGCTAGCTTGATCGCTTCTTCTTCCGTGCTGAATTTAGTAATACCTACAACTGGCCCAAAGATCTCTTCATGCCAAATTGTATTGTCTGGTGTGATTTCAAAAGCTGTCGGCTGAATATAGTAACCTTTGGCAAAGTCACCTTCAGTAATACGCTCACCGCCATAGATCAGCTTTGCACCTTCTTCTTTTGTCTTATTAATATAACCCATGATTGTGTTAAATTGTTTCTCTGAAACCACAGGTCCAAATCCTGTTGTCTTCTCTGGAGTTGCACCAATTGCTACTTTTGCAATTCTTTCTTTGAACTTTGTCATGAACTCATCATAGATTCCATCTTGAACAAGTAGGCGAGTTCCCGAGTCACAAGCTTGACCTGAGTGATATAGGAATGCGTAAAGAGCGCCATCAACAGCGATATCAAGATCAGCATCGTCTAAAACGATATTTGCCGATTTTCCACCAAGCTCCATTGTCGTATTCTTAATTTCACTTGCACTTTGCTTTAAGATTTCACGCCCAACGGTCGTTGATCCTGTAAATGCTACTTTTGCGATATCCTTGTGATTAACAAGATATTGTCCTTCTTTTGCTCCACCCGTAACGATATTGACAACACCTTTAGGCACGCCTGCTTCAATTAGAACTTCTGCTAGCATCATCGCTGTCACTGGAGTTTCAACTGCTGATTTTAGAACTGTCGTACATCCTGTCGCTAAGATTGGACCAATTTTCCAACCGGCCATAACAAGAGGGAAGTTCCATGGAATAATTTGTGCACAAACACCAACAGGCTCATAGCGACGAGTATTTTTAGAAAAGCCCGCTCTTGTTGCTTTTTCATCTAATTGTTCAAACTTAAAATTTGTCGCAACCTTACTCATTACCTTAAAGAAACTTGCTGTGTTGTGAAGATCAGCGGCAGCTTTTCTAAAAGTTGAACCACTGTCTTTGATTTCTTGTTCAATGAACTCACGCTTTCTTTCTTTTAGAAGCTCTGAAACTTTAAGTAGGATTTCTCCTCTTTGGGCCGCAGTCATTTCACGCCATTCTTTATTATAGAAGGCGCTCTTTGCTGCTTGTACTGCATCTTCAAGATCCTGTGTCGAAGGAATGTGAACCTTCGCTACAAATTCACCATTTGATGGGTCGATTGAATCAACCATTTCACCCGATGATGAAGGGCGGATTTCTCCATTGATATATAACTTTACTTCATTCATATTTACTCCTATTTACAATTTTCCACGCTTAGAGAGACACCTTGACCAACACCAACACACATTGAAGCTAGACCTTGCTTAAGATTTGCATTGTCTTTCATGATATGAGTAAGTGTTGTCACAATTCTAGCACCAGAACATCCAAGAGGGTGTCCTAGAGAGATTGCTCCACCACGTAAATTTATTTTTGATTCATCAAGGCCAAGCTCGCGAATACAACCAAGTGATTGAGAAGCGAAGGCCTCATTTAGTTCTACAACATCAAAGTCAGAAATTTTCTTTCCAAATTTTTCCATTAATCTTTGAGTTGAAGCGACAGGGCCAAGGCCCATGATATTTGGGTGGATTCCGCGAACACCTGCTCCTGTTAATTTCACTAGAGGAGTTAAGTTGTGGCGTTTTAAGAACTCTTCACTAACAAGTGCCACACATGCTGCACCATCATTCATCATTGAAGAGTTTCCGGCCGTTACTGAACCATCCTTTTTAAATACTGCTCTAAGTCCTGCTAGGGCCTCTAGAGTTGTTGATGGACGAGGACCTTCATCTTTTGAAACAGTAATTGTTTCTTTTCTCATCGCTATTTCAACAGGAAGAACTTCATCGTTAAATTCTCCATTCTCCCATGCTTTACAAGCTTTTTGGTGGGATGCAAGTGCGAATTTATCTTGGTCTTCACGAGAAATTCCAATTTTCGCCACAACTTCTTCAGCTGTCTCTCCCATGCCAAGTAAAGGAAACATCTCCTTCATCTTCTTATTTGGAAATCGCCAACCAAATGTTGTATCAAACATTTGAGAATCACGCCCAAATGGAGTTGATCCTTTAGAGATAACAAGAGGTGCTCTTGTCATACTCTCAGCACCACCAATAAGAAGGCAATCGGCCATTCCTAAATTAATGCGCGACCAACCATCAATAATTGCATCGAGTGATGATGCACAAAGACGGTTAAGTGTTACACCTGGAACTTCGTAAGGAAGGCCTCCTAAGAGAGCAGACATACGAGCAAGGTTTCTGTTGTCTTCACCGGCCTGATTTGCACAGCCAACGATAACATCGTCTATTTCCTTCATGTCAAAATCAAAGCTTTGAGAGAAGTCACGAAAAAGTGTCGCTAGCATATCATCAACTCTTAGATGAGAAAGGCTTCCACCAAGTTTTCCAATAGGTGTTCTTTTTGCGTAGACAAGATACGCATCTCTATATTTAAGTGTCATAAATTCATCCTAAGTAGGCGAGACGGACGATAACGTGCATCTCCTGTGATTTCACGTAATTCTTCTAGCAGAATTAAGATTTTTTCAATTCCAATTTTATCGGCCCATTCAAATGGACCTAGGGGATAGTTCACACCAAACTTCATTGCCTTATCAATATCCGAATTTGAAGCCAAGGCTTCTTCTTTAGCAAAGTATGCTTCATTAATAATTTGTGAAATAACTCTAGGGTATGTGAATCCAATTCCAATGTGATTGACGATTTCAAGATCAAAACCGAGTTTTTTGAAGACATCAAACGCAGCTTCTTCAATAGAATCATCTTTCATATAGAATTCAAAACAGCTTTTTGGAGAGTAGAAGGCCGCTGCTACAGCGCCAAGTACATTTTCGTATTGACCAATTAAATACTCGCCCCAGTTGACCGTTAGATCTGAAACGATTGGGCCATCAAAGACAATATCTAAGTGTTCGTATAGGTCCATCTTTGAGTTGCGATCAAAACAAGTAAGATCAACAATTAAATCAGTCTCATCAAAGTCAACACCATCTAGTGTGTTGATGCTATACGGATCAACAACAATTGAAGGATATTCACTTCCAAGAACATTTTTGTACAGAGGGTGGTTATCACTTACTAAAATAGTTTTATTCATAACGATAGAACCCCTCTTTAACTTTGCGTCCAATACGGCCACTATCAACCATTTCACGTTGAATCTTGTGTGGCCTAAAACGTGGTTCATAATAGTATGACGCCCACACAGATTGAGTGACATCATAGTTGACATCAATTCCGATAAGATCCATTAACTCAAATGGGCCCATTCTAAATCCACCTACATTTTTCATGACACGATCAATTTCTGCGACCTGCTCTTGATTATAGTTTTCTAGGCGGTGAAAGCTTTCGCCGTAAAAATTTCTGGCAACACGATTAACGATAAAACCAGGAGAATCCTTGCATAAAGCAGGCTTTTTTCCATAGCGCTCAAACCAGTCATAAAGGGCATGGGCCTGATCTTTACTACTCCATGGTGTTTCAATAATTTCAACTAACTTCATCAAAGTTGCTGGATTGAAGAAGTGTAGACCTAAGAATTTTTCTTTACGAGGTTTTGATAAGTCTTTTGCCATTTTAGTAATTGGAATAGATGAAGTATTAGATGCAAAGATCGTTTTTTCACTCATGATCTCATCAAGACGAGCAAAAACTTTTTTCTTAATATCTAAGTTTTCAACAATGGCCTCAATCACAAGGTCGTGATCGATTTGGTGCTCATTCATCTCAACGATATTTAAATTCTTTTTAAAAGCCGTGATTTCAGCGGAGTCAAATTTACCTTTGCTTTCAAGTTTGTCCCACGAAGAGGTGATAAGATCACCACTTGCTTGGGCCATTTCAAGGTGCTGGTCTACTAATTCAACCTTCACACCGTGTTGGCAAAACCATTGGGCGATTCCTCGCCCCATAGTTCCTGCACCAATAACTAGTACACTATTTATATTCATTCAATTATTGCCTTTGTGGTTGTGCATCTTCGTCGTAGATAGGAAGAACTAGGCCCGCTTGTTCACAAAGCTCTTCTACTTCTTTTACGAAAACATCGCGAACAACAGCATTTGTTCTCTTCTTAAGTCCTAACTTAACATATAGGTCATTTGAGCGACCTTTTGTTGAACCAAATACGTTCATAACTCTTGGCCACCAGATATTTAGTCTTTCTTGTAGGAATTCTTTGTTGTCACCTTCGGCAAGGATTTTGATCCATTTGTCACCGTGAGCAAGGTGCATGATTTCTTCTTTATAGATTCCTTCGATTCCTTTTTTCCAAGGAAGGTAGCTTGAATCAAGAGTGTCTTCTAGTTGGTGGCCAGCAGCTCTATCCATTAGGAAGTTAAATAGAATAAAGTCTTCCCAGAAATTGATACCGTAGTAGAAGATATTTACACGGTAGTCATCTTTTAATCTTTGGAATCCAATTTGTGCTTCGTCTTCTGGCATTTTGAATCCAAGTTCTGACTTTTCGATATGTGAGTCAACATCTTCACCAAGACCTTTTAGAAGTCTGTAACAAACTGAAGCATGTCTCATTTCATCTTTAACGATTTGAGCAACAACAACTTTTTCTTGCATCGTTGGTGCCTTTTCAATCCATGGTGCATATCCAAGCGCCCCAGAATATTCTGAATCGTGTTGCATCCATAGAAGGTTTCTTAGGGCCTTCTTGTATAGTGGAGGAAGCTCATCTCCCTTATCAAATTTCTTACCATTTTGAATGTCTTCAAATAATTGTAGTTCTTCTTGAGTGTATTCTCTTGCTGCCATATGGCCTCCTTCTTATTTTCCTAAAAATTTTGCTTGTCTCTTTTCAAAGAACGCCGTTAGGCCTTCTTTATAATCTTCACTATTTCCCAAGAATCTTTGGTAAGCTGTTTCGCGCTCCATCGATTCTTTTGAAGTGCTATCAATTGCAACATTGATATTCTCTTTTATCGCTTTTACTGAAAGAGGTGCCATGGCATTAATTTGCCCGGCCCATGCTTTTGCATCTGTTAATGCTTCTTCACTTACTTTATTAATAAGTCCTGCACTCTCTAATTGCTCACTTGTTAAAGGAGCGTTAAAAAGGAAGTATTCCATTGCTTTTTTAGGGCCAAGTGCTTGAGTGAACATATGAGTTGATCCAGCATCTGGGCAAAGACCTAGTTTTGAAAAACCTGAAACAAACTTGATCCCTGGTTTTGCTACGATTAAGTCGCATGCAAGTGCTACGGAAACACCGGCTCCTGCAACGACACCTTCAACTGCTGCGATAACTAGTTTCTTAGATGACTTAATTGCATTAACCAGTGGGTTCCACTCAGTTTCAAGTGTTACTCCAAGATCAACTGGTTTTTCTCCAGCTTGCACTGTGCGATCATTTAAGTCTTGTCCAGTACAAAATCCTTTGCCTTTTGAAGCAAGAATAATACAGCCAACTTCACTGTCGCGGTTTAGATCTCTGATGGCCTTGATGATTTCAAGTTTTGCTTCACGAGAAAGTGCGCCGTAAACTTCTTCACGGTTAATTGTGATCATACCTGTGAAGGCTTCTTTTTCGATAATAATATTCTTAAATTCAGACATTCTAATTTCCTTTGTACTCTGGTGAGCGCTTTTCTAAGAAGGCACGCATACCTTCTTTCTGGTCACTACTTGCAAAAGTTAAATAGAAATTGCGTCTTTCAAAATCAACACCATCACTAAGTGACATTTCAAAGGCCTTGTTTACAGATTCTTTGATTAACTTAATTGCAACTGGTGCCTTATTTGCGATTTCTTTTGCCGTTTCAAAAGTTTCTTGAAGTAGAGTCGTGCTAGGGACAACCTTTGCAACTAGGCCCCAGTCAAGTGCTTGGTTTGCACCAAACATTTCACCTGTCATACAAAGCATCATTGCCTTCGACTTTCCTAGAGCTCGTGTTAGGCGTTGTGTTCCACCTGCACCAGGAGTTGTCCCAATGCTAATTTCTGGTTGGCCAAATTTTGCGCTATCTCCAGCAATAATGAAATCACAGTGCATTGCTAACTCACATCCACCACCTAGAGCGTAACCATTTACGGCCGCAATGATTGGCTTTGTTATTTGAGCGAGTTGTTGCCATGAGCGGAAGCGGTTGTCATTGATTTGATCAATTGGAGTCGCTTCAACCATTTGTGCAATATCTGCACCAGCAGCAAATGCGCGTTCATCACCAGTAAGGATGATGACACGAACTTGTGGGTTATCATCAAGTTCGAAAAGCTTATCAACTAACTCTCGCATTAGGTCTGTTGAAAGAGCATTTAAAACCTTTGGGCGATTAAGCTTAACTAGGGCGATATGCTCGTGGTCGTTATATGGAAATTCACAAAGTATATTACTCATTAAAGCTTTCCTTATTGAAGAGTGATTACTTCTTCTTTAGCGAAGTGAATTGAAACAATCTCTTTAGCGAAATTAAATAGATCTTTTCCACACGCCATATTTTCTTCAGAACTCATTCCTACTTTAAAGTCATCTTTATTTTCAAAAACCATCTCTGCGATTACATGTAGATCACTTGCTCCACGAGGAGTCCCTGTGATGCGATTTAAGCGAAGCTCTTTCATACTTGGAACTTTCTTTACAAGTGGAGTATGAACTTGCGCATAGTGCTTTTCCCATGCATCGATATCGTTTGGAATTTTATAAATGGCGATTAACTTGTACATAAGTATCCTTTCTTTGAAGTTGTGTCGTGTTGTTTAAATTTTAGTTAATTAAACCAATATTGTAGGGATATGAGGGGCCCTTTGAATAGGCTAGTTGAGTCATTTTTTGACGTATTATCAGTAGTTTAGATAAAGGAAATCAATATATTAGTTTAATCTAATGGAAAATATCAGTTTCCAATGACGCTATGTGAAATACTTTCAATAATAAACATTGCCTTTAGCTTTTCGTCTATATTGCCGCATCTTAAAAATTTAATCCCGGAGTGGAAAATGAAAATATTAACAAAAGTAATTCTAGTATTAATGGCGCTGCAAGTGTCATTTGCTCTAGAAGTTTCACCAAGAGATGTGCGTGCGCACGTAATTGAATCTTTTCGCCCTTTTCATGAGGCCCATATTGTAATCAATACAGAGCGAGAAGATATTATCATTTCTAAAGAAGTTATTTGTTCAAACTTCTTATTCGAGTGCTCTGATAAGTCAGAGTATGAAGTCCTTCAAGGATTTGTAGATGTGATTAACTCAATTCGCGATCGTGCTTATAAAGCTTGGTCAGATATGACAATTGATAAAAGATGCTTTGCCTCGAAGTCTTATGAGAAACAAAGCATCTTCAATTGTATTAAGTAATTAAATTCTAATCCAGGTATCCTCTTGCGATTTGGTCCCTTTCAATAGCATCAAAGAGGGCCTGGAAATTTCCTTCACCAAAACCGTTGTGATTTTTTCTTTGAATAAATTCAAAAAATAGTGGACCAACATAAGTGTCAGTAAAGTTTTGGATTAGGTAGCCTTCTTCATCACCATCAACAAGCAGTTGACGATCTTCGAGCTCTACTAGATCTTCTGTAACATTAATTCCACGCCCAGCAATACCTTCGTAGTATGAATGAGGGATATCAAGAAATTTAATATCTCTTTCTCTTAAATCTTTAACAGTTGTAAGAATATCACCGCAAGTTAAAGCAATGTGCTGAACTCCGGCACCGTTGTGACGATCAAGAAACTCTTGAATTTGATCCTTTCCACCAGCTTCTTTTGGCTCATTAATTGGAATAATGACTTCACCTTTTGGAAGTTGAACAACTTCTGAGTTAAGTCCAGTTTTTGAACCTTTAATATCGAAGTAGCGAGTTACTTTGAAACCATAAACACGGTCATAGAACTCAACCCATTTCTTCATTTCACCTTTTGGAACGTTATTCGTTAAGTGGTCAATGCGAGCAACACGTGAACCTAGAGGGCGCGCTTTTGGATCTTCTTCAAGTTTCGTAAACCCTGGACGAAAGAATGTGCGAGGTCTTTCAATGAACTCATTGGCAACATCACCAAAGCCTTTAATGCGAGCACTTTTGTAGATACCATGCTCATTTTCAGTGATAACAACTTCTTGAAGTGACTCAGCACCACGCTCAATTGCTGTCTTATAAGCATGCTCACAATCTTCAACTAAGAATGAGATTGTTGAAACACCTTCACCGTGAGCCTTGAAGTAATCTTGCGCATGGCCACCTTTTTGTGCCGTTAAAAGAAATCTAACTTGTCCCTGAGTGAATAGCTCTTTGCTTTCACTTTGCTTTTCATATGTTTTAGAAAAACCAAATGTGTAGAATAAATCTTTTGTGGCCGTATCAAGTGAATCACATGTGAATTCGAGATGATCAATGGCCAGGACCCCAAGAGGGTTTTCTGGAGAAATTTTTGAGTTCATAAAAACTTCCTTCTTTATATTAGCTGTTTGATTTGTGTATGAAAGATACTAACGATTTTTCCCAAATGGAGCAAGATGCATTATGATATGTGCATGAAGCATCGTTTATGGTTTTTCTTTTTTGCACTAAGTCTAGTGACTCATGCTGTTATATTCTTTTCAAATATAAGAAAAGGTGAGCAGCAGATGAGGCGTGAGCGCATTGGTATTGATGTCCAGATTAAGGCCCATGCTATAAAACAAGAAAAGCAAAATAAAAAAGAAGTTGAAAAGATTGAACAAAAGCCACGAAAAAGTGTTCTGGCCAAAGAGGAGTCCTCTAAGTCTGAGCAGCAACAGGTTGTTACAAATAATACTTTTGAGAACCAAATAGTTCATTTCGAGGCCCCTATTTATCCGCGATCTGCCAGGAGAGCTGCGATTGGTGGCTCGGTGACTATCTCCCTTATTGTTGGTGTTGACGGGAAAGTTGTGGATGTCAAAATTTTAAAACCTGCTGATTACACAGCTTTCAATGAAGCAGTACTAAGTGTTGCAAAACAATGGCAATTCAAGCCTCAGAAGATTCAAAATACATATACTAAAAAAATCGTGTTTACTATTGAGTAATGACGCTTTGGTTCGTCAAAAAACATAATAAAAATTCTATACTTGCACCTCAATTAAATTTAGAGGAATTATGAGTCAATATAGAATTCTCAATGGGAATGAGCTAATCATTCAAGGTGCTCTTGAAGCTGGTTTTAATCTTTATACTGGATATCCAGGATCACCGTTAGCAGATTATTTTAATATCTTATATAGCAAGAAAAAAGAGTTTCACGAAAAAGGTATCCGTGTTGTTATTGCAAACTCGGAGGCCAATGCAGCGGCCATGGCCAGTGGAGTAAAACAAGCGGGACGTGACTGTATTGTTGCCATGAAATCAATGGGACTTCATGTTGCAAGTGATGCTTTATCCGTTGGTAACTTTGCCAATCCTGCGAGACCTAAGATAGTCGATGGAAAGGAAGTTTATCCTGCTACTGTTATTTGTGTTGGCGATGACCCTTGGTCGATGTCCACTTCAACTGCAGCTGATTCAAGATATCTTTTTAAGCATCTTCATATGTCTTTTCTAGAACCTTCAAATCCTAAAGAGTTAAAAGACTGGATTGCTAAGGCAAAAGAAATTTCTTCTAAAACAAGTTTATATCAAGGATTACTTCTAACGACTTTTCTTGCTGAAGGTGGTGGAAGAGTTGAGTGCTTTGACGAGGCCCCGATTGATGGCAATTTAATCGATATCGATCCTTCAACTTTTGATCTTCAAAAAAATGTAATGGTTCCACCAAATTCTCTACTTGCTGATGTGAGTATGATTAAAGAGCGCTTTCCAAAACTTCAAAGTGTACTTAAAGAGATGGCCCTTGATCAAGTTTTTGGAAATATTAACGCTGATATTGGTTTTATCTCAAGCGGTGTAATTTTCGAAACCCTTAAGCAATGCCTAGAAGAAGGTGAGTATCTTGATCACTTCTCTTTATATAAAGTTGCTTCTTCATTTCCACTTGTTGATGACATCTTAGTACCTTACTTAAAGGGCTTGAAGAAGCTTGTTGTGGTTGAAGAAAAGCGAGGTTTCTTAGAGGGGGAGATTCGCTCTCTTTGTCAGAAACATGGACTTATTCTTGATATCGTAGGAAAGGACTTTAAAGATGGTGATGGCTTTCCTGCATTTGGTGGGCTTAGCTATGAAATCATCAGTGAAAAACTTGAAATACTGAAAGACTATCTTGAAGTTGGCCAATGTAAATCATTGGCATTCGAAGAAAGGAATTTCGGAGAGATTCTTCCAAAGAGACTTCCTACTTTTTGTCCAGGTTGTCCTCACCGTGAGACTCTTTCTCTTTTAAAAGACCTTCGTCGCTGGCTTAAGGCCCAAGATATTGACCTTATCACTCATGGTGACGTTGGTTGCTATTCACTTTCATTTTTACCGCCATTTGGAGAAATGCATAATTTATCAGCAATGGGGCAAGGTGGTGCTCTTGGTGCGGGGATGGATCTTTTCACAAAGAACCCTTCTGTTGTCTTGATGGGTGACTCAACTTTCTTTCACTCTGGCCTAACTGATATTTCAAACTCAGTTCAAGCTGATCACGATATTACTTACATTCTTTTAGATAATGATAATACGGCCATGACAGGACATCAGATGACTCCTGCATCACAGATTAATGTTGAGGGAAGTAAGAGACCTAAGCAAGATATGCTAAACATCGTGCAAAATCTTGGTGTTAAGGTGGCCAAGGAAGTTAACCCTTCTGATCGCTACTTTTACCAAAACCTTATGCGTGAATTTGTTGTACAAAAAGGCGTTAAGGTTATTATTTCAAATAAAGAATGTTCTCTTACTTACCAAGCAAAGGTAAGAGCTAAAGAGAGGGGACAAATTAAAGATAAGGGTGTGCTAGCGCAAAAGACTTTTTATCAAATTAATACTTCGGCCTGTGAAGACTGCCGTATTTGTATTGAAGAGACAGGTTGTCCTGGCCTAACTCAGGTTATGGATGCATATGGTACTAAGATGGCAATTGATCCTACTATTTGTGTGGCCGATAGTTATTGTACAAAAATGAAGGCGTGTCCAAGTTTTGAAAAAGTTGTAGTCAAAGGTTATCACCCAACAATGTATCGTGACAGTGATCTTTCTCACTTAACATATGATCTGAAAGAATTTGAAACGAAGAAAACATTTGATGCAATTGCTAGTGGTGACACTTGGCGAATGGTTGTAACTGGTGTCGGTGGATCGGGGATTACAACGATCTCTAAAATTATTGCAAATGCATGTGTTGAAATGGCCGGCCGTGATGATCTGGATTTTAAATTTATGGATCAAAAGGGCCTTGCTCAAAGAAATGGAAATGTAACGGGACATATGTCGATTTGTCATAAAGAAAAATCGATGGGGGCCGTAACTCCTCGTGGTGGTTCTGATGTACTTTTAAGTCCTGACCTTTTAGATGGTATTGGACAACTGGGATTTTTAAAGACTGAGAATGCTGTTGCAATTTTTGATGATTCGTATCAAGTGCCTCTTTCAATTCTTCTTGATAAGGGGGAGAGTGAAGAAAGTTTAACTAGAGCTAAGCTTATTGAAAAAGTTAGAAGTAAAGGTGATGACAGAATTATTCTGGTTCCTCTTAAGAAGTGGTGTGATCTCTTCTTTGGTAAAGCGGTCTATGCTTCAAGTATGATTCTCGGTTATGCATTTCAATTAGGTCTTGTTCCATTTGGTGAAGATGATCTTCTTGGGGCCTTAAAGAAGTCGATGAAGCCTGCTGAAATTGAAAATAATATCGCTTCGTTTAAGCTTGGACGAGAAATGGCGTCTCTTGGAACTGAAGCTTTTGAAGCTAAGTATAAGAATCTTGTCGTAAAGAACAAGGACCCTCTCGATTTAGCAATCGAGTCCGTAAGGGAGTCACTACTTCCTTGGCATAATTCTACTTATATTATTAATAAATTTAGACAACATCTTGATCAAGCAATTGTTGATATTAACTGGATGAGTCGCAAGGACTTAATTCAGATCATTCACGATCAGTATATTTATAATCGCGGTAAAGAGACGACAGAGTTTATTTCTGGGGCAAGAGCAGTGGGAACTATTGTTGATGAAGAAAATAAAGTTCTTGCTACACGTGTTCTTGCTAAGACATTTATCGTTAAAGATGAAGTCATGGTTGCTCACTTAATGCTTTCTCCTTTTTTAAAGCAAATGGAAGAGAGCATCTATAGCTTCCTTGGAAAGTCTTATACTAAAGAGAGAATTAACCGTCCTTCATTTGATATCTTTGGAAAGAAGATTGAATTTGATATTTCGCCAAAAGATTGGCAATTAAAAATTATGAGACACTTTAGAATCTTACGTTCTGTGCTGCCTGCTTGGCATGCAAAAGAAAGAGAGATTGGTTCTAAGGTAAGAAATTACTTATTTAACGGTATCCAAAAAATTGAAGCGAAGAATAGTCAATATCACGCCCTTAAGCTTCTCGATAATATTAAAGGTTACAGGGAAGTTCGCTACACTAATGCGCAAAGAGTATTTAAAGAGTTGGAGATCAATTGAAGCAATCAGTTTCAGCAATATTTATCTGTGAGGACCAAGTCCTTATTATGAAGAGACAAAACTATCTGAGAGCATTTCCTGGCTACTCTTCTTTTCCTGGAGGAAAAATTGATGAAGAGGATGTGCTCAATGGTGGAGATGACTATCTTCTATTTGCTCTTAAAAGAGAAATTCAAGAAGAGCTTCATATAAATATTGATGAGCTATTAAAGTCTGAACATATTAGCGATGTGAAACAATATGCATTAGCAGTAACACCGGACTTTAATCCACATCGATTTGAGAATTATTACTTCAAGGTTTTTATTAAAGATAAGAGTGCTCTTGAAGAAATTAATTTTCACTTTGACGAGGGAGAAATTGCCAAGGCAACGTGGATGAATTGTCACGAGGCCTTTACTGAATATAAGAAAGGACATCTCTTGGTTGTTCCTCCTATGATTACAATTCTTAAAGACCTTGATCGTGATATTAATTCTCTTGATTTCCTTGATGCTAACTTGAAGTATGATGGAGATTTGCAGGTTCCAATGATTGAGCCTTTATTTGGCCTACGTCAATACATGCCTCTTTCACATACTTTTCCTCCAGCAAATCGTACGAATTGTTTTGTCATTGGAGATGATAATGGAAAGAAAATTGTTATCGATCCATCTCCTAAGAATGAAGAAGAACTAGAAAAGCTAATTTATGGCCTAAAGGAACATGATCTTAGTGAGATATTTCTTACTCATCACCATCCTGATCATCACGAGTTTAGTCGTGAATTAGCAAAGATATTAAAACTACCTTTTTCTATGTCCGAAGGTACTTATGAACATCTTTTAGGAGACTTTGGGCAGGATTATTTTGATGGCCATGAAGTAAAGTTCTATGATGATGGCGATATTGTGACAACGTCATGTGGCCATGAAGTAAAGCTAGTTACGACTGGTGGCCATGCTTTTGGTCAGAGCTCTCTTCTAAGAGCTGACGGGGCATGGATGATTGTTTCAGATCTAATCCAAACGATTGGAACAGTTACAATAAGTGGCCGAGGCTCTGATATGCGAGAATATTTTCACTCTCTTACTAATGTAATCAATCTAGATCCACAAGTTGTAATGCCTTCACATGGAATTTGTCTTGGTGGAACAAATAAAATTAAGCAAACTCTTGATCATCGCATAGAAAGAGAAAACCAAATCCGTGCTTGCTTGGAAGAAGGCAAGAGTCGTGAAGAGATTTTTCAATCAATATACCCAGATCTTCCTGAAAGATTACATAAGTACGCCTATGCTACGATTGATTCCCACTTAGATAAATTAACTAAGTATGGGCCAGGACTTTGCTAAAAAGCAAAATTTATTGGCACAATTAATTGCTCAAAATTTAGTGATTAGGATTTTTACAGCTAAGATTTATTCTTTAATATTAATAGGTTAATCCATGGTTCAAAATTATCTTTAGTATAATTCATTAAAATTATTCACTCATATCCTTTCTCAAGTGAAAATAAGCTAGGGGAGTGGTCAACTTTATTGTCGGCAAAGTAAAGAAATAAAACTTATTAACCGATAAATTAAGAAGATTAATCTATGTGAGGAAGAAATGAAAGTTGTTAAATCATCGATTATCCTATTATTCACGATTAACTCAACTTATGCCAATGGCAATATTGGTTTATTGCAAAATGATCCATTGTTACCAGACGGTGCAGTATTGATCGGCAATGGTATGGTGATGGGAACAGGCGCTGGTGTTGGCATTGATAATATATCGATGGGATTAGTTGAACAAGTTAGTGACTATGCGAAAAAGAGTGTTGATATCGAACAGTCACTACGCCGTAAACGTCTTCAATTCTTCGAAAACCCAGATAAGTTTTCTAATAGAGTTGCACCTATTAGATATGATGCAAATTTTATTACTTCGGGATTTATGAGTCCTATTCTACTAGATGGTGATTCACAAATGAGTGACTTTGATCCCGAAGGAGATGCAATTAGCTTAGTAGGGGAAGACACAAATAAACAGCCATCCGCTACTTTAAATTTTAAAATTGGAAATTATGTATCGACGAGCTATTTATATTCATCTCCAAGAGCGTCCCTTTTTAATAGTGGCTGGAGTACTCCCGTCAGTGAAGGATGGGGTTCTTCAAGCTATGATTTTTATCAAAGCTATAAACCATGCCCTGGAAATAAGGCCTTAACTGATGGACTAGGCGATAGTGCTCAATTCTTAGAAAGCTTTATGTATAAACTTGATACTCGTTTTATGGGGTGCTCTGATGAGTATTTAACAGTTGTTGATGATGGCTATAATTTAAAGCCAATGATTGATACTAAGAAATTTTGTAAGTGTGCTAGCGAAATTTCACATGAAGATAATGTTGAAGAACAGATTGAAAATAAAGATGTTCTCGATGACTTTGCTGATAAGCTCTATGGAAAGCTTCTTGCTCACCGAATGAAGAACTTTGCAGAGTTTTTAGAGCGTTCAAAAGGTCGTTTTGATGAATTTGAAAAAGGTAAAGATTCAGTCGACTCATATAGCTGTTCTAGCAAGAACGTTGAGGCCCTTAGTAAAAAGTTAAAGGGATGTTTTGGTGGAAGTGCTGCAAGCGCAATTGATAAAGCGTTAGAACTTGATGGGACAAAAGATTCAAGAGGTTTCTTCTCCAGCCTTATTCCTTTAGGAGAGTCTGGTAAATTAGGACGATCAAAAGATCGTATGGCCCAGCTTTTCTCAAAGGTTAATGAGAAAACGATATCTAAGCCAGCTTACGAAAAGGGTGAAGACCAAAAAGTTAAGGAATTTGCTGAGATCTTTATTTTACAATATGAAAAGCATAGTAAGGATATACTTGGTTTTCCTCGCTCTTATGTTGATGAGTTAAATGCCTATATTCAAAGTGACCCTGTTATGCTTGGTGCATACCTAGACTTCAAAAAGAATGAGCTTGAAGTTATGGATAGTATTCTTAAAGCTAAGGCCAGTGATGAAAATAGAAGAGCTATCAATAGCTATGTGAGATTAGATCAGCAGTATCTTTCTCAAGTTCAAGAAGATATGCTACAGCTTCAATTTGCAACATCAATCTTTTCTAAAACACTACCTCGTCTTATTGACGGTTCTTCTAAGGCAACTATTGCACAAATTTCTAAGGCATTTAATGATCTTGAAATGGGTAATGAAGAAGGTGTTAAGGCAATGGGGGATATCTATAGCGTAATGAAAGAACAACATGAACAAGAGCTTAGGCTTTCATGTCGTGATCAAATTATGTTCTTAGAGGAATCTTGTAATGAGGACAATGCTCAAGAGGTAATGTCTTCTGTATCTACTGAGGAATTTATTGCTATTAATGATAGTGTTGATGGTGTTAATTCTGAAGATGTTTCGATAAACGCTAAAAAATACTGTGTCGCTATGAATAAGGGGTTATTTAAAGACTCTGAAAGAACGGTTTTAAGCGTTGAGGTAGCATCGCAGTCAGTTGTTGATGAAATTAGGTCTGTCTATGATCCATCAAGTGATATTGCTTCAAAAAGAAAAAGTAATGATGAAAATAATGTTGCAAATGGTGCACTTGGTGGCTTTACTGAAAGAGCAAATACAGCAGGACAAATTATCAGTAATGGACAACAGGATGCTTCAGGAGTTGCAGGCGATGGTAGCTCAAGTGAGTATAACTTTGATGAAGCGGCTCAATTTTTAGAAAGCTATAATAGTTCAAACTCTTCATTACCATCTAATAGTTTTGCAAGTTCGAATGTTATTGATAACAACTCTCTGCAATCAATGATTCAAAATCCGTCAACATCTGTTAAGTCTCTTGAAGATGTGAAAACAAGAGTTGAGGATGAAGCCGAGGCAATTGCGAAAGAGCTTGAAGAGAACCGAAACTCTACAGCTGTTTCTACTGATGAAGCGAGTCAGAGTGCGGAGCTTAGAGCTGAGCTTGCTGCACTTAAAGCACAAATAGCAGAGCTTAATACTGCTATAACTGCAAAGTCTGAAAAACCTATTGATGAAGATGATCCTGAAAGAGAAAAGCGTATTGCAGCTCAAAGAAATAAAGTAATGTCTAATATAGCTGCAAGTAGTGGTTTTGGTGGAGGTCGTCGAGATGCGGCACCTGCAGGAAATACTAGAGCTGTACAGCAGGCATCTAGTGGATCGAGTATTCCTTCAAATCTTTCTGCTGGAGCTGGAGGCAGTTCTTCATCGGCCGGTACAGGAATTAGTGCGATCAATCGACTAGGTGCAACTGGTGGACTAGGACTTACAGCAGGCTCTTCTTCACGTGCTTCTTCAGGAGCAGTAGCAGGTGATAATATTGCTAAAAGTGATCAACGCTTAGTTGCAAAAGCTATCGCTGAAGGGAATAACAGTGTTGTTCTTGCCGATGGCCGTGTCTATTATATTGGTCATGATGAAGATGGAAATGTGATTCTTTCTGAAACAGCAGAAGAAGTATTAGCTGGTGTGACGAGTCCTGAACAAGAAGGACCTCAACTTCCTACTCCTAAGGCCGAAGACGGTCCTAAGCGTGAAATTGCTTCTGAAGGTGAAGAAGTAAAAGTTCCTGGCGAGGATAGTATTTATACTAAGTTCTTAAATGCCGCAGAAATCAACGAATAGAATTATCAATAAATTCACATATAGAAAAGACCAGCAATAGCTGGTCTTTTTTATTTTTTTTACTTTTTTTTGAAAATAGAAAGTGTTGAAACGACGACTATTATTGGCGCAAGGAGATTTTGTTGTTTAGTCGCTATTTATTTATTTTTAAACAGTTGTACACGTGAATTCAGTGAGTTTGCTCACCTCATAATTAAGTTATTTGTAGTGTGTTTAGAAAATATATTTTTAGCGTCCATAATATATTGAAGAAAGGAAGGGGCACAATAAATTTTGGTCACTTAAGAGAATTCTTAATGCCACCGATAGACAAATTGGATCAGGTATCCGGGACGGAAATGAAATTAATTAAAATATTTATTACTACGACATTGTTTACACTACAGAACACTACTCAAGCAGCCGCTATCCTAGGAGTCGCTGGAGGTTCGTTTTCTACACCACTTCAACAAAACTTACTAATGTTAAGTGAAGTCGATACGGTTATTGCTGATGCTGGTATCTATCTTCTTGAACAGGTTGATCACAACGAAAATACATTCAATGAGATTAGAAAGAATCGTATCCTTGGTACAAGTGATCCATTTGTTGAAATGGAGAAGTCTCTTGCAAAGTCTGGCTGTGTTGGTGATCGTAAGAGTTCATCTCCAGCTGATAATCAAATTGATCAAGTGACAAAAATGGAAATCAGTATGTCTCGTTATGGTAATGCATGTCGAGACACTTTATATAGTGTTGACCTTCAAGAAGGTGCTAAAGAGAAAATTAATGTTGAACAATACTGTGGTTGTGTAAGTAACGTTACAGCTTCTGTAACTCAAGAACAGGCATTAGTACCTAATTCAGATGAAGCATATAAGAGTAAGTTTCACTCTGCGATTGTGGCCAGCCGAGTTTATAATCTTTTTGATCTAATTAGAGACAATGCTGGACGATTAGAACGTTATCGTCACAAACTAGCTATTAGAGATAAGAACTTTGATCGATTTACTTGTACAAAAAGTGATATTGATAAGATTAGTCAAAAAATTGAGTCTTGTTTAAGCCCTCAAGTTAGAAATGCAGTAGATAAGAAGCTTGGTTATAATTTGGATAATCTTATCAAAACAAGTACCGAAGGAGAGGCAAAGCAGCGCCTAAATCATGTTTTCACAAAATCTAATACAGAAATCGATGATTATTTTGATGATAAAATCGCTGCTGAGAATGTTGCCCTCGATGGTAATGGCGGTAGTAAAAGAAACCGATTCATTGATCTTTTCATTGTAAGATTCAATGAACAAAGAATTAGTGGTGAAGGATATTCGAAGTATTATAAAGATGATCTTAAAGCTTATGTTTATAATAACAAAATATTTAGTCGTGAATTTTATAGTTTTAGAGAAAGAGAAATTGCAAAGTCAGATAAGTTAAGTCGCTCTCTTTATTATCAAACTGATGGTAAAGAAGGTCGCCTTGATTATGCTAATCAAGTCTTTACTGCAGAAGAAGAGGATCAATTTCTAATTCAATACGTATCCTTCTTTGGTTCAAAATTTATGAAATCAATGGTTCGTGACGCAGATGATTTTGAGCAAGTAACTAAGGCCTTAAAAGAAATTAAAAATCAAGGTGTTGATACTAAGAGCTTTATCTTTGATTCTCTTATGAATCACTTAACAGATTTGAAAGAAGAAGTAATTAGTGAGTGTGAGAGTCGTATTGAAGAACTTGAGTATACTTGTGATCCTTCAAATTTTGATGATGTAATGAAAAGTGTATCTGCAGTTGAATTTACTGAGGCGAATGAGTCATTTGGTGGAAATGATATTGAAACAGCAGAGTTCTATTGTTCAGCTTTTAATAAAGGAGAGATCCCACAAACTATTGCGGGTGGGTATGGTAACTTTACTTCAACTTATGACCCTGCACTCGTTTTTGATGAAGTTCGTGGAAGTCACGGACAGCAAATTGCTTCAGTTAGAGAGTCCTATGAGAAGGGTGGCCTAGCAAATGCGTTTAATAATTCTAAATCAAATTCGAATATAGAAAATGTATCTGCAGATGCTATCGATGATGGAGCCTTTTCTCAAACGGCAGAGTACCTAAATAAGAAGTATACAAATACACAAAATACTGGGATGGCACAAAGCTCGCAAATGACTACGATGGGACAGGCCCAAGTTGCTCAGGTGCAAACAAATACTGCTTCTCAAGTAAATGAAACAAAACATGAAAGAGTCGAGAGAGAGATCGAAAATCAAGTTGAGAAAATAGAAAATCAACTTGCATCAAGTGTTAATGACGATCAAGAAGCGCAAGAGCTTAGAAAGCAACTTAAAGAGTTAAAAGAACAACTGGCCAATGTTGCAAAAAATGCACTTGCAGTTAATGAAGAAAGCGCAAAGAGAAAAGAAAGAAGTATTGCTAGTGAGCAAAATTTTGCTGATGAGCGAGCATTAGGTCACTTTGGTAATAGTTCTTCTGCATATTCTCACTCTGGTGCAGCTCCATCTAGTGTAAGAGGAGGGGCCTCTGTTGGTACAACTTCTGGCCGTGGTGGTGGAGCATCGATAGCAGGTGCTGGGGCTTCTGGATCAGCATCTTCAATCTCAGCTGCCCTTGGCGCAGCAGATATGGTATCAGGACTTAGTTTATCTAGTAATACACGATCAGATGTACTGTCGGTATCAGATAATCGAATAGGAAAGCAAGATCGTAAGTTAGTTGCTGATGCAATTTCAAAAGGTAGTAATCGCGTTGTCCTAGCAGATGGCCAGACATACTTCATTGGCCATGATGATGATGGGAACGTCATCCTTTCACAATCAAAAGATGCTCTATTTGAGGTAGCAATGCTTCCTGAATTAGAGGGGCCCCAGTTAGAAGCAGATCAGATTAAAAAACTGGATAACGCAGGCCGCTCAATTGCCTCGGAGGCTTCAGAAGTAAGTTCTGAGGATAGTATCTACTCTCAATTTCTCAATGCAGCAGAAATATCAGAATAATTTCTTAGAATAAGCCGATGCAAGGCGCGTTATAACGTGCCTTGCCTTGTCAAAATCCCTCATAAATAGATAAAATTGCTCAGTTTTTATTACAAAAGTTAGAGGCAATTTCTATGACAATTTCAGGGACGCTACCTATCGTTTCTAAGGTCGATCGATCAAGTGATGACTTTAGAGAGAATTTCAATTTTCATTTTTCAAATGTAGAAGAATTAAGAAACAAAGTTAAACATGCTCATATGGGTGGAGGAGAAAAATCTGTTTCTCGTCACCACTCTCGTGGAAAATTATTACCACGTGAGCGTATTGATAAAATCCTCGATGCAGGATCTCCATTTATCGAATTATCATCTCTTGCTGCAAACGGCATGTATGGAATGGATATTCCAAGTGCTGGTATCGTAACAGGTATTGGTAAAGTACACGGTGTTTGGTGTATGTTCGTGGCCAATGATGCAACTGTTAAGGGTGGAACTTATTTTCCAATGACAGTTAAGAAACACTTAAGAGCGCAAGAAGTGGCAAGGGAAAATCGCCTTCCATGTGTTTATCTTGTGGACTCTGGTGGAGCATTCTTACCAATGCAAGATGAAGTATTTCCAGATAAAGAACACTTTGGAAGAATCTTTTTTAATCAGGCCCAAATGTCTGCCCAAGGGATTCCACAAATTGCTGTTGTTCTTGGTTCATGTACTGCTGGTGGAGCTTACGTTCCTGCGATGGCGGATGAATCAATTATTGTAAAAGATAATGGGACGATCTTTTTAGGAGGACCTCCTCTAGTAAAAGCTGCAACAGGTGAAGAAGTTGATGCTCAAACTCTTGGTGGGGCAAAGGTTCACACTAGTGAGTCTGGTGTTGCTGACCACTTCGCTGAAGACGAAGACGACGCTCTTGCAATTACAAGATCAATTCTTGAAAATATAAACTTTGAGCAAAACGAAGACGACTTCAATTTTGAAATGCCAAAGTATGATGCCGAAGATATTTACGGAATTCTTCCTCGTGATACGAAGAAGCCATTTGATATTAGAGAGATCATTGCTTGCCTTGTTGATGGTTCACGCTTTCATGAGTTTAAAGAGAAATACGGGCCAGCACTGGTTTGTGGTTTCGCAAAGATTTGTGGAGAAAGAGTAGGGATCGTAGCTAATAACGGTATTCTCTTTTCTGAATCGGCAATTAAAGGTTCTCACTTTATTCAGCTTTGCGGACAAAGAAATATTCCATTAGTTTTCCTACAAAATATTACTGGTTTCATGGTTGGTTCTAAATATGAAGCTGAAGGAATTGCAAAGCATGGTGCTAAAATGGTTACGGCCGTTTCAACTGTTAATGTTCCAAAGTTTACGGTTGTGATTGGTGGATCTTTTGGTGCTGGTAACTACGGTATGTGTGGTCGTGCTTATTCTCCTCGTTTCTTATGGATGTGGCCTAATGCTCGTATCTCAGTAATGGGTGGTGAGCAAGCAGCAGGAGTACTTGCAACTGTTCGTCAAGACGGGCTTGTTGCAAAAGGTGAAAAGCCGATGACGGCCGAAGAAGAAGCGAAGTTTAAACAACCTATCTTAGATAAATACGAAAATGAAGGAAGCGCATATTATTCAACAGCAAGACTGTGGGATGATGGTGTGATTGAACCTCATAAAACTCGTGATATCTTAGGTGCGGCAATTAAAGCAAGCAAACAGGCTCCAATTGAAGAGACTAAGTTTGGTGTCTTTAGAATGTAGTGAAATAGAAGAAGGATTTTTTATGACAGGATATACAAAAGAGATAAAAACAGGTGAAGAAAGTGGGATTTGTTTCATCACACTAAATCGCCCAGAAGTACATAATGCATTCAATGATGAGATGATTGCAGCACTTACGGAAGAGTTCCTAGCACTTGAAAATGATGATAGCGTCCGCGTTGTTGTTCTTACTGGTGCCGGAAAATCGTTTTGCGCAGGAGCTGATCTAAATTGGATGAAAAAAATGAAAGACTATTCAATGGAAGAAAATATTGCGGACTCTAAAAAGTTAGCGGGACTATTTCATGCCATTAACAATCTTTCTAAGCCAGTCATTGGCCGAGTAAATGGAGCTGCCCTTGGTGGTGGAGTTGGTCTTGTTGCTTGTTGTGACTTTGTCATCGCAAGTGAGAGTGCAAAATTTGGTCTTACGGAAGTTAATCTTGGACTTGTTCCTGCGGTAATTTCTCCATTTGTTATGGCAAAAATTGGAGAGTCAAATGCTCGCCACCTATTTCTTACTGGTGAGAGATTTGATGGAGAACGTGCTCTACAAATTGGCCTTATTCATAGAGTTTCTCTTGATCGCTACTATGATGCAGATATCGTCAATATGGCAAAAGAACTCATTAAAGTTGCACCAAATGCACAGAGAGTTGCAAAGAAGTTAATTTTTGGTGTTAAAGAGCGTCTTGGAAATGATGAAGCAACAATGAATTTCACTTGTGAAGTTATTGCTAAGCAGAGAATTTCTGATGAAGGTCAGGAAGGTATGACAGCATTACTTGAAAAAAGAAAACCAAACTGGAAGTAAGTTATATATGGCAACTATAAAGAAAATTGAGAAAGTATTAATCGCCAACCGCGCTGAGATTGCACTAAGAGTTATCAAAACTTGTCGCACTCTTGGAATTAAAACAGTAACTCTTTACACTTTTGAAGAAAGAAATCTTCCTCAAAGAGAATTTGCAGATGAGACTTATTACTTAGAAGGAAAACTTCTTAGTGAAACATATCTGAATATGGATAAGATCATTCAAATTGCAAAAGATAGTGGATGTGATGCAATTCACCCTGGTTATGGTTTCTTATCTGAAAACGCAATATTTGCTCAGAAAGTAACTGATGCAGGTCTTGTGTTTATTGGACCAACTCCTGAGCATATTGTTCTTATGGGAGATAAGAAAGGGTCTAAAGACAAGATGATTGAAATTGGTGTTCCTGTTATTCCAGGATACAATGGTGAAAATCAAGAACCTGAATTCTTAAAGTCTGAAGCTGATAAAATGGGCTATCCTGTACTGATTAAAGCATCTGCCGGTGGTGGTGGAAAAGGGATGAGGGTTGTTAATGACTCGAAAGACTTTCTTGCTGAACTTGAAAGTTGTAAGCGAGAGGCCCTAAGCTCATTTGGTTCCGATATTGTCTTGATTGAAAAATTCATAACAAGTCCACGCCATATTGAAATTCAAGTAATGAGTGATACTCACGGGAATCACTTTCACTTTTTTGAAAGAGAATGTTCAATTCAAAGACGTCACCAAAAAATTATTGAAGAGTCTCCTTCTATGGCCCTAAGTGATGAGCTTCGTAAAAAGATGACTGATGCAGCTGTTAAGATTACAACGGCCATCGATTATCATGGTGCTGGTACTGTTGAATTAATTCTTGACGGTGAAAACTTCTATTTTCTTGAAATGAATACAAGATTACAGGTTGAGCACCCTGTCACTGAAATGGTAACAGGATATGATCTTGTCGAATTACAGCTTATGGCAGCAAGTGGTGAGAGATTTGAGTTTACTCAAGATGATATTAAGCAAGTCGGGCACGCTATTGAATGTCGTATCTATGCAGAAGATCCTGATAATGACTTTATGCCAGCAATTGGTCGCCTTGAATATATTGGGGATGCAATTGAGGGGATTCGTCTAGACACTGGTTATAAGAATGGAAACTCAATCACTGTTAACTTTGACCCAATGATTGCAAAAGTTATTACTTGGGGAGCTGAAAGAAATGAAGCTGTAGGAACAATGATTGCAGGTCTTAATCACCTTCCATTTGAAGGTTTAACAACAAATAATGACTATCTTGTAAGAATTTTAAAGCATGAGGCATTCCTTGCTGGTAACACTTATACTCACTTTGTAAAAACTTATGAAGCAGATCTTGCACCTGCTGAAGTTTATGCAGAAGAGATTGCTGCTGCTCTTGCTCACGATTTCTTAAAAGATGATATCATGTTTGATTCTTTTAGAATGAGCGGTGACCAAGGTGAAAAGAGAATTTATGACTTTGGAGAAAATACTTTCGAAGCTTTCTTCAAGTTCTCAGGTGTGAGTACTCTTGTTGTACGTTTTGAAGGCTTTACTTGTACTGTTGATATTGAAGAAGATGCTCTTTGGATTAACGAAGTTCCATTCCATATCTTAACGCAAAAGAATGCCTATATTGTAAATAGTAAGCGTGTTGAACTTTCACGAAGTGTTGCGAAGCGCTCTGGGGCTGCTACAGGTGAGGCCCATGAAATGAGCTCGCCAATGCCTGGGAAAATTCTTAAGGTTCTTGTTCAAGCAGGGCAAGAAGTTAAAATTGGTGATGCTCTAGTTGTTATGGAGGCCATGAAAATGGAACATACTGTAAAGGCATCTCGTGATGGTAAGATTGATGCTATACTAGTTCAAGAAGGCCAAACAATTGATGGTGGAGTTGACCTCGTAGAATTAAACTAATTCGGATTAACTATGACTAAAAAAATTAAGATTGTTGAAGTTGGACCTCGCGACGGATTACAAAATGAAAAAAGTTTTGTCGCCACAGAAGATAAGCTCGAGTTTATCAAGCTTTTAAGTGAGACAGGACTTTCAACAATTGAAGTAACAAGCTTTGTTCGTCCTGATAAGATTCCTCAAATGCAGGATGCAGCAGAGCTGTATCCTCAGGTATTAAAAATCACTGAAGATAAGGGGATTGCGACTCCTTGTTTAGTACCCAACTTAAAGGGACTAGAGCTTGCAAAGAGTCTTGGGGTGAAAGAGATTAGTATGTTTACTGCAACATCGAATACTTTCAACCAGAAGAATATCAATGCAACTATTGAAGAGGCCCATGCAAGACAGATTGAAGTGGCAAAGGCCGCTCTTGATGAAGGAATGAAAGTTAGAGGCTATCTTTCAACAGTTTTTGGTTGCCCTTATGAAAAAGAAATAAAAGATAAATCAATCGTTGATGGAATCCAAAGATTATTAGATCTAGGATGTTACGAAATATCATTAGGGGATACTATTGGTGTCGCTAACCCTAACCAAGTGCGAAGAATTACAAAACTAATTAAAGATCACTTTGGTTTAAAACAGATGGCAATGCACTTTCACGATACAGAGGGGATGGCCCTCGCTAATATCTACGCTTCTTTAGAAGAGGGGATTGAGGTTTTTGATTCATCTGCAGCAGGTCTTGGCGGTTGTCCATATGCAAAAGGTGCAAGTGGGAATGTGGCAACAGATGACGTTGTTAATCTCTTACATAAACTTGGTTTTGATACAGGCGTGGATATGGATAAACTCCATGATGCTAGCTCTTTTATTATTTCTAAAATCGGTCACACTGCACCGTCTAAGTTTTTTCAAGCTTATAAAGGAAGGAAGTAATGTCTATTTACGGCTACGAATTTGAACACTTAAAAATTGAAAAGAAAGACGCAACCCTTTGGGTAAGTCTTGATAATACTAAGATGGCAAATGCTATCACTAATAAAATGATTGCTTCTCTTACTGAAGTTTTAACATTCGCTGATGGTGATCCAGATATTCGCGTGATCGTTCTTAGAGGCGAAGGCGACAACTTCTGTGCCGGTGGTGATATTAAAGCAATGATTGCTCGCAAAGGAATGTTTGCAGGTGAATCTTTTGAGCTAAGAAATCGTTACTCTCGTGGAATTCAAAATATTCCTCGAGTTATCGAAAGACTTCAAAAACCAATTATAGCAATGGTTCACGGTGGTGCAATTGGAGCTGGATGTGATCTTGTAGCGATGTGTGATCTTGCCGTCGCAAGCGATGATGCGAAATTTGGTGAGACTTTCTGTAAGCTCTCTCTCGTTCCTGGAGATGGTGGGCCATTCTTTTTAACTCGAAAAGTTGGTTACACAAAAGCAATGGAGATGTACTTAACGGGCCGTATTTATACTGCTAAAGAGGCCATGCAAATGGGCCTTGTTAATAATATCGTAACAGGTGAGGACCTTGAGCTTGCTGTATCTGCTTTTGCAAATGAAATAGCTGCTAATGCTCCAGTTGCAGTACAATTGACAAAGACAGCAATGAAGCGTGCTGCGCACGATGATCTTGAGTCTCATCTCAATTTAATGAGTGCATACCAAGGAATTGCGCAAAGAACGAATGATCACTTTGAGGGACTTTCAGCTCTAAAAGAGAAGAGAAACCCAGACTTCAAGGGAAATTAATATTAATATAATCGTAATGGGCCTTTTTGCCTTCTTTCTTTCGTCTTGCTCTAGCACCCTCTATAGTGGAGATGGTGAGAGGCTTTTGCATATTTCAAAACATGCAAATCGAGAGGCCATTACGTTAAAAGCAAATCACGAAATTCAAAATATGTTTTATGGATCACTTCCGAAACAGCATCATATAAAACTAGGTAATGATTTCTTTCGTCGTCGAAGTGAGTATGTTTCACGTGTTGAAATTCAAGAGATTGAATCTCCACTTGATCAATTTATAAAATTTTTAAGTTTTGGCCTTTTTTCCAAAAAGCAAATTGAAGTTAAGGCGGCCACTGATATTGGAGAGAATGAGTATGAAGTTTACTAGATTTGTCATTCTCCCTTTTATACTGTTCATTACTTCTTGTGCATCAAGTGGAGTTAAGCTCAATAGTCAATTTTGTGCTTCTCCAAATGGTATTTGGGCAAAAGCAGACGATAAGCTTGATTATCGTGTTTCAAAAAATATTTCTGGCTTTGGTATTGAAGAGCGTAGAATTAGAGATATTTTTAAGCAAAGAAGTTATGATTGTCGCAAGGTAAGTAAGATGCGTGTGACGGTTAAGCAGGGATTTTTTGAAACACTACTTAGCCTTATCCCAGGTTACTCTTCCAATACTGTTATCATTGATTTTAATCTAGAAGATTCATAAGTCCTGAAAAGAAATCTTTCTTATAGGCGTCGACTTCTTCTTGAGTTTCAAGGTGACCGAAGTTTTGACGGTCTTGTTTAACAAAGTATTTTTTTGCATCATCAGTGCATAGAAAGCGTGAGTGATGGCGTGTTAGCATATTGCCGTATATTTTTCTTTGCTTACACACTGTCATGATAAGCTTTTCTTGAGCGCGAGTAATCCCTACATAACAAAGTCTACGCTCTTCTGCGTCTCCTTCGCCATTAACAATTGTTTTCTTGTGCGGAAGGATTTCTTCTTCGACTCCAACCATATAAACTTGTTTAAACTCAAGCCCCTTTGATGAGTGAAGAGTCATCATCGTAACTTCATTCTTTCTTACATCATCATCTTCGTCTTCATCTTTTGTATCCTGAGAATCTTGAAGCATAAGCTTTTCCATGAATTTATCTAGGGTAGCTTGTTCCTTAAAATTCTCTGTAAAACGCGCCGCTGATTCAATGAAGAAGTGAATATCGTCTTTTTTACGTGAAGCCTGCTTAACTTGGTCATAGCATTTGTCGATATATTCAAAATACTTTAGATCATCCGTAAGACTTGTGATTGCCTGACTAAGAGGTAGTCTTCCAAAATACTCTTTTGCACTTTCAATAAAATTAATAAATGTTGTAATCTTATCCGCTCGTGTACCCGCAAGTTCAGGTGCATTTTTCATTGCACTAAACAGATCGATCTGATGGGCCTCACTTTCTTCTAGAAATTTCTCTAAAGTCTTCATTCCGATTCCACGATTTGGAACATTTAGAATTCTTCGAAGCGCCATTTGATCGGCAGGATTTTTAATGACCGAAAGATAGGCCATGATATCTTTTACTTCTTTTTTCTCGTAAAATTTTTGGCCACCGATAATTGTATAGGGAACCTGAGAAAGTCTTAGCTGCTCTTCAATTGGTGCTGCTTGAGTATTTGAACGGTAAAGAATTGCGATGTCACCTAAATGCCCACCTTTAGATTGGTGAGAGATAATATCTTCAACAATGATTTCCGCCTCATGTTCAGTATCTTCAAGCTCCCAAAGGATAGGCCTGTGATCACTTGGTTTATCTGACCACAGTGTCTTGTCTCGACGATCTGTATTTTCTTGAATAACAGCGTTAGCAAGTTTTAGGATCGGTGAGATTGAGCGATAATTCTGCTCTAGCTTGATAACTTTTGCACGAGAGTAATCTCTTTCAAAGCCAATGATATTTGAAATATCGGCACCTCGAAACGAATAGATTGCTTGATCATCGTCACCAACAACACACAGATTATCGTGGGCACAAGTTAAGTGGCGAATAAGTCTAAATTGAAGTGGATTTGTATCTTGGTACTCATCTACCATGATGTACTTAAATCCATTTGAATACTCTAAAGCGATTTCGGGATTCTCATCAAAGAGCCTAACTGTTAGAAGAAGAATATCATCAAAGTCGATGGCATTATAAAATTTAAGCTTCTCTTGATAAAATTCGTAGAGAAAATTAACTGCGTGATCATAAGGATCTTCTCCATCAAAGAATGGCGAATCAGCAAAGTCCTCAGGCTTAATCCCTTCGTTTTTAAGCTTTCCAATCTTAGACTGAATAACTTCTTTCTTAAATGAGCCCTTGTTATCGTGATAAAGTCTAAGACCTTCACGTATGATACTCATTTGATCTGTTTGGTCGTAGATCGAGAAGTTCTTATGGTAACCCAAATGAGTAATTTCTTTCTTAAGAATTTTCAGACCTAGTGAGTGAAAAGTCGCTAAAGTCATTCCTTTAGATTTATTCTTTCCAAGCAGGCCGTGAACTCTTTCTTTCATTTCCTTTGCGGCCTTATTTGTAAATGAAACGGCCAGAATCTGTTTTCCAGGAATATGCAGGTTATCAACCATATGCGCAATTCGGTAGGTGATTGTACGTGTTTTACCACTTCCAGCACCTGCTAAAATCAGTACTGGGCCTTCGATGGTCTCAGCCGCCGCGCGTTGTTTGTCGTTTAATCCTGCCAATGAAATCATGCGTATAATGTGCCTTTAGAAAGGCGATTAGGCAATCTGTTTGTTGGTATGGGTTCCTGGATACTTTTCGGGATGCTTAGCATAATTACTTCATGCCACGCACCCCGAAAAGTATCCAGGAACCTTGCATTGCATCTTGATAAAGCCGAGCTAAAGAGTCAGAATTTCATACATGAACACAACACACCTTAGATCGATTTTATTGAATTTAATAATTCTACTTGGTGCACTATACACCCAAGCATCTGAGCTTCCATCGCGAAGTGATATCCATGCATTAATTGGCCAACAGACTTCTGTTAAGTCTCAAGGCTCCCGTGGTACATGCACTATGTTTAGTGCAATTGGAATTGTTGAGCACTTACTAATTCGTAAGCATGGGGTTCTACCGGTTGAGCTCGATTTGTCTGAGCAGTGGATGGAATATCTCATAATGAAGGATAAGAGTTGGGAAGGTTCAACAACATCTAAAAATATGCGTGCCATTCTTGATTGGGGAGTTGTTTACGAAAAAACTTGGCCTTACTCTCGCAAGAAATGGCCATCTCTTGAAGATGACTATCCTGAAATCACTATGGCCAAACAAACTTGTGGCCATTTAGTAGAGCTTCCAAAGTATCTACAGTCTTGTTTACTTGGGCAGCGTGATCCTCGTTTATTTGAAATGACTGATTATGATATTGCTCAAATTGATCCTGATTTTATTCCAATTAGAAAAGAGGCAATTTATTTAAGAGACACTTTAGTGGATGATCTTTATTCAAGAAAGAAGTCTTACATGTCGAAAGACTTATCCAAAATTAAGAAATGGTTAAGTCAAGGAAAGTCAGTTATTCTAGGAACTAAGTTGTACTATGGGTCTTGGAATGCAAAAAAGACTCAGACTCTTGAGATTCAAGAACGTGATAAGAGCAAATGGTATGCAGGCATTGTTGGCTATCCTGAAGTTGGAACACGTGATCGTCGAATTTCGGGAGAAAAAGGCGGGGGCCATTCGATGATTCTTGTTGGTTATGACGATGATGTTGTTGTGAAGACTAGAATGCAGATGGAAGATGGCTCTTGGCAGGAATTCGAATATAAGGGTGTTTATTACTTTAAGAATTCTTGGGGAGTTAAAGGCTTTGGGAAGAAGTTTAAGTTAGATGAAGTAAACTATCCAGGTTATGGAATGATTACTCAAAAATATGCACATGATTTTGGAAATTTTTTCTATATAGATTAAGGAGATGGCCATGGCCAAGAAGAAAGTAGCAAAGAAGAAAGTTGCTAAAAAAGCAACTAAGAAAGTAGCAAAGAAAGCAACTAAGAAAGTAGCAAAGAAAAAAGCAGCTAAGAAAGTAGCAAAGAAAGCAACTAAGAAAGTCGCAAAGAAAAAAGCAACTAAGAAAGTAGCAAAGAAAGCGACTAAGAAAGTAGCAAAGAAAGCGACTAAGAAAGTAGCAAAAAAAGCAAACCCAACTAAGGACCTTTTTAACTCACTACTTGAACTGATTAGAGTTACTTCAACTGTTCTTCCTGACGACATTCAACGTGTTGTTCTTGATGCTCTTCATAGAGAAGAAAAGAATACTACGGCCGAATATGCAATGAATATCATTCAAGCAAATATTAAAATGGCAGAGCAAAAATCTCAGCCACTATGCCAAGATACTGGAACAATTGTATTCAAAGTTTATCATCCAAGAGACTTTGATCAGGATGCATTCAGAAAGGTATGTGAAAAAGCCGTTCTTGAAGCAACTAAGATTGGATACCTAAGACAAAACTCAGTTGATTCACTAACTGGTAAGAACGATTGTATGAATGTTGGTGGTGGACACCCAGTAATTAAGTTTGAGCAACACAAGTCAAAGAATCTTGACGTTAAGCTTATGCTTAAAGGTGGGGGTTGTGAGAACGTTGGTGCACAATACTCACTTCCAAATACTGAATTAAATGCAGGCCGTGATCTTGATGGTGTAAGAAAAGCAATCCTTGATTGTGTTCAAAAAGCACAAGGTAAGGGATGTGGACCAGGTGTTCTAGGTGTATGTATCGGTGGTGATAGAGGAACTGGACATGTGGCCGCTAAGGATCAATTCCTAAGAAAGCTAGATGATAAAAACTCTAAGCCTGAGCTTGCTGCACTTGAAGCAGACATCGTTGAAACAGCAAATAAACTTGGTATTGGGCCAATGGGATTTGGTGGAAAAACAACTCTTCTAGGATGTAAAGTAACAGACCTTAACCGTCTTCCTGCTTCATTCTTTGTTTCAGTTTCTTATATGTGCTGGGCATTTAGAAGACAGGGCGTTTCGCTTAAAGCAAATAATACAATCAATAAATGGTTATACTAGGAAGAGGTTAGAACATGAAACGTTTAGACTATCCATTTACAAAAGAACAAATTAGAGAACTTAAAGTTGGAGATATGGTTTTAATCTCAGGGAAGATGTTTACTGGACGCGATGCTGTTCACAAACGTCTTCACGAAGGAACAAAACCACCAGTAGATTTAAATAACCAAATTATCTATCACTGTGGTCCAGTTGTACTAGAAAACAAAGATGGTACATATGAAGTTAAGGCCGCAGGACCAACGACTTCAATCCGTGAGGAACCATACCAGTGGGAAGTAATGCGTGACCACGGAATCCTTGGTGTTATCGGTAAAGGTGGAATGGGGCAGAAGACTCTTGACGGTTGTCGCGAGTACGGATGTGTATACTTCCATGGTATTGGTGGAGCAGCACAGGTTTTAGCTGAAAAAATCAAATCAGTAGACAATGTTTACTGGCGTGACCTTGGTTCTCCTGAAGCGATTTGGGAATTAACAGTAGAAGAGTTTCCTGTTGTTGTAACAATGGATGCTCACGGTAATTCTCTACACGCAAAAGTTGAAGCAGAGAGTGCTGAAATCCTTAAGGGACTAGTTTAGTTTATTTAAAAACTTTTTGAGGTTTTAAGAAGTGAATAAGATTTTATATACGCCAAGTAGTGAACGTATCCAATCATCAAATATGATGGAGTTTATTAGACAAATTAATAAGTCCCAAGGCTTGGACTGTAAGTCTTATTACTCACTTCACAAATATTCTGTCGAAAACCCAAAGAGTTTTTGGAAAGAACTCGTTAAGTTTTTTGATATCGACTATACGGGAGATCTCGAACCAGTATGTACTGATTTGAGTTTCGAAAGTTACGGTTGGTTTCCAAAAGTTAAACTTAACTTCGCTAAAAATCTTTTAAAAAATGGCCGTGATATTTCAATTGCTCTAAGTAGTGTGAGAGAAAGCGGCCAAACTCAAAAAACTTCTTATAAAGATTTAAAAAATACAGTGGCGGGTTTGCAAGATGTGATTAAACCACATATTGCAAAAGGTGATGTCTTGGCCTGCTATATGCCAAATATTGCAGAAACTGTTGTTTCAATGCTTACGACGACTTCACTGGGTGGTGTTTTTACATCGACTTCATGTGACTTTGGTGTTGAAGGTGTGATTGACCGCTTCGGACAATCAAAACCAAAAGTTCTTGTTACTGTTAATGGTTACGAATATGGTGGAAAGTATTTTGACTTAACAGATAAGATTAATGCTGTTGTTAAAGCTGTCGACTCAATTGAAAAAGTAATCGTTGTTGACTTCAAGGGGAAAGGCCTTGATGCAAGCTCAATACACAAAGGCGTTAGCTGGTCTGATGTGGTTAGACCAATTGAAGAAGAGATAGAGTATACTGAGTGTGACTTTTCCGACCCTCTCTATATTATGTACTCTTCTGGGACTACAGGTAAGCCTAAGTGTATCGTTCATAGTGTCGGTGGAACTCTCGTTAATCATATTAAGGAGCTTGGCCTTCACTCGGATCTTAAGGAAGACAAATCAATTTTCTTCTTCACCACTTGTGGTTGGATGATGTGGAACTGGCTTGTTTCTTCTCTTTACTTTGGATCTACTGTTGTTCTTTATGAAGGCTCGCCGGGATATCCAACTTTTGGTGATTTTATTTCAATTATTGAAAAAGAGCAGCTAAATATTTTTGGAACAAGCCCAAAATTCTTAAAGGCCCTTGAAGATACTGGAATTGATCTTTCACAATATGATATGTCATCTCTTGAAACGATTCTTTCTACAGGTGCACCACTTCTTCCTGAACAATTCGATTATGTTTATACGAAGTTTAAAAAAGACATTCAACTTTCAAGTATTTCTGGTGGTACAGATATTATTGGCTGTTTCTTCTTAGGAAACCCAATCCTTCCTGTCTTTAGAGGGGAGCTACAATGTGCTGGCCTAGGAATGGATGTTACTTGTTTTGATAGTCGCGGAAAGGAAGTCCCTGCTGGTGAAGAAGGTGAGTTAGTTTGTCTACAAAGTTTTCCTTCACGCCCAATCTACTTCCTAAACGATGATGATGGTCAGCGTATCAACAAAGCATACTTCTCGGAGTTTAAGGGAGTGTGGCATCACGGTGACTTTATTAAGATCACTGAGGGTGGTGGTGCGATGGTTCTTGGCCGCTCTGATGCGACTCTTAATCCAGGAGGTGTCCGCATTGGTACTGCTGAGATTTACCGTCAAACGGAGACGATTGACTTTATTGAAGATTCAGTTTGTGTTGGAAAGAATGTCGACGGCGATGTTGAGGTATGGCTCTTTGTCGTAACGAAAGATGGCCATGAACTAACTAAAGAAGACTGTAAATTTATTAAAACTCGCATACGAGAAAATACAACACCGAGGCATATGCCAAGACGTGTAATCCAAGTAAAGGGAATTCCATATACTCGCTCTGGAAAGAAGATGGAGATGGCCGTAAGTCGTCTTATCAATGGCCGTGCTCTTGATAATGTTCAGGCCGTGGCAAATCCTGAGACTTTGGATTTTTTCACAAATCTCTAAGTTTTCTAGGCAATTGATTTTATTTGATTTTGTAGATTTCCTCTTTGGCCATAGGCATAACACCCGATAAGTATAGATAGTACAAAGAGGGGACATATCATGCGAAATTTTATCTATCTATTTCTTGCGCTTAATTGCGCAATCATTCAAGCTGAAAGTCCAAATTCAATTGAATGCTTAGGTGGAAGTTTCGAAACACTTGATGCTCTAAATGTTAAGAATGTACGAAAGCTTGCCTCATCAAATTCTCAATCGATTGGGTCTATTATCAATTATGATTATAACTATCCAAAGCTACCTAAAAATATAAAAGAGATTTTAAGTCCTGACTTAAGAACTGTTTGCGATTTCTATGCTAAGGCCAATCCTACGGATCCATTTTTTCAAGACATTCGTGACAATATTACAAAGAAATATAAAGATGGTGATGATACTGATTTCTTCTTTAAGTATCTTTTAGTTCTACCTTGCTGGCACTATTCTAAGAATATGTTTGATTACTTTACGTCTGGTAATGAAGCTAATACTAGGGCAGGTATCGGACTCTTGTTTGGTGATATGATGCATCCATTATTTGGTGGAGCTGATCCAAATACTTTTATACGTATCTGGCGTGAGGGTAAGATGTTTGAAGGGCCAATGTATATTGTCTATGATCATCTTCTAAAAAATTATTCAAAATCTGAGCGTTTTAAAATTGAATATCTGCCAATTGTGAAACGACTTAAACACCCTAGGTATATTGCAAATTTTCCGAAAAAATCTCTAGAGCAAATTAAAAAGGAAGAACCTGATATGCCAATAACATTACCAATGCCGTAGAAGCTAATCGAGTTGCCAAATTTTATTGGGGCCCAATTTATGAGCAATCAAGTGCTTAGGCCCTCTCTTTGTTCTTAATTTCTAGTTCATTTATAATAATAGCTGAGGCGTTATCTCTAGTAATGACGTGTTTTCAATTACTTAGTGAATAGGTTCACTCAAGTAAGTTATTGAAATTATGCAAGATTTTGTGAACTAAACCCTAAAGTCAAATATTTTGCTTCCGATTAGTTCACAAAGGATTAGTTTATGAGGAAGTTGATTTTATTTTCTATTTTAGCACTTTCAACGCAGTTAAGTATATTTGCTGCAAGTGGAAAGGACTCTGCAAGTGAGGCAACACCTGATTGTTTAGAGAATGCTATTCCAAATACTCTTGATTCTAAAAATACGAATAATATTGAACAAATTGTCGAATTACAAAATGTAAGAAGTCATGGAGCAAATCCTAATTATCCTATATTCCCTGATAATATCGATGAAATTTTAAAGCCTGATAAACGAACGGTTTGCGATGCCTATGCAGTTCCGAACGAAATCGATCCATCGTATCGTTCAGTTATGAAACATATTGATAAGACTTATAAAGATGGTGATCATAAAGATTTCTTTTTTAGATACGTTTTATCTATGAACTGTTGGCCATTTCGTGAGAACTTCTTCGCCTATATGATTAAAGGTGGAAATGTTGGTCATGCGATGGGAAATATTATGAAGTCTCCATATGGTGGGCTTGATCCAAATGCATTTATTCGAATTGAAAGAGAAGGTCGAGTTTTTGAGGGGCCAATGTATCATGTTTATGAATATTTAGAGAAGAATTATAAAAATAAATCTGAGTCTTCGAATGAATATATAGCTGCAATGAAAAGACTAAAGTCTTCTCGCTATCAATTATATCCAGTTAAATCACTTAATCAGATAAAGAAAGAAGAACCAAATATGCCGATATCAATAAGGTGATTTAGACATTGAAAATATTTAGAATTCTTTTAATATTCTTATTTACTCTTAATGCTCACAGTGAGTGTAGAAGTGGAATTGTCGCAATTTTTAAATCAAGCACTATTGAGGAAATTTCACAAAGCATTGGCGGAGTGAAGGCAAAGGTAGGTGAGTCTTGTAAGAGCTCAATTGGATTAGAATTAAACTCTGATTCGTATTGTGAATGTATTTCAAAAAATCAAGACACTGACTTTGATGTTAGTCGTAAGATGTTTCGCCAAAAAAATGGGAAAGCTTTAAAAAGTATTATTTTTGATCTTGCTGAAACTATCGCGGTAAATGATAATCCAGATCTTACTCTTAATTGTAAACTTCATGACACCTTAGTCAATAATTGTGATGCGCAAATGATTAGTGAAATGTTTCCTGAATATGAGGGAACAAATTTTTCACAAGAAATGTTTGCAGATTATTTAGAAATCTTTAATACAAACTCAGGTGGCGGAAAGAAAACAATTGATCACTTCCGCTCAAATTCATGTTCGTCTACTTTTGTTCGAAAGAGCTCAATTGAAGGTAATACAGCAAGTGTTCAGGCCGAACTAGATAAATCGTGTGAACAGTTTACGAGCCAAGTTATTGGCCTATGTCAAAATGAATCATTAACTGGTGTTGAATATGATAATTTTGATTTCGATTTACCAACATTAGAAAATGTCGATTCTTTTAATTACTTTTGTAAAATAAAAGATCGTCCAATAAAAGATATCAATACCGATAATAATACATTATCAAATCTATTCTTAGCATATGAGAAGAAAGACGAAGAAGTGTCTCCTTTATGTAAAGAAGTCTGTATTGATGAAGCACCATACTCTGTTAGAGGCTGCCAAGTTGATACTCAAAAAGCGATTGTGGCCCTTAAAAGATTGATCGCTAGTGAAAATGTTAATAATGAGGAAATAACTTTTTTAAAAGAAATTATTGGAAACCAAGTTTCCAATGATGTTATTGAAGGTAAAATCAATGACGATGATCTAGCGTATTTTAAGAAAAATCTTGATGACGATGATTACAATAATATCGTTCAAATTGTAAAAACGGGAAGAAATCAGGCATCTGTGAATCAACAAGACTCACTAGTTTCTCAATTCTTTGCAACGGAAAAATCTGAAGCTGTGTCAACAAGTCTTGCCTCTAATGACAAGTCAAAAACAGCTCCTGCTCAACCTACAGCTGCTCCACAAGAGCAGTCAGTGCAGCAAATTCAACAACAAATGATGGATGCCGTACCTGAACAACAGGCGGCCATGAATAGCTCAACTCAGCCCATAGGGCCGAGTCAAAATCGTGCTCTTACTTTTGGACGTCGTGGAAAGTCTAATAATGCTTCAAAGGCAACAAAAGATATCGTTGCTTCAGTTAAGGCGTTAAGAGAAGCGGGGAGCTCTCTTGCAAGTGCTCTAGAAGCACAAAAGAAAAGACTAAAAAGAGAGAGAGAAAAGATAGCGCGTGAAAATCAAGATAAGTACCAACGTTATGATGCTGAAACTCTAGAGCCAATTGAAAGAAGTAGAAGAGGAAGAGGTACAAACGGAGCAGCTAATTATCCGATCGCAAATGTTGCAAGTGCCGGATCTGGTGGTGGATCAAACTTTGCCACAGGTGGCGCAGGAACTTCTTCAACAGGTAGTTCTACTTTTACACAACCTGAAGCAAAAGCAACAGTTGTTGATATCACTGGACGTTCAGCGCCTAATATTGATTTAAATAATCTTCAAAGTTCTGGAGCAACTCTGCCGGCTTCGATTACAAATCACCCTGATGCATCTGAGATTTCAAAAATGTTCAATGGCCTTGCCTATGAGAAAGATGAAAAGGGTAGAAGTATTGCAAGTGAAAAAGGTGAGGTTAAAAAGATCAAGGTTTCTTGGGGTGCTGAGAGTATCGATCTCGGATCACTTCTTATCAATGCCAAGGATCTAAAGCCTGGTGAAGAATTTATTGTCTACAAAGGTGATATGGATAAGTTTGTAAGGCTTACTCCAGCTTATCGCTTTCAAGCTGGGAAGCGTGTCTTTATCGGCTACCGAGTTGAAAATCGAAATCGTAATAATGCAGACTTGGCCGCAAGTCTCTATGCCAAGAAATTTTTAATTCTATAATTCTATTTAAATTTATATTATGAAATTTTGCGCCCTTGAAAATGACTTCAAGGGCCTTTTGATTTATTGAACTTCTTCAGAAGGAAGATCATCTGATGAACCATCATTTGGTTCAGAAGGCTCAGTCGGCCCTGGCTTAACAGGAGCTTCTGTTAGTCTCTTGTAGATAACAATTAGGCGATCTTTTTCGGCATTAAAAAATAACACTAAGTAAAAGTCGTCAGATTGTTCTTCTCTAAAAGATTCTAGATTTCCAGACTGCTTTAATGAGTCAGCTTTTGTCGAAGAATAGAAATCTTCGATCTTCTTTGTGTCTTCATATGAGAAACGAGTTGAACCAACATGATCTGTGGCAAGTGTGTCCATGATGATATTGATTTTTTCGTCTTTTAAAAGAAGTTGAAGTCTAGTTTCACTATCACCAACAATAGCACTTTGTAGCTTCTCTTTTAGCTCTTTTGAGAAGTCTGCATATGAACATTTATTAGAGATAAACACTAGTTCATTTCCTGGCTTACTCTCTAGCCCAATAAGCTTTTCTTGAGTTAACTCAAGGCATGGCTGAGGAGCAGGTTGTTGGTCTTGCTCACCAGTATTTGCAAATATCGGCAATGCAAGTAGTAGTGCTAGTATTGTTTTTTTCATTTCCCTAATTCCCTAATATTATTTGTTGATATGGGCATCCTCCCATAATTGGCCTTATCAGGCAAGCCTTTGTGCGGCGAGTTGTAGAATGTACTGGATATAACTACTTGATTTTCTTCGCACCAGAGTATTGAAGTCGGACTTCATCGCTTAGCCACTGGCCTGCAACGTCCTCATTCATGAAGTCATCACAGTATCTAGCAGGATTTCCACGAGGAAATTTCTTTTTACCGTCGTAAAAACTGAGGCAGATCTGAGCATAGTTTTCAATGTACTCTGGAAAATTCTTTGCGAATCTCTTGATGATAACTTTCGTTTTGGTGCTGGCCTTCCCATTTCTGCGATGAAAAATTTCACCTCTTAGGGGGTGGTATTTTAGAAGATCTGTTAAAACCTTCTTTCTGCTGTCGTAATTGGCCGATAGCTCTTCCATTTTGTTCCAGGCCATATTCATCACCGGGCCAGGAATTGGATTTGTTAGAAGATAGTTTGTTAGAAAAACAGATTTTAGCTGCTCATCAATTTTGTCGAATGCATTGAATGTAAGAAATATGATTTCACTATTGTAGTCACTAGGTTTAAGTAGAGATTCTAAATCACTCTTTGCGAATCCATTCAAGCAGTCCGGATTAAAGATATCCTTTGCCTTCTCAATAATTGAAGCCTTTGTATCTGTTCGTGAAATCTCTTTAACAATAATTTGTAAGAATGCCTTTTGACCTTGCTCCTCTCGACAGTAATAAATTGAATCGTTACTTTTTAAGGGTGCCTTAACGAGGTTATCGTATTTACTCTGTAAAGAGTTTGAGAGTGTTTTATAGATATCAAAATCAATATCAGGATAACGTGCAGAGTGAGATATATATGTATCTAAATCCTTTTGGCAGTCATTACACTTTTGAAAATAAAGTCTGGCATACTTTGAATAGGCCAGAGTGAAAAAGGCATAGGCCTTTAAGTTTTTATTCTCGATATATTTAGTAATAATTTTGAACTGAGTACTATTAACTTCATTCTTTGTTATTAAGTCTTCAACGTAAGAAGTTGCCATTTCACGTGTCATCTTCTTCCACTCAAAATCTCTTTGAGACGGCCTTACGTCTAAGAAGTGCTTCATGTATTCACGGTGAGACTTGTCTTTATAAAGCACACGTAGGTCATCCATCGTATAAGTGACGGCAGATACCTTTACAGAAAGAAGTGTGATTAATAAACAAATCAAATTGCGCATTTAAATAATGTCCTCGATTACTGAGAATAGAGTTTCTTTTTTAAAGGGCTTTTTAATGAAGTGAACCTTACCTTGAAGCTCGTCATTATCCAGTTCTTCATCACCAGAGATGATAATATACTTTAAAGTACCGGCCTTCGGACTGCTTTCAAAACGACGCACAACTTCTGCACCATTAATTACTGGCATATTCTTGTCTGCAATGACGATTTTAAGATTGTCGCTAATATTTTCAAAGTAGTGCTCTACGTCAACTTCGCCGCTTAGTGCTAAAGTTTCATGGCCACCTTGGCTTAGGGTAAGAGCAAAGAGCTCAGCAATATTCTCATCGTCATCGATAAATAAGATCTCTTCATTCATATATTTATTTTCCCAAATTTAAGGTCATTTCAAAAGTAATTTTTAGTAATTTATTGCTATGGGTTAAATGTGTGAATTTTGTTTTTTAAACCTTTACTTTAGTTTATTATACCCGCTGATAATTAAATGACAAAAGAAATCAACTTTTCGTTAAGAAACACACTTTAATTTGGAGTTAATGTGAAGCTACCTGTGGTTAAAAGCACACAATTAAATGATACATTTCGCTTAGACTATTATGATCATTTTGGGCCTCTTATACTGGATGGCCAACAAATCAAAGAATCGATTAAGAAAGATTTACTATTTTGGACAGAGTTTGATTCTTCATTCAAGTTTCAAATTGGTCTTGAAGGAGTTCAATTCTTATTGGGAATTGATAAGGACGAAAAAGTACTTCGTCTATGTAATATTAAATTAGCAAATGAGATATTTTTACTCGATAACTTTGTTGGTGAAGAGAGTGAGGAGTATAAAAAGTTTAAAGCACACGTTACAAAAGTGATGAGTGTTAAAATTGCTGATTTTCCAGGTGTAAGTAATATTATAACTCACCGTTATGGACTAACTAAACTAAGTGAAATTGAAGATAAGCCTGTTTCTGAAATGTCAGATACGATCACTAAGAAGCTTCTTTCTTTTCTTAATGATTACAAACCCGTTTTCTTTGAAAAGATTTCTGACTTCGCTCTTGGTCTTACTGCAAATTATGCACTTCTTAGAATTCACTTGCTTAAGTTCTTAGCAATTCTTCCTTCTCTAGATCATGATAAAGAAGGAAAAGAGGTAAAGCGAATTCTAAGAGAGTCTCTGAGAAGACTTATTCTTGATTCTAAGAAAGCAAAAAGATTAGACTTGAAGGGGGATCGCCAACCTCTTCCTCCACAGTTAGTGGTTCTATTTTATTTTGTTCTTCTGGCCGTTCGCATTTTTCCGGCCAAGGCGCTGGCCAATATTGTACGTTTCAAAGTTCGCTTTATGGCAAAGAGATTTATTGCTGGTGAAACGATTGAAAGCGCACAAAAGAATTTTGCAGCAATCTTTAATACGGGAAGAGATGTAACTCTAGACCAACTCGGAGAGTTAGTTGTTTCTGAATCAGAAGCTGATAACTATATGAATGAGGTTTTAAATCTTGTTAATGGTTTTAGCATGCACATTACTCCAGGTAGTCGCAATAAAGCAGGTATCTTAAGAGCACACGTTTCAATTAAGGTTTCTGCCCTTTGCTCAGACTTCAAACCTGAAGCTTTTGATTACACTTATAACTTAGTTGCCCCAAGGCTTATTAAAATTTTAAAGACGGCTAAAGAGCAACAGGTATTTATTAATATCGATGCTGAACATTATCACTATCGTGATATCGTTTTTGAAATTTATAAGAAAGCTCTCCTAGAGACTGAAGAGCTTAAAGATTATGCAGATACAGGAATTGTTGTTCAAGCGTATCTTCGTGATTGTTATGACCATCTTCAAGACGTTGTTGAGCTTGCAAAAGAGCGTGGCATGATTATGCCAATTCGCCTTGTTAAGGGTGCATACTGGGATGCTGAAACTGTAGAGGCCGAGGCCCATGGACATAATGCTCCAGAGTTCTTAAACAAAGAAGAAACAGATATTAATTTTAGACAGATGATTTATGAGATTTACAAAGCTTTCCCACATATCAAGCTTTGTATTGCTTCTCACAACTTTGCGGATCACTCATACGCTGAAGCTTTAAGAGAAATTAAGTTTAAAGAAATTGATGAAATTGAGCACCAATGTCTTCACATGACTTATGAAGCACTTTCGACAGCTATGGCAAAGATGGGATGGGCCGTAAGAAATTATGTTCCAATTGGTTCACTTATCGTAGGGATGGCCTACCTTGTTCGTCGTATTATGGAAAACTCTTCACAAGTAGGAGTTTTAACAATCATGAGAAGTCATAAGAAGAATGCAAAGCTTATGGCGCCAAATGATATCTTTAAAAAGCACCAGAATGAAGGTCTTCTAAATTTAGACTCAACTCTAACTCAGGTTCATGGGCAATTTAGTAACTGTCCACCTCTAAAAACTTACCTTGAAAAAGAACTGAAGTATTTTAGAAGTGAATTTGAAAAGTTTGAACTAGGTAAAGACTATGCAACAGACTTTGCTCTAAGTGGAGAGTCTGAATCTGTTCTTTCTCCATCTGATGGAAAGAGTGTCGTTGGTAAAATTACTTTTGCCAATTTAGACGATACTGAAAGAGCAATCGATACAATTGATAATTCTTTCTACGAAGGTGAGTGGTCAAAGGCCTCTTGGCAAGAAAGAGCGGCCGTTATGGCAAGAGCTGCAGAGATGATGTATCTGCGTCGCAATTACTATTCTGCACTAATTATGCATGAATCAGGTAAGGCCATCGGTGAAGCATTAGCTGACGTCGATGAAGCAATCGACTTTTTAAACTTCTATATTAGAAGGCTAGCTGAAGTAGGAGATAATGAAGAGTTTAAGGCCCGTGGCCCATTTGCCATTATTGCTCCATGGAACTTCCCTCTAGCAATTCCGTGCGGGATGACAGCTTCGGCCTTGCTAACTGGATCAACTGTTATCCTAAAACCAGCAGAGCAAACTCCTCTTATCACTTGTGAGCTTGTGGCACTATTTCATGAAGCGGGTGTTCCTAAAGATGCCCTAATTCATCTTCCTGGAGTTGGTGAGACTGTTGGTCAAAAACTAATTGAGGATAAGCGTATTGCAGGTGTTATCTTTACTGGTTCAAAACCTGTCGGTGTTCATATTGCAAAGACTTGTGCAAAAAGACTTTATGAGAATCGCAACACAGGCAAGAGCTATCCAGTTCGTGTTATCACTGAAATGGGTGGTAAGAACGCTGTTATTGTAACAAATAATGCTGAACTCGATGAGACAGTATCTGGTATTCTTTATTCTGCCTTTGCGCACGCTGGTCAGAAATGTTCTGCTGCTTCACGTGTTCTTGTTCATAAAGAAGTAAAAGACAAATTAGTTGCTCGACTTAAGCAAGCTGCTAACGATATTTACGTTGGGCCAGCAACGGACTTTGCAAGTTTCATTAATCCACTAGTGAGCCAAGAAGAAAAAGATCGTCTCATTGCTCAAGTCAAAGAAGCAAGTGAAGAGGCAAATAAATACGGTGGAGTTGTCCACGTTAACCGCTCAGAAGAAAATCTTCCAGGTTACTGTGTAGGCCCAACAATTATCGAACTTCCAAAGTCACGTGCTTTAGAAAAAGATAGTTTTGCTTCTCGTGAATTATTTGCTCCAGTTATCCATGTCGTTGCATACGATGATTACGAAGACGCGTTAAATATCTTTAATAGTGTTGAGTATGGCCTAACAGGTGGTGTTTTCTCTCAATCACAAGATGATATTGATTTCCTAACAAAGCGAATGCTTATCGGAAATAACTATATTAATAGACCTATTACAGGTGCTCGCGTTGCTATTGAGCCTTTTGGTGGTTTCAAGATGTCGGGGACAGGGCCAAAGGCCGGTGGTGTTGATTACCTAAGAAGTCTTTTTGTAAGAAGTAACTCTGAAGAACTTAAGACTTCTACTTTTGATAACGGAAGTGATTACGAACCAGTTGTATCTCGTAGCTCTTCTTCTGACCACTTTGTTAGACGTGAAAAAATGCTTTCAGCACTAGACGAAATCATTAGTAATTTTGGTCCATTATTTCCTGGGACGTTTGGAGAACAGAGACATGCTCTTAAAGATCTTAAGAAATGGCTTGAAGTTGACTATCTTGATTTCTTAAATAAGGGACGCGATAACCGTTATATTCCAGGACAAATCAATTACTCTGTATTTGATTGTAATAAAGACCGTGCACTTTATTTGAGTTTAAATGAAGAAATTAATATGCAAACATTCTTTGCTGTTCTTATGTCTTTAACAACTGGTACAGGTGTAACAATTCTTTGTTCAAATGCTGAAGCTTATCGTTGGTGGAATTATCTAATAGATATTCTTAAGAAGAATCGTTTCTCTAAAAAGAATATTGATTGTTATCACGTTAGCAAAGAAAAGATGCACACTCTTCTAAATGAAAATTTTGATGTTGTTATTTGTGACGGTGATCTTGAATCAATTAAAGAGTTTAACTCTGCTGTTGGTGAAAAAAATGGTCAATTTGTTATGACATCTTTTATTTCACCACTTGAGGATTATGTTAATGGATCATATTTTGATCTTTTCCATCTATTCTCATGTGAAAGAAGCTACGCTGTAAATATCATGAGGCATGGAGCACCGATGGAGTTAGACTCGTAATGAAGTATCGTCACTTAATTTTAGGAGCGGGTAATATGGCCCGCGCTCTAATCCCTGGTTTCATCGAGAATTCTGATGATTGTGAATTCCTTGTTTTTACACCAAGTGGTGATAAGGCAAAGAGCTTTGCACTGGATTTTGGTGCTACTTGGGTAAAAGACCTAGAGGAGTTACGAAATACTCATATTGATTATCTTTGGGCCTGTTTTAAGCCTCAACAACTTAAGCAAGTGGCCCTTGAAATTGACTTCTTAACACATCCGTATCTAACGATTGTCTCACTCCTAGCGGGAAGTGATTCTCAGGCCCTAACTGAAAATTTGTTATCTGATCAAATTATTCGAATTATGCCAAATACTCCTGCCCAAGTGGGTCTTGGGGTAAATGCACTTTATAAGTCAAAGAGTGTTCATCAAGATAAGTGGAATGCTTTCTGGCAGGCCTTTAACTCAAGTGGGATTAACACCGTTTTCGACAATGAAGACGATATCGATACGATTACTCCTTTTTCTGGCTCTGGCCCTGCATACTTCTTTGAAATTGCACGTATCTTAATTGAGGATATGAAGGCACGTGGAATTGACGGCGAGCTTGCACATAGAATGATTGCGGGTACAATAGAAGGTGCTGGTCGAATGCTTTCACAAAACAATGATGCGCAAACTCTTCGCAATAATGTCACATCAAAAAATGGTGTGACTTATGAGGCCCTTGAATCTTTTAAAGAATCGGGAATGGAGGAGATGTTTAATCGTGCAATAGAGCGTGCTTACCAGAGAACACTTGAATTAAAAGGAAATAAGTAATGAAAAAGGTTTTAGATAAATTACCTGAAGGTTTAAGAAATACTGCATTTGTTAGACTCTTTGGTTTAACAAAAGTACCAATGATTTTTTGGCTAAGACCAACAGTACTTGAGCTTAGTGATGAAGTTACAGCTATCAAGATTCCTCTTTCTCGTCGCTCTAAGAATCATTTAAATAGTATGTACTTTGGTGCCCTTGCTTGTGGGGCAGACCTTGCTGGCGGTTTTGCAGCAATGAAGAAGACGATGGATAAGGGAAAGAGAGTGTCACTTGCTTTCAAAGAGTTCCATGCAGAGTTCTTAAAAAGAGCAGAAGGGGATACGGTCTTTACTTGTTCTCAGGGAAAAGAAATTGATGCTTTTGTTGAAAAAGTATTAGCAAGTGAAGAGCGTCACAATCTACCACTAGATATTATTGCAACTTGTCCTGATGTTTCAGGTGATGAGCCAGTTGCAAAGTTTACGATTACTTTAAGTTTAAAGAGAAAATAATTGCTCCTGAGGCGAACCGCTCGGGCGTGGACCCTCGCTCTCGATTAGTTTTTCAGCTAAAGAGTGGGGAGCTAGCACCGCGAACTATAGTTTGCCTTTGGGCAAACAATTTCGCGGATGCTTAAGCAGGGTTAGGGGAGTCAATAAAGATACACTCTAGCCCATATGTTTCTTCAATTAATTTCTTAAGAGCAATTACACCAAATCTTTCTGTCGCATTATGGCCTCCAGCGAAGAAGTGAATTCCTTCTTCACGTGACTCGTGCCAGTCGTGCTCGCTCATCTCACCTGTAAGATAAGCATCAAGCCCTTCGCGCACGCAGTAGCGCCAGTCAGAGTTTGCTCCACCTGTAATTATTCCCATTGATGAAATCTCTTCATCATTAGGCTCACTGTGAATGATATCGTGATTAAGAACTTTCTTTAATAGTTCTTTTAGTTCGTTTGGTTTTAATGGTTTTTCGAATTTACCTTGAACACCTGTAGGCATGCCTTTGTAGTCACCGTATGGACCTAAGTCTTTAAGTCCGATTGCTTTGGCGATACCTGCTGCATTTCCATCTTCGAGATGAGCATCAAGAGGTAAGTGGTAGCCAAATAGATTGATATCGTTTTGAATAAGAGGCTTTACTCTTTTTGCGAAACTTCCTGTAATAGTTCTGACGCCATGAAATTTCCAAAATAACCCATGGTGAACAATCATTGCATCTGCACCAAATTCACAGGCCTTTGCAATTGAATCTCTTTGGGCCGAAACAGCAAATGCTATTTTGGAAATCTCTGAGCGACCTTCGATTTGTAGGCCATTTGGGCCATAGTCGTTATACTCATAAGTATTAAGGTGTTTTGCTAAGAATTTTCCAAGCTCTTTTGCTGAAACTGTTGCCATAAGTGATATCCATACCGTTAAAAATTATTGTGTTGGTTGGTTATCATTATCCCCTTGGCGGCCAGAGAAATCAACTTTGAACTTTTCAAAACCGTGACTCTTTTCGACATTTTCTTGTTTCGTTACACTAGAGCGAATTTTGCTTACTGTATGACGCAGTTCCTGATTTTCTGGAACTAGCTTTAGAGCAACCTCGAATTCTTCCATTGCTTTATCAAAGTTATTTAGCTGCATGTAAGCGCGCCCTGCATTGATATATGGATATTCGCGATTAGTGTACTTTGGTGCTTTTTTTGCTAGTTCATACCATTTGATTGATTCATTGATATGACCTTCATTTAATAGAAGTGTACCTAGATCGTTATAAGGAGCACCATATTCTGGATCGATTTCAATTGCTTTTAGACAAAGTGATTTCGCATCTTCAATATTTCCCATTTGAGAAGTTACCCAACCCATAAGAGTCAGTACTTCCGCAGTTTCTTTGTGACCACGGGCCTTATCGAATAACTCAAGAGCACCAGCGAGATCTTTTTTAGAAACTAATACATGTGCTTCAGTAATATACTGTTCGTATTTCTCTTCTCTTTTAGCATTCATTCCAAGAATTGGTGCAGTTTTAGAGTGGGCAAGATTTAGAATCTCAAGTGATTCTAGAAAGTATAGTGGTGGAGTGAAGTCTTCTTCAAGCTCCATTTCATCTTCATCTTCATCGATTCTTCCACCTTCAATAAGTGTGAAAGGACCTTTTTTAATAATCTCTTTTGCAACAATGATTTCTTTCTTCTCTTTTATATCAATTGCTTTTAAAAGCCCCATACGAGGTGTGGCGACATCAAGTGACGAGCGCTCAATTAAGATAAGGTGTAGTTCTCTAGTGTACTTATATGAAAGATTGATTAGGCGAGTGATCACACCAACAACTTCATCGTCATTTTTTGGAGCGAGAGCAATGAAGCTTTCGATCAAATTATTCATAAGCCTTAGGTTTTCTCGACCTTGGCGAAAATTATTCTGGTGGAGAAGACTAAGGTCTCCAAAGTGAGATGGAATCAGTAATTCGCTTACTAATTTATCGTATTCAGTACTAAACTCTTCAATAATAAGGCGTGCCTTAGCATCGAGGTGTGTTTCACTCAATTCACATACAGCATGTAGAATCCTTTCTAAGTAGCTTCTTGATTGAGTAAGTTCGCTTAATAGAATTTCTTGAATTGTATTCATTTTAGTGGTTTCTTCCCTTGAATAATCATATCTCGTCCCTGAAATATGCACTCTATAATTCATCTTGTCTACGTTGTGACGCATCAACATCTCGTCGACCGGTTACTTTATACATATACACATTTCGTGCCAAATTTATTGTTTCTAAATGACTGAAATCTAATAGAGGAAAATAAGATGGGGCCAAAAAATTGGCCCCAGTGTCTAGAATATGTAACTTTATGAGTTTTCTAAGTGTTCTTTATTCAAGAGTTTTTGTTTCATACTTCAGAAGATTTCCAGCGTCGTTGGCCTTGTCGTATGCCGTCGAAATTCTCTGGAAGATATCATCTGTCTTTGCACCAATTGCCGACTTACCTTTAAAGTTTAGTGAACTTAGATTACGGTCTTGGTTCTTCTTAAACATATTACTAAATGGATTACCATTATTCTTTTTCTTAACTGAAGCCGTTCCTCTTCCACCAACAAAGCTTGGTCCACGACCTCCAACATAGCTGATACCTTTAAGCCCGCTTCCGCCAGCTCCAGATAGAGCTTCTGGTTGCGCAGCACCTCCAGCAGATGAACCTCCGCCACCGCCTCCACCGCCTGGTGAACTACCTCCACCACCGGCACCTTGAGCGATTTGACCACCTTCTGATACGGTTGCAACAGGCCCAAAATTACCTTTTAGTCCTCCGCCTGTTTTCGCTTTATTCACAACAGTTGATGTATCCACACCTGCTGATGTTGGGTCATCTGTACTTGCGGCAGTTGCAGCTACCGCTTGATCTTGTTCTGTGTGTTGGTATGCCTGATTTGTACCAAATCCACCTACCGAGTAGTCACCAAATGATGGGACATTTACTGTATTTGCCCAACCTGACTGACATTGTGCATGTGCAGGGTTGGCCTGACAAAACTCCATATAGACATCTTGGTTTTCAAAGAAGTCCTCTGGAAGCTCCATTGTCTCCATTCCTTCAATTTTACCAATAGCACTTGAAATCATTTTTTGTTGTTTACCAAGCTGACTTACGGCCATTTGTTCTTTCGCCACATCAACCCCAGCTTCAGCTGCGATTTGGTTACCAGCTCTTTTCGCTTCACCGTTTCTTAGAATTGAAAACTTCTTACTACCAAAGTTTAGCTTACAAATCTGTTCTGGTGAGCCCATTGATCCTGCACCACCGTCATTAATTATATATTCTGCAATTCCTGAAAGTGCCTGTTCAACTGGTCTCTTACAAAGTTCATTTGTTTCAAAATATGTTTCACTAGTCGGAATACTAGAAGTCATCGTTAAGATCGTTCCTAGTCTTGCAACTTCAATTGTACGACGTGTTTCGGCCATTGTTTGTTGCTTGGCCAGACCATCTTTTTGTGACTTAAGGGCAGTTGTCGTCACGTTTTCCGACGCATCCATATTCATTAGTTTATTTTGCTGTTTTGTACTAAAGTCTTGCGCTTGAAATTGTTGGAAAGTTGCATTTGCAGTCTTTCCAAGTTGTGCAGCATTATGAGCAAGAACTAAGTTAGAACACTCGTCATAGTCAATGGTTTCAAGTCCTGATAGGCGACAAGTGATACGTCCATCAATTGAAGTAAGTTTCTCTGGATTTGAGTATTGATCTTCTGATTGACGATCCTCTTCAAGGTTCTCTCCAAATGCAGCGGCAATTTGGTTACATGCTGTAACATTTTTAACTGCGGCAGAAATAACATTGCCATCAACCTCAGGTGAATTATTAGCATAGATGAAAACAGCTACGGCCTTTGTATAGTCAATTGAATTTGCTTTACCACTTCGGTAAACCTCTTGAGCAACATCTTGCCAATTCGCATTTCCATTTGTTCCTGAAACCTTAAAGGCCCTTTGACACTTAATTGCACCACTACTACCAATAAAGTCAGGTTCAACATTTTTAAAATCAAGAGTTGTTACAGATTTAGAACAAGCTTTGAAAGCCTCGATCTTAGATTTATTTTCTTTGGCCATCATTTCTTGTAAACAGCCATTCCAGTCTTTATGTTTTGCGCTATCACTTGCTACGTCACCTTCATCTTGTGGAGGAGAAGTTGGCTGATTTGGTTCAGAACCGTCATTGGCCAAACCATTTGCAAGTTCTTTATCTTTTTGAAACTCTGCTAGCTTTTGGCCACAAAAGTTATCAATCTCTTCCTGTGGTATCTCTTGTCGTCCATCCGATGGCATATCAAATGGCACCATTTGACCAGTGCTTGGATCAGGACAATCAACATTCACAGTGCCTGCGTAGCTCATATTAAGTGGCGCAGCCGCTAGAAGAGTTAAGGTAAAAGTATTTAAAATAGTTGTTTTCTTGCTCATAAGTGACTCGAAAGTTAGGTTTGCCTTACTTAAATTATAAGTTCTAATCGGTTAAATTCTTCGAAAAGTTGAGTATTTAAGCATGATTTAGGGATTTGAGGGGTGTTGCACAAGATAAGTGCTTAAAAATATGTTCATTTTTAGGGGCCGGCCATGTAAAATCATATTTTACGATCGCCCATGATTGTGGCCATTGAAAAGAAATTAACAACTTAGCAGTATATAAGGGGTGTAATAAATGACTTCACAACGAGCACATACAATCGAAGACTTTAATATCGAAGAGGGAATTTACGAATTTCAAGTACAAGAGACGCATCTCGATACTTTTGGTCATATGAATAATGCAACCTATTTGACTATCTTTGAGCAGGCCCGTTGGGACATGATTACAAAGAATGGATGGGGTATGGATCGCATTATGCGTGAAAAAAGAGGTCCTGTCGTTTTAGATATCAACATCACTTTTAAGTCTGAACTTCGTCTAAGACAAAATGTAAAGATTCGCTCAAAGGCCACAAGCTTTGTTAATAGTAAGGTTCTAACTTTCGAGCAAGAGATGTTTGATGATACAGGTAAGGTGTATACAAAATTTAAAATGACCGCAGGGCTGTTTGATCTAAAAGAAAGAAAACTTATGGGCCATGATCCTGATTGGTTAAAAGCGGTAGGGCTTAGTTTAAAAGCTTAAAGAAATGATGATAAATTTTTTCAGAGCTTGCTTTTACTTCATCTAAGAAAGTAAGCTCTTTCATTTTTTCATGCTCTAATAATTCGCAAAATAGCTCGTAAGTGTATTCTTGATGATACTCGGATGAAACCTTACTGTAGCTTATATGCCATGCCTCTGGAGCAACTCCACCAAGATCTTCTACATATGGCCTATAATAAGAATAACTCTCGTTATTTTCAATTTTTGTATTTAGCCACTTACTAAAATCAGCAAATGGTCCACCCTGTGTAAACTCTTCTGGAATTAATTGAATGTGATAACCTTCTGGCCAGCTATTGCCATCCACAACATCAAGCTCTGTTCCCCAGTGATGACGAGAAGTTCCTGGAAGTGCCGACCAGTTGATAATAGCGCTTACAATTTCTGAAGGGGAGAGTTTTGTGTGATCTAGTTCATTTCCCGTGCGATCATAGATTGGGCGTTTGCCGGCGCACTTTTCATTCCAGATTCTGAGTTGGTCATCGAAAGATCGAAAAGAGCTTGTGACATAGAAATCGACACCATCTTTTAGCGCATCTTCTTTGAAACGTTTAAAGTCTTCAAATGAATCTTTGTGGAAGTAGCGATTGATGCTCTCATCATAAATGAGATGATCTTTTGTCATTCCGAATAAGACTTCCTTGTCTACCTTGCTCATATATTTTCCAATTATTATTCAGAGAATAATTTCTTTAGTCCTGACTGAACATAGCGATGTGAGATAACTTTAAAGATTGAAACAGACTTATCTTTGATAATATCGTTATCACCATAGTCATATTTTTTGTTCGATTCTCCATTACCAGCTCCCGCTCCAAAACTTAAAACTTGTGAGCTAGAGTTGTCATCGAACTTCCATCGATTAGTATTATTATTTGTTGTTTTTCTAACAGTTTTCTTTGCTGGTGCTGCAAGTCCCTTGGCAGGAAGCTTGGCCGAGACATTTTCAACTGCGTCTTGAAATGAAGGCTCTGTTGGTCTTAAGCGAGCGAATGCTTCACTTGCACCGTTACCATTAAAGATTGATACATTGTTGTTATCACCATAGCGGCCCGCTTGTTTTGCAAGCTCATCACTAATCTTACTAAGTCCAAGTCCTGTACTTTTCTTAAATGGATTTTCTAGCTTCTTTTTGATTGCATCCATCGCCTTGGCCGCCATGGCAGCTTGTGCATCAGTCGTTGAAGCATTGTAAGTTCCACCATTACCCTGAGTTGTTGCATTGGCCGCTTTGATTGCTTCCGTAACATCAAGTCCACCAAGTGAACTTAAAGCAGTAGGGGATACCGTAATCTTCTTACAAGCATTTTCTCCCTTATTATTTTTTAGCTTACGACAATTACACTCGCGATCAAACTTTCCATCAACATAGAAACAGCCTTGTGGATTCGTACTTTGAGCTGCTCGTGATGAGTCAGCTGATGCTACATATGATCCAGAATACTTATTCCAGTAGTCCTGACATGTCTTAGATTTCTCGCGGTTAGGATTCTTATTTCCTTGTGCTGTATAACAGTAACAAGCAGGGTTGCTTAAGCTATCTCTTCCATCTGGACAAAATGAAGCAACACTCTTTACATACTTCTCTTTTAAAATCTTAATCTGCTCAACATTCGATTTGGCATCTTTATTATTCTTCTTTGCTTGATTTGAAACAGTAAGTGCCGCAGGGACTGTTACTGCTGAGGCCACAATAACTGTACATGGATTATTAGTGATCGAGCGAAAGCCATTTGCCATATCGCTGAAATTCCACTTCGAAGCGCCACCAGCTTCACCTGGGGATTGGTTCATACAGCTTGTCCCAAATGATGAAAATGTCTCATAAACTGCAACAGCTGCTGCCGCTGTATATCCTAGGGCCAGTGTTTTATATTGTTTTGCCTGTTTTGAAGAAACATCTGCTAAATATTCTTGTTCTTTTTCTAGCATATCAAATGCCGCAATTTGAGCATTCTTCATTGTTTCAGGGTCTTTTGAGATCTCCTCGTATTCTTCTTTGAATTCTTTTGTTTTCTTCTTTACGTCTTCTTTGTTGATTTTAGTTTGATAGAAGCTATAGGCCGAGATCGCACCAACCAGCATACAAGACTTACAGCTTGAACGGTTTTCATCTTTTGATACTTCTGATGTATTAGTATCAGGGGCATTTGATTGCTGTTGCTTTGGGTCTACTGGAGCCGACTCATTTGTTGTTGATTTGGCAGCATCTTCTCCGTTAAAGAACTTAGGAACTACTAGGGCCGTAACTCCTGTAACGATCCCCCAAGCTTCTGCAAAGCCAGTTATTAAATTACCCTTACCTTTACTTTCAACATCACTATCGGAAACTCGTCCAGCATTTAGCTCATTAATTGTTTTTTGTTGTCTGGCATCGGCCGCTGCTTTCATACAAGCATTGCGTTCACTCTCACTCGATTTAGAGTCACAATCCTGATACTCATCTCGATTCTTTATTGAACCTTCTGTATACATACAACGATTCAAACTAGCGTTGAAAACCTGTCCTGTCGGGCAGTTTGTCGTCGCAAAGACTTCGAAGTGTCCAAGTGCAAAACTTAAAAATATGAGTGTTAAAATAATGCCTTTCATTTTTACTTTTCCTGCTTTTTTAGGCTATCAATCTAGTTACTTACTTAGTATAACAGCAAAGCCTAAGTTTTTAATAGTAGGGCAATTGCTGTTTTATCGTTTAAGTTTCTGTTATTACAGGGGTTTGGTTGTGAATTTTAGACGTTTGTTGGTGTTAATTTCTATTTTTGTAAGCCTTAAAACTGTGGCACTGCCATTAAGTGATCTGCAAACAGGTGATGTGATCTTGTTAGATATGGACTGTTTCAGTTGTGAGCTGATCGAAAATGAAACTGGTGGCCCATTTTCTCACTCAGGAATTGTTCTAAAACTAGGTTCTCAAGTTTATGTTGCTCAATCTCTTGGAAGCGTTCACCACCTGCCACTAAAATCATTTCTAGCATACTCGAATAAGGTCCCACACGTTATTCGTCCAAAGCATATTAATTTCTCAAAGAAAAGAAAATTAATTGAAAATTACAAGTCAATCTTTCTTGGAATGGACTTTGATCACGATTATCTTTGGGATGATGATAAGCTTTATTGTTCGGAGTTCATCTACAAGCTTCTTAAAAGCGTTTATGCTATTGAGAAGTTTAAACCAGCTCCAATGACCTATGATAAGAATCCTAAGGGATGGCAAATCTATTTCGGTGGAAAACTTCCTCCTAGTGGAAAGTTAGGGCTTTCTCCTAATGATTTCTTTTTCTCAACTGGTTTTGATGGTGACTTTAAAGACATGGGGCCGCTATATTAAATTGTGAATCAATTTAATCAGGCCCATAAAGAAAGCGATCACTTTCTCAAATCTCAGACTCTTATTGACTTAGTTCAAAAGGCCCTCACTCTTGTAAAGTTTGAGAGCGATAAAATTGAAGTCCTTGAGGTTGGATGTGGGCAAGGTCTAAATTTGGCCAATTTCAATTTCTCTCAATTATTAGGCATCGATATTTCTGAAGAGGCCATTTATAAGGCCCGCCAAAATTTTAACAATTTCGAATTTCAGTGTTTATCTAGTCTCAAGTTAGATCAGATCGAGCGCTCATTTGATCTTATTTTAGATGCTCACCAAATTCATTACTTACAATCTAAAGATGAAATTTCTCAGTATATAAGAAATGTCTTTAAGCGTTTGAATAGTGGGGGAGTTTTTTGTTTTGAAGCGATGGTTAAGAGCAAAGAGATGCTTCTTACTGACCTATCAGTTACAGTTCTCGACTACCTTGAATATGAGAAGATCGTGACTGAAGCAGGGTTTCGCATTATCTATTTGATGCTGCCAAATGGGCGTAAAATTATTGCAGATAAAAAAAGAAGGGCCGCTCTTTCGAGCGACCCGGATGTCTTACTGGTCATTGCTACTAAGGAAGACGTAGCAAATTAGTTACAGATTCCCAAAATATTTCCGACTATTCTTCGTCGTGTGGAGTACGCCCCACTTCTAATCTTTTCTCCTTTTGTTGCTTGAGTCTTTCTACATATAGAAAACGAATATCTCTTGCAGTTAGTACATCTCCATTTGCTAGTTGGATTTGTGCACCATCTTTAAATCCTTCTAGATTCCCAAAAGTCTTTTTAATTTTTGCAACACTTGTGATGTCGAGGAATTCACCATTGAAGGTCTCAATTGCCATAGCGCGATCTAGTTTTTGGATCTGTTCTGGCGTGATTCTCTTCATAGTTCTTGCGTGAACTTTCTCTTGGATTGTTATCGATAACATAACTAATCCTAAAGTGATGTAAAGTGCTCTCCTTAATGTACTTTTCATAATGGCCTCTTTTCCGCTAAGTTCGTTCTTCCTGAAGCCTTCAGCTTTAAACATCCTGTTTAAGAGCTTTGTTGCTATAGTAAAAGCATGAACTGTGCCAAAAATTGAACACGTACAATCAGCTACTTAGAGATTTATGGGTGGTGTCGAATGGGAAAGGGGCGCTTTTTGGCCCTATCTATGAACAACAAAGGCCCCAAAATGGGGCCTTTATGCATATTTGATTTGTATTTTAGATTAAGCTTTTAGACAGTCTTCGGCCTGCTCTGGATTTTCTGTACACTCATCCTTCTTGTCGCAGAATTGGCAATCTTCACCAATCAGCTTTCCAAGTCCACCACATGAGCCTTGTAGCTTACGGTTAGAAATAATTACACCAACGGCCATTCCTGTAATTGATAGAGCAAGAACAGCGAAAGTAATTAGGAATAGTTTAATGTTAGCATCCATAAAATTCTCCAATAGAAAAATATCCGATTAGATTACTCTGTCACTTTATCAAATCCTGGCGTTGATGTCTCTAAATACTTTGCTGAACCATCGTCAGAACGATAGATGAAGAACGCCTTCAAGTTATTTTCTTTAGCGTAAGCAATTGCCTTCTTTGCACCCATGGCCATAAGGGCCGTTGCCCAAGCATCCGCATCCATACAAGTCTCAGAGATAACACTAACCGAAGCAAGTTGAGATTCAACAGGTGAACCTGATTTGAAATTTATTGTATGCTGGTAGCGCTTGCCACCTTCTTTGAAAAAATTTCGATAGTCGCCAGATGTTGCTAAGGCAACATTCTTGATTTTCACAACCTTCACAACTGGATTACCATCTTTATTACTAGGGGACTCAACACCAATACGCCACGGGCGTGTTAGAGATTCGCCCATTGTTCTAACTTCACCGCCAACTTCGACAAGAGCATTCTTAATTCCTTTGGCCTGTAGAAGTTCAACAAGTGCATCAACACCGTAACCCTTGGCCGAAGCAGATAAATCAAGATACACACCATCAATACTTTTTGTTAAGACGCCATCTTTAAAGATTATCTTTTCGTAACCAACTTTCTTCTTGGCCTCTTCAATATCTTCTTTTGAAGGAATCTTGCGTTTTCCAGTTGGACCAAATCCCCAAAGGTTTACAAGCGTTCCGATTGTTGGATCAAATGTACCATCAGTCTTCTTTGCAACGTCTAGGGCGTGCTTTAGAGTTCTGCTAAAATCTGGGCCTGGATAGAATTTTTCACTCTTGACCATTTTATTAAAGAGTGAAATTTCTGAGTCATTGATGTAAGTACTCATGGCCTTGTTGACTTCATCTAATCTTATCTCAATATCTTTTTTTACCGAATCCTCGTCGAATCCATTAGGTGCAAGATACTTGATATGGTATGTCGTACCCATGGTCGGGCCAGTGGCACTATAAATTTGCAGTTTTTCACTTTGACATGAAGTTAACAGGCCTAATAAAAGGCCCATTCCAAATATAAAGATTTTGTTAATTCTCATTAATTAAACGCCTGTTCCTCAAGAATTTTTCTTTCGCTATCTAGGTCTCTATTGTCGGCCTTTTCTTCACTAAATTTTTCGCCGTAGCGCGCCTTAAGCTTTGTGATATTGCGCTCCATTACATCTTCAAATTTAATCCCAAGTTCATCACCAACGATGGCCATGTACCAGAAAAGATCACCAAGTTCTTCTGCTAGATTTACTCGGTCAAGCTCCTTACCATAGAATATATGCTTCTTTAGAGCATCGAGGAATTCTCCAGCTTCCGTCGAAAGACCAATTCCAGCGTGAAGAAGTCTCTTAATTCCATCGTCATTTAGACGTGTGTTCATCGCATCAAAATCTCTTGATTCTGTTCTAATTGCATCACTCATATATTTTTGTGAGTCCATAATTTCTCCTGTGAAAAGTTGGGTAGTTGATCGAACTTTATCACTTTGATTTTTATCTAGTCAAAGCTTGCCTGTGCAAAAAGAAAACTTCACGAACTGTTAAGATATAAGGTATATTAACGTGCCTAAATTATTAATTTTGTAATAGCCGCAAAGCGGTAAAATGGATTTAAATCAAATGGATAAATTCGACTTTTCAACACTATCAAGTTCAGACATTTCTTACATTGACTCTCTCTACGAACAATACGAATCAAACCCGATGGAAGTAGAAGAAAGTTGGCGCAACTTTTTTCTAGGTTTTGAATTCGGTGCCGGTAAAGGTAGCACAAGTGCCGGTGGTGAAGTAAGTGATGAGAAGTTACGTAAAGAATTCAACGTATTCAGACTAATTCAATCTTTTAGATCAAGAGGACATCTTCTTTCGGATACAAATCCAATTCGTCCAAGACTAGATCGTCATGCACGTATCTCTCTTCAAGACTATGATCTAACAGATGCTGATTTAAACGAAGTATTCACTTGTGGTGAGTTTGTTGGCCTTGGTGCTACGACTCTAAAAAATATCATGGACCACATGATGAAGCTTTACTGTGGAAAGATCGGTGTTGAGTATATGCACTCAACTGATACTGAGATGAGACGTTGGTTTAGAGAAGAGTTTGAAACAACTTACCTGAACAAAAATTTCGATGTTGATAAGAAAAAAAGAATCCTACACAAATTGAATGAAGCAAATGTTTTTGAAAACTTTCTTCAAACAAAATATACGGGTCAAAAAAGATTTTCACTTGAAGGTGGAGAGTCGACAATCCCAGGTCTTGATGCATTTATTAACGAAGGTGCAAGACTAGGTGCTAAAGAATTTATTATCGGTATGGCACACCGTGGACGTCTAAACGTTCTAGCTAATACTCTAGGGAAAACTTATGAGTATATCTTTTCTGAATTTGAAGGAAACTCTCTTGAGCAACTTGCTGGTCAAGGTGATGGTGATGTTAAGTATCACATGGGATTTACTTCAGTAACTAAGACTGAAGATAATAGCGAAGTTTACTTAAAGCTTCTTCCAAACCCATCACACTTAGAAACAGTTTCACCAGTAGCAACTGGTTATGCTCGTGCTCAAATTGATATTGCTTACGATGGAGATGAGAGCAAGATTATCCCAATTGTTATTCACGGTGATGCGGCCGTTGCGGGACAAGGGATTGTTTACGAAACACTTCAAATGTCTGAGCTTCCAGGTTACCGCACTGGTGGATCTCTTCACTTTGTTATTAATAACCAAATTGGTTTTACTACTGACTTTACAGATGCTCGTTCATCACACTACTCAACATCTGTTGCTAAGATGCTAAATATTCCAGTTATTCACGTAAATGGTGATTGTCCAGAAGACGTTGTTTACGCATGTGAGCTTGCAGTTAAGTTTAGACAAAAATTTAAGCGCGATGTTTTCGTTGATATGGTTTGTTACCGTAAGCACGGACACAACGAAGGTGATGAGCCGAAGTATACTCAACCAGAATTATACGGGATGATTTCAAAGCATAAGAATCCTCGTGAAATGTATATTGAAGAGCTTGCTAGTCACGGTGCAGTTGATAAGGCCGTGGCAAAAGAAATGCAAGAAGAATACAAAAACCTTCTTTCGGATCGTTTTAACAATGTTAAGCAAAATGTAATTCCTAAGAAAGTTCCAGGGCCTCACCAGCAGTGGAAGAACGTTCGTTTTTCAACTCTAGAGGATTTTACTAATTCACCTGATACAAGTGTTGATAAGAAGACACTTGAGAATATTATTTCATCAATCACGCAGACTCCTGAAGGATTTAAAACTCTAAGAAAAGCACAAAAGCTTCTTGATCAAAGAAAGGCTTCTTTTGAAAATGGTCAAATTGATTGGGCACTTGCTGAGTTATTTGCGTACGGCTCGATCCTAACTGAAGGTAACGATGTACGTTTCTCGGGAGAAGACGTTATTCGTGGGACATTCTCACACCGTCACGCAAAAGTTTTTGATGAGAAAACAAATAAAGCATACTGTGGCCTTGAGCACCTTACGACAGGTCAAGGAAACTTCTATATCTATAACTCACTTCTTTCTGAGTATGCGGTACTTGCATTTGAATATGGTTACTCGCAAGCAACACCTCACGCTCTTAATATCTGGGAAGCACAATTTGGTGACTTCACTAACGGTGCTCAAATCGTAATAGATCAGTTCATTTCAGCAGCAGAAAGTAAGTGGAGAAGAATGTGTAACTTAGTAATGCTTCTGCCTCACGGTTATGAAGGAGCAGGACCTGAACACTCTTCTTGTCGTCCAGAAAGGTTCTTACAGCAATGTGCTGAAGAGAATATGGTTGTTTGTAATATTACAACTCCAGCAAATATGTTCCATGCTCTTAGACGTCAGCTTAAGTGGGAGTTTAGAAAGCCTCTTGTTGTTTTCACTCCGAAGTCACTTTTAAGACATCCTCTATGCCAGTCAAAAGTTGAAGACTTCACAACTGGTAAGTTTGAAGAAGTATTTGATGATACTTGGGTGAACCCAAAAGACGTTAAGAAGGTCGTTCTTTGTACAGGTAAGATTTACTACGATCTACTTAAGTACCAACAAGAAAATGATCGTAAAGATGTTGCAGTTGTTCGTCTTGAACAATTATATCCTCTTCCAACTGAAAAAATTAAGGCGATCCTTGATAAGTATCCAAACGCAACTCATCGTTGGGTACAAGAAGAGCCTTCAAATATGGGAGCATGGATGCACTTAAATCGCTGGCGCGATACTTTTAGAGATATTGATTGTATCTCAAGAAAAGCTTCGGCATCTCCTGCGACAGGATACGCTTCAGTACACATGAAAGAACAAGAAACAATTGTAGAGAATGCATTTAAATAAATAAGGAAAAGAAAATGGCAATCGTAAAAATTACTATTCCACCAATTGGTGAATCAATTACAGAAGTTGCTCTAGGTGAGTGGCTAGTAGCTGACGGTGACTATGTTAGTGAAGGTGATGAACTAGTTGAAGTTGAATCAGATAAAGCAACACTTCCTCTTCCTGCGGAAGAAAGTGGTATCATTAGAATTATCGCAGAAGAAGGTGCTGAACTTGAAATTGGTGCTGTTGTAGCTGAGTTAGATACATCTGCAGCTCCGACACAAGCTTCAAGTGATGATGCTCCTACAACAGTTGAAACTCCAAATACACCGGCAAGTGCTCCAGTTTCGGGTGGGGATAAGAATTATCCATCTCCAGCTGCTGCTAAAATTCTTGCAGAAAAAGGCGTTAGTGCTGGTTCAGTTGCTGGTTCAGGTAAAGATGGCCGTATCACTAAGGCTGATGCAATGAACGCAAGTGCTGCTCCAAAAGCTGCTCCTGCTGCCGCTGCAAAGCCTGCTCCTGCACAGGAAATTGCTGTTCAAGCTCCAATGGGTGGTGCAAGTAGAGCAAAAGAAGAAGTAAAAATGAAGCGTATTCGTAAGACAATTGCTAAGCGTCTTGTGGAAGCAAAGAATACGACTGCAATGCTTACGACATTTAACGAAGTTGATATGTTCAATGTAATGGAGCTTCGTAAGAAATATAAAGATGCTTTCAAAGACAAGCACGACATCGGACTAGGTTTCATGTCTTTCTTCACAAAAGCATGTACAAAAGCACTTATGGAAATCAAAGGTGTTAATGCACAAATTGATGGTGAAAATATCATCTATCACGACTATGCAGATGTTGGTATCGCGGTATCAACTCCAAAAGGTCTTGTTGTTCCAGTAATTAGAAACGCGGAAAGCTTAAGCCTTGCTCAAATTGAAAAAGAAGTAAGAAGACTTGCTCTTAAAGGGCGTGATGGAAAGCTTACAGTAGATGAAATGACTGGTGGTACATTCACTATCACAAATGGTGGTGTTTTCGGTTCAATGCTTTCAACTCCAATTATTAACGTTCCACAATCAGCGATTCTAGGAATGCACAATATTGTTGAAAGACCAGTAGCTGTAAACGGTCAGGTTGTTATTCACCCTGTAATGTACTTAGCACTTTCTTATGACCACAGAATCATCGATGGTAAGGAATCAGTAACATTCCTTAAGATGGTTAAAGAGATGATTGAGGATCCGGCCAGAATGCTACTGGACATCTAATAAGTATATTAAAGAAGATTAAGGATTATATATGAGTAAAGAATTTGATGTTGTTGTTATTGGTTCAGGCCCTGGTGGATATATCAGTGCCGTACGTTGCGCGCAACTTGGTATGAAGACAGCAATCGTAGAAAAATATAATACACTTGGTGGAACATGCTTAAACGTTGGATGTATTCCATCGAAAGCATGGCTTGATTCAAGTGAGAAATTTCATGAAGCAACTCATGAATTTGAAGCACACGGAATCACAACAGGTAAAGTAAAGGCCGATATTAAGAAGATGGCAGAGCGTGTAGCTGGTGTTGTTGCAGATACTTCTGGTGGTATTACTTACTTAATGGGTAAGAATAAAGTTGAGACTTTCCATGGGGTTGGATCTTTCGTTGATGCTCACACTCTTAAAGTTTCAGGTGAGAAAGAGGAAACTCTTAAGGCCAAACACTTCATTATTGCAACTGGTTCAAAGCCAGCGACAATTCCTGGGATTGAAATTGATAAAGAAAGAATTATCACTTCAACTGAGGCCCTAAAGCTTGAAACACTTCCTAAGCACTTCATCGTAATTGGTGGTGGTGTTATTGGTCTAGAGCTTGGTTCAGTATTTTTAAGACTTGGTTCTAAAGTTTCTGTTGTCGAGTATGCAGATTCAATTCTTGCGACAATGGATAAAGACTGTGCAAAAGAGATGACTAAAGTTCTTAAGAAACAAGGTATGGAATTCTATACTGGTCACGGTGTAACTGAAGTTGTTAGAAAGGGCGAGAAGGTAATCGTAAAAGCTAAGAATAAGAAGAACGATGAAGAAATCAAATTAGACGGTGACTACTGTCTAATGGCAGTTGGACGTCGTCCATATACTGACAATCTTGGTCTTGAAAATGCTGGTGTAAATCTTGATGAGCGTGGGCGTGTTATCACTGACGATCATTTAAGAACTAACGTTTCTCATATCTATGCAATTGGTGATGTTACAACAGGTGCTATGCTTGCTCACAAAGCTGAGGAAGAAGGTGTTGTTTGTGCTGAAATCATTGCTGGTCAAAAACCACATATTAACTACAATCTAATTCCTGGTGTTGTTTATACTTGGCCAGAGGTTGCTTCAGTTGGTGTAACAGAACAAGAGCTAAAAGCTAATAAGACTCCATATAAAGCAGGGAAGTTTCCATTTAAAGCAAGTGGACGTGCTCGTGCTTCAAACGAATCAGCTGGTTTTGTAAAAGTACTTGCTTGTAAAGAAACAGATGAGATTTTAGGAGTACACATTGTCGGTCCTCGTGCTGCTGACTTAATTGCAGAAGCAGTTGTGGCAATGGAATTTAGAGCTGCTGCTGAGGATATTGGACGCATTTGTCATGCGCACCCAACTTACTCTGAAGCATTCAAAGAAGCTGCTCTTGATGCTTTTGATAAAAAACCTTTGAACATCTAAGCAAATATTTAAAAGGCACCTTAGGGTGCCTTTTTTATTTCACCTGAAGACAGCTCAAAACTCCCATCCAAAAATATTTTTCGAATTAAATAACCATCAACTTTTTCATTTGCTCGACGCTTTTGAATGAGAAGTTGTATCGGTTTTGAGAAGTTACAAGAGTTGGCCGTCTCTAAATCTTCATTAAAGAAAATTGTTCGAGGTGGACACTTAAGTTCAAGGGTAATTTTATCTTTCTCATCAAAGTAGTGGGCCAGGCCTTCTGAGTCTGCTAACCATGGCCTTTGATCGTTGACGATGATAACTTCATCTTCTTTTTTTTGAAACGCTTTAAATGCCTTATATAAGCTTGATTCTGATGGCCTTGTAAAAAGATAGCTATGAGGATTGTGACGGGTAAAGTTTAGTTTTGTTAGGACTTCTTTTTGAGAAAAGCTATGTCCTAAACGGTTTAGAAGTTCGCCATGCGACTCAATAGCAACGACAGGAGCATTAAGTTGGGTGATGATATCATCAAGAATTTTACCAACTGGAAAATAGAGAAAGAAGTAATCAATTTTATGGTTTTTAATTAATTCCTCTTTAAAGACATCGTTGATAAAAATATGTTTTGTGTCTTTGAGTTTGTCGAGGCCATATTCGATGCGCTCTTTGACTGGTTCAATACTAATGACTTTAATATTTGGAAAGAAGTGATTGGCCACGAATGCCATCTTTGCATAGGATGCGCCAATATCACATACTGTGAATTCTTTATAATTCTCTAATTCATTTAGCTTTTGTAGAATTTCATAAAAGTCTAAGAGTGAGGTATTAATGGCCTCTTCTTTTAGGCCACATAGGTAGAGTTCTTCGGAAGATTTTAAATTATTCTTATTTAAAAGCTCTTCGGTGATTTCAATAACTTCTGTTTGAAAGCCTATTAAATCGGCCAATTTTTCTTCTTTTTTTTGTAAGTGGTTTTTATTGTAATTATCCAAAAATCAATACCTTATTTGGTTTCAAATAGAAGTTTGTAAACAAAAACAGAGTAAATAGCTAATATTATTAAATTTTAGTTTAAATCTTACCGATATACTAGAAAGAATAGTAGAGGAAGTATTGAAGAAACTTTTCATTGCAGACACATTCACAACTTTTAGAGAGATCGATCTTAATGATCTCTATATTGAAGCGCTTTCTGGAATCGTTTTTTCAAACCAATTTGGTTTTGACGTTAAAAAGTCTCAATGGGTTGAGTTGTCTAAGATGAGTTTACCTCGTGTAATTACAGATGCTCTTAAGCAAGCTCCTGAGACATTTGAAAAACCAGCTTCGGCACCAAATGGATACAGTATTAAATTGGAAGAATTAGAAATTAAGAATAATCATAATAATGATCTATTAGATGCAATTTCAAAAATTGTAAAAGAAGAAGTTTCTGCAATTGGTGTACAACTTCGAGAAGAGTTTAGTGAGAAAATTTCCTCTGTAGAAGAGAGAATCGGTGATATCACGCAACTTGTTGGCTCTTCGAGTGGTGATCGTAGTGAGGCCATTCTTACAAAATTAGAGTCTGTGTTAGATGAAACAAGTTTAATTAGCGATGTAAATCGTAAGATTACAAAAGTTCTATCAACAACGCGTGAACTTGAGGATGGAAATACTAATACTCAAGAATATCAATCAAAGTTTAATGCTCTTAAAATAAAATATAAAAATCTTGCAGTTGAAAATAAATTAGCAAGAAAGAATCTTTCAAAGGTTATTGCTAAGGCCAAGGCCTTAAATGCTAAGTTAGAAGTCGCTGAACAAGAGTTAGCAAATTTTAAATCATACACAGATAGCAAGATTGGAATTTCGGCCGTAAATGATTCAGTTGAAATTGAAGAAGTTGTTAGCGAAGATAACACTCCAAGTACTCCAAGGATTAACCTCATTCCTCGTGACTCTCTTGTACTAGAAGACGAAGATCGTACGGTTGAAATTGATCTTAGTGAAGAGGCCACTGGTGAGTTTGATATCTCTAGTGGAGGGCTTGAAATTGCAACACGTGCACAAGCTGATGATGAAGAACTTGATCGCTTGAATATAGAAGGCCTTAAGAACGGTAAGTCGTTTGAAATTTCAAATAAGAAAACATGGCAATACGATACAGGAGCTGGCGTTGTCGGTCCTTTACGTTTTGATGAAATGCTTGTTGATTTTGAAAAGAAGATTGTTACGTCTTCCACTCTTGTTAAAAAGAAGGCAGGTGCACCTTGGGTTGCAGCAAAAGACTGTCTTGAGCTTAATACACAAGCACAACTAATATTTGAAGATAAAGAAAATCCTGAAAATAATAAGTATCAAATCGAAAGAACTGAGTATCGTGTCGAATTACAAGAACTAGTTTCATTCTCGCTTGTTGGTGTTCAAAAAGAGTATAAGGGATACCTTACTAACTTATCACTAAGTGGTGGCTTTGTTGAAGTGACTAAGTTTGAGAAAGAATTTGACAAAAATACTCGTGGAACGATTTATATCTCAGAGGGGATTTTTGGCCGTGCTGTCGCTATTGACTTCACAATCATGAGGGCATCTAAGAATCGTCCAAGAGGCTTTGGTCTTCGTTTTGAGTCTGTTTCAGACGCAATTATGGAAGTTATCGGAGAGTGTATGATTGATATTCTCAACGATAATGAAGAAGCAAAAAAAGCAGCTTAATCAACTATTTCGCAATGCACATTAAAAAAACAGACTAGATCAGTCTAAGTTCTTGAAAAAATAAATGTATCCGTTGATAATTAAGAAAAGGAAATGGTGGTTCGGGCGGGACTTGAACCCGCACGGGGTTGCCCCCACTGGATTTTAAATCCAGATTGTCTACCAATTCCAACACCGAACCGCTATTTGTGTTTAACGATTTTGGACTATAACGTGTATATTTGTCAATTCAAAAAAACTACTAAATTCATTTTTCTTTTACTTGCAATTTTTATTGTAGGTTGTGCAACAAAAAAAATTGTCCTTCCCACATCGCAAGTTAAGCCTACTTGGTTTGCAGGAGAGGGGAATTTTAATTATCTAACTTATGAAGGTAGAGTTGTTCCTCACTTATTCTTCGACTTTGCACCTCGTATGGATATGCGTACTAAACTTGTAGACGTTTTTATTACGACGCCCCGTGATAGTGAAGTTAACTTTGAGCTCGATTTAGTTAGTGGACGAATTTTTAAAGAAAGAAAATTATGTAAAGAAAAAGACATCTGGAATGATTATACTTCTAAAGTTCATACTCCAAATTTTTCTTGGGCCGTGATTCCAAGACTTCTTGGGCGTAATGGAAAACCTCAACGTGTAGCTGTTTTTGGTGATCTAAAATACCTTGTTGATGGAAGTTTTCCACGAGAAGAAACTGTTCAGGTACAAATAATCGGAGGGTATATCTTGAAGTCTTGTTTAACAGGACTATGCGACCTAAATGATGACTGGGAGTCTGAAGTTATTCTTGTTGCAAAAAGTATGCTTGATGAGTCTCTTCAAGAAGTACAGGGCCTAAATACTCTAAAAAAATATGTGGATTGGGGATATGCCAAAGCATTTATTGAAAACTCAATGGGAAGAAATGATGTCGGCCGAAAATTAAAGGGTGCTTATCGTCTTGAATCTCCAATTCTTCCAAATCGCGCGCTGAAGTATGTTATAAACTCTGGTCATCTATTTTCTAATGATGAACTTCAAACACTAAAAACATCTTGCCGAAAAGTTTATGATGATGCTCTTGATATTTTTCAAAAAGAAGAAGGGCTTTCGAAACGCTTTATCGACTTTTATCGTAATCACCTTGATCGATTCAGTCTATGTCGTAAATATGTTCGACCTTTCAATATACAAAAAGAGAAAGATAAGCATTGGAAACTTGAATTCTTAACTGCTTTTGAAAATGCTGTTCATACAGGTTACTATTTTGATTGTCGCTTAAAGACATGGGTTCGCAACGTGAGAAATAGTAAAGGTAAATTCGTTGTGGATCAAAGAAAATTAATTGGAGGTTGTCGAGATAATGAAATTGCTGCTTCATTTCCTGCAGCGATAACATTATTATCTAGTGCATCCAATTCAGGAGCACCATACTATCGTTATATTGAATATGATAGTGGGGCAGACACATTCAATCAAAAGATATATAATTGGGTGTGGTCAAATGGAAAGAAACAAAGCTGTGCTCCTAAAGAAGAGAATTCAGCGCCGATTTTTCCTTATGATGTAAGATTCACTTTAGAGTAATTGGAAAACTAAATAGATGAATATTTTTGAAGTAACAGATATAGTTCAAGTTAAGTCAAAGGCCGAGCTTTCAATGTTAATGCTGGCACACTTTGATGATCAGCATATTGTCTTTACTGGCCTATCTTGTATTGATCTTCTAAATGCTAACGACTTAAAGGATAAATATAATCTTTTAAATTCTCGTTTCTTATTGATTTATCAATTTCAAAATCTAAATGATCATAAACGAATTTTTTATGCACTAGCTTTAAGTTATGGGCAAACGGCACAATCTTTTGGACACTTATTTGAGTCAATGACTTGGTTTGAAGCAGAAGTTAGTCGTAACTATGGTGTACATTTTTATCGCAAAACAGATCGCATACAATATGAGATTGTCTCTCCTAAAGCAAAGTACTATTTAGAGAAGGATAATCATCTTCTAGATGAATCTCAGGTCGAACTTTGCTCTGATTACTTTGCGCCTTTAAGTGTTACAGGGGAAGAAATTGAAGTTCCTATTCGAAAATTTGACTCGTCAATTTCAGATTCTAAAATTCGTTTTAATATAGATGAAGATCATATCGATGATGTTGCGTTTGACTTTGATTTTAATAAATCAAAATCAATAGAAAAGAATATCGAAGGTAAGGGAGTTGATGAGGCTATTTCGCTTTTATTAGAATCTGATCTTCCTCTAAAGAATATTACATCTCTTCTTGCTCTCGAACTCAGCGAGTACATTACAAGCAAAGTTAATAGTAGTGCTGTGAAAATTCATCGCATGTTTATTTATGAAATTTTTTGTGCACTTGAAAACTTAAAATGTTTAGAAAGAGTATTTAATCGATCTTCTTTCAATGAAGTTTATCAGATCCTAAATCATCAAGTTGAAACTCTTTCAGGCTTAATTAATATAACTGATATTAAAACAAAAGATGATCTTGTAAAACTTATTAATACTGAAGATCGCAAATGGGTTTATGATGTTAGAGATCGTATTCATGACTATCAAGACGTTGTTACTGATATTTTAGCGACAGTTGAGGGGAATAAATTCTTTCTCAATTTAGATAATTATTTTAATTCTAATCTTGCTGCTTTAGGCTTCTCTCTCAAGTCTATGCCACTACAAAGTTATGGTTATCAATACAATATCAAAAAGTATGAGCCTTTCTATGAGTACAATGATCTGGCAAAAGCGGAATTCTTGGCCCTAAAGGGAACAACTTACGAATTACTTTTAATTCGATTAAAAGAACTAAAAAATACATATTCAAATATTATAAAAATTTGTGAAGAGTATCCTATTATTAGAAATGAAAGAGATACTGATACAAATATAACTAAATCTGGAATTTTTCTTGCTACAACTCAGGTTTCATCTGGTGAAGTTTCAATCCTATCGTATATTAAAGAAGATGGTATGTTAGATCGATTTCACTTAATGTCACCAACAATGGCAAACTTAAAATACTTCTCTAAAAGATTAAAGAAATTTGCACTTTCACAAATTGCTTGTGAGTGGAATGCTTTAGGAATTAGTGAAGAGGAAATTATAAAATGATTCTTTCAAAAAATATTTATAGAAATAGATGGCGCCTTGCAATTTTTATCAAAAGAGTTGCTCTGTATATAAAGTTAAAAAGACTTCAGTAGATCACGTACTAAAATTTCATTTTCTGAAAAGACAAGTGGTGTTTGTGCAAATAGCGGAGCTATTTGATTGATAAATAGACTTCGGTCTTGTTCGATTGCACCAAAGGACTTTGTAATTGGAGTCACCATTTGCGTATCTAAGAATGGAATAGTGTATTGTTTGACGACATGAAGAATTGCTAATAATGCGATCTTTGAAGCATTTGATTCCTTGTAGAACATTGATTCCCCACTTAAGAAGTGTCCCATGCTTACGCCGTAGAGTCCTCCAATTAGGTCTTTTTCTTGATTCCATACCTCGACACTATAAGCAAGGTTTTGATGAAAAAGATTAAAGTAGCCTTCGACGATTTCATCAGTAATCCAAGTTCCTTCAATGGAGTCTGAGTGAATCTGCTGACAGTTTCTGATCACAGATAGAAAGTCTTTGTTAAAGGTAACAGTCCAGTCACACTTTTTTATAAACTTAATAAGAGAACGATTTATTTGAATGTCTTCAAGGCGAATAACTCCTCTTTGTGGAGGGGAAAACCAAGCTAGGGGATACTCTTGAGATATTGGCCATGGAAAGATTCCATTTTGATACGCCAATAAAAGGGAGTCATGGTGGAGATCTCCACCAATAGCTAGTAGGCCTTGCTCATCTGCGACTTCGACTGGTGGGAATTCAATTATTGGCACTAATCATGGCCTCCATCATAAGAGCACTCATTGCGGCCCCTACTTCAAGTGTTGTTCGAGAGCCTTCTTCGCTTAAGCCTACAAGTGGAGCAATCTCAACCATGTCTGCACCAGTTAGGTTAAAGGCATTAGTAAACTCTTTTATCATTATAGCACATTCATGTGGCATCAGTCCCTCTGGTTCAGGTGTGCCTGTTGCGCTGGCAACACTTTCATCGAGGGCATCAATATCAAAGCTAATATAAATTTCTTCAATTCCTTGGGCCTTAAGTTCTGCTACTGTTTTAAGTGCTAATTCTTTTGCTCCTATTTCCTTAACGTCTTTTGCCCAATACTGATTGAGTCCAAATTCACTTTCCCAGTGTTCTTTTGATTTTCCAGTTGAACGAATACCAAATTGATAGCAATGTTTTGGTGTTTCAAGATCATCCAGAACATGAGTTAGCCAAGAACCAAAACAATAATCAATACCAAGTCTTTCTCTTAACAGGTCAGTATGCGCATCAAAGTGAATAAGGCCTACTTTCTTTCCAAGTGATCTTCTATTGTTGATCCATGATTTTACTAGTGGAAAACTTACTGAGTGATCTCCACCGATACTGAAGATTTTTAAATCCTTATTATGTTTAAAGACTTCATCAACACTTGCTTTGGCAATACTTAGTGGAGAGACACTTAAGTTCTTTCCACCGTACAATGCATTTTGTGCACTCTTTATTGTTTCATCATTTAAGTACTTGTCATGAAGAAGGTGAGGAATAACTCTGATATCACCTAGGTCAAAACATTGCTTATAAGTATCTAAATGGTCTTCGATTAATGTGTTTCTTAAGAATAAAGGTCCCCAGTTTGCACCTCTTTGGATCCCTCCTCCACAGTCGGATGCGACACCAAGAATTGCACAACCTTTTACGTTAGAAAGTTTGTTAAGTTCATTACTCCATGCCGATCTGATTGCGGCATCTTCAGTCGTTTTATAAAGCACTTGAGTTAGCTTATCTTTTCTCTCTTTTGCTGTGTTAACTGTGAATACACCAAAGCCTGGAGGGCAAAGGTAGTCATTTAATAATGTTTCATTCTTGTCACTCATATATATTCCCTTAAATTTAAATTAAAAAATCGCCTTTAACACGAGAGCTTAGTAGTGCTGTCTTGTAAAGGTCAAGGCCTTGATCGTGTAGGTAATCACGAATCACACGCTTTTCAAACTTTATAATAGCATCGTTAATTCCCTTGTACACTCCTGCAATATGGGAACTTAGAGTTATATTAGAAAGTTGCTTAAATTGATTAAAGTCTATTGGCTCTTTCTCAAAGACGTCGATAATTGCATGAGCATCTTTATTATTGCTTAGAAAGTTTATTAAGGCCTGTTGCTCAATTAATTTTCCTCTGGCCGCATTCATAATGAGAGTGTCTTTTTTTAATAAAGCAAACATCTCTTCATTAAGAATATGGTAAGAAGTCTTATTCAATGAACATGCCATGATGATGATATCTGACTTTGTCAGTTCTTCTTTTAGGTATTTGTTATTTTGCTGCTTATTTTGGTATGGATCGTAATAGCTAACTTTTACATTCAATGTTTCAAGAGCATTGCCAAGTCTTGCACCAATTGGTCCACGTCCGATGATTAGAGTTTTCTTTGTGTGCAAGAGCTCTCGATTATAGCTTCGTGCTTCATCCCATTGGCGTCTGTAAGGAATTTGTCCTTGATGATTGAGTAATGCTTGAAGGTAGAATTGCGCTACTGCATTTGCTCTAATCTCATTTCCTAAAACAATTGGGAATTTTGCTCTTTTCACAAACTCAAGTGAGAAGTTATCATAGCCCGAGTTTGGATGAATCCAGAGGACAATATTGGCGTGCTCTAGTGATTTAACAATACTCTCATTATTCGTATAGCTCGTTGAGATAACAATGACGCTTTCGCCCTCTGGGATCTCAATAGGTGTGTCCACGCACTTGATACCAAGTTGGCCTAGTGACTGCCTTTCTTTAACGCGAAAGGCCTCACCTTGATAGCTCGAAATTTCTGGTCGATAAAAGTAATAGTTCATACCCTTAATCTATCAACTTTTTCTTTGCTTTGCTAGAATCCGCTGTAAATTAAGTCTTTCTTGATCGTTTTACACTTCTTATAAGTGCGATAACGGCCATTTATCGTTGAGCGCTGATCATGATCAACAACTTTAATTAACTGACATGACTTTATCTTCTTTCTGAACATATCTCTTGATTCATCGTAGATAAAACCAAGATTATCTCCCATTTCTTTTTTAGTAATGCTAAATAGCTGATGTTTCTTATTGGCCTTAATTGAGGCAACAAATTCAATACCCGATCCTTTACGATAAGCATTTTCGATAATTTCATCTGGAGAAATAGTATTTCTTCCTAAGATATAACTTGTTGGCCATCTCTTGTGTCCATAAGCATGGTATGGAACCTCTGAGCATACTACCTTATCAAGTGTTGTGACATCGAAATTAAAATCATACTTCTTATTAAGTTGCTCTAGTGCAACCTTTGACACCATCTCTCTTGCCCACTTATTTTCTAGAATTCCCTTTTCACGAATAATTGTGATTTCATCAATTTCTAAAAAGTCTTCAAGGGAAACAAGGCGACTTCCTGGTCGAATCGACTCAACAATTGTTTTTCCTTTGCGAATATCATTATGATACTTTTTAATAAATGGTGTATTCCATAGTCCTGCTAGTTTAAGCTTTTGTTCTGTACCAAGATAAATGGCAATATGACCAAAGTGTCCTGGGATAAAAAAGTCTGTTGCAGCAAAAGGTGTTTTTTCTGCAATAATATCTAGCGGCTTTAGTACCGTCTCTAGGTAATCAAGTGCTCGTTCGTTAGCATACATATGACCATGGCGAAAACGCAGTTTTCCAACAAGGTTACCAAATAGCCCTGAGATAAAGTTTGTCGTACGATTAAAGATTTCAATAAACCAATCGCCAATACTGCTAAATTCAATTGCAGGTAGTCTCTTTCCAAGTAAATGTTTTTCGATCTCAAACTTCTCTACAAGAACAACTCCTCTTGTAAGGTCAGGATTTAAAAGCTTTAGATAGTAGTAGTGATAATCAAGAAAGTTTCTAAGGTCTTCTTGTAACTCCTCATGGAATTTCTCACTCTTTGCAATTTTTGTAAATTGCTTAAGAATCTCAACTTGTTTTTCATTGTCGAGAATCTTAATAATCTCTTTTGTAACTTTTTTGATTGTTTTGATTTCATAAAAAATATTGTGAGTTACTAAGTAGAGGTTCACGTAGTTTAGTTTTGCAAGTAGGTTTGTCACCTTGATTTGTGCATACTCAAGTTCAGAATACGAGCGTTTATTAGAAAGGTCTTTTACAGTATAAAGACTCGATTTCTCCATAATGAGTGCGACTGTATTCATTAGATTACCAATGATTGATAAATCAGAACCTTTTATTGGCTTATGATCAATTGATTGACGATAAATGAGTTTGCTATAGTCGATAGTCACATTTACGAGATCACTACTTGCATTGATTAATTTTTCTAGTTCACGAATATTGTACCCAAGCTTTTGTGGGTCATAGTCAGTATCGTTTATTCTTTCTTGAATCTCATTGATTTGAGTCATTGTAGAATGGAACAACCTATTGTCTTCTTTGCTCTGGGCATGAGCGTAGAATACGTTCACAGTTAAGAGGAAAATGGCGATAATTTGTTTCATTTATTAGTCCTAATTTCTGAATTCTTTCGCGTCATTATGCCATTTTAGGTACTTAGCGTGTTGTAAATTGTAAAATTTTTAACTTTGTCTATTCTTTAGTGGGTCAAACTATGTTAAAAGGAATGTATATTTAAGTACTTAGAATAAGCGAAAGGAAAAACCATGATATCGATCAAGTCGAAACGCGAAATTGAATTAATGAGAGCAACGTCGAAATTAGCGGCTTCTACTCTTGAGTATATTGAACCATTCGTAAAGCCAGGTGTAAGCACTGAAGAGCTTAATAATCTTTGTCACGAGTATATTATTAAAAATGGTGCGTATCCTTCGCCATTAAATTATCACGGTTTTCCAAAGTCGGTATGTACTTCACTTAATGAAGTCGTTTGCCACGGAATTCCAAGTACAAAAGATGTTTTAAAAGACGGTGATATATTAAATATCGACGTGACAACATACTTAAATAAATTCCACGGTGATACTAATAAGACTTTCTTAGTTGGTAATGTTTCTGATGAAGTGAAGAAACTTGTTGATGTAACTTACCAATGTATGATGGAAGGAATTAAGCAAGTTCGTCCAGGTGGCCATATTGGTGATATCGGTGCTTCAATTATGGAGATCGCACACGATCACGGATACGGTATTGTTGAAGATTATTGTGGACACGGTATTGGACGAGAATTCCATGAAGATCCACAAGTTGTTCACGTTGGAAAAAGAGGTAAGGGCGCAGAAATGAAGCCTGGTATGACTTTTACAATTGAGCCAATGATCAACCTTGGAACAAAGGACTGTAAAGTTCTTAAAGATGGTTGGACAGTTCTGACTAGAGATAAGAAATGGTCTGCCCAATTTGAACATACAATCTTAGTTACTGAAGGTGGCTTTGAGATTCTTACTCTTAGAAGTTACGAGGTTCATCCTTAATTGTGAATACAAGCCTAATTGCACCAGATTTAAAAATTAATGATCCTTGTCGAGTTGAGCTTAGGTTTTCTAAGCTCAATGAAGTAAGAGAGTACTTTGTTGAAAGTGATGATAGTGCACTAAAAGATGCCATCATGACGATTCTTGAAAAGACGAAGAATTCAAAGTCACAACTAATACTTGAAATCGAAAAAGCTCTAAGTGAAAATTCGAGTCATTCTCTTGAGCTATTTAGCTTCTTCAAAGAAGTTTTAAATTATTTCTCTCCTAATCAACTTATGGCCATTGATACGACAAATACACTTTGTCGCTGTTTTGGTGTTAGTCGCCAAGAAGTCGCAGCTTTAATTGAAAGGGGAGCAAGTGATCCTCTTACGATTACAAACCTGTCAAAGGCCGCTGGTGGCTGTGGTTCGTGCCTGGCCGATATTGTTCCGATGTTTAAATCAAATCGTGAGGAAAAGGTTATTCCTGCAGTTACCTTTAATGGTTTCAAAAAAGATAAGATTGCTGGAAAAAGACCATATCAATTTCTTTTAGAGGATATTTATCCAATGGTTGAAAAACTCGGAAAGATATCTGTTGAAGGCCTAATTGGTCACCACCTCTATGTCATTGGTGATGAACAAACTCCTGAGGCGCAAGATTTCATTAGTAAAGTCTCTTCGCTAGATTCTCAGCTTAGTGTATTCTTTATTTAGTTTGAGCTTGCTTAGGTTTTTGGCATTTCTTTAAGATAGCATCGACATTCTCTAAAGCATCATAAATCTTTAAAAGAGATTCTTTAGATCCTTTTAAAGTCTCTAAGCTTACTTCTCCTTCAAGATAGCGATAGCGAGCATAGAACTCTTTTAGGCCAGGAATATTAGACTCAAGGCAATCGGCACTACTTGCTTGGATTTGAATCTTTGCGAGATAATCCATTAGGATCTTAATCGACTTTAGACGAAACTCATTATAAGTCGACATCGAATACTTAACACCAATTCCACCGTCTTCTTCTTTGAAGTCGAAAATATTTCTTTGGCCAGTTGTCATGGCCTTAAGTAATTTAAGCGTCGGTGATTTACTCGGATCAGAACAAAACTTATTGTAGTAACCTTTAGAAAATTGCGGATTACCAACTGATGAAATCTCATTAATCATAATTTGATTTAAGTGATAGCGGGGCCCTGTCTCAAACCTTTTGGCATAGTAACTTTCTTCTTGTCCAAGACAGAGCAAGATCGTCTTTGCCTGTGTTGGAAGAGCTATCATAAAATTAACAATAAAAATTAATAATGGGTATTTCATTCGTTCTAACTGTGTTAAATTATTAGTATTAATTTATTTTACTTTAAGTATGGATGGAAAACTAGGGTAAGTTTTGAAAGAGATGGGTTTAATTGACCATTTAGAAGAGTTACGCTCTGCACTTATAAAGATATTAATCATAATTTTGATATCTTTCGTGGCCTGCTACGCCTATGGTGACCTCATCCAGGAAGTTCTTTTGAAGCCTCTGCGAGATGCTCTTGGTGATTTTGGAGGGGGAAAGGTTGTCTATCTTGGACTACTTGATAAGGTTCTTTCTCAATTTCAAGTAGCATTTTACTCAAGTGTTATTCTTTCTTGTCCTCTTTGGTTTTATCAGGTTTGGAAATTTATCTCTCCAGGTCTCTATGATCATGAAAAAAAGGCCGTTAGGCCATTTCTTATTATTGGGCTCTTCCTGTTTGCTATAGGCGTAAGCTTTGGCTACTTCATCGTTTTTCCACTAACATTTCAAACCCTCATGGGCTTTGGTGTACAAAATGTTGAAGCAACAATCGGTCTAAAAGATTACCTCGTTCTTTCAAGTAAGGTTCTTGTTTTCCTTGGCCTTATTTTTCAACTACCAAATGTACTTCTTATTTTAGGCTTTATGGGCCTAGTAACAAAGCAGTCCCTAGCTAATATGAGACGTTATGTTTATGTTGGCTTCGCTGTCGTTTCTGCTATGTTAACTCCTCCTGATGTCATTACAATGATGGGACTTTGGCTGCCGTTAGTCGTACTTTTTGAACTGGGTATTTTAGCTGTTGCGTTAATTGTTCACCCATATCTTTCTCGTCATCACATGAAATAGACGGTATGATTTCTTTATGAAATCACTACTAAAGAAACACGTATTATTAAGTTTAATTTTTGGCGTCTGCCTTTCATGGTTTTTTGCAACCGTCTTTATCGACTTCATTGCAGCTCCAAGTATTTTTAGAAATGTTAGCTCTCTAAAAGAAGCAGGAACTCTTGGTGGAATTATCTTCACATCGTTCAATATTATTGAAATGATTTTTGCTATTCTTTTGATCATCGCAGCTTTTCTTTATAAGAAAAAAGGGAAGGCTTCAATGGTGATGAAGTTTATTGCCCTAACAACACTTGTCTTGGCCATCGTTTATACAACTAAACTATCACCAGGTATTCGCGACTCTCAGATTGCAAAATCAAATTACACTCACACTGATGAAGAGTATCAGGTGTTTGAAGAGAAGCTTAGAGGTTATCATAAACTCTATGTACGACTTGATAGTTATAAACTTCTAGCTCTTCTTACAATGTGCGGAATTTCACTAACGAGTCTAATGCGTTTAGAGAGCAAAGAAGGTGAGGCGTGATCTTAGTTACAGGAGGCGCTGGATTTATTGGAAGTGTTCTTGTTGCAAAGCTTAACGAGCTCGGACGTGATGATATCATTATTGTCGACCGCTTTGATCATGATCAGAAGTGGAAGAATTTAAAAGGCGTTAAATATGCTGAATATTTTCATGCTGATGAGTTTATCGACATTCAATTAGAAGAAGTTCATAAGCAGATTTCTTGTATCTATCACATGGGTGCTTGCTCATCCACAACTGAGATGGATATGGATTATCTGATGACTAATAATGTTGGTCATTCAAAGTTCTATTTTGACCTGGCATGTGATTTAAATATTCCATATATCTATGCATCTTCTGCGGCCACTTATGGTGACGGTGAGCTTGGTTATGAAGACAAAGAGGAGGAGCTTGGAAAGCTTCGCCCTCTAAATCCTTATGGTTACTCTAAGCAATTATTTGATGAGTGGGTTCTAAATCAAACTGATCGTCCAAAACATTGGTTTGGCCTTAAATTTTTTAATGTCTATGGCCCTAATGAGTATCATAAGGAAGAGATGCGCTCTCTTGTCCATAAAGCATACGAACAGATAAATGAAGTTGGAAAGGTTAAGCTCTTTAAGTCGCACAAAGAAGGGTATGAGGATGGTAAGCAGCTTCGTGACTTTGTTTATGTTAAAGATGTTGTTAATGCCATGATTGAGCTATCTGAGAAGGAGATGGCGAAGCACTCTGGTATTTATAATATTGGAACAGGTCGAGCCGATAGCTTTCTTAATCTCGTGAATCAAACGTTCATTGCAATGGGACGTGAGCCAAACGTTGAATTTATCGATATGCCTATGCATCTTCGTAATCAATATCAATACTACACTCAAGCAGATATGGATAAGTTTAGAAGAATACTTCCAAACTTCGAATTTCGTATCGTAGATGATGGTGTAGCCGACTATGTAAAGAATCATTTAATGAAGGATAATCCATATGTCGAAAGGTTCTAAAGAGTCGGGCTTTGAAGCAATTCTTGAGGCCATCTCTTTAATGAATAAAGAAGAGAAGGAAACTCTTATTTCTAATATCACAAAGATGGACTTTGAATTAGCAGATAAATTACGTGCGAGTATGTATCGTTTAAAAGATCTGCAATTTATCACACCACAGATGATGAGCGAGTTCTTAAGAGAAGTAAAAGTTGAAAGCTTAGGAAATGCCTTAAAGCTAGAAAGGGAAGAAGACCGACAGGGGATTCTTGCAAAACTTCCTAAAAGCATTCGAGAAGATATTCTTTTCTTTATCCAGAAAAAAGTTCCAAAGTCTCAGGCCCTAGAAGCACACCAGGAAGTCATGTTAATCTATTCAAAGATGATCGATGATGAACGCTTGATTATCTCTCGAGACGATAAACTCGTTTAAACTCAACTAAAATTGAGGACTGGTGCGTTCTGACGGTGCCAATACTGGCCTTAAAAAGTCAGTCTGGCCCCAAAATTCATTTTTACACCACGAATTCCATAAAATTTATCCGAATTAAGGCCTTCAAAATTGGCACGCTCATTGCTTTATAATAAGCAGAGAAAGGAATCTCTCTAAAGTTATCAGGAAGAAAACTTTAGGTAAGACGTAATGGACTACTTATTTTTAGATTGAATGGAGATACTATGAACATTGAACAAAAAGAACACTTCAAAAACTTATTCATTAATCTTAAAAATCAGCTGGTCAGTACTACAGGAAGTGTCGAGCAAGTATTAACTAACGAGACTAGCGGTGACATTATCGACCAAACTTCTAATGAGAGAGATGCTCAACTAAAGCTAAAGCTTATGGGAAGAGATAAATTTCTACTTAACAAAGTTAATCGTGCTCTAGAAAAAATTGCAAGCGGTACTTTTGGAGAGTGTGAAGAGTGTGGAGAAGAAATCTCTATCAAAAGACTACATGCTAGACCAATCGCTACTTGTTGTATCTCTTGTAAAGAAGAGCTTGAAAGAGAAGAAAATTCTCGTACATATGAAAAGAGATCACATACAAACGGAAATGCAATGAGTGCACATAATAAGAACGTTGCATTTAAACATGCAGACGGTATGGATGAAAGTACAAATGTTGTTTCAATTGAAACTTTTGCAAGAAGCTTTGATGAGAAGAATGCAGCATTTTAAAAGATAACTTAAAGCAGAGGATAGATAGAAAAAAGGCCAGTTTTGAACTGGCCTTTTTTTATTTGAAATTTTATTTTGTTAAAACAACATAAAGAAGAATGTCTGCTTCTTCATTACTTAGTTCATCTCCAGAAGAGATTTCACCAGCTTCTTCTAGTTCATATCTAATTAGATCTCTAATTGAATCAAGAGTATCTTGATCATCTCTTTCAATTGCTCTTTCAACTTCTTCACGATTAAGATTATTAATCGCTCTTGCTGTAACCTGTAGCGAAGATACACTTACTGCAAAAGAAGTTTGAAAACCTAATGTCGCAGTCATTTCAGTATATAAACCTGCTGCATAAACCCAACCAGTTGTTACCATTGAGCTTGTGTCTAGAAAATCTCTTGTTGTTTCCAGGGCATTGGCCGGATTAGAGATTGTTAATGCCATTAGAATTGATAAAGTTAGTTTCTTCATTGCTTTCCTCAAATTATTCTTCAGTTTCGTTTGGTATATATAGTGCTACATTAATAAGTTGATCAACATCTCTATCTGAAAGTTGATCAAGGCTTTCAATTTGTCCACCAGCTTTTAGGTCCTCTCTTACCATCTCTCTCAAAGAGTCGATGATATCAAGGTCATTTCTTTCAATAGCACGCTCGATTTCTTCTCTGTTATAAATTCCTAAAGATTCTTTAGTCATTTGTACTGCTTCTGACGGATTAAAAACCGCAAGTGATGCTAAAAATGTAGCATGAGTTACTGAACCTACTGCTTGAATTGCTAGTCCGATTGGCGCCACTGTGAAAGCTGTCGCAACAGATGTTGATGGCATATCTTCATTCATTAGACTTGGCATTGCTTGAGCACTATTTACAATTGTTGCAAAAGTGATCGTTGTAAGAAGTAATCTCTTCATTTCGTCATCCTCTTTTATTATTTTGTCTGGCCGACTATAAACGAAAAGAGTCTGGATAGGGCAAGTTTTGAAAATTATATAGAGCGAAAGGCCACCTTTTCTAAATATTAAGCTCTTAACTTCTTAATATCTCGAAAAGGTGGCGTGTACTTTTAGTTTATGTGATTTGATAATTCGCTAATAAGATCTTGAGAACGCTTTACGAATAGATCGCGCTCTTCTGGTTTTAGTCCTTCACTTGAGATACCCGCTAGGTCTTCAACATGCTGACAAAGTTTCTTTGCTAGGTCTTCATTCTTACCACTTGTGTGGATCTTGAATGCACTTTGAACTAGTGGATTTGTCGTATTAACGACAAGTGTTTTCTTAATAGGGAATTGGTGATCGCCACCCATTGACTGAGTCATTTGAGCAAAGCGTTTCATCGACTCATCAACTTTAAAATATGCAGGAGTTTGAGCATTTGCCATGCGGCCAATCTCAAGTCCCTTACTTGCCGGTGCTTCACCTTCTTTTTCTTCTAGTTTAATACCAAGGAATTTCGCAAACATCTCTTTGACTTTAATGTCGTTTTCAGAAGTTGCTTCACTTGCAAGTAGGTTTTCTATTTCAGAATCAACACTTACAAATTTGATTTCAACTTCTTCTTCACCCTTTTTGAATTTCTTCATTTCCGAGTGTTGGATGAAGTGTGGATCGATATGATTATCTGTCTCTAAGGCCTTAATTCCAGCTTCTTTAAGTTGAGCGAGAAGAGATTGGTTGGCCGCATCTTTTTCAAAGTAGAGAATTTTTCCGGCCATCTTCTCTGCGTAGTCTGCAGGTACTGATTCAAGGTATTCGTTTAGTGTAACAAATTGTCCTTCATTAGTTTTAAATAGTACTCGCTCACGCATTAAATCATCAAATTTCTCATCTGATACACAACCATATTTTACGAATAGCCCAATATCATTCCAGATGCTTTCATACTTTGCTCTATCTTTCTTATTAAGAAGTTTTAGGGCCTCTGCAACTTTCTTAACAATATAATTTGAAATCTTTCTAATATTTGGATCACCTTGTAGAGATGATCTTGATACGTTAAGTGGGATGTCATGAGAGTCAATAGCACCTTTAAGAAGTCCTAAGAACTCTGGAATAATATTTTTTACGTTATCAGAAACGAATACTTGGCGACAGTATAGACGAATATTCTTATCACCAACTGGCTTCATTGGGTTGTATTTTGGGAAGAATAAAATCCCGTTTAATGTAAATGGGTGATCAACATTTAGGTGAATCCAAAATAGGGGCTCTCCGTCCATTGGAAATAATTTACGATAGAGACCTTTGTAGTCCTCATCAGTTAATTCCTTAGGGTCACGCTTCCAGATAGGTTTTGTGTCATTTACAATTGTTTCAGTATCTTCTTTATTTGCTTCATCTAATAATGCAATTTCATATGGCATAAAATCACAGTGGTTAGATAGAGTCTCATTTAGTTTCCACTTGTTTAGAAACTCTTCAGAGTCTTCAGCAATGTGAAGTGTAATCGTTGTACCAACTTCTTTTTTATCAGAGTCAGAGAAAGTGTATTCTGTATCACCTTCGCAAGACCATTTTGTTGCTGTTGAGCCTTTAGTCATTGAAAGAGAGTCAACTTCAACTTTTTTTGCAACCATAAATGCTGAATAGAAACCAAGTCCGAATTTACCGATAATATCATTATCTGATTCGCCGCCAACTTCTTCCATTTTTTTTACGAACTCTTCAGCTCCAGAAAAAGCCAGTTGAGCAATGTATTTTTCAACTTCTTCTTCGCTCATTCCAATCCCGTTATCAGTAACCGTGATTGTTTTAGCGTCTTTATTTACTTTTACAGAAATTCTTCCAGTAGGAAGCTCATCTCCCGTTTGACGTGCAAGTGTGGCGCGCTTTGTGATGGCATCACTTGCGTTGGCAATCAGCTCGCGGATGAAGATATCGTGTTCTGAATAAAGCCATTTCTTAATAATTGGAAAAATGTCGCTTGTTGCAACAGAGATTTGTCCTGTGCGATTAGTCATTGATACTCCTTCATATATAATCAAGTAGATAATTGTTCTTACGACCCAAAGATGGGAGCAAAATGATGAGCGTCAAGGGTTAAGAGTAAAAAAATTACTTAAATTCTTAAAATCATTGAAAAAATTAGGTATAAGATAGGAATTCATTTTTATAGCGAGGGAAGTACATGGAAAACCATGTTCAAGATATTCAATTAATTTCAACAGGTGGAACAATAGAGAAGTCCTATAGCGAGAGCGATGGTTCATTAAAGAATCGAGATTCTTTTATTCGCCAGACTATCATTGACCGTCTAAGGCTTCCTTATACGAAGCTTCACATAATGAATATTATCAATAAAGACTCGCTGTATTTCACTGATTATGATCGTCAGGTTTTGCTTAAGACAATAAAGGCGCAGTTGGAGAAAAATATTCCTCTAATCGTGTTGCATGGAACTGATACCATGGCAAAGTCTGCACAGTTTGTTTATGACGCTCTTGACGGCGCAAAAGACTTGCAAGTTCCAATCATTTTCACTGGAGCGATGAAGCCTATGGGCTTTGTTGATAGTGATGCCTTTCAAAATGTTACAGAAAGTCTATATGCTGCTAAAATAGTAGAAGCAGGTGTGTATATTTCTTTCCACGGGCAACTTTTTAAAGTTCCTGGTGTGAGAAAGAATCATGCAAAGCGTACGTTTGAATATATTCAAGACTAACTTATAGGGAGGATGCAAATGGATATGCATCATGAAGAAGTCACTAACGAAGATAGTAAGGACCTTTCTTTTATTGATTCAATGTATGAAGCAGTAAGCGCAATGAAGGGGAATCTTCCTCATTATTTACCACTATTCTTTTTATCATTCGCATTAAAGGCCTATGGCCTAGCATATTTTAATGCTCAAGATGACATGACGGTAATTACGGTGGCCGCGGTAAATGTTTTTGGTACAATTATTCAGTCGGTTTTTATTCTTAATTTCTTCTTCTTTGCTTTCGAAAAATTACCTTATCGAGTTTCAAAAGTTCTGTGGGATATTCCTACGTATATGTTCTACGGCTTTCTTACTTCGCTACTAATGATTCTTGGAGTCGCTTTTTTTGTGATCCCATTTTTTTATGTAGCCTATTTCTATAGTTTTGTTGCCATGACATCGATTCTTTTTGATAAAGAAGGTGAATCGAATTTTGCTATCACAAAAAAGAAAGTTTCAACTCTTGGCGGCACTTATTTAGGGTTTCTGGTGATTTCATTTATCATTGCAGGGATTGCTCAAGTCGTTACTAATTACGCGCCAGGGACGGGGATAGCGATTGAATTAATTTATATAATTTGTCTGTTATTAACTCTGATTCAAGACGTGCTAACAGGGGTTCTTGTTTCCTTGTTTAGAAAAGCCTAGATTCTTCATTATCTAATTCCAAATTGCACATATTTAAGGCAGCTGATTTACGAGTTTATTCGTAAATTCAGCTCCTTAGCGCTTTATCGGCAGATTTTTCAAGTTCGAGGTTAATATTTACTTAGGGTTAACTTAATTTTCTCTGATTTCGATAAGTAGAGTGAAGATTATTAACTTAAGGCCAAATTAATGATGAAGAATGTCTTAGTCTACCTATTCACACTTTCACTTTTTGTTTCTTGTATGGAGCAGCCACGTTCTGTGCGTGACATTGTAGAGAATCCATCTGAAGAAGTTGGAAGTGGAGATAACGGAAGTGGTGGATCATCTGGTGGAAATAATGCAACAGATGGAGATAATGAGACTATCACAAGTATTCCTAATACAACTGCCGTTGAAATTACTCAAATCATTGACCCAAATACTGGATCTTTTAAAAAGAAAGTTTCAATTCCTAAAGATTTTAGAGGGAAGCTCCACCTTACTGGTTTAAATATTTCATCCCTTAAGAATCGTGTTGTGAAAGGACGCTTCTATTTTGGACGAGAGAGAACACCAATTGTTTTAGATGGTGTTGTTGGTCAAGTTCCTGGTTCAGGGATTACTGAGTTTTCAACTATTAATGTTATTACATTTGATTTAGCAGATAAGAAGTTTAATGACATCAGACTTCTTTATGATCTATTTGACTACAATGATTATGATAATGATACGGCCGAAGATGTTGAAGGTGATGCAACTAATGCAGGTCTTTACTGTCGTGGTCTACGTTTAGAAGACGATCCAACTTTTACATCTTCTATTAGTCATCCTTACTGTAATCAAGCAGGGGATGTGTGCCTTTACTCATATGCAAAAATTAAGGATCAAACTCTTTGGTACGATGAAATCGTAAATGCTGAAACAGTTTCTAAAACAAATACACCTGTATTTGAGCAAATTGATATTGAAGGTAATCTTCTTGCAAATGAATCTTTAGAGACTAATTTATATAAGTGTCTTCCTGATAAGAAAGACTCAGCGATGTTTCAAAGCCTTTTTGGTGTGAATCATCCTGCGGCCGTAGGCACTGCTCTTGCTTTAGGTGGGGGAGCTTATGATTACCGTGGCCCATATCGTATTCATAACGAAGATGAATGGGAAATTAAAGGTGCAGCTGTTTATCAGTCGGGAACGACTCCAAGTGCAATTTTTAAAGCACCTCTTTCTGGTGCTGCAGATTTTACGAATATTGCTTCAGGAACTCAGGCATACCTCTTCCCACGTGCAGGAAAGATTAATTATCAAACAACTGGGATTCAATACTTAGGTTCTCAATCTCCATTTTCTAACCGTTCTGTTCAAACTCTAAATGCTGCTGGTGATACGTACTATATGGATGGTTGTAATATTAGAGCTAAGAATTATAACGCATCAACAGGTGAGACGGTTTCAAGTTGTAACGTAACAGGGACAATTGAGCTGTTTACAATGGAAGATGGTTTTGAAGTTCAAATTGCTGAAACAAAAGAGATTAAGCTTCAATTACTAAAGACAGGCCTTGGTGCTAAAGATGGTTATGATTTTAATTCTCTAAAGTCATGTAGTGCAAATCGTGAATGTGGTTCAGGAGAGTGTTGTTTTAATAATCGTTGTTTTTCTCGCTCAATTGTAGGGCAGTGTAGTGATGATTTTGATTCAACTGGAAATCTTCCTACTGGAAATAGTTGTAATTCAGATTTTGATTGTGCGTCACTTTGTTGTGATGGAACGACTAATACATGTCGTGATCATATTAATAATGACTTTGAACAAGTTCTTTGTTCAAAGGTTCCAAATCAAAGTTGTGTCTCGAAAGAGTTCTGTCGTATCGAATACGTTAGACAGTGTTACCTCATTCGTGTCAACGACCCGAATAATGCTCTTTCTTGTGAGAAGAGATGTTATTCAGTTCCAACTTTTGGTGATTGTGTAAAGGGTCTTTGTAAGCCACCAATTACACCTCAAGAGCCAGCTACTCCAACGACTCCTGCAGACTGTTCAGGTGAGGATGTTCTGGATTCACCACCATTTAATTTGAGCGATCTTTAGTTATTAATAGTAACTTGTAAGGTTGCTCAAGCCTTCGGACTTTTCTATAATGCTTGAAAATTACTAAGTAAGAAAAGTGGAGAAATCATGTTTAATAAAGATTGTTTCCTAGATCACATTGCGATCGCAGTTGAGAATCTAGATAATGCCGAAAAAATTTATCGTGACTTAGGTTTAGAATTTAACCACCGAGAAGTGGTTGAAGATCAGCAAGTGACGACTTCTTTTGCTCATATTGATGAAAATGCTCATATTGAATTACTTGAGCCGATTGATGGTCAAGGCCCAATTGCCAAGTATCTTGAGAAAAAAGGTCCAGGGATTCACCATATGTGTTACCGCGTTCCTGATGTTGCAAAAAAGTCACAAGAGCTTAGGGACTTAGGTTATAATCTTCTCTATGAAGCGCCACGCCCTGGAGCGAATAATTGTTTAGTGAACTTTATTCATCCAAAATCAACTGGTGGAGTTCTCATCGAGATTGCTCAAAAAATGTAAGGAGAAAGAATGCAAAATATTTATCTGCCGCCATTAACAAAGGTAAACAAGTATCTCATCGGGATCATTGTCGCATCCTTTCTTATAAGCGCAGTCTTTGCACAATTTCTTAATATCTCATTAGTTAATACTTTAGGGCTCAACGTTTCAGCGCTAAAGGCCGGTCTCATTTATAAGTTATTTACATATCCTTTTGTGAATACAGGTCTTTTTAATGTTGTCTTTACAGGGCTTCTATTTTGGTTTCTTGGAAGTGATCTTGAGATGCGTTGGGGAGCAAAGAGGTACCTACAGTATCTTGTGATTGCTGCTCTTGTTAACGCTTTTGCATACACTATTTTTGCACTCTTTATGGGTGGTGCAACGATAAATTATCCATTTCATGGAATGGCATTCTTATCATCAGCAATGTGTGTGAGTTACGCCTGTATTTACCCTGATCGTATTTTTCAATTCTTTATGATCATTCCGGTAAAGGCCAAGTACTTCTGTTTAATCCTTGCGGGGATGAATGTGTACCAAGGCTTTTTCACTCCAGGTGGTGCACAGGCCTTTGCAAATATTGCTTCTATGATTTTCGGTGCTGTATTTGTTTTAGGTTTTAGGGCCCTAGGTCATTACGTACGCTCTCAAGGCTCTCGTATTGCAACTAAGCAAGGTGGGAAATCGACAAGCAAGAAAAAGAAAAGTCACCTAAGATTAGTTGATGATGAGGAGCGTCCAAATCCAGATGAACCAAGGTTTTGGCAATAAGCTTTTTAAGTCCCTGATATTTTTAGGGGTTTCCAAAGCAAATAACACATGATATAAAGCTACATTATTATAAATATATCAATCGTTAATTTTTTAAATAAGGAAATTCAATGAGACTTTCAAGAGCGTTACAAGAGAAAATTTTAGACCTAAGATTAAGAGATAAGCTTATCGCTGAGGGTAAAGTAACTAAGGCTCAGGTTGAAGAATACCTAAATGGATTAAAAGACGAAGAGTCAAACGTTACGACTACTGACGAGTCTACAGCTCCAGGAATGAATCAATAATTCAAACCAAAATTTTTTATATCAAGGCCGCTTTTTAGCGGCCTTTTTTATTCCTAAATATTCTCCGTTAAGAATTCAAACAAACTTGAGGCCACTGGCCCTAATTTTCTAGCATTTAAAAAGGCAAGGTTTAGCTCGTTAATCATGTGATCTTTTGTTCCCTTAAAGAGCATGAGCTTTGATTTATTATCTGAGCGTTCAATAACGTGTAGGGGAAGAACGGAAATTCCTACTCCCGCAAGAGTTAGGCGCAGAACACCTTGAACGTCCATTAATTGCGCTTTTGGATGTTTGTTAAAGTTCTTGTTAAGGTGGTATTTAAACCAGCTTGTGATAACAGGTGAGCCTTCTAGGTAAGCAATAAAGTCTAATTCATCTGCCTTTTTAAATTTCGTATTCTCGCTTAGGCCGTGAGAGCTCGCATACTCTTTTGAGCAGCAAAGAATAAGTCTTTCACTTGATAGGTTTCGTGTCGCAATTTGTTTTGGAAAGTTGAAACTGTCTGTGATCGCAAAGTCTAGGCCACCATTTAAAAGAAGCTGGCTTTGTCTAGCGGCGTGATCATAGTTAATTTGCAAGGAGACTTCAGGATGCAATTTAAGCCATTCAGCAATGATTGGAATAAGTCTATTATTACCAAACTCAATTGGCATCCCAATATGTAAAGTACCTTTTAAAACATTCTTTTTGGCCGAAACGTCTGCGAGGGCGCTTTCAAGATTCTCAAGAATTTGGCGACACTCCGTATAGAGCCTGTGGGCCTGCTCCGTTGGTAAGACCTTCTTATTGATACGATCAAAAAGGGAGATTTGCAGTAGTCCCTCAAGGGATTTGATGTGCTGAGACACCCCAGGTTGGGTCATCGCAAGATTTTTTGCTGTTTGAGACATATTCATTGTCTCATAAACTTCGATGAAAACACGCAGTGTAGGAATAGAAATATAGTCTATGTTCATAATTTCAGTACCTTAGGTGGTTCTATAGGATCAAGTATAACATATAATTATGGATAATGATTATTATATATAATTTCTACTAATTTATTCTTTGTTCTATAACTCCTTTCACAAGATAAGACTTTGAATTTTTTTAGAAGGTTTAGGGAGTAGGATTATGAGTAAATTAGTTTCAATTATTTTTCTTGCAGTATTAGCAATGAATGTAAGTGCAAAAGAAATTATTCTTAATGGTGATCTTATTGATTCTCAATCATTTAGAGGAAGAATCTTCAAAGTTATTATCACTGAGCAAAATGAAGAAATCGAATTAGTAAATGAGTACTTTGAAGCTCAAAGCTGTGAAGATGGACAATTTGCTCTTAAGCAAGCTGGACTAGGTAAATACAAGCTTGAAGCAGTTCTTAACTGTAAGAATTGGGTAGATGAGCCTAGACAGCTTAACGTATGCCCTGAAATCTTTGCTCCTGTTTGTGGTGCCATTAGCGGTATCGACGGTGATGCGTTTATTAGCTTTCCAAATTCGTGTGAACTATATCGTGCAAAGGCCATTTATGTAAATGAAGGCCGTTGCGAGTAATTTAAAAATTCCTTTTTTAAATTCCCATGTGTTGTTGTCTTAAGGCCCGCTTCCCTCGCGGGCCTTATAACATTTTAGAGCTACATATTAATAAACATTCTTCTTAATTTATTTCCATTACTATAACGTGCATCCTTCGAATGGCTGCCTTTAAGCGCAAAATGCTTTTGACGGTAGTGTTGTTTATTTCGACGTTTACCTTTCTTATAAAGTCGTGTTTTCTTTTTAAGTTTTTGCTTACGTTCAGCTAAGTCATATTCTGTTGAAACATTTTCGATACTTTTTCTTCTCGCTAGAAATCGTACTTCAAATGCAGGAAGTCCTAATCCTAGGTAGAATAGTAGTAGATAAGATCGCATGGAGACCTCTCAATTTAAAATTTTGTGAATGAAAAAAATGAATTTTAAATGTGAGAAGTGTTCACGATAATCACCTCGGTTAATAGATTGAAATAAAGAAATGGATTTCTAAGTGATTATAGATTCATGATTTTTACACTATAGCATAGAAATATAATTCGTGGTTATTGAACAACGAATTTTGAATAAAATACTTCTTTAACGACGCTCTTTTTTGCTAATTGATTGATACGTTTTTTGATTCGTCCTTCAAAGATTAATTTCCCTGAAAGAGAGTTTAGCTCATCAGGTTCAATTGATGCTGCGACATCAATAATGATGTCATAAATTTGTGGTTTGATCGTATCGAGTATTTGAGAGTCGTCTTGAGTGAAGAGGACAAGGTTGATTTGTACATCAAGAAATCTAAGACGGCGAGTTGCCGAGTCTAGGTTGACTGTAATCTTATCTAGAACATAAGTTGTTGGGAAATTGATTTGTTTGAAGTCATCTTTAAGCGCCTGCATTTCTGTAGCACTATTTGGTAGTTCTTTTTTGTAGATAACATTGGTGTAAACGAAGACGCCAACTGTGGCCATCGTTGTCAGTAGCAAGAATGCAATAATAAGTTGATCAAGTAATTTTCTTCCCGTCATAGAACTATAATATCATAGTTATTTTGGTGATTTAACTCGCTTTGTCGCTAGGTAGAAAATACTTTTTTAAAGTGTTGTTCTCCGAGTGGAGCACTCGGTCTATGCTAACGCTATAAAATTTGTATAAAATACTTTGCCTGTGATTATTTATGGAGGATGTAATGGGTAAGTCTAATAAGAATAAACGCAATAAGAAGTATGTAACGAATCGTAAAGAAGTGAAGAGAAGCTCTGCTATGAACACTTGGATTCTTATAGCGGTCACTGCTATTGGTGCATCCGTTGTCATTTATCTTTCATAGAAGCAAGCAAGCGAATAAAAAATATTAAAACAAAATATTCAATACTTGATGCGCAGCTAATGCATGCGCATCGCTTCATTTTGTCTTAATTTTTGTGATTATGATTCAAGTTTGCTAGCATTTCACTCTTCACACATGAAAAAAGTTAAATTTAAAAGAGGGAATATGTTTAAAACTTTACTCGCAATTGCTGCGGCCATTTCTACATTGTCAGCTCAGGCCGAAATCTCAACTTATCAATCACTTCCAAAGGATTATGTAGGTACAATTAATCCTAATTCTTTCATTGGAGATGAAGTGACTGCTGGTGGTTTTAACGAATTAATGAAATATGTTGTTGCTGCACCTTCACAAGAGGATGCTGGCTCATGTCTATATATGTCACATACTGGTGTTGTTGAGTGGTGGTACAACCGCCTAAATAATCTTGAAGGTGATAATAAAGTTGATTTTGCTGAACGTTACTATATGTCTTTAAAGACTAATAAAACTAATCAAGACGAAATTGATAACTGGAGAACGGATAATATCAGAAGAATTAATAAAAGTTCTGTGATGTTCTCAAATAAGGATTACCGTTTTACAAAAGGTAACTTTAAGAAAGTTGATGGCAAGCGTGTTGTAACAGATGCAAATGATGAAGATGGATCTTATGGGACACAATTTAATTGGATTGATTTAACAGATACTATTGGGAAAAATGCTGTTGAGTACAAGCTTCCAAAGTTTAAAAGAGAAGTCCTTCATGTTGATGCTGATAAAGACCAGTGGTCTGTTGCAAAAGCTCCAGCAGATATTGTTGAAAGAATTAAAAAAGCTCTTCATAAAAGAAATGCTCCAGTTCTTGTCATTTATAACCATAAGGGTTTCTGGCACGCTAATTATATTTTTGGCTACAATGACAATGCTGATACAAAGGGATGTCCATTTGTTTCATCTTTTAAACCTTTTATGGAAGAGAAGCGTGACTACTGGTTAGATAAGGCCGAGAAAACAAAATCTGATTCTTGGCGTGCTAAGTACTTGGCCAATGCTGAAAAAGTGATGGAAAAAGGTGATGCTGTTCAAAAACGTTACGAGGAAGTTGGATGCGCTTCAAAAGGTGTATTCTACGTTCGTGATTCAATTTATCCAAATGAAAATATGCCAAAATATGACTATGATCTTGTGAAAGAAGGTGAAGAAGATTTCTTAAATGCACCACTTATTGCAAGAGAATATGCTTGGGTACAAACGACTCTAAATCATGCAATTCAGATCTACCCAGAAGGTATGGAGTAAATTGAGATTTTTAGTATTATCTTTTTTATTTCTATTTTCAATTAATGCTAGTGCTACTTGTAGCACTAGTGACTCTCATAAAAGTCACGATGTGGTCTTTATCCATGGGATAGCAAGCAATAAGGGTGCTTTTGGCCATTGGGCCGAGTACTTAAAAAAATATCAGCCCAATGAGTGTATCAACTCTCATTTTTTTGAATACGACACAGGAAATAATAAATTAAATCTTGAAGACTTTATCCAAAGTTTTGATTCCTACATGCATAAGAATTTTGAACATAGTAATTCAAAAATTACAATCGTTGCCCACTCCCAAGGTGGCCTTATTACGATGTTTTGGCTTAAGAGTATGGATGAGGCCCAAGATCCGATTCGTCATCGAGTAAAGAATATCATGACAATGGCGACACCTTATTATGGAGCGATTATAGCAAACCTAGGCTATTCCTTAGGGACATTTGTGTTGCCAATTCTTGGTAAGAAAGAATTAAAAAATATGAAAATTGGCTCTAAGAAAGTTGTTGAAACATTGGAGTTCTTCAAGAGTTCTCATTTTAAGGATATTATTTCTGATAAAAACTTTGTCACGATTTCAGCGACGCTGGCACCGAGTATATTTGATATTGAAGGGGATTTTGCCGTGGCCCCTTTTAGTTCAAATCCAAATATAAAAAATGAACAAGAGGTTTCGACTCATTATAATATCGACGGTGTTCATTTAAGATTTCGCCTTTTTGGAACACCTGCTACAACCCTTGTATCAAAGTACTGTCTTATTTCACCTGCTCGTTGTGAAAACTCAAGTTTGGCGATTTTTGAAAAAGAATTTCTAGGTAATCAGAAAGTAAAAATTAATTATGCAAAAGATATTAATACGTTTGCAGTTTATTTAAGAACTAAAGAAAAAGGCCCTTTTTGGGTTCATTCAAATAATATTCAGCGTGGTTTACGTTTGAGCTTTATCCATATTAGAGATGACCTATACTTTTATAAAGGGTATTTAATAGATGGTGATACAAGCGCTGAGCTTATTGTTTCACATGGAAATAGGACTTCAGTGATAGAAGTTAATTCAGGACAAACGAGTTATCTTACTCATTAACATAAAATCGAAATTCGCTATATTGTGAACTAATCAAGTCAAAAACTTCTTTTAAACGATAGAAATCTTGGCCTAATTTATTTTGCGCATCTTTTGTATTTGACCAATATAAACTTAAGTTTTTATCAGTATAAGTTTGGATAAATTCGTAGAGTTCGTCGATATTATTCGTATAGAAACTTGGGAAATCAAATAAGCGGCCGCACTCAACTAAGTAGTCATCAAGTGTATCAAGTCCGTTGGAATTTAATTCAATTTCTCTGCGCATTTATTTCTCATTGCTAAAGGAAAATATATTGTTAGAATCAATTTATGACTAAGTTAATGAGTTTATTCGTATCCTGTCAATTGCTCTTTGGACTAAGCTCCTATGCTTCACATCCCAAAGTTGAGCTTGCGAATAAATACCTAAAGGCACGTAAACAATATTTGCTTGAGTATACAACTTTCGGTGTCGATGAGTGTCTTAAGCTTCATGCGGATAAAATCGTTTCCAAGGAAGATGGCTCTGGCCGTATTGTTGTTGGAACGCCACGTTACTTTCAACTACTTAGTTCTTGCTTCAAAAATATTACGAATACTTGTTATGGCGAGAATTGCATCGTGTCACGTTCCATGTCCAAGCGTTTAAAGAATGTTGACCACGTGGACTCGATTCTAAATAGTCTATAATATCAAGTGTTTTTCCCCAAAAAGTGCGACTTTGAAAGTGTCTTTTCCTATTTAAAAAGCTATAATATCGCTCAACTACATTAATTTAAAATACATTTAATTACCCAAAGGAATTTACATGACTGTTCGTGTTCGTTTTGCACCTTCTCCAACTGGCTATCTTCACATCGGTGGCGCTCGTACTGCTCTTTACAGCTACCTTTTTGCTAAGGCAAATGGTGGAAAATATATCTTAAGAATTGAAGATACTGACCTTGAAAGATCAAAGCGTGAGTATGAAGAAGCGCAAATTGCTGACCTTAAATGGATGGGAATCGAGCATGATGAAGGTCCTGATAAGGGTGGAGACTTTGGTCCATACCGTCAGTCTGAAAGACTTGATATTTATAAAGACATTGCTTGGGACTTTATTAATCGTGGATTAGCTTATCCATGTTTCTTAACAAGTATTGAATTAGAGCGATTAACTGAAAAAGCAGCAAGTGAAAATAAAGACCCACATGCTTATCACGGACAATATCGTGATCTTGACCCGGCCCAAGCTAAGGCGAGAATTGATGCGGGTGAAGAATATGTAATTCGTTTTAAGAACCCTGGAAAAACTTGGGAGTTCACTGATCTTGTAAAGGGTCACGTTAAATTTCCAGAAAATATGGTAGGGGACTTCGTTATCTTAAGAGCGAATGGAATGCCTGTTTATAACTTCTGTTGTGTTGTTGATGATGCAAAGATGGAGATGACTCACGTATTCCGTGCAGAAGAGCACTTAAACAATACATGTCGCCAGCTTATGATCTACGATGCAATGGGTGTGACACCTCCTCAGTTTGGTCACGTCTCACTACTTATTGGTCACGATCGTCAAAAGCTTTCGAAGCGCCATGGGGCAACTTCGGTTACTCAGTATAAGGATCAAGGTTATCTTCCAGCAGCACTTGCAAACTATCTATGTCTACTTGGTTGGTCACATCCTGAAGAGACAGATATTTTTGATGTAAATGAACTTGGTAATAAATTTGGTTACGAAAGATTTTCTAAGTCTTCAGCAATGTATGACATTCAAAAGCTAAACTTCTTTAACGAGCAGTGGCTTAGAAAATTAGATGACAAAGATATTGCAGCTGGATTTGATCGCTTTGTTCCTGCAGGAAGTGAATATCACAAGCAAGATGAAGCTTGGAAGATTAAGTTTGCAGCACTAATGAAAGAGAAGGTTCAATTATTTAGTAATATTAACGAACATCTACCGATCTTCTTTGATGCTGGTGTGGATCCAAAGGGACTTCAAGATGATCAGTATAAAGAAGCGATTGGCTGGGAAACTACTTCACAAATTAAAGAATACCTAAAAACACAACTAGCTGATCAGACAACTAATGTTACTGAAGATCAAGTTGGTGAGTGGATGGACTATTTAAAGAAAGAATTAAAAATAAAAGGGAAGCCACTATTTATGGGTACACGTGTATGTCTTACTGGACGCGCACATGGGCCAGATTTAAAGACTGTTGTGGCACTTACTCCAGTATCAATTATTAAAGAGAGACTAGCGTAATGAATTTTTTTGAAGAATTAGAAGCAAGAGGAATTGTTAATCAATACTCACACGAAGAGTTGAAAGAAATTTTAAATGATAAGAAAATTTCATTCTATTGTGGTTACGATCCAACGGCAAGATCTCTTCAATTAGGGAATTTGTTTGCAGTTGTTACAATGATGCGTCTTCAAAGACAAGGTCACAAGCCTTACGTTCTAGTTGGTGGTGCAACAGGAATGATTGGTGATCCTTCTGGGAAAAGTGATGAGAGAAATCTTCAATCAGAAGATCAAGTTCTTCAAAACCTTGAAGGTCAAAAGGCACAGCTTCAAAAGCTATTAGATTTTGAAGGTGAGAATGCGGCCACAATGGTTAACAATATTGACTGGATTGGAAAGTTTTCATTCCTAGAGTTTCTAAGAGATGTTGGTAAGAGATTTCGTGTTGGTGAAATGCTTGCAAAGGACTCTGTAAAGTCGAGAATTAGCTCAGAAGCTGGAATTAGCTATACTGAGTTCACATACCAAGTTATTCAAGGTTATGACTTTGCTCACCTGAATAAAGAATATGATGTAAGCTTACAAATTGGTGGAGCAGATCAGTGGGGGAATATGACTGCAGGAATGGATCTTACTCGTAAGATGCACCAGAAGCCCGCATTTTGTATGACAATTCCACTTCTAACTGACTCCAATGGAAAGAAGTTTGGTAAGTCTGAAGGTGGAGCAATCTATCTTGACCCAACAATGACATCTCCATACAAGATGTACCAATTCCTACTTAATTCAGATGATTCTTCAGTAATTAGATATCTAAAAACTTTAACGTTTTTAACTTTAGAAGAAATTGCTGAATACGAGAAGTTAGTTGAAACAGAGCCTCATTTAAGAGCAGCACAAAAAAGACTGGCCGAAGAGATCGTAAGCTTAGTTCACGGTAAAGAAGGGATCGAAGCGGCACAGAAAGCAACAGACTTCTTCTTTGGTAAGGTTATTGAAAATACGACTGATGCAGAATTAGCGGGTATTTTTGATGATGTTCCTTCGATTGAGCTTGAAAAATCGCAATTAGGTGAAATTACTTACTTAGATATGCTTGCTGCAACTCCTTTGTTTAAATCAAAGGGAGAGGCAAGAAAAATGGTCACTCAAAACGGTGTTGCCATCAATAACATTAAGAATGCTAATGTTGATCACGTGATAACTACCTCAGATTTGGCAAGTGAGTCTTGCTTAATTCTAAAGAAGGGGAAGAAGAATTATTGTGTGGTAAAATTCGTTTAGAAAACAAACAGAAACTATATGAACACACAGCAACTGATCGATTTATTAAAGCTTGGAAATTTTGAAGAGCAAAATGTTCGAGTTGCTGTGTTTGATGAAAATGCTTGTTTCCTCTTTGTTTCAACAACTCTTTTTGGATTCTCTGAAGATTATCTTGGAATGAGTGTTTATGATTACAACAAAGGTCACTTAAGCGAATCTGAAGTTTTAAAAGTTAAGAATTGTTTTGCAAGAGCGCTAAACGGAGAGTTTGGCCGAGAGCAGATTATACTTACGAATCGACTTAATCGAGATGCTATTACTTGGGATGTCGAATTTAATCCTTTTATTGACGATGAAGGCAATAAGAGAGTTTTATCTAAGATTCGCCCGCATGAAGTTAATCTTACTACTAGCTCGACAAATTTCTTTATTAGAGAAATGGTTGAGCAAAGTTCTGATATTTTCACTGTCTTTGATAAGGATTATAACTTTGTCTACGTTTCAAAAGCGGATGCTACTTGGAATGGAAAGCCTCTCGTTGGGCTAAATATTAAAGATGTTGTAAGTGGAAAAAATCTTAAGAAATTCTATCAACGTGCTGATCGAGCAAAAGAATCTGTCGGTGAAATTATCACTGATACTGTTTTTATGGAAATGGGAGATGATGAGGAGTCAGTTTTTGAATGCTCAATGGAGTATCATGACTTCAATCAGCTAGGTCACTACTTTCTTGATCGTACGGCCGATGTTACGGAACGCTTCCGTCGTAATCGCGAAATTGATTCTCAAAAAGCAACAATTGATAAAATGAGTAAGTGGACGGCCCTTGGACAAATGGCCGCCAATATAGCTCATGAAGTGAATAATCCTTTAGCAATCATCGAACTGCAGGTTCAGGCCATTGAGCGACGTGGTGAAACGATTAGTTCAGAGCAATTATTAGAGAAAATTCGCTCAATTGGTGAGCAAAAAAATCGAATTGCAAATATTGTTAGCTCTCTCAATATTTATTCTCAAGATGATCGCTCAATGCGTGAGATGACAAGCTTGTCTTCGATTGTTCATGACTCTATTGCATTATTTAAAACAGGGCTTGTTGACGAAAGTCTTCGCATCGTTTTTTCAAATGATGCTGATTCGGATCTCGTGAATATTAACTCATCAGAGATTATTCAAGTTTTAATCAACTTGTTTAACAACTCTCACGATGCGATTGCTGGACTTAAAGAGCAATGGATTGAAATTAATCTTCTAGATGATGCTCAACACGTTATCCTTGAGGTATTAGATAGTGGGCAAGGGATTGAAAAAGATATAGCTCAAAAAATCTTTAATCGTTTCTATACAACTAAAAGTAAAGAAAAGGGAACAGGTCTTGGCCTAAATATTAGCCGTGAAATTATTATGGATCACGGTGGAAGTTTAACGTATGACCCAGACTCTGAATATACGACTTTCTCTATAAGCCTTCCAAAGTCTGAGCTACTTTAATTCGCGTTTCCTGTATGAATCCCAAGAACTGAACATGAAGCCTTTGCCATAATTTGGTCATCTTCTGTACCAAAGACATGAAACCAACGATGCTTCTTATTTGAGTTGAAAACGAGCAGGTCATATTCAACTGTAATCGTTTCTAGAGTATCGACTTTGTCGTGATACTTTATAATGTGTCCAGTTGTTCTAACATTCATATCACCACTAATAAGGCGAATATACTTCTCAACTTGTGAGGTCTCTTCAATTGTAAGGTCTTTGTCGGTTAAGTAGATAAATGTGATCTCTGCTTTATGGGCCTCTGCAATTTGTTGGGCCGCCTGAATTAGTGTGACATCATTTGAGTTTTGGTCAATTAAAACCATAATCTTTCTCATATACCTCACACCATTGTCTCTAAAGATAACTAGGTGACAATTTAAATGAGACCTTAGCCATGCTACGGGACTTTGTGTTGTGAATGTATCACGTAGGCGTCCTTTCCACTCCATGAATAGCCAATTACAGTGTAGTCTTTGGCCAATTTCAAAGATTGATTTTGATAGATCGTGGGTAACAATTGGATCAAAGTTAATTGGTGTTGTCTTCTCAATGGCCATGGCAATAACTCGACGTCTTAAAGACCTAAGTTTTGGATCTTCATCAGTAAAGTCATTAAGATCAGTTTGCTCAGGTGCCTCTGTCAGGTGAGCAACTTCAATATTTTCTCCACCCGCAAGTGATGTCCCCATATCAATGAGCATCTCTGGTGATCGCTCATTTCCAATGAGGGCCACGACAACATTAGCGTCTTGATCAAGACTTAATTTTTCCGACATTGCTGGAGCAGGAAATTGGGCCTCATTTACTAGGTCCGTTCTCTTTCCTCTTATACCAAGAACTCCTTTTCGGTTAACACGTCCTTTAGCGTAGAAGAGATAAATCAAAATTCCTGGAACTGAAATTGAAACCAGCCCAATCACGGCCAAGTCTTTCATCATTACAAGTAAGTATAGAGTTGAAAGAATTCCGAAAATTTGGACGTACGGATATAGTGGTGATTTGTAAGTCGGTTTATACCACTGGATATGTGTTTCTCTTAGAGCGATAACAGCAATATTTTCAATCATGTAAATTGTTAGAATGAATGCTGAAGCAAGCTTTGCGATCTTAGCAATATTTAAAAAGTAGATGGCACAGGCGATGACAAGTCCTGAGGCCAAAATACTCCATACTGGTGTAAGAAATTTTCGATGAAGATGTCCAAATAGCCTTGGGATAAGGTGATCACGGCTCATGGCAAAAGGGAAACGAGAAGCTGCTAAAAGGCCTGCGTTTGCCATTGAAGTCATCGTTAGAATGGCCAAAATCGCCATAACCAGACCGAAATTTTTCCCACCAAATTCATATGCTAGGGTATAGATTGGTCTTAAATTATTTTTGAGTTGCTCTAGTGGTAAGTATTTAGCTAGGGCAAGTGTTGTAACACAGTAAAGAAGTGTCACAATTAAAAGTGACAGAAGAATACCTCTAGGGAGATTCTTTTCTGGTGTCTTTATCTCTTCCGCAATTGCTGCAACTTTAGTTACACCCGCGTATGAAATGAAAACAAGACCAGCTGCTGCTAAGATCGTATCAATATGTGTAAACGAAAATGGAATCCCTGTAATAACCTGGGCCGTTGAAAGGGTTCCAATATTTAAAACTGTTAAGCCTATTGTCGAAAGAATGACGACGGCAATCAGTAATCCACTGACTTTACCAACACCAACAATATTAAGGAGTGTGATGATGGCCGTTAGAATAAGGGCAAAGTTTTTTAAGTCAAACCCTGAGCTAATGGCCCCTAGATAGGCACCAAAACCCATTAATGCGAAAGCTGCTTTAAGAAGCAGAGAGATCCAAAGGCCAAGCCCTGCAATTGTTCCGGCCATAGGGCCAAATGTTCTTTCTATATAGATATATGTACCACCTGAAGCTGGCATGGCCGTGGCAAGTTCAGACTTAGATAGAGCGGCCGGAAGAACGCAAAGTCCAGCTAGTAAGTATGAGATCCAAACATATGGGCCTGTTACTTCAAATGCGAGTCCTGGAAGAACAAAGATCCCTGATCCAAGCATTGAGGCAATACTGATAGAGATAACTGACGAGAGTCCTAAGTTTCTTTCAAGTTTCTTCAATTAAATTCCCTTATTCAAATTTTAGTATTTGGGCATTATCACAAAAAAGAAAGGGATTGTTAATAAAAATAGGTATTTGGACTATAGTTCAGCTAGGATCTCTTCAAGAGCTTTCTTTACAAGGTCGCGCTTTGAGTCAAGATCTTGGTCTAGCTCAAAAGCCTTTAAAGAAGCACCAATTTTAAGGAAATTATAGCAAGAGAAGCTTCCGGCCATCTTGTGAAGGACCTGACGGAGTTCATTTTCTTGCATCGTTGCAATTTTTGGCAAGAGGTAGTCAATTTCAGTTTTTTTAGATGCCTTAAACTTCGGAAGTAGTTTTTGAATATGAGAATTGAGACTCTTTTCCATGACATCCACCTTGTGGGCTATGTGAGGGAGCATTAGGCTCCCTCATATGTGTCGAGTGCTATTTACGTGTAGCTTTCTTGGCCGTTTTCTTTGGGGCCGCTTTTTTTGCAGCTGCTTTTTTAGGAGCGGCTTTCTTTGGGGCAGCTTTTTTTGCAGCGGCTTTCTTAGGAGCAGCTTTCTTTGTCGTTGCCTTTTTTGTTGTAGCTTTCTTTGCCGCCGCTGTTTTAGCAGCAACATTTTTCTTAACTACTTTCTTGGCCGTTTTGGCCTTCTTCTTAATTGTTGCCTCGGCTTCTTTCACTTTTTTAGTTGCCGTCTTCTTGGCCTTTTTCATTTCATCTTTTAGATATTTATCAAGGCTCTTTTGAAGCTTTTGAACATCTTTGATGTGTCCATCGAGATATTTCTTTGCGGCCTTAACTTCTTTTTGAATTGTTGTGTCCACAAATTTTTCAACTTTTTTCTTTTCTTTCTGAAGTGTGAGAACAACTTTTCTGACGTCTTTATCAACAACGTTGCGAGCTTCTTTCTCAACTTGACCAATAAAGTTCATCACATTTTTTTCCACTTCTTTTACCGATTTATTTGTAATAACATTATCAACCATTGCTTTTACATCGTCGAAAGAACTCATTACCTTTTCAAAAGTCTTATTCATTTTCTCTTATCTCCCTAAACCTATTAGACTAAATTAAAATCAACCTTCTTACATATCGGCACGCGTCTCCCAAAACCAAAGCTTTTATCTTTAAGTTTCAAAATAGGACAGAACTGCTGCCTTTTATACTCACTATTTAATATTAGTTTGATGACTCTTTCAACTTCAGTTTTGTTTAACCCAAGCTTAAGAAGATCTTCCATATCGTAGCGATAAGAAAGGTATGATTCCAATATCATATCGAGGGTATCGTATGGAGGTAAAGAATCTTCATCTTTTTGTTCTTCCCTAAGCTCCGCACTTGGAGGGCGTTCGATTACTGCCGTTGGAATGATATTATTAAAGTTTTTATTAATATGTCTTGAAAGAGCAAATACTTCACTTTTATACAGATCCCCAAGAATGCTTAAGGCACCTACTGAGTCACCATATAGAGTCGAGTAGCCAACAGCAATTTCTGATTTATTAGAAGTATTGATTACCATTGCTCCTGTCTGATTTGAGCGAGCATAGAGTAGTGCCCCTCTTAAGCGAGACTGTATATTTTCATCAGCTAGCCCTGTTAAAGGGTCTAGAGAGTCTTGGAATAAGTTTTGCACTGATGAGTGAAGAAACTTGATTGGTACATTGTGAAGCTTCACACCAAGATTCTTACATAGCTCCTCACTGATTTCCCAGCTAAGTCCTGCTGAGAACTTAGAAGGCATGTAAATGGCCTCAACTTCTTGACCTGGGCGAAGGAATAATTTCACTAGTGTTAGAACAAGTGCAGAGTCAATCCCTCCAGAAAGGGCCACTAGGAATTTATTCATACCACACTTTCTGGCATAGTCCTGAAGACCTAAATTAATTGCTCCTAAAATAGCATCTAAATTTTCTTCTGTAAGAGGTCTTAGCCTTGCTCCATTTACAGTTTCTTCTATCTGAGGACCAAATAGAGACTCCCAAGAGTGGGCACCTTGAGGTGCATCTCCAAGATTTTTCATTTCTACTGCTGGCCCTACTTCAACTTCCATCACATCCGAAACAAAAGACTTTGCCTTGGCCACAACAGTCGTTTCATTAACAACAAAACTAGCACCATCAAAGATGATCTCATCTTCTGCTCCAACTTTATTGACATAGTAAAAAGGCACATTGAAGACTTTCGATATCTCGCTTGCACGCTTTAGGCGCTTTTGCTCCTTATCAATATTCCAAGGTGAAGCACTTAAGTTGATAACACCATTTAGAAATTTACCTTGAGCTTTATCCATAAGGAGTTGAAGTGGGTCTATCGAATACTGTTTCGAGTGCCACATATCCTCACAGATTAATAGACCAAAGTTATAGTCACCAAGACTCCAAATTGTCGCAGAGTCTCCAGGTGTATAGTATTTTGTTTCGTCAAAAATATCGTACGCCGGCAGAAGACATTTCTTATAAATATCATTCAGGTTGGCATCTTTTGTGACCTCAAATATCACATTGTAGATATGTGAAGGGATCTGTGTTTTTTCATCAAAGTCATAGCGAATTCCGCCAATTAGAAGAGCTGTTTGATCCTCAAATTTGATCTTAGAAAATAATTGCTTAAGGGCATCAAGTAATTCGTGATATTCGCGAATAAATGTTTTTTGTAGAACTAAATCTTGAAGCGGATAGCCTGTTAAATACGTTTCTGGGAAGATGTGAATTTTGTTTTGAAAGTCCTGAGAATGAACGAGATTCTCTATGTATTTGTAAATTTGTGTAAAGTTGCCAATGGTGTGATCAGTTTGATGAATGACTATTTGCATTGCGTCGTCTCTATGTTAATAATATTAGTTAAATACTGGTAATTAATGGACTTTATAGCATGTTTGCATATATAAGGTCTATATCATCATTTAAGTATATTAAAGAGGTTGAAATTGTCTAATTCACATAAAGTAATTGTTATTGGTGCGGGTATGGCAGGTAGTGAATCTGCTAACTTTTTAGCTAGTCATGGGGTTGAAGTTATTCTTGTTGAAAACAAGACGATCCAGAAAAACCCAGCACAAAAAATTGATTCTTTTGCTGAATTAGTTTGTACAAACTCACTTAAATCAATGAGTCCAGCTTCAGGTCATGGACTTCTAAAATATGAAATGGATGCCCTTGGTTCAATTATTCTTGATTCTGCAAGAAAACACGCCGTGCCTGCTGGAGATGCTCTTGCTGTAGATCGTGAAGGTTTTTCGGCCGAAGTAACTGAGCGTCTTCACGCAAATGAGAAAATCACTATTGTGGCTCAAGATGCTTCTGATCCACAGGCCCTTATGGCCGAATATCAAGCTGATGCGTGTATCATCGCTTCAGGACCTCTGACAACAGAAGGTCTTTCTAATTGGATTGTAAAGAATATTTCAAATGATGATTTCTACTTCTACGATGCTATTGCACCTGTTGTTGACGGAGACAGTCTCGATTATTCAAAACTTTACTACAAAGACCGCCACAAGCCGGTTAGTGAGGAAGAAGGAGAGGAAGCTGATTACTTAAACGCACCAATGAATAAAGAGCAGTACGAAGCATTCGTTGCTGAGCTTGTTGCTGCTGAAAAAGTTCCTGCCCAAAATTTTGAAGATTATAAATTCTTCGAATCATGCCTGCCTGTTGATATTATGGCAGAGCGTGGAGTTGATACAGCACGCTTCTCATGTATGAAGCCTATTGGACTTGAGCTTCCAGATGGATCTCTTCCATATGCATGTGTTCAGCTTAGACGTGAGAATCTTCTTGGATCGGCCTTTAATATGGTTGGATTCCAAACTCGTCTAAAATACCCTGAGCAAACAAGAGTATTTAGAAAGATTCCTGGTTTTGAAAATGCAAGTTTCCTGCACCTAGGTTCTGTTCATAGAAATTCATTTATCAACTCAAGAACGCTGCTTGATTTTGATTTAAGTGTTAAGAAAATCCCAAATATCTACTTTGCTGGTCAAATCACTGGTGTTGAGGGCTATACTGAATCTGCATCAATGGGACAGTATGTGGCACTTCAATTACTAAAGAAGTTAAGAGGTGAGGAAGTTAAACAATTTCCTGTTGAGACTGGATTAGGTGCCTTAGTTAATTATATTATGACTGTACCAAAACCTACGCCTTCAAATATTAACTTTGGACTTCTTCCTCCTGTTACTTTAACAAAGGAACAAAGACGTGATCGAAAAAACCGCAAGAAAGTTAAGAAGCAATTGGCCGCAGATCGCGCAAAATTAGTTTTTGATGAATTCATGAGTGGGTACTTTACGAAGTGAAAGGTTTAGTTTTTATTCTCATTGCTTGCTTTATTTGGGCGCTGGATACGCTTATTCGTTATCCACTGCTTTATAAGTACAATAGTAGTGAGATCATTGTATTTGGTGAGCACCTTTTCTTAACAATCCTCTTCTTGCCAACTCTTTATATGGCCAGAAAGAAGATCATGAAAATGAAGCCATTTGAAATGCTTTGCTTTTTTATGATTGGTGCCATGGGCTCGGCAATCGCAACACTAACTTTTACAAAGTCATTTGCTCTTTTAAATCCATCGCTTGTTATTTTATTACAAAAACTTCAACCATTTATAGCGATAAGTCTTGCTTATCTTATTTTAAAAGAGCGCATCACAAAGCGTTTTCTATTATGGGCAGCTGTCTCTTTATTTGGTGCGATACTTATTAGTTATCAAGACATTAATAGTGCCATTAATTTAATTAAAGCTGGCCAGGTTAGTTTTGATCGCTCGTCTCTGTATGGACTTTGTCTTGCCCTCGTCTCTGTTATTAGTTGGGGGAGTGCGACTGTCTTTGGCAAGTATCTTATGAAGAGCAATTGGATTGAAAAAGAAGTTATGTCTTTGCGCTTTGTCGTAGGATTAATGGCAATTATTCCTTTTATGATAGCAAGTGGCACAGGGCTTAATTTTCCAATTGAGCTATGGGGAAAAGTTAGTATCTTGGCCCTGATCTCGGGGATCTTTGGAATGTATTTCTACTACAAAGGGCTTGGCCAAGTTTCAGCTAAGGTTTGTACAATTGCAGAGATGTCATTTCCATTTTTTGCAGTCATAATCAACTGGGTAGCCCTTGATCAAAGACTTACTGTCGTTCAGCTTTTGGGTGGAGCATTTTTACTGCTCGGATCGACGATGCTACAATTGGCCAATAGAAAACACGAATTAAATGTACAAGTAAATTAAATATATCAGGAGTTTAGATGAACCAATTACCAATGGACCATAAGGGGAAGAATTTTTTAATCGCAGGTGCTGCTGGCTTTGTTCCTTCAACTGTCGCTCAGCTTTATCTTGAAAAAGGTGCAACTGTTTATGGGTTAGATAATTTTATTACTGGTTCAAAATCAAATATTGAGCTTCTATCTAAGTATGAAAACTTTCACTTCACAGAATGCGATATTATCAAGGGTCTTCCTGACTTTGGTGATGTGAAATTTGATTATATCCTATCTCTGGCTTCTCCTGCTTCTCCAATTGACTTCAAGGTCATTCCTCTTGAAATCATGATGGTAAACTCTATTGGAACTCAGCATTTGCTAGAGCTAGCTAAGGATCATGGTGCAAGATTTCTTGAAGCGTCAACTTCTGAAGTCTACGGTGATCCTGAGATTCACCCACAAGTTGAAGACTATGTTGGTCATGTTAATCCAATTGGGCCAAGAAGCTGTTATGATGAAGCAAAACGCTACGCTGAAGCCTTAACTATGACTTATTACAGAAAGTACGAAGTCGATACTCGAATCATTCGTATCTTTAACACATATGGACCTCGTATGCGCCCAGATGATGGACGTGTTATTCCAAACTTTATTAACCAAGCGCTTGAAGGAGAAGATATCACTGTTTATGGTGATGGAAGTCAAACTCGCTCTTTCTGTTATGTAACTGATCTTGCAAATGCAATCGATCACGTTCTAATGCTTGGGGATCACATGCCATATAATATTGGAAACCCTGATGAGTATACAATTAAGGAAACTGGAGAGTTAATCGTTGATGCACTTGAGTCTTCTTCAAAACTTACTTATCAAGAATTACCAAAAGATGATCCAAAACGTAGAAGACCAGATATTAATCGTGTTATGAAACTAGGATACTTGCCAAAAGTTACTTTTGCGCAAGGGATTGAAGAAACTGCAAAATACTTTAGAGATATTAAAAAATAGGTATAGAGAAAATATATGTTAAAAGTTGTTGTTAGCTGTGATGCTGTCATTGAAAGAGATTATTATATTGAGTGTCTAGAAACCATCATGGGTGTTATCGGTGATAACGTTGAGCTCTACACTCTTGTTCATAGACAAGGTCAAGTTCTAGGACCTGTTGAACAAAGAAAGATTCATTCAACATTCTTAAATCGCTTTGTTAAGTCTTGGGAAGATTTAGTTGATAAATCTCACCTTGTTCACGGTGCTGCAAGAGGTCTTTTTATTCCATGTAGTGTTGATCTAGTCGTTAATCTTTCTCGTGGGTTTTCTCAAGAAATCAAAATGTGTGATGACACTTATTTATTCACTTATTTTGTTGAAGATATCAATTCAATTAAAAAGAAGTCTTCATTCAAGGAATTCTTCTTTAAGGCCTTCACTCGTACTAAGCAGAGAAAGTATTTAAAAAGGGCCAATACTCTTTGGTCTAATGAAGAAGCTATTTTAGAAGAGTTTCCAAATGCTACTCAGGTTACACCGGCAATTGCATTAAAAGATTACAAGATCCTTCCTGAAGGAATGTTTAATCGAGACTACTTTCTAATTAACTGTGAGCCTCTGACGAGCTCTGAAGTTTATAAGATCATCGATATTTACGGTGATAAGAAGTTTAAGTTTATCGGAAAGCATGATCACTTAGGGATGTATGCGCAAAAGCATCCGGAGCTTTTCTTTGGAGATCGTTGTTCAGGTGAGTTAGCTCCTCTTTTAGCAGGTACTAAGTATCTGATCGATACAACAGATAAATTTCCTCACTTCTCTTTGAAAGCGTTAAGTTGTGGAAGACCTGTTCTTACAAATGGAAATAAGTTTTTACCATTTGGGGTAGGAGTTCATGAGCTTCCTGCTGATTACTTATCACTTAGATACCCTGTACAAGTAGGGATTCCTGATGAAGATCCTAAGAAGCGCCATGGGGTTTCAGCTAATTACGAAATGGTAAAATTTAAGCATATCTTTTTAAAGGAATTTAAGAGGATAAGTGATGAGATAGAAGCTAGTAAAGCTTCACAACAGTCTCTAAGAGATGACAGCTGCTGTGAAGCCTAATCAATTATTCTAGTGTCTTTTTTAATTTAATTACATTGTAACGATTTGAAATAATTTTCCACAGGGACAGCTTTGAGTCCTTGTGGATTGTTCCTTTATCTTCAATGATCTCGTCGTCATTTAATTGTTCAACAGCGTCTTCATTTACTGTAGGGTCATAATTAGAAAGCGCCATAACACCATCATCACTATCAAGTAAGTTCTCAAAACCATTTAATTGATTTTTAAGTTTATTTAGATAGTCTTTAGAGGCTGGGTCATAAGCTACAGCAAGTCCTTCTCCTGTTCCTTTTTCAAGCTCTTGAGAGTTCTTTGCAATATCTCTTGATGCATTTGTCCCACCGGCCCTTCTGTAATTCAGTGCCATTTGAACAGGGGATACGTGTCCAGCAAGAGTATCGGCAAGATATCTTTTATTCGCTGCTGGATTAAGAATCGCGTTGATTGCCTTCTTGGCCTTATCGTTTGTCTTGTCTGATTTTGCCAGTGCTTTTAGGACGCGATTAGCTGCTTTATTAATTTTAGCGGCATTATTATCAAGGGCCTCATTTACATATTTAGAATTTCCAGTCTTCTTTGTTTTGTTGTATCCGCCTTGTACTTCACTAAGTCCAATTGTATTTGCAAAAGTTTCACCAGTCGTTCCAAGAGATCCCATTTTAATATCAAGCTTTGGAATTGTTTTAAGTTTTTCTGACTTCACTTCATCAACATCAAATGTTTCTTGGTTATTATTCATTCCAAGTCCTTGAGCACCTGGTGTGGCCATAGCACTAGCAACTGATGTCTTCTGACTTGAAGCAGGGTTGTATTGGTTATTATAGCGGGCCATAAGTTTCTTAAGAACAACCTCTGTCTTTTCTCTGGCGCTCTTTGCACTTTTGTGGGCCTTCTTTGCTGTCGATAGGGCCTGGTTTTCTAGCATTAGGGCCACTGCTCCTAGCCCTAGTACCCAGTAGGTACACGGATTTGAAGCTGGACAGCCAAAAATTGTAAGTGCAGCACAAATGGCCGCAATAGCAGTAGAGATTGTAATCATCATCATAATTCTCTTATGATGCTTCATTTTATCCTGGGCCGCCTTTTCCATATCTTTTAAAAGTTGAACTTCTGTTTCTAGAGCAACTCTTTGTGTTTGGTGGTTCCATGCTTTTTCATCGTTCTCATCAAGTTTAGCAAGAGCATCTTTATAACTTTTAAATTTTTTCTTATAACCATCACCCATGGCCGACATGAGAGCTACCGCAAGAATTATTGCACCTGAAAGCATGGCCCCAATTCCATCTGACTGGCACATTCCACCAAAAAGCAGAACACATCCTTGACCTACTTGTGCAGCGGCAGCAAGGTAGCTCATCGTATCAGATGCTCCTTTTGGTCCACTTGTCTTATGATTTGTAAAAAGCTTTGCATCAGCTTTTAGATCTTCCTGACATTTTTCATCGATCCCACAATTTTGGTATTCCATATTGTAGTTTTTATTATCATTAGCGCTTACACATTGTTCAAGGTGACAATTATAAACATTACCTCCATCACACTTCTGATTTGTACCATCGTGATAACAGTAATTCGGGTCAGATTTTTTTTGAACTTCTGTGCGGCCGTCTTCTTGTTCAGTTTGAGTTTGGACTTGTTCTTGTGACTGGGCCTGTGTGTTTACTTCAGTTTGTTCTTGCGCATAGGCCATCGGAGTCAAAAGCATCGACCATGATACAAGAGTTATAATTAACTTCTTTATAGTTATAAAATGTCCGCTTGCCATTTTCATAGCGATCTCCTCAGCTTATAAGAGTATTTTATCGAAATTAAGTTCATACCCTTAGTATTATATAAGATTTATTGCAATTTTAGATACTTAGGCATCTTTTACGCTTTTTTGGCCGTGTCTTTTTCGTGGCGTTTAGAATCTTTTCGCTCTCAATATTTAAAATTGTTCTAAGATTAGTCTTTTTGTTTAGAAAATGTGCAATGCTTATTTCTAAGTTGCTAGAATTGTATGAAATTTTTTGGCCTCTAGGTTGCTTATATATATGGAAATAAGAGCATGGGGGAAGAAGTGAAGAGAGTTTTATCTTTAATATTTATTTTGGCATTATCTACTCAAACATTTGGCCTATCTTTAGAAGAGTATAATACTCAAGTTGAAAAAATCAATGCGACAATCAAAGATGAACAGATGCGTTCGCTTGTAAAGCAAGAGCTTGCAAAGGAAATCGCAAAATCACTCAGTCCTAAAAAAGAGGAAGTGCAGGTACAAGAAGTAGTTGTCGAAGCACCAAAGCAGGAGTTAGATGCAACAACTCAACAGCTACATAATGATATTAATAGTACTAAAGTGATGATTGCCCCTGAGCTTGAAAGCAGTAAAGATAACCTAAAGGTTCAACTAGGAATCAGTGCTATTTCTTCGACTGTTGATTATTATGGCGCAGATTTACACTTAGTTGGTAGTGAGCTTGCTGTTAGTGGCGTTAAAAAAATAAATAATCATAAATTTCGTATTGGCCTTTCAATCCGTACAATGGAAGCAGATTCTATTACATTAGAAGATGGTTTTGATTATGATATTTTAAATGAGATTGAATATTCGGGTGCAGGAGTGAATTTATCTTATACATATATGCTTACTCGTGGGTTTGGTCTTGGTGCTTATTCTTCGTTTAACTATGGAGAGACTGATTTTTGTGATGGTGGCCAATGCTATAATTTAGATACAACAATTAGTGATCTTGGTGTGAGAATGGATTTTAAGATTGCAGCATGGAACCCATACTTAACATTAGGGTATTCTTTATATAATATTGATGGGTATAAGTTTGATGCGGCCACGGCGTACTTAGGGTTGCTTAACTTTGAGTTCTAGTGAGTTCTAGTGAATTTTAGGAAATAGATGAATCAATTTGATCTCTTTGGTACAAATGAAAATGAAGAAGTCGTTTACGATCTAAAAGGTGGTACTGCGATTTACTATCCTAATTTCTTTGCAAAGACTAAGATTGAATTTGATGACTTGAGAAATTCAATTAAATGGCAAGAAGGTGAAATCACACTATATGGAAAAACACATACAATACCAAGACTCCATGCTTGGTATAGTGATGATAAGGAATATAGTTATTCTGGTGTAAAACTTCCCCGTATCGACTGGAATGACAAACTTAGTGTTTTGAAAGAAGAGATCGAAAAGATAACGAAGCATCAATTCAATGGGTGTCTTTGTAATCTTTATCGAGATGGATCCGACTATGCAGCTTGGCACAGTGACGATGAGGCAAGCCTTGGAAGAAATCCAGTGATTGCATCGGCATCTTTCGGAGAGTCTCGTAAGTTTGTTTTAAAGCATCGTTTTGATAAGTCTGTAGAAAAAGTTGAAATTAATTTGGAAGATAAAAGTCTTTTGATTATGAAAGGAGCACTTCAACATAATTGGAAACATCAACTTAATAAAACGGCAAAGCAAGTTGATGAAAGAATAAACTTAACTTTTCGCTATATCGTCGATTAGCTCTCCCAACTTTTCGAACTCCAGTCATAGAGCTGATAAGGCATGTATCGAGACTTGTATTTCATAAATTCGTTTTCTTCAATCCAGTAACCGAGATAGTAATATTCAAGTCCCATATTCTTTGCATGGATAATTTCAGCAAGGGCGCCTAGATGCCCAAGACTCATTTTTTCAAAACTCGGATCGTAACAAAAGTAAACGCTACTTAAAGCATTTTGGGATTGCTCCAAAATTCCAAAAGCGATGAGTTTATTTTCGAAAAATATTTCGCTAAGAAGTTGAGTTCCTGTAAAGCGATAAAACGTTTCCTTAAATAGTAGCTCGTTATCAATAATTGTAGCATCAATACTGTCGACAAAGCGGTTTTGTCCATGCAGACGATAGATTTCAAAATGCTTTTGTCTATATAGCAGCGGCGAAAACTTAACCTGTAAACCTTTGTTATGATTTCTCTTTAAAAATTTTGACTGGTTTTTTGAGAGGGAAAATTTTTTTAACTCGACTCGTATTGGAATACATTTCTGACAATTTGGGCATAAAGGTCTAAAGATGAATTGACCAAATTTACGCCAGCCGCGCTCAAGTAGAAAGTCTAGTTCGGTATCACTTAACTCTGAACTAAAGAAGAACTCATGTTGTTCCATCTCTTCTTTTAAATATGGACATTGATCAAGATCGCTAATTCGAGGGCTTAGAATCATTTTCATTGAATCATGATAGCATTAATTAGGTCTTTGATGGAAGGCTTCTTGCTGTTTTATAAGCTCTTTTAATGGCGCTAAAAATTGTTTAACTTGTACTTCATTTATTTCACCAAGGACTTCAAGAGTTACAGCGATGGCCTCAAGTGTAGAGAGGTGAGTTTCACCACATGACTTTCGAATACTTTGATAGATTGTTTTCTGGTCATCTAGCTCGAGGTGATAGCATGGTAGCTCACTTAGGGCCGGCCAAGTATGATAGATTTTTCTGGCCTTCTTCCACGTACCGTCAAGAACGACGATATTCTTGCTCTGAAGTAAGTGAATATTTTCAGCATTTAATGGGATTGAATTTTCATTTTTAAAAAGTAGAAATGGCCTTGTCTCTCTTATTTCTTGGATTCGTTCTTCTGTGATATTTTCACTTGAGACAAGTTCAATATCAGGTGCAACTAGCTTGGCCAACCTCGCTGTATTGAACGGATGAAGGGCCTCTTTTTCATCTTGGAAAATAATCAATTTATTTTTTAATGTCACATTTTCAATTGTGTGACATAGACACAGCCCTTGTGGACGTTGACATTTTTGACAATGATTTCTCTTGGCCATAGTTTAAATATTTAGTTCTTTATTGTACTTATCCATTAAGATTGGCTTTCTGTAGTACATAATGAAATAGATAATTGGGTAAATGAGTAAATCAAATGCAAAATTTTCTGTTTTATATTTGATATTATCAGTGATCTTAGTTTTCCCATTTCCAATATCGCGAATATGATAAGTATGAATCCACATTGTGAAAGGAAATGGAGTTTCGATGGCCTCTGTTCGAATAATGATCCCATCAGAAGTTTCTTTCTTTTGAGTGACTTCGATTACCCAAGATTGGTAGTGGCCAAGGATCGAAGTAATTAGATGAGTCTGATCAGAAACTGAATTACCATCAAAGCGTGGAACTTCCAAATTGATAAATGGAGGTGTTGCTTCTTGCATAGTATCTGCATTGAAATTATTCAAAATTTCATCGACACTCGCATTTACAATGGTATTTATAACTAAACTCTTCATGTTCTAGAATTATACATCTGATCTTTATTTTACTCAATAAGCAGACTCTAATGTTTAAAAATAATTGAAAAACTTAACACAAAGTTAATTTTAACTGAGTTTGGAAATCTATAACTAACTTAAGTTGATGTGAATTGATTCATATGGCCAAATATAAGTACTGATGACTACCAAAATATTTTGGCAAGGAGTAATAATGAATTTAAAAGAAAGACTAAAGCTAGAAGAAAAAGAGGCCAAGGAGCTTGTGAAGGCTTATTGGCATTTTTCAAGGCCAAAGCCAAAGAAAACAGAAAAGACAAATGAGGATGATGAGGAAAAGCTGGGAAAGCAGGTGGGCCTAGTGCTGAACGAGTAAATGTAGTTCGTGATCTCGCGGAGAGACGTAAGCAGAAAGAGGCCTTAAAGAAAAAACAAGAAGAACTTAGAAAGAAAGCAGAAAAAGAGTTAGAAGAATTTGAAAAGTCTGGAGATAATTCTGATAAGAAGGTAGGTAACTAATCTCTACTTTAGTGCTTTTGTTACACAGTATGTAAGTCTCTTGTCTCCAGGGTTAAACTCTTGGAGGCAATTCTCATAAATTTTAGTCGATAATTCATCACAATTATCCATTCTCTCTTTAATACAATGGAATGAAATTAGTTGTTCAATCTCGATTCTCTGCTCATTAGGATCAACAGGAATTACTGGTGAAACTTTTTTAGGAGCAGGTTTCTGCCTTTTCGTTTTAATCGTGATTTTAGTGTCTCTGTGATAGCTGCGCTCTTGCTGTTTGCGCTTTTTAGTGATTTCTTCCCATTTTGCCGCACGAAGTTTCTTATAATAGAGTAGCTGCCTCTCTCTTTGAGTGAGAGGCTTCACTGGTTTTTGCTTCGTAGCACATGAAGTGAGTACTAATGCGATAATGGAAAATTTAAAAATCTTTAATAGCATCAACTAGGTTTTCGTCGTCAATAAATGGATTGCGACTATTTTGAATTTCATAGATTCTGTTATTAATACTTTCTTCAAAAGTATCAACAGGGTCTTCCTTGTGCCATTTTCTTAAATAGAATTCTTGGGCCTCATCAATTGGAAGATTATAGCGAGTTGAGAAGTAGAATAGTGCTCTTGCAATATTACCTCTGATTTCTTCTGGTGGTTCAAATGAAGTCGTTGTCTCATTCTCGTAGTTTACTTCTCCAATGTGAGAATCCTGGCAATTTGAATTAACAACTCTACCAATTACTTCACCGAATGGGTGATTGCTGCGAGAAGAGTTAGCACGTGAGTTTGCTGGAAAAAGGTGGTGCAAATCATTTCTTTGCGTATTCTTATCTTCTCTTGGATTAAATCTTGATTGTGGCCAGCTGTGTTCACAGTTGATTACTTGATGATTTGGAATTTGCATTTTTCCAACACCATCTCTTTCTGTGACATCTTGGTTACAGTAAACATCTTTTACATAGAGACCTCTTGATGAAGTCTGTAAATAGATATCACCAAAAAGATACTTTCTAGCTTCTTTGTAATTTCTTGGCGTTCTTTGAAGATAACAATTTTTCTTACCTGAGCAATCAGCTGCAAGTAAGTCATTTTTATTTGGTGTTCTAATATGAGCAGAAACCAATATTTCTCTAAGCTTTTCTTTTATCTTAAGAGAAGTATTTAAACTGTTCTTGTTGGCTTTTTTAAGAGTATTAGAGATGAACTGCGCTGTATCCTCTGGGTAGTAAGAGTGATTCGTCAGTTGGGTTGAGTTGTATGCAGCAGATGCGCTAAAACTCATTTGAATGTAAATAAACACCATAAGGTGACTAAGCTTAGTCATTTTAATTCCTTCCTTGGAATAGTTCTATGTTAACAAGAAAACATATCTTGGCCAATAAAAAAACCGAGCAAGAATTGGCCCATAAAAATTGTATCGGGGCAATTTAAGAAAAATAAAATTGTAAGTCTGCTCTCTATCGCATATGCGAATCTTGTGTTAAATTGAAAAGATATCATTCACCAGTTCAGATGTAAGAAAATTTATGAAAAGGAAATACTATGGCTGTATTGGCAAGTAAAATTATTGGAGTGGGTTCTTACGTACCACCACAAGTTTTTAAAAATTCAGATATCGAAGAGATGATGAATACTTCAAATGAATGGATCGTTCAGCGAACAGGAATTGAGCAGCGTCACTGGGTTGATGCAAAGACTTCAACTTCGGATCTTGCACTTAAGGCAAGTGAAGAGGCTATCGCAAATGCTGGCATCAAAAAAGAAGATATCGACATGATCATTTTAGCAACTTTATCTCCTGACTTTGACTTTCCAGGAACAGGTTGTTTTCTACAAGACAAGCTTGGTCTTTCAGAAATTCCTGCGATCGATATTCGTCAACAGTGTTCTGGCTTTCTTTATGCCATGACTGTTGCTGATAAATTTATCGTTAGTGGATCAAATAAGAATATTCTTGTTGTTGGTGCAGAAGTGCATTCAAAAGGTCTAGACCAAACTCCAGATGGACGCAATGTTTCTGTTCTTTTTGGTGATGGTGCTGGTGCAATTGTTATGAGTGCAACAGAAGTTAATGATAAGAAGACTGAGCCTTGCTTTATCGATGCTTCTCTTCACAGTGAAGGAAAGTACGCAAAAGAGCTTTGGCTTCCTGCTGCAGGAACTGGTTTTGATTCAACAGAAAGACTTTCTCAAGAAATGCTTGATGAAAAACTTCATTATCCACAAATGAATGGAAAGACAGTTTTTGTTCACGCTGTAAAAAGAATGACAGAAGCACTTTCAAAACTTATGGCCAAGAATGGTGTAACAGTTGATGATGTTGATGTTTTCTTATTCCATCAAGCAAACTTAAGAATCAATTCTAAAGTTGCAGAGGTGATGGGAATTCCTGAAGAGAAAGTTTTCAATACAATTCAAAAATATGGAAATACAACTGCTGCGACAATTCCACTAGGAATGCACGATGCAATGAAAGAAGGTGTTCTAAAGCCAGGGATGCTTGTGGCAAGTGCTGCATTCGGTGCTGGGTTTACTTGGGCCGCTTCTCTTTATAGAGTTTAGTATCGAGTCTAATTAATTTTAAATATTTCGTTTATAAAAAAGCCTCCGGACTGGAGGCTTTGTATTTTCATTATAAGAGTTCCAGGTGCTTTTCCTTTACGCTTGGTCAACGAAAAGTGATCTGGAACCATAATCCCTGCATTTATCACAAAAGGTGGTAAACTATATCGTGTAATAAGTGATAATTTAGGAAGTGTCTTGAAGGTCGTGGATATTGCAACAGGTACAGTTGCGCAAAACTTAACTTATAATACATTTGGTGAAATTACATCAGATTCAAATCCAGGGTTTCAGCCTTTTGCATACGCTGGTGGACTTTATGATATTCATACTGGTTTAACTCGCTTTGGAGCGAGGGATTACAATCCTGTCACGGGAAGGTGGATGCAGAAAGATCCGATTGGGTTTGCTGGTGGAGATACGAACCTTTACAGGTATGTAAATAACGATCCTGTGAACTTTATTGATCCAAAGGGTGAAAACCCATTAGCCATTGCTGGTGCACTTGTAGGTGCTGGAATAAATGTTTACCAAGCACTTCAATCTAAGAACGTTACACCACAGCAAGTAATACTTTCTGGTATTGTCGGTGGGGTTACTGGGGCTGCTGCTGGTTTTGGTGGATTTGGACTAGCAGCCTTGGCCGGATTCGCAAATAATAGTTCAAATCAAATCATTTTCACTGGTGATGTTGATTTTGGTAAAGCAGCTATTGCAGGTGGTATAACTGGTCTAGCAGGTGGTGCTGGACAGTTGACTGCAAAAGCACTCGGGAAAGTGTTCTTTCCTGTTGTTAGTGAATCGGCTGGCTTTACAGCAGGTGCATTATTAGGCCTTGCAGCAGACACAGGAATAAGCGACAATAAAATTGGTGTAGCAAATGGCTGTTCGCTGGGACAGTAAATATGGAAATAATGGATAAGTTAGTTACAGTCTTCTTTTACGTGCCTCTTCTGGTGACTCTTATGTGGGTCATAGGCTTTGTTTTGTATAAACTTGGATTATACAAGCCTAAGATTGAAAGTGATGAAAAAAAGCCATCTGGAAAGGGAAAAGCTGTAATTCTTGTATGCCTTTTGGCCTTAATTGGATTTTCTGGCTATTACAAGTTTGCTTGTTCCGATGCTTGTAAAGCATCAATTCAAAGCTATTTAAGATGAATTATTCGTTAATAATTCTAATTGTTTTTTGCTTGATTGCCCTTCCTATCGGTTTCAAGTCAATGATGAAAAAGAAGCTGGAAGGAAAGCAATCAGAATATTATTTATTTCTTTTCAGTTTTATTGTTGGTGTCCTTCTTTTAGGTGTTTTACTTTACAATGCATACCATCGTTTACTGTAAATCCTGTCACGTTGCCAACTTGTGAATTAATCCAGGTGCTTTTTCTTTGTGCAAAGCATATTCTGTTTTTGAAATAAAGTTTTAGAAATGATATTGAAATCATAGAATAATAAAGCCTCCGAACTGGAGGCTTTGTATTTTCATAATTTCAGTCATTTGTTTTAGTTTTCTGTTGCTTTTCTGAAGCTCGTAATTTTGTTCACTTTTGTACTTATTTATACCGATATCCATTCATAATAATATTGTGAGGAAGCTAGATGGATAAAGAACTACTAGAAGTATGGAAGTTAGTCTTAAGTCTTATACATATGGATGGCGTCGTCTCTTCATCAGAAGAGAAGTGGTTTAAGAAAAAAATAGATGAATTAAACTCTCATAAGCTTTTAAATGCGACTGAGGAAGACATTGAAGTTTTAAGACAAAGCTTTAGTCAGCCTATTGGTAACTATATTGAGGCGCTTGATTTAATTAAAACTCCTGCCAGAAAGTCTTTTGTTTTACACATGGTTCGTACAATTGGACATTTAGATAATAATTTTTGTGATAATGAGAAAAAGGTATTTAAGGATATTGAGAGTATTATCTTGGGTGATTTAAATCTTAAGGATATTGAATCTCAGAATCAAAAGATGGAGTTAGATAGTTATGAGTTTAATAACTATTATCAAATTGATGAAAGAGATTCATTCATAACTGTTTTGGCAAAAGTTGTAGCTAAATATCTATGATATTTAATTTTTTCGAAAGCTTCATTGAATTAATAAAACAATTCACACCTGAGTTTTTACATCATGATCTACTTATACTTTTGATAATAAATCTGTTTATCTCTATCTTTGTAAATTATGCAATTAAGCTAATTTCAAAATACTCAAACAAAATAACTGATAAAAAAGAGAGGGATAAGAATACACTTCTTATTGCTTATCTCTTATGCTGCTTTATATTTAGCTTCTTGTTACTTGATACAAAGAAGGGAATATACACAATTCTGATAATTTATTTGGCCTTAGCTCTCTTGTTTATCTTTATTTATATAGTTTCCCGACAGTATGAGAAGTGGGTCATACCAACTGAGTTTGATGGTGATTTAAGGCTTGTTAAGGAGCCACGATTTAAAGATTTCTCGATTCTTGCGTGTCCAAATTGTAAGACAAGAACTATCTCTTGGATACATGCGATTAAAGAGCCTCAAACTTGTGGTGTGTGTGAGAAGAAGTATAAGGGGATGGTTCCTGTTAGACTTGATAGAGCTTTATTGATTGTTGCGTTTTTGTTACTGGGCTTAGGAATATATCTTTTCACTGTACCTTGTCTGTCTAAAGTTATTTCAGCTTTAATTATGTGTAGTGGTTTTGTTGCACATATGATTTATCGAATTATTCCTAAGGGGTTAGATGAAGTTAAAGATGATTCAGTATAAGCGTACATGGTATATGAGTTCCTGGTGCTTTTCCTTTACGCTTGGTCAACGAAAAGTGACCTGGAACCAAAATCATCATAAAGATGGTGGTGTATGTACTGCTCTTGGTGGGGGAAGGTAATGATATACAAGACCACAAAAATTGAATATTTTAGAGATCGTTTTCTATTCCCCATTTTATTTACTTTGGCTCCTTTAGGTATGGTACTGGTTGCAGTCTATTTTGGGTTAAAAGAGGAACGTTTAAAAGATCTCTTTGGTTTTATTATTATTGGGATTGTGATCGAACTCTTTTGCCTTTTCGTGTTTGCAAGGGCCTTGTTTTATTACAAAAAAGTTGAAGTTTCAGAGAACGGCATTGTCATAGATGGGAGGAAAATTAATTGGGATAAGGTAATTGAAATTAAGCCTCTCTTGCACCTTAGAATTAATCTAAAATACAAGGATGATAATTCAATTAAGACTATAACATTTTCTAATGATTGGAATTTCATTGAAGCTATAAAATATCCGCAGCCAACAAATAGATTTCTAGCGATAACCAAAGCATGGGAGAAATCTAAAATTGCCTAATATTTGCCAAAAAATACATCTGTATTCTAAGAAATTGCTTTTCTTGGCAGTTTCCCATTGGCAAAACTACAAGGAGTTTGAATGAAAATACTAGAAGAACAATTTATTTGTATAAACTTAGATGAGGCCGATCAACTTCCTGATGTAGCTGGAGTTTATACAATTATTTGTACAAAAGATAATAAGCATTATGTAAAAGATGTTGGGATGTCCTCAAATATAAATGAAAGAATTAGTGACCACGACAGAAGGGATTGTTGGGATAAGAATTGTAGTGGCGTCTTAAGAATTTGCTATCGTGACATGACAGGTTACACTGATGAACAAATAAGGGGATTTGAAAGCCAAATAAGAGACAAATATAACCCTCCCTGTGGTGATAAATAAATCTACAATAAGAGTTCCTAGTGCTTTTCCTTTACGCTTGGTCAACGAAAAGTGACCTGGAACCAAAATCTAATGTGGTGGTAATTAGAAATGAATGACCAGAGAGAAGTCTTTACAAAGCTCATGATACCTCTAGGTATCGTAGCAGCTTTTGCTACGTCAGTGATGTTTTTATGGGCTTATATTTATAGAAATACCTCAGATTCTCCGTTTTGGGTCTTATTTCTTATTGAAGGTTTTAGTTGGGGTTATATTTTTGTTGCCATAAAAGTTTTAAAAAGAAACGGCTGGTTTCCATTTAATAAATAGATTGTCAGCCATCGTTGGCCGGAGGGAGCAATAAGCGTTCCTGGCGCTTTTCCTTTACGTTCGGTCAACGAAAAGTGACCTGGAACCAAAATCAAAATATTTCGAGTATAAAAAAAGCCTCCGGACTGGAGGCTTTGTATTTTGCTTGGTTATTGGCAGTAGTTGTAATCGCGGAAGTAGCGAGCACAGAAGTTTTGTGGGAAGCGACAGTCATCCATATTGCTTGACCAGTAGCTTGCGCTTTGACAGTACTTTGTGTCTTGTTTTTCAACATTAACAATGAACTTTCCAGTAGCAACTTCGCGTCCATTTTTTTCTAGCTTGTACTCGATTTCATTTTCACCGTAGTAGTTAAGTAGTGGCCTTTGAAGTAGAGTGTAGATCCAAAGATTGAACTTCTTTGAACTTTCACCTTTTTCAGCATCAAATGAAGATGACTTCGATTTTTTGCGTCCCTTGTGGTCCTTGTAGTATAGAGTTACTTCATCTGCATCAACTCTTTCACCTTCGTCTAGAACAAAGCTTGAAAACTCAGATGGGCTTAAGTAATTTGCACTACAATTAACGTAGCGAATTTGGTGCTGATTTCTGTCATTACATGTTAAGCGGATACTCCCTTCAACAGGGTTGGAAGCTAGATCATTTCCAATTTGAAGTCCTGCACCGAAAGCAGGCAGAAGCATTAGTAAACTAATTAGTACTTTCATTATAAACTCCTTTTTATAATCCTATTAATGATATTAAGGAGTTTTAGTTTATGCAATTTTATCTAGCTTAAAGATAGAACTTGTAAGTTTATGGCCTAAAGCTCACGCGCTTTAAGTTTAGCGTAATTGTAGATCAATTCACGCCAGTTTTGCATTAGGGCAGGGGCCGTAAGCTTAACAAGTTTAGGATCACTTGGAATATAATCGTAAAGAAAGTATTCCATGGCAAATTGGATTGTTTGCATACCGATATATAACTCAGTAAAGAAGTCGATATCACCCTTTTGATAATAGGCGATAAGCTCTGCAACGTCTTGGTGGTATTCACATGAACCGCATCCGCTACACATTCCGTAGTTTTCAACAAAGGCCAGGTGCTGCTGAGTTTGAGTTGCAATAACTTGCTCCCTCTCATCTGCGTCTGCACTAAAGCTCTCAACTAATTCAAGTGCACGTTCCGGATACTGATTGATGGCCATGAAAATGCGTTCATAGAATGTAGCGTATAGGGAAGTAAAAATTGAGTCTTCAATTAGGTAGTAGAAGAAGTCTTCTGTAGATTTTGTTCCTGCTTTTAAGTTTTCATAACTAGCAAGGGCCATCTTAAGAGGTGCATCTTCAAACTCTTCTAATTCAAAGAAGATTTTTGCAAGCTCCTGTTTGCCAAGATCGAATTCACTCTTTTGCTTAAATTTTGAAAACATGAACGCCTCCACATAAGTTCTTGTTCTAGATTTTATCAAATTAAATTAAATCAAGAACTTAGTGGAGTGAGTGGCAGAAAGTGCCAGTCTTATGGGCAAGGTATAGTAAACACCTTGTGTATTTCCTCAATGCGATTCAGAGTGTCGCTATCAAGAGTCACTTCACTTGTGGCAAGGTTCTCTCTTAATTGCTCCATTGTCGTAGCACCGATGATATTTGATGTATTAAATTCACGCTTGTTCACAAAAGCTAGTGCAAGAGTTGCAGGTGAGAGTCCAACATCGTTAGCAAGTTCGACATAAGCTCTGATTGCATTTTGTGCATGTTCTGAAGAGTAGCGAGTGAAGTATTCACCGTATTTAGTTAGGCGAGAGTTTGCAGGTCTCTTTCCATCTAGATACTTTCCAGAGAGCGCGCCAAAAGCAAGAGGTGAATAAGCAAGTAATCCAACCTTCTCACGAATTGCCATTTCTGCAAGACCAACTTCAAATGAGCGATTAAGTAGAGAGTATGGATTTTGAATTGAAACTGGGCGTGCAATATTTGTTTCTTTGGCCGCTTCAAGATACTTCATAACTCCCCATGGTGATTCATTTGATAATCCCCAGTGAAGAATCTTTCCTTCTTTGATAAGCTCATCCATGGCCTCGACTCTTTCATTGAAGCTCACTTCAATCTCAGGAGTGATATGCTCGTAATTTAGACGGCCAAAGAAATTTGTCACACGCGATGGCCAGTGAATTTGGTAGAGGTCTAGATATTCTGTATTAAGTCTTTTTAGAGAGGCCTCGCAAGCTGTTTTAATATCACTTTTTGAAAAGGCGATCTTTCTAATGTCACTATTTCTAATGTAGCTATCCATTGATCCAGGGCCAGCAACTTTAGAAGCAAGAATAAACTTGTCTCTGTGAGTTTGCATCTTATCCCATTTGCCAATGAATTGTTCTGTCTTTGTGTATGTACTTTGTTGACCAGGAACTGGATACATTTCTGCTGTATCAATAAAGTTAACTCCATAGTCGAGCGCTAGATCAAGTTGTTCATGGGCCTCTTCAATGGTATTTTGTTCACCCCATGTCATTGTTCCAAGACAAATCTCACTAACTTTTATATCTGTATTTCCAAGTTGATTAAATTTCATAATCCCTCATTTATATTTATTATTGCTGCTTTACCATTTCTTCTAATGGAAGCTGTGTTTGTTTCTTGATGTAATTTACTAGAGTAAAAATAATAATGACTGTTACTATTAAAGTTGGCACAGAGATTACTGGAAAGCTAAGAGCTGTCATTCTTCCCAAGCTTTCATTAAACTCAACTGTACCTGGTGCTCCTTTAAGGACGATGGCCGCAAGAACATAATTTAAAAATGCTGACAGAAAGAATGTTGAAGAAAAGTAGAATCCTGCAATGTGAATCTTTTGTTTGAAGTCGTCGTGTAATCCTCTTGCTTCAAAGGCCATGTGGATTTTTTCCATATCAAAAATTTGTTCAAATAAAGTTCTAATAAGTGGCTTCTTTGTGAATTGAGAAGCAAGTACAAAAAGACCAATTACAAGTGGAACAGCAGTTTCTTTTACAATCATCCATGTGCGATCTAATTCCAATAAACCGATTCCTCCTGTTAGGAGAACACTCACAAGACCAATGGCCGCAATCCAGTTAAACTTTCTTTTAGAGATAAAGTCCCATGCTCCATATAAAAGAGGAAAGGCAAGGGCGATGATAAGAGCATTTACTTGGCCTAGTTTTTCAGGCCCTGAAAATTTTGTAAGTATCACCGATGGAATAACAACATTACAGAGAATGTTGATGAACGGGTTTTCATTTTTATTTTGAACGTTATTCGTTTCAGTCGAATCTGACATTTATAATCCTTTTATAATTTGCCCTTCATAATACCTAAATCAATAAAGTAGGAAAAGGTTTAAAAGACCAATGTGAAAAGTCGGGTATTGTAACAACTTCTTACACCCTGTAATCTGAACTTGTCTTAAGAAAATTAAAATGAAATCATTTTTTTTACCGAATTACTTTTGATCACGGATGAACATAAGGATAACTCATGAAAAAATTATTTCTTGCACTTGGTATGACATGTGCGCTGAGCGCTTCAGCTCAAAACTTCAATGGTTACATTGTAAAACTAAAGCCAGGTTTCGAGTCTCTTGTTAACACGAATATGGCAGATGCTCAGGTTAGAAAACTAAGCTTTGGTACTTTTGCTGTTGTTAAGCAAAATTTTGAAGGCCTTGTTCAAGACCCAGCAGTTGAGTATGTTGAGAAGAACTGGATCATTAACTTAAATGATTTTTCAGCTCCTCAACATGATGATGCTTCATTAACAGAAAATCGCGATGAGCAATTTTCTAAGCAATGGGGATTAATGAATGACGGACGCAACTCTAGTGGTTGGTTCTCAAGAGGAAAAGCTGGTGAAGACATCAATGCAACTGCTGCATGGAATGTTGAAACAGGTGATCGCGATCTAGTTGTTGCAGTTATTGATACAGGTGTTGATTATACTCACGCTGATCTAAAAGCTAACACTTGGAAGAATGAAGGTGAAATCGCTGGAAACGGAATTGATGATGATGGAAACGGATTTGTTGATGATGTTTATGGATACGATTTTGCAAATAAAGACGGTGATCCAATGGACGGTCACTCTCATGGTACTCACTGTGCTGGTGTAATTGGTGCTCGTCACAATGGAACTGGTATCATGGGTGTTATGGCAAATGTTAAAATTATGTCGATTAAATTCCTAAGTGACAGTGGTTCAGGGGAAACAATTGATGCAATCTCTTCAATTGACTACGCTGTTGCAAATGGTGCAAAAATTCTTTCAAACTCTTGGGGTGGAGGAGAGTACTCTGAAGCACTTAAAGAGTCGATTCAAAATGCACGTGATAAAGGTGTTCTTTTCGTAGCTGCTGCTGGTAACTCTTCAGCTGACAACGATGCAAGACCAACTTACCCAGCAAATTACGATGTTGAAAACGTAATCACTGTTGGTGCAATGGATGGTAAAGGTAACCGCTCATCTTTTTCTAACTACGGACAAGATACAGTTCACGTATTTGCACCAGGTTCAAATATTCTTTCAACTGTACCAGGTGATCGTTATAAGAAGATGTCTGGAACTTCAATGGCAACGCCAATGGTTTCTGGGGTACTTGGACTTCTACTATCAAAAGAAGAAGGGCTAACTTTCTCTCAAATTAAAGAAAGAATTTATTCAACTTCAGTACCAAATGCAGGACTTATCACAAAAGCTAAGTCTGGACGTATTGAAGCTTATCGCCTACTTAACAATATCCAAAACTAGTGATATATAAAGAGGGGAGTCGTCGTATTAGCGACTCCCTTTTTTATTTATGAAAATCAAACTACCAGAATTCCTTATTCGAAAATTAAAAATGACTCCTTATCATAAATTAGGTGGCGCCGAGGGCGTTCAAGAACTTGTTAATAACTTCTATGAGATCATGGATACTGACCCAAAGGCTTCCAAGTGTCGCGCTATTCACGCAAGCTCACTTGAAAGTGCTAATAAGAAACTTTTTATGTTTCTATCTGGCTGGTTAGGTGGCCCTAGTCTTTATATTGAAAAGTACGGCCATCCTCGTATGAGAAAGCGTCATTTTCCATTTAAGATTGGTTTTGCTGAGCGAGATGAGTGGCTCTATTGCATGAGAAAGGCCATGGATCATAAGAATTTAAAGCCTGAGTTTGATAAAGAACTCTGGGGTGCTTTCGAAAGATTCGCCGAGCATATGAGAAACCAAGACTTTTAGATCTTCGATTTCTATTCCGCAAAAAACTTCGTAATTTAATTCATTAAGTAGCTCAAGGCAGCGCTCAAAGTGAGTTTTAAATGCACTTTCTTGCTTCATTTCTAATTTTAATAGCCCTGCTGCTATTTTAATGATGGCCTTAAATAAAATGGCAAAGTCATCAGTTCGATTATGCTCATTCCATAAGGATTCTAAGTAGGCATGGGCCTCCCAGAAATATCCTTGGTTTACCAAATCAATGGCATACAGATAATCTTCACTATCTTTAAAAGCTTCACTAGATTTTAGGCGAGCTGTTTGAGGCTCGCCGCTTTCTTCCATATGGCCACCAGACTTCAAGGGATGTGGATTCACTCCCGGTCGAAATTTATATGGTGGTAGTGCTCGAGTGGAATATCTTATGAAAGTCTCCAATCAAAGTCGTACAGAAGTTTTCCTTCATCAATATGAACTTGAGAAACTATCTTTGACCAAACTTTTTCATTTGGATCCCACTGGAATCTTGCACGAGCAACCTTGTGCTTGATCGTATTGAATTTTTCAACTTCTTGACGATTCTTCCAATTCGGCGCCTTAAGTTCCGCTACGATTCTAACTTTAGGTGCACTAGCAAGCTTTGCCATACGTGCATAATCGTAGTGAGAAGCAATCTTTAGCATCGCTAGAACATCAGTTACGGCGCGGTGAGGGAATGGATTAATAAATCCATGTGAGTGCTCAAGAAGCGCCATTGATTTATGAGTAATTTTTCTTGGGTACTCAACGTCTTCTTGAGTATCAATCCAAACTTTATTTGGCATCTCAATACCATGTCTTTTAAACATGGCCGTAAGCATTGGCTTGTCATACTTAGCACCATTATGGGCCATCATATAGTCGGCCTTCTTCATCAGAAGTGCGATTCTTTCAAGGGCCATCTTGATTTCATCACCCTTGCGGCCCCATTCAGCAAGTAATTGCTCATCAATGCCAGTTAGCTCAATGACTTCTTCTGTAAGCTTTAGACGGTCTTTCTCGTCAATTAGTTCTGAGAAAATTCTTACTGGAGAGTTGATGCGTGTATCCCAAAGGACTGCTCCAATTTCCGTAACGCGGTCAACTTCAAGGTTTACACCTTTTTGCGTTAGATTTTCGTTAATACCTTCTAAATCAACTCCAAGAATGAGCATTTGACGTCCTTTTGTTGGTCTTGCTGTGTGCCATAAGATTAATTGACAATATTCTGACTTATTTAGGACAATTATTAACGATACGTTTAATATTGTAAATGCTGGGATTACTTAGATTTAATGAAACCTTATATTGTACTTATATTCACGGCGTTAATTGTTGCCTTCTTTTCAGGAAGTTTTGTTTTAAAAACTTTCGCTCCTCGATTTGCTAGTCAGTATCAAATTGATGAGATCAATGAGCTAAAAGTTAAGATGCAAACTACAATTACACCATACGCCATCGTTAACTTCTCATCATTGTATTACTCAGATGAGCAGTTCCAGCTACTTAATCCTTCACTTGCTATTGAAGAATTTGATGCATCTCTACTTTCAAGTTCAAAAGGTTGTTCAAATATCGAGATTCTTCAATCTCAGCTTACGGGAACACGTAAAAAAGGTGTCTGGGAACAAATCCGCTGTGGAAGAATTCGAAATATTCCTAACTGGTTTGTGAAATCTCCACCTTATATTCATGAATCTGGTGTTAGTTACGCATACCTCTTGTTTCAATATCAATTGGCCACAGGCCAGGCGTCACAGACGTCATGGGTAAGGCGTAGACTTTCTTACTTCCATGTTTCAGAACTTGCACAACTTCAACGTGAAATCGGGCCACTTGGTGGAATCTACGGTCTACTTGCAAGTCTTTCTCAGGAAACTCTACAAGATATTATTAATGAGGAAGGAACTATTCTAGCAAAGAACTTTTTATTGGCACGAATAAAGTATCCACGCCAATACAATGTTCTCGAGTATCGCTTTTACTCAAATGATTCCATTGAAAGATTTCTCGATCAAACGCCTTATCAAATATCAAGAGCACGTGCAGGTAAGTGGTGTGTCTACAACGACGGTCCAATTTGTTGGCGACAGAACACAAGACATCTCTTACAGACTGTCTCTACTTCGACTTTGACATCATTTACCGGGATCATGGTTATCTTCTTCATTATTCTTTGGCTACTATTCAGTAAGATCAAGGATGATAAGGTTGAGGAGAGTCGTAAGAAAATGGCACTTCAAGTTTTGACACACGAGTTTAGAACTCCTGTTAGTTCTCTTCTTTTAATTGTTGAGAAGATGAACCGCTCTATTGATAAATTGGATGAAGAACAGCAAGAAGATCTTCTTCGAATTGCTGGAGAAGTATATCGCCTTCAACGTCTAACAGAAAAGTCTAAGCACTACCTGCAAGGCTCTAATGCCTCAGGGATGTTAACTTTTAGTTATGAAAAGCTAGAGCACTTAGAAGATCTTATCTATGATACAATTATTCCTATTAAGGAAACTTATGATAAGGAAATAGAATTATCGATTGATGTGAAAGATACGATCTTTGTCGATTATTATTGGTTTCAAATTCTCATTAAAAATCTCGTTGAGAACTCTTTTATTCATGGTGCGCCAGAGCACTATTTAAAGATTTATGAAAAAGATAAATTCTTTGTTGTTGAAGTCGGTGATGGTGGAGAGATTACAAGAGACCTTGATACTCTAACAAGTGAGTTTGTTAAAGGTTCTAAAAGTTCAGGTACAGGCTTAGGTTTAAATATTATTAAAAATATAGTTGATGAATGGGGTGGAAAAATTGAGTTGGTTAAGAAGCCGACGAAGTTTATTATCACGCTACCTAAAAGGAAGTAATTATGGATAAGATTCTATTAGTTGAAGATGATGTTTCACTAGGTAAGGGAATTCTTGATTTTCTTAAAATGGAAGGCTTTGATACGACGTGGGCACAAACTTTAGAAGAAGCAAGAAAGATTGATTTAAAAGGTTTTAATCTTATTATCCAAGATTGGATGCTTCCAGATGGCCAGGGGATTGATTTTCTAAAAGAGATTCGTTCTAACAATAATAATACACCTATGATTATTCTTACTGCTAAGACTGATCTGATTGATAAAGTTGTTGGCCTTGAGTCAGGGGCAAACGACTATATGACTAAACCATTTGAGTCTCGTGAACTACTTGCTCGTATTCGTGTGCAACTTCGTATTGGAGATCAAGGAGCTACAGCTAAGGATCTTGATACTAAAGGTGTTTTAACTCTTGGAAAACTTAAGATTGATAATGATACAAGAGAAGTTACTTGGGATGAAAACTTAGTCGAACTAACTAAAATGGAGTTTGATTTCCTAAAGCTTCTTGTGGAAAATCCAAATCGCGCTCTATCTCGTGATGAGATTTTAAATAAGGTTTGGGGTTATGAGTGTTATCCATCAACTCGTACCGTAGATACACACGTTCTTCAATTACGTCAGAAATTTAATGAAAATTTAATTGAAACGGTTCGAGGTATCGGCTATAAGCTGCGTCCACAATTTGCTCAATAAGAATAAAAAATGATTTAAGGGCCTTTCAAAGGCCCTTTTTTTTTCAAAGAATTGACATAACTCTAACGAAGATTGAATAAAGCTTGGCCATAATATAACGAAAGGTTAGTTAATATGAACAACTACTAAGGGGCCATTATGTCTAAGCGTATAACCATTCCACTTCTCTTTGCCTGCGTGGCACTTTTTTTAGCGTCATGTCAGTCGAAGCAATCGGCGAGCGATCTGCAAAAAACTCTTGAGGAAAATCCGCAGATTTTAACTGAAGTGATGAAGAAGAACCCGCAATTGTTTATGGAAACACTTCAGAAGATGGCATCTCAAATGAGAGAGAAGGCCCTTGAAGATCGCAATAAGAAAGAACAGGAAATCTTAGAGGCCGCATTTAAAGACCCTATTGAAGTCGAAAAGCATAGTGAAGATTTAATCATTGGTAATCCTAATGCGAAAGTGGTTATTTATGAATACTCTGATTTTCAGTGTCCATTCTGTTATCGTGCCCTTGAGACAGTAAAACAAGTTCTTGATGAGTATAAAGATGATGTGGCCTTTGTCTATCGCCACCTGCCAATTGATTCAATTCATCCAAATGCAAGATTGGCCGCAAAATACTATGAAGCAATTAGAATTGAATATGGCCAAAAGGCCTTCGACTTTCATGAAACAATTTTAAAGAATCAAAATAAGATTCGTCATGGTGAAAAATATTTCCTTAGTTTAATTAAAGAAATGAAATTAGATATTGGGAAAATTAAGGAATTAGTAAACTCAAAACGTGTCGAGAATAAGATTGCTGCGGACGTAGCAAGTGCAAATAAATTGGGCTTTAGTGGCACTCCTGGTTTTGTTGTGGCCGGTGTCCCTGTTAAAGGCGCATACCCATATTCTCATTTCAAAATGATCTTAGATCGTCGTTTAAATGGAAACTCTAAGGATCCTGCTAGCGAGATGGCAGCGAAGATCAAGTAAGAAATTAAATGTCCGTCAGTAGTTCAATTAATTCAGGGTAATCGATAAATGGATTTCGGTTGCCCTGATACTTCTCAACTTCATCATTTCTAAACTTCTCAAATTCATCGATAGGATCTAACTTGTCCCAAGCTCTCAAGAATGCTTCTTCACGATCATCAATTGGAAGCTCATACATTACTGCAAAGTAGAATAGCCCACGAGCGATATCACCCTTTACTTCATTAGGTGGTTCAAAAAGCGGCATATTTGGATACTTCTTATTCTTTCCAAATTTAGATTCACCACAGTCTTGAAGTTTATTGTCGTCAACTTCACCGTAGTGATATGAGGCCCTCATACTATTAACAAAAGAGTCTGTTGGGAAAAGGTGGTGCATATCCGCAACCATATCATCGTATTCGTTCTTACCGTGTTCAACAGTTTCACCATAGTCAAAGAATCGAGACTTCGGCCATGTATGCTCAGTGTTGATGATATTACCATCAGGTAGGTTTTCAGAGTCTAATTGAATATCGACATTATTTTCGTACTCATTTCCGCAGTAAAGGTCTTTTAGAAACTTATTATCGGATCCAGATTTATTATAGGCGTAGATATTATTAAAAAGGTAAAGACGTGCTTCTTTATAATAAAGAGTTCTCTTTCCTTTTTTCATCAAATCAGAAAGACGCTTTCTGAATTTTGCTTGATCGATTTGTGTTTTCGTATCACCGTGGCCTTTGAGGTTTATTGCCTGGGCCATAGTGAGTGATGTTGCTAAAATTATTAGAGTGGTACGTAACATAATTAGCTTTTACGGTAATTTATGAACAGATGGTAGGAGATTGTAGAATTTACCCGAAATATAGTCCCAATAAAAAAACAGGACCTCGGTGAGGTCCTGCCAATTTAAAAATCAAGCTCGTTATTTTAGCTACTTAGGGGACGACTAAGCGGCCTTATTATACTCTTCGTAATCGTTATCACTATCCATATTTTCTTCATCTACACTTTGTCTAAGGCTTGTTAAAAGCTTCTCTAATTGAAGTCTTTCGCTAACTCCAAGCTCAACAAATTGTACCCCCATTCCTTCTGGGTAGCGTCCAACAGCATTCGATTTTCTAACGACCTTGGCCTTTAGTTCTAAATCTGTTCCGATATTAAAAGTAAAAGTGTCTCCACAATTGAAGATATCTTTTTGAGTTGGCGTATTATACGAAATATAAGCACCTGTTCTTGAGATATCAAAAGTTTCTCCAAGATTAATTGGAATATCAGTTGATGATACCTTTGTTGGTAGTGGTGCTTGGTAACGAATTGCTGTTTTCCACCACTGAGCAGCAGGAGAATTAATAACATTCGTTTCATGACTAAGAATAAAATATGAAGTCATTAGGATATATGCAAAAGTTGATAGAATAACTGAAGCTGCTTCAAAGTCATTTCCATAAACTAGGACAATCGAGTTATTTAAACAAACAAAGCCAATCGATAATGGAAAGCTCCACTTGATGTCATCTTGCGCTGTAAATGAAAAGTACGCATTTAGAAAACAAGAGGCCATAACCATAAAGTTAAAGACTGTCATTTTCGACCAGATGGCACCAATATCAGTTGCACCATGACCATAAAGGAACATGACCTGAATTGGGATACTAACTGCAATTGCAATAAATACAAATGCATAAATATTAAAGATTAATGGCTTGATCTTCATTGATGACTCCTTGTGTGTCATTTTGAGTAAAGTGATAACAATAACTATTTACGCGATTAATATAATTCTTTGCTTCTTGTAGGCGATCAGAGTTACGCCAATTTGTTTCTAATTTGATTAGTTGTGACTTAACTCTAAATGGGCCAGAGTTATAGCTGGCAAGAATTAGGTCTGTGAAAAGTTGGCTTTTCTCAAATGATTTAAGGTCTTTGATTTTTGGATATGACTTTTGTACAAGATCGATATTTCCACGCCAGTACTTCTTTAAATATTCAATATACTCAAGGCCACCAATAACTGACTTCTTACGATTAAGTCGCCAGTCATTTCTTTGATTAATCTTTCCTGACCTAACCATGAATTTTACAAGTCCATATGGAAGCTTTTCAATTCTCTTATCAACCTTCCACTTATCGTATTTCTTAACAACGTGCTGGCTTGCTGCATCTGTTACTTGTGTAAGCCCAATTGCTTTTGCAGAACTTACTGAACGATAGTTAAACCCTGATTCTTGGGCAATAATTCCAAGTAGCATTGAAGGGTTTGTATGAACTTTTTTAGCTTCATTTTTTACAAGATCAATGAAGCTATCCTTAACATTGAATGGATCTGTTGTTGTAATTGTTGTGTTGTTATTTGCTGTTGTAAATTGCTTACATGATGGTTCTTCATAACGGTATAGAGAGCGAATTTCTCCACGATATTGGTAACCAATTTTAATATCGGTTTCAAGTCTTGCTGGAAGACTCAGGCGATTGATTTTATAGATGATATTTTGATCGTCTTCATAGATAACTTTATTATTATTTTTAAAGCTTGAAGTAATATTTCTTCCATTCCAAAAGATAACGATATTTTCTGGATTCAATTTTCCACGAGTAGAATTTATCTTAATATAAAGATCATAAACAGCATGACGATTTTGTTTTTTAGGAAAGAACTCAATTCCAATTGTACTTGTTCCAACATTATCAAAATTTAAATGGTTATCTAAGATATTAGTAAAGGCCTCGAGATTTTCGAATGTATCCCCATCATTAATTATTGAAAGAGTGTCACTTCCGAATGGGTTCATTGGCCCAGCACATGAAGTGAACAGGAGAGTCGCTCCAAAAAAGAGTGCCGAAAAGCTTGCTCTTAACAAGACTCTGACAATGTGCTGACGAAATGTTGGTTTAAGTGCCATGTTCATTGACACTATTATGACAATTTTGGGTAAGTAGCTGAAGTTGCTAGGTAGTTAATCTTTTTATATCAACTACTTAGCTAAAAAATCCGATAAAATCTATGGTTAGCAAAATTAGCAATTTTTGCCAACTTTAGAAGCCATAGAAAAAACCGTTATTGGCATCTGTTAAATTCTTTAAGAATTTATATAAATTTGAGGACTTACTGAAGTTAGTGGCCCCCACACCAATAGCGTTAATTTGGACTTTTCGAAGTCTATTTTTGTCGGTGATATCCCTAACAATATCTTCAATACTATCAGGTGAAGTTGTTCGGCCTGACTTTGTTGGAGAGCCATCACTTAATAAGACAATATCTGTAAGTTGTGGATATTGGTCGATAACATATTTTAGGGCCGCTCTTGTCGGGGTAGCGCCAAGTGGCCTAAGTCCTGCTAGAAATTCATAGACTTCTTCTTTGATTTTTAAATCTCTAAGATCTTGGAGAACTCCCCATAGGGCATATTGAGAACTGCGATTCTTTCCAGGAAAGTAGATGATATCGACGTAGTAGTCCTTTCCCATTGAAGCAATAAGCATCTTAAGGCCTGCCTTAACTTGGCCAATACGATCATCTGTTGCCATTGATCCTGAAACATCAATGAGAAAGGCCACTCTCTTGCCTTTGAAATTAAAACCTACATCAGCATTCTTAACCGTTGGAGCTGGAGTCGGTTTTGGTTCTGGTTTTGGTTCTGGCTTGGCCTGCGGTGGGGTAATTTGAGCTGTTAGCTCTTTAATCACTTTCTTTTGATCCTGAGCAAGCTTTTCACATTGAGAAAGTGCTTGTGAATTATCAACGCAAACTTCTTTTGGAGTTTCTACTGTTGTAGGTGCTTCATTCTTTGGAACAACGATGAAGAGGATAATCACCGCTCCAAGTGCTCCTGAAAGTAAATCAAGAAATGAAATATTAAAAACGTCTATGGACTTTCTTTGGCGCATTATTTGCTTTCCTACATCTCAATCTTATTAACTAAGTTTTCAATTACATATTCTTTTGTTTTCATATGAAATTGATCAGTTGCTTTTTGCAAATCGTGAAAGAGCCACATAAGAATGATACTTAGGATTAGTGCAACAAGTGTTGTATCAAAGGCAACACCAAGAGTTGAAGTAATCAGTTGCATGTCTTTGGAGTTTGCTAGCATTAAAGCACTTGAGATACCAAGTACAGTACCAATAAAGCCAAGAGAAGGAATGGCCCATAGGAGATAGCGAATATTAGACTGTTCAGTTTCTGAGTTGTCTCGATGTAGGTCAGTTATAATATTAATGACCTCTAGAACTTCGGAAATATTTTTCGTTGATCGAAACTTAGCACAAGAATTTTTAATGAGCTGTGTGAGTAAAGTTTTCGAATACTTCTTTTCAAAGTCCTTAACTTTTTGTCCTATTTGAATGACATCGTCAGACATGAGTAAATGTTTTTCATCAGTAGGAAGGAGATTGGCCTTAAAATAAGACTTTTCAGCTTTAATTTGGGCCTTTAGTTCTTTTATTTCTGAAATTGACCAGAAGAATGCCATGTAAGTTAGCCACTGAATGTAGCCACCTTTGATGAAATTTCCGCCTAAGAGAATTAGCAATCTTGAAACCATTCCATCTTGTGGGAAAATACCAGACAGATACGCTCCGTTTAATACCGCCACAATAACACTGCTTATAACAACAGCTTGTCCAATGAGTTGCAATTCTTTCTTTTCTAGCATTGAATGACCTTTTACTCTAAAATTATAGATATATATTTAATTATTATAACTGACTTTAAAAGGATATAAATGGTGGGAAAAAATAGTGAAAATGAACCAGTAGGAGAACTATGTGTTCGCACGCTAACGATGCCTTGTGATACAAATCACAATGGTGATATCTTTGGAGGTTGGGTTCTTTCGCAAATGGATATCGCCGGTGCAATCTATTCTGGAAAGCGCTGTAATGGCCGTACGGCAACTATCGCAATTGAAGCAATGAAATTCATCCAACCAGTAGGAGTTGGGGATATCTTATGCTGTTACTGCTCAACTGTAAGAGAAGGAAACACATCTCTTGCTGTTAAAGTTGAAGCTTGGGTTATTCGCAAGTTTGAAACAGAAAGAGTTAGAGTGACGGATGGAATTTTCACATACGTGGCCATTGATGAAAATAAAAGGCCAAGAAGTATTAACTCAAAAACAATTCTCGAAAAATAAGGATTTCTATATGAGCGTAATTAACGTTGAGAATGTCTCTAAAAGTTATAGAGACCAAAAGGCATTATCGGACTTCTCTCTTACTGTAGAACATGGAGATGTCGTTGCTCTTTTAGGGCCAAATGGTGCTGGAAAAACAACTTTTGTAAAGTGTATGCTAAATCTTATAAGTGCAGATAGTGGCAATATTTCGATTTATGATATTGATTCAAATGATCCTATGTCTCGATCTCGCCTGGTTTACTTACCTGAAAAATTTACTTTCTATAGCTACTTCACTGTTGAAGAAACTCTTAAGTTCTTTGCTGAGTTTCACCAAGTTGAAAAGTCTCTTGTAAAAGAAAGAATTCAAGAAGCTTTAGGAAAACTATCAATTGGAGAGTTAGGAAAGAAGAAGCTTAGTGAATTATCAAAAGGCCAAATGCAGCGAGTAGGCTTATGTATTGCTATTGTTGCTGATAAAGATTTGATTATCTTAGACGAGCCATTCTCTGGGCTTGATCCAATCGGTATCAAAGATGTGAAGGATATCTGCCTTGAGCTTTCGAGCAAAGGTAAGACGATCTTAATTAACTCTCATATCCTTTCTGAAGTTGAGAAATTTGCAAAGAAGGTGATTATCTTAAATCACGGTCAAGTTAAGGCCCAGGGGCCTATTGATGAAGTACGTGGTGGTATGTCTCTAGAGGATCGTTTTTATACTCTTATTAAAGGGACTAAAGAGGAAAGTGGGGAAGTTCATGTTTAATTTAACGCTTATTAAAAATACAATTGAAAAAGAAGTTCGAAATAAATCAGTAATCTTTCTATTCATTATGACTGTTATTGTAATGTATCTAGGAGGAGTGCTAAGTAATACCCTTCAAATTGAAATTCAAGAATCTGGTTTTAGTACATATCTAGCAACCGCAAGTATGACAGTTGTTATTTGGATTATCAGTCTTAGTGCAAAGCTTGTCGCAGCTCTTATTTCGGCAAATATCTTTCGTAGTGATTTAGAAAGTGGAGTAATTTCTCAAATCTTAGCACTGCCAATTAAGCGCTCTTCATATGTTATCAATCGTATGCTTGGTGGAGCCGTTTTAAGTTTCCTTTATCTGATCTTCATTTTGATAATTGGGGTTATTATTCTTCTATCAAATGATCTTGTGCCAAAGGGTGTGGATTTCTCAATGGTGAAGATGGTTGCTTCACTAATTCCTCACTTCTTACAGATTTTGATTATTATGTTTGTGAGTTGTTTCTTCAGTTTATTCTTTAATAAAATTGGAACACTTCTACTAACTTGTTTTTATGTTCTGGCATCTGTTGGTGTTTATACTTATATCAAGGCGGGAAATCCAGCTCTTTCGGGGCTAAACCTTTCTTCAATATTCGGTTTTATCTTTTATTGGATGCTTCCAAGAATTGGTGAAATCTCAGGCCTTGCAGATATGCTATCGCTTGGGGCCGAACTTAATTTAGAAATTGTAAAAAGCTTTGTCTTTGGTTTTGTTCACTTAGTGGCAACTCTTGGGATTTGGGGACTAATCTTTAACTTTATTTTTAAAAGAAGATCATTTTAATGAGAAAATTGCTAATTATCCATTCAGATGAGCGCATCCAATCAAGTGTGAGAGAGTACTTAACAAATGAGTACTCTTTTGAAATTGATTGTCTTGCTAACTCATCACTAATTACGAATGCGGATGAATTAGCAACTTATGATGGGATCATTTGTGAGAATCGCTATGTCGATAGCGAAGGACGTAATATTGTTGGCGGTCAAAATTTGATAAATTTTATCATTGATCACTCGATAAAAAAGCCTGTTGTTATCTTAGGTGAGATGGAAATTGATTATGGGAGCTTTGTCTCTCTACCATCGAGATTTTCTCTCAGAGATATTAGTCTTCAACTAATTAAGAGTTTAAATATTACAGATGAGGAGTTAAGACATTTAAAGATGCCTGATTTTGTTAGTGTTGAAATTGCAAATTTCTATCAGCTCTCAAATCCATGCTGTGATATCTATATTAAAATGACAAAGACAGGTGTGGATCATTTTGTTAAAAGAATCTATGCCAATGACGTTCTTGATAAAGATATCGTAAGACGTTATGAAAATAATAATCTTTCGCACTTCTTTGTACAAAAAGAAGATTTCGAGAAATTAATGGGACAAATCTTATCTCAGTCTTTAACAAAGGTTGTGAAGGCCTTTAAAGAAGATAAGAAAATCATGGAAATTAGTAGTGATACTTTTGAAATTTCACAAAACCTTCTAAATGAAATTGGAATCACTCCACAAACAGTAAAGCTTGCTAAGACTTCTATTGTAGCTATGACAAAGACTGTAAGCGGCTCTAAGAAACTTTCAACACTTCTTCGCTCTCTTTTAGAGAATGAAACGACTTATGCGTTTAAAAGAAACTATCTAACTAGTTTGTTCTTTTATCAAATCATTCCAAATCTAGGATGGGGGCGAGGAGAACAACTAAAGCAAACGATGGATAAAGTTTGTTATATTTGTTTTTTCCACGACATCCTTCTACGTGAAGAGAAGCTTTTAAAGATCCACTCTCTTGATGATATGGCCTTCGTGGATTTAACAAATGAAGAAAAGAAGCTTGTGTTAGAGCACGCTAATATGACGACAACTCTCTTGCAGGAGATTTCAGGGATTCCAACTGGAATTGATGTTATTGTTCGCCAGCACCATGGTTCTCTAAATGGTGTAGGATTTCCAGATGTATACACATCAAATTTATCTCCTCTAGCGATATGTTTTATAGTCATTGAAAAATATGTTGTTGAGATACTCAAGTCTATTGAGGCAAAAGAAAAACTTAAATTGAATTCGATACTCCTAGAGCTTGATGAATTTTTTCATTTGAGCAGTTATCGTAAAATAATCTTCGAACTAAAAAGCCTAATAAATTGAAAAGGCAAATTTATAAAAAGGAAAACTAATGGAACAAAGAAAAGTTTGTATTATCACGGGATCACGTATTCCATTTGCAAGGTCTGGAACGACATATCAAGGTGTATCTAACAAAGAACTTATGACAGCTGCTCTTAAAGGTTTAGTAGATAAGATGAACCTAAAAGGCCAAGAAGTAGGTGAGGTCGTTCTTGGAGCTGTTAGTAAGCATGCTTATGATTTCTCTCTTGCACGTGAGTGTACAATTGAGTCAGGACTTTCTTTTCACACTCCTGCAACTGATATTCAAAAAGCGTGTGGCCTATCACTTGAGGCATCAAATATTATTGCAATGAAAATTGCTACAGGACAAATTGAGTGTGGAATTGCTGGTGGTGTTGATACGAATAGTGATATCCCCGTTGAGTTTTCAAAAAATTTCTCAGATGCTATGAGCCGTGCAAATTATGCTCGCTCAACAGGTGAGCGCGTGAAGGCTTTACTAAGTATTCGCCCGGCCGATCTAAAACCATCTTTCCCTGCGGTTAAGGAGCCTCGCACAGGTCTTTCAATGGGACAAAGTTGTGAGCTTATGGCCCAGCGTTGGCATATTGCTCGTAAGGACCAAGACCAACTTGCGTGGGAGTCTCATCAAAATGCTGAGCGTGCATACAATGAAGGTTTCTATAATGATCTTGTAGTGCCTTTTAAAGGCCTAGAGCGCGATGGAATTCTTAGAGCTAACACTACTGTCGAAAAGATGGGATCTCTTAGGACTGCATTTGAAAAGTCTGAGAAGGCAACTCTTACTGCGGCCAACTCTACTCCTTTAACAGACGGTGCTTCTTGTGTATTCCTATGTTCAGAAGAATATGCAAAAGAGCATAACCTTGAGGTTTCAGCATACTTTACTACTTGTCAGTCGGCAGCAGTTGATTTCATCGAAGAAGAAGGTCTTTTAATGGCCCCTGTTTATGCAGTTCCTAAGCTCTTAAAGCGTGCAGGACTTACTCTTCAAGATTTTGATTTCTATGAAATTCATGAAGCCTTTGCTGCTCAAGTTCTTTGTACACTGAAAGCTTGGGAAGATGAAGAGTTCTGTAAAACAAAGCTTGGCCTAGATGCAGCGCTTGGGTCAATTGACCGCTCAAAGCTAAACGTTAAAGGTGGCTCTCTTGCTCTTGGACACCCATTTGGTGCAACTGGTGCAAGAATTGTTGCAGGCCTTGCTAAAATGCTTCAAGAAAAAGGCGGCGGACGTGGACTAATCTCAATCTGTACAGCAGGTGGGATGGGCGTTGTTGCTATCGTTGAAAGATAAAATTGAATAAAAAAAGGCACCCATTGGGTGCCTTCTTTATTTATACTTTATTGTATGAATTATTTTTCAGTACAAGTTTCGTAGCAAAGGTTTCTTTGAGCTTCGTCTTGAACAAGAGCACACTCATCAAAACACCATGGCATTGACTTGTTACCTGATTGGTACATGTAGTTATCAATACAGTAGTCACGTACTGAATTGAAACATGTGTAGAAGTCTTCTTTGTTTGTTAACTCTTTACAAGTTTCTTGAGCTTCCATTGCACAAATTTTGATTTGGTTTGCGCTTGCATTTACTGAAATAAAAAGAGTCGCTGCTAGTAATAGTTTTTTCATATTTTTTCCCTCTAATGATTAAAGATCATAAACACATGAAGCTTTATTTCCTGTGATCTTTGCAAGTTCACTAAGGGCCGCTTCATATTGATATGAATTTAGTTTTCCATTTTCTTTTAAAGTATATTTTGATTTGTTATTACCTAGATCTTTCTCAGCTAGAACTTTGAAGTAGTCTGAGTAGATAATATTCTCAAGATCAACTAGGGCGTGATCCGAAATACGGGCCCAGTTGACGATGAGATTATATTGATGAAGCTTAGTATAGCCAGTGGCATAGTAAGCATTTTCGCAAATTTCTCTAATATTACTTGAAGCTTGTGTGTTTGATGTAACTGCAAACAGCATCGCTAGTGTTAAAATCACTGATTTCATTTATCTCTCCAATAGCATTGAGTGCCCACTTATAGCCAAGGGAAAACGAAAATTAAAGTGATTTTATGAGATATGTAATTTCTGCATGCTAGATGGCAAGCATGGATTCCACGAAGTGACGTACGCCCTGCGTTGCAACTTCTGCGATTGTTTCATCAAAGAGCTCAGCATTATTTGTCGGATGTGGATTAATCTCTAAACAATGAGCACCAGCGCTTTTTGCAATAGCAACAAAGTTTGCGGCCGGGTAGACAAGCCCTGAAGTACCTATTGAGACAAATAGATCGCAATTGAGTAGTGCCTGTTGAATTTCATCTAAGAAAAGCGGGACTTCACCAAACCAAACGATATGTGGCCTAAGATTTCCTTTGGTATGACAACATTGGCAGCGATCTTCGATGGTAAGGTCTTTAGTCCATTCATAGATTTTCTTGGTTTTCTTGCAGCGAATTTTTAGAAGTTGGCCATGCATATGAAAGATATTCTTTGAGCCGGCCCTTTCATGAAGATTGTCGACGTTTTGAGTGATAACCGTTGTATGAAAACTTCCTGTCTTTTCAAGTTCCGCAAGTGCTATGTGAGCATCATTTGGGTGAACTTCACCTGACTGTAACTGTCGTCTTCTTTGGTTGTAGAATTCGTGAACTAAATTTGGGTTATTGTTAAAGGCCAAGGGGGAGGCTACCTCGTAGATGTCGTGGTTTTCCCAGAGCCCATTTTGGTCACGAAAAGTCTTTAATCCCGACTCCTTAGAGATGCCAGCGCCTGTTAGTATACAAATATTTTTTATGCCAGCAAGGAGTGCTTGGTCTTTTAAAAATTTCATTAATTTATGGTAACATACTCTTGGTGAATACATAAAGTGAGGATTTTAGTGGACCCATTATCACAGGCAGTGCTCGGTTCGATGGCATCTCTTGGAGCGGCCAAAGTTAAAGCAAAAATGCGTCAAAAAACAAAAGATAGTAGTGACTCTAATGACTCTAATGACTCTAATGAATCTAAAGAAACGCCTAGTTTAAAGGTGATAGCTCTATGGGGTGCTCTTGCTGGGATGGCCGCTGACCTAGATGTCTTAATTCGTTCATCCTCTGATCCTCTATTTCATGTTCAGTTTCACAGGCATTTCACTCACTCTCTCTTCTTTATACCAATAGGGGCCTTAATCGTTAGTTTATTTCTTAAACTATTTCGTGTGCCTGTGAAAAGAAGTTATCTTTATACGTTTTGTGCCTATGCAACTCATGGGCTTCTTGATTCATTCACAAATTATGGAACTCAGCTTTTTTGGCCACTTTCTTCAACAAGAGTGGCGCTAAATACCGTTGCTGTCATTGATCCACTTTGTACTATCCCGCTCGTTATTCTTGTTATTCTTTGCCTTCGAACAAAGAATTTAAAATTTAATGATGCCGCCATTATTTATGTCATTGCTTTTATGTCACTTGGTTTTTATCAACGTGAGCGAGTTACTAATTTCCTAACGTCTAAGGGCCTTATTAATGAACAAACACAAAGGCAGATGATTAAGCCGACAATTTTTAATAATGTCATATGGCGAGGAATTGTCGTCGATCAAGATCAAGCAAAGTTTTATGCTGTTAAAAGTATTCCTTTTGGTAAGATTAAGCTTTATCCAAAAAGTGAGAGTGCATCGATTGTTAAAGAAAATGAAATTAAAAACCTTTTAAAGCACTATAAGTCTCAGAAGTTTCCTTATGACTATGAGAGGTTTAGAAGCTTCACTAGCGGTTATCTGCATTGGGGCCAAGATAATACAATTGTGGATTCACGCTACAGCATTCTTCCATATTCATCACAGGCCATGTGGGATATTAAATTTCATAAGGGAGAAGGGCACGTTGTCTTCAATACATCTCGTGCCGTTGATATTAATTCACGAAAAGAGTTCTTAAAGTTACTATTTGATTTCTAATAAGAAGGTCTCAATAGCACTAATATTCTCAGGCGCAATTTCGTGAGAGTTAATTTTAAAGCTTACATATTGAGCATTAGAGATCTTCTTTTTAAGTTCAATAAAGCTATTATGAGAGTTTTGAAATTCAACAACGGGGTCACCTTCATTATGTACTGAAAGATGATTAAAGCTTAAGTTTTCTCCAAGCTTATCAACTCTTGTATTTGCATTAATTGCAATTGAAGCATTTATTCCGGGTAGGTAGCTTGCCATAATTGGCGCAAGGTAGCCTCCCTGAGAGTATCCAATAATTATGACATCCTTAAAGTCAATTGCATTGGCCTTAAGATAGTTTCCAAGGGCCTGGATTGGTGTACTCATATCAATATAATATTTCTGTCTTGTGTGGTCGTAGAAATACCAACTATAGCGATAAGTAATTTCTTTAGGTCTAATCTTAGGAATTGGAAAAATCCCATTTGGAATAAGAATACGAAAGTTCTGTATAATCTCTGATGAAAATTTATCGACAATATTTTCTTTTATTTGTTCATTGTTTTGGGCAAAACCATGTAGGACTAAAAGAGTTTTTTGCGCTTTAGGATTGCCGACTTCAATAGAATCAATCGGGAGATTTGTACCAACATTTGTTCGACTAGTATTATTTTCCATATGTTTTATAATAGATGGAGCGAGGAGAATTTAAAAGTGAATTCTAAAATGCAGCATACATTCAAGGACGATGAAATCGATTTAGCAAAAGAGATTATTCTGGAGAATATATCATTCTTTGAATGGATGAATATGGAAAATCTTCTCATTTCAATAAAGAGTGAAGATCTAAGCCTTCTTGATGATGTAAATATGGAAGTCCTCGAAGCCTATCTCAATGAGTTTATTAGAGAAGGACTAGTGGAAGTGAAGCATGAGGCTAAGAATGAAGCTTTCTATCGTCGCGTGCAAATAAAGAAGAAGAAATTTTTAAAGTTCTTCTAGTAGCTTTCTACTTATCTTTCTATTTATCTTTCTAAAGAAAAATTGCCATAAATAACCAAAGCGCTCCAGCTGTTGAAAGTGGAATCGTTAGGTTGTCATCAATTTTAAAATCCATAAAGTCTACTGCTGTTACCACAAGGGAGCTGAAGATTGAAACGAGTGCTATCTTTATATTAAACTCATGGACATTTATAAGTACCATTAGGTGAATGGCAAGTGTGGCAATTAAGAAGGCCAAAGTTCCCTCAAGGGAGCGATTCGCTTTTAATTTAGTTTTACCAAAACGAATTCCAATGATTGCGCTTAATGGGTCACAAACAGCAAGAGTGAAGACGGCCACTAGTGAAATCGTTTTTGGAAAAGTTAAGATTGTAAGAAGTAGGCCCATAAGATACGGCATGGAAGCTGACTCTTTAAGTTGTTCCTCTGCACGTAAAAGGTAGCGGCTACCTAGCTTCATTAATTTATTTTCTGGATAGTTAATTCTTATCTGTTCAAGAATATAGAATACACATGTAGCAATACCAAGGATGTGAACAGCTTGGGCGTGAGTAAGAAAATGCTTATAGATCATTCCCGCAATAAGGCCCATCGAGAAGTGGAAAATCCTACGTGGCATATGTAGGTCTTTTCTTGTTTTCGTAATCTCTTCTTTTGTTTCTGATGAAACTTGTTCTGTAATATTCTTAGTCGATGTTTCCACATCGTTTTTTTCATTATTTGCAATTGTCGTATCCATATGTGCATCTTAACTCAGGTTGTTAATCCTGACAAAACTATTTTTTTAGTCCTGACAGACTGTTCGAGATAAAGTCTTTGGTGATTTTGAAGATTGATCGGCGATCCTGTCCATAACTATACTGCCCATCACTCAGGGACTCTAAAGAGACCTCTCCACTGCGTTTAAGGGCCTCTTTGAGGATAAGTGGCCCTGCAATTTCAAAGATGAATATACTGGAAATGATGGTCTGAAAGATTATACCACTTGTGATATGGGGGATTTTTTGAATGGTCATGGCAATAGCTATGGCCGTACCAGCATGTGAATAGAGGCAATGACCTAACATACTGTAATCATTGCTTTTTACTCGCTTTGCAAAGAAGCGATGGGCCACAAAAATAGATAGTGTTCGAATGACGATGTACATGATCACAAAGAGTGCGTCATCAGATATAAGCCCTGCAATATTGATATGGGTGCCAGCAAAGACAAAGAAAATGGCATAGAGTGAACTTCCAATATCTCTAACTGTCGTATGAATGAGGCGACCTTTTGAAGAAGCTTGGGTGACAGTAAAACCTAAAACTAACGATATCAAGAGTACATTCAACTTTAAGAAATAAGCGAGTGTTTGAGCAAAGAGAATCATTGTTATGATGGAAAAGAGAAAGTTACCAATCTTATTCTCAAAATTTTCAAGCCAAGTAAGAAGAAGTCCCAGTACAACTCCTATTGCAATTGATCCGATCACTTCTTTGGCCATGGAAAGTAGTGACTGATAAGCAGAGGCAGAGGAAGGCCACAGGTCTGTTGCTTCAAAAATTGAAGTTAAAAATAAACTCCCAACAATTGTTAGTCCAGTGACTACGGCCAAGTGAATCATGATAGCATCAGTAATTGGGCCATGTGTGTTGTATTCTTTCATTACTAGTACTGTTGTAGGGGGAGCCGCTTCGATACTTATAATTCCAAGCATTGAGGATATTATAAAAATATTTGTAAAGGAGAGTCCGGTAAAGATGGCAAGACAAGTGGCAAAGAGAACACTGCTAATCGAGAACATCAGAAAAACTTTAAGGTGAGTTTCTTTAATTATTTCATTGCTTAAGCGCCTTAAGAGATACTTGTTAAATTCCCCGCCAATATTAAAGAGAATAAGTCCTAGTGCAAGGTCTGAAAGATAATTAGTTTTTTCAAGAAATTCGTGAGTAATTAGCCCTGTGACATATGGCCCTAGAATAATCCCTAGCATAATAAAACCACTGACCTTAGGGATTCCTATAAATTTAGTAAAACGTGCTACCACAAGACATAGCAGAAGGCACAGGCCTAGAATTGGAATAACGGCCTGGGTATCTGTTAAATCGATGAAGTCGAACACATTTAACCTCGCTCATTGGCTTTGTTGAAATTTAACGCACACAGACGCTAGATCAAACTTAAGAGGTATAAAGATGCGTTAATAATATTAAGTTTTTTACAACTAAGGATGTAAATGGCTACAATAGAGCTATCAATTATTTAACGAGGTTGTTCATTTGAAGAAGAAAATCTATTTCACACTTTTTATTCTCGCAATTATTGCAGGTCTTCTAGGTTGGGGAATTTTAAATTATCCAAAGTCTGATGGGACTCGCTCGGGTAAATTAGTGCGAATCACAAAGAAAGGTGTCTTCTTTAAAACTTATGAAGGAACGCTAGATCTTGGAAGTGGTGATCGACTGACGTGGGGATTTTCTGTTCATGATAAAGCGCTTGGCGAACAATTAATTGCTCAGGCCGGAAAGAATGTAAAACTTGAGTACAAAGAACTCTTTTTTAAATTTTTCTATGAAACAAATAATGTCGTTGATGGCTGGTCAATAGTTGAGAGCCCAGAAGATAATGTCTTTCTATGTCGCTTAGTTCGTATCCTTCAAGAAAACTCTTCAATTGTTGAGTATTTAAGACCTCGAATTCAAGAACAGGATAGTGAACTACTTCAGCGCATGCGAGAGTGTAAGTAGTTTAGCTGGCCTTCGAAGTTGGCAGTTTGGAATTACGCCATGTCAAATCAGGGCCATGGCAAGAATTTCACTTCTCAATAGAGTAGTTTTGTAAGAGCTTAATATTACAGGACTTTATGAATGGCTTCTTGAGTTTATTCTGCTAAATACTAAAAATTGTTAAGAAAATTAACTTTATGTCGATAAACTTGTTTGAGTAAGTAAAATTATTTAACAGGTTTGATATCGATGCACGTTTTTCTCCTTCTATTAGCAATAGCTTTTAGCTCCTGTTCGAAAATTAAGTACTCTATCGTTGGTGATGGAGCTATCACAATTCCGACAGTTTCTTTATTGGATTCAGACTCTAGTAGCCCCGAAATTAGTAATGACTTAACTGTTGGGCTTAATATCACCAACACAAGTGGCGCTACAAAGTATTGTGTTTCAGAATCTCAGACAACTCAGCCTACAGATACACTAACTTGTAACGGAGGAGCGTGGACACCTGCCCCTCCTGCGACTTATACATTTTCTCCTGGAGAAGGTAGTCGCGACCTGTATGTTTGGACAGCAAATAGTGGTGATGAAGTTTCAGAAGATCCTATTATTGGAACCATTGAAGTTGATACCGTAGCACCATCTACTGCAATCACAACTCCTCCCGCTACTGTTATTGATGAAACGAATCAAACGAATTTTACTTTAGCGGGAACTTGTAGTGAAGATGGTGGTGAAGTTCATTTATCAAATGCAATAACAGCAACAACTACTTGTTCTGGTGGGAGTTGGAGCGTTGATGTCGATACATCAGCAATCCCTAATGGCAGTCTGGATTTTGATGTTGTCTATACTGATAGCGCTGGAAACTCCTCTGCTCAAGAAACGATTACTCTGACAAAAAATGTTTCGATGCCAGATCCTACAATCACGATGGCAACGAGTGACTCAAATGATTTAACAGTAGGCCTTAGCATTGGTAATGATACTTATGCAACGATGTGGTGTTTATCTGAATCACAGTCTACAAAGCCAGCGGATACTTCTACTTGTAGTGGCGGTAGTTGGGTGACGACTGAGCCTACTGATTTTACCTTTTCAGCAGGAGCAGATGGATCAAGAACTGTTTATATTTGGACCGCTACAACTGGTGAGTATATTAATGATAATCCCATTAGTGCGACAATAAATTATGATACTTCAATTCCAAGTGTGACTATTACAAACACAGCAGGTGAAGTCTTTGGCCCAAGTGCTACATTATCAGGAACGTGTACAGAAGATGGTAGCGTGACTTTAAGTGGAAATGTCGTAACCAAGTCAACTGCATGTACAGGAGGCAATTGGAGCGATACCTTTGATTTTAGCTCTCAAGCAGATGGAGCTGTAACCGTAAGTGCAACAGTTACTGATAGTGCTGGAAATACCTCAAGTGCTGAATCTAAAAACTTCTCAAAAACTTCCAGCTACTTACACTCACTAAATCTCGATACAATTAATAGTTATGATATTGCTTTAAGCTACGCTGTTATCAATACAACAAATCTACAAACATATAAGTATCACCTTGTGACGGGAGCAATTGCCCCTAGTGATTGTTCTGCAGGAATTGACTTTGGTAATACAAACTTAACTCAAAATATATCGTCACTTAATCCTTCGACTCAATATAGTTTAACGGTTTGTTATATTGATACTTCAAATAATACGATCGGGCAGCAGGCCCAGACATTCACAACAGCAGCAATCGCTTCATCTGGAACTGGCCTTGTTTGTTCAGGTGGAGGAGATGTAAACACAACTTGTTATGTAAATGATCTACAAACAATGGCGGATTCAACAGTCATTTATATTCCAGGAAATCTCGTTATTCAAAGTGGAGGAGACATCTCTTCAAATGCTCTTGAAAAAATAATTATGCAAGTTGATGGAAATGTCACAATTGAATCTGGTGGAAAAATTTCTGCAAACCTAACTCTTCTAAGTACAACTACTCTTGATATCCAGGCAGGTGCAAGTATTGATGTTTCAAGCAAAGGTTATGCTGGTGGAGCAAGTGGTGCTGCAAATGGAAGTGGGCCTTCAGGTGGTCTAGGACATTCAAATACAAGTGCTGATCCAGGTGGTGCTGGACACGCTGGAGCTGGTGGGGATGGCCGCTCAAGTGGTGGGACAACTGTTTATGGTTCAAGAACTGAGCCTGTTGATTTCGGTTCTGGCGGTGGTGCTGGTGATGATCAATCAGGTGGTGCCGGTGGTGGTGTCGTAAAAATAATAACAACAAACTTAAATATTGATGGAAATATACTTGCTCAAGGTGGAGCAGGTGTTCAAACTTGTTGTGACCAAGGAGCTGGTGGCTCTGGTGGGTCACTATGGATTATTTCTCAAAATACAATTACTGGTGGCGGTAGTGTTTCTGTTAATGGTGGATCTGCTGGTGCAATTGATGGTGCACAAGGGACAGGTGCTGGAGCAGCTGGACGATTAGCAATTTATCAAAACACTGGTGTTTATACATTTAATGGAACCATTGGTGTTTCTGGCGGAAGTGTCGGTACTCGCGCATCAGATGGTAGCTTCTATTTAGGTCTTACAAGCAATGATCAACTTTGTGATAGTGGAAATTTTTCTTCAACATGTATTATCAATACTTCTAAAGTTATCGGTGGTGACATAAATCTCACAAGCGGAAATTTAACAATTGATACAACCGGAAACGTAAGTGTTAAGGGCCTTGACTCTGACTTCACTTTTAATAATGCTGGCGGAGATTTCACAATTGCTACTGGTGGGCTTTTATCAATGGATGCAATGACGGCCATTAGTAATATTGTTGCTAATAATTTTAATATGGCCGGAACGCTAAACGCTAATATTTCAGAATCAACTATTTCTAATGCAACGATCACTGGTACCATTAATGTAAATAGTAAAGGCTACTTTGGTGGTCGTGCTATGGGCAATGGTGGAGGACCTGCTGGCGGTATTGGAACAGATGATAATGGTGGTGGCGGTGGTCATGCTACAGATGGTTTCAATGGTAACGCAGGGACGGCCGGTGCTCCTGCATATGGTTCAATTAGTGCTCCTGTCGATTATGGTTCAGGTGGAGGTGCTGGTGGTTCACGTATTGGTGGAAGCGGTGGTGGTGCCGTTAAGTTAAGCGTTACAAATACTTTAGAAATTTCTGGAACAATTTCTGCTAATGGTGGCAATGGCCAAGAAAATAGTGATATCTCAGGTGGTGGTGCTGGTGGTTCAATTTGGCTAACTGCTGATAAATTAATTTTAGCTGCAACACTAACGGCTACTGGTGGAACTTCTGGTCATACCAACTCCGCTGCCAATGGTGCTGGAGGACGAATTTCAATTATTGCAAATCAGGCAACTGTTAATGCAAATGTTAGCCACCTTGCTGGACGTGGAGTTGCAGAGGGAACGGCCTATGTAAATATTCCAAATATTTATCCAAATTGTAGTGGTGGCGGTGATGTTCTAACAACGTGTTATATCAATGATACTCAAACACTCATGGCCAATGTAACTTATACGATTTTAGGAAATTTAACTCTTCAAAGTGGTGCTCTTGTTCAAACTCCTGATGCTACAAGTATTGAACTTAATATTGGAAGTAATCTTGTGATTGAATCTGGCGCAACACTTGCGGCCAACATAACAGAACTTACGGCCACATCTATTGATATCCAAACTGGTGGTGCGATTAATCTAGATGGTCGAGGATACACTGGTGGACGTGATGGCGGTGCTGATGGGAAGGGGCCATCTGCAGGTTTAGGCAATGGTACTGACGAATCAGGTGGTGGAGGCCACGCTTCTGTTGGAGAAAACGGAGAGAATGCTTCAACAGCTGGTGGTAGCGTTATCTACGGTGTAGCTAGTGCTCCAATTGAATATGGTTCTAGTGCTGGGGCATCAAATGGTTACGATGGTGGAGATGGTGGTGGTGCCATTAAAATTATTACAGATAATCTAACGGTTAATGGCTCATTAACGGCCAATGGTACAGACGGTGCTTCTGGCTCAATCTATGCGGCAGGTGGTGGAGCTGGTGGTTCAATCTGGCTTCAAGTAAGCAATTCTTTTACTGGATCGGGGATGATTACTGCTGCTGGTGGTGCTGGTAAGGTTTATAGCTTTGGTGCAGGAAGTGGTTCTGGTGGCCGAATTGCCATTGAGTATAATGGTTCTTCTTATGACTTCTCTGGAAATGTTTTTACGTCAGGTGGTATTGGAAAGAAAAGGGCCGGAGATGGAACATTTTATTTAGCTCTAGGAAATCCTTCTTCAATTTGTGATAGTGGTGATCTGGTTTCAACTTGTTATATAAATGAAAATAAGACGATTGGTGCAAACTATACGATTACTGCAAATAACTTAGAGATCGCAGATAGTGTCTCGCTTTCTGTTGATGGCCTTAACCCTGGTATCGCAGTTGATCTAACTGGTAACTTAACTCTTAAGCCAAATTCTCGTATTACATATATTGCCAATGCTCGTGGTATTGAACTGCTTGCAGATGGAAATGTGACATTAGAAGCAAATGCAATGGTTCTAGCTAATCTCACAAATCTTGAGGCCCAAACACTTGAACTTCAAGCAGGATCAAGCCTCAATGCAAAAGGGCTTGGTTATCGTGGTGCCGGTCTTGGCTATCAAGAAGGATTTGGGATCTCTCCTGGACTTTCAAATAATACAGATGAAGCTGGTGGTGGTGCTCACGCCTCTGTTGGTGGAAACGGAGAAGGCGCAGCAACGCTAGGTGGACAATCTCCATATGGTAGTGAAACTAATCCTGTTGACTATGGTTCAGGTGGTGGAGCTTCTAAGAATATTTCTGGTGGTAATGGTGGTGGGGCCATTAAGATTGTGGCCAACGATATTATTCTAAATGGTAATATCCTGGCACAAGGAAATGACGGAGCAACTACTTCTATTTATGCTTCAGGTGGTGGTGCCGGAGGTTCTGTTTGGATTCAAGCGGCCAATTCAATTATTGGTAGTGGAAATATTCTTGTTTCTGGTGGTGAAGGTAAATTGTATTACTACGGAAGTGGTAGTGGTTCTGGTGGAAGGCTTTCAATTGAACTTGCAGGTAGCAACTATAACCTAACAGGTGTTGTTAATACTAATGGTGGCTCTAGTAGTAAGCACGGAGGCCCTGGAACATTTCACTTAGGACTTTCAACTAATGATGCTATTTGTGATAGTGGTAATTTTGCAACTACTTGTACAATTGCTGCAACTAAGCCATTAGGAAATAATATTTCTCTTACTGGTGCGAATCTTATTCTATCTCCAAGTGCAGGGCTTGCAATTCAAGGCCATAATGGAAATTTCTCAATCGATTTAACTGGAAGTCTAAGCCTTCAAGCTGGCTCAAGTATTTCTTATACAGAATATCTTCGATCGATTTCAATTGCGGCCGACACGGCCATAACAATTGCGAATGGATCATCAATTAATGCGAACCTATCTCTTCTTGAAACATCTGCTTTTGATCTTCAATCTGGTGGCCTAATAAGTGCTGTTGGACTCGGTTACTATGGTTCTAGAAATCGCCTTGAAGAAGGTTTTGGGCCATCGCCTGGACTCACAAATAGTAATGATGAAGCTGGGGGCGGGGCGCACGGTGGAAATGGTGGTAATGGTGAAAACGCAACATCGACTGCTGGTGGTAATAGTCCATATGGTAGCTTAACTGCTCCAATCACTTTTGGTTCAGGTGGTGGTTCATCTGGAAATTACCGAGGTGGTAATGGTGGTGGTGCCATCAAAATTATTGCTGATACAGTTAATGTCGATGGTGAGATTAAGGCCGACGGAAATGCTGGTGCAGGTGCAAGTATTTACGCTGGTGGTGGTGGTGCGGGTGGTTCCGTTTGGATTACTGCTAACACAAGCTTTACTGGTACAGGAGATATTCAGGCCAAAGGTGGTAACTCTGGTGGACGTGGTGCTGGTTCAGGATCAGGTGGTCGCTTATCAGTTGATATCACTACTTCAAGTAATACATTTTCTGGAATATTCAACTATGGGCCTGGTACTTCAACTCATCCAGGTGATTTTGGAACTTTATATTTAGCTTATACAACATTAGACCAATTCTGTGATGTTGGAACAAGTGGAACGACTTGTGAAATTAACAATGCCAAATGGCTACCGAGTGATCTCTTTGCAGGTAACTTAACTATAAATAATGATATTTATCTCTATGATAGCGCTACAAATATTAACGTTACTGGAGATCTGCTTGTAAAATCTGGTGCAACGATTCAATCTCAAAATCGTGACAAGTACACTTTTGATATTTCTGGAAATGCAACGATTGAAGCCGGTGCCACGATGAAGGTTAACCTTGCAGATTTTATTGCAACAAATCTCGATCTTGCAGGAACAGTTGATGTTTCACAAAGAGGTTATACGAGTACATCTGGACCTGGTGGAGGTAAAGACTCTAGTGGTGGAAATAATCATGGCGGTGCTGCTAGTTACGGAAGTATTGGTGGCCAAGGTTATAGTGCCAACACTTGGGGTAATCTTTATGGAGATGAAACTGCACCAACTGATTTCGGTTCTGGTGGTGGACGTCATGCTCATGCTGCCGGTGGTGACGGTGGTGGTGCCGTTAAGTTTTCTATTTCAAACCTAACAAATTTTACGGGCGCTATTTTATCTAATGGTGGAAATGGTACTTATATATCAGGAAACTATGGTTCAGGTGGTTCTGGTGGTTCAATTTGGATCAACACTGGTTCAATTACTGGAAATGGATCAATGGCCGCTCAAGGTGGTTCTGCAAGTGGATCTTCAAGTGGACATGGTGGCGCGGGTCGAATTGCTATTACGATGACAGACATTAGTGGTGTCTATCAATATGGTGGAACAATTGATATGAAAAATAATGATCGTGGAATTGATGAAGGTTCATTCTATGTATCATTAATGGATCAGGACTCAATTTGTACAACAGGTGACTTTGCCTCAACTTGTACCGTTAGTAACGACCTAACTCTAGGTGGTGTACAAAGCTTTACTGGTGCCGGAAACTTTATTCTTGATACAGCGATGACTCTTAGAGTTTATGGAAATAATACTGATGTAGGTTTTGATATTAGTGGGAATTTCTCAACAGCAACTTCTAGTTTAATTTCTGCAAGTAAGGATATTTCTCAAATCCATTCAGGTGGTGTTGTCACTTTTGATGGAGCTGTTGAAGCTGGTCTTCCTGATGTCTACGCTGTTGGTGATATTAATGTGAATGCTTCTATTTCTTCTCTTGGTAAAGGGGAGCTTCCTGGCCGAATTGGTCATAATGGATATGGAGTGGCAGGTGGACTTGCCTGTTCTAGTGGAAATAATCCGGCCGGAGCGGGAGGACACGCTGGTGCCGGTGGTGATGGTTATTGTACCAATAGTGGAATTACATATGGTAGTGCAACTGAGCCAAATACTCCGGGCTCTGGTGGTGGAAGTGATGACTCGGGAGATTACAGTGGTGGTGCTGGTGGTGGTGTCATCTGGTTAGTTTCAGATGCTAATGTAAATATCTCCGCTGCAGTCGATTCAAATGGTGTTAACGGAAATCTCTCTGGTGCAACAGGTGGCTCTGGTGCTGGTGGTTCGGTTTATGTAAAGGGCCTTACTTGTGATGGTAGTGGAAATATATCAACAATTGGTGGATCAAATACGACTGGCTTCCGCGGTTCAGGTGGCGGTGGTGGTCGCATCCATGTAAATTGTGGAACGAATAATTGGCTCGGTTTAGCTGACGCATCAGGTGGTCTTGGTGCCGATGCTAGTCGTAATGGTGGAGTCGGTAGCATTGACTATACAGTCATTCCATAAATATATGTATTGGATACGTTTACTAAGACCAGTATTTAATAGTTAAAGCAACTAGTAGACATGGAAATAAGATGATGACTGTAAAGATCAGAAAGTTAAATGCATAGTATTCTGGGTCTTGAAAGAATTTTGTGATCATTTTTTTTAGTGACATGTTGGCGCTCCTGCCGCTGGACTCCACATCATATACACACGATAGACAATTGTGGCAGTTCCAATAATTAAAAATAAGTAAGGGACTCCAGCTTGAATACGAGTTGGAAATTTTATTTTCCTAATCGCACTTGGCCCAAGGAGAAGTCCTGGTAGTGTTCCTAGCCAAAAGAAGAACACAAAGAGTGCCGCAAGTGTTGGAGAGGCCGCACTTATTGCAAGTGCTAACATCGCCCATAATAGCCCACATGGAAGTAGAACACTAATACCTCCAATTGAAAAATTAAAGAGGTGAGGTTTATTTCCTACTTTCTTTGATATCTTTGGCCAAAGCCTTGCATTTAGATTGTGTAATTTTTGAGAGACTATTTGAGCTAATTTGAAATTTGAAAATTTAAAAAGTCTTTTAAGTCCCATCCAGATTAAGATCAATCCAATACTTAGCCCTGAAAAGAGCATGAGGTATGGATTTGATTTTATATCAAGGATTGTAAAGCCAAGCACCGGAATAACCAGTGCTGTGGCCATGTAGCCCAATAGTCTGCCTACTTGGTAGGACATATTTTGACTAAAGGACTTAGAGACGGCCATGGTAATTCCACCACACATTCCCACACAGTGGAAATTTGCAACAAGTCCCATTGTAAGACCTGCGCTTATGATTACGTAAGGTGAAATTCCCTGCAGACTACTTAGTTGGTCCAACTAAAACCGCCTCTTTTTTGATCTCTTCATTTGTGTCGAGATCTTTTATAATGAAATTAAACTTTAAGCTTCCGTTAGTTAGTACATCATTGTTGAAAACAATGAAGACAATTTTTCTTTCGTGGTTTGATTTGAAGATGAATGGATTTCTGGGCATCTTCATTTCGTAAGAGCCTTCTTTAATCCCTTCAACTGCAATTTCAATATTTCTTTCAACAATCTCACCACTTTGTTCAATTACAATATGAAAGTGGTTTCTTGTTGTCGTTGGTGAACTTACTGTAAATGGTGTTCCTGGACCTCTAAGGACTGTTGTTGTGATTCCTTGTGACATTGAAACACTATAAACAAATCCAATTAGTAGACCAATTAGAACAACTAGGTAGCTAATATTTCGAATTGAGAAAATATGGCGCCCTTTTCCTTCAATATTACTTTGAGTGTCGTAACGAATGAGTCCTGTCGGGCGATTCGTTTTTAACATGATGTCGTCACATGCATCAATACAGTTTGTACAAGCGATACATTCTAGTTGAACACCTCGTCTGATATCAATTCCTGTTGGACAGGCCTTGACACAAGCATAGCAGTTGATACAATCACCATGCTCTTCAGGTTTCATTCCTGGCTGACGTCTTGGTTCTCCACGTCTTTCATCGTAAAGAATTGCTAGTGAGTTCTCATCCATAATTACAGACTGCATTCTTCCATATGGACAAGCGATAATACAAAATTGCTCTCTAAACCAACCAAAGTCTAGAAGGACAATTGTTGTGATGAGAAGCATGATCGTAAATAGTGTGAAGTTCTCAGCTGGGTTTTGAAAACTTATTGATAGTAGGTGATGAGTACCTACGAAATATCCCAAAAATGTATGTGAGATATGTAGTGAGACTGCAAGAAAAGCAATCCACTTAAGAGATTTTTTAATAAGTTTCTCTTTTGTCCAAGGGCCTTCTGCAAGTTTCTTTCTCGCTCTTGGCTTTCCTTCAATTAGGGCCTCGAGCTTGAGGAAAATTGATGAAATGAAGACTGTTTGTGGACATGCCCAACCACACCAAACGCGCCCAAAAATACTTGTGATAAACCCGATAAAGAAAAGAAAACCGAGTATCACAAATATTAAAATAGGCGCATTGTGGGCATAAAATTTGTATGTAAAGAATGAAAATTCTCTGGCCGGGATATTAAGGAGAATCATTTGTTCTCCTTGAATATATATCCACGGCAAGACTAGATAGACAAAAATAAGAAACCAATAGAATATCTCACGCCTGGTTTTCCAGATCCCTTTAACTTCTTCAGGGAACAGGAAGACTCTGTGTCCACTGTCGTCAGTTGTACCAAGTCTTGATTCGTGTAATTCAAATTGTGATTTCTTTGCCATTTCTTTCTCTTTCAAATTCTAATTTTATTCGCTAAGTAGCTCACCTTGTGGCTCTTTCGCTTTTGCAGGAGTAGTTCCTTGCAGTGCTAATACGTGGTCAGTAACGGCCATGATGTCTTCCTTGCTTAAGATATCTCCCCAAGCAGGCATCCCTTTATCTTCATTACCATGAACAACAAACTTATAGATTTGTTCTGGATCAAGTTTAGTAATATTAATCCAATGTTTATCTGTTAAGTTTGGACCGATGTCCCCACCACCATCATCTAAGTGGCAGGCAGCACAGTTTTCAATAAAAACAGTGTTACCAAGCTCTTTTGCAGCAGGTGTGGCCACGTAGCTGTCGTATGCTTGAATATCGAAGTTGGCAGTGTTTGCTGCTTCTGCATCGATGATCTTTTGCATTTCAGCCATCTCTACCTTGTATGTATCCAACAGTGTTGGTCCATCCATTAGTACGTAGTACATAAAGTAAGGTATCGAGAAAATGAATGATAGGGCCCAAACCCCAGTCCACCAACTTGGAAGCGGGTGGTTGAGCTCTTGAATACCATCGTACTCATGATCCATAACAAGATCTTTCTCATCCTCAAGTACGATATTTTCCTGTTTCGATTTATTATTTTCGTTAGTCATTGTTGCTTCCTTTGTTTTCATTAACGACTGCTTCGCCGTCAGAAAGTGCATTGTTGGCAACTTCTTCATAAAGCTCTTTTGAGCCCGGTCTCATTGACCAGAAGAAGGCCCCTAAGAAGATGGCCGCAAAAATGAATAGCGACACTGCTGGCATCCATTCCCACGGCATATTTTGCATTACTTCAGATTTCATCTCTATTCCTCTGACTTAGTTTCTTTTGTGTCAATTCCAAGTCTTTGTAGATACGCAATAAGTGCGATGATTTCTTTATCTTGCATCTTCATTGGTACACCAAACTCATTTAATCCCTTAGTGATTTGAGTTGCTTGCTCCATTGCAAGATCAATAGCATTCGAAACTTCGTCTTCACTATATGGAGTTCCTAGTGCAACCATAACATCCATTTTCTTTGGAAGCATTTTGAAGTTAACTTTCTTCTTAGTTAGCCAGTCGTAGTTAGGCATGATTGAGCCTGCTGTCACTTCACGTGGATTAATCATGTGACGGTAGTGCCACATATCATTATATTTTCCACCTACACGTGCAAGATCTGGACCGATACGACGTGATCCCCATTGGAATGGTCTATCGTATACAGATTCTGCTGCAGTTGAAGGATTTCCATAACGTAGCTTTTCAGAAACAGTTGGACGAATTTGTTGAGAGTGACAAACGTAACATCCTTCTTTAACAAAGATATCTCGACCAAGAAGCTCTAGTGGAGTGTATGGTTTTACTCTAGGGTCTACTTCGACAAATTTGTTTGAAAGCATTGAAGGAATAATTTCAATTGCTCCACCAACAAGGATTGCAACTAAAGTTAGAACAGTAAAAGTAACAGGAAGCCCTTCAAGCTTTCTGTGAGTTTCAGCATTTGCATCTTCAGGGTGAGCTGAAATAGGTGCCGCTTTAAATACTTCTTCTGATTCTTCTTTGTCTTTGTTTACATACTTTGATTTCTTATAAGTCATCCATAGGTTGAAGATCATTAAGAAGAAACCTAGTAGAACGAATACACCACCAAATGCACGTACCCAGTACATTGGAATAACTTTGATTACAGTTTCAATGAAGTTAGGGTAAACAAGTTTCCCTGTAGCATCAACTGCACGCCACATTAATCCTTGAGTAATACCAGCTACCCACATTGACATCATATAAAGTAGAAGACCAATTGTTGCTAACCAAAATTGAGCGTTAGCAATTTTCTTAGAATATAATTCTGTCTTCCATAGTTTTTCAACACAGTAGTATAGAACACCAACAATTAGCATGTAGTTCCAACCAATTGTACCAGCGTGCACGTGACCAACAACCCAGTCAGTGAAGTGACCGATGTAGTTAACCGATTTAATTGAAAGTAGTGGACCTTCAAAAGTTGCCATACCGTAGAAAGTAACGGCCGTAGCAAAATACTTTAAGATTGGCTCAGTTCTAACTCTATCCCAAACACCTCTTAGTGTTAGAAGGAAGTTGATCATCCCACCCCATGAAGGCATCCATAGGATAATTGAGAAAGTCATACCAAGTGTTTGAACCCAATCTGGAACAGAAGAGTAAAGAAGGTGGTGAGGACCTGCCCAAATATAAATAAATACTAGAGACCAGTAGTGAATAATCGAAAGTCTATATGAATAGATTGGACGATTAGCAGTTTTTGGTAAGAAGTAGTAAATGATCCCTAAGAACGGAGTTGTTAGGAAGAAGGCAACAGCGTTGTGCCCATACCACCATTGAACAATCGCATCTTGTACACCAGCATAAATTGGATAAGACTTTAAAAAACTTACTGGAACAGAAAGAGAGTTGAAGATGTGAAGAACAGCAATTGTTACAATTGTTGCTATGTAGAACCAAAGGGCCACATACATATGACGTTCACGTCTTTTAACTAGCGTACCAATGAAGTTAACAGCAAAGACTACCCAAATAACTGCAATGGCAATATCAATTGGCCATTCTAGCTCGGCATACTCTTTCCCTGTTGTAATCCCTAGAGGTAGAGTTAAAGCTGCTGAAACAATAATCAGCTGCCATCCCCAAAAGTGTACCCAAGATAAGAAATCTGAAAAGATTCTTGCCTTACATAATCTTTGAGTTGAATAGTAAACTCCCAGAAACATCCCGTTTCCAACAAATGCAAAAATCGCAGCATTTGTGTGAAGTGGTCTTAGACGGCCAAAAGTTGTCCATTCTATACCTAGGTTAAGTTTCCAATAGGCCAATTGGAAAGCAATAAAGACACCCATAAATAGTGCAATCGCCCCCCAGAAAACTGTCGCCATAAGAAAAGCTTTCGATATCTTATCGTTATACGAGAACTCTTCTAGATTGGCATTTGTACTCATGCTCATAATCATTCTTCCTTTTTTTGGTTGTGAACAATATTATTTTTCTCTTCTTCAAATAAAACTCTAATAGAAGGCGTATCTAAGTCATCATATTGACCCGTTTTAGTCGCCCAAATAAAAAACAACAGAAATCCTACTGCTAAGAATATTGCAATCGGTAGTAGAACGATAATGACTTCCATCAGCTTTTTCCTTTATTTTTTAACATTCTCTTATCAAATCCAATTAACGGAAGTGTACTTGAAAGAAGAACTGTTAATGAACTGATTGGCATTAAAATCGCCGCATGCAGTGGAGTAATGATATGCATTAGCGCCAATGTTATTCCTGCGATATTATAAGTAACTGCAAACATAATATTACGGCGTAAAGTACCTTTCACATTACGTGCAACTTTAAATAAGACCTTTATGAGGTTTAAGTCTTCTTGTGGCATATAAATGTCACAGCTTCTAAGGGCAATGTCTGCTTGTGCACCAATTGCAATTGATACATTAGACTTAATCATGGCAAGAGCATCGTTGTCACCATCACCCACAAAGACAACATTTTCGAGTCTGTTAGCAAGCTCTAGCTTCTGCTCCGGGCTTTGTTCAATATAAAGACTTGCCTCATTGATGCCAGCTTCTCTCGCTATCTTTTTTGCCATCTCTGAAGCATCACCAGTTGATAGGTGAATATCAATATTTCTTTGTTGCAAGAAGTTCACAAGCTCTTTTGATTCAGGTCTGATGCTGTCTTCAATTTTAAAAGTGGCAATAATCACTTCATCAGCAAAAAGGGCAATCTCTGCATCAAGTATGCCCTTGCCAATAAAGTAAGTTGTGTCTTCGATTTGTGCCTTAACACCTTTTCCTGTAATCACCTCAGCAACTATATTTTCGTACTTAGATAGATCAGTATTCGATAGTTTTTGTTTTGAATATTTCTTTAGTGCAAAAGCAATAGGGTGTTGGGCCGCTCTTTCAAGAGTAAATGTTAAAGCAAGGATTTCTTCATCACTTAGATCAGATTGATTTGTAAAACTACTTACTGCAAACTTTCCTTTTGTAAGAGTACCAGTCTTATCAAAGATAATATTCTTTGCATTATTTAACTCTTCTAGGCTTAGCTCGTTTTTAACATAGATACCATACGACTTAAGCTTATTAATTCTAGTCGCAACAACAATTGGTGTGGCCATAGCAAAGGCACAGGGACATCCAACTATTAAAATTGCTAGGATGACTTCAAATGATTTTGAAACGTCTCCAGTATAAAGACCTTGAATAAGTGCCACGATACTCAGAACGATAATTCCAATTGTGAAGTAGCGTGAAATTTTTTGTGCCCATACATTGGCAGGGTTTTTTACGATTGTATTATTCTCAATTGCTGATAGGTTCTTACCTAGTTTTGTTTGCGTTCCAATTGCACTAATTTCAAGTTTGAGGTCATTGCTCAAACTTACAGCACCTGCTGCTATGAAGTCTCCCTTATTAACAACAAGTGGGCGGCTCTCTCCTGTATTAATTGAGTTTAGAATTAGTGCTTTTTCACTTGCAAGCTTTCCGTCGTAGATAATTCTTTCGTCTTCTTCAAAAAGAATTTGATCACCAACCTCAACTTCATTAGAGAAGACATGTTTAATTGTATCGCCAACAATCTTCTTAACTCCAGTGTTTAGAAATAGAGAGGAGATGCCTTTTGTCGACATTGATTTTTGAGTCAACATCTTTACAAAGTAGCGTGACAGTAAAATCAGAAATATAAGTGTTGTGATTGAATCAAAGTATACAGGTCCAGATTCTCTAAAGAAATTAATTGCCGACAGTATGAAGCCAAAGACAATTGCCATTGCTAGTGGGATATCGACATTAGTACTTCTAAGTCTAATAGCACTGACACTATTAACTAAGATTGGCTTAGCACTATAAAGAATCACTGGAAGACAAAATGCAAAGCTTATTCCATCGAATAATTTTACGTAATCTCCAGTTGCCCCGGCATAATTTGAAACAGCGTAGATCATGATATTACTCATGGCCGAAGCTGCAACTCCAATTTGAAGAATATCGCGACGATCACTTAATTTCTTTTCTTGATCTTTTTCAATATTAAACGGGTGAGGAGTGTAGCCAAGTTGCGCAAGAGTTGCAGCAAGCTTTGCAATTGAATACGGTCTTTTTGTATCAATTGTGAAACTACCTAAATTATTTCCAATATTAACCTGGGCTTCAATAACTGAGTTTTCAAGTTTTGAGATTCTTTCAATTAACCAGATACAAGCAAAGCAGTGGACACCTTCAAGTAGAAAGTGAACTTTAAGCTTATCTCCTTCAATTGTAATGTATTCGCGAATAAAAGCTTCGCTATCCATGTATTCAAATTTATTGGCAGATGTCGTAGGGCGCTCTTTTAGGCTATTGGCCTGAGAGCCTTGCTCATTTTGATAGCGATAGAAATCTTCAAGGTTATTACTAAGAAGAAGAGAGTGGACACTCATGCACCCATAGCAACAAAACTTTTCTAATTTGCCATCTCTTTCATTAGTGATGAGCTCACCAGGGGCAATTTCTTCAGAGCAGTGAAGGCACACTTGTGCCTCGCAAGCCTGTCTCTTGCTTGTGATACTTTGGATATCCATCTCTACATTCTTGTTAGTTATCTTTTTTTTATAAACTTAAAATAGTAAAACTTTAATAAACGCCTTCAGCTCTCTTCTCTAATTCAGCGGCATCCTTGATAATGATTAACTTACCATTTTGATCAATAAGACCGTCTTTTCTGTATTCAGAAATAATACGAATTAGAGTTTCATTGGCCGTTCCAATCATTGTGGCCATCTCTTCTCTTGTAAGCTTTAGTTCGATTTGAATTTCACCATTGATAAGCACGTTACCATGAGTCTTAGCAAGATCGAGTAGAAGTTGAGCTATTCTCTCGCGAACATTTTTTTGATGGAAAGCACTTGAGCGCTCTTCTGCAATTCCCATGTCGCGGCTTAACTTATTAATTAGTTCTAGCGCAATTGCTGGTTTATCATTGATTAGTTTTAATAAACTTGGTTTATCAATAAAACATACGGAAACATTATCAATGGCCGTTGCTGTTCCATTGAAGTCTTGAGCAGTAAATAGTGATCTGTGGCCAATAACATCTCCATGTTGAGCAATTCTCACAATTGTCTCTTTTCCATCGGAGCCTGTTTTTGTCAGCTTGATATTTCCTGATTGTACACAGTAGATACCTGCTGGGCGGTTTCCTTGCGAAAACAGCTTTTCACCACGTTTAAACCTTAATGAAGATGCAGTAAGTGATACTTTAGCGGCTTCTTCATTTGATAACCCACAGAAAATCCCTAACTCTCTTGATGGGCAATCTACACACTGTCTCTTTTCCATAATTTATACCTTTTCTTGGTTAAACCAATCTTATCACTTCATATATCTAAATTAAATAAGTTATAGGGGAAATAATATGACGAATATCATGTTTTCGTGTTAGAAGGTGTTTTTCTTCTTAATATTTTTAGTAATTTACTGTATCGCAGTACAAACTTTAGATTTAGGTTAACAACTTAAGTTAAATAGCTTAAATTAAAGGCTTATTTGACAATATTGGTGGACAAAATGAGCGACAATAAGAAAGACAATAAGAATAATAATTTAGCGACTACTGACGTTATTTCTTTAATTCTTAAAGAGTCTAAGGCCTATACTTCGATGGAGTTAGTTAATAGCTACATCTCTAAAGGAGAAAGCCTTGAAAAGCTACCTGTTCAGCCACTTTATGTCTCAATTAAGGCCCTGCCTGTTGAAGTCAAATCTCACGCTCTTAAGCTTCTGTCTAAAGAGCAAAGAGAAACTTTCTATGATATCGACCTTTGGACAAAAGATGAACTTGATATCAATGAATTCACATCATGGGTAAGTACAGTTGCTAAGTGTCCTGATGAAGAAATTCGTTATGAATTTGTAAAATCAGATCAGTTCATTTTATTTCTTAAGGGACGCTTCAATGTTTGGACTTTCGATGTTGAAGATCCTCTCTATCCAGATGATCACGACAACTACTTTCTAACTGAAGATAATCTTCTTTTATTCGAATTTGATGAAGATAATGAAGTTGTCGATGAAGTACGCCAACTTATCAAAGACCTTTATACTGAAGTTGGAGTGGAAGCTGCTTACCAGCATCTTTTTAAAATGATTTCTGAAGACTATATGATCTACAATGAGAATCAGTATCAAGATAAGAAAGAAAGGCTAAGAGACTTTGGCTTCGTTGATTATTTCGAGGCCCTACAAGTGGTTAACCCATTTCCTTCTGTTGGCCATATTGATTTATTCATTAACAAAAAACAGCCTCTAACTGGTAATATTTCGACAAAAGGTAAACTTCAAACACTTCACCAAAATTCGATTATTGCCTTTGAAAAGAATGCTGCAAGTATTCATGAGGAGCTGAATAAGGTTCAAGATGAGAAGCGTTTTAGCTACCTACATTTCAACTTTATTCGCATGCTTAATGCAAGTATGGAGTACTATGGGGTTTTAAAAGATGGCCCTGTTGCTATGACTCGTATTGGGAATCAGAACCGAGAATTAATCCTTCTTGGAATGTCTTATATTAAAGATATCCGAAACTTTGCTGATGAAAGTATTTTTGAGTACTTTGATTTTACTGATATTTATAAGATTGGAAATTCGCTCATTCGCATTCTGCAAAAGGATGTGAAAAAGGCGCTAAGAAATCATCTCTTTGAAGATACTGAAGAGAATTTTTTAGGTGCTTCTTTTGATTTATTTCTAGATGATTTCTTTAGTGATCTTGTGAAGTATCGTGACAATGACAATAAGATTGTTGTTGTTAACAATGTTGAAGTCTGGAGAAAGTTACAAAGCAAGTGTAAGCTTCTAATTGAGTTGATGCCTTTTATTAAAACACTTAAAGAAACTTATTTATCTCTTAAAGACGATGGCATGCTTTCTGATAACTTCTATTTAAACTACGATATTAACTCAATTGATTTTGAGGCCATCATCCTCTCAACTCTTATTAACTACAGTCTTGATAAGTTTGACAAAGATGACTCTCGCAAAATGGGTGTTTCAATTGAAGAGTTTAGAGAATTTTCTAAGAAATCTAACCTTAGCTCAGGTATTTTTCAAAATGATTACATTACCCAAAAGGTTGCAGGCTTTGCTCAAACCTTTGGACTTGATCAAATTGAGAATATTAATGAGTATATCCTGAAAATATTACACGACCATTTAACGGGTTATGAATTTGAAAATCTTCGTGATGATGAGTTTAAGCACGTTGGTGGGCCTATTATTTTTAACACCTTAAGTTAGTCTAATACATGTTATTAGTTATGGCTAATGTTTGAAGAATTGTCTTTCTTACATAGTTGTAAAATTTTCTCTCCCATTAACAAGTGATTAATGGCAATATGCCGTATCAATTTGAGAGGGAGATGAATATGAAATCATTGATGAAATTACTTCTTTTAACAGTTGTCACAACAACATCACTAATGGCCGCTCAGGTTAAGCTTGTTCATATCACAAATGACGAGGATCAGAGCTTCTATCATCTAGGTGTTAACGTTGATGAAGAAATGGGAGAGGTGACATCAGTCTATAAAAAAGAATTCTCTGATAAGGGAAAAATCATTGGAAATGAAACATATTCTCTCGAACAAGTGATGAAAGGTGTTGTTCTTGTAAGAAGAAGCGATCGCGATGTTGTTAAAATCACTGTTAGTAACTTAAATCCTTCTGATGGTGGTGATATCGAAATTGATACTCTTTATAGTGGAGTAAATGATAGTCGTAAAAAGTATTCTGCATCTGTAGAAAGAGTTGGTGAAGATTGGCTCTTTAATTTTGAAAATAGAAGAACTAAAAATCTTCATTTCATCTCAAACAAAGTATTCCTAATTGGTGTTGTTGGAATCAAAGACATCAAAAGAAAATAAAAAAAAGGCGAACTAAATGTTCGCCTTTTTTATTTCGTATTTAAAATCTTAATAAATTCTTTTAGAAATGCCGGTTGATTCTTGTAGCTTAAAGTAGTCATATAGATATTCATATTCTTTAGTCCACTTACTTGCTCTGTCGTAAAATTATCGTGCTTCGATAATGTGTGATCTGGTACAACAGCAATCCCCACACCATGCTTTACAAGAGCCTTGATACTCTCTAGAGAGTCCACAACGATCTTCTTTGGTGGCGCCTTTGTTGATAATTTATGAAGGTGGTCAAGTTCACTAAAAACAATCCACGTATACTCGTGAAGCTTCCTCTTATTGATTACTTCATTTGAGATGATCACAAATTTTTCTTCAAATAATTTTAAAGAAGATGTGAGATCTGATTGGAAATTATCTGTTGAGAAGATAATATCGTATATACCATCCTCAATCCCACGTCTAAGTGCTGGGCTATCGGCAACGTGAATGAAAATATCTCTTTTATAATTCTTTGCATACTTTGCAAGGATAGGGTTAAACCAGTTAACTAGTAGTCCATCTAGAATCCCGATATGTACAGGACGCTCTTGAGTGGTTTCAAAGATATTACCAAGGCTATCTTCAAATTGGTCGATAGACTTTAGAAGTTGCTTGGCCTTCTTTGTTAAAATAACTTTCTTACTTGAGCGAATAATAAGCTCTTCATTCATCGATTCTTCAAGGAGTTTTACTTGTCTTGAAACTGCTGATTGAGCAATCTTCAACTCTGCGGCAGCTTTTGAAAAGCTTAAGTATTTTGCCGTAAGAGTAAACGCCTTTAGGTAACGATAGTCCATTGCTTACAGGGCCTCTGCCTTAGGAGGAATCTTTGTCTTATCTTTACGCCAGAACTTGCCTTGGAATTCTTCTTGTTGCTTATTAGTTACAACAAAACCTTCTTCGTCATTGATATAATTAAATTGGTAATCAATTAAAGTTTCACCAAGATAAAATGCCGTAAATGGATCAATAATAACTTCGATATCCATACAAGGGACAGGAATTAGAAAATCATCGTCATTTAAGTTATGGAACCCAATTGAATACTTAAATCCCTCACAACCTTTACCACTAATAAGGATTCTTAAGTACTTTCCTTGTAGTGTGAAATCATTTTCAAGCATAAGATTGAGTTGATCTTGTGCTACTTGAGTAAAAGTAAGTTGTGGTAGTACAACTTGTGAGCGGTCAATATTATAATGCTCAGACTGCTGTGCGTTGTCAGATTGATTTTCCATTAGATTTTCCATTAAATTGTGTTGTTAGAGGGCTTTTAGCAATTAAACGAATCCTTTTCAAGAGGTTTTTCTTGAAATAAATTGGTAGAATACGAAAGCTTATGAAAGGAGCGATAAATGCTTAAATATATAATCGATATTCCAAATCCCCACACTCACTTAGTTAATATTTCTTTAGATGCAGTGCTGGATACAAATTCAAATGAAGTTCGCTTCTTTATGCCTTCTTGGTCGCCAGGCTCTTATTTAATGAGAGAGTACTCTCGTCATATTAAAGAAATCAAGGTTGAAGATTCGAAAGGACAACGTCTTTTCCATGAACAAGTTTCAAAGAATGAGTGGAGAGTTGATCTTACTCACCCAAGTTTTAAATCGACTTCATTTGGTGAAGATGGAAAAATAAGAATTGCCTATAGTATCTATTGTCATGAATTAACTGTGCGTACTTCTCATGTTGATAACACACATGCCTTCTTACATGGGCCAAGTGTTTTTCTTGGCATTGAGGGGCAAAGTGGTAAGTCACATGTAGAAATTAAAATTAATCCACTTTGGTCAAAAGTAACAACGGCCTTAAAAGATATTTCTGAAAAAAGAGATCATTTTATCTATGAAGCGCAAGACTTTGATGAGCTTCTTGATACCCCAATTGAAATTGGATGCCATGAGACTTATGGTTTCATGCACCAAAATAAAGAACATCATATTGCTTTCTATGGAGATTTTGCTCATGCTCAATCTTCACAAGAAGTGATGGATAAGCTTAATGATGATATTAAGACGATTGTTGAAGAGACTGCAAAGATAGTAGGGGACGAGCTTCCTTACGATCACTATTATTTTATCACTCACTTAAGTCCAAGTGGCTTTGGTGGACTTGAGCACTTTGACTCGACGGTACTACAATTTTGTCCATTCCATTTAGCAAAAGAGAAAGGCTATAAAGAGTATATGGAACTTGTTGCTCACGAATACTTTCACCTTTGGAACGTAAAAAGAATTCGTCCAGTTGAGCTTGGGCCATTTGATTATAAAAATGAAAACTACACTCGTATGCACTGGTTAACGGAAGGGATGACTAGCTTTGTTGATCAGCTTATCACTTATCGCAGTGGCTTCTATTCTCTAAAAGAATACTTAGAGTGTATGAAGAAGAATATTAACAATTACCTTGGCACTCCTGGGCGTGGTTATCACTCTCTTGAAGATTCATCATTCAATGCCTGGATTAAACTTTACCGTGCTGGTGAAAACTTTAAAAACTCATCTGTTAGCTATTACCTAAAAGGTGGGCTCGTTTTCTTTATTCTTAATACACTGATGAAGAATGAAGGAAAGGGAATCAACGATCTAGTTCGTGCTCTATGGGCGGATTATAAAGAAAGACCTGCTGTGGGAATTACAAAAGAAGGCTTCTTCGAAATCCTAGAAGGACTTGTTTCTAAAAATATTAGCGATGAATTTAGACTTCTTGTTGAAGGTGTTGAAGAAATTGATTTTGAAGATTACTTAAAGCGCATGGGTGCTAGTGTTGAGTGGACAACTCCTAAGCTAGATATTGGTGCAACAGTGGCCGAAGAAGGTGGAAAGCTTATCATCAAGTCAATTCGCCAAGAAAGTTGTGGATATAAAGCAGGACTAAATGCAGGTGATGAACTTATTGCTCTTAACTCATTAAGACTTGATAAGAAGGCCTACGATACAATGGCCGAGATGTATAAAGAAAATGATCAAGTTGATTTCTTAATTGCTCGCACAGGGAAGTTGATGACTTTAAGAGTTACTCTTGGAAACGGTCTTAGAGAGATTAAAGAAATTAATATCGAAGATGAAAAGAAATTAGAAAGCTTTTTATTTTAATATTCACTCAGGGCAAGCTTAAAGGGCCTGCCCTGATATTTCTCTTCGATGATTTCATAGACAAGCTTATTGTCCTTGGGCCCTTTAAGAACTCCCTTTTCTAAAATCTCAAAGTCAGTTAAGACCAATATCTTCTCATTTTCATCATCATGAAAAGGTGAGTAGGCCTTGAAGGCCGCTTCCTTAATACACCAGATCTCAAGAGGAGAGTGTATATTTAGTTCTCTTTCATGTGAGACAAAATACTTAAAAGTTCCTTCACGCATTTTTCGATCAGACCACTCAATATCAATACCGACTGACTTAACATCTTTATTTGTGCATAGCGCACAAGCCGCAAGCTCTTTCGTGTGACTAATTGAGACTAGCATATTCTCATGATTATCTAAATGTAAGTGATTGATAATAGATATATCTTTAAGGCCAGTTAATGAAGATAAACAATAACGACTCAGTCTAAAGTCATTGCGCTTGTCGGCCATGAAGCCTTCTGGTAGCTCCTCTTGGCCAAGGTATAAAAATGTACTTCGCATGAATTTTTTGTTGCTCATCAGCATTTCTTTTGCCATTATGCTCTAATATTAAGTCAATTAAATTAGCCTAAACTTTTGGAGTTAGCAATGTTACCACCGGATGCATATGAAGCAATCGTAAAAATGATCTTTGTTTTAATGGCAGGATGTGTACTTTGTATGTCCAAAATCAAGGCGGCCGAAATTGATCATAATCAGGCGTTTAAAACGCAAGTTTACTCTCAAGCAATCACAATCAAGAAATAAATTTTCATTGGACACAAATCCTCTTTAGTCCTTATAATATAGGGAGTTATCCATCTATACTGCCACGGAGAGGAAGTAAATGAGTGTCCCAAGTAATCTAATTCAAGGTTTAAATTTTCTACGTCCCAGAGACAAATCAGGTAAGCACCAAAAAGTAACAGACTACTATGGTGAAAATACGTTTGATATTCAAACGGCAGAGGAAATTCCTGATTCAATTAAAGAAGAAATTAACGAGGCGATACATTCAAACTCTCATATCTCTAAGGCCCAGGCCGAGATTGTTGCAAAGGCCGTTACAAAGTGGGCCCTTGATAAAGGTGCAACTCACTTTTGTCACTGGTTTCAACCTTTAACTGGATCAACTGCTGAAAAGCACGACGCTTTCTTAGATTTTGACTACTCAACTGGAAGACCTATTGAAAAGTTATCAGCGTCTCAGCTAACTCAAGGTGAGCCAGATGCATCTTCTTTTCCAAATGGTGGATCTCGCTCTACTTTCGAAGCTCGTGGCTATACTGCTTGGGACTTAACATCTCCAATGTTTTTAATTGGTACAGGTGAATCAAAAACTCTTTGTATCCCAACTGCCTTTGTTTCTTATCACGGCGAGGCCCTTGATATGAAGACACCACTTCTTCGTTCAGTTTCGGCCCTGGGTGAAACTGCAAAGAGATTCTTTCACCTATCAGGTGAAACGAATGTTAAACGAGTCATTGCAACTTGTGGTGCAGAACAAGAATATTTTTTAATTGATAAGAATTACTATAATTTAAGAGAAGATCTTGTGATGACAGGACGTACTCTTTTTGGAGCTCCTTCAACAAAGAATCAACAATTAGATGATCACTATTTTGGGGCCATCAATGAGCGTGTGCTCGCTTTTATGGAAGAGCTAGATTATGAACTTCATAAACTAGGAATTCCTGCAAAAACTCGTCATAATGAAGTTGCACCAGGACAATTTGAGCTTGCTCAAATCTTTAGAGATGCTAACGTTTCAGCTGATAATAATCACATGGTAATGGCCATGATTGAAAATGTGGCCATTCGTCATGGCTTTGTTGCGCTTTTACATGAAAAGCCGTTTGCCGGTATCAATGGTTCAGGAAAGCACCTTAACTGGTCACTAGCAAGTGATACGGGAATTAATCTTCTTGACCCAGGAAGTGAACCACATCAAAACTATCGTTTCTTGGCTTTTACTTCTGTTGTTATTGCAGCAGTACATCGCCATGCTAAACTTTTAAGGGCCGCAATTGCTTCTCACAGTAATGATCACCGCCTAGGTGCTAATGAGGCCCCTCCTTCAATTATTTCTGTCTTTACTGGCTCAACAATTGAAAGAATCTTTAAAGCAATTAAAGAAGGTGAGGAATTCTCTCCTGAGTCACAAACGATTCTTGATCTAGGTGCAGGTGCACTTGCTAAGCTTCCAAAGGATAACACTGATAGAAACCGTACTTCACCATTTGCATTTACTGGAAATAAATTTGAATTCCGTGCCTGTGGTTCAGACCAATCAATTGGTTTTCCTCTGACAATTCTAAACGGTGCCGTAACTGCAGTTTTAGAAGAAGCAAATAATCTTCTAGAAGCAAAGATTCGTGATGGTGTTTCTATCGATCAAGCACTCCTTGATATTTGTCACACATTTATCAATGAGTCTTGGGATGTTATTTTTAACGGTGATGGCTACTCTCAAGCGTGGCTTGAAGAAGCCCAAAAAAGAGGACTTCCTAATTTAAAAACAACAGCTGATAGCTTAAATGTTCTTGTCGATAGACAAGAGACAGCATTTCTAACGAAGCATGGTATTTATCGTGAATCAGAACTCGATACTCGCTACAATGTACTTCTGGAAACATATATCACGAAACGTAATATCGAATTTGGTACTCTTTCAAATATGGTTAACCAATTAGTTATCCCTGCGGCACTTAATTACAAGGCCAAGTTAACCGCATCAATTGCTGCTTCAAAGGCCATTAAAGTCGAAGCGTCAGTAGAAACAGAAATTCTAAAAGATCTACAATTCTCTTTAGAAGCTGTTTTTGAGCAAAATAGAAATCTTAAGAATGCTTTGGCAGGTTTAAGTGAAGTACATGATGAAGAAAAAGTGGCCCATTCATTAGCTTATGAGCTAATGCCTATTAGTGAGATGATTGCTGATCACTGTGGACGTCTTGAAAGTATTATTCCGGATGATTTATGGCCAGTGCCAACTTATTTTGAAATGTTATTTTTGATTTAATAATGTAGAAGGCCGCCAATAGGCGGCCTTTGTTATTTAAAGCTTTCCTTGCTCATTTAATTCTTCTAATTTATCTCGTCCACCAATTCTTTCTCCATTGATAAAGATTTGTGGAACCTTCGTTTGCCCAGTGATAGCAAATAGTGACTGGTTAGAAGTATGTTGCCCAAGTATGATCTCGTTATACTTATGCCCTTTTTCTGTTAGAAGCTCTTTAGCGCGGTGACAGTGTGGACAACCTGGACGTGTGATAATAGCAATTGCCTCTGGTGCTTTCGCTTCTGGGTTTAAGTACTTAAGCATTGTATCAGCATCTGACACTTCAAACGGGTCACCTGGTTTATCAGGTTCAATAAATGATTTTTCAACAACACCATCATTTACCACCATCGAGTAGCGCCAAGTTCTTGCCCCAAATCCAATATCAGACTTATCTACTAATAGTCCGATTCCTTTAGAGAACTCACCATTTCCATCTGGTAAGACACCAATTTCATCTGCATGTTGATCTTGTATCCAAGCATCCATAACAAATGCATCATTTACAGATAGGACGTAGATAGCATCAACACCTTCTTTTTTTATTGCACCAGCAAGCTCATTGTAACGAGGAAGGTGAGTTGATGAACACGTTGGTGTATATGCACCAGGTAGTGAAAAAACCACAACTCGCTTACCTTTAAATACTTCATCATATGTTAGGTCAACTAGGCCACCATCTTTAAAAATTTTAAAAGAAGTCTTTGGAACCTGCTTTCCATCAATACTTTCAAATGCCATTATAATTCTCCTTGTTTTTGTTTAGTTTACTTAAGTTGACCATAACAATAGGTCATCACTTTTGTCTTGTCTTTATTATCGGCACTATCTCCTAATAATTCTATTAAATTAAAATTAACTTAAGATAAGCAAAATCTATTAAAAATTCTGGGTAACTATTCAAAACTTGATGAATGACAATAAATAATAAGAATTTCTTGCATCGTGTCGAATAATGAACGTAGAATCCCTTTTAGGCTAAAAGAATCTGTATTGCACGTTCGTTCCCGTTTCTTTTCCGCTAGTGAGCCTTGGGTATTGGGTAATCACTAAAGGGGGACGTGGTGAACTTAAAAAGTAATACAGAGGACAGAGTGAAGAAAACACTTATTCTCTTAATTTTCACATTTTTATTTAATACAAAGACGTCGATTGCTCTTGCGCAAGATGATGTCGTTGAACCTGTTACTTTTTCTAATTTTTCGGTTGATAATCATAAATTAGAAACAGAATTTTCAAGTACGGACTTGGCCGATATCTCGCCAATTTACCGACAAATCTATGATAATTACCAGGCCAATTATCAGGCAATAGGTGATCGTCTAAGTCATGATGCCAATGGCTTCTTTGGTGGAGTTAATCTTGTCGGTTGGCGACATGCTGGAGATTTTCATGGTTTTAAAGTTCTCTTTAACCGAAGTGCGGCACCTTCCTTATTTGATGAAGATCGCTACCTCGTTAATGATGAGATGGTTATTGAAATTTCAGCTAGAAACTTCTTAAGTGCACTACAACAAAAGGGGATCATTAATATATCTCCATCTGTCTTAAAGTCTTATAGTAATCTTTCCCTAAAGAGAACAATGAGATTTAATCACTTTGCTGACAATGTTGAAGATGCACTCCAAACAAAATTTGATCGACTTTTCTTTATGTATAAGTATTTAAGGCCGGAGAATTTTTCTAAACTTGGTGATTATGATTTTATCAAAAAGGAAGATGCGCTTACATTTGCTGCTGGTGCAGCCGCCACTGCTTCTTATCAAGGAATTGGTGTCGCTGCTGGTGCTCTTGCAAAGTACGAAAGAAAATCAACTGTTGAGATTCAACGTCTAGGGCCAGCTGATAATGCTAAGGCCAATGAGATGATTCGATTAAGCGCTGAGGATTCAAAGTTAATCTCTGCAGGTGCCAATATTACTTTAATGGCCGATTTCTTAAATCTAATTAGACTTACTTTATTTCGTTATGACTTTAATTATAGCTTTGAGAAGTCATATAAAGCATATATGTCTTTATATGTTGATGATTTAAACAATAGTGAGAAATTAAATGAGCTTAAAGGCGTTGTGCGTTTTGGTAAATTTAATTACTCAACACTTGCGAGTAATATTACTTCTTATGAAAACCGTAAGAAGGAATTAAAAGAATCGAAGTATCTTGCTTTCATCATTGGTGGAGTAAAGAACTCTCAAACTGAGTCAACTGAGGTTGTTAAGGATGGGAGAGTTTATAAATTCTTCTCTCATCGTTATGAAAGACTATCTTATACTCAAAATATTTTCTCTAAATTACTTGGGGCCGTCTTAGGTAAGCTTATTGGTTACGATCAATTAGTTTCTAATGACCGTGTTGAATCGAAGAAAGTGAATATAAATTATCAGTCAGAAGAAGAACTGATTCATGCTAGACGAGACTTTGATATCTTCAGCAGTAACGTATTTACGATGACTTTTGATCAGCAAAGTAAGGTTAATAAGGACTTTAGTTGGGCAGTGTCAAAGACAGAAGATAAAATTAGGGATCTTGTTAGGGCCCGTACAAATAGCTATGGAAACTTTGTCTCGATGTTTGATAATTATCAAGTCCGAGCTCCGGCGGAATTTACATCAACTATTACGATGGATAATTCAAATATAGCTAATTTTTTAAATCGTAATTCAGATGAAATCTACAATGTCTTCAAAGAAGCGTGTGGAGGAAAATCGAAAAATATTTTCGTGAAGCTTCGCTCACTATTTAGTAGCTGTCGTCATAAATTATATGACTCGTATGCAGACTTTTTAAAGGAGTGGTCGACTGGCAATTACACTTCTGAGATTAAAAAGAAGTGTGAGAAGAAGTATCGTTGGAAATATATTTTTAGGCCATCTAAGAGAAGGTCAATGATTGCAGCATGTATGGAAATTGGTTCTAAACAGTTATTTGCAAAATATAAGCATGAACTACCGCTGTGGCGTTTTAAAGATATTGCATATAATGTAAATAATCAGATTAAAAATGATCATCTTTTGACACGTCTATTTGGATCACATCCTAATAAAGGTAGTGTAAGTGCAAATTTAAATGGGAATATTCCTTATCAAAACTTCTACTCTGAAGGTGTTAATAAAGAGAATATTTTTACGCAGTTTCAAATTAAAGAAAATCTAAGATCACCAGCATCCTTATAAGATGTATAACGTTGTGGACGCCCTTGTTTTGGGCGTCCCAATTTCTTGGCATTTTATGCCACATTTTTAAAAATCGAGAAGATGCCTATTTATTAGAATTCTATTAAGAAGCCAGTTGTTCTATCCCAAGCTATCTATTCATGCTACTATAGCTTTTATGAACACATTTTACTTATTCTTCTATCATCCAAAACTTAAAGATCTTCTTTTAGAAGAAATTAAGCTAAAGCACCCCAAGCTTCACCTAAGCTTTTCTAACAAAGAGTTTGTTAGCATGAAGGGGCCAGATAATTACGAAACACAGCTTATTAAAAAGCCTGTTGCCTTTGCACGTAGACAGGCGACTTTTATCGATAAATATAATGAGATCCCTCTTGATGGTGAGTATATCCGAGTGGGGGAAAATCAATTTTGGCACTTTGATACTATTATCACTCCTGTCGATACCTTCTCTTTAACGGAGAGTGAAATTTCTGATGAGGTTCCTGCTAGGGCCTATCATAAGGCGTGCCAAGCATTCAGGCTTTATAAAGAAGAGATTAGTGCGCAAGATCAGATTGTGGAAATAGGAAGTGCTCCAGGTGGAATCTCATACTATGTCCTCGAAAAAGGGGCCAAGCTTGTCTCAGTTGATCCGGCGCTTATGGATCCAATTATTTCAGAAAAATTTGGAGATCAATTCTCACATATTAAAAAGAGTGTCTTTGATGTGACTAGGGCACAGCTACCAAAGCACTGTGACTGGCTCATTTCAGATTTAAACTTGAATGGAGATTTAAATACGAATCAGTCGCGTCGTATAATGGACTTTTATAAGAATATTAAAGGTGCTTTCTTAACTATTAAGACACCTGTAATTAATGATCTTAAAAAGGTTGATGATTGGATAAAGGTATTTACTGCTGATAAGAAGTATGAAGTCTCTGTCTGTCATCTTCCTTCGCATCGAAGAGAAATCGGAATGTTTATAAGGCCACGCAAATAGCGTGGCCTATGTTTTTTATTGGTTTAAAACTTCAATTGCTTTTTCAATCCAACCTGACATGTAATTAGTTAAGTCTTTCTTTGTCTCAACATAATTAATATCGGCCTGAACTGGAACGTTTTCAGAATTTAACTCATAAGCAGAGTCAATTCCTAAGAGATTACCAAATTGGTGACCTTCAACACCGTATCCAAATAGCATATTTGGGATCTGTGTTGAAAACACGTTATAGCGGTCCTTAAATTGCGTGTTATACACGTCATTTGAGCGGTATCCTGCACCAGTACCGTTTGCATGAGTACCTATTAATTTCGCTCTTTTCGAGCCTTGCAGTAGAATACTTGTAATATCACACGCTGAAATACAATTTGGTGAAACTAGAGCAACGATCTTTCCATCATATCCACCTACTTGTGGGTCAGCTGTAATATCAATATTCTGAGTTGCACGAGAAAGCATTCTTCCTTCACTTGCAGCTTCAAAGAATGCATCAGATTGCATTGTCCAATCACTTCCATCAATGTCTTTAAAGATTTCTTCAACACCGTAGTACTCAATTAGTTGTCTCATATAACGAGTAACTGCTGAGGCCCAAGTAGCATTTGGGTATGTTTTATCTGCTTCTGTTAGCATAGAAAGAAGTTGAGCAGGGTAGCCACCATTACCACCACCATTATTTCTAATATCTAAAATAAGGTCTAAGTTTTGTGCTTTAAAGAATTTAATATTTTTTCTAAGTGCTTCGATAAAAGAAAGCTGCTCACCTTTAAAGTATACTGTTGATACTGAAAAAGAGTTTACCTGCATATAAGCATATGCTTTTGCATCTTTAAGAATTAGAGCAGAGTGAACGATAGGGCTTCCACCACCATTTGCTGATGTCCAGTTTTCTAATTCAATAGCACCTTTTGGAAGGCCTTCTGGTAAAGTATCGACTTTTAGACTTGTGTCTTTTACAAAAGTTCTCTGTTGATTATCCCATTTAAAACGAAGCTCTTTTAATTTTAAGAAACCTTTTTGATCAAGGTAGAATGAAATATCTTTCTTTCTTACGATACTAGTATCACCAGAGTAGTATAGAGGTAGGCGAACCTTGTGAGTTTCCTGTGTTTTTGCACTTCTAAATTCAATGTCAAAATATGGCCTTGTTGGAAATAGAAAGTAGCGCTCAATTAACATTGCAGCAGCTCTTGATCTTGCAAAGGCAGGACTTGATGCGTCAATGTAAGGCATAAGTGCATCAATTGCATCACTTACTTTTACACCGTCAACACTGATTAGCTCATCACCTAATTCGATCTTATTAATGTAGTAGTTTTGTGTTTCAATAACTGATTTTTCAATAACCTTACCGTATTTTGAGGCAATGATTACTTTTCCGCTAGCTTCAACTAACTTTGTATTAAAACCTGATACAATCCATGGAGCTGCAATATGAGTACTTAGTCCAAAGTGTGTATCTTGAAAGTTAGCAATTAACTTTCTTGCACGATCGTAGAACTCCATATTACTTCTTGCTTGTGAAACAGCATCATCAACGTCAGCAATTGTTTGTTCAGCTTCAATTGCTTCTTTAAATATCTTATCTCCGTCAACACCGATGCGCTTCTTCTTCACTTCCCACAGGGCGTATTCAGCTTTTGTTTGCTTGTATAGATCTGTAATAATCTCAACTCGATCGATTTGATCGATGTACCAGAAATTCTTGCCAGAAAAAGCAGATTTATTAATTTGCATTCCATAGCTTGAAACGGCCATGAAACTTAATAGTAGTAGGGACATTATTGTCTTCATTGGGCTCCTTTTGTGAATGGAGAAAAATAGCAATGAGGCCTGCGCAAGTCATGGTACTTGGCATTAATTATTGAAATTATTCACACTTGTACAAATTCGAAAGGTAGCACTATGACACTAATAATTATTGCAAATAATATTTTTTTGACGGAAATGGCCAAAAATGTTGTTAGAAATTGAATAAGATTTCTCTTGGCCCTTTCTAAGCGCGCAATTTTATAGGTATTATTAGTGCGCAGGATGAAATTGGGGAAATTTTAATAATCTTTTGAGATTTTACTGATGCTTAAGCTTATTCCTAAGATGTCCCCATCAACTCTAACAGGAGAGAGTAATGATTAGACAATTAGCTGTTTTGCCAGGTGTTATTGTTGGAACGGGGCGCCGAGTTAAGCGTATTTATCGCTCGGAACTAAGATGCATTAACGAACTTGATGAATTACAAGAGTTTCAACAACTCGCTTACCAAAGAATTGGTGTTAAATTTCCTTTAGATTTTCTTGCTAGAAATAAGACATTTGCTCTGTTTAATAAACACGGGCTAATGTGTGGTGGTTTTACTTTCGCACTAGGTAGTGATTCTCGTGTCGTAAAAAGTTTACCTGATGATGCCCTAGCAAAATTAAAAAAAGATGTTCCAGATTTTGAAAATGATTTATTCGAAGCCACAGCACTTTGGATGTCACGCTATCAACGTTGTCGACTGCTAGGAGTTTACTTCTGGCTTATGATGTATATTGAAGCATCACGCATGGGACGTAACTTTTATATTTATGCATACTCAAGTGCCAAGCCAAAACTTGGTGAGATCTATAATACAATACGCCCGTTTAGACTTTATAAAGGCTATACTAAAATGCTACCTGGTATGAGTGAGCCTGATGATGAAGTTATTGAGTATGGAACAATGATGAATGTCCACTTATCATTTGGTCGCATCGTAATGTTCCTTTTAAAGAGACTACTAAAAGCTCGCTCAATTAAAAAAGTTAAATCTTATAGCTAGTCTGGCTAGCAAGGAGCGTTTGTATGTTGACCTTGGAAGAGGTCGTTGCCCCTTACTCACATATTAGGCTGGCGACTAAAGAAGATAACGAAGGGATCTTAAACTTTTATAAAGATATTCATATGGAAACTGGTGATGAAGCATTGTCATTTGATCGTGGCAGTGACTTCTTCAAGTTTTACGAAAGAAAAGGAAACCATTTCTGGACCTTCTTATTTCTAAATGAAGACTTAAGTATTTGTGGTGTTGGTACAATTGTAAGACACTTACGATTTATCGATGGTGACTATCGACCTGTTGCATATTTTTGTGATTTACGAGTTTCTCCTCAAGGAGGAAGAAGAGCAAAGGTACAGTGGCGCAAATGTTTTGCTGATGTCATTGCTGCTCTTCCTAAATTGGCCGAAGATCTTCGATGTGAAATGGCCTACACCGCGATCTTATCGGATAATGAAAAGGCCATAGCTTCCTTAACAAAGGGAGGGCGAGGTTATAACTACCGCTATATCAATAATTATCACGTCTATTCTGTTGTGATTCCTGCAGTCTTTAATCCAACGTTTTTTGATGTAAGAGAAATCCCTTTTTCTGATTTTTCAACTTTCTATACACAAGAGGCCCATGAGTTAGACCTTATGGAGGAACTCGATGATCAAGAAGGTAATGCCTATTACGGTGTATTTGATGGCAGTGATTTAGTCTCAATCTTTATGATTGCCAATCGCGATCTTGGACGATCTTACAAGCTATATAACTTAAAGTTTGCAAAGAAGTTTTTAACTAATATTGTTGAAATGATGGGAAGGCCCAAAGTTGATAATGGTATTTTAAAAACCTTAGAGGTTCAATACCTCTGTTTTAAGTCTGCTATGAGTAACGATACAAAAAAAGATATCATATCAGCTATGATTAAATATTTAAAAGATTCACATCTGTTGAGTCATTATCATATCTGTAACTTATATACGGGACAGGATGAGATTCACTTCTCGCCACTAATTGACGGCGTTGTTGTGGAAAGCACAGGACATATGTTTGAAATTCACAGTGATGAGAATCAGGGCCTATGGCCTAAGAGATCTTTTCGTTTTGAAGGAAGTCTTCTGTGATATGGCCTTTTAATATTATTTCTAAACGTTACTTTGGCCGTGACTGGGTAGGTGTTTGGTATGAATTATTAAAAGAAAGGGGAGAGAACGATCAATGTGTGATTGGCCGTGCTAAGTGGCATGACGGTAATCTTCTTTCACCTGAGTACTTTGAATACTCTCATTCTCTGATGGATGGAAGTGCCTCAATTCCTTATTATTTAACTCAGCTTGGAGCAAAGAGAACTCCAGTCTATTCTAATTATCATAAGAAAATATCTTTTTGGAAACATCTGATGCTTGCTTTAAAAGCAAAGGATATTTCACCTGCAAGTGCTCCTGAGTGGAAGGAGAAAAATGATAATAGGCCTAAGGATAATTATGAATTTGAGGTAGGCGTTCTTAACCATGGGGAAACTAAGGCCTTTAATGATTTCTTAAAGGAGAAGAAACTTTCGCAAAATGTTGTTCTTCTAGAATTAATTAATCACCACGTTTTTTCTCTCATAAAAGATGATGCACAAGAGTTAAGATACTCATGGCTTCTGCCAATTAATATTAGAGGGATTGTAAATAAGAAGAGTCCTTACGAGAATCATACTTCTTTTGTTCAACTACGCTTAAATTCGAACTCTGATTATAACGAAATTAGAAATGGCTTTTCGCAAAAAGTAAAAACTCTAAATCACATTGGCCTATGGTGGGTTCATCATATTGGTGTTTTATTTGGCCGTAATTACATGGCAAAACTTTCACGAAACTCAGCGACTAAAAATTTCTGGCTTGGAACATTCTCTAATATTGGCGCCTGGGATGTTAGTGATGAAAGTTATAAATCTCTTGGTCAAGATGAAGTGTGGTTTGCAACGACTCCTGGATCTAAAAATTTTCCAGTAGGAATTGTTGCAATGGAGTTTAATGGCCAATTAAGTCTCAGCTTAAAAATTCATCCTTATATAGCAAAAGATAATAGAGGAGCGGCCAAGGCACTCCTCGCTAAGATTATTGCTGATATTAAATTTAATTACAGTTAAGAACTTGAACAGCTGGTGTTGAGCCTTGTAGCTCAGCAGCCACGTTGGCCGGAAGACAATACACGTGTGCATTCCACTTTAGACCTTCTAGGAAATAATCCACTCGACCTAATTCATTATCATTGTCTGTGTTTTGCATGAATCGCTTAACGTTACCAACACCAGCGGCATCTGCATCTGCCAGTGTCTCTTCTGGAAGTCCATACTGCCCATGAGCAAGACCAAAACCAACATATCCATCAGCACACATGCTCTGCTGACATGCAACGATTGCTAACTTTTCACGATCTTTCATATGTCCTGTTAGTGGTTCAAAATCTGAGTCTGGTAGATTTTGAAGCTCACTTGATACAAAACGATTTGTATATGCTGATACGTTCGAATAATTCTTAAGCTGACACTTGTTATTTTGCGGATTGATATAACCTGTACAACATAGATTTGCATCATCACCGGCCTGCATCTGTGTTCCCGCTGGCATACAACAAGCAAACTCATCACTTTCAAATACTGGCTTAAATTCGTTAGCTTTTGATAGTGGCTCGTAGTCAAGAGTATCTGCAATCATATAACCGTCAACACCATATTCAGGAGCTGCTGTATCATCGCGGTAAATAGGTTTACTACACTTGTTATCACTCATATCAACTACACCTGAGATATGATCTTTAATAACAATATTTGGAATACCTGTTAGTTCGAAATATCCAAGCCACTTTGTGATATCTTCACCGATTGCGTCTGGAATATCTACTAAAGAACAACTTGATGTATTTTGCGCTTGAGTTGCACTACAGTTTTGCTTTGACTGATCAGCGTAGTTGTAACATTTGAAATCTTCAAGTGAGTCCTGGCCGTGTGCTTGCATTTTATTTGGTCCCCACTCATGGCCACCACCATTAACTTCTTTATTGAAACTACGAACCCAGTTTTCGCTACAGCACATTTTCTTTCCATATGTTGAAAGTGCTTTAAATTGTGAGTAGGCACTAGCTTCTGGAATTCCTGCATCCTTTGTGGCCATCGTCATTGTGTTTAGCCCGTCTGTTTCTCTCTCATACTCTGTTAGAACATTTCCTGAGAAGCGTGTCGAAGTTTTTGCTCCAATTTCTGCTCCAGGTACTCTTGTAAGATCAACACCATCACTATTTGTGATTGTTGAATCATTTGAAATTGGTCTTCCAAAGATATCAAGAGTAGGGACTTTAAATGTATTTCCCATTTGAGTACAGCAACGATTATTTCTTATGTCATAGTCATCATCACCAACACGTGCTGGTTGTGAGCATACTTGTTCTGTTTGCCAGAAAGAAAGTTCATACTGACTTGTGGCCGTGATTAGATCATCGATTGATACACCTTTTGTATTATCTGTTACAAATTTAGAAGCTGAACAATCTAAATCTGTAAAACAAGTTGAACCTGGTGCTCTTAGACATGCATTAACAGGTAGTGCCTGTGAGTCAACATATGGTGCATCTTCATCTTCAAGATCTTTCAGTAAATTATTATTTGTCAGTCCATTAAAAATCTCTAAGAAGTAAGTACTCAGGTTTTGAGAACGAGAAAGAAGTTGTAAGTCAGATGTTCTTGTACTTACATTATTAATGCGGTCAAAGGCAACATAGTCTCCTGTCGTATCGAAAGTTGGACAGCTTAGGTAAGTATTAAGATTCACATTATTTTGTAGATCTGTAACAGTGTTCCCCATATTCCCAATAAAGTCTGGTACTAGAACTGATTCGCGATCCATTGAAACGACAACATCTTCTAGATTTGCATCACGTCCAGGAAGGCATAGTCCCTGAACATTATTAAGAAGTAGATTCTTCTTTGCATTAGAATTAGGTGCTTCATTACCAATATAGTTAAATGGACGGCCAAGTGCTGGTGCTTCAAGACCTACTGTTGAAACAAGATCTTCATCTGAATCAACTTGACCATTTTGAAATGCTAGGGAAGTTGCCTTACGAGAAAGACGATTGTTGAACTTTTCATTATTGGCACCTTCTAGTGGCTGACAATGATTGTTGAATGAACAACCGTGAAGTCTCTTCGAACCGACTGTCGTGTAAGATTGAGACGAGTTGTTCACATTATTATATTCTGGTAGACAAGCTGCTCCACGTCCTCTGTATACACATCTTTTAACTCCACCAGAAAAAGTTCCACTTAAAGATAGTAGACGATCAATATCACTTTCTTGTGGGATTTCATTTCCGTTAACGTCAAAATTTGGAAAAGGTGACGATAGAGTTGATATATTTTCACAAGCGTAATCCCAACCTAGAGCTGAGACACATTCATTATCTGTGTTACAGGCATGAACCTGCTGGCAAGTTGCACCATCTGTTGCATAGTCAGTAGTTGGAATATTTGAACTACCATTAATAACTGAATCCTGTACTGTTACAGAGTAGCTGTTTTCAACAGTTTGATCTGCAAACTTAGCATTAATTGCTAAGAATAGTTTATTACTTGTGGCCTTAATTCTTCTTTTTGAACCAACTGCGAACCACTTGACTCCATCAAATGATCCAATAACAGATCCGTAGTTGAATCCATACCAGTCGCGATCATAGCCATTAGCAACCATAAAGTGCTGTGCCTTCATGCGATTTAATCTTTGATCTTGTTGATCTTCATATGGCTGATGAGTCCAAGCAAGCATTGTTGCTGGTACAAAACAGGCACGTCCAAATAAAAAGTCATCAGAGCGATATTTTGTTGTTTTCGTACGCGATGATGTTGTTAGGTCCGGTTGATATCCTGCTGGGCCATTTATAAATTCATTTGAAAGATACTTTAAACTTGAAGCGTAGTAATCATTTCCACATGATGAACAACTAGAGTAGTTTCCACCTGAAACGAAGATATCATAAGTTATACCTTCATTTACTTGGATTTCTTTTGCTGCTTTGGCAGCTGTACTTGTCAGATCAAAGCTTCCATAAATCTCACTAAAACCAACGTAATCCGTTAGATTGTTTGGCTTTGACTTATCACCGTTAGCATAGGCAAATGCTGTTCCTTCTTGAGCAAGGTTTGGTTCAAGAATAACATCAGTAAGCGTTAGGTCTTTTTTAGAAACACCATTGCTGTCAAAATACCTTTGCGGAGCCGTCTTTGCAGAGAGATAGAATGATTGTTGTAAAGGAGCTTGTGGTTGATTTGAAACTAGGTAACATTGGTAGTTTACAACCACGTCATTTGTATCTCTTACTTCTTCTAGTGCACATTGAGAAAGTGAACATTTACAGTATGTCGCAATCTCTTGTTGAGCAGCTTCTTTTGAAGTTAGAATGGTAGGATAAGTGCTAAGGTCTACATAAAATGTAATCTTAACAGTCTGTGAGTCCTGAACAATATAATTGTCTCCAAAGACAACTTCATTGATTGATCCAATTGAAAGTGTCCATGAAGAATTCTGTGTTCTTGTGACTTCATCAACTTGAACAACTAGCTTATTTCCTAAATTTGCATAATAAGGAATTTGGAATCGTTGTGTACCAGGGTAGTGGTCTGTTGCCATCCCTTCATTTTGTCCCTGCTTATATACTTTATAACATTGTGCTTGGAAGTTATTGATTCGTTTACATGAAACATCAGTATAGGCATCAATCTCTAAGTTCTTGTACTTATTCGTCTCACTATATGGAGTTGTAATTTTAAGTTTTGTTGTATCTGTTAAGTTGTCATTCTCTCCTGATATTGTCACTGTTCCTGGAACAATAGCAGCACCTTCTTTATAGATGATTCCATTTTGATAACGTACTTCATGAACAGAGTTTGCAAAAGGCTTTGTTCCTTTATATGTAGAAGCAAAATTTGTATCATCAATATTTGTCTCGTAGTTTTCTTCTAGATCAGTACGAGCACCTTCATAAATTGTTGTACAGATACCTCGCTCACCATCAAATGGAGTGGTACATTGAAATAGTTGCTTTAGGCGATTAAAGCGTATGGCCGCTTCTTCATCTGGCGTATAATCCTCATCTGGGTCAGTTCCAGGTACAGAACCTGTCGTACAGATATTATAGTAATTTGGATAGTTATAGATAGCAGATGGGTTAAGATCAATCTCATTTAAAACAGTACTTGGAATATTCTGTGTTTTTTCCGATAAATCCTGAACACATTGTCCATTAAGACAACAGTAGTCACTACCATTTCCACTACATTGTGAATCTTGTGAACACAAATTTCCTGTGTCAGGTGTTCCTATATAAGTGAAGAATAGTTTGAAAGAAATATTATTTCCAAGGGCCGTTGTAAGGTCATCCCCTGAACTTGTTGTTAGTAGAAGTGAACTTGACGTTGTTGTTATATTTGAACAAGTTGGACAAATTTCATCAATATCGTATTTTACTTTCGTTGAATTTAGGGCCTTACCTACAATAAATGACTGAACATCAATATTGTCACAATAGCTCTGAGTAATAGACTTATCAATTGAGCGATAAGTAAATCTTAAGAAGTATTCTTTTGAATTCTCTGAAACGTTAATTGTGTATTGTGGAAAACCAACTGCCACTAGTGGTGTACCACTCTCAATACCTGGGAAGTTAACGACAGCACAGTAAGTCTTATTAAGATTTACTTTCACATAATTATGAATTCCACGGCCCCTTAATGTCAGCTTATCATCAAAGTAATTATCCAATTCAAATACGCCATCATAGACATTACCTGCATATTGAATATAGGCCCTTGAATCAGCGAACGTTGGATCGTTGATCTCTGTTTCCACACCATCGTTTTCACTGCTAGATGTAGAGCGATTATTAGCTGCCTGAGGTACGCATGAACTTGCCATCATAAGCATTAGCGTAAACATCAGAATGAATTTAAACTGTTCCGTGTATTTCTTCATTTACTATCCCAAATAGTTATCGTCTCAATCACGTAACTACTTAAGATTAATATAAAGTAAGGTTAAAATATGCCGCAGTAAAATCATAATAAAATGAGTTATTAGGAGGTTAGAGCTGAAAATCTCTAAAATCCATCCGAGCATTTGACTCAGATACTTGGCAATGGCCAAAATTATTTATGTTGGCCACAATACTTGTCACTTTTGGTGTTCATCTTGCAAGTTGGTTTTTGGCCCCAAAAATGCTCATAGACTAAGCTAAGTTCGTGTAAATATTTAAGATAGACAGAAATTTAAACGGCTTAGAGGCCATTCTCTTTAATAAACTTTAGAAATCGCTATTCTAATAGCTGTTCGAGGGTAGGATTATGAAAAGAGAAGAAAGAAAAGACGACGGGTCAATCTGGAGTTCATACTCAGATATGTTTACAACCGTTGCGGTTGTATTCCTAGTTATGTTCGTTTTCGCCATGATTAAAGTTGGTGTTAAATCTTTGCAGCAAGCGCAAGAGAAGAAGAAACACGAAGAACAACTTGAAGGAATGGTTTCCAAAGAGCAAAAAATCAAAGAAATGAAGGCCAAGAATGAGATTGAGCAATCAATCACTGAGGTTACTGATTATAAGAACGTGATCAATCAAAAAATGGTCGAGCTTTCTAAGTTTGTTGAGAAACTTGAAAAGAATAAAAAGATCATGGAAGAAATGGTTGAGAACCAAACAAAGAAAGAGTCAATTGTTGAAAAAGTTGGACAACAACTTGATAAAGAAAAGTATAAGTCAAAAAAGATCTCTCGTGAAAATACTGAATTAAAGAAAGAAATCAACGAAAAAGCAAAAGAAATGAAGAAGCGTCTTGAGGAAATTCGTAAGAATCAAGATGATCTACGTTCTAAAGAGGCCCAACTTGATAAGCTATCAAAAATGATGGAGCGTCAAAAGAAGGAAGAAAAAGAGCTTGAGAAGAAAATTCAGCAAATCGTTAAAGAGATGAAGCAGAAGTCTCAAGAGAATGAAAAGCTTTCTAAGAATCTTGAGCAAACAAAAGAGAAGATTAAAGAGCAAGAAGAAGAGCAAAAGAGAATTAAAACTGTTTTAGAGTTCAAAGAAAAATCATTAGTTGATCTTGAAGAACAAATTAAAGAACGCGATTCGATGCTTGCAAAAGCAAAAGATAAGAATAATATTCTTTACTCAAAAGTTGGTGAGTTAGATAAGAAAAAGAAACAAGTTGAAGAGCAGAAAAAGAAAATCGAAGAAACTCTTTCAAGTGTAGAGCAAGTTAAAACTCAACAAGAAAAGAAACTTAAAGAGCTTGAACAAGAGATTACTAAGCAAACTGAAGATATTAAGAAGATTACTCAAGTTAAGTCAAAGCTTGAAACAAAGCTAGAAGTTGAACAAAAGAAAGTTCAGGAGCAACAAGCTGAAAACAAACTTGTTAATAATGAGATTGTAAAAGTAAGATCAAAACTAGCAAATACTCTTCAAAAAGTAACAGAAGATACAAAGAAAATTCAAGAGCTTCAACAAGTTAAGCGCAAAAATGAAGAAGCAATTGCTAAGGCCAATCGTGAGATTGAAGGGCGTATTATTGCCCAAGAAAAGCTAGAGAAAGAAATTGTTGAACAGAAAAAGCAACAGCAACAAGAAGTTCAAAAGCTTAATCAAGATCACACGCTTAAGGTTGATAACCTAAATAAGAAGTATGCAAATATCATCTCAACAAAAGAGCATGAAATTAAAACTCTTAATGCTGATCACCAGAATAAGGTTGCGGACTTAACAAAGTCTTATGAGCAACAAAAACAGCAACAAAAAGCAGGTTATGAGAAACAAGTTGCTGATATGAATAGAAAGTTTCAATCAGAACTTGATACAAAGGATAAGCAACTTGCGGGTCAGAAAAAAGACTCTCAAGAGACGATTGCTCGTCTAAACTCGGATCACCAGAAAAAAGTTGCTGACCTTACTAAGACTTATGAAAAGCAGCAGCAAAACACTAAAATGGGTTATGAAACTCAGATTGCTAATCTTAATAAGAAATATCAAGGTGAACTTGATGTTAAGGAAAAACAATTAGCAGGTCAAAAGAAAGAGTCGCAAGAGACGATTGCAAAGCTAAATTCTGATCATGCAAAGACTGTTAATGACTTAACTAAATCTTATGAAAAGAAGCAACAAGATACGCAAATGGGTTATGAAACTCAAATTGCAAATCTTAATAAGAAACATCAATCAGAGCTTACATCTAAACAACAACAGTTAGATGGTCAGATTAAACAATCAAAAGATACGATTGCTAAGCTTAATTCTGATCACGCTAAAAAAGTAGATACGATTACTAAGTCGTATGAAAAGAAGCAACAAGATACAAAAATGGGTTACGAAACCCAGATCGCTAACCTAAATAAGAAATACCAATCAGAGCTTACTTCTAAAGATCAACAATTAGCAGGACAAAAGAAACAGTCGCAAGAGACAATTGCAAAGCTTAATGCAGATCACGCAAAGAAAGTTACAGATATAACGAAAGCTTATGAGAAGAAAGAACAAGATACGAAAATGGGTTATGAGACTCAAATCGCAAATCTTAATAAGAAGTACCAATCTGAGCTTGATACTAAAGAAGCTCAACTTGCTGGTACAATCAAGAAATCACAAGAGACAATTGCGAAGCTTAACTCGGATCATGCTAAGAAGGTTGATGACTTAACAAAGTCTCACCAGAAGCAACAACAAGACACAAAAATGGGTTATGAGTCTCAGATTGCAAATCTTAATAAAAAGCATCAGTCAGAACTTGATACTAAAGAAGCTCAACTTGCTGGAACAATCAAGAAGTCACAAGAGACAATTGCAAAGCTTAACTCAGATCATGCTAAGAAAATTACTGATCTAGAGAAAATGCATAAGAAATCTGAAGCCAAACAAAAAGCTGGATATGAGTCTAAAATTGCTGATTTAAACAAGAAGTTCCAATCGGAGCTGGAGTCAAAAGAAAAGCAATTAGCAGGTGTTAAAAAAGATGCGCAGTCACAGATTGCAAAGCTTAACGCTGATCACAAACGTGAACTTACTGATCTTACAAAACAATTTGAAAAAAGTAAGTCAGATCAGAAGCTTGCATATGACAATCAAATTAAAGATCTAAAAGGTAAGCATGCGCAAGCGATGGATTCACTTACAGCACAAAAAGATTCTCAAATCAAAAAACTTAATGCTGATGTTGCCGCTCGTGATGGAAAAATCGCAGGTCTTAACGATGATGTTAATGGACTTAAATCAAACCTTGCTCGTTCTCAGCAGAACAATCAAGGATTAAAAGGTGATATCAAAAACCTTCAATCAAAACTTGCACAAGGGGACGCTAAGAATAAGGGTCTTGCTGGTGAAGTTGATCGTCTTAAGGCGATGGTTGGTAAACTTGAAGGTGATAATAAATCTCTTATGGCACAAAATGGTGGACTTAAAGATGCTCTAGGGCAGGCCGAGGGTCAACTTAAGGGAATGTCTGAAGAGAATGGTGGACTTAAGAAAGCACTAGGACAAGCTCAAGGTAAACTTGCTGGTATGGCAGAAGAAAACGGAGGGCTTAAGAAAGCTCTTGGTGAGGCCAAAGGTAAGATGAAAGGAATGGGCGAACAAATTGGTGGCCTTAAGAAAGCACTTGGCCAAGCTGAAGGTAAGCTTGCTGGTATGTCTGAGGAAAATGGAGGGCTTAAGAAAGCTCTAGGTCAGGCAAAAGGTAAGATGAAAGGCATGGGTGAAGAAATCGGTGGACTTAAGAAGGCCCTTGGACAAGCTCAAGGTAAGCTTGCTGGTATGGGTAAGGAAATCGGTGGTCTTAAAGAAGCACTTGGACAGGCCAAAGGTAAGATGGCCGGTATGGGTAAAGAGATCGGTGGACTTAAAGACGCTCTTGGAAAAGCTAAGGGTGAGCTTGCTGGTCTTGGTAAAGAAAACGGTGGTTTAAAAGAGGCCCTAGGTCAAGCTAAAGGTAAGATGGCCGGTATGGGTAAAGAGATCGGTGGACTTAAAGAAGCTCTTGGGAAAGCTAAGGGTGAGCTTGCTGGTCTTGGAAAAGAGAACGGTGGCCTAAAAGAAGCTCTTGGCCAGGCACAAGGAAAACTTGCTGGTATGGGTAAAGAGATCGGTGGACTTAAAGACGCTCTTGGAAAAGCTAAGGGTGAGCTTGCTGGTCTTGGAAAAGAGAACGGTGGCCTAAAAGAAGCTCTTGGCCAGGCACAAGGAAAACTTGCTGGTATGGGGAAAGAGATCGGTGGACTTAAAGAAGCTCTTGGAAAAGCTAAGGGTGAACTTGCTGGTCTTGGTAAAGAGAATGGTGGACTTAAAGACGCTCTTGGAAAAGCCAAGGGTGAACTTGCTGGTCTTGGAAAAGAGAACGGTGGTCTAAAAGAAGCTCTTGGTCAGGCACAAGGAAAACTTGCTGGTATGGGTAAAGAGATCGGTGGTCTAAAAGACGCTCTTGGAAAAGCTAAGGGAGAGCTTGCTGGTCTTGGAAAAGAGAACGGTGGCCTAAAAGAAGCTCTTGGTAAGGCCCAAGGTAAACTTGCAGGTCTTGGAAAAGAGAACGGTGGACTTAAAGAGGCCCTTGGTAAAGCAAAAGGTGAGCTTGCTGGACTTAATAACGAAAATAAAGACTTAAAAGGGAAGGTTGCAGGACTTGGAAAAGAAGTTAGTGATCTACAAAATGCACTTGCTAATAAGAATGATGAAAATGGAAATCTTGGCCGTAAAATCGCATCTCTTGGTGAAGACCTAAATGCTTGTGAGACTGGCTCAAGTGCGCTTAATAAGAAGGTTACTGAACTTGGTAACGGGCTTGATGGTGCTAATAAGAAACTTAACTCATGTCTTGCTGAAGTTAACGATAAGAAAGACTTCATGAAGCAAGTTAAGAAAATTGCGAAGAAAGTTGAAGATCAGAAGAAGAATCTACGTGCAAATATTGCGAGAAACCTAGCTGATAAATTTAGAAATAATAATATTGATGCAGCGGTTGATCCTAAAACTGGTAACGTAACACTTCTAATGGATAAGAACCTACTATTTGAAACTGGTTCTTCAAGACTGAGTGTTCATGCGAAGAAGAAGCTAAAAGATCTAATCCCACTGTACTCAGAAGTTTTATTTGCTGATGATACAGTTAGAGAGCAGCTTGATAGTTTCAACGTAGAAGGTCACGCTTCACCACTATTTGCTGGTAAGGCACTAGATCCTATGATGGCAGAAGCTTATTCGTATAACTATAACTTAAACCTGTCGTCACGACGTGCACTAGCAATTTCTAACTATATCTATAGTGATGGAATGAGCTATCCATATAAGTTCTATATGAGAAATGTGACGAAGTCGATTGGTTATGGTTTCTCAAGACCAGTTCTATTAGATACGGTTATTGAGAGACAACGTGAGTCGATTGCAGCTGAACTTATTGAGCCAAAAGGTTTCATCGTCGAAGAGAGAAAACCTGCAAGCTACGCAATTCCACTTGCAAACGAAGACATGAAGTGTGGTGACTATAGTTGTAAACAGTCACAACGTGTTGAGCTGAGCTTTACACTTAAAGATGATCCAAAAGCGATGGAGAGGTTATTACAATTGTCTCCAGAACTAAAATAGAATACCAATAGTCGAGGATTGGTAGACCTAACAAAGAGGTACGTATGATTGAGATAGTTTTAGGGTTTTTCGGTACATATCTTATCGAATTTATGATGGGGCTTTTAGTTTGTGCCCTAGTATTCCGCTACTTAGCTTATCGCCACAGTAAGGACGATGATGCTTATTACTCTCGTTTTACTCGCGAGCTTGATGCGGCCATTGATGATGATAAGCAAAAAAATATACCAATTGATGATATCGACTCTTATATGTCGAATCTTCTAGGGCGAGTAAATGCGGCCCTTCCTGATAACGCTCTTCGTTTCAGTAATAATGCCAATATTCAAAATCGTCACTATGATGGAAAAGAGGCCATGCAACAACAGCAAAGAGAAATCGATAAAGAGATCGATAGCTCTGAAGGTTCAAGTATTTCGCTTAACCAGTATATTGGTTCTAAGCACGGTCTAATTGCTTCAATTCATGGGGAGAGTTCGGTTTTTAAATCAACAGTTCCTCCTAATTATACTGAGCTTACTGACCGTATCATGAGTGATGATAGAAATTGGACTAAGCTTTACGGACAGATCCCTATTGATGGTGCTTCACGTATGATCGATATTCTTCCAAACCTTTTTATTGTATTTGGGGTTTTCGGGACGTTCATTGGTATTGCCATGGCCCTTCCTGAGATTGCGGCCATTGACTTTAATAATATTGAAAAATCTTCAGATAACCTTACTCGTTTCGTTATCAACGTTGCCTTCTCGATGAAGACATCGATTGCGGGGATTTTCTTTTCTCTAATTTTAACTTTCCTAAACACTCTTTTTCCACTACCGGAAAAGCGTTACAAGATTTTTAAGAAAGTTGAAACTTCAATGCAGAACCTTTGGTATCACCTTCAACGTGGTAATGCTAAGGAGCAGAGTACAATGCAAGGTGTACTAAAAGTTCTTCAAAGTATCGAGAGATACATGCGTGAAGACGCTCCTATTAAGAAAGTTGATTCTGATAAGAAGAATGTAGCTTAATAAAGCTAAGAATTTTAAGCTGACTTTAAATTTGGAGAAGAGAAATGAGTGTTTTATCAATCGTTAAAGGTTGTCCGCTATTCTTTGACCTATATGACAACGAAATTATGACAATATGTGAGCACTGTAAGGTGCTTACGCTAAAACCTGGCGACTATGTTTTTAAACATGGCGATAGTGGTGAGGAGTTGTTCCTTATCTTAAATGGTTCAGCAAAAGTTTTTAATGCTGACGATAAAGAAATTGCTCGTTGTAAAAAGGGAGACCTCTTCGGTGAGATGGTACTTCTTAAAGAAAATAAACGTTATGGAACTGTTCAATCAGATAATTATACAGATGTTCTCGTCATGAACTACTCGGACATATTCGGCCTGTACAAAACCAATCCTCGAATCTTTTCACTCTTGATACTCAATCTATCAAGATTACTGGCCGGACGTTTACAGGGCGCAGGTAAACGAATTTCAACCCTAATCATGGAAATGGAAGAAATTAAGAAAGCTGCCTAAAGCTAGCGCTGAGATGGGGGGAGGGGCAGTTCACTGAGCTGCCCCCCTTTTTGGTACGCGCCACCTTTTCGAGATTTTAATCACTTAGTTTCTAATTTCTTCTATACTTAACCCTAAACTTTATATTTCGTTGCTTTTAATTAGTATTCATTATTGAATGAATCTTTTTATATTAGTAATTTTTATTCTTGTGAGATTTTTGACGAAGATTTCTCCTTTTTAATAGATAACTTTCTAGAATCTCGAAAAGGTGGCGCGTACCAAGTTTCGTAATTGAATTAAAAAATAAAATGTTGTCGTTTTTATTTATTTGTCATGTCTGTTACGTCAGAACGTTTGAATGCCTAGACCTAAATTAATAAGACAAAATGAGTTTCCTTATCACGTAACATCTCGAACTAATAATAAGGTTCCTTTTCCTCTACCAATGTATCATGTTTGGGATTTAGCTAAGCAGGCATTAATTTATGCTCGGAAAAATGTTAATGTTGAAATAAATTGTTTCGTTTTAATGAATAATCATTATCACTTACTCGTTACAACTCCTAATGAGAATATTGATAGGTTTATGATGTATTTTAATCTCAAACTCTCAAAGCTAATTAGTCGAAATGCTAAGGTAATAAATCATAAATTCAGTAATCGCTATAAGTGGACTATCGTCTCCAATCAGGACTATTTACAAAATGTATATCGTTATATTTATCAAAATCCTCTTCGAGTAAATATTGTAGAAAGATGTATTGATTATCCATATAGTTCTCTACACTTTACAAGTTTTGAAGCTCGCTTGTTAAACTATAGGCCACACTTTATGTATGCAGATGAGGTGTCTTTTTATGAACAAAGGTTTTCAAGTAATTTAACTAATATTATTAGCACTTCTTTAAAAAGGAGTGTTTTTGAAATCCCACTTAGTGTAAGTACTCATGATCGCAAGATGTTGAAATCCTGAAAAGGTGGCGCGTACCTTAAAGGTCGCGTACCTTTGCAAGTAGTAGGATCAAACCTTGCTGACAGAATTTATTTTTCAAACGAGTTCGATCTCCGCGAAACTCATATCTTTGTGCTGATACACCATCTTTTGTGGCAACGCCGATACATACTGTTCCAACAGGTTTGCCAGGAGTCGCACCACCTGGGCCGGCAATTCCAGTATACGAAATTGCAATGTCAACACCTAGGGCCTTGCGAGAACCAGCGGCCATCTCCGTTGCTGTTTCGTTACTAACGGCACCATGATTTTTTAGTGTTTCATTTTTAACGTGAATAATATTTTCTTTTACTGAATTAGCGTAACTTACGACTCCACCTAAAAAGACAGACGATGACCCTGATACATTTGTGATTGTTGAACTGGCCAGTCCACCTGTGCAGCTTTCTGCAAAGCCAATTGTGAGTCCTTTCGCTTTTGCTTCTTCAACAATAACTTCTTCGATTGTACGAAGGCCATAAGTCCAAATATTATTCTTTAACTCTGTTGCTTCAATGATATCTCTAATTCTTTGACGTGATTCTTCATTTTGAAATTGTGGCCTAAGATTAATTGTAATATCAACTCCTGAGACGATTGGAAGTGAGCTAACTTTTCCAAATTCTTCCAAATCTTCCCAAAGTGTAGGGCATAGCTTAAAGAAGATTGTCTCTTCTGGAATGCTGTGAGTACGGCACACAAAAAGTTCGTGACCACTTTCAGCTCGGTTTTTTAGAAGTGGAACAATACTATCTCTAACCATCGTTTGACATTCGCGAGGAACACCCGGTGTACAAAAAATCTCACATTTTCCTAACTTTGCATGAATTCCTGGAGCAAGGCCAGATGGATTATAAATAGGAGAGGTATCTTTTGGCAGCATATGATAGTTGCTCACTTCACGTGAAAACGTTCTGCCAAATGTTTCGTATTGCCTAATTGCTATCTTTTCTGCTTCGAGGTTTTCAACGAGTTCAACACCTAGTACATTTGCCACAATGGATTTTGTTAAGTCATCTTTTGTTGGCCCAAGCCCACCTGTGATGATAAGAAAGTCATTCTCAGCGGCCTGTTTCTTAATTTCTTGAGTTACTTGATCAAATTTGTCACCTAGGATTGTGCACTTATTGAAGTCAAAGCCTAGAGGAGCGATCTCTTTTGCAAGTATTTGCAGGTTAAGATCATTAATTTTTGCATTTAGCAGCTCGTCACCAATGATTATTTGGGAAATTTTGGCCATGTTAATCCTTTAATTTGGGCAAGATAGGTTATAATATACGCTGATTATTTTAACACATAACTTTATCATATAGAGAAAGAAAGAGTACGAATGAGTAAAATTACGAATTTTAAATTAGACTACGATCAAGACCTAGAGTTTTATCTAAACAAAAACTTTCCTGGTTTCGCTGATTATCGAATCCATAACAAGGCCCTTGATGCTCGTGGAGCTAATCGCGGTAAAAAACCAATCTATAATTTTAAAGTTGAAATTATTTATCCTGGTGAAGAATTTGCTGCGTATCGAGAGCAGTTTAACTTTCTTGATAACTTTTCCAAGACACCAATTATTATTGGTGCAGGACCTGCTGGCCTATTTTGTGCACTACGCTTAGCGGAATATGGAATTAAATCGATCATTATTGAAAGAGGAGATCGTGCTCATAATCGTATGAAGCATATTGCTCGTTTTTGGCGATACAATGAATTTGACGATGATAATAATGTTTGTTTTGGTGAAGGTGGAGCGGGACTTTTCTCTGATGGGAAATTAATCACGCGTATTAAGTCACCTTACGTACAATATGTCATGAATCGTTTTGTTGATTTTGGTGCGCCTCCTGAGACGGCCTATGTATCTAACCCGCACTTAGGATCTAATAAGATTCGTGGGCTAATCAAACAAATCACTGATCATCTTAAAGAAAAAGGATGTGAGATTCACTATAATGTGAAGGTGGATGAAATACTTTTTGAGGACGATAAGAAAGTTGCCGGTGTTAAGCTGAGTGATGGAAGAACACTTGAGAGTAATAACGTTGTTCTAGCTACAGGTCACTCTGCTAAAGAAATTTATTATCATTTAAAAGAAAAAGAAGTTGCGATGGAGGCCAAGGACTTTGCTGTTGGTGTGCGTATTGAGCATCGCCGCTCGCAAGTTGATTTTCTTCAATATGGACGCTTTGTTCAAGAAGATCTTGGTGCCGCTCGCTATAAACTTACATACCACAACAAGAACGTTGATAAAGGAACATACTCTTTTTGTATGTGTCCAGGTGGCTACGTTTTATCTTCTGGAACTGATGCTGATGGGATTGTTGTAAACGGAATGAGTAACTTTGCAAGAAACTCGCCTTGGTCAAACTCTGCACTTGTTGTTTCTGTAAATGCAGGAAAAGATTTTGGTCTTGATGATGTATTAAATGGTCATTATTTTCAACGTGAAATTGAAAAGAAAGCCTATGAAGCTTCGCTTGCTAATGCATCTGGAAAAGAGATTCCATCACAAAGAGTACAAGACTTTCTTGATGGCCGTGTTTCTAAAGATCTTCCAAAGACATCTTGTCCGTCAGGAATCTTTTCACATAACTTAACAACTATTCTTCCAGAGTTTATTGCTCAAGGTCTTCGTGAAGGACTAGAGTCTTTTGATAAGAAAATGAAGGGGTTTGTAAATAATGATGCCCTTTTATTGGCACCGGAGACTCGTACTTCAGCACCTGTAACTATAAAAAGAAGTCGCGCGACTTTTGAATCAGATTCTCATAAAGGTTTATACCCTTGTGGCGAAGGCGCTGGTTATGCAGGTGGTATTACATCTGCTGCCGTTGATGGTGTTAAAGTTGCAATGGCAATGATTCGTAAAGAAAAAAATATCTAAAGAAAATACTCTGCAACTGCAAATAATCCATTTTGAACGACTAAGAAGTGTACAGAATGATTAGTTGGGTTGTAGAGAATTTTTCTCTGTGATGTATAGCAATCAACTTGCGCATCCCAACTTAATTCAGTTTCGATATCATCCGTAAAATTATATTGCCACATTTTATTACTTGCACAGTAATAGTAGTATTCTTTTGAATTATAGCGAACGTGTGTGAAACCATTAGTTGTTCTTGGTAACATCGTGTAGTCAACGATATTTCCGTCACCACCTTTTATCATAACTCGAGCAGAACTTGTTTGCTTAAACATCCAACCAAGAGTTGAGTCATAATGTGAGTTTACCATACCACCATATGTTGGTACTCGAGAGCTTGCTAGAGGAGTAGCTGCACTATAGAAATTTCCACGTTCCGTATCTGGCATACCTGCAAAATGAGATTGACGGTAGCTATCATTCATATCGTATAGCTTTATAAATGCATCAGAAGTCGTTGATCCGTTATAACGTGACTTGTGAAGCATAAGCTCGCCATTTGCCACCCCAAGAATTTGCTCATTATACCAGTCAAATTTAATATCTGTTCCGACTAGTCCATCAGATGCAGCATCAAAGTACCAAGTGGCACCGCTTCCAATAACTCGAGTATTGGTTAATGTAGTTCTGCTGTAGCGATTTACACCTGAACCAACATCATCAAAAATATCTCCTGTTGTTCGATCAACTGAGAAGCTATAAGATCTCGCTGAGTAGCCACCAACAATAGTTTCGATGTTTCCACCAATTGTAAATTCTCTGTATGTTCCTGAAACGTAATCACCGACAACTATTGTATTATCTAGGCCATTATCCTTACCCCAATCAATTTGCCAAGAAGCCGAAATACGAGCTGATAGAGCACTTTCACCATCACCTGAAGAAGAAAATTGACCTGCTAGGGTAACGATATTACCACTGTCATCTAATGTTCTAATTAGCCCGTGATCATTAAAATAGATTTTACCTTGTTGGTTAACAAAGTAACCTTGAAGGTCTATTGGACATGAAGTCGCTGCCGTTCCATCTGCACATGGTGTGCTCGATGTTGAATCAGTACCAAGAACTCTCGTATACGTATTTGTTACATGATCATAGAGCATTAGGTTGCGGCCATGGTTGTAATCAAAATAGATTTTTCCATCAAGGCCTGTTTTGTAAATTGAGCGATAACCTGTATAGATATCATAAGGTGCTGTGGCATTATATGTCGTTGTTGGTGTACCCGATGCGTAGTCTAGTCTAGCGACACGGTAATGCGTATTTCCTGTGACAGGCTTATGAACACTTACATGCATATGCTCAAGAGCCGAGTTTACCGCATTATAGGCGATGGCCATATTCGTCACACTTTTTCCTGACCAACTATAAGTGTCCTCATTGTAGATACCGACACCATCGATTTGGATACGATTGACTATATTTTCGCTTGCATCAAAGTGAAACCAATTGCGATCAGTATTACTTGAAGTACTTCTAAAATAGAGGTCGCCATTTGGTAGAGGAACTAGAGTACCTAGAAAGCGATGAAAGCTTGCAATGTCGATAGCACTTGGTGCAAAACTTGTTCCTGGATTAGAGTTCGATCCTCCACCTACTAGAGTCGATATTTGCCAAGGAGTCGTATTCATATCAATTCGTCTAATACTGCCCTTATCGACAATGAGAAGCCCATTGTTATAGTCAAGAGTAATGGCACTTGCAAAGCCAATTGTGGCATTCTCAATTGATCCGCCATCTCCACTTGGTGTACCTGTTGTTGGTAATAATTCTTTAATAATTCCTGTGGCAGGATCTACCCATAATAGGCCTGCATCAAGGTCACGATAGAAAATATCTCCACGATCAGTGACTACCGTTGAGAATAGATCAATCTCATATGTTGAATTTCCATCTTTAAAAATAACAGAACGCCCACTTCCGCCAATACCTTTTTCTGTACTTCCCGCAATGATTCTAAAATTAGATTCATTTAGAGGTGCAGATGTCATAAAGGTTTCACTACCATCGCTATCAAGGGCAACAACTCTGATCTTATAAACAGAGTCGGTAGGAGAAAGTCCTGTAAGTCTAATACAACCTGTTTCTTGGGCCGTAATTGTACAACCACTTCCTTGAATATTTGCAATATTGTCCATAAGAAGCTGGTACTTTTCTTCTGTTCCATCAAGATAAGAGTAGTAGATACTGATAGGGTTAGTTGCTAGTCCTTCATTATCGATGGCCTTCCATTTTACATAAATATCACTATCTTTAGGGGCCTGAAGTTGAGATAAGCTTGCAGGTGAGCTAGGTGTATTTGTATTCGTCGCTATAATATTAAAAATCTCTGGAGGTGTTCCAGGGAGATAATTGATTGAATCAGTATCAACACTTGTCACTTGTGTATTTGTTGAGATATTTCCTGCTGCATCAGCGGCCCATGCATAAACATTATAATTATTTGTAACAAAACCGATTCTCACATATAAATTATCTGCACTAGTAATCGTTACATTTTGAGCTCTTTTTGCTTCAGGAAGTGTTGTGAAACATTCATCGCTGATAGTTGATGGTGCAGTTGTATCATCATATTTAAGGCAAATATATGTAATATCTGATGCAGTATCAGTAGCAACGAGATCGACTTGTATATTATTATTTCCTGTTGTTGTGGCACCACCATTTAATGATATTGAAGAGATTGTAGGAGCGCTCCCATCAATAACAAAATTCTTTTGAACTGTTGTGCTATGTCCGGCCGCATCTGTAAAACTAACTTCAAAGATTGCGTTATTGACCTCTGAGCCTAAAGTTACATCAGTAGAGTAGCTCTTTGATATATTCTCTGTTGTAGCGGCCGCTACAGCTGAAAGGTTTTGCCAAGCACTACCGTCGTAGAATCTTAGTGAAAAATTATTTGCAACAGAATCAATATGCTTTTCAGTGAGTGTCCATGTGAATGTTTTTGTTGAATTTTGTCCATACGATGTAAATGAGTCATGCGCAATCTGTGGAGCCGTTGAGTCAATCCAAAAGATATTAGATTCGACTGTATTCGTATTACCCGCTAGGTCACTTAGAGAAACTCTTACTTTAGCATCTTCAATATTTAGGTTTGGAACACTCCATGCTTGAGTGAATGTTGTATTTGTAAGTGGGCCTACACTTGCATTTAGTGATGAAGTGATATTCACCCAATTACTTCCATTCCAATAGTCGATTGTATGAGTTTGGGCCGCAGAGATATTATCCTCAGTTACATCCCAAGAAAGTGTTACGCTATTTGATCCAGCTTGATTCGCTATTGTCGCAATTGAGATCGCTGGGGCCTGTGTATCATAAAAAACAGAGATATCAGTTGATGTCGTTGATACATTACCATTCACATCTTTTGACCATGCCTTAAGTGTGTGTAGACCTTGGTTCGTATTGGCCAGTGTGTATGTAATTGCTGAGGCCGTCGTCGTACAAGACTGCCAAGCACTATCTGCTTCAGTAGGCTGAGTTCCTTCATTTATTAGGACAAAGTTAATATCACTACATGAGCTTACTGTTAGATTATTACTTGTAGAAGAAGTATAAAGGGCCGAGCTTAGTGCTATTGAAGGTGGCGCTGAAGGTGTTTTATCTGAAACTGTAATTGATACAGTTGCAGTACTTAGAGCATCCGTAGTTGAGTCATTTGCAATGAATGTGAATGAATCTGTACCATTGAAATTCACATTAGATGTATATGTACAAGTCAGATCAGTTCCATAACTTCCTGTCGTAATACAATCCGAAAGTACTCCATTTGTAGGGAGAGAGACAATCTTATAAGTTAAGCTATCACCATCCACATCTGTCGCATTCGATAAAGTAATACTAAGTGGAGTGTTGTCATCTGTTGAATAGCTCTGGTTGGCCGCCATCACTGGAGCATCATTGATTGAATTCACATCAATTGTTACTGTTGAAGTATTTGAATCAGCAGTGGCATCACTTGCTTTATAAGTGAATGTCGTTTGGCCATTGAAGTTTGTACTTGGTGTATAAGTACATGATCTTGAACTTCCTTGGTCGCAAACAAGACTTCCGCTGGCAGTCGTTGAAACGATTGTATAGGTAAGAGCATCGTTTTCAATATCTGTAGCTGCATTTAGATCAAAGCTAATTGGTGTGTCTTCATTTGTTAAAACGCTTTGAGTTGCCAATAACACCGGAGCATCATTAACAGCAGTTATATTAATTGTAATTGTTGCCTCTGTAGGTGAGTCAACTAATGTATCGTTTGCTCGATATGTAAATGTGTCAGTACCATTAAAGTTTAAGTTTGGTGTATAATCGCAAGTTATATCTGTTGTATAGCTTCCAGTCGTTAAGCAATTTGAAAGAGTTCCATTTGTTGGTCCTGTAATAAGTTTGTACTGTAGAGTCTGTGTAGGCATATCAATGTCAGTAGCATTGTTTAGTGTGAAGCTTACAAGTGTGTCTTCATTAGTTGAAATCGTTTGATCATTACCTATAAGTGGAGCATCGTTTTCCGATGATATTGTGATTGTAGCGGTTGCTATATTTGAATCAAGATTTCCGTCATTTACTTTATATGTGAAAGAATCAACACCATTGAAATTAGATGCGGGCATATACTGGCAATCTCTTGAAGTACCACCAGTACAAGTCAAAACACCATTTGATGTTGTCGAGACAACACTGTAACTGAGATTGTCAGCTTCAATATCGCTACCTGTATTTAATGTGAAGGCCAATAAAGTATCTTCTGCCGTTGTTAGAGATTGAGTTGACACAAGTGTTGGAGCATCATTTACAGGAGTTGTATTAATTGTAACGGTTGCTTGTCCAACAGAGTCGTATTGACCGTCATTGACAATATAAGTAAATGTATCGCTACCATTGAAATCTGCATTTGGTGTATATGTACAAGTTAAGTCTGCAGTATAGCTGCCCGTTGTGAAGCAGTTTGAAAGGGTACCATTACTTGGTGGTGTGATTAATTTATAACTTAGTTGTGCACTTGTGTTGTCGATATCAGTTGAATCACTTAATGTGAAATTTAAAGCAGTGTCTTCTATTGCAGTAAAAATTTCATTTGCAGCAATTGATGGCCTATCATTAACATTGGCAACATTCAGATTAACTGTCGCAATATTTGAGTCAAGTTCGGAATCATTGGCCTTATAAGTAAAGCTATCTATGCCAGTGAAATTCAAATTAGGAGTATATGTACAACTTGTTGTGCCTGGATCACAAGTAAGAGTTCCGTTTGTTGGCTGTGACACAATTGTATAAGTTAGCGAGAACGAATCAGGATCAACAGCTTCAGTTAGACTAAAATCGAGGCCTGAATCTTCTGTCGTATTAATTGTTTGAGGCGTTGCTAAAGTTGGCGCATCATTAACTTGATTTATGTCGATCTCGTAACTTTTCTCATGGAATGGTAGAGTTGTATCAACGCGATCGTTACCACTTTGTTTCTTTCCAACTTTTAACGTAATAATTGCTTTAGGAAGTGTATTTGATGGAGGAGTGTAATTCCATACGTTTCCTGTTCCACTTGAAACGCCGTCAACAAACCATTCGTAAGCAATTTGATAAGTCGAATCCCAGTGTTCAGCAAGGGCCGAAAATTCAGAAGAAAGGCCTTCATCCATTAATGTTGCATATAAAATACTCTTTATTTTAGGCTTAGAGCTTTTTAAAATATCTAAGTTTTCACCCTCTGTTAACTCGTTAAAAGTCGACTGTATTTCAGTATCACTTTCAATCTGTGAGTAGGCATCTTCCAAATTAGTAAGATTATCAGCAAGCGTATTTGATAGGGCCTCTTCCGCTGCTTCTAGTTTCTTAGTAAAGCTTGCATCAGTTGAATAGTTGATACTCGTTGCAGGTAGTTGTGCCAAAATTGTTGTAGCAGCAGTAATATTTTGATTCTTATAGAAACTTGTTACAATCTTTTCTAGCTCAATATCACACCCTAGTAGTTTGATCTTATAACGAGCAGGAGCAGTCAGGTCTAACTCTAGTTCACTTATATTAAATTCAAATTGAGTCGAAGTTGATATTGTCTCTAGATCAATTGGATTATCTTCTAGAATTGACATCGTTACCGTATCAAATATTGCAACCTTTGGATCCGTACATGTTGTTGCTGCATACGCACTAAATTGTCGTGTAAAGAAGGTCGTATGAGTAATGACTCCATTAAGTGGTGGAACTAGTCCTTGTAGTCTTGGAGTTGGTGGAATATATGGATTCGATTTCGATTTACTAGAAGACGACGAGCTAGAGCTTGCCTTTGTCTCTGTATCTTCGCTTTGGGCCATAGTAGATACTTGGTTGTAAAAGCTTACTGTACCAGAGTCATTTTCATTTTCTTCTTGTTTGGTTGTATTGTCATAAGATGGACTAGAGTCAAAAGAATTCGAGTCATATGTACCAGTGCTCTTTGATGGAGAGCTTTTAACTGATTCTGAATTAAGCGCTGTATAACCAACAGAAGTATTTGTTTGGTCCTGAGGGCGATTGTTGATGTAAGCGATTTCTGCTTCTTCACTTACATATTCAGGTGTGTTTGGTAATTTTACCTTAGCTGATTCAATATTCTTAATTTGCCCTGTATTTGAAACTTTTGAGCTAGTGGATGCTAATGTGCGTTTTGAATTCTTTTCTTGATCATTTACGATTTTATTTGTTGATGTCGGGTTGTTTGAGCTAATAAGACCTTCGTCTTTGGAATTCTTATTTGTTAATATTAAGACCAACGTTAATATGACGATGGCCGAAATTGCCTTTAGTCTCAAACTTGTTCCTATCCTGTTTACGTTCCGCTTTATTAGCCAAGTTCTTATCGGTTAATTTACATACTTTTTTAGTACTTTTTGATCATAGCAGATCAATTAAATCATAAAGAATTCAGTAGGTTAGGTAGCTCTTTTGGCCACTTCCTATAGAAAATAGCCAAGCTTGTAAGGCAGTGGATTAATATCTAAGACAATAGCTCAAATAGCTCTTCAATTTTTTCATTGAGAACACTCTTTTTTTGGTTAAGGCCTGCAATTAGTTGGTTCTTCTCATCATCCATATTAGAGTAATCAAAACGAGAAAGAAGCTCATCAATTTTAGCAATTTGCTCCTCAATATCCATAATTTCGCTTTCAATTTTATCAGTATCAACATTTGGTTTTATTTCACTGATAACTTGTGTTTCAATTACCTGGTTGGCCTTAGGCCTTGTTTCTTCTTGTTGTTGTTTTTCAAGATTTCTCTCAATTTCTCGTGCCTCAAGATAAGGACGAACAAATGTAAATCCGCTTGAAAATTTAGTCACTGATTGATTTTCAATTAACCACACTCGATTAGTGATATTTTCTAAGAAAGATCTATCGTGAGATATGATAATTACAGTACCTTGAAATTCAGAAAGTTTTTGCTCGAGAATTTCAATTGATTCAATATCTAAGTCATTTGTTGGCTCATCAAAAATCCAAATATCGGCTTCATTTTTTAGATTTAGCGCGAGTTGAAGACGATTCAGCTCACCACCTGAAAAGCTTGAAAGTGGGCGATACAGCTCTCCACGATCAAAAAGGAAGTTTTGAAAATAACTTGCGACGTGGATTGAGCGGCCACTTTTGAAATGAATAAAGTCTTCACCTTCACCAAGTAGATCAAATGGTGATTTCGTTAAATCAAATTCATCTCTTTTTTGTGAAAAAAGACAAACTTTCAAATCATCAGCTCTTTTGATTGTACCTGAAGTATTTGTTAAGCGATCAGCAACAAGCTTCATGAGAGTCGATTTCCCAACTCCATTTTCTCCAAGGACACCAACTTTATCACCTTTAAAAATAGATAGGTTTACGTCTTTAAAGAGTGGTTCATGATTTTCAAAACCAAAAGAGACATCTTTGAATTGGACGAGTTGTTTCGTTTTTCGATTACTATCATTCATTGCAAGATCAAGTTGACTACGTGCCTGATCTTTTAATTTTTGTACTGCTTTTGATAGGTCGTTAAAATTTTCGACACGCTTTTTTGAACGAGTACCACGGGCCTTGATTCCTTGGCGCATCCACGCAGTCTCACGCCTAAGAGAATTTTTTAACTTTGTTAAAGAGTTGACTCTCAACTCTTCCTGGGCCGCTGTGAACTCGAGATATTGAGCATATGTTCCTTTAAATGGAGAAACGATTCCAGCGTGAATATGGAAAATTTTTGTTGTTACTTTTGAAAGTAAGTACCTATCGTGGGAGATGATAACGTGAGTCTTATTTGACTTCATGATTTCATCTTCAAATTGTTCGATTGTTTCAAAATCTAAGTGGTTTGTGGGCTCATCCCAAAGAATGAGGTTCTCTTTTGCTGTTAAGCCTAGACTAAGCTGAATCTTTTTTTGCTCTCCACCTGAGAGACCTTTCACTTTGGCATGCAGATCTGTTAGGCCAAAGGCCTTGATATAACTTTCAAAATTATTCTTAAGCTCCCAGTAGTTCCTATGCTCAAGCTCTTCCATTATTTTGTTTTGCTTCGCTAGTCCTTCTTCAGTAGCTAAGTCGAGAGAGACTAAGTCATCATTTAGTTTTTTTAGATCACGATATTGAAAATAAAAATAATCAGCAATAGTGATATCATCACTTGGAATTGTGAAGTTTTGATCGACTTTGAAAACATTAAATTCTAAGGTCGGCCCTTGTGCCTGTGTTGCTTTTTCAAATGTGAAGGGTGGAGTGCACGAATCCGGTGCAAGCTCTTCATTGATAATCTTTAGCAATGAAGATTTTCCCATTCCGTTTAGGCCAATAAGACCTATTTTATCACCATGCTCAATATAGAATTGTGCGTTATTGAAAATGACTTTCTGCCCAAAGGCAAGATTGATGTTTTTTAAGTTACAAAGGATCGACATGTGTCAAATCTAACCTATTTTTAGTCATTTGGCCCAAAAAATTCTCGCCCATTTTCTAGCCGAAATGTGGCCTCTTAGGTATGATAATGCCTTTAATAACACACACTTTCACATATCTCGGGGTAAATATTATGAAGAATTTATTTAAAATAGCATTGGCCGCATTTGGAATGTTCAGTGCACAAGCGAATTATCAATTACTAGCAAGTAGTGGTGAGTTAAATCTTAACCTACCTGATCAAACATTTTGGATTAGTACTTCACTAAGACTAGAGAATTCAGGCAAGGTTTGTTTCTCTCTAAGTGGTGCGGATAATGGAATTTCAAAATATGGAATTCTATGTGGTGACAATAGTGACAATGTAAAATTATTTGCAGGAAATGGTGATGAGGCCATTAGCGAATTTTATCTTTTCAATGATGCAGCTTCTGGTCAAGATCATGTCGTGTTTGCACCTAATAATGGTTATGAGCACACTGGAATTTATACGATTAACCTTGAAACAGGTAAAAGACTTGAGCACGAAAACTTTGAAGGAATGTTTACTGGTGTCTCTGGTGTCGCAATGAATAGTGAAGACACACTTATCTACCGTCATTCTTTTGGGACAAGTAAAGCAAAAGTTGTGATTAAAACTTTAGATGAGCAAAAAGATGTGTTTACAAGTTTTACAAATGATATGGGGTATATCTTCTCTCCTGTAACAGCTGGCAATTATGTTTTAACAAAAGTTAGAATGGGGAAGTCTACTGCTGAGTCTCAACCAGATCGCCTTTACTTATACAATATCAAAAAAGGTAGTCGTCAAATTGTTATGCAAGATAGAGATGGACAACCTTCTTCAAAAATTAAAGCGATTCAAAACCAATACACAGTTAATAAGAAAGGTGACATTGCTGTATGGGCGCAAACAAATGAAGGTGTAAAACTATTTGCTTCTACTAATGGAATCATTAAATCAATTCTATCTCTAGGTGAGATGATTTCTAAATTTGACGGATTTGCACCAGCAATGAACTCTAATGGTGACATCGTTATTCGTGGATATGATAAAGCAGGTGTTGCTGCAATCTTTAAATATGTAAATGGACAGTGGTCTAAGCTTATTGGAGAAGGAGATGCTCTTTCTATCAATGGTGTTGATTACGAAGTTGTTGATGCAACAACATCTCCATTTGTTCATGCTCCACGTATCAATGATAATGGAACTATCGCATTTATTGTTTATGTAATAAATCCAAAAACAAAAAAATTATCAACAATGGTACTAAAAAAATAATTTATTAAAAGAAAGTTAAAATGGCATTACTGAAAAAGAAAGATCCGATTACAAAATTTTATGACGTCATCATCGTGGGCTCAGGGCTTGCGGGGATGACGGCAGCTAATAAACTGGCCAAGGATGGAAGAAAAGTTCTTCTTCTTGAGGCCCATAACAAACTAGGTGGTTTTGCTACTTGGTTTAGACGACCAACGAATGAAGGTGAAAGGCATATTTTTGATATTTCTCTTCACGGATTTCCTGTTGGAATGATTAAGACTTGTCGTCGTTATTGGTCAAAAGATATCGCCGATTGTATTGAGCGTGTTGATAAAATTCGTTTTATCAATCCACAATTTGAAATTGATACAGATTTCACGAAAGAAGACTATATCAACATCATGGTTGAGAAATTCAATCTTGATCGTGAGTACGTAGTAGGATTCTTTGATGAGCTTCGTGCAATGAATTTCTATGATGATGAGGCCATGACAAACGGCCAGTTATTTGAAAAATACTTTCCGGGAAGAAATGATGTTGTTCGCTTCCTGCTTGAGCCCATTGCATACGCGAATGGTTCGACTCTTGAAGATGAGGCCATTACATTCGGGATTGTATTTTCAAATTTCATGAATAAAGGTGCATATATCTTTAGAGGTGGTACTGATAAGCTTATCGGTATGATGAAAGATGAACTTCTTGCCAATGGAGTGGATATTAAACTTCATGCAAAAGTTGACGAAATCCTAGTCGAAGACAATATTGCAAAAGGTGTTCGTATCGGTGAGGAGAGCGTTCTTTCAAGATCCGTTCTATCTAACTCGGCCCTTTATAATACGATCTTCAAGATGACTCCAAATGCTAAATACTCAGAAAAGTTTGCAAAGGACGCGAAGGCCGTAAGAGTTAACTCATCTTCTTGCCAGGTCTTTATGGGACTAAAAGAAGGAGAGTCGATCCCAAATATTGGTGAGCTGATTTTCTATTCAAGCTCTGACAAATTTGACACTGATCTTCTGTTGTCTCCTAAAGCTTACTCTCAGACTTTCTCTATCTATTATCCAGATATGAGAAAACATATGAAGCAGAAGTATGCGGTTGTATCAAGTATCAATGCTCGATATGAAGATTGGATGTATTTAACAGATGATGAATATAAAGAACGCAAAGAATATCTTGCTCAAAATGCTATTAATACAATGGACAAATTAGTCCCAGGTTTTAAAGATAAGATAGAGCATGTGAATGTTTCTTCTCCGCGTACTGTAGAGAAGTATACACATCATCACTTTGGGTCTTCGTTTGGAACAAAGTTTGAAGGACTTGCTGTTTCTAAAGAACTTCCAAATGAAATAAAGGGCCTATTTCATGCAGGTTCAGTTGGAATTATCATGTCTGGTTGGCTTGGGGCCGCGAACTACGGTGTTATCGTAGGACATGACTTAAATACTTATTTAGATAGTTCAAAAGAATAAAAAGGGAATTATATGTTTGATTTTAAAGATCAGGTTGCAATTGTTACTGGTGGAACACGCGGAATTGGCCGTGGGATCACTGAAGCTTTCTTAAAAAGTGGGGCACGTGTTGTTGCTACTTATGCTGGAAATCATGATGCTGCAAATAACTTCAAAGCAGAGCTTGGAGAGTTAGGAGAAAACCTTTTTCTTGAAGCGTTTGATGTATCTAATGCTACTGATGTTGAAGCTTTCTGGAACCGCATGAACGAGCAATTCGAGCAAATCCATATTCTTGTTAATAACTCTGGTATTAGGAAAGATAACCTTTCTCCAATTATGCCTGATGAAGATTGGGCAAGAGTACTTGATATAAACTTAACTGGAACTTTCTTAATGACAAAGAGAGCAGTTAACCATTTCTTATCTAAGAGATACGGGCGAATCATTAATATGAGCTCTGTTGGTGGTAGTCTTGGTCTTCCTGGACAGGCCAATTACGCTGCATCGAAAGCGGGGCAGATTGCAATGAGTAAATCAATCTCAAAAGAGGTTGGTAAGAAGGGGATTACAATTAATAACGTATGTCCTGGTTTTATCGAAACTGAGCTTATTGCTGACCTTCCTGCTGAACAAGTTAAAGAGTATAAGAAACAAGTGCCTTTAAAGAGATTTGGAAAAGTCTCTGAAGTCGCACATGCAGTTCAATTTTTAGCTTCACGTGAAGCTGCCTATATCACTGGCGCTTCTCTAGAAGTAACGGGTGGACTTTAATGAGTGATTTAAATGTTAAGGACTTAATCCCTCAAAGAGAACCTTTTCTTTTTGTTGATAAGATTATCGAAAAAGAAGGCAATAAGATCGTAACAAGTTATCAGGTGACTGGTGAAGAGGACTTTTTTAAAGGTCACTTCCCTGGGAATCCAATTATGCCAGGTGTCCTTTTACAAGAGGCAATTTTTCAATCAGGTGCATGTTTAATGGCCGCTGGTGCTGATGGTGGGCTAGGTGTTGTTGCTAAAGTTTCAAATGCAAAATTCAAAAATATGGTTCGTCCTGGTGATGAGCTAGTGATGGAAGTTGAGCTTATTGAACAAATCTCTAACGCTTTCTATTTCAAGGGAAAGACTAAGGTTGCTGGTAAGGCCGTTCTTTCAATCGAATTTACATGTGCAAAAGTATAAAGGTATAAAGTGAGTTTTTTAAATTTTGAAAATAAATTATTTCTAATAACTGGTGTTGCAAATAAGAAAAGTGTTGCTTATTTCAGTGCTAAGACAATAATTGATAATGGAGGAAGTTGCGTATTCACTGTTCAAAGTGAAGAGCATCAAGCAAAGCTTACAAAGCTTTTTCCTGATTCAAAAAGCTATATTGTTGATGTGACTGATAAAGCTCAAATCAAAGAATTAGCAATTAACTTAAAAAATGATGAAGTAAAACTAGATGGAATGCTTCACTCAATTGCTTTTGCAAATCTTACTGAGCCAAGGCCATTTCATGAAACTTCATGGGAAGACTTTGCACAGGCAACACAGATTTCTTCTTTTTCACTAGTGCAACTAGCAAATGAACTCTCTGCTCTTTTTGAGCAAGATGCATCGGTGGTAACAATCTCGATTTCTGACACAAAAGCGACTTCATATGGATACATGGGACCAATCAAGTCAATGCTTGAAACAACTTGTTCATATTTAGCTAAGAGCTTTAGTGAATTTTCGCGTGTACGATTTAATAGCGTCTGTTCAGGCCCATTAAAGACTTCTGCTTCCGCAGGGATTCCAGGCTATATTGATAATTATATCTTTGCTGAAAAGCTAACGATGAGAAAGGAAGCACTTAAGACTCAAGAAGTAGCAAATACAGTTGTTTTCTTACTATCTAATGTATCAAGTGGAATTAATGCAGCAGGGATTTTAGTCGACTGTGGAATGCGCTCTAATCACTTTGATCAATCAGTGGTTTCCGGTAAATAAGTCCATACAATCGATTTAATTTTTTTAAGTTATAATAGGGGAATGAAGTTTTTATTCCCCTTTTTTATTGCTGTAAGTTTATATGCTAACCCAACCTTCAAATCATATTGTAAGAAGGTTAGCTTTGAAAAAGATGAATCTATTTATAATGAAATCGCAAAACTTAAAGTTGATCTTGCTAATTCAAGGCCAATAGCAGCAGTTGCAGATGAGGCCCTCGGTAGTTTAATTGCTAAGAAGAGTCCTGTTGTTACAAGTTGGATCAAACGTCGAAAACTCGATATTAACGATCCTGTAAATGTCGCGAAACAGTGGCGTCTTTATTATATCGAAAATATTGTTCTATCTTCTGGAACATTTAATGAAAGGCCAAAGGCCATTCAAGATCTTTTGGATAAAGAGTTAACTGATGTCTTTTCACAGCTTTATACAAAGAAGAAAATTCTCCTTTTAGAAGATAGCTTTAGAAGAGCTAAAAAGAGTGCACTTTCTGTTTTGAAAATTCAATTGGGTGATACTAAGGCATTCAAAGAAATAAAAGAGAAAGTGGAAAAGATTAATATTTTCATTCCCAAAAAAGTCCTTGGCACTAAAGTTGCCCAAGCTCCTCGCGATTTTTTAGAGTGGGGATTTGCCTATGATCCAAAGAGTAATGAAATTAATATCGGCCTTGAAGGCTTAAATTTTGCTTTTCCCAAGTATCGTGCAAGCTTAGTGAGTTTAATGGCACACGAGATTGCTCATTCTTTTGATAGCTGTCGTTTCTCTGGTTTTTATAAGAGTAAAAATCCTTTTGATTCGATTCAGAAATGCTTAAGAAATTCAACGAGTGCAGGAGCGCTGTTTAGAGATGATTCTCAATTAAATTTCTTAGTACAAAATAAGGTTCTAACAAAAGAAGTTGGAGACAATCTCTTGGCAAACCCTACATGCAATCGATCTCTTTACCCTTTGCCTGGAAAACAGCGAGATCAACTTGATGAAGTATTCGCAGATTGGTTTAGTGCAGAAGTGGTGGCCCATAGTGGTATTGACGTTGATAGTTTAAGAAGTGAATTATGTTTAGATAAAGAATTAAGAAAAGGATCTTCCTATATTTCTAACGAAAGAAGATTAACCTCAATTTATTTAACTCAACCTACAATTGCTAAGAAGTTGAAGATAATAGAGAATGAATACCGTCATTGTTCTCACTAGTTTTTCTAAGGCTTTTGAAGGTACTTTTCAAAAACCTGAATACGTTGAAGAATTTTGTTTGATAGATCTAAGAGTGACTGATCAATATTCTGCTGCAGATTTCTAAAGTCTGCCTGCATCTTCTTTACATCGTCAGCATGTTTTAATTCAAGTTTATTTAGACGCTCTTCAATAACTTTAAGCCCATCCAAATTAGTTTCTTTATTTTTGAGTTCTTCGATCTGGGCCTTAAGAGACTTTAGCTCCTTGCCCATTTTGTCATCCATGCCACTTTCAATGCGAGTGATTTCTTCTCTAATCTTTTTAACGTAATTTTCAAGAGCATCAATTCTAAATATTTTAGCGTTACCTGGGCCAGAGTCGAATTCTGCGAGTTCGGCATAAGTGTTTGCTGTGACAGAAAATATTAAAAATAAAAGAATATGAAATCTCATGTATAAATCATATAATACTTTGCAATGACTATGCATTATAAAATTTGGTTGAATTATTTACGCCGCAAAAAATCAGTTTACTTCCTAGGGATTATTTCGATAGTAGTCTGTAACTTTTGTCAGGTATTTTACTCACGTGCCATGGGGGATGTGGTGGATTTCTTCACCCATAAAACCATGCCTTCTTGGACAATTGATTACTTCATTACAGGTGACGATCTAAAGCATAAATTCTTTTTTATTTTTACAGTTGTTCTATTTTCTAGAATTATGCTCTACTTTGGCCGTGTTGGTTGGCGTATTTTTTTAGGTCGCCAGACTCATCATGCAGGTGGTTTTCTAAAAGACGATATTTGGCAAAATGCTCAATATTTTTCAATGGATACTCTTGTTAATAAATACCCAAAAGGAATTCTAATGAGTGCCGCCAATAGTGATGTTGGTCAAGCGCGCTTTGTTTTTGGGTTTACACTTGTGGGAGCTGCAGATGTGCTCTTTTTAGGTGTATTTACAATTATCTCGTTATTTTTAATTAATGTACAAATCACGATTATCTCTTTCTTAGCACTATTAATCGTTCCAATTCTTGTTCGCTACATTTCGACTATCGAAATGGAGCGCTACGATGTTGCACAAGATTACCTTTCATATTTTAATGATGAAACATCAAAGGCCATCTCTACTGTAAGACTACAGAAGCTAGGGAATACGGCCTTCTTTTGGTATAAAAGATTATTTGCTGGTGCACAAAAGTATCGAAAAATGAGGCTCGATGCCAATAACACTTCAATGCTCTATATTCCTTCTTCGGGAATGGCCTCGTTGGCAACATACGTTATTCTTTTTACTTATGGTTTTACTATTCTTATGAAAGGCGAGATCACAGTAGGAGAGTTCGTTGCAATCCAAGGACTTGTTCATCTTTTACAAGAGCCATTGATGGAGCTTGGCTACATTATATCTGATTGGAGAAAGTCTTTTACTTCTCTAAGACGTCTTGCAGAGATTTATACTCACTTTAAAGAAGAGTATTTACTTGATAAGAAAGTTGAGCCTGAACTTACTGGTGATACGGTATTTAGTTTAAAGAATCTAAGCTTTAGATATGAAGAAGGAAATGACATCCTTTCTAATATTAATCTTGAAGTTAAGCGTGGAATGCGTATTGGAATTATTGGCCAGATTGGGACAGGAAAGACAACTCTGCTCAATATACTTAGTGGACTAGAGAGAGATGTAAGGGGAGATGTCGCCTTTTTTGGACGTCCTTTTACTGAGTATGGCCATAAATTTCTAAGATCACATATTACAATGGTTCATCAGAAGTCATTCCTTTTTGCGGACTCTATTCGTAATAATATTTTAATGGATCAAAATTTTGATGACGAAATTTTATGGCAAGTTTTAGAAATTGCAGGTTTAAAAAGTGATATTGAAAACTTCGATGATGGACTAGATACACAACTTGGAGAGTGGGGTGTAAATCTTTCAGGTGGTCAAAAGCAAAGACTAACTCTTGCTCGAGCACTTGTTAGAAAGCCTGAGATACTTCTTTTGGATGATTGTCTTTCTGCGGTTGATACAGTTACCGAAGAAACTATTCTATCAAATATTAATAAATACCTGCCTGAATCAACTCTCGTATGGGTTGCCCATAGAGAATCGACTCTCAAATATTGCGAGAAGGTGATTAACTTAGATCGTGCAGAAGCAGGGACTAAATAATGAGTGATGCAAAACAATTTTTAGCACAAGATGATCAAGATGAAGCTAAGCATAAGGAACAAGGACATTCGGCCTTAAAGACGACAGCATTTCTTTTCAGATTTGCAAAAGGTTATCGTCTTAAGATCTTTGTCTCAATACTGATGCTAATTATGTTTACTGTTATATCAATGCTCTCTGGTCATGCACTAGGGGTGCTTGTTGGTGAAGGTCTAGCAAAATCAAAGTGGGAACTTGCAAAAAAGTGGGCCCTTTATGTTTTAGCACTTGAGCTAGGTGGTGTCCTTATTCACTATATTGGCCGTCGTTATCTAATCGTGCAAACAAGTTATGTTATTTTAAAGATTAGAGATCGACTATTTCAAAAGCTTTCTCACTTACCACTTAAATTTTTTGATTCTTGGCCTCAGGGAAGAATTGTAACGAGAATGACTCATGATGTGGAAGGGATTGAGAAGTTTTTTACAAGCTCTCTAGGGCGCCTGGCCATCTCGATCTTAATGATTATTTCATCGGCAACAGCGATGCTTATCACTGACTTCAAAATCGGTTTAATGGTTATTTCAGGAATGATTCCTGCAGTTATTTTTCTAATTGTTACGCGAGATAAAATTGGCTCTCTAAATAGGGCCATCAGTAAGTACTCTTCAAATATTAACTCAAAGCTTTCTGAGTATATTGATGGTATTCACGTGATTCGATCGTTTGGTGTCGAGGACTGGTCTTATGACAATTTCAAATCAGCAGTAAATGAACAGCAAGTAGTTCAGCTAAGTGCCAATACATACTATGCTCTTACAATGCCGATGCTATCATTCTTATGTGGACTACCACTTCTTATTCTTGTTTGGTTTGGTGGAAGCGCTTACTTAGATGGAACGCTTTCTCTTGCCCTGTTTATTGCTCTTTTACGTTATTGTGAGCGCTTCTTTTGGCCTGTTCTTTCTCTTTTTAGAGAAATGGCAAATATTATTACAGCGTTTACAAGTGTTAATCGTGTGGCAAACTTTATTGATGTTGAAACAGAGAGAGAGGTCTTTGATCAACGAAACGATAGACATCATACAATAAACGGTGAAGTAGAATTTAAGAACGTGACGATGGGCTATAATGATATTAGTACGGCCCTAAATGATGTTTCATTCAAGATCAATAAAGGTGAAAAAATTGGAATTGTTGGGCCAACTGGCTCAGGGAAAACGACGGCGGTTGCAGTCCTTTCTCGCCTTTATGACTATCAAAAAGGTGATGTTTTAATTGATGGTCAAAATCTTAAAGATTTAGATATCGATCACTACCGTGATCAGATTGGAATTGTTTCTCAAGATGTCATTATCTTCGATGGGACTCTTAGAGAAAATCTTTCGGTAAACCCTGATTTGACAGATAAAGACATTCTTTCAATTTGTGATAAAACAGGAATGAGTAAGGTTATGGATTACTCGAAGCTTTCTCTTGATAGTGTCTTAAAAGATGGTGGATCGAATTTATCAGCGGGTGAGAAACAGGTTATTTCGTTAACTCGTGTATGCCTACAGAATCCAAATATTCTTATTCTTGATGAGGCCACGGCCCATGTTGATCCTTACTTTGAAAAGATTCTACACGATGGAATTCACAATGTAATGGAAGGTAAAACGTCTTTCTTTATCGCTCACAGGCTCGATACAATTAAAGAGTGTGATAGAATTCTTGTTTTCAAAGATGCTAAACTTGCTGAATTTGATACTCCTGAAAATTTAATACTTCAAAGGGGTATATTCTACAATCTCACACAAGCGACAAACTCTAGTAATGGCCACTAATTTTACTTAGGGCCATTATAAAGTTATCATTAAACTAATTTAATTAGCTCATGCTTTGCAACCATGATCGTTTCAGTTAAACACATTGGAGGCAACATGAGAGTTTCTCAGTTAATGTTCTTACATTTATTAAAAGGCAAGAAAGGTGATACGAGTGATTTTACGCCAACTCAATTAGCTGGCCTCTACACTAATTCGGCACTCTTAGTCACCATTATGGACTTTCTTAAAGATGAGCTCTGGCTCAAGAAACAAGAAGATAAGCGAAATGGACAAAAGACTTCTTATAAAGATTTTATCTCTCCATTATTTGAAGATGAACTGGAGGCAGTTTCTTTTTTAAGAGAATTTCTTGTTGAGAGTGGAGCTGAGAAAATAAAAGAAATTAAGAAGCGCTCTAAGTCGATTGAAGCACACGTAATCGAATCAATCATTGATAAAAGAGGCCATGAACAAAAAGAATTTCTGATTCAATCTTTGAATACAATGAGTACACACTTTATTAAAGAAGAAAAAGATCAGGAAGGCCGAATACAGCAGATGGGCCATCAAGGTCCTAATTTATATCGTACTTTTGATAATCTCGATGACATTTTTGAACTTAATTATCAATTGGATCAAGAAATGACCTATGATTCAACCACGAAAGAACGTCTATATCAAAGGGCCGGAGTAGGAGTTCAATCGGGCTATTCTACAATACTCTTAGCACTCGAGGGAATTGATGCTAGTGCTGGAGATACTGTTGTTGATCTTGGTTCAGGCTATGGACGAGTAGGGCTTGTTTGTTCTCTTCTTAGACCTGATCTTGAATTTGTTGGCTATGAGTATGTAGATCACAGAGTAGAGGTTTCAAATAATGCCTGCCAAAATTTAGGTTTAGATGAGAGCCTAACCTTTAAAGTTCAAGATTTGTCTTTAAAGTCTTTTTCTATACCGAAAGCAGATATTTACTATCTGTACGATCCTTTCTCTAAAGAAACTTATGACTATGTATTAAATCAAATCTTAGAAATTAGTTACGAGAAAAAAATTACAATTGTCACAAAAGGTAATGCAAATAAATGGTTGATGGATATTGCTAAGGAGCAGCAATGGCCTTCGCCGATTATTATCGATGAAGGCAATCTATGTATTTTTACAAATCGTTATTAGAGTTATTCCCAGAAAGTAGGGTTGATTAGAAGTCCATGGGCCATGTTTACTTTGATAGGCTTTACTTCATCAACTTTTAGAGTCTGCATAAAACCTAGAACTAGCGCCATATTTGTCACGTCTGTCGATGCATACTTGCTGTCTATCTCTTTATCAGTAAGCTTTGCTCTTTCCAGAAGTTTGGCCAGGAGAGTTGACTGGTTATAGACGCGATTCGCTTTCTTAAATTGGCCACCAATGCTGAAGTAGTGAACACCACCAACTCCATAAACCTGATAGTCTTTTAGGTTTCCAAAGTCAGATAATTGTTCTTTTGCTGTTACTCTGGCCAGATCCATCGCTTTAAGAGCGCGCTCTTCTTTTAGTGGGTTTGGCGTCTTAGTCCCTTTTGGATAAAACTCTTTTAAAACAAGATTTTTAAAAGTAACAGATGCAACTTTTAAAAGGGCCACCTGTGTTTGTTCACCTTTTTTATCAATTGGCTTTGTGATTTGCATGCTTCCACCACCAATGTCCCAGATGGCAATCGGAGGATTTTGTGAAACATTCATTGACTTAAGTTTTGAAAGAGCTGCAGAGTAAGCAAACTTGGCCTCATCTTCTTGAGAGATAATCTCTAAGTCTACACCTGTTTGTTCTTTTAATTGATCTGCAACATCATCACCGTTTGCTGATGTTCGAAATGCTGAAGTCGCAACAGCTCTAATATCTTCGGCGCCTTCATTTTTTGCTAGATATTTAAACTCATCAAAAACATCTCTTAGACGATTTTGCATCTCTTCATTAAACTTATTGTCTTTTGAAGATTGTAGTTGATCCTTAAGAGGTACTGCTCTTTGTGCTTCAAAGAGAATCCCTTCTACCATCGCTCGACAAGTATCCACGAGTCCTACAACTAGTTTTGTCGAACCTGAGCCAAGATCAATTGCGGCCCTTTTGACGTGGCAATTAGATTGGCCTACTTTTGTTGAATCATTGCTTGTCGCACATGATATGGTTAGTAGAATTAAAAGTAGTGTCGAGATTCTAGCGATAGACAAATGCTCCTCCTCGAACATCTTCAATAATTGATTTTACTTTTGTTTTCTTTTTTACTTTTCCATCTTCTGTCGATTTAAGGTGAGCATTGTGCATCTTCTTGATTGCCGTACCAATTGCTTTACCCATTAACGGAGGAACAGCATTTCCAATCTGTCTCCACTGAGCAGAGATTGGCCCACAAAATTCAAAGTCATTTGGAAAACTTTGAATTTTTGCCGCTTCTCTTTGAGTTAGGTAGCGATGCTCTGTAGGGTGGTAATAACTATGACGATGAGTCATGATTGTTGGAGATACACTTCTCGAATCAAGTCTCTGGTACTTTGTTTGTCTAAATCGCCCCTCGCGCATTGTTTTCCAATCAACACCAAGTTTTAGCGATGGAGTAAGATACATTTTTTCGTCTTTTTCGTAACGAATTCCTTTACCTTCTGGAATACGTTTGATGCGCTTTAAATCTAGTTTAGATTTGATCTTAGCACTATCTAGGTCATGATTTAAAACATGGCCAGCTTTCGTTTCAATATCGCTTAGGGCCTCACCAACAGTAACTGGTGGGCGATATGTTTTTGCTACAATTGTATCGTGTGTAATTTTTGGAAATTCTACTTTCTCGTTAACTCGACTTCCAATAAAGATTGTACGGCGTCTTTTTTCAGGTACACCATAGTTTTGAGAACTCATAACCTTAACGTCTAGGTTGTATCCAAGGGAATTGAATTTCTTAAAGATTGCCTTTAATGTTGATTCATTCTTCTTAGCAAGTAGTCCTGTCACATTTTCAATAACAACGAATTCTGGATTAGTTAGTTTCACAACTCTTACGAATTCAAGAAAAAGTTTATTTCTAATATCGTCTGGGTTTCCTGGGCCAACAGTTGAAAAACCTTGGCATGGAGGTCCACCAACAACAAGATTAACTTCAGTGTCACCAAGAACTTCTTTAATTTTTTTGTTACTTAGTTTTGAAATGTCGCCGCAATATGGATAGGCCTTTTTGTGATTATGCGCAAATGTATCCATGGCGTGTTTGTTGAAGTCAATTCCCATGACACACTCAAAACCTGCCATTTCAAGTCCACAAGAAAATCCTCCTGCGCCTGAAAAGATATCAATAAATTTTAGCTTCTTGCTTCTTTTACTATTACCCTTACTCGTTTTCATAATTTGTGTTGTGTCCTCGTGTGTTATTGCGTCGTGAATGAATATTATCTGATTTTGCGTTGAGTTATGTCAATGAATATATGAGCCTTTTGGTGGGATAAAGTTTTTGATAAATTTAAATTTACCCTGTTTAAATTTCTAAAATCACTTATAATTTAATTATGCAATTTGCTAAGAAAGATATGAAAAAAGAGAGGATTATCGTCGGGATGGATGGCGGTATTGACTCGGCCGTTACTGCGCTGCTTTTAAAAAAGCAGGGGCATGAGTGTATTGGAGTCAATATTTCTTTTTTTGAAAAAATCACTAGTGAAGATGAAGCTTTACTGGAGCAGTTTAAAACAAAGCTTACTCCTGAAGGGCAATTGCTAGAAGAGCTAAGGGGCGATGAGGAACAGTTAGAGGCCTTTAGACAATATGAGAAAATTTCGTGGAATAAGAAGATCAATAGAATTTTTAGTCCTTGGGCAAGTGAATCAGAAGAGAAAATCAGGGATATCTGTCGACTAATAGGAATTCCTTTTTATGTTACGAGTGCTTCTGGAGCCTTTGAAGAGCGCGTTATTTCTAAATTGTTAGAGAGTCGTGTTGCAGGTATTTGGTGTAATCCAACAATTGATAAAGCAACTCTCGTTCTTGAGACTCTCTATTCAAAATTATCTGTTCTTAAGGCCACAAAGATTGCGACAGGACATTTTAGTAAGGTAATCCCTGTTCAAAATCGATTTGTGCTAAGTGCACCAAACGATATTGTCAAAAATGACTGTCATCTCTTAACTCAGGTTAGTAATGAGGTAATGTCTCATTTGAAACTTCCTTTGGCAGATCTAAAGACTGCAGAGGTTGATAAGATTGGCCAACTTGTGGATTCAAAAACAATTTCACGAGTTGAACTTGAAAAAAGAGCAGTACTTCGCTCACAAGCTTATTCAAATGAAGAAATTATCGAGTTAACTGATCGTTATATTGCTCGAAGTTTTATCAAAGAGAACACTATCTATCTTCACGATGACGATAGTGTTGTTGGTGAGCATAAAGGCCAGCATCAATATTATCTTGGACAAACACAGTATAAAACTTTTGATAACAAACCAAAGCTTCCAGATAGTAAAATTGTTTCTATCAATATGTCTCGTGGTTTTATTTACGTTGCAAAGGCAAAGGAATTAACGTTTGAGCGTATCGTTGGCAATCACTTTGTTAATTATGAAGTCGTTGACACATCTAGGCCTGTGGAATGTTATTGTCGAATTAGCTCGACAGGTAAAGGATATAAAGGAAATCTCTATATTTTAAATAATGGAAATATATATTTTGATCTCGATGACAAGTCAGAAGGCATATTGTTTAGAGGAGATCATTTTATCTTTTTAACAAAAAATGGACCAAGTGCTAAGGTAATTGGTCACGCAAAAATTTTTCAAACTGGACAATTCATCGATGGTGAATTCTACCGTCTACCGCTAAATAAGAAGCAAAAAGAAGAGCTTGAAGAAGCGCAATCTCGTCCGAAAAAAAGAGAACTAGGGTTTTAAATGAAGTATTTTATTATTGCATTATCGATGTCACTTTCTGTGACAGCAAAAGAATTTAAAAATTTTAAAGACACGTATAAACTTTCTAAAAGTAAAAGGTCTCCTAAGAAATTACGCTCTCTTTATTACGCCGTATCTAAAAATTCAGAAAAAGATATCGATACCCTAATTAATAGCTTTGTTAAAGAGACAAGACCTAATCGTTTTGTGGGAACTAGTGGTCATAAAACGGCACAGGATTATATTATTAGCTATATTGAAACTAATGTTCGAAAAACAAATACATCTCTTAAGACAATTAAATTTGTTCCAGATGTTGAATATGCAAAAACCCTATTTAAAAAGGATTTAGAGGCCACAAAAGATAAGCTTAGTCCAAAAGATTTACGAAAGTGGCAAAAGCTTACGAATGAAAGAGTTCAGCAGGTGGATGGCCTTAAGTCTGTTAATGGATACAATATTGTTTGGGAAAAGAAGGGGCTAAAAAATCCTCAAGATGTTATTGTCATCGGGGCCCATTACGATACGGCCGCTTATGATCTAAAAAACTTTGCAGTTGTAAATAAAGGACGTCAACCAGGTGCTGATAATAATGCTTCTGGAGTTGTTGCGGCCTTGAGTTTAATCAATATTCTTGCCGAGCTCGATCTTGAAAAAACAGTTCGAGTGGTTTTCTTCGATTATGGTGAAAATGGATTCTTAGGTTCATATGACTATGTAAAAAACCTAAATCTTGAAAAGGGCATCAGGGTCTATTCTTATGTCGAATTGGTTATGCTTGGTTACGATACTCTCACTCAAGATAAAGAGCAGAAGCTTGGGAATATGAGACTCTATTATTCTCCTGCTAGCTCTGGTCTTCATAAGGCCGAAAAGTCTATTGCTCAAAGATTCTATACGAAGTCTTCCGAGGGGACATTTCGTGTGGATTTTAGCATCACGCCATATGATTTCGTCTACGGTGATAATACGTCATTTCAAAAGTTTAATATCCCAAGTGTGGTCTTTACCCAAAATTGGGAGAGTGATTCAAATGCTTCTCGCATCCATACTCCGGCAGATCATGTGAACGCACTCAATATTAAGACTTTACATCACGCCACTAACAATATTGCTATGGCCATTGCTTCATGGGCACTAGACCTATAACCCCTAAATGTGCTAAATAAGGCACATGGAAAATGTAGGTAACGGTAAAACAGTCATTGTCGGAATGAGCGGAGGAGTCGATTCTTCTGTATGTGCAGCTTTGTTAAAAGAGCAAGGCTATAACGTCATTGGCATGTTCATGAAAAATTGGGAAGAGCAGGACGAAAACGGAAATTGTAAAGCATCTCTAGAGTTTGAAGATGTTGTTGCCGTTTGTGAAAAGCTTGATATTCCATACTACTCTGTGGACTTTGTAAAAGAGTATCGTGACAACGTATTTGCAAACTTTCTTGAGGAATATGAACAGGGCTTTACACCTAATCCTGATATTCTTTGTAACCGTGAGATTAAATTCAAAGTTTTCTTCAATAAGGCCATGGAGCTTGGTGCAGATTTTCTTGCAACTGGGCACTACTGCCAGACAAAGAAGATTGACGGTAAGTCTAAACTTATTAAAGGCCTTGATAATAACAAAGATCAAACTTACTTTCTCTACACAATCAAATCAAAAGTTCTAGATAAGGTTCTTTTCCCAGTTGGTGCCATTGAAAAGCCACAGGTAAGAGAGATTGCAAAGAAGTATGACCTTATTACTCATGATAAGAAAGATTCAACAGGAATCTGTTTTATCGGTGAGAGAAATTTTAAAAACTTCCTTTCAAATTATATCCATATCAAAGAAGGCGACTTCGAACTTCTTGATGGAACTAAAGTTGGCCGCCACAGTGGTAGCGCCTTTTATACAATTGGCCAGAGAAAGGGCCTAGGCCTTGGTGGGCCAGGTGAGCCTTGGTTTGTTGTTGGTAAAGATACTGAGCGCAATGTCGTTATCGTTGAACGCGGCGAAAAACACGGTGCACTTTATGCTGACTATCTTACTGCCACAGATCTATCTTGGGTTGATGAGGAATTTATGCCTGAAGTTGGAATGAAGCTTAAGGCCAAGATTCGCTATCGTCAAAAAGATCAAGAGTGTACGATCACTGAAGTTTCTGAAGACTTTGTTAGAGTTGACTTTGATACTCCTCAGCGTGCTATTGCCAAACGCCAATCAATTGTCTTTTATACGAATTTAGAAGGTGAGGAAGTGTGTCTTGGCGGTGGAATGATTCAAGAGGCCGGGCCAACTTATTATGAGCAAGGTATTGAGCTGCCAGACTCAAATCTCTAAGACAATTTCATAGCTTCGCTTTATTGCTTTTAAGAAACTAAGAAATTTATCTTCTTTGTTCACCTTCCTATCCTCAAGCATTTGGGCCACATGAGAGCGGACACTCGACTGGAAGCATATAGGAAGCTTTCCGTTTTGCATGAGTATGTAATCAGCGCATAGCCTTGAAGTTCGGCCATTTCCGTTATCAAAGAAATGAAGACTTACGATCCATTGATACAGGTGAAAGGCCTTCTCATAAAAGCACATATCGACATCATTTAACAGGTTATCAGTAAGGAGCACTTTTGCTTCCTCTAGATACTGTGGCCTTATAAACTCGATACCACCCCCGTAGATAGGAGTTTCTCTGATTTGTGAATTCTTAGCATTGTAGATGGAGTTAATTTTCGTGATGATCTCAAAGCTAAGCGTCTTTTCATCTTGTATACATTCGCTGATGTAACGATTGGCCTCATCCCATCTTGCTAAGCTATTATCAATTGCTCTTGAAGCAGTGTTTGAAGAGAGCAGACGAGATTTAGCAAGCTTGGCCCAATTAGGATTCATCGATGCAATTAAACGAATCTCTAATTGCTCGATCTCACAAATAACTTCTTTAAAGACATCCCCTTGAGATTGATCAAGGGGAGTTAACAAATATTCTAGAACTTCTTTTGAATTCACAAATTTCTTTCTACTTACTTAGTTTGAACGAAGAAAACGTCTTCATAATTATTTTGTGAAAATACATTCTTAAGATTCTTAATGAGAAGAACTTTCTCACCGCCGATATTCTCAAGAATCATTTCTGTATTGGCGTAATCACTTTGACAATTAAGTGATGAGTCACAGTTATATAGCTTGAACCTTTTACTTGTTAAACGATCAACACGGTAGTCATTTTCAGAGCTCAGGATATATCCATCTTCAAATACTTGATGGAGAACTAAAAAATACTCCATTTTTAATTCATCTTCAGTATGAGTCATCGTCTCATCGCTATTGTCTCTAATTTCGATTGCCCATTTAAATTTACGATAGTGTTTAGTGGCATCGTTTAGTTCATCGTTATATGTCCAATAATGACCGTCGAAAGACTTATTAGATTCAAATGATAAATTGGCCAGGGTTTCATAACTTGAAAGCATTTGTGTTCTGACTTCAGTAATCTCTTTTGCTTGTAGGTTTGCTACAGGGTTCATCATAATTAATGACGTTAATAGGATCTCTTTTTTCATTTTGCACCTCACATACTTGATTGATGAGGCTTATATATGATGTTTTTATTTATATTAGAAATAATATTATGGAATAGTTGTTATACTAATTTGATATATGTCGATTACCACAGGCTTGGGTCATTAAGATCGTCTAATTTACTCTTTTTCTTCTTCAAGTGTTCTTTTTGTTCAAAGAAGCTGCAATCCGAGCCACTTGATTGGCGAACGAGGATGTAAGGCATATTTGTGGATTTCATATTAAATTTACGACATCCACGAGGAGCGTCCTTGTCCCAAGTACTAAAATAATATTTGCATTGCATACAGTTGATTCTTTTCACTCCAATATTGTACCACGCTCATGATATCTCGCAAGTTGGGGACTAAATAAAATACGACTAAGTGTTTGATATTGCGAGAGAAATTTGTCTAATGAACACCTTGCCTGACCAAATAATTGACGTTCATTTTTTGTAACCTTCCAAATTTACATAGCTTATCCCAATTATTCTTGGCCTAGGTTATGCTTTATAAATAGCGACGGCAATTGAACGCTATAAATGCTTATTATGAGGAATTAAATTTAATGAAACTAATTGATACAAATCCACAATCAGAAAACGATGTTCTAGTGATGTTCCCTGCTGCTAAAAATTTTCCAGTAGAAGAGGAGCGCACAGCTAAAGCACCAACGCCTCTAAATAAGCTTATCGAAGAGTTCGAAGAACAGGTCGCTTTACAAAAAGAACAGGAAAAAAGACCAGTTATGAATATCCCATCTAAGGAGGGGATTGAATCTATCAAAACTCGCCGCTCATGTAATACGGCCATTGAAATTCGCCTTGCTGCCCTTGAGGAAATTGAGCAAAGACTAAAGTTCTATCTTGAAGATATTGGGACTGCTAAAAGAAAAGTTTAAATAGAGAAGGCGCGGCTTTCGGTTAGTTGGCAAGTACGCGCTGGACTTGGCCGACTCTCGGCTCCTGCCTTTGTAGCTCTCTTTGTGGTATGCACTGGCCTTGTTCTTCGGGGTCTCCTGACCCCTCGAATTTGTTCGGCATCAATTTGCCATCGTGGCAATTGACGCCTCCAAAACCATCAAGCTACGCTTGCTTTTAACATCGTGCGAACAAAGGTTGCCCAAAGGCAAGCTTTGGCGAACAGATGTATGTGACTCAAGAAAGCGAGCCTAAGGCGCGGCTTTCGGTTAGTTGGCAAGTACGCGCTGGACTTGGCCGACTCTCGGCTCCTGCTTCTGTAGCTCTCTTTGTGGTATGCACTGGCCTTGTTCTTCGGGGTCTCCTGACCCCTCGAATTTGTTCGGCATCAATTTGCC